>JQAY01000003.1:0-250809 GCA_001436895.1 Weissella confusa
ATGCTTTTTATAACTTCGTTGCCGCAACAACATAATATATAATACACATCCATTTATGAATCGTCAACCCCTTTTTTAAAAGAAGTTTGAATTCATTTTATTTTCTACTTGTGAACGTACATCGCATCCCCAAAACTAAAGAAGCGATAACCCTCAGAAATAGCGTGTTGATAAGCATTCAAGATGTTTTCACGTCCAGTAAACGCCGCAACCAACATCACCAAAGTTGACTTTGGCAAGTGGAAGTTTGTAATGAACGCATCAACAACCGTCCACTTGTAACCAGGCTTAATGAAGATATCCGTCCAACCTGAGTCTTCTCGCAGTTCACCATTAAACTTTGAGCCAATTGTCTCAAGGGTACGGATTGATGTTGTACCCGTTGCCACGATACGACCACCATTGGCCTTCACATCATTCAATGTTTGTGCCGCCTCAGCTGACAATTGGTAGAACTCTGAGTGCATCTTGTGATCCTCAATGTTCTCTTCTTCAACCGGACGGAACGTTCCTAGACCAACGTGCAACGTCAATTCAACTAGCTTAACACCCTTATCAGCAGCCTTTTGCAATAGCTCTGGTGTCCAGTGCAATCCAGCCGTTGGCGCTGCAGCTGATCCATTAACCTTTGAGTAAACCGTTTGATAACGTTCCTTATCATCTAGCTTCTCTTTAATATATGGTGGCAATGGCATTTCACCAAGTGATTCCAAAATCTCCAAGAAGATACCATCGTACTTAAACTCAATCATACGACCACCGTGTTCAAGCTCTTCAGTGACGACTGCCTTCAATGCACCATCCCCAAAGACGATTTCTTGACCCACTGGGTACTTCTTAGCTGGCTTTACCAACGTTTCCCAAACATCACCATGATCTTGACGCAGCAACAAGACTTCTACGTGACCACCAGTTCCTGGACGCTCACCATAAAGGCGTGCTGGCAAGACGCGTGAGTTATTCATAACCAATGCATCGCCAGGATTTAGGTAATCCAAAATATCATAGAAGTGTCGATCGTGTACTTCACCCGTTTCTGCATTCAATTCCAACAAACGTGAGCCATCGCGTTGCTTCAATGGCGTTTGTGCAATCAATTCATGTGGCAAATCATAGTCAAAATCTTCAAGTGTATAGTGTTGTTCTGTCATCTCAATTAACCCTTCTTCTGAACAAATGGTAGTCCTAAGTGTTCATACGCTGCTTGCGTCACCACACGTCCGCGCGGTGTACGCTGCAAGAAACCAATTTGTAGCAAATATGGCTCATACATTGATTCAATCGTATCAACTTCTTCACCAATATTAGCTGCGATGGTATTCACACCCACCGGGCCACCTTGATAGTATTCAATCATTGTGCGCAAAATCTTGTGGTCAACTTCATCTAGTCCGGCACTATCAACCTTCAACAAATCCAATGAGAAGTTAACCATCGCATCATCGATGTCATCGCGCTGCTTCACCATCGCGAAGTCGCGCACACGACGAAGTAGACGATTTGCGACACGTGGCGTTCCACGTGATCGGCGAGCCAATTCAATCGCACCCGACTCTTTAATCGTTGTATTAAAAATGTCAGCTGAACGTTGAATAATCTCTGCTAACTCAGCTGTTGTGTAATACGCCATGTGTTCGACAATACCAAAGCGATCGCGCAACGGTTGTGACAACATACCGGCACGCGTTGTTGCACCAATCAATGTGAATGGTGGCAACGGGAAGTGAATTGGTCGGGCAGTTGGGCCTTCACCAGCGATAATATCAACGTAGAAGTCTTCCATCGCTGAATAAAGCATTTCCTCAACTGTCTTAGGCATACGGTGAATTTCATCAATAAACAACACGTCACCCGGTTGCAATTCATTTAGCAAAGCCAACAAATCGCCCGACTTTTCAATCGCTGGCCCTGACGTCGTACGCAAACCAACGCCCATTTCATTAGCAATCACCATTGCCAGCGTCGTCTTACCTAGTCCAGGTGGTCCATACAGCAAAACGTGGTCAAGGGGTTCTTCACGTTGACGGGCCGCTTGAATATAAACTTGCAAGCGGGCCTTCAGCGGTTCTTGACCGATGTATTGACTCAACGTTGATGGGCGAAGTGACTTTTCAATCAATTCCTCACCGAAATCAGCCGCCGTGTCACGTAAAATATCGTCAGCCATCTAACAGCCTCCTTTCGGCTTATTATTGGAGTAACTTCAAACCAGCACTGACATACGCAGCCGTATCCATTGGGGCTTCCTTAGCCAGTGCCTTTTCAACCTTATTAACATCTTTCTTCGCATATCCAAGCGCTTCAAGTGCCAACAAAGCATCCGTCAACTCTGGGTTATCATCATTAGCTGGTTGCGTTGGCAAAATCAAACCAAGATCAGTGTCATTATTAAACGGCAAATCACCAAGCTTGTTTTGCAAATCCAGAATGATTTGTTGCGCTGTCTTTTTACCAATACCAGGGAACTTAATCAAGAAGTTCACATCGTTATTAGCAATCGCGCTCACTAGCCCACTGTGATCAGCATTCGCCAAAATGGCCAAAGCTGACTTCGGACCAATCCCAGACACGTTTAGCAGCTTTTGGAACAGCAACTTTTCATCAGCCGTAATAAAGCCATACAAAGATTGCTCGTTTTCACGAATAATTTGCTCAACGTAAACGCGTTCTAATTCATTCAATGGAAAAGCGTATGGATTGGCAACTAAGACGCGATAGCCAACGCCACCAACTTCCACAACGATGTAATTTGGTGCAATATCAGTAATAACACCATTCAAATACTCGTACATCTATCTTCTCCCTGTTCATTTACTTAATTCATATTGTACCAGAAATTAAGTTTTCCCGAACAGGAAGATACAAAATCAAGCATCTGGCTCCTTTTGTATCACATGCGATACACCGAAAGCACTTTTAGTTAGTCAAATCGATAATTTCTAGTTTTCTTTCACAATTCGTTCACAACTCAAAGCTATTATAAGTATATCGACTTGATGTTAACCGAATTACAAACCCATGTAATTCTGCAAGTTGATTCGTCACCCACATGGCGATTGATTTTGCTTTCCCAAGCGAATCTACTCAATTAACATATCTCTTATAAACCTACAGCAAAAATGGACCAAGTCTTCGTGACTCGGTCCATTTTTGTTTACCATCATTTTCTATTCAGCATCAATACCAATGAATGACCATGTGTCAAAATCAAACAGGCCTTGATCCGTAATCTTCAAACTTGGAATAACTGGCAATGCCATAAACGACAACGTTTGGAAGACATCAAAGTCGACATTGCATAGTTGCGAAATCTTAGCATGCAACTCACGGGTCTTAGCAACTGTCGTTTCAACTGATGCCGTGGTCATCAACCCACCAATTTCAAGTGGCAGTGCTGTAACGTCGCCTTGTCCATCCACAACAACCATACCGCCACCAATTTCGCGGAGCGCATTGGCCGCCTGCACAATCGCTTCATCACTGGCACCAGCAATCACCACATTGTGCGAATCATTTGAGAAAGTTGTGCCAACGGCGCCTTCCCGAATGCCCAACCCGCGAATGATACCAACGCCATTACCCAAATCATGGTAACGTTCCGCAACCGTAATCTTGGCAAATTCAGCCGTTGGCATAAATTCATGGTCTTCATTCATTGTGACATCGACAATGCTGTGTTCGGTATCAATGTGGAAAGGCTTTACGTCAATAACGTGCGCACGGCCCGTCTTCAATGGCAATGCCAAATCAGCCTTAGTCAAAGAAACATTCATCAAGTTCGTGGCGAATGGGCGTGGTTGCACCGGCTCGTGCTCATCGATCCATTCACCGCTGACCATCGTACGTGTTGGTTTCAACGTCTTTAAATCACCCACCACAACCAAATCAGCCACATACCCAGCCGTCAACGCACCAACATTAGCGAGGTGATGTGCTTCGGCCGCATTCAACGTTGCCATTGTCAACGCCAATTCAGGAGCCATCCCCGCGTTCATCGCAACACGTACACTATGGTCGACACCACCATTTTCTGCAATATCCACTGCCGTCTTATCATCAGTTGCAAATGAGAATTGACGTTGATTTTGGGCATTGATGGCTGGCAAGATTGCCAATTCATCTTGTTCAACCGTCCCTTCGCGAATCAAGATGTGCATGCCAAGCGCTGCACGTTCAGCAGCTTCCTGGGCATTAACCGCTTCGTGATCGGTATCAATGCCAACATTACGGTAATCCGCAATTTGCTCAGGGGTTAGCCCTGCTCCATGACCATCAACCGTTTTGTGTGCAGCCAATGCATCAGCAATCTTTTGCATCATATCTGGATCGGCATTTGCGACCGCTGGATAGTCCATCACTTCAGCCAACCCACCGACGTCGGGATGCTCGTAAAACGGCTTCAAGTCAGCCGCATGCAGCGCTGCCCCAGTGCGCTCGAAGTTCGTGGCCGGTACTGACGATGGCAACATCACATGATAATGGAACGGCGTCCGGCCAGCTTCATCCAACATATATTGGATAGCTGGTGCACCAGCCACACTCGCAATTTCATGTGGATCAATGAAAGCGCGGGTAACCCCATGGTCCATGAAAACACTTGCCAAGGTTGTCGGTGCTAACGTCGTACTTTCAACGTGCATGTGCGCATCAATCAAGCCTGGAATCACGTACTGACCTTGCGCATCATACGTTTGGCTTGCGACGCCATCAGTCGGCGTACCCAAGAAAACAATTTTGTCACCAGTTACCCAAAGATCCGTCTCAACAAATTTTTGATTAAAAACATCAAGTACTTTGGCATTCGTAATATGCCAATCTGCTGTTACTGTCATTTCATTACCCCTATGTATACAAGAAAAGTGCGGCAAGCCGCACTTTCGGTTTAAATCTATTGCTTGGCGTAGTTCGGTGCTGACTTTGTCAATTCCACGTCATGTGGGTGACTTTCAGCCAAACCAGCCGCTGTAATTTGGACAAATTGCGCATTAAGACGCAAATCATCGATGGTTGCTGAACCAGTGTAGCCCATGCCTGAACGGAGCCCACCAGCAATTTGGAACAAATCATCCGCAGGTGTGTCACCGATAATATCGGTGTCGACCATAACAGCTACCGCACCAGCAGCCAACGCCTTT
Source organism: Weissella confusa (assembly GCA_001436895.1). Lineage (GTDB taxonomy): Bacteria > Bacillota > Bacilli > Lactobacillales > Lactobacillaceae > Weissella > Weissella confusa. The sequence goes on from JQAY01000003.1 coordinate 5,136, forward strand.
ACGATGTCACCTGAGTAGCGAATACCAGCACCCAAAACAACGCCCAAAACAACGCCGGCATCAAATTCGCTCGCAACTTCAGCAACTGCCATCGTTGTCGTTACCGTATATACCGGTTGACCAGGCAATGGGGCTACCTTAACCAAATCAATGCCCGTTTCAAACAATCGACGGGCCGTCTCAGCATCAGCAACTGGACCAGCCATAATCGTCAATGGCGGTACTTGTTGCGCCAACAAACGCAACGACTCGATGGCTTGGTCAAGGTTGTCATCCAATACAAAATCAATCAACTTCGCCCCAGCTGCATGGAGCATAACTGCCGTCTCAAATGCATCAACTTCATTCAAGACTTCGACCCCAACAAGGGTAGCCTCATCATCAGCGACCATTGTTTGCACATCTTGTAATTGCGTTCCCCCAGCTGGCAAGACTGCCAGTGCACCGTTTTCAGCGAATGCTTGTGCCATCCCCAAATCCGTCATCGCTGGTGCCCCAATCACCGGCAATGCCTCTTGCACATCAGCTGACAAATTCGTCGCCAAAGACACGGCGTTTGGCAAAACGTTTGATTCACTTGGTACCAACAATACTTGATCCAAACTCAATCCAGCTACTTCTGTTTCCATCATGTTTAAACTCTCCCCTAGGCTTGTGCGACAACGATACGTGGTACTTGTGGCAAACGCGTGTAATCAACCGCTTGCTTCATATTAGCCAAGTGACCTTGGTTCACCATCTCATCAATTGTCGTTGCACCAGCATTTACCATGCCACGTCGAACCCCAACCAATACATTGTTCAAGACATCCGTCAACGCACCCTTGTACGCCGTACGTGCTTCGATACCCTCTGGCACCATCTTGTTGGCTTCATTAACTTCACCTTGGAAATAACGATCCTTTGAACCGTTTTCCATCGCTGCAATTGATCCCATACCACGGTACGACTTGTATTGGTGACCTGTTTGTTCATCAGTAAAGACTTCCCCAGGTGCTTCCAAGGTACCAGCAAGCATTGATCCAAGCATCACTGCGTTTCCACCCGAAGCCAACGCCTTTACAACATCACCAGCATCCTTGATACCACCGTCAGCAATGATGGCCTTGCCGTATTGCTTGGCAACTTCAGCTGCATCGGCAATGGCTGAAATTTGTGGAACCCCCACACCAGCCACAACACGCGTCGTGCAAATTGAACCAGGTCCGATTCCAACCTTAACCACGTCGGCACCTGCATCGTACAAGGCAGCAGCGCCAGCCTTCGTCGCAATATTTCCAGCAATGATGTTCAACTCTGGGAAGGCAGCACGTACTTCGCTAACCTTACGCAACACCCCTTCTGAATGACCATGGGCCGAATCAAGCACGATTGCATCAACGCCAGCTTCAACCAAGGCACCAACACGCGTCACTGTATCTGACGTCACACCAACCGCACCAGCGACCAACAAGCGACCGTTAAAATCAACCGCTGCTTGTGGGTAGCGTGCGACATCGATTGTTGCCGCCTTGACCTTAGCAACCTCGGCTGCTTGGTCGGCAATCAACATGTTCTTGTGAACCACACCCATACCACCAAGCAAAGCCAATTGCGTTGCCAAACGCGCTTCGGTTACCGTATCCATCGCGGCTGACAACATAGGAATGTTGAGGTGCAAAGTTGGTGTTAGGGTCGTTGCCAAAAAAATATCGCTTTGTGATAATCCGTTAGTCGTGTTGTTTACCAATTGAACGTCATCAAACGTCAATCCCATTGGAACGAACTTATTTGTGGCTGAAAAGTGTGACATGAGAACCTCCAAATTTTGTGTAACAAAAAAGCATTTCTGGATACAGTGATCCACAAATGCTTACAAAGAGGGTTTTCTCTTGTGAGTCATTTGCGGATTGTCGCCACTTTAGGTAGGCGGTAGAAACTCGCTGGCCATTTTCCAGCAATTAAATCTGCAAGGACAAAAATGTCTTTTTTGAAAAAGTTATTGTTGAATATACTACACGACTTATGACAGATTGCAAGCCCTAGATACGAATAAAATAGTTTTAATATGATTTTACGTTCGGTTAACAGTTTAACAGCCGTCAAACCGCGTGATTATTCCGAAAAATAAGCGTACAATAGTTACTTGTAAAAAATAAATAGCGATTGAGGAGGTCATCATGATTCAGCGACGACTTTCTGGTCTCCCTACCTGGCAACGTAATTTGTACGTCCTCTGGTTCGGGGTTTTCATGACCGGAATTGGCTTCAGTGAAGTCATGCCATTTCTCTCCCTTTACGTCGACACTTTGGGACACTTCACTAAGAACCAATTGACGTTCTACAGTGGTGCCGCTTTTGCGATTACCTTTTTGATGACGGCCATTGTCTCACCATTTTGGGGTAAGCTCGCTGACAGTAAAGGCCGTAAGCTAATGTTGCTCCGTGCTTCATTAGGAATGGCGATTGTGTTCTTGCTCATGGGAGCAGCACAGAATATTTGGCAATTGATTTTCTTGCGCGCTTTGCAAGGATTGTTTGGTGGTTTCATTTCAAATGCAAACGCCATGATTGCCACGCAAACACCAAAGGAACGCTCCGGCTACGCTTTGGGTCTATTGGTTACTGGTGTGACCGGTGGAAACTTGTTAGGACCGTTTCTTGGCGGTGTGCTAGCCTCATTGGTTAGCTATCGTATTTCATTTGTTATTACTGGTATTATTTTCCTACTCGTTTTCACCTTAACACTGACAATGGTCAAAGAAGAGTTCACACCTATCGAGCGTGGCGCTTCACCATCTCGTAAGGAAGTCTTCCAAATGTTGAAGTTCCCAAAGCTCACCATTGTCTTGTTTACCACCACGTTGATTATTCAAATGGTCAACCAATCAATCAGTCCGATTGTCGCACTATTTGTTCGTGAACTTAACCACGGTGCACCAAGTACGACTTTCTTAGCTGGTTTGGTTGCGGCAATGCCTGGAATTGCAACAATGATTGCTGCACCACGTTTTGGTCGCATTGGTGACCGCATTGGGACGAACCGCATGATCATGATTGGTTTTGCATTAGCATTCATCTTTATGCTACCGACTGGTTTTGTGACCGCCGTCTGGCAATTGGTCATTCTGCGTTTCATGATTGGTATTTCAGATGCGACGATGTTGCCAGCCGTGCAAACGATGCTGTCGAAATCAACGCCACGTGAAATTACCTCACGTATCTTCGCCTACAATCAGTCATTCCAATCACTTGGTGCGGTTGCCGGACCAATGCTTGGTACCCTGGTTGCAACATACTTTGATTACAACGGTATCTTCATGGTCAGTGCCGCGTTGATTGTGGTTAACGCCATTATCTTCGGTACGAATACACGTTTCTTGCGTCACACTGATGACGACGTAAACGACTAAAAATAAAAGGTCGATGTTACTCAATTTCTCGAGTAGCATCGACCTTATTTTTTACTTCATTTTTCTGAGAATGTGGTACATCAACAGCAAAGCCAGTTGCAACGCACCAAATGACATCACAAACACAAAACTGTGCATGGTAAAGGCTTGCAATACTTGTTGCACAACCGAATGACCGTTAGTCAGCAGATCCCATGAGTTTAGACGCAGGAATCGGCCGAGGTAAATCCCAAATGCCGATACCAATGACAAAACAGCATAAAATGCTAGTGCCTCAATTCTGGCTTCTTCACCAAAAAAGCGGACCGCCATGATATGTGCCGATGACACCCCTAACAACGTACCAATCATCACACCACTAGCCAACAACGCGTAGTTAAAGAACTGCGTCTCAGTCATCAAACCTGTTCCAATTGATGATAAGTGACTAAAGTCCGTCAGCATGTACATTGTATTTGGAAAGAAAATCAACCAAACAAGTGTTAGCACAACTGTCATCCAACGCTTTAGTTGGCGATTTTTGATTAACAGCGATAAATCAAACGGGATTAACGCTAAAAAGACGTTCCATATTAAAAACATGAAATTCGTCGGAAACAGCCACACTGTTAGCATGAACAGTGCCACCAATATATGAATTTCAACTATGCCCCGCTTCACATTTCTCACCAACCCTTTAAAACATCATACCTTCATTATACGGCGCGAACATTAAACTAAGCCAAACTTAGCTTTTACTTCAGCGACGACGTTTGCGCCGTGACGCGCTTTTCGTAAGGTACTTCGAACAAATCAACATCCCCAACTTCAACCGTCACTTGACCTGACAACAAGTCCGTCACATCAGTTTCGAAACTTGCCATGTCTTCATCAGACACCGGCACAACCAGTGTCACACCCGTATCATATTGTGTATCCAAAATAACATATTCATGTTGCTCGAGCCAATACTTTAGAGGCTCATAATTCTTATAATCAATGCGCAACGACATTTTGTGACGTTGAATGCGTTGCACTAAGCCGAGTTCTGCAATACCACCCGCAACTGTACCAGCGTATGCACGCACCAAACCACCGGCGCCCAACTTGATACCACCAAAGTAACGCGTCACAACAGCAGCAACGTCGTGCACTTCATTGTTCTTCAACACTTCTAGCATTGGCACACCCGCTGTTCCAGCTGGTTCACCATCATCAGAATAACGTTGCACTTGGTCACGGTCACCTAGCATGTATGACCAGACGTTGTGCGTGGCTTTATTGTGCTCTTTATTAATACGGTCAATAAACTCGCGCGCCTCTTCTTCGGAATTCACACGCGCCATATTAACGATAAACCGAGACTTTTTAATGACTTGTTCCCAAGTATATTCATCCGCCGCAATCGTGACATATTGATCTGGATTGCTGACGTGTTCAGTTTGATTGCCGGCCATCATTTTCTCCTTTTCACACAAAAAGCCAGATGCAAGCATCTGACTTTTGATTTTTACTCTTCGAATTCGAAAGCAAAGTCCAAAATTTGAACAGTGTCACCACCACGAGCACCTACATCACGCAAAGCTTCGTCGACACCCATGAAGCGCAATTGACGTGCAAAACGCATCATTGATTCCGTGTAGTTCGTGTTCGTACGCTTGAACAAACGTTCGATTTCATCACCGTAAAGAATCCAAGTACCATCTTCATCACGATCGATTTCGAATGGCGTACGGTCTTCGGTAAACTCGTACAAAGCAGTCTCGTTTTCATCAGGCTCCATACCCTTAGGAATAAAGGCAGGCGTCTCATCCAACAAGTCGGCTGTACGTTGCATCAATGGTTCCAAACCTTGACGCGTCAATGATGAAATTGGCATAATCTCGACATCTTCTGGGACATCTGGATCAGCAGCCAACTTCTTCTTGAATTCTGCCAACGTCTCTTCGGCGTCTGGCATATCCATCTTCGTTGGCACGATAATTTGTGGACGCTCCAACAAGGCTGGATCGTACTCGGCCAACTCGTTATTGATCTTAACGTAGTTTTCGTATGGATCTTCTTCTGGATCGATACCTGACATATCAATCATGTGCAAGATAACACGCGTACGCTCAACGTGACGAAGGAATTGAATTCCCAAACCGACACCTTGTGAGGCACCCTCAATCAATCCAGGCAAGTCAGCCATAACAAAGTCACGACCATCTTCCAAACGCACCATTCCCAAGTTAGGAACCAATGTCGTAAAGTGATATGCCGCAACCTTTGGCTTAGCAGCCGTTACAACTGACAACAACGTTGACTTTCCAACAGATGGGAAACCAACCAACCCAACATCGGCCAAAACCTTCAATTCAAGGGCAATGTCCAACTCTTCTCCTGGCTCACCGTTTTCAGCAATTTCAGGAGCAGGGTTTGTTGATGAAGCGAAACGCATGTTACCGCGTCCACCACGTCCACCTTGCGCAACAACCAAACGTTGACCTTGCTCAGTCAAGTCACCAATTACGCGACCTGTCTCAGCATCAGTAATCGTTGTTCCTTGTGGGACCTTGATAATCAAATCATCAGCTGACTTTCCAGTCATTCCCTTTGTGGCACCATTACCACCTGGCGTGGCCTTAAAGTGGCGCTTGTAACGGAAATCCATCAAGGTACGTAGTCCTTCATCCACTTCCATCACAACAGATCCACCGTGACCACCGTCACCTCCAAAAGGACCACCCATGTTGATGTACTTTTCGTGTCGGAAAGAAACGGCTCCATCGCCACCCTTACCGGCCTTTACAAAAATTTTAACTTGGTCGACAAACGCCATCGTTTATGACCTCACTTTCTTTATTAAAGCTCTTAAAATATAAGCGCAATTTGACGCTTATCATTTTACAGTACTTAGCCTCGTTTGACCACCTTTAATCATCACTGTGTTGAATTGCTTGCAGTGAAATCTTAATGGCGTTGGCCACCTTCTCAGAAACGCCGACTTCGCGCAGTTCTTCAATCGATGCATTGGCAATCTTCTTGAGTGAACCAAACTTCGTCAATAACTTCTGACGCGTCTTTGGTCCCACCCCGGCAATTTCATCCAACTTTGACCCCAAAGAACTCTTCGAGCGCAATTGACGGTGGAACGTAATTGCAAACCGGTGCACTTCATCTTGAATACGTTGCAATAGGAAGAATCCTTGCGACTTTGGATCCAAGTTAACGTGCGGTTCACCTTCTTCACGCAACAAGTCGGCAGTCTTGTGTTGGTCATTCTTAACCATCGCTGCGACCGGAATTGCCAAACCAAGCTCATCTTCAATGACTTCACGAGCCGCATTCAACTGAATAACGCCACCGTCCATCAAAATCAAATCAGGCATTTCAGCATGTTCCTTGAGCAAACGCGTATAGCGACGACGAATAACTTCCATCGTTTCAGCACGTTCGTCCGCGTGATCAACGGTCTTGGTCTTGTACTTGCGGTATTTATTCTTGTTTGGCACACCATCTTCAAAAACAACCATAGCTGAAACCATTTCTTCACCCTGGGTGTGTGAGTGGTCAAACGCCTCAATACGGTGAATATGGTCAAGACCTAACGCGTCGGCAATTTCTTGCATCGCTCCATTCGTCTTCGACTCATTCATCTCCATCAAACGGAACTTTTCATCCAACACGATTTTGGCATTCTTTTCCGCCAAATCGAGCAAGTCACGCTTTTCACCACGTTGCGGTGTACGAACTGGCACATTCAACACTTCTGAGATAATCTGCTTATCAACGCCAGCTGGTACCAAAATTTCCTTTGGCAACACGGCGTTCTTACGGTTGTAGAACTGCAAAATAAAACTCGTCAATTCTTCTTCAGGCGAATCAACGATGGCAAAGGTGCGCTTCTCACGTTTCATCAAACGTGCTTGGCGAATGAAGAAGACTTGAACAGATAACCACCCCTTGTCCATATAGAAGTTGAACAAGTCACGTGGTGTCCCGTCCTTTGAGATAATCTTTTGCTTTTCAACAGTTGTCTCAATAAACTTCAGTTGGTCACGCAAATCGGCGGCCCGCTCAAACTCAAGCTTTTCAGCCGCGTCGGCCATCTTACCTTGCAAGACCTTCGTCACTTCTTTTGTATCCCCATCCAAGAACCGTTGAATCTTCTTGATTTGATCCAAGTACTCCGTGAATGGCACCTTACGATAGCAAGGACCCAAGCATTGTCCCATGTTGGCATACAAACATGGACGTCCTTGGTAACCGTTACAACGACGCAGTGGATAAACCTTTTGCAAGAAATGCAAGGTTTCCTGCGCAGCGTAAACGTTTGGATAAGGGCCAAAGTATTGGGCGCCGTCTTCTTTGACGTCGTTGGCCAATTCAAGCTTTGGGTCTGATTCGTGGGTAATCTTAATGTAAGGGTACCCCGTTCCACGCTTCAAGCGAATGTTATAGTACGGCTGGTATTTTTGAATCAACGTGATTTCAAGCAACAATGATTCCTTTTCGGAACTCGTGACGATGAAATCAAAGTCCGCGATATTCTCAACCAGCTGGGCTGTCTTACCGGTGTGTTCACTTTTAAAGTAAGAACGCACACGGTTTTTTAGGTTCTTGGCTTTACCGACATAAATGATTTTGCCGTTCACATCCTTCATTTGGTATGAGCCGGGCAAATCTGGTAACAGCGCAAGTTTTTGTTCAATATGTTCTGACGCCATTCGCTTTTCCTTTCAAATAGTATTTACTTCATTATACGCCGAAATTCGGTTTAATTTAACCCCGGAGATTGGTTGAAAAACTGCGCAAAAAAAGCCACTAGGAAATCTCTCACTTCCTAGTGGCTTAAGGGTTTACTTTGTCTTGTAGACGTAAATCATTACGGCTAGTGACGTCATCAACAATCCAGCAATCACTTCGACTGTCTCGGTTGAAGATGGTGCCATTGTTGTTGCTGTCGTTGCAGCCAATCCCTCTTCGGCCATCAACCACAATCCTGATACCGTACCTGCAATCGCAAGTGATGCTTGTTGTGCGAACTTCATCTGTTCTTTCCCCTTTAAATAAATAATTGCTTCCGAAGTTGTATATTACGGTTCGTTTTTGAATTATTTATGAAGTTGAAAACGTTCTCATTATTACCAAATGCGAATACGGTTTTCACCGACGACCAAACTACCAACTGGTCCGGCTAATTCACGTTCGATTTTGTCACCAACCAAATCTTCATTCAAGACATAGTCCGATCCATCAGGTTGTTCAAACTCCGCATCAACCAAGCGTACCTTGCCCAACGTTTCTGATGTCTGGGTTGGCGCGACAAAATTCGTCACTGACTCTGGTACCGACAATTCTAGGTAATACGCTTCGCCTTGCTTCACCACATCAAAGTGTGGGTTCATTTCATCAATCACGTTTGTCTTTTCCGCAGTGGTTGCACGGGCACCGTTCAAATAAACGTTATGTGACACATACATTGGTTGTTCAACCGTTTCGAATTGCTCAATATCGGTTGGTCGCGTCATGTGCACCGCATCAATGTACGCTTCAAGCGTTGTTGGCGCTTCCGCGAACTGTGCCGTTCCTTGCACTTCCCACGCCTTGTTTGGCGTGCCGATAAAGACGTTGTTGTAAAAACGGTCATCCCCACCATAAACGCAAGCATAGCCAGCAATCTGAGTTGAGTGCGGCGTGTGATATGGCGTTGTTCGGTTAAGCACCTTTTGACGCTTCATCGCACCAGCAATCAAGTTATTGACGAACGCGCCACCTTGGGCAAATTCATCGACCGCATTTTCAGAACCGAAAACATTGTGATCAACCATGAATGGTCCGTGGCTCACTTCAACGAAGAAGTCACGATTGTTGTGGTGATAAACGTTACGGTTAATGCGCGTACCTTGGGTTTGCCAATCCAACCATGTTCCCAAAACCGTATTGTGGATGTGGTTGTGTGTGAGTTGCACATCAATCGCCGCGTGCAACTTAATGCCAGCAACTTCCCAGCCATGGTATTCACGCTTCAAGCCAATGTTGTAGATATGGTTATCCGCAATCGTTGAGAAAACACAACCCAAGTGACCAACGATACCATTTTGACCACAGTCATAAATCTCATTGTTTCGGACGACGTGTGACCCAATCGTCTCTTTGCGCCAACCATGATTGTTTATCGCCTCAAACACCGTTTCCAATTGATATTGGTAGCCCGGCTTGTCACGACGATGCGTGTAGTAGTTATCGCCTGATGCGCGTTCCTTACCTAGTGAAATACCACTAGTCTTAGCGTCGTGAATACGATTGTTCTCGATAATCCAACCCTTACTCCAGTGCGCACCAATCAAGCCTGGTTGCTCAGCAGTAGGTGGCGTCCAAGGTGTTGCTGCTTGCGCCATTTCAAAGCCACGCACCGTGATGTAGTTACGACCAATTTGACTTGGATAGAACACATATGGGCGCACGTTCATTTCAATCAAATGCTCTGACGGCTTAACATCATGAAAATTAGCATAAATTGTCGTCACATCATCCGTCACTTCAGCAAACCACTTGTACTTGGTACGAGCTGGGTACGGTTCTGCAATTTCCTCATCCGTCATAAAATCATGTACATGATTACGCTCTTCACCTGCATCAACCTCAGCCAATGATTGCGCTTCGTACATCGACACCCCATCAATATAAATGTCTGCCGTGTGCGTCTTACGATTTAGGTTTGAAATGAGCCAATCCCCATTTAGCTCATCGTCAAACGGATTGAACTCGCCAAATACCTTGTTATCCACAATTGCCTTATAGACCGAACCAGCAATCTCTTCCCACTCAGTAACCACTTCTGAGCCCTTGATAACTACCTTTTCGCGTGGCGCTGCTTGGTAAACAATGCGGCGTCGGTCGCTTAACCCGGCGTTCTTTGGATTCACCCATTCACGGTATTCCCCCTCGTGAACAATGACTGTGTCGCCCGGTTGCGCAATTTGCGCAGCGTGATTAATCGTCAACAATGGCCGCTCTGCCGTCCCGTCGTGATGATCATTTCCTGTTTTTGCAACGTGAATCTGCATTTTTCCTACCCCCATGAAATCACTTTTGCCCCTTCATCATAAACAAAAGTGACGCCTTTCTGACGGCAAAAAAATGAATTTATTTAGACGACAAGCCCCTGGGTAATCGTGGTATACTATTGGCAAGAATATTTGATGGGGGAAAGCCAAATGCCATTGCAAACAAAGCGTACTGATGAATTGAGCAAGCAATTTGATGACTTGTTCGTTATGCCCGAAGTCAAGGATGATCAAAAGGATCGTTTCTTGGGTAAGAAGGATGAAGAGCAATTGAAGCAATAATCTGCTCACGAAAAAACGTCGATGACCATAATCAGTCATCGACGTTTTTTGTTTAGTCTTTTGTTTTAACGAACAAGCCCTTCAGACTAGCCAAAGCAGCCTTCGTGATATTACCGTCGTTGTACGTCAACACGTTACGCTTGTAGACACGCAAGCCGAACATGCTGATGAATACCAACACAATCACCTCAAGCACCAATGCAATTGCCGCATCCCCCATCGTCGCATATTGCAACCCTAGACGGGCCGGCATCAGCGTTTGTGAAATGAATGGCACGTATGACAAGATGTTCAAGAATGTGTTGTTTGGTTGACCTGACAACGTAAACGTTAGCACATAACCAATCATTGCCAAGTAAGTGATTGGTGCCACCGCTTGTTGCACTTGGCTCAAGTCATTTACCATTGCCGCAACAATCGCCGTTAGGACCATGTACATAAAGATGGCAACCAATGCAATTAGCAACGTCATAATGGCAAAGCCGGCATCAACTCCCGCCAATAGTTCCTTAATCATCTTCAAGTACTTGTAGTGTGGCGCAAAGACGTTAACCAGCAACCCAGCAATTACATACAGCAACCCATGCGTCAACGCCAAGCCAGCAATACCGCTCAACTTACCGAAGAATTGTACCGCTGGTGATGTCGCAGCCAACAAAATTTCCATGATACGTGATGACTTCTCATTGGCAATCTCTTGCGCAATCATACTGATGTATGACGTCAAGAACACGAAAATCAAGATACCAATGGCCGATGCCAAAGCCGTATTGGCTGAATTGGCCACCGCTCCACCGGCTGATTGTCCTTTGTCGCTTTGCGTTGTCGTCTTCAAAACCGGTGGCGTCATCAACTTTTGCAAATCTTCACCTGACAAGTTAATTTCAGCGGCCGTGTTCAGCATTGAAAAACTCGTCAAGTTGGCCTTCAGCTTCGTTTCTGAAACTGATTCACCGTCTGCTGAGGCAACCAATTGGAACTTCGTCTCACCAGTCTCCTTCAGATACGCGTCTAGCTTACCTTTGCGTAAGTCTGCTTTGGCTTGCTTTTCAGTTGCAACCGACTTCACCTTAGCGTCAAAACCATCTGTCTTTTTCAAGTACGTCGTTAGCGCTGGTTGGTTCACCACCCCGACAACTGGCGTCTTGTGACTTTGCGTGGCCGTAATGATGAAAGTGATTCCTGCGATGACACCAACAATCAATACCGGCGCCAAGACCAACGCCCAGTATCCGAATGACTTAATACGTGTTAAGTAGGTTTGGCGTGCTACTAAGAATAATTGGCGACTAGTCATTTACGCCACCTCCTTGTACTTCACGACGGAAAATCTCATCAAGCGTTGGCGCAGTTTGCGCAAACACTGGTACATAACCGTCTTGTGCAACTGTACTAAAGACTTGGCGACCAACCTCGGCGTTCGTCAAACGTACTTGGCGACCAATGCCTTGTGGTTCAACGGACAGGACGCCATCAATGGCCAACAAATCTGCGTCTGCTACCGGTGACTCAATATAAATCTCGGTACGACCGAATGATTCACGAATCTCAGTCGTGGCACCACTCAAAACCGTTTCACCGTGACGCAACATTGTCAGGTGGTCAGACAGCTTTTCAACACCCGACATATTGTGAGAACTGAAAATAATCATCGCGCCATCTTGCTTCAAACGCTTGATTTCATTCATCATCAATTCCGTGTTCACTGGATCAAGTCCGGTGAACGGCTCGTCCAAAATCAAAAATTCCGGGTGGAAGATAACCGTTGAAATCAACTGAACCTTTTGTGCGTTACCCTTAGAAAGCTTTTGCACTTTATCAGTCGTCTTACCCACGACATCCAAGCGCTTCATCCAATCTTGCAATGACGCCTTCGCATCAGCACGCTTCATGCCGTGCAACTCAGCAAAGTACATCACTTGTTCTTCAATGGTTAGCTTTTGGTACAGCCCACGCTCTTCAGGCAAAAAGCCGATGCGCTGTTTATCAGCCGACGTAATCTTGTGCCCATCCCAAGTAATTTCACCACTCGTAGGTTCGATAAAATCCAAGACCATACGGAACGTGGTTGTTTTACCCGCACCATTTTGGCCGATCAGCCCCATCACTTCACCAGGCTTGATGACCATATTCATATCCTGAACTGCTAGCTTGTCGCCAAACCGCTTGTTCAGGTTTTTCAATTCAATCATGTAAGTTACTCCCTATTTGTCTGACATGTTAATACCATTGTACCCAAGCCATATGAATAATTGTATTAACTTTATTCATTTGTTAGGAAAATATCGTCACAGACTGCATAGAAAAAGTCGCACCCATAAAAAGGAATGCGACTTTCATTAGACATTATGCCCAGTTAATTTCATCTCGTTGCACAAGTTGGAAATCAATATTTGCCATACGTGCGCGTCCAGTAGGGTTTTGACCATGGACTTGCAAGTAGAAACGAACGTCAGCATCATCACGCATCTCTGCTGGTGACAACACAACATCGTGGTCGTAGTGCAATTGGAATCCCTTGAGTTCTGGCACATACGTGTATAGACGACCAACATCGACATCAAAATCGGCGCGGTACATTGCTACCAATTCGACGTCCGTTGCTGGATTTGTTAAATCATAACGAATCATCTGACGGCCTCCATCTCATTTAATCGTATGCGTTATTTTAGTGCTTCACGGCGGAAACGGTCAAGCATTTCGGGTGTAAACTTCAACTCACGTGGCTTAGACCCGTTTTGTTCACCAATCAAACCACGGTCCGTTAGTGCGTCCATGATACGACCGGCACGGTTATAGCCCATACCAAAGTGGCGTTGAATTGATGATGTTGAAGCACCACCAGCGCGCAAGATGAATTCAAGCACGTCATCCCAACGTTCATCTAGTTCATCACCTTCTGAGCCAGGATTATCAATCGCGTTCACTTCTTCATCAGAAACTTCCATGCTCTTATCATATTGGGCTTCACCTTGGTTCTTGATAAAGTCCGTCAATGACTCAACGTCTTCGTCAGTCAGGAAGGCTCCTTGAACACGTTGTGGACCGTTTGAACCAATTGGCGCAAACAGCATATCACCACGACCCAATAGCTTTTCGGCACCGTTACTGTCCAAAATCGTACGTGAATCAACACCAGATGAAACGGCAAACGCCATACGTGATGGCACGTTTGCCTTAATCAAACCAGTAATGATATCAACTGACGGACGCTGTGTTGCGACAATCATGTGGATACCAGCGGCACGACCCAACTGCGCAATACGCACAATAGAGTTTTCAACGTCGCCTGAAACGGCAGACGTCATCATCAAGTCAGCCAACTCGTCGATAATGACAACCAAGTATGGCATCTTTTGAAGGACCGTACTTGGGTCCGCTGCATTGCGCTTTTCAACTAAGCGGTTGTAACCGTCAATGTTACGTACCCCTTCATCAGCCAGCAACTTGAAACGGCGATCCATCTCGGAAACAACCTTCTTCAAGCCAAGCGATGCCTTCTTAGGGTCTGAAATAACCGGTGTAATCAAGTGTGGAATGTCGTTATAAACTGACAACTCCACCTTCTTTGGATCAACCAGCATCAAACGAACTTGTGATGGCTTAGCTTGCAACAAGATTGAAGCCAAAATACCGTTAATGGCAACTGACTTACCTGAACCAGTTGAACCGGCAATCAACAAGTGTGGCATCTTCGTCAAATCAAGTTTCACGACGCCACTCGTCACACCACGACCAATTGGGACAACCAAAGGCTTGGTGGTATCGATACCAGCCTCTTCAACCATGTCACGGAACCCAACCGTTGCTTGTTGATCATTGGCAACTTCGATTCCGACAACATTTTTACCAGGGATAGGTGCTTCAATACGCAATGACTTGGCAGCCAAGGCCAACGCCAAGTCATCGGCAAGGTTTTGAATCTTTGACACCTTCACCCCAACGGCTGGCTTAATTTCGTATTGTGTAACCGTTGGACCGAGAACCACCTTTTCAACCGTCGCGTTGATGTTAAAACTCTTCAACGTTTCATGCAAGATACGCGCCTTGTCGTTCAACGCATCACGCTCTGCTGACTGGTCAGTCGAACCAATGTGTTGCAACAAGTCAGTGGTTGGCAAAATGTAATCCTTGTCGTCAATCAACGTACCCAAACCAGACGCATCGACGTCAGCCGTTGGTTCTGAAATCGTTGATGGCTCAACGTGACCAACATTTGATTGGTGCGCCGTTGTCTTTGGTGACGTTTGCGCATCATTGTGGCCAAGAATATCAGCGTGCGTCAATGGCACATCTTGACCAGGCAATAGCTCATCATCTGGTAGGTCTTCACCATAAACAACCGGTTCAATTGCAGCATCTTGCGCTTGAATAACGGCATCCGGATTAAAGCTTGGATCATACGTCATTTCAACGGGCGCTTCATCTTCGCTTGGAAGTGGCGTGAACTCATTCGTCACTGGCTCAGCCGCCGCAAACGTTGCTTCATCAACTGGCGCTTCTGGCTTGAATGGTGCTGGTGCCACAATTTCTGGCATCACAAATTCAGTGGCAGTTGCATCGACTTCAGGTTCAGCCTCCACAGCTGCCGTTGGTGTCTTAGCCTTCTTTGATGTGATTGGTGCATCGTTTGACGCAGAGGCATCGGGCAAGCCATCCATCATCTGCGCAGCGCGTTCTGCTTCTGATGCAAACGGATCTTCGTTAAAGAACTCTTGCATCGCTGACTTTTGACGGACACGGAAGCTTTCAATTGATTCAGTCACCTTTTCATGGGCTGTTGAAGCTTGCGTTTGCACCAAATCACCGGCACCTTCCGCCAAATTAAAGAAGTTGTCAAACACGTCGCGGATTGGCAAATTGAAGAACATGACCGGTCCAGCAATCAATAGAATGACTGCTACCAGCCATGATCCAAAATCAGCCATCGCCATATAAGTACCGCTGTACATCAACGCCCCAATGAGGCCACCACCAACCGGGGTTGTGACCGCCTTATTGTTCATGTCTTGATTGATTAGCGTTTGAATGGTTTGTGCGTAAGCCTCATGGACGTTCATCTTATCAAAGAGCAAAATTGATCCAACCAACATGACACCCAAATAAAAGAGGGTGAAACCAACGTATTGTTGCCACTTAAAGCGCTTTGGCCATTGCCCGTAAGCAACCACCACCAGGAGTGGAATTAATAGCACAAGCAAGAAGAACTGATAAGAACCACCTACTACAAGGCGAATAATATTAGCCAAAAACTTTCCAACTAATCCAACCTTAGCGATGGCGATAACCGTCATAATCGTCGCAAATAGTCCAATCAATTGTGGGCCACGTTCAAGCCACCAGTTCTGTTGCGCTGCTTTTTTCTTTTTGGCAGACGTCGACTTTTTGGGCGTTGTTTTACGCTTGGTAGTCGGACGCTTTTTTGCTGTCGCCGCCATATTAATCTCCTTTCTTAAGTGAATAAACGCTCATTTATTTTTACTTCAACTTGTCGTAGTCGTATTCGTGGGTCAAGTCTAGGTTTGGGAACCCTTGTTGACGCAACGTTTCATAGATAACGATGGCTGCCGTGTTTGACAAGTTCAATGAACGAATGTGGTCATCGTTTTGTGGAATACGCAACGCCTTCTCAGGGTGTTGCTTCATGAATGGCTCAGGCAAACCAGTCGTTTCCTTACCGAACAAGAAGTAGTAATCGTGATCAGGGTTTGTGTAATCAGCTTCGTGATAAGCACGTGGTGCGAACTTTGAAATCAAGAACAGTTCATCTGTTTCCTTCAAGCTGGCCATAAAGGCTGGCAAGTTCTCGTGGATTGTAATATCAACTGTATCCCAGTAATCCAATCCGGCACGCTTAACGTGCTTGTCATCCAACTTAAATCCCAAAGGCTCAATCAAGTGAAGCTTTGTGTTAGTACCCGTTGCCGTACGGGCGATATTTCCAGTATTTGCTGGCATCAATGGCTCAAATAATACGATGTGATTCGTGCTCATGATTTTCTCCTATTCTGGGAAGGCTCCCCTCCCCCAACGCGTTTAATTGCATACAAAAATAAGTATAGCATGGTCTGATAACTGACCACGCTATACTTAGTAAACCTTATTAAATGCTTTACTCGTTTTCTTCCGTAAACAGTCCTGAGTTTTCCTGCCACCACTTATACAAACGGTACAACAACACTTTCAGAATGGCATACCCTGGAATTCCAAAAATAACCCCTACCAAACCAAAAATGTTACCAGCTGACAACAAGATAACCAACACTGTGACCGGGTGAATCTGTAGAGAATTCCCTAGCAGCTTCGGCGTAATGAGTCTGCCTTCTAAAGTCTGTTCAATCATAAAGACCACTAGTACCGACACCAACATCATTGGCGAAACGAATAATCCAACGACAACGGCTGGTACCATTGCCAAAAATGATCCTAAGAACGGAATCAAATTCAAGACACCCGCCACAATCGCAATCAACCAACCATATGGTAATCCGATAATCGTATACCCAATCGCAAACATCACCATGACAGCAAACGCGACTGACAATTGACCACGGATGTAGTTTGAGATTTGGTTGTTAATTTCACCAATTGTCTCAAGGAAAGATGGTCGCGCCTGTGGTGGCAAAAACTTTGCCATGTATCCAGGCATTTGGTGACCATCCTTCAACAAGTAAAATAGCATGAACGGGAATGTCAACAAGGTGATGACAACCGTTGTTACTGTTCCAACAACGGACGAAACGCCCTTGATTCCCTTACTTGCATATTCTGCCGAGTATTGTTTAAACCAGGTTGTGATGTCATTGTTGGTTTCATTAAACCACTTATTGACCGACACAAATCGCTTGTCCGATGTCAAATTATCAACGGTCTTAACAATACCGCGCCAGTACTCTGGCCAGTGTTTAATCAGTCCAGCAACTTGATCCGTAATCCAAGGAATGAATACGGCCAGCCCCCAAACAATCAACAAAGCCAAGACAACGAATTGAATCGTAATCGTCACGGCACGATGAAGCTTAAAGCGACGCTCAGCCCAATCAACCATCGGATTTAGCAAGTAATAAAAGACACCCGCGATAATAATCGGTGCCCCCACTGCGCCGAACAAGCCAGCGACTGGTGCAAAGATGAAATCAACCTTCTTTAACATATAAATAATGGCCAAAATCAGTAAAATTACCAGCATCGTTGAAATGATTTTGTTATCTAACAGCCAGCGATACAAAATCGACCGGTGTTTTTGGTTGTTGCTCATATAGTCTATCCCCCAAAAATAAAAAGCCAGTTACCAACTGGCAACTGACTTTATTGTATCAAGCTTAAATGAACAATACACGCACTGATTCAGGAATTTCGTAGTCCTTTTGTGACAACGTCAATTCACCAGTCTCAGCATCGCGACGGTAAACCGTCACATTGTCCGTGTTTTGGTTAGCTGCAACCAAGAACTCGTTACTTGGGTTCAACGCGAAGTCACGTGGGAAATCACCCTCAGTTGAAATCCATTGAATGTGTTCAACTGATGCACCACCATCCTTAACCGCAAAGACAGCAATTGAGTTGTGACCACGGTTTGACGTGTAAACAAACTTACCGTCGTTTGACAAGTAAATAGCAGCACCACCGTTGTGCTCCGTCCAATCAGCCGGAATCGTTGAAACAGTTTGCAACAACGTGAATGATCCGTCAGCGTTGTACTTCAATACTGACAACTTTGATGACAATTCACCCAACAAGTAAGCGTATTGACCATCAGGGCTAAAGCGTAAGTGACGAGGGCCAAAGCCGGCTTCGGTCTCAAACGTTGCAACCAACGTCAACTTACCTTCGTCAGACACATCAAACGTCAACACCTTGTCAGCACCCAAATCCACAACTGCCACTCGGTTGTCTGGCGTCAAGTTGTTCCAGTGAACGTGTGATGACCCTTGTTCTGGACGTGGACCTGAGCCTTCTGATTGGAATGAATCCGTCAACGTCAATGAACCATCGGCTGCAATCGCGAAGACTTCCAACGTACCCTTGTGGTAATTACCTGAGTACAACAATTGACGGGCTTCATCAACAGCGACGTACGCAGGTGAAGCACCTTCTGCCAATACTTCTTGTGTCAACGTTGCTTCGTCATTGGCGAAGTCAAATACACCAACACCACCTTGGTCACCGTTCTTGTCAACTGCGTACAACTTGTTGGCCTTGCTCAAAGCAAGGTATGTTGGTGAACCAACTTCAGCAACCAACTTGGCATCTTGCAACTCACCAGTCTCCGTGTTCAATGCTGCTTCGTAAATTCCCTTTGAAACACGTCGCGTATAAGTACCAAATAAAATCTTTTCCAATGCCATGGTTGATCTCGCTTTCATTCATTAAATATCTTTCAGTAAACGCTTACATTATAACATAAAAGCGTATGCATCGACAGACGCATACGCTTTAATTACCTATTTATTCGCAATTACTTCAATTTCAATGCGGGCGTTCTTTGGCAACGTTGCCACAGCAACTGCTGAACGAGCCGGGAATGCATCGACGTCGCTAAAGTATTCGGCGTACAACTCATTTACTGGCGCGAAATCAGCCATATCAGCCAAGTAAACGCTCACCTTCACGATATCCGCACGCGTCATATCAGCCGCAGCCAGCAAGCCATCAATATTCTTAAAGACTTGCGTTGCTTGATCCAAGGTCGTCTCCCCGGCAAACTCACCTGTGCTAGGAATCAACCCAACTTGGCCTGAAGCGTACAACGTTCCATTTGTCAAAACAGCTTGTGAGTATGGGCCAATTGCAGCCGGCGCATTCGTTGTTGTAATAATTTGCTTTGTCATTTTTATATCCCCTACAAATTTAATATCGTCAGTATACGCGCAAAAATCGATAGCAGAATTAAAAAAGGACCTACCCGAAAAGGTAGATCCCAAAACTGTTATTTAGCCTTAAACTTACGACGCTCTTGTACACGAGATACAATCACTGACGCAATAATTGATAGTGTTAACAAGCCAACGATAACAGTCAATGACACCACGTTTGAAATGTGGAAGTGCCAATCGAATGCCTTCGCTGATTCGTTCAAGACCATCTTCACCCCAATAAAGGCCAAGATGACCGCCAATGCGTACTTGATGTAACGGAACATTGGCAAAATACCAGACAAAGCAAAGTACAATGAACGCAGTCCCATAATCGCAAAAATGTTTGACGTCACAACGATAAACGTATCTTGCGTAACGGCCAAAACGGCTGGAATTGAGTCAACAGCAAACAGCAAATCTGATGCTTCAATGAACAACAAGGCCAACAAGAATTGCGTTGCGTAACGCTTTCCGTTTTCCTTAACCAAGAAATGCGGTTCAGCCACATCTTCCTTCAATGGCAAAATCTTACGCAAACTCTTGATAATGAAGCTATCGTTCAAATCTTGCGCTTCTTCCTTTTCGAAGAGCATCTTCACACCAGTGACAATCAAGAACGCACCGAAGATGTACATCAACCAGGCGAAATGGTGTAGCAAGGCTGCCCCACCAAAAATGAAAATCACACGCATCACTAAGGCACCAAAGACACCCCAGAATAGCAAACGGTGTTGATACTTCAATTCAATACCGAAGAAACCAAATACCAAAATGAAGATAAACAAGTTATCAATACTCAATGACTTTTCAAGCAAGTATGCCGTCACGAAATCAAGCGCATGATCACCGCCTGTGAAGAACCAAAGGCCTCCTGCAAAAATGAAGGCAAGCCCAATCCAAAAGGCACTCCACAACAATGATTCTTTCATGGTTGGTGCCTCATTATTTTTGTGGAAGACACCCAAATCAAGTGCCAACATCACCAAAACAAAGGCGAAGAAACCAATCCAATAACCTATACCAACTTCCATGTATTTCTCAACTTTCTTATAAATAGATACGTCTCGGGCCACCAATTTGGTCCGCAATGACTATAAGACTATTCTAACCGAATATTAATCATAATACTATTACCAACTTTTTGACAATAGATTTCAAACGCTACGACTTATCTTGCGTTAATTTTTGTGACCACCCGAACTTGGCATCTAACCACCAGCACAAACCAACTAGTGCGTATGTAAACACGGCATCCAAAACCGCGTGTTGGTGCAACAAGAACGTACTTAACGTAATTAGAAGGCCGAAGACAACACAGATAGTCCCGAGTACGGACCGGTGCTCACGAAGGGCCACAACGCCAAAGAACACCGCTAAGGCAGCCCAAGTATTGTGATAACTTGGGAATGATCCAAAAACATTCACAGATGATGAATCAAGCACTGCAATTTGACTATAAAATGCACTATCTTTTGACAACACTTGAATTGGCCCAACCAAAAAGTCGTGTGGAATTGTCACCGTTGGCATCACGGCATAAATCACTGTCGAAATCACATACACCAGCGAACTCACCGTGAAGTATTGCCAAAACAATCGCTCTCGGCCAGCAAACCAGGCCATGACTGGCCACAAAATAATCCAAATAAATGGCAATGGCATATACAGTGCAAAAATCGGCGTGAACCAAGGTATGACGCGATCAATGCCTAACTGCAAATTAACGGCTGAAGCGACGCCACCGTGTACGCCGCCAGCCCAAGTCGCCACAACAAAGTAGCTAAATGATTCAATCGCCCATACAAACAAAAACAGTCCCACAATCATTGGCCATTTCGCGTGCCAAACCTGTTTAAAACTCGTCATGATATTTCCCCCTATCATCTTCATCAAACACAGGTTATCACGGCATTGTGAACAATTTTCGAATGACGTTTTTATATGCAAAAAAGCCAGGCAAGAAATTGCCTGGCTCTCATATTAATTAATGATTAGTTTGACTTAACGTCCAATTCTAGGAAGTTAGCAACCTTAGTAGCTTCGTTAGCAACAGCGTGCAACGTAGCCAAACGGTTATTCTTAACCGCTTCGTCTTCGACCATGACCATCGTCTCATCGAAGTAAGCTGCAACTGCTGGTTGCAAGTTCAACAAAGCAACCAACTTAGCATCCGTTTCTGCAACTTCAGCAACTGGTGAAACAGCTTCGAACAAAGCCTTTTCAGCATCGTTCTCGAACAACGTTACATCAACAACAGAGTCAGTTGCGTTCTTCGTCGTCAAGCGCATGACACGCGTCAACGCTTCAACGCCTTCACGGAAGTTATCGTCAGCCACGTGAGCTGCCAAAACTTGCGCTGATTCGAACATTTGTGTCGTATCAGCAAAGTCGTTCTTTGTTACGGCGTTGATGATGTCACGACGAACACCATCATCTTGCAACGCCTTCACAACACGGTCAGTCAAGAAGTTCACCACGGCAGCCACGTTGTTTTGCAACTCAGCCATAACGTCTTCTGGCAAACCAAACTTAGCAGCATCAGCGTTGATGTCATCAATCAAGTCTGACAAGATACCGTCAATGTCCAACTCCCACTTGTTGTCGGCCAAAATGTTTACAACACCTGAAGCGGCACGACGCAAAGCGTATGGGTCGTTTGAACCTGATGGTACCATACCACCGGCGAAGAATGACAACAAGCTATCCAACTTGTCAGCCAAAGCCAAAACCTTACCCAAATCTGATGCTGGCAATTCACCATCAGCAGAGATTGGCATGTAGTGCTCACGGATTGCTTGGGCAACGGCAGCATCTTCACCAAACAAGTTGGCGTACTTCTCACCCATGATACCTTGCAATTCGTCGAACTCACCGACCATACCAGTCATCAAGTCAAACTTGTAAATCTCACCAGCGCGAGCCAACTTTGTTTGTTGGTCAGCTGAGAAGTTCAAACGGCCGGCGATAATGGCAGCCAAAGCCTTGGCACGGCGCGTGTGTGCAGCAACTGATCCCAACTTAGCGTGGAATGAAACAACTTCCAACTTGTTGTTGTAGAAGTCGATATCGTGCTTTTGATCCTCGTGGTAGAAGAACTTAGCGTCTTCCAAACGAGCAACCAACACCTTCTCGTTACCGGCAATCACGTTGTCGATGTGTTCAGCGTTTCCGTTACGAACTGAGATAAAGTGTGGCAACAAAGCACCGTTAGCATCAACCACGTGGAAGAAACGTTGGTGCTCCTTCATTGACGTAATCAATACTTCGTCAGGAACTTCCAAGTAACCTTCGTCGAAGCCACCAGCAAAGGCCGTTGGGTATTCAACGATGTTGTTAACTTCTTCAAGCAAATCATCGTCAACAACCACTTGCCAGTTGTTGTCAGCAGCGATTTGGCGCACTTGTGCACGGATGTTTTCCTTACGTGCTTCAGCATCAGCTTGCACGAAAACAGACGTCAAAGCTTCTTCGTACTTGTCAGCAGATGCGATTTCAACATCGTGACCCAAGAAGCGGTGTCCACGTGATGAACGACCAGTTGCAACACCCAAAATATCAAATGGCACAACTTGATCATCCAACAATGCAACCATCCAACGAATTGGACGAACGTATTCGAATGTGTGACGACCCCACTTCATTGTCGTTGAGAACGTCATTGCCTCAACAACTGACTTGAAGCCTGCCAAAACAGCAGCTGCTGGTTGTCCAGCTTCGAACTTCGTCACATAAACGTATTCGTTACCGTTAAATTCCTTGAACGTGATGTCGTCGGTCGTCATACCTTGACCACGTACGAACCCTTGGGCAGCCTTTGAGTAGTTACCTTCAGCGTCCAAAGCAGCCTTCTTAGCAGGTCCCTTTACTTCTTCAGTGAAGTCTTCAGCCTTTTCAGCCACACCTGAAATCAAAACTGCCAAACGGCGTGGCGTTGAGAATGGCTTGATTGACTCGTAAGCCAAACGCTCATCCTTCATAAAGTTTTCGGCACGCTCAACCAATTGGTTAATTGCGGGCGTAACCAAGTGGGCAGGAACTTCTTCCAAACCAATTTCTAGCAAAAAGTTAGCCATCTTAGTTCTCCTCCTCATCTGCAGGCAAGTACTTCGCACGCAAAGCTTCGTCCTTCAACAATGGGAAACCAAGCTTCTTACGCTCATCAATGAAGGCACGCGCAACTGAACGGGCCATGTTACGGATACGTGAAAGGTACTTTGCACGCTCAGTAACTGAAACCGTTCCACGCGCGTCCAACAAGTTAAACGTGTGTGATGACTTCAAAATGTAGTCGTAAGCTGGGTGAACCAAGCCCTTTTCCAAGGCCTTCTTGGCTTCAGCTTCGTACTCGTTAAAGTGACGCAACAACATTTCTTGGTCTGACTCTTCGAATGAGTAAACTGAGTGCTCGTACTCTGGCTCCTTAAAGATGTCACCGTACAAAACGCCGTTACCCCATTCCAAATCGTAAACCGTTGGCACATCTTGGATGTATGAAGCCAAACGCTCCAAACCATACGTTATTTCTGATGTTACGGCATCAACTTGGATTCCTCCAACTTGTTGGAAGTACGTAAATTGCGTCACTTCCATACCGTCCAACCAGATTTCCCAACCGATACCAGCGGCACCCATTGAAGGGTTTTCCCAGTTATCTTCAACGAAACGGATATCGTGTTCCAAAGGATCAATGCCCAGGGCCTTCAAAGAATCCAAGTACAATTCTTGGATGTTGTCAGGTGATGGCTTCATAACCACTTGGAATTGGTGGTGTTGGTACAAACGGTTTGGGTTATCCCCGTAACGTCCATCGGCTGGACGACGTGATGGCTCTACGTAAGCTGCGTTCCATGGCTCAGGACCATTGGCACGTAGGAACGTGTAAGGGCTCATCGTACCGGCACCCTTTTCTGTATCGTAGGCTTCCATTAGCATTGCGCCTTGATCAGCCCAGAACTTTTGCAACGTCAAAATAATGTCTTGCACACTCATTTTTGCACTCATGTTGACAAATTCCTTTCTCGTGGTTGGCTTCGAGCAAATAAAAAGCCCTACACCAATCACCTTTAAAAATGATTGATGTAGGGACGATAATTCGCGGTTCCACCCTACTTCTAGGAAAACTCCTAGCAGCTTCATTGGATTAAATTGTGCTCCGGCAGTGCCCCTTGCGTGTTTTCAGATCACCCTCACATCACCGGTGACTTGCTGGACTGAGTTCACGTAATTCTTCTGCTTTCATCGCTTATTACATGTAATAAGTTTATCACTCAGCGTTTAAAAGTCAACGCGCATGACTGATTAATTATGAATGCTGGTGCGCATATTACCACGGTCCGCTTCGTCCTTCAGATTAAAAAAGACTGACAACAAAATGTTGCCAGTCTATCATAATTAATCTTGATATTCGGTTGTTTTTGACCACAAGTACATGCCGTAGAAGGCATTGAAAGTTTTCACAATCATCAGGACAAACATCCCCAATGCACCAGAACCGCCTGCCTGAATTTGATTCCACCAAAGTAGCAAGCCCACGGCGTCAACAAATAACCACACAATCCATTGTGACAAGTAGCCGTACGTTGCCAAAATTTGGGCCAACATCCCAAGTGGTAGTTGAGATGAGTCCAGGTAAACTTGATTACCGTGAGCCGTCTTCGCAACCGTCAACACAATACCGTAAACAACAACTGCCCCTGCGACTAGGCAGCCCATCATCTTCGGACCGATACGCTTCGCCTGAATTTGGCTGTGATCAGCTTGTTGTGATAATTGCTTGTACCACGCCGCCATCCCCACGAATTGCATCACAAAGAAGAATCCTTGGTTCAAAATATCACCAACCAAGTGATTGTGAATCGACATTAATAGCCAAATACCGTTCGTCAACAATCCCCAGAAGAAGTTCGTCAAACGACCACTGGCCAACATAATCAAATAGAATGCCAAGACAAGGCCGGTAATCAAACTCGTCCATCCAGATGATGAATAATCACCCGTATAAAAAAACGCCCAAACCGTCACTGCCATGATAACAACCATGTACACACGTTGGAATCGATTCATCAATGCCAAGTCGCGTCTGATGTTAGTTGGCGACGTCGCCTCACGCAAAGCTCGCTTCAAATTCTGCATCTTTCTACTACTCCCTAAAACTAAAACACTAAGAAATAGATTATCACATTAACTAATCGTTTGTGCATAATGTCACAGGACTGTAACTCGTTAGTGTTCGGGATGCGAAAAAAGACGACATACCCAATCGAGCATGTCGTCCATTAACTGTTGTTTAATCTTTTCCAAGCAATCCTGATAGCTTGTCCTTAACGTCATTCAAATCAACGTTATCAAGCATGTCAGCCTTGTCGCCAAGCAACTCGCCGGCCTTATCCTTCAAATCGTTCAAGTCAGCTCCTTCAAGTACGTCAGCTGCCTTGTCCTTCAAATCATCCAAATTAATGTCCATAGAACCATCTCCTATCTGAAAACGTTTTCTTTCTACACATTTATTATAAGTGATTAGTCTTCGGATGTCTCGTTATTTGACTCGGCCTGTCCACGCGTTGCTAAGCGTGCCTGCCAGCCTGATAACTGTTGGATAAATGATTTTGCCCGCAAATGAACACCAACTTGATCATCATATAGCTTGTCCATCACGCGCGCCATATCTTGTTTTGTTTCGTCTTTTAGACTTAACGTGCCCAGTTGCTTCAAATCAACCTTCGCAAGTTGTGACAAGATACGAACTGAGCGTGGATTTGCGTTCATACGATTTTCGTCTTGATCCCAGTGAATTTGGCAAATCGTGCCGTTTAGCTTCTCAGAAAAATCGAGTGGTAAATCGCGACGACCACAAACTGCGCATTCACCCCAAGTTGGATTTAATCCAAACGCCGGTAGCAGTTGCACTTCAAAGTAGTTCGCTAAGCCTTGTGGATCAAGCCCTTCCTCCAACTTTTCCAGTGCCAGCTTTGCCCAGTTGAACCATTTTTCGATTGGTTGATTATCAACAAACGCTGCGTCAATCAATCCCAGAATGTATGTCATGTAGGCATTCTTTTCAACATCCATCATCAACTCACGCGAATGGTGACTCTCTTTAACCGAATTGATGAAACTCAATCCCGTTTGATTTAGCGTGCCTTCGAAGGTTGCAATCGTCATCGGTTGAACATCTGCAGCAAACTGGTAGCGCTTAGACTTACCATTTTTGATGTAAAACATTCGTTTGCCGGCCGTTTTAGTCAGCATTTTAACCATCAAGTCTTTCTCTTTGTGGTCACGTTGATACATGACAATCGCTTCAAATACTTCCGCCATGCCGCCTCCTAATAAAAAAGAGACCAATCAGTCTCTCTTTCACATCATTAAATATCTGAATCTTCCTTGTAACCGTACGTTTGCAAGGCTTGTGGCTTATCACGCCAACGTTCTTCAACCTTAACCCACGTCTCCAAGAAAATCTTGTCACCAAGCAAGCGTTCGATATCCTTACGAGCACGAACACCAATTTCCTTGATCATCGCACCTTGCTTACCGATAACGATGTTCTTTTGCGTTGGACGCTCAACAACGATTGTCGCTTGCACGTGCAAGTGGTTCTCATCTTGACGTTCAATCTTGTCGATCACAACGGCAACTGAGTGTGGCACTTCTTGACGCGTCAATTGTAGCACCTTCTCACGAATCAACTCACTCATGATGAAACGTTCTGGGTGGTCCGTGATTTGGTCAGCTGGGTAGTATTGTGGTCCTTCTTCCATCTTGTCCATGGCGAAGTCCAACAACTCTGGCACACCGTCACCCTTCAAAGCTGAAATTGGGAAGATTTCCGCAAATTCCATTTGTTGGCTGTAATCAGCAATAATTGCCAACAAGTCTGATGGGTTAACCAAATCAATCTTGTTGATGATCAAGTAAACTGGTGTGTTTGTGTCCTTCAAACGGTTGATGATGAAGTCATCACCAGCACCACGTGGCTCGTCGGCGTTAACCAAGAACCAAACCATGTCGGCTTCACGCAAAGCTGACATCGCCGTCTTCACCATGAAGTCACCCAATGAGTTGTGTGGCTTGTGAATTCCTGGTGTGTCCATGAACACGATTTGACCTTCATCTGTCGTGTAAATTCCTTGGATCTTGTTTCGTGTCGTTTGCGCCTTTGGTGACATGATGGCAATCTTTTCACCAATCATCTTGTTCAAAAGCGTTGACTTACCAACGTTTGGACGACCAACTAGGGCAACGAAACCTGACTTAAATCCTTGTTCACTCATGTATATTATTCTCTATTCTTTCTATAATCCACGCATCGCGCGTACAACTAACTTATTTAATAATCATCTGCAAATTTGGCAAAATGTATGGTTGGAAAATCAAAACACCAATCACAATGGCAAATGCCACCGCTGCCAACACAGCACCAGACGCCACGTCCTTAGCAACCTTGGCTAGCGGGTGATATTGTTCACCCACAATCAAATCAACGATGGCTTCAACCATGGTATTCACGAACTCAGCCATGATAACCGTAAAGACGGCGACTGAAATCCACAACCAATCTGAACGTCCTAGTTTAACATAGATGCCGACAAGTAAGACTACAATCGCCGCAACAATATGAAAACGCATGTTTCGTTCACGAACCAAAAGTTGACCGATACCTTCTAAGGCATGACCAAGGGCTTGGATGAAGTGCGTATTTTTCTCAATTTGTGGCTCTTGTGTAGCAGCCTTTTTCTTATCGTGTAAGTCCATAACTATCTAAAATCTCACGTTGCAAATCAAACATAATCTTTTCGTCTTCATCACTGCGCATGTGGTCGTAACCATTCAAGTGCAAGAAACCGTGCACAACCAAGAATCCTAGTTCGCGCTCATATGAGTGTTCCAAGTATTCCGCTTGTTCACCAATCTTATCGACAGAAACGATAATGTCACCAATGTTCTTCGCCAAATCCTCGGCCATCTCTTCATCCATCATCAATGGCAAATCATCACCATCTTCTTCAATGGCAAATGAGATGACGTCAGTTGGCTTGTCCAATCCACGGTATTCGCGGTTGTAACGTTGAATTTCGTCATTGTTAACGAATGTTACTGACATCTCAGTGTCTGCTGGCAACTTCATATACTCACCAGCATAGTCCAAAACCTTTTCAACAAGGTCAATTTGCTCGGCAGGAACGCCAGGCTTTGATTGGTCAATAATTGCCAAATCCATAATCTTAATCCTTCTTCTCTTTTGCTTCTTTTGCCTTTTCTTGGGCTGCATCAAAGGCGTCGTATGCATTAATAATTGCTCCAACAACTGGGTGACGCACAACGTCATCCGCTGCGAACTCAATGAATTCGATGTGTGACACATTTACCAAAACACGGCGAGCTTGAATCAAGCCTGAACGCACCTTGCTTGGCAAATCGATTTGTGAAACGTCTCCGTTTACAACCATGTGCGAACCGAACCCCAAACGAGTTAGGAACATCTTCATTTGTTGTGGCGTCGTGTTTTGCGCTTCATCCAAAATGATAAAGGCATTATCCAACGTACGACCACGCATGTAGGCCAATGGCGCAATTTCAATCGTACCACGATCCATCAAACGTTCCGTATGCTCAGCACCCAAAATAGCGTGCAACGCATCGTAAATTGGTCGTAGGTAAGGATCAACCTTTTCCTTCAAATCACCTGGCAAGAAACCAAGGCTTTCACCAGCTTCAACTGCAGGACGCGTGATGATAATTTTCTCCACATCACCGCGCTTCAAAGCAGCCACGGCCATTACAACAGCCAAATACGTCTTTCCAGTTCCAGCCGGACCAATACCAAACGTAATGTCGTTATTGCGAATCGCTTGAATATAACGGCGTTGACCATAGTTCTTAACACGAACTGGGTGTCCCTTGGCATCACGAATCAACGTCTCCGTGTACATATCACCAAAGTATTCCAACGTCCCACGTTCTGACATCTTCATCGCTGAGACGATATCAGTTGCGTTTAGCTTCACACCTTTTTTAATCAAAGCGGCCAATTCAGCGACGATTGCTTCAGCAGCATCAACTGCGTCAGCTTCACCCTTAATCGTAAGTTGGTCCCCAAACACAGACAATGCAACATGCATGCCTTCTTCAATTAACTTCAAATTACTGTCTTGTGCGCCGACCAAACCAATTTCTTGCTCAGCATTTTCAAAACGATAAACTTTTTCAACTTGTGCTGCCAAAAATGTAATCCCTCTAATTCGAATTATTCTCTTACGGTTACTATTATACCGCAAATAGATATGTATCGGGGGCATCCCCCGCATCAGAGTTCGACTAAGATTAGCCCAACAATGATTGTACAGTTTGGTTAACCAACTTACCGTCAGCCTTACCCTTAACCTTAGGCATCAAAGCACCCATAACCTTACCCAAGTCAGCCTTTGATGATGCACCAACTTCAGCAATCGTTTCCTTAACAACGGCAACGACTTCTTCTTCTGACATTTGCTCAGGCATGTAACGCTTCAAAACGTCGATTTGGCCTTGGATTTCTTCAGCCAAATCTTCACGATCAGCATCCTTGTATGATTCCAGCTCTTCGACACGTTGCTTCATTTCACGTGACAAAACAGCCAATTCTTCGTCAGCAGTCAAGTCGTGACCCAACTTGATTTGCTCGTTAGAAACTGAAGACTTTACCATACGAACAACGCCCAAAGTAACCTTGTCCTTAGCCTTCATTGCTTCCTTCATGTCGTTAGTCAATTGTTCCAACAAACTCATAGTCATTATCTCCTTTTTGTTTTTGAATAATTTCTGAGTATAAAACAAAACCGGACCACCAGCAGGTAGCCCGGCAAGAGTCGAATTAACGGCTCTTCTTGTTCTTGCGCTTACGAGCGGCCTCAGCCTTCAACTTACGTTGTACTGATGGCTTGATGTAGAACTCACGCTTACGGTACTCTTGCAAGGTACCATCCTTTGATACACCACGCTTGAAGCGACGGAGAGCATCATCAAGAGACTCATTCTTACGAACAACAGTCTTTGCCATAATGTTTACCCTCCCTTCCCGTGTGAAGTTTCCAACTTTTATATATGTCGCACACTTTTGTTCTTTAATAGTTTACCAGAATTGAACCTGTTGTCAACGCTTTATACAAAACTGCTGACGATTTGTTATCACTCTTCACCTAGTCACACCTAAAATGTTTGTACCTAAGCTTTTTGTACCTAACAAACCGTTAGCTTACAACTTTGGTTCGTAGAAACGACCGAACGTGCGGTCGATGCGCCAAAGTGATGCCCAGGCCTGTGGATCAACCTCATAAATGGCATCACGTAGGTCATATTGCTCATACATTGAGATAACCGTGAACAAGACTTCCTTGTGGTGGTGGTTATATCCACCTTCAGCGTGGTGCACGATGGTAATACCACGGCGGATATCACGTTGAATGGCTTCGATAACCAAATCAGGCTTTTCCGTCACAATCATCACTTGCATCTTTTGTTGACGCGTATAAACCAAATCAATCACGCGCGCGTTGATAACCAGCCCAATACCGGTGTACAACGCATATTGTGGACCAAACAAGAACCCTGAGGCCAACAAGATGAAGAAGTTAAACGTTAAGTTCACTGCTCCCATCTTCATGCCAGTCTTACGACGTACCAGGATACCGATAATATCCAACCCACCAGTTGAGAGTCCGTTACGAAGTGCCAACCCAGTTCCGAATCCATTGACAGCCCCACCAAAGATGGCCATTACAAGCGGATCGTGCGTCCATAATTGTTCTGGTTGCGAAACCAAACGCATGGCAATCGCGGCCAGCAACAAAGCCAACGCCGTAAACATCGCAAATCGCTTACCAATTGCACGGTACGCAGTAATCATTAGGGGCACGTTAATCAGCACCAACAAGACACCAACTGGCACATGCCACCCCACAAAGCGTTCAAGCAATGTGTTTAGCAGCTGGGCTAGCCCTGTAAATCCAGAAGAATAAATGTGTCCGGGTGTCCAAAAAAAGTTCAATGCAATCGCTGAAGCAACTGCATATACCATCGCACTACCAATGCGACTTGAGTACTGGTGTCGATTAAAATACTGTTCTATCTGGTCCATTTTCTCGCTTCTTTCAATTTGTACTTTATGATTTTAGCACGAAAATGCCGATATAAATAAAAAACTTACGGACCAATGCCCGTAAGTTTTCGTCATACTTTAACTATTATGCTTCGTTTTCTTCATTACGCTCATCTTCCTTGCGACGACGGAAGAATGCGAATAGGAATCCTAGAATTGCGCCTGCAACCATTGTGATCCATTCAGAACCAACGCCAGCTTGTTCCATCTTCAACGCATTAGAACGCTTGGCGTCATCAGACACAATCATGTCATGAATCAAATCACGACCGGTATTTGAACCCCCTAGACGAGTTCGGTTGCCGTTTGATGAGCCTGGGTTCAACGTTTGTTGACTTGATGCTGCATTATTACCATACAACATCGCTGCATCATTGCCGAACACCGCAGCGCGTGCAATTGGGTTAACACCCGCTGAAACAAATCCTAGTGTCCCGTTTGTCACGGAATCAGTTTGTGCACCATCCGGCGTAGCAACTGGTGACGTGGTTACACCATTTGACCCGTTTGAGTCATTTGCGTCGTTTTGATTGTCAGCAGTTGGTGCGTCTGGGCCCGTTACGTTTGAATCGCCTTCACCAGAAATGCTTGGCGCTGCGATGTAACCCGTATCAGGCCTACCACCTTCTGTATTGCCGTCAATCGTTTGTTGACCGTGGTCAGGCGTGCTTGGCGCTGGAACAGCCCCATACCCCGGCTTTTGCAATGCATCTGCTGGCTGTGTATCCGGCTTTTGCAACGCGTCAGCTGGTTGCGTATCTGGCTTTTGTACTGGCTTTCCTGGCTTTTGTATTGGCTTTTGCTTTGGTGGCCTTGCTGGCTGCGGATCCTGCTTCTGGAATGCGTCTGCTGGTAGCTTATTAGGCGTGCCACCTACGGTATTACCGGCAATGTTAATATTTCCAGGATCTTGTAGTTGAGTAGGATCCTCTCCAGAAAAAACAGGTTTCTTGATTGGTAATGTCGTAATACCCTGTTCAGGTTCTTCCGGTGTTGGTGCTTCAGGCTCTTCCGGTGTTTCCGGACGATTACCTTGTTGAATACCAACATACATTCCTTGGGTCGCATACCAAGCCTCTGTTTGATCTGAAGATCCGCTAGTCTTGTACAGCACTTGGAATTGAATGTCATTAACGTTATTAAACTTCACCACAATCATCGCAGTCGTGGCAACCGTCGCCATACGTTCGTTTTTGAACATTAGATAACCATCGAAGGTTGTTCCGTTAACAACAACCTTCTCCGCGTGCCAATCCATTGCCCGGCTGCCGTTTATTGTGAATCCTGCTTCACGAATAATTTCAGCACGAACATCAGCTTCTCCCAGCTTCGTATTCAAAGCGTCCATGTTAGACGTATACAACGGTGAATTCCAAGTTACCTTGGTTGCATTATCTAAGTCTCTTACGACCATGTGACTATTCTCATTCAAAAAAACATCATCAGAACCATAGACAGTCCCTGCCACAGTCATCATTCCTAGAACAACAGCTGAAGATAATGCTAATTTACGCCAATTCAACATGTCACAATTCCCCAAATTCCTTTAATCCAAATTCTCTAACAAAAGATACTTACTTATCTTTATCACTAACAAAAAGTATAAAGATGAATTATGAACAAAATGTGAAATGCGACAATCTCGGCTGTTCTATTTTCGAAACATATTGACTTACTATTAATAGGAATATCGATTGACAAATAAAAAAGCGCACGTTCGCAAAACAATGCAAACGTGCGCTTTAATTATCTAATTATTCTTCTGACATGTTTGGTGCTTCAATGTCGGCGTATACAGGCGCCGTCAAGCCCAAGTCATCAACAATTTGTGCCTTCGCAACAGGTGTTGGTGCTTCTGTCATTGGCTCAGTTGCCTTTGAGTTCTTAGGGAACGCAATCACCTCACGGATGTTGTCACGTCCAGCCAACAACATAGCCAAACGATCCAATCCTAGGGCGATTCCACCCATTGGTGGGAAGCCGTATTCCATACCTTCAAGCAAGAAGCCAAATGCGTCGTGCGCAGCTTCCTTAGTGAAGCCAAGAGCTGACAACATCTTTTCTTGGATATCCATACGGTGAATACGGATTGAACCTGAACCCAACTCGTATCCGTTCAACACAAGGTCGTATGATTGGGCGTGTGCTTGGTGAGCACCTTCCGTCGTCTCCAACAATGGCAAATCTTCTTCATTTGGCATTGTGAATGGGTGGTGCGCAGCAATCCAACGATCTTCTTCAGCTTGGTGCTCGAACAATGGCCAGTTAACAACCCAAGCGAAAGCCCACTTGCTGTTGTCAATCAAATCCATTTCCTTGGCTGTCATACGACGCAAAGCATCCAACGTTGCTGACACAACACCTTCTGAATCGGCAGCGAACAAAATCAAGTCGCCGGCCTTAGCTTCAGTTTGAGCCAACAAATCGTCACCCTTCGTCGTCAAGAACTTAGCAATTGGTCCAGTGATACCTTCATCAGTCACCTTCAACCAAGCCAATCCCTTAGCACCGAAACGCTCGATGTATTGGGCCATCTTATCAATGTCCTTACGTGAGTAGTGATCAGCACCACCAGGTACAACGATTGCCTTTACTTGGCCACCGTTCTTTACCGCGTTAGCAAAGACACCAAATTCTGAATCAACCATCAACTCTGACAAATCTTGCAATTCCATGCCGAAACGCATGTCAGGCTTGTCAGTTCCGAAACGCTTGATTGAATCAGCGTAATCCAATACTGGAATTTGGGCCGTATCCAAATCAACATCAACCGTCTTCTTCATGATAGCGGCAACCCATTCGTTAACCAATGCCATGATTTCGTCTTGCGTCATGAATGACGTCTCAACGTCCAATTGCGTAAATTCTGGTTGACGGTCACCACGCAAATCCTCGTCACGGAAGGCACGGGCAACTTGGTAGTAACGGTCAAAGCCAGCACCCATCAACAATTGCTTAAACAATTGTGGTGATTGTGGCAATGCGTAGAATGAACCAGGGTACACACGTGATGGTACTAGGTAGTCACGCGCTCCTTCTGGCGTTGACTTGGCCAAGTATGGCGTCTCAATGTCGATAAAGCCGTTGGCATCCAAGAATTCGTGCGTGGCAGCCGTAATCTTTGAACGGATGCGCAAGTTCTTTTGCATCTCAGGACGACGCAAATCCAAGTAACGGTACTTCAAACGCAATTCGTCTGAAACGTTGATATCGTCTTCAATATAGAATGGCGTCGTCTTAGCTTCTGACAAAATCGTTGCCTTAGCAACTTGCACTTCGATCTTACCTGACTTCAAGTTGTCGTTAACCGCACCCTCAGCACGTGAACGAACGACACCTTCAACTTCAATAACGAATTCTGAACGCATCTTTTCAGCAACCGCCAAAGCATCCGCACCAAATTCTTCTGAGAAGGCCAATTGAACGATACCTTCACGGTCACGCAAATCAACGAAAATCAAACCACCCAAGTCACGGCGCTTTTGCACCCATCCTTGTAGCGTGACAGTTTGATCAAGGTAGGCTTCATCAATCAAGCCAGCATAGTTAGTACGCTTCATAATTAGTTTTCCTCTTCTACGTCTTCTTCAACTTCAATAAACTCTGGGAGACCCGTGTAAAGTTCAGCCAACTTCACCGTGATTTCTTCACCAGTTGTCATGTTCTTCAAGTTAGCCGTTTGCTCAGCCAATTCGCGCCCACCAATCGTGATGATGAAACGTGCGCCAAGCTTGTCGGCCGTCTTAAATTGTGCCTTTAGCTTACGATCTTGGTAATCGCGTTCTGCGCTGTAACCAAATGAACGGACTGCTTGGACCATTTGCATAGCCGCAACATCAGTACCTTCACCCATGTTTGCAACGTAAACATCCAATGGTGCTT
This sequence comes from Weissella confusa, assembly GCA_001436895.1. GTDB lineage: Bacteria > Bacillota > Bacilli > Lactobacillales > Lactobacillaceae > Weissella > Weissella confusa. The sequence continues at coordinate 40,717 of JQAY01000003.1, forward strand.
GTTCAGGCAACGTTGCACCCTCGGCTTCAAGCAACAACATCAAACGCTCAAGTCCGATACCAAATCCAACACCTGGCATTTCAGGTCCGCCGAACTCTTCGACCAAACCGTTGTAACGACCACCACCAGTGATTGTCGTCCAACCACGACCTAGCGCAGCTGATTGTGTCATAACCTCGAAAATCGTGTGGTTGTAGTAGTCCAAACCACGGACAACGTTGGCATCAACTTCATAATCGATTCCCATCGCTTCAAGGTAGGCTTGCACCTTTTCCCAGTGTGCTTGAGCATCTTCCGTCAAGTAATCCAAGATTGATGGCGCATCAGCAACAATTGCTTGATCCTTTTCATCCTTTGAATCCAAGACACGCAATGGGTTCTTCTCCAATCGCGTTTGTGAGTCAGCAGACAACTCATCAAAGTGTGGCTTCAAGAAGTCAATCAAGGCATTACGGTAGTTTTCACGTGATTCCTTGTCACCCAAAGAGTTGATCTTAACCTTCAAGTTTGTCACACCCAACGTTTGGAACAAATCAACTGCCATTGCGATAACTTCAGCATCCAAAGCAGGTGAGTCTGAACCCAACGCTTCCACACCGATTTGGTGGAATTGACGCATACGACCAGCTTGTGGACGCTCGTAACGGAACATTGGTCCAATGTAGAACATCTTGTATGGCTTTTGGTGTTCAGGTCCAAACAACTTGTTCTCAACGAAGGCACGGACAACACCGGCAGTTCCTTCTGGACGCAAGGCAACGTGACGATCACCCTTATCCTTGAAGTCATACATTTCCTTCGTCACAACGTCTGATGTATCACCAGCAGAACGGGCAAAAACATCAAAGCTTTCAAAAATCGGCGTACGCACTTCTGAGTATTGGTAGTCGCCGAACAAAAGGCGCGCCGTCTCTTCAACGTAGTGCCACTTCAATGATTCACCAGGGAGCAAGTCAGCAGTTCCCTTTGGCTTTTGGAATGATTGCTTAGCCATGTTTAAAATTCCTCTCATGTTTCCGATGGTGCAAAACGAAAAGGCGCCCTCAACGACACTTCATGTATCGTCAAGGGCGCCTTTTAGCGCGGTACCACCTTGAATTTGGTCTCATGCCGTAACGTGGCAACACGCGCATTGCTGCGACCTAAAAAGTGTCCCCTTGCTTCAGTAACCACAGGCTTACACCAGACCCTGCTCGCTTTCTTCTACCAACCACAAGTTTGCTTTCTCATCGGTTTATCTATGGGATTTATTATCCAATAGAAAGTAAATTGCGTCAAGGTCTATGGTGCCACCGTGTAGCACATTAAGCGAGCGTATAAACGTTCCATTTCGGTAACTCGGTTTGAAACCGCCGAAACGGCTTGCCAGTCGGCTGCGTTATCGAATTGCAAGAAGGCCGCACTCATGTCGTTAATTTGATTTTTCAACGTGGCCAAACTATGTTCTTGCGTCTGACCAACTTCAGCGTCTACAAAATTACGCAATTGAATGCCCAAGTCACCCAAGGCCGCCGTCACGGCCGCCTTGTCGAAATTGACTGGTTCATCCCCAAACATCACATTCGTTAGATGATAAGCAATTTCATCCACAACGCCTGCCAAGCGCATGACTTCCATTGCCACTTCATTATCAGTATTAATCGCTGTCATATTAAATGCCTCGTTTCTAAACACATTCCCCATCAAAGAAATGGTATCGAAATTCCACGAATAATACTATCAATAACCCCTAACAATCTGTGACTAATTAACGGTTTTTACCCGATTGTCAAAATACGTTTCCAACCCTTGGGCCACGTCTTTGGCAATCAACTTTCGGTAAGCTGGGCTCTTTATTTGTTTAAAGTCTCGATCTGAGTTGATGTAACCATTTTCCAGCAAAGTAGCTGGCACCTTGTTATCAATCAACACCACATATTCAGCACGGTCAATCCCACGATTCTCCAAAGGCATGTTCGGATTCATCGCATCATTAATTGCTTGCGCTAGGTCCTTAGAACCATTGTCTTTGTGATAATAATATGCAGTAAAGCCACTCGCGGTATTTGCTTCGTCCACTGAATCGAAGTGGAAAGAAATAAATGCATCTGCGTTTGCATTCTCAGCCACCTTTGGGATTTGTGAAAGATAAACAAGTTTATCACTATTACGCGTCATAATGACCCGAGCGCCTGTTGCCCGTAGCGTTTTTGCCACTCGTTGCGCCAACAACAATGTATACGTCTTTTCCATTTTGCCACTATTGGACTTGGCACCAGGATCGTTACCACCGTGTCCAGGGTCTAAAACAATCGTTGCTTCCGACAACGGCGTAACCTTATCTAACGGCTTTGTACGTTCTAGCAACCAGCTAGCTACCCACCCCGTCGATTCATCTTCACGACGTACCTGGTACCAACCATCGTTTTCTTGCAAAATCTGTAAGTGCTCACCCTGCTTTAGCACTGAAATCGGTGTGCTCGTCACACCTCGATTTTCACGAAGCGTTAGGTTGGGGATTTGCACCGTTATTTGTTGCTTATACAGCATCACCGTCGTGACAGAAACCGCCACAGCCAACATACCAACGGTAATCGCCAACGGCATCCAGAATTTTGTAATCCATGCCAACATTAACCGGCCTAGTTTTTGCATGTTGTCATGTCCTTTCTCTAAATAATGTCTTAGAACAGTGTACCTTATTTCGAGCAAAAAACGGCACCCACTTTTTGTGAGTACCGTTTATGTTAGGTCTTCTTTTACGTAAAACCAGAATTAGAAAGTCTTACCTTCCCATTCGTTTGATGGCAATGCATCAAAGTCGTACGTTGCAACATCCGCAACATCCGTGATAAAGGCGTGAGCTGGCACTGACATCATCAAGTTGATGCCACCTTCCTTTTCCTTCACCAAGATAACTGGCTTCTTCGTTGCTTCTGAGTAACCAATCTCCCAGGCAGTACCTGGATCAACGTGTTCACCCTCATAGTCAATTACAGCAATCACAACTTCGGCTGGATCCAAGTGATCCTTATCACCCTTGTAGATTGCCTTTGCCCATTCCTTTGAACCAAACTCGAATTCGTCGTGTTGCTCAGTACGTGGACTGAAGAATTCTGACACCGTTGGGTTGGCTGCTAGAGCCTTTTCCATACGTTCAATACGATCAATTTGGTCATCATCAAAAAATGGACCGGCTAGGTAGACGCGCTTCATAAAATTCCCTCTTCATCTAACTTTTATTATTTAGTCTTACCTAATAATTTTACCCGACGAATAGCGAACAAGCAACACCTACATAAATGGCACATCCGCCTTATTGGCAAATGGTGCTGAAGCTGTTTTGGCCACCTGAACCTGAGTGTGCAACAACGATGCATTCGCATGCGTCAAATCCGGAATGTATACCACTTCCATATCGTACGTCTGCCCCTCACAGCGTACGACCTTCCCAATGAACGGGCGGTCAATGCCCTTTGCTTCATCGCAATGGGCCAAGTCGCCAACTTGTAACTCATAATCTTGCATAGGCACTTCCCCCTGTACTAGTCTTTGCGATTAGTGTACCCAGCGCGTTTGATGAAGCCACGCATAATTATTGATTTTTTCTCGGAGTTAGTGTGCCACGTATTGGCGTTGTTGATCCTTCAAACCAGCCAACACAAACTTGGCTGGATCAGCTGAGATATCAAACTCACGATCCTCTGAACCGTGCAAGCCAGCCATAAACACTTCCTCATAAGCTGGAATAGTCAAATACTCACGCTTCTCAAACAAAGCGTCCATTTGACCAGCAATCAAACCATCACGGAAGTTTGGTTGCAAAATAGCTGAGTAGAACTCCCCTTCAGCACCTGATCCATATGAGAAGATTCCCAAACGGTCACCCGCAGCTAAGTCTTCAGAGTTGGCCAACAATGAGTACAAGCTCAAGTAAACTGAACCTGTGTACAAGTTACCAATGCGCTTGTTGTAAACACGACTTGCTTCAAATTCATTTAACAAGTCCGCTTGCTTAGCTTCATCAGCCTCAGGCAAAATGTCGCGCAAGGCCTTCAAGCCCATCTTTGTGAATGGCAAGTGGAATGCGTAGGCCTTAAAGTCATTGATTGAACGACCTGTCTTCTCCTTGTAACGTGACCACAAATCGCGGAAGAACTCACGGTAAACTTCAGCTGAGTACTTACCGTCAACCAACGCTTCTTCAGCGTAAACCGGACGCCAGAAATCCATCACATCACGTGACATGAATTGGTTGTCGCGGTTCAATTCTAGAATGCGTGGGTTTTCAGTAACCAACATTGCCACTGCACCGGCACCTTGCGTCACTTCACCTGGTGTGTGCAAACCGTAACGGGCAATATCAGATGCCATGACCAACACCTTTGAACCTGGGTGCAAGGCAACGTAGTCACGCGCTTGCATCAAACCGTACGTTCCAGCATAGCAAGCTTGCTTCATTTCGATTGTGCGTGCATATTCATTCAAACCCAACAAGCGTTGTACATAAACAGCAGCTGACTTTGAGTTATCAATACCTGATTCAGTCGCAAAAATAATCGTGTCAATTTCCGCGCGTTCTTCAGCTGTCAATAATTGATCAGCTGCATTAGCTGCCATTGTGACAACGTCTTGGGTAGGTGGCACAACAGCTTGTTCTGTTTCACCAATCCCAATCAAGTACTTATCTGGTTCTTCGTTTCGAGCGTTTGCCAAATCCACCATATCAATATATTGGTGTGGTGAGAAAAAGCTCATCTTATCAATTCCAATAACTGCCATTTCTTATTTTCCTTCCACTTGTGATGCAATGCGATTCATAATATCACGGGCCAACGCTAGCTTAGATTGGAGTGGCAACTTTTCTGGCGCAGCATTTCGTTGCAGCAACGTTACCTCATTTGTGTCATGTCCAAATCCAACTTGGGCCTTTGACACATCATTTGCAACTAGCATATCCGCATTTTTCTTTTCTAGTTTATTTTGCGCATACGTCAACAAATCTTGCGTTTCAGCCGCAAACCCAACTAAATATTGGGTGGTCTTTTGCTGACCCAAAGTCGCTAAGATATCTGGATTTTCAACTAAATCAATCGTCAAACCAGCGTGATCAGCGTTCTTCTTCATCTTTTGATCTGCCGGTGTCGCCACACGGTAATCAGACACAGCCGCAGCCATGATAGCCACATCGGTATCGTCAAAATGATCCGTCATCGCTGCCAACAATTCACGCGCTGATTGAACTGGCACCATCGTAACGCCAACTGGTGCTGGCAACTCAGATGATGATACAAGTGTCACATCGGCGCCTTGCTCCGCCGCTGCTTGTGCTAATGCATATCCCATCTTACCTGATGAACGATTCGTAATGAATCGAACTGGATCAATTGGCTCAACCGTACCACCTGCGGAAACGACCACCTTCTTGCCGGCCAAGCGACCAGTCTGTTGACGGAGTTTCAAATCAGCAAGTGCCAAAATTTCATCTGGTTCGGGCAAACGTCCCTTACCAGCATAGCCTTCCGCAAGCATGCCTTCAGCTGGTTCAATGATGATAACACCATCTTCACGTAACGTCTTTAGATTGCGTTGCGTCGCTGGGTTTTCGTACATATTCACATTCATAGCCGGTGCAACAATGACTGGCGTGTGACGGGCCAACAAAACTGATGACGCTGCGTCATCCCCAATGCCAGCTGCCATCTTCGCCAAAATGTTGGCAGTTGCCGGCACAACGAAAATATAGTTTGCCCAATCAGCTAGACTGACGTGCGCAATCATACTTTCATTGTGGGCATCAAATAAATCGGTCACAACCGGGTGTTGCGTTAGTGCCTCAAATGTTTTTGGGGTTACAAATTCTGTTGCAGCCTGGGTCATAACAACCTTGACGTTTGCACCTTGCTTCATCAACAAGCGGGCAAAAATGGCTGACTTATATGCTGCAACGCCCCCACTGACGATGAGCACAATGTTTTTATCAGTAAACATTTCGACACTCCTTTGCATCTAGTTAAAAAGTCATCTGATTTAAGTTTACCATGAAGCGCGACCACAAATAAAAAGAGAGTGATATCTCTGATTTTTCAGAAACATCACTCTCCTAAAATTTATATCCTACTTGTCGTCTTGCTTACGACGCTTAGCGATAAGTAACAACAAGATTGATGAGAATAGGAAGATACCTAGTGGCAACCACCTATTTTCATGTGCAATCGCCGTATCAAGGCCCGCACGACTGATTTCTCGATCGTCTAGTTGGCTGATTCGGTCGACAATACGACGACCATTCGTCTCACCAGCTAGCGTACGTGGCGCCGTTGCTTGATATGGCAAAGACTGAGCTAATGGCAATACCCATGTGCCTGACTCATAGCCCGTGTATGGGAGGACACCAGGCACAATGACTGGATAACCACCGCTTTGATAGATTGGCGTCGTACCGTAAAGCGCTTGCGTCACAACTGCCGGTGTCTCACTTGTTTGTGTTGCCACACTAACCGTCGCAGCTTGTTCAGCCTCTGCTTTCGCAACAGCTGATTGCAAAGCCTGCATCGCTGCCAAAATATCCGCCGTTAGATTATCTGGATCATCCAAGGCCGCTGCCGCAAGAATCTCTTGCAAACGTTGCATGGCTGCTTGAACAGCCGGATCATCACTGACCGAACTGCTTTCGGCAGCTTGAATGGCTTGCTGTGCTTGACTATTGGCATTCTCACGGCTTTCCTTCGCCGATTCAGTCGCATTTTGAAGCTTAGTCATCGCCTGTTCAATCGCTGTTCGTGTCGCATTTGGATCATTAAGCACTGTTTGTAGCTGCTTAATGGCATCAGCGACACTCTTTTCATTTGAAACTGGCTTGGCATCAGCAATTGCTTGTTGTGCTTGCTCACGTGCATCATCAACAAGCGCAGTCATAGCATCCTGTAACGCTTGCATGGCGGCCTTAATATCGGCTGTCAACGCATCGCTCGTGTCCGTTGCGGCGGTCGTCATTGCGTTACGCAATGTGTCCATGGCCGCAACCACAGTTGGATCATTTGCCAAATCTGATTGTGCCGCTTGGTCAAGCAACGCATTTCCATCAGTAGTCGTTGCATCACGTTCTTGTGTATCTGTTGCAACTTGATTCAACAAATCTTCTGTCGCTTGCTTGATATCCGCATAATTTGCATTCGGATCATTAACCAAAGCGTTCAACGCATCGATTGCAGCTGCCGTGGCTGGTTCATGACTAACAGGTGCCGTCTTGGTCAAAGCATCCGCTGCGGCATCGCGAGCTTGTTCACGATAGCCAACCACATCATCTTGCGCCTTTGTTAAGGCCTCAGTTGCCGCGGCAATATCCTTCGTCAAAGCGCCACTAGAATCATTAGCGGCTTCGTCCATCAAACGTTGCAAATTAGCGACCGCTTCCGCAACTTGTGGCTCGCTCGCCACCTCAGTCGGCACATTGGCAATCGTATCGTTAGCCGTTGTGTTAGCAGTGTCACGGTTCTCCTTTTCGGCTGTTGTCGCATCGGTCAAAGCCTTCACAGCATCTGAAATTTCTTCAGCCGTTGACTTCGGGTCACCCAAAACAGCTTCCAATGCATTCTTCGCCGTGGCCACAGCTGTTTCATTTGAAACCGGCGCTGTTGCATCCATTGCAGCTGCAGCATTGTCACGTTCAGTTGCTTGGTTAGCTGCTTCCTGAGCGACCGCATCTTGCAGTTGCTTCGTGGCGGTCGCAATCGCTTCACTAGTGCCTTCGTCATTTGCAGCATCAGCTTGCGCTTGTTGCAAAGCAGTGATTGCATCTTGCACGGCTTGCGATTGGCTCTGATCGCTATTTGCGGCACTTGTGGCAGCTTCATTAGCCGCTTGATTAACCGCGTCACGCTCATCATTTGCCTCAGCAACGGCATCTTGCAACGCCTTGATTGCATCATTAATTTGGGCCGCGGTTGCCGTTGAATCATTTAGCAATGTGTCTAAGTCGCTGACTGCCTGTTGTACGCCAGATTCTTGTGACACTGGGGCCGTTTGACCCTTCACTTGATCTGCCAGTTCAGCTGCTTGGTTACGCGATTCAACCGCTGCGAGCTGCGCATCTTGCAATGCCTTCATAGCGTCTTGAATATCACTCGTCAAAGCGTCAGGACTGTCGGCATCAGCTTGGTTCATGACGTCTTCCAACGCCTTAATCGCATCTTGTACGCCTTGGTCAGCTGACAAATCACTATCCTCAGCTGACGCGATGGCATCCGTTGCCGATGACTTCGTATTATCACGTTGTGTCTTAGTTTGATCAATCACATCTTGGTAGGCTGCCATGGCATCCTCTAAGTCAGCCGCTGTCGCGTTTGGATCATCAATCACATCTTGCAAAGCTGACTTTGCATCCGTAATCGCTGGTTCATTTGTAACCGGACTTGTCTGGCTATTATCTTGTACCAATGCCGATGCTTCGTCACGAGCTGTGTCTTGTGCTTGTTCGGCAACGCTGACCGCCTCTTGCAAAGCGTGCATCGCATCAACGATATCTTGAGATACCCAAGCGTGACCAGCATCATCAACCGTTTCGTTAGCTGCCTTGGTTTGTGCATCCTTCAAATTCTGAATAGCCGTCAATACTGATTCATCAGTCGCAACCGTTGACGATTGGGCCGCTGAAATGGCATCAGCTGCTTCAGTATTCGTCGCATTACGTTCGGTCGTATCACTCGCAGTCGCTGCATTCAAAGCCTTGGTTGCATCACGAACCGCTTCAGCAGTTGAATTTTCATCGGCTAACAAGGCTTGCAAATCAGATATTGCTTTGGCCGTCGCCGATTCGTTTGAAACCGGCTTTGTTTGACTCAACGCATTTTCAGCTGCTAGAACAGCTTCTTGCTTATCCCGAGCCGCTTCGGCAACTGTATCTGAAAGCTCTTGGATGGCATCCAAAATATCTTGTGTCAAAGCAGAAGATGAATCATTTGCCGCATTCTTTTGCAACTCTTGCAACTTCTCAACCGCCTCTTGTACAGCAGGCTCGTTAATTTGTGGCGTACCTTGCGCATTCGAAATGGCTGTGTCAGCATTGCTATTCGCAGAATCACGGGCTGCGGTAGCCGTATCTACTGCGTTTTCCAGTGCCGTTGTTGCATCGTTAATTTCCTCGACCGTTGCACTAGGATCATTGAGCACCTTATCCAATGCGGATTGCGCATCCTTAACACCTGATTCATTTGAAACTGGTGCCGTCTCAACTTGACCAGCCGCATCACGAGCTGCATCCTGAGCGGCCTTAGCGTCTGCGATAGCTTGCGTCACCGCCTTGGTTGCTGCTTCAATGTCTTCAGTCAACGCATCAGCATTATCGGTCGCCGCCTTGGTTTGAAGGTCTTGCAGTTTAGCAATTGCATCTTGCACGCCCGGTTCACCAGCTTGATCGCCAGTTTGGGCGTCATCGATGACACTATCAGCCGCACTATTCGCGGCATCACGGTTATCTTGCGCCGTCTTCACAGCATCCTCAAGCGCTTGTTGGGCAGATTCAATCTCTGCTACCGTCGATGCCGGGTCATCAAGGACATCATTCAACGCTTGTTGCGCACCCTGAACACCTTGTTCGTTAGAAACGGGCGCCGTCTCAACTTGGCCAGCCGCATCACGAGCTTCATCTTGTGCAGCTGCCGCCTGTTCGACAGCATCAGCAATGGCCTTAGTTGCTGCTTCAATGTCAGCCGTTAATGCATTTTCATCATCTTGACTAGCTGCATCTTGCAAATCACGCAATGCTTGAATCGCATCTTGCACACTTTGCTCATCAGCTTGGTTTGTTGCTTCAGCATCTGTCACTGCTTGGTCAGCCGCTTCGTTAGCAGTATCACGCTGCTCAGAAGCTGTATCAACTGCATCTTGAAGCGCCTGAGCAGCGTCGTTAATGTCCGCAATTGAGACATCCCCACCGGATTCGGCTGAAGAAATCAAATCATCCAATGCCTTTTGTGCGTTAACAACTTCCGTTTCATGACTAACTGGTGACGTCACCACAGCTTCGGCGTCATCGATGGCCTTTTGCTGATCAGACTTAGCCGCATCCAACGCATCTTGTAACGCTGTCATTGCGTCGGTAATTTCAGCAGTCGTCCCCTTATCGGTTGCTGCATTTTCTTGTGCTTCCTTCAAGGCAGCAATCGCATCCTGCACGCCCTGTTCATCGGCATAATCCGAATTCTGAGCGTTCGTTACCGCAGTCGTCGCTTCGTCATTGACTCCAGTTCGTTCCTCACGCACAGTATCAATCGCATCCTTAAAGTCTTGCATCGCTTCTTCAATGTCGGTTGCTGTTGACTTTGGATCATCTAGCACCTTTTGCAATGTTTCCTTAGCCGTTGCCGTATCTGGTTCCAATGAAACCGGCGCCGTGTCGCTCATCGCATCTTGCGCTGCCGTCACTGCATCTTCGCGGGCTGATGCGGCATCAGAAATCGCTTGGGCAAGCGCTTGCGTTGCCGCTTCAATGTCGTCCGTTAGTAGTACGTTACCGTCACCGTCCGGCTTTTCATCCGTTGCATTAGCAATAACATTTTGTAGGTTTTCAATCGCTTCCTGAACGCCTTCGTCATTAGCGTTATCGCCTGCTTGGGCATTCGTGATAGCAGTTTCAGCAGCTGACACCGCATCGCTACGAGTTCCCTTTTCAGTCGCCGTCGCATTGGTCAAAGCAGTTGTCGCATTGGTAATTTCGTCAGCGGTTGCATTTTGATTATCCAAAATATCTTGAAGTGACTTTGACGCGGCCAAGATATTCGCTTCATTAGAAACTGGCGTCATCGCTGCAATCGCTGCTGCAGCGGCTGCCCGGGCAGCTTCTTGGTCGGCTTGAGCATCAGAAATAGCCTTGTTCAAGGCTTCTGTCGCCTTTGTCACTGCATCCGTCGTACCCGTGTCAGCATTAGCGCTATCAACGGCCTCTTGCAATGCCTTTTGTGCGGCAATGACATCTGGATCAAGCGCTGCCGTCGATTGTGAAGCGTTCGAAATTGCTGTATCAGCACCATTCAAAGCGATATTACGTGCTTCAAGTGCATCTGCCACCGCATCCTTCAATGCATCACGGGCCGCGATAATTTGGTCGGTTGTCGACGCTGAATCAGCCAATACCTTATCCAAATTATCCTTAGCTGATGCAACAGCCGTCTCTTGACTAACCGGGTTGGTTGCCACAGCCTTTGCCGAAGCAACTGCTACTGCGCGGTCTAATGCATTTGTTGCATCGACAATCGCTTGCGTTGTTCCGGTATTATTATCCGCTGCCGCAATCGCATCATCCAAGGCTTTTTGGGCTGCGACAACTGTGCTATCGTCAGCGACACCTTGGTCAGTGGCGTTTGTCTCAGCAGCTTCTGCGTTTGTCTTCGCTGTTTCACGGTCACTCTTAGCTGCTGCAATTGCGTCATCAAGTGCCTTTTGAGCCGCCTGCACATCAGCCGTCGTCTTTGTTGGATCATTAGAAATCGTTTCCAAATTTGAGGCTGCTGATGAGACGGCTGATTCTTGATCATATGGTGACGTTTCTGTCACAACGACTGTAATTGTTTTCGTCGTCTTCAAACCAGTTGCATCAGTTGCCGTCAACGTTACCGTATACGTTCCCGGTTCATCCTTCACAACATCAGCATAATTAGATGTCAGCGTTGTGCTACCGTCCATTTTATTATCGGTTGCTTGCGCATTAATCGCCGTCAAGAAACTGTCAGCCGTCACCCCCGCACCGGTCGTCACCTGATAACTATCCTTACCCGTTGAAATAGTAGGCGCTTGCGTATCCGTATAATTCACTGTGAATACTTGGGCAGTCGCGTCAGTGTCACCATCATTACTTGTATTATCGTAATTTGGTGTCGCTGCCAAAGCCGCTGATAGTGTGTCATATGTCTTACCATCTGCGCCAGTGACATTGTAGGTATAACCCGTCTTAGCCAAGGTACTATCAGTTGCTGTAAACGCAATTTTACTATCAGTGCCACCTGTTACTGACTCCACATCTGACGTTTTAGCATTCACAACCTGCTTCAATGTCGCCGTTTGCTTATCAGCCTTCAAAACAATCGTTGAGTTCTGATCAGTTGCTGTATCTGCATCGAATTTACCGGTGATTGTGGCACTACGCATCGTTGTAGCATAAGTCATCGAAATGCCCGACGCCAATGTCGTACTTGCACTGTCCAAACGATAACCGCTTGGTGCATAAACAAATAACGAACCTGGCAACGCATCATCCGTTACACCTGAAGTAACGGTTGGTGCACCAGAAAGTGGCGTGCCGCCTGAATAAGTAAAGTTGGCCTTTTGCGACAAAGCTGAGTAAGAAACACCAAAGCTCTGTACCGCTGCATCCGAAGCACCCGAACTATTAGTTGTGCTGTCATAGACACCATTCGAACCAGCTGCCAGTGCTTCGCTCATCGTACTGTACTGCTTACCATCCGGTGCAGTGACGACATAGCTATAGCCAGCAACCGCCAAACTAGCATCCGCAATGGCAATCGCCCCACTCGTCACACCGCTCGCAGCAACGGTAGTTCCGTTTTTAACCGCATTTGCCGCATTCAACCCAGTTCGATTGACCGTAGCTTGTTGCGGTGACTTTTCGTACACCAAATCCAATGAAGGTGTCGTTCCCGAACCAACCTTAACTGAAATATCATTCGCAGATTTAATGTAGTAACCAGGCACAACCGGCGCATCATAACTAAATGTATCGCTTGATGCCTTAGGTGAAGCACCATTGATTCCAACTGACTGTCCATCACCGACGTCCAACTTCGTACTAGTCAACAATGTATTACCAGCTGTGTCTTTATACGTCACTGGCAACGTCATTGAGGCCTTAGTTCCTGATACTGACTGAATTGACGATGTCATTTCAGTTGTGTTATCTCCGGCCGAACCAATTAGGGCGAATGACAAATACGGCATCGTCGTCGTATTAATCGTCATACTCTTGGTAACTTTACCTCCCAAACTAAACGTCAATGTTTTAGTCGAGGCGGTATACTTCACTGACCAAGCGGCACCCGTTCCAGCGTTAATACCGTCAGGCTTATTACTAGCTGGCAAACTTGAAACACCACTTCCTGACGTCAATGAACTATCCACTGATGCTTGTGTCAGATTACCACTTGAGTCCGTGGTACGGATACCATCCATCGGGTACGTGCCACTGGCATCTTTGTAGGTAGATCCATTTGAGTACATGTCCATACCAAACGAAATGGCGTTTTTAATACCTTGAATTCCAAGGCCACCACCACCGGTTCCGCTTCCAAGCGTATCAGGCAAAATTGATGACAGCAGAATACCGTTATAATCCGCCGCGTTCGCCGCATAATTACCAACATAAAACGATCCACTGGCAGTAAAATCGTTCTTCGTATCCAGCGCCGTATTATAAACAACCAACCCCGTTTGCTGCTTTCCATTAGACAAGCTGTACCACGAATAATTATTGTTCGAATTGCCAGATTGATAGCTTGCACTTCCCTTAACAAGATAGTCGCTGGTTTCTTTTCCAGTTGACGTCGTTGAACGACTAGGCACTGCGGTCGCCTTATCGATTGTCGTGTTCGCAACCGTTGCCGCCGATGCCGGCTCCAACGCCATATGAATAGCAGCCTCGAACATGTCATCAACTTTATCTGCAACACCGCTGGCATCGCTCGCCGCCGCAATTCCCCCGAGCATGGCTAAGGTTGCGATTCCTTTAACCAACCACTTCTTTTGAGTGCCTTCACTGCCTGCTTTAAACAGTGGCACCTCATCATCATATTTTGATTTCATTATTAACCCCTCGCTAATACTCTAATTTCTTGTGATACCGCCAGTATAAAAAACGAATATGATGTCACCGCAATAAAACAGCGCCAAAACAGTACGAAAATTCTGAACAGAATACGGTAAATATTTCATTTGTGTGAACAAAAAATCGGCCGAGACACTCGTTGTCCCGACCGATAATACCTACTATTTTTGCTTACGACGTCGCATCAAAATGATTAGCCAAACAATTATCATGAGCAATATCCCAATAATGCCCAACATAATCTTTAACCAAATTGGCATCCGTGTCGCTTCTGCAACTGCCCCACTGACTCGTTGCTTTGCTGTCACGGTCAAGCTATCGTTAAAATGCCACTTACCTTGATTCGTCTTAACATCCGTTACCACACGATACCGACCGGCTCCTAACGACTGATCAAGCTTTGTCAGATGTGAATACTGGCTATCTGGTGCAAACCGCAAACTTTCTTGCATTTTGTCAAAAATCAACTGATCACCTTGATACAAGCGCGTCCGCACCTGAATGTCATGTTGAAATGCAGGCATCGTATTCACAAGCATCGTTTGCAGCATATTTTCACCAGCAACCGTTTTAAGTTGTGCCCCCGCAGAGCGCATCTTAGCCGGCACATCCCCCTCGTGATTGCGAACTAAGACCGCCACCGTATACGCATACGACTGCTTTATTTGCACGCCCGATTCCTTAGAATCACTTGGCGACTTGCGCTCAGAAAATGTTAAGCCCCCTGCTTTTATCCCGTCAAATTGGTTTGCTGGCATATGAATGGTACTCGTGACCAATTCTTGACCATGCGGTGGTAGTGTAATGTTTTTGGGCACCGAAACCAGATTCCGCCAAGCTGTTGACTGCGCCGTTTCATAATCAACGACGCCGTTACGATTGGTCGTCGCCTGCGCTGATTTGATATCAACCGTAAGTGGCTTCTCCGTGTCGTTCGTCAATAAAACTTGAACTTCCTTCACTTGATCAGGCGCCAAAACTAAATCGAAATATCCTGTCGTTTCCGAACGTTGCTCAGTTGCTTGCATCACTCGTACGCTGAATGGCATTTCGTTTGCCGATGTTGTTCCCCAAAACAACATCGCCAACATCATTACAACTAGTCCCCAAACCAATTTCATCTCTTTTACGCTCCCGTCGGTGCTGCAAGGAGCTTATAAACTACCTCACTTGAATAATTACCGGCCAATTTTTTCACTTGACCCGGTACCGTTAACTTAACATCCGCCATCGATAAAGATGACGTGCCATAGCCATCGCCAGCTTTAGCACTAGCTAAGCGAGCGAAGTCACCGTTTAACGTGATTGCGCTCTTTGATGGCATCACTAAAGTACCTTCAATAGCTGACTTCACAGACATTTCACCCACATGTAGCTTAGCCCCTTTTAATTCAGTGCCAGTTGCATGCTTGAACGGCGTTGCTTGGCGAATTTGCAATTCCCAACCATCTAACTTTTCGCGTTGGTCAGTCACCTGTACGTGATTAGCAACCGGATTTCCTGCAAATACATCGCGCTCAGCCGAATAAGTCCGACCATCAAACTCACTTTTTGCGTGTCAAAACGCCAAGGTGAGGCATAATCAATCGTCAACGGCATCCCCGCCTTACGCATATTTGCCGGTGCAGCTGGGTCCTTGGTCTTTGCATCAGTCGGATTTAACCGATCAATCGCAATTGGGTCTTCAACCCCTGCAAAGCTAACCGTCGCTGGCACGGTTGTAGTTGAATCCTTCTCAGCTGAAAAGATTGATCCACCCGTCAGCATTGTTAATCCAACCGTCAAGACTGCCAAGGTAGCCCGGCACTTAAACACCATCATCTATAATTCCCCCATTTTATCTCTATGGTCCTGCGACCAATTTAATCTCAAGCTCAGCTTCATAGTCGCCGAGCGGTACAACCTCGTGGTCTCAGATTTGCATCTCAAAACGCGTTTCATGCGTCTGTGCCTCTTGACCACTCAATATCTCTTGAAACGATTCCGTTATGCTTTGTTGATTCGCAATCAATTGCGGTGAAATGACTTGTCCGGTTACCCGATTGGTAAACGGTCGGGCCAGTCGTAGATGCACTGCCCAGGATTTCAAAATACTCCCCTGTACTGTCAAAATACCTGTTCCAGGTAGTGCAGCTGTTCGAGTTGACTGACCGTATGACTTTGACACACTGCCAAATGAGACTGGTGTCATCGCCAGCGTCATCGGCCGTTCAATTTGTAGCGGTCGGGCCGTTAGCTTATTTAAGCTGTCCAACCAAGTTGAAGCAGCGTATGGCAAATCACTCACGGTTTGTCCGTTGCCACGTCCTTTCACGCGTAATGATTGGATTGAAAATTCTTCAGTATCTGAATTAGGCGTTGTGCTGTGTGCGATAAGCTGTTGTAGTTCAAAAGTGCCACGATTTTTTCGATACACAAGTCCCCTCTCCTGCGTATTGACCAGCTCCAATTCAGCTGGTGCAACGATTTTAAATACCGTTGGCTGGCAAAATTCAATCAAAGCAGTGGTGGTACGACCTCGGACGAATAATCGGCCATCTTGTTTCACCTGTAATCCGCCACCGCTCACACCGTTTTGATCTTTATAAACGACGGCTTGTTGTTGCAACCAGGTCAATTGTAATTGGCCACCTGATTCAACCGTCACCATTGCAGCGTCCGTGTTCTGCCAGAATAAGGCTGGCTGGACGCTCGCAATATCCACTCGCGACCCATCTTGCAGAACGACTTGATCAAAGCCCATGTCAATTGGACTTACGATTGGACCATCGCTTTGCTGAAGGACGGAGATCGATACATGACCGCCCGGCGCAATTGTTAATTGCCCACCGTTATCCGTTGCAAAAACGTGACCGCCAGTTTGACCAAAGGCTTCGACAAAACCATCTGGCCCAACCTGAATATTTGGTGCGGTAATCATGTCACCGTGCGATCCGTGCAATACTAATTGACCATTGATAATGACTTCGTCAGCCACTAACATGCGACCCTGATAACCAGGACTCATGGACACATTACTGTCGGGCAATGTCTGGACCCGCCGTGCGTTAATTAAAGGTGCTTCTTCGGCACCCGACAACCACAATTCCCCCGTTAATTTAATCTCTCCCAAACTGGTCAGACTAACCGGTTGCTTGTTCTGCTCAGGTGCAAATGCTAATTCATAACCATCGCCAATCAATGTGACATCTTGTGTCCGTGGTGCTAATCCTGTCGCAATGTCGTCAACAATATCCGCTTCTAACCGAATTGTTTGATCCGGTTCGTCTAAATGCCAAGCTTGCTCGAATTCACGCATCGTTTCCACCCGATGCTTAGAAGCGTACAAATCATGACTAAACCACATACTTATGACACCCAGCATAACGCCGAAAATCAGTCTTCCAATTCTCATCTCACTCCTCCCGTTCAACAAATAGGAATCGTTTACGTGCTTAACTTTATCGAATGGCAACAAACTTCACCACGTCGTTTTTTTCTGTTTTTTTCAAAAAAATCTACTTTTTCTTTGTAAGGTACTGAAAACACTAAAAAGGCCAGTGAATAATCACTGACCTTTAAATCTGTCTTTTGTAAGCAATACGGCTTGCTCAATGAACTGTGCAAACATCGTTTCGTCCGGATAGCGCGTCCAAATGAAGCCTGGTGTTACACCAAATTGCGAAATTTCAACATCTGATATGTAAAAATCAGTATCTGGACGAAATTCATGTGCGACAATCACGTTAATCATTGGTGATCGTTTCAGCCGGTCTTGAATCAATTCTTCAAGTGCCGGCAAATTTGTCATATCAATCACGACGACAACCGCCGGTAAGATGGCGTGCTTTGATAAATTGCGAATCATGGCATCTAAGTACTCTTCAAATAATGAATTAACCAGCACCTGCTCGTCGAACCCTATTTTCTCAGCAAGATGATGGAGCACCCGCAACACAAACGCCGTATGAATCGGAAAATCACGGTGCGCGATTTCTAAATCAGGCGTTGGTCGGTAACCGTAAACACTAAAGTACGCTGTACGCATGTTGGTTGCTGATAGTTGCGATGTCACACGATTCAGAATGCGTTCCGAAAGTTCCTGGTTAAATAGCGCTTGATACTCCGTCTTAACAATCGTTTTAAACCGGGCCAATTTTTTCTGAGCCACTTCAGTCAACAGCGAAACCGGTACACTCGAAGCGAACCCCGTAGAGTACAGACTCGCGATGGCAAAATCAGCTTCACGTTCCACAACAGCTTTAGGCAAAGACACAAATGAACCCATTAACTCAATTAGTCCGGCGCGGGTCGCCTGATGTTCAGCATCCCACTTCGCCGAATCCGTTAATAGCGCCGGGATTTCTTCCGGTAAAAGATGATGATCATTAATGAGACGGTAATACCAAATCGTAAATTGCATTCGCATTGCCTGCTTCGTCGTCTCGCGCAATGGAATATTAAATAGATTTGCAATTGCTAGTACGGCTTGTTCCGTTCGTTCGCGCATGTCAGGCGGAAATGGAATCTCATGATTACCATACGCTTGACGCATTAAGCCAAAGAAAAAGATGCGAATGGTCGTTTCGTTTCCAACCAGGCCATTATGCAAGGTCAATTTTATATTGGCTTGTTTCAGCACCGTAGCAATTTTACTTTTAGCAGCTCGCGCAATCGGTACACTGGTGTGGAACGTTTCTGCAAATTGTTCATAGGATTCAAATGTCCCGGTAAAAATGACGCCCAGTAACTGCCAGATAACTGACTTTTGCCGATAATCAAACGCAACTGTTTTGACATCCACCAATACAGCACGATTTACTGTGACCGCTTTTTGTTTTTCATCATACGCATACGCTGTTGGTTCATTTGGAAAATATGTCTCTAAATCATCAAGCAACATCGTAATTGTCGACAATGTGCGATAACGTGACCAGCCTAACGAAGTCAAAATACGTTTAATTGGAAAAAAACTATCTGATCGCGTCGTTAAATAGTTCAGCAACGTTAATTTGTCTTGTTCTTTCTTTTCTAACACCCACGCTAATTCATCCATCCCCACGCCCCCAATCGTTGACTTTAGTGTACGGAACACACGAATTTAGTGCAAGGGGAGACACTTTTTGAAGAAAAGTCGACTTTTTTTGAAATTAGGTGTTGCATGATAAATATCCATCTGGTATATTATTATCTGTTGTTAAGAGCGGTAAGCAATTAACAAAGTTTCATGGCCCATTGGTCAAGCGGTTAAGACTCCGGTTTTTCACACCGGCATCCAGGGGTCGACTCCCTGATGAGCTATTCCCTTTGTCGATTAGGCATTCAACATTTTCATGGCCCATTGGTCAAGCGGTTAAGACTCCGGTTTTTCACACCGGCATCCAGGGGTCGACTCCCTGATGAGCTATTCCCTTTGTCGATTAGGCATTCAACATTTTCATGGCCCATTGGTCAAGCGGTTAAGACTCCGGTTTTTCACACCGGCATCCAGGGTTCGACTCCCTGATGGGCTATTACTTTTAGCGAAGTAATCATCAAACAATTTCATGGCTCATTGGTCAAGTGGTTAAGACTCCGGTTTTTCACACCGGCATCCAGGGTTCGACTCCCTGATGAGCTATTGCCTTTGTCGATTAGGCATTCAACATTTTCATGGCCCATTGGTCAAGCGGTTAAGACTCCGGTTTTTCACACCGGCATCCAGGGGTCGACTCCCTGATGAGCTATTCCCTTTGTCGATTAGGCATTCAACATTTTCATGGCCCATTGGTCAAGCGGTTAAGACTCCGGTTTTTCACACCGGCATCCAGGGGTCGACTCCCTGATGAGCTATTCCCTTTGTCGATTAGGCATTCAACATTTTCATGGCCCATTGGTCAAGCGGTTAAGACTCCGGTTTTTCACACCGGCATCCAGGGTTCGACTCCCTGATGGGCTATCATGTTAGACATCCAGTTTGCTGGGTGTCTTTTTTGTTTCATTTAATCACCTTGAAACAATCAATAATCATGTTTATAATATTAAATATTGTTATGGAGCTATGGCAGAGTGGTAATGCAGCGGACTCGAAATCCGCCGAACCGGTGTTGAGCCGGCGCACGGGTTCAAATCCCGTTGGCTCCTTCTCTTTAAGTAGTACGTTGTAGAAACGTACTACTTTTTTATTTTGCGACACATCAAAAGAGGCTTTGAGACAAATTCGTCTCAAAGCCTCTTTTTTCATTTCCTACTCTACTTCTTCATCCTTCTTACGGCGCTTTGTTGCTACAAACAACAAGTTTGCCGAGAACATGAAGATTCCGAGTGCCATCAAATACCAATCGTCATGGTAACCCGTGTAAGGCAAAACGCCTGATCGTGTTACCGTGCTACCAGCCAACAAACGAGTTGTTGGATTTGCTGTGTATGCAAGTACACCATTAACTGGTGGTACAGATGACGTCGGTTGCACCACTACTGCTGCCCGACTTTCAGCTGACTGTACCGCATCTTGCAATGCCTGCATCGCCTTCAAAATATCCGCCGTTAAGTCGGTTGCACTGTCGTTTGACGCTGCCAACATGATTGCTTGCAACTTTGCCAACGCTTCTTGTACGGCTGGGTCACCAGATACTGCCGACTGGTTAGCCGCGGCAATCGCATCATGGGCTGATTGATTAGCCGCTTCACGTTCAGTCTTAGCCGTCGCCGTCGCATTCTGCAAGTCGTCCATCGCTTGCTGGATTTGGTCCCTCGTTGCTGATGGATCATCCAACAACTTTTGCAAAGCCGCTACCTTTGGCGCGACATCAGCCTCATGTGAAACCGGCTTAGCTTGGGAAATCAAATCCGAAGCATCTTGACGCAAGGCATCCAAAGCGTTATTCGCATCTTGCATCGCGTTTTGCAATGCGGTCATGGCAGCCGCAATATCGGCCGTCAAATCAGATGCGCTGTCTTGGGCAGCTGCTGCTTGCACTGCCTGCAAATGTTGCATCGCTTGCGCAACTGCTTCATTATTGGCAATCGCTGGATTCTTTGCCTCAGCCACAAGCTTATCGGCAGCCGTGTTCGTTGACTGACGACTAGCCCCATCCTTTTGAAGGGCAGCCTGCAATGCAGCCGTTGCATTTTCAATCGCCGTTGTGATGGCATTTGGGTCATCCAGTAACTTTTGCAAGGCATCCTTAGCTGTACTAACCGCTGCCTCATTCGACAATGGCGCCGTCTTGCCCAGCAAACTGCTTGCAGCATCACGAGCCGCATTACGATTAGCCTCGGCTGCCTTAATCGTATCAGCCAACGCCTTCGTTGCCGCATTAATATCAGCTGTCAAACTATTTGGATTATCAGCTGCAGCCTGTTCTTGAATCTTTTTCAAATTAGCAACCGCAGCACTAACTGACGGCTCATCCGCCAAATCGCTTGGTACTTGCGCAATCGCATCATCAGCTGCCGTGTTCGCAGCATCACGGTCTGGTTGCGCCTGGCTCACCGCATTGCGAACTGCTTGGGTGGCATCCGCAATCTGAGCTGCCGTTGATGTTGGGTTAGCCAACAAATTCTTCAACTCACGCACTGCATCAGCCACCGGCTTTTCATTTGAAAGCGGCGCCGTTTGTGCTAACGCATCAGTAGCGTCTTGACGGGCAGTGTCTTGCTTTGCAGCCGCCGCATCACGCGCATCAGCCAATGTTTGGATAGCATCCAAAATATCTTGTGATAAGGCATCTGCCGTATCGGTTGCTGCCGTTGACATCACTAATTGCAACTCTTGCAATGCTGACTTCACCGCTGGTTCGTTCACTTGATCAGAGCCCTGGGCATCAGCAATCGCTTGTGTTCCGGCTGCATTCGCAGCATCACGGTCACCCTTATCAGCTGTCGCCGCCGTATTAAGCGCTGCGGTAGCTGTTGCAATTTCCGATGCTGTTGCATCAGGATTTGCGAGCACTGCATTTAATGCATTAATCGTCTGTGCAGTGGCCAACTCGTGTGAAACCGGACTAGCTTGCGCAATTGCAGATGCTGCATCCTTGCGAGCTTGCTCTTGAGCAGCTTGAGCCGTTGCCAAGGCATTATCAAGCGCCTTACGAGCAGCATCGATATCGGCTGTTAGCGTATCCGGTGAATCATTAGCTGCATCTGACATCACTTGGTTCAAATGATCAATTGCTTCCTGCACAGCCGGCTCTTCACTTTGTTCACTGTTCATCGCCTTGGTGATTGTATTTTGCGCATCCGTTTCAGCAGATGAACGGTCAGCCTTCGCATCCGCCGTCTCATTCAACAACTTTTGCGTCGCGTCCGTAATCTCCTGAGCTGTTGCGGTGTCGTTTGCTAACACCTTTTCAAGCGCAGCCTTCGCTGTTTCAACACCTGGTTCATTGGATACTGGTTGCAAATCATTAAGCGCTTCGTTTGCCTTATCTTTGGCCGCCTCTTGAGCCGTTGCTGCCTGATTAACGGCTGTTTTCAATTCTGCCAACTTCTCGGCGATATCGGCCGTCAACGCAGCCGATGAATCGGTCGCTGCTTCTGCCTGCATTTCTTGCAATGCATTCAAAGCACTCACAACCGTTGGTTCACTAGCTTGTGCCGAATTTTGCACATCCGTGATATAGCTGTCAGCTTCGGTGTTAATCGCATCACGCTTATCCTTCTCAGCCGCCGTTGCCTCAGTCAAAGCCTTGGTTGCATTCTGAATGTCTTGGGTTGAAGCCGCCGGATCAGCCAACAACTTATCTAACGCCTTGCGCGCCGTGGAAACAGTATCTTCATATGATACCGGCTCAGTCTCAGCAATCGCTGCCTTAGCCGCATCACGTGCCGTTTCTTGGTTACCCGCCGCTGTTTCTTGCGCAGTCGCCAAATCAGCAATCGCTTGGTCGATATCGGCCGTCAAGGCATCGGCATCATCAGTTGCCGCCTTAGTCTGCAAATCTTGCAAATTCTTAATCGCATCAATGACACCTGGTTCAGTCGCTTGGTTTCCCGTTTGCGCAGCTGTCACAGCATCATTGGCCTTTGTGTTCATGGCATCACGGTCGGCCTTATCAGTCTTAGACGCAGCCGTTACTGCTTGCGTTGCCTCCTGAATTTCAGCGGTCGTTGCATTCTCATTTGCCAAAACAGTTTGCAAATTGTCCAAAGCTGCCTTTGTTGCCGCTTCATTTGATACCGGCGATGCAGCTGTAATCGCATCTTGGGCAGCATCACGTGCGTCATCCTGATCAGATGCCGCCTGACTGATAGCATCCTGCAAATTCTTAATCGCATCACGAATATCAGCCGTCAACGCGTCTTCCGTGTTGGTCTTCGCCTGGTCAACTAGGTCTTGCAGCGCCTTTTCGGCTGCTTGAACAGTTGGCTCTTCAGATTGATTTGAACTCTGTGCCTGTGAAATGGCGGTCGCTGCATCATCGTTAGCTGATGTACGCTGCGTGGTTGCAGTGTTAACAGCCGACGTCAATGCTGCGGTTGCGTCATTAATTTGATCAGCCGTTGCTGTTTCATTAGCCAACAAATCATTCAGGGCGTCAATCTTCTCTTGCACATTTGGCTCGTAAGTCACTGGCGCCGTCTTGGTCAACGCTTCATCAGCCGCTGTACGTGCCGCATCTTGCGCACCACCAGCCGCTGCCACCGCATCAGCCAAATCTTGCGTCGCTTGTTCAATATCAGCCGTCAAAGCATCAGCATCCCCAGTGGCTGCCTTATCCAACAAATCTTGCAACTTATTCTTCGCATCAATTACCGACGCATCGTTCACTTGATTTGAATTATTCGTCGTTGTAATTTGATCTTCAGCTGCCTTGGTGGCGTCATCACGCGCAGTTTTTGCATCAGCGACTGCCTCGTTATAAGCGTTTGTCGCATCAACAATTTCTTGTGGTGTGCTTTCTGCATTATCCAAAACATCTTGCAAATTATCCTTGGCACGACTAACGGTTGATTCATTTTGAACCGGAGACGCATCTTGATCTAGTGCGGTTTGGGCTGCATCCTTCACGGCATCAACGACCTTTTGAACTGCTTGTTCAATATCAGCCGTTGTTGCGTCGTCATTTGCGGCCGCATCCTGCACAGCCGTTAAATCAGCCACGGCTTGTTTAACCGCATCGTCTTGACTATCAGTCACTTGTGTCTTGGTATCATCGGCTGTCGTATTCGCATCCGCACGGTCAGACTTGGCTTGTGCAACGGCGTCTTCAAGAGCTTGCTTGGCTGCATCCACCTCGGCCGTTGTTGCGTCGGGATTATCCAACACATCATCCAAATCAGATTGCGCTTGCATAACAGCCTCTTCTTGTGAAACCGGTGCCGTATCAACGGAACCAGCTTCCGCACGGGCGACTGCATTTTCAAGGGCAGCCGTGGCATCAGTAATCGCTTGGGTTGTGCCAGTATCAGCATCGGCATTATCAATAGCATCTTGCAAAGCTTGTTGTGCCTCAACAACACCTGGATCATCAGCTACGGCTTGGGTTTCATCTGACGTTGATGCCGCCTGGGCAGCATCCTTCGCCTCATCACGTTGCGTTTGCGCATCCTGGATAGCCTGTTCAAGCGCTTCCTTAGCTGTTGCAACGTCTGCATCACTCGCATTCGGATCACTCACCAAATCATCCAAGTTCTTCTGTGCCGTTTGAACATCAGCTTCTTGTGAGACTGGCGCCGTATCAACCACCGTCAACATCACTGTCTTAGTGGTGGTATTACCCGTTGCATCCTTAACCGTAATCGTCACTTCACGAGCCTTGCCGTCAGCTTTCACATCGTTCATCACACTGTCGTAATCGGTTGAAACCGTTGAGTCACCGTATTGTTGGTTATCCGTTGTCGCATAACCAACTGCTGACAAGAAGGCCGCTTCATCAGCTGGCAAACCATCCTTTGAGGAAACCAGTTCTGTCTTAGTCGTCGTCACAGTTGGCGCTTGCGTATCACGGTAAACGAAGGTGACATCCTGAGCAACCGATGTATCGTCATCATAATTAGTTGCCGTATCCGTCGTGTCAGATGTAATGGTATAGCCATCGATAACCTTGTCGGCTGCCAACGATGCGTCATCATAATCAACCGCTTCGTTGGTCTTACCTTCTAGCGCGTGTCCGTTCTTGCCAGTATCAGACGTCAATATACGTCCAACTTCATCCTTAAAAGTCACATTGACTGTTTGATCCAACGGACCGTACGTCACCACTGATTCTTGACTCACCGTGCCATCGGTTGCCGCCCGGAGCATTGCCCGAGTCGCTGGCGCTTCTTCAGTAATCGTGTCATACGTAATTGTGTAGGTTGCTGATAGATTATCAGCCGCAATTTCCCACGTTACGCCATCAACTTGAGTGATATCCACGATTTCATAACCAGTTGGCGCCGTAATCGTGCCAGTAACTTGTTGATCAGTTTTACCATTCAACGTTGGATCAGATTGTGGGTACGCTGGCCCATTCGTCGTTCCATCGGCGTACTGTTGCAAAATTTTAACCGTTTGATTCTGAGCCGTGTATGTGACTTCAAAGGTTTGGGTCTCAACATCGCTACCTGATCCATTGTTACTATCATCGAAAGTTGCATTGGCGGCCAACGCTTCAGCCATTGTGTCGTAAATCGTCCCATCTGGTCCCTTGACTGAGTACGTATAACCATCCTTAGCTAATTCCGCATCCGTATAGCCAGTCGGTGCGGTAATCGCCTCGCCGGTTTTACCTTCAATCGTGTTCAGCTTGGCCGAAACGGTCTTCGCCCACGATGGTACGACCACCTTAAACTCGGCTAATTGGGTTGCTTGGGTCAAGGTAATAGCGGTATTTTGGACGGCACTATCGGTACCAGCTTCATCCAAATCCTTTGAATTATCGTAAGTACCGGTCAACGTTACCGTCGTGCCGTCCGCACTAATTGACGCCGTCACGCCCGAAGCAGGTGTCACACCATCACTGGCAATGTAATATCCTGCCGGTGCTGTATAGGTGTAACTGTAAGAATCGGCCGTCCGGTCATTTTGGGTATCAACCACACTGCTTGAGCCCGTTGGCATTACCTCAGTCACCGTTGCAGTTTGATTGTTTGGTGCCAAGACGACCAGCAAGTTTTGTGGCGTAGTATCAGATGTCTCATTACCGTTGTTAGTGTCATCCAAAATAACTGAGTACGTTGCCTCTTGATGGGTTTCATCTGTGTAAACCACTGAATATTGATCACCCGTCACTGAGACAATGTAGTAACCGTCTGGCGCTGTAATCGTGCCGGACTTTGTATCACCTGTCACCCCGGCGATTGGGACGGCATCTGGCACTGTTGGCGAACCAACTGCGTTTGAATATGAGTAACTAATCTCACCAGATTGACTTGCCTCAGCCATCAATACATTAAAGGTTTGTGCCGAGCTATCCGTCGCACTTAAATTGGTCGTATTGTCATAGTTAAACGTCAACGTCGCCGTGCGACCATCTGCGGCCACACTGACGCCACTTGGTTGACCTGAAGCAACGAAGTAATACCCATCAGCCGCTGTGTAAGTTGACGTGTAAGCGCCACTCGTAACACCCGCGGTTACAATTGATGGCATCGGCTTATCACCGTCAGCCGTCGCAAAGTTCACATTAGCTGATTGGTAATCGGCCTTGTAGCTGACTTCAAAGGCTTGGGCACTTGAATCAGTTGACCCACTACCGTTAATTGTACTGTCGTAACTTGAAACGGCCGAAACCGCCGCTGACAACGTATTGTACGTATCGCGCGTGCCGTCCGCATTCACGACTGTCACGGTGTACGTGTACCCTGAAAGCGCCAGACTTGCATCCGTCATTGCAAAACTCAGCTGACCATCAGTCACACCACTAGCCGTTTCAACGGCCACTCCTGCTGAAATTGGCGATTCACTCGTCACCGTCAATGTACTCTCTTGATATGATGCGACGGGGTTCAAGATAAACTTCTTGATACCAGTATTTACCGCATCAAAGAAATCATTTGTAGCCACCGCATCTGCCAACGTTGCGTAGTGCACTGGATTACCATCCGCATCAACAACCATCGTGCCATCCGCATTTTGAACAGTTACTGTGTAGGTATAACCATGCGTCATCTCCATGTTAGCCAAGTCGGCATCAGTCAACGTTAGTCCCAAAGTCGCGCCAGTATCACCAGTGACCTTAGCCAACACCTGACCTGAGTAAATATCGCTGGTTTCACCAACAACCACTTCAGCCGTTTGTGTAATTGCTGCATACACCACCGTAAAGGTCTGCGGCGTGGCATCCGAAGTCCCAGCATTCGTTGTATTGTCATACAAGCCTTGTGATCCTGCGACAGCCGCTGACAACGTGTCAAAGACAGTGCCATTTGGTGTCTGGATCGTGTACGTATAACCACTCAATGCCAATGCTGAATCTGTCGTGGCGAATGACACACGGCCACTCGTCACACCGGCAGCTGAATCAAGTGTCACGCCACTGCTAATTTGCGTGTCGCCACCAATCACCAAGTTGGCTGATTGATAGTTAGCCACATAAGAGACCGTAAACACCTGCGGATCGGCATCAGAATCCGTCGTATTCGTGTTGTTGTACAAACTATTTGCCGCCAGAGCCGCCGACAACGTACTGTATGTCGTCCCACTGTCAGAACCCATGTAGACCACATAGCTGTAGCCACTGCGACTCAAGGAACTGTCGTTGTGTGTGAAGCTAATCTTCTCACTCGTGACACCAGCTGCACTTTCGATGGCCATGCCTGCACTAATTGGTGAATCCGCTGCCCCAACAATCGTCGCAGCTTGACTCATTGCCGTGTAACTAACCAAGAACATTTGTGTCTCAGCATCCGAATCACCGGCATTGCTCGTGTTATCAAACGTCGTATTGTCACTTTGTGCTTCAGCTAGCGTGTCATACCACTCACTGTTTGGTCCTTGAACCTGGTAGGTGTAACCTGACACAACTAACGCTGCATCTGACCCATCAAACGGGATGTTCGTAGCAGTCTTACCGGACAATGAGCCAATCACAGAGCCGGCGTTGATTGGTGAATCATCCGTCACGGCCAATGATGCCCATTGGGTGTCGGCCGTGTAAGTCACCGTGAAGTTTTGTGCGCTCGCATCAGTTGTGCCTGTGTTAGTCGTGTTGTCATACAAGCTATTTGCGGCAATCGCCGTTGCCAAATCACTGTAAACCGAACCATCTGGTCCCGTCACCGTGTAGTGGTAACCTTGCACGTACAAATCACTGTCAGCCGTATCCGCAAACGCAATTGCTTCACTAGTGGCACCGGCCGCTGACGTCACGGTTTGCCCAGCGCTAATTGGTGAGGTTGTGTCAACAACGATATTTGCTGTTTGTGAATCCGCTGTGTAAATCACCACAAATTGTTGCGCGCGACTATCTGAAGTTGCTGACCCATTCGGAGTATTGTCAAAGTGGCTTTCAGCTGCGAGGGCTGAACTTAGGGTTGCGTATGAACTCGTCGCATACTTACCCCAAACCACATAGTGATAACCTGACAGCGCCAAATCGGCGTCAGTGATACTGAACGAAAGTGAACCCGATGTGACCCCGGAAGTCGTCGCAAAGACTGAATCTGAGGCGTATGGTCCTGACTCGCCAAGTACAACTTCAGCTGTCTGATAATCAGCCTTATATGACACCAAGAAGCTTTGAATAGCCGTGTCACTTGATCCAGAAACTGGATTATTCGTGTTATCAAATAACGAATTAGCTGCCACAGCGGCGCTCAAATTACTGTAAACACTACCATCCGGTCCGGTTACCGTGTACGTGTACCCACGCTTGGCCAGGCCTGAATCTGTCATCGTGAACGCCAAACTACCTGACGTAACACCTGAAGCTGAATCAGCAATCGAGCCTGACGCCACTGGCGAATTGCTCGTCACAGCCAAAATAGCGGTTTGTGAGTCCGCCTTGTAACTCACGGTAAAGACATCTGGATTAGCATCGCTTGTGCCTGATGTTGTGTTATTGCTGTTGTACTTATTGTGAGCCGCCAACGCTGATGACAACGTTGTGTACGCCGTTGCATCACTGCCGTACTTGACCGTGTAGGTGCACCCCGACTTAGCCAATTGTGAATCCAACGTCGCATAAGACACATTTGATGCAAACGAAATCGCTGACCCAGTCGATCCAGCGGCTGAAAGCACCGTTGAACCTGCACTGATTGGTGAGTCACTCGTCACGGCGACTGTCGCGGCCTGACTCATCGGTGCATATGAAACGTAGAAGAACTGTGCCTTCGTATCCGTTGTACCAGTGTTGTCAGTGTTGTCAAAGATTGCATTTGCAGATAGAGCCTCTGACAGCGTCGCGTACCACGTGATATTTGACGTATCATAGCCAACTCCGACGCGATATGTGTATCCAGATACTGGCAACGTCGTATCGTTCACCTTGAAAGACATCGCACCACTCGTGACACCAGTAATGGCATCCAGTGAAGCACCGCCACTAATTGGTGAGCCTTCTTGGACCGTAATTTGGGCTGATTGCACATTCGCCTTATAAAGCACGCGGAAGGATTGGGCTGATGAATCAGTCGTAGCGGATCCGTTTGTCGTGTTGTCATACAAGGCATTAGAGGCCAAAGCAGCCGTCAAATTAGCATAAGAACTACCAGTTGGTCCGATAATCGTGTAGGTGTACCCTGTTTTTGCCAGTTGCGCGTCCGTTACGTTAAACGATATGCTGCCACTTGTTACACCACTTGCTGATGTAATTGCTGAGTTTGCAGCGGTTGGGGATGCACTATCCACCGCCAATGTGGCTTCTTGGTGGTTTGCACGATAAACGTAGGTAACCGTTGAAACTTTGTCAGCATCGTATATGCCGTCTGTATCCGAAATAGCAGTATCCGGTCCGATTAGGGTGTAACCGGGGATGACCATCGAGCGATCATCGATTGTCGCTCCGACCACGCCTGATGAGCTGACTGGTTCGATAAGTTTTGTCCCATTTTCATCAACATAGTGATACGTCACGGTTGCTGAGTCTGGTGAATAAACAACCTCAAACAATTGACGTTGTGCATCAACCGTTGCCGCCGTTGCGTTTGACGTATTGTCATACTTTTGCGCAGCCAATGCTGAAGCCAACGTCGTATATGAAGCCAGCACGCTTCCCAGAATTGATCCCGCTGAATCTATTGTTTTAACCACAACTGAATACGTGTAACCACTGCGGGCCAACTGTGAATCAGTTGTACTAAATGAGATGGCACTGCTTGCTGGCCCATTCGCTGATTCACTGACCGCTGAATAACTCAAGACCGAATGGCTCGACGTATCAGTTGGTGTTGTCTGCAAAACAGCATATTGGTTCGTCTTATAGTTGACCGTGAATACCTGACCACTAGCATCTGACGTGCCAGCGTTTGATGTGTTGTCATAATTGCTGTGCGCGACCAATGCAGCTGACAAGGTCGCATATGAAACACTATCACCCGGATAAGTAACCGTATACGTATAACCAACGCGTGCCAAGTCACCATCTGACATCGCAAAACTAATCTTATTGTTCGTCGTACCAGCTGCCGATGCCAAAACAGCTCCAGAACCAATTGGTCCATCAGTGGCATATCGGATTTGCGCCGCTTGATACTGTGGCACGTAACTTACTGTGAACACTTGTGCGGAACTATCCGTGTTCGATGGATTAGTTGTCGCATCGTACATTGCATTGGCCGACATTGCTGCTGACAAATTACTGTACTCTGAACCATTTGGTCCCTTCACAACATAAGAATAACCTTGTGCAGACAGCGAACCGTCAGTGTATGGCAATGCCAACGCCGTATTGGTGTAGCCATATGAGGAAGCTAACACAGATGCGGCATTTACCGGCGAATTTGCATCAACCACCAAACTAGTAAATTGCATCGCTGGATAGTAGTACAACCAAAAGTTTTGTGCTGACGCATCAGTTGTCGTGTTATTTGTACTATCAAAACTGTACGCTGACTGCGCTGCGCTCAATGTCGTATAAGACGAATTATCCGGTCCATAGATGACATAGCGATACCCAGACGCTGCTGTTATCTGTGAATCAGTTGCGGTAAATGAAATGCTGCCACCTGTAGAACCAACGGCTGACGCATATAATGAACTGCTTCCTGAAGAAACCCAACTACCGCCTGATGGTGCAAAATATTGTACATACAAATTGGCTTGCTGTGGGTTTGCCACGTAGTTGACCGTCCATGTTTGCGGAGTACTATCCGCTGATCCAACGGCGTTCGCAGTACTGTCCCAAACGTTAGTAGTTGCCGCTGAAGCTGACGCCATCGTTGCATAACTCGCGCCATTCGGCCCCGTCACATAGTAGCTATATCCTGACCGCACCAAACTTGCATCCGAAATGCTAGTTGCCAAGCTACTAGAATTTCCCAATGGCATATCTTGTTGCTTCGTTGTGTACGAGGCAATCGTCGATGACCCATTCCAGAGTGCTGGCATATTTGTTTGAATGTTAGCTTGTTGCGTTGGCTTTTCAGCATAGGTAATCGTGATAACGTTATCAGATGCTGTTTGTGAAACCTTCTTAACAGCCGAAGCCGCACTCACCGTATAGCCTTTAATCGTTGGGGCTGCATAGCCATAATCCGCTGAGTCAACACCAGAAGACAAGCCGGTGATTCCAACTGTTTCACCAACGTTGGCGATGAAGCTAGTTGCTGTTTTGATTTCTTTACCATTTTGATCAACATATTTAACGGTGGTTGTTCCCGTTGAAAAGGTACCGGTTACATTGTCCATTAATGCATATTGATCACCTGCATTATTTCCGTTAATGGCGTTCAATCCAAACGTCAACGCACTGACTGATTGTAGCGTTACACCAGACGCCTTAGTATCTATCGTCCAAGTCGAACCACCATCAGGCGTCATCGTCGCAACGATTGATGGCGACTTGCCGTCTGGCCCACCAGTTGGATTCCAAGTTAACGTGTAGCGAATTGTATTTTGCCAATTAGAAACGCCTGACTTATAGAGATTAGAATTAGGCGTAACCAAATTTCCACTGGCATCCGTAGTACGGAGCGCAGCAAATGGGGATGTCGCACTCGGATCGTTATAACCCGTTGATGTGTTTACGTTAAAGTCAATCCCCAACGCAAACGCTTTCGCCATTCCGCGAATTCCTAAACCACTTCCACCATAACTATCTAAACTATATTTTTTGGCAATATCATCAGGGTTCGTTGGTGTCAGCAATAATCCAGTCCAATCAGAATAATTACTTACTAGCGTCGTGTTACTATCTGATTTTCCTGGGTGCAAATACCCAGAAATTGTAAAGGGCTTCGTGGCATCGAACTGACGATTTAAGTAAGTATATCCGGCATTAGTTTGTCCATCAGCTACCAATTTCGTATAATACGCACCATTTTTCGAATATTTATTACCACCGTTATAATTTCGATCTGCAACCCAAGGATTGCCAGTCGGCTTGTACGTTCCCAATCCGTCCACTTCACTGTTATTCCAGATTGGTGTTGCTCCCCAGTTCACATCTCGACTTTGACCATTCTCGGTATCCACATCTTTGACCTGATCAATCGTTGTTGTCGAGTTAACCGTAGCGGCATATGTTTGATGCATTTCATCATCAATAAAGTCCCAGAATTGCGGTTCGACTGTCGTCACGCCACCAACGGCAACGGCGGTCAGTCCGGCTGCGACCCAGAACTTGCTGTTTTCCAGCCTTTTCTTTTTATCCTTTGTTTTTACCATTGTTATTTCCCCAAACAATACTTTCTAAGCAAGACAACATCACAAATTTGCAATATTCTCCCTTTCCAGTGCCAGAATACCAGGTCAGATGGACGTTTACGGTTGTTAAGCGTGGGCATTTTTAGAATGATTTTTGCCTTAAATTAACCAACCGGGCAAAAAAAGCATGCTGTCATCAGCATGCTTTGTCATCTATTTACTTCTCTTCATTATTGTCGTTGACTTCAGCAGCTTGTGGCTGCTTTGCCCAACGCATACCAAGGTAAACTAAGCCAACAAATACCAGCACAGCGACTGACCAAATGGCCACAACAGCTTGGGTACTCAAGCCGGCTGCACGCTTTAGGAAGGCATTCTCATGTTTAGCGTCCTTAGCTGGTGCCTTCGCCGTCGTCTTTGACTTCACCGGCATATCGACTTCAAGTGGTCCATGTAATGGATCACTCGCTGCGCCGTGGTGCAACGTTGCATTAGCTGCGGCTGGCGTTTGCTTAGCCGGTGCTGCGGTTGCCGTTTGAGTGGCCGCAGTTGTCGTTGCTGGCGTTGATGCCACAACCGCCCTCGACACTGCTGGCGTCACAGGCGTTGCCGTCGGCGTCACAGTTGCTGGTGTCACCGGTGTACTTGGCACAGGCGTTGGTGTGGTTCCCCCACCATTGTTTGGTGCTGGTGCCGGCGTTGTTTGGACAGTCAATTCACCAGTCGCTTCGCCACCAAACACGCCCTTGTCAACATTTGCAGGTTGGCTAACCTTCACACTATATTGACCAGCTGCCAGCTCACCACCATTAAAGGTCGTATAATCCGACCCGTTTTGACTAATCGATACCGTCACCGGTTGTCCATTACCTGCGGTGTACAAATCGGTTGGGTTAATCTTCTCAGCTGCCAACTTGGTAGTATTCACAACCGCCAAATTATTTGCTTTAAACGCTAACGGCACACTTGAAACCTCGATACGAGTTGCCGTCTCACCATTTGGTCCCTTCAATGACAATGGGCGAGTGCTGTAATTTGCCGCATCGCTCCAGTCCGTATCGTTTTGATCATAATCGACACGCCATGATGTCGCCCCAATTATCTTGTCCAAATCGCCTGACAAAACACGTTCTGGGTTGTAAATAATGGCATCCCCACCAACAACGCTATCCGTCGACTTGCCTGCCAAAATCAATTGATTCAAACGGGTCGCATCATCTTTTCCAAGCGTGATAGTTGGCACAGCCTTGCTACCATCCTTATGCGTCAAGGTCACTGGCTTAGCAAAATCCCCTTCAAGTTGCATCTCGCTAGCCATGCCTGGCGTGTCCTCTGCGTAGACAGCCAATGCGTCACGAGACCCACCCAACAAACTGGCAGCCCCAGTTACCGTCGTGATTCCTTGCAACGCACCCTTTACCACTGAAGGCTTTTCACCTTGGAAGTAAAGGTGCGTTTGTTGATTGCCAGTTGAAACAATTGACGCCCCATCGCCATTTGGATTCAACGTTACACCAGCCAAATACAAATTCACCTGGCCATGGGCTGTTTTCGTTTGCTTAACAGTTCCCCCTGCAAAGGTCACCGTGCCATCAATGTTTGATAGCACCTGCGTTCCGTTAGAGATTTTCACCCCATAATCTGCCGCCGAAACGCTTTGTGCTGTCGGTAATGTAAGTAGACCGGCAAAGGGTACGATTACAGTCGCTAACATTGCCCCTCTAAATAACCTAGTCACTTTTTCCATTGTCCCCACCTCTTCTAAAAGTATCCGTAACTAATTTGTAACAATAGAATAATGCCATTTGCTCTGTATTTCACGTGACAACCCTTAAATTCATAAAACGTTCACACAATTCACGGAATAGTCGAAAGTATACAAAAAGACGACCACCACAGACCGGAAGTGATCTGTGGTGGTCGTCTTTTTTGTCGTTATAAACTCGAATCTTATCTGTATCTAATGTAGCAGATTTTCCGAGTTTTCGCTAATGTTTTAATAGTATTTATCGTTTAACGTGGCGCCCGTGTACCAAGAAGTACCAAACCAAGGCAATAATCGCAAACGCAATCATCAACTCGTACAAGCCTACGAAGCCAATACTTGGTTCAATCAAACCAAGCAAGTATGGTCCGACACCAAATGCCAAATCAAAGAAGATGAAGTACGTTGATGTGGCATATGACATGCGCTCAGGTGGCACAATTTTTGCAATCGTTGCTTGGGCAGCAGATTGGAAGTTCCCGAACCCAACACCGATGAAAATCGCAGCTAATACGAATACCCAAACGTTTGTGACATGGCTCAATAACACAAACCCAATGGCAAGCAAAATCAAACCTGGGTAAATGATGTAGTTTTCGTTCTTTTCATCAGCCAAACGACCCGTAAATGGGCGACTAATGAAGATTACTGCCGCATAAATCAAGAAGAAGTACTCGGTCACTGAGGCCATGTGTTGCGCCTTCATAAAGAAGCTCAAGTAACTTTGGATGGCTGAATACGTCAACGTGGCAATAAACAGTGCAATTGCCAACGGCACTGCCTTAGGCTCCAAAAACTTCTTAAGACCAGTTGGCTTATCAGCCGTTTCAACCTTTTTAACTGTATGTGCCTTAATATCAACGGCTTCCTTGTGAATCAAAATGGTTGCTAAAAATGCCAACACAGCAATCACGGTTTCAATATTAAACAAGAAGCCATAGCCAATCTTACTCAAGGCCAGACCTAAGAATGGACCCATTGCAGTGGCGATAACTGTACTCAATGAGAAATATGAAATTCCTTCACTGCGACGCTCTTCCGGTACAACAAACACGACTGCCGTATTTGTAACCGTCCCGATTAGTCCGATCATCATTCCTTGGACAAAACGTAGTACCAATAATGAAATCATTGACGTTGCAACATGATAAGCCAGCATACTAGGAATCAATACAAAGGCACCAACCATCATCATCGTCTTGGTTGAAAAGCGTGCTAGCACCGCACCGGACATCATACGCATGACAAGTGAGCCAATAACCACGATACCAACTAGCAACCCACTGCTTGCTGTTGATAGATGAAGAACATCTACCGCATATGGTCCGACGGCAACAATCAAACTGTAAAACGTCATCAAAACTAGGAAGTTAATCAGCGCAATTTCAAGAAATGACTGGTTAAAGATCTTGGTTTTTCCGGAATTCATAAAAACCTCTACTTTCAAAATTAAACAAATAAGTGCCCTTTTTGTTGTGATTAACAAAAAGCGTCGCCTTAGAAAGACGACTTATCTACTTTACGCTTATTTTTAGGAAGTGGCAAATTTTAGTGGTCATTCCGTTTGACGCCCACATTTTATAAGCAGATAATGAATTTACAGTCTAATTAGAAAGAAGCACCTTCATGTCAGCATCTACACCTATGTACCAAGTCATAAGTTATCTGAATGATTTGGACGGGAGCTATGTCTCCCTATTTGCGCCAGACGCCATTGTCTCTGATGTTGCTTCAAAGCAAATCAGTGTCGGGTTGCCTGACATTCAAAGCTATTTTAAGCAATACTTCTTTGCGCATAACGTCCAAACGAGTATTCACTCCGTCGAACCTTTAAACGACGAAGTCCTAGCTCACGTCACCTTCCACGGTGATTTTTCCGACAGTTTTGCATCCGACGGCAACGTCGATGCAACCATCGAATTGGCCACTACCGGTCACAAGATTCATAAGATGATTATCAAACTAGACGCTGCCTAATGTGGTATGCTTAGGTTACTAATTAATAGAGAGTGAGCAAACACATGGCCACGTATAATTTGACAGACATCCTCGACATCGTAAAGTTGTGGGGTGTTGATTACCCAAACAAGCAAAAGAACCGCGTGAAGTACGACGCATTCAAGAAGGATCTCCGCAAGAAGATTGAGGAAACATTCGATACTGAAGCTGATGCTTTGGCAGCTGTCACGCCAGAACTAGCCGCACCGGTTAAGCCAAACCCCGTAACTGGTCAAACGACCACTTACTCAGCTCGTCACATCGTTTGGCTATTCGAACAACCCCTTTTCTTAGTTTGGGTGATTAAGCACAGTGCTCGCCAAGAAGCTTTGCTACCTTTATTGAAGGCTGAAAAGACACGTTCTGAAGTTGCCGATACTGAAGAAAACGCCGAAGCAATCATTAATAACTGGCACTAAAAAATAGGATGGTATCTTGAAAAAATCAAGGTACCATCCTATTTTGTTTAATCGATAATACGCAATTCCTTTGATGAGTGCGTGAATGAATCAGCACCGGTCTCCGTCATGACAACTGAGTCTTCAATACGAATACCCAAGTCACCAGGAATGTAAATACCTGGCTCAATTGAGAACGCCATACCTGGTTGCAAAATCAAATCATTACCAGTGGCAATTTGAATTGATTCGTGGACTGATGAGCCGATACCGTGACCAAGACGGTGCACGAAGTACTCGCCGTAGCCAGCCTTTGTAATAATATCACGCGCAATCGCATCCAACTCGCCGGCCGTCATACCAGGCTTTGCTTGTGATTGGGCAGCCAATCGTGCTTCCAAGACAACGTTGTAAACATCGCGTTGGTGATCTGAAACTGACTTGTAGGCAACTGTACGGGTGGCGTCTGAAACGTAACCGTCGTAAATCGTTCCCAAGTCGAACAACGCCAAATCGCCAGCCTTCAACAAAGTCGAACCTGTGTCACCGTGTGGTTCAGCTGCGTGCGCACCGAATTGAACCAACGTCTCAAATGACATCCCCACAACACCCATTGACTTCAAGTCGTATTCCAACTTGGCCATCACTTGAAGCTCTGACACACCTTCTTGCAAAGCCGCAAAGGCAAATTCGAATGCACGATCCGCATCATCACCAGCCTTGTGCATCTTAGCAATTTCATCTGGGGTCTTGATCAAGTGCATTTCAGTCATCAATGGTGACAAATCAGCCACAAACTTAGCTTCTGGTACAGCCGTTTCTAGCAAAGCAGCACGGTCCAACGTCATCTGCGCCTTTTCAACGGCCCACTTCGTTGCATGCGTCGTGTGTTGCTTGATGTAGTTGGCAATCATTTGATAAGGTTGCTCGTGGTCTTGGTAACCATAAACAGGGTGCGTCCAACCGGCGCCCTTTACTGCCTCGACTTCTAGTGCTGGCGCAAAAATAAATGGCTCGTCTTGTGGAAAGACAAACAACGCCAAAACACGTTCGATTGGGTCAGATTCAAAGCCCGTCAAATAGGCAATTGAATGAAAATCTGAGAAGTAGGCGACATCCAATTCATTGTCGTTCAACCATGATTGGATTTTTGTAAGTTGTTCAGTCATCTGAAATCCCCTCTTGTTTCACTTTTCTATCATTGTACACTCATTTTCAGAAAATGACGCAATACACCGATTATTTATGCTAAACTATTAACTTGTGATATATTGAATGTTCTCATGAAAACATTTTATGAAAGCATGATACAATAACCTTGTAACCGTTTGCAGATATGCAACTTGGTTAATGACTGAAAAGTTATGAAAACGACAAAAATTCTGTATGAGAGATTTATAAAGGAGCATCAGCATGGAAAAGCAGACCATCACGATTTATGACGTGGCCCGCGAAGCGAAAGTCTCAATGGCGACCGTTTCACGTGTTGTCAATGGCAATGCCAACGTTAAGCAAGAAACGAAAGAAAAGGTTGAAGCCGTTATCGAACGACTTGGTTACCGTCCAAACGCCGTTGCCCGCGGTTTGGCATCACGTCGTACGACCACAATTGGTGTCGTGATTCCCGACGTCACAGACCACTACTTTGCCGAATTGGCTCGTGGAATCGATGACGTTGCTGCTATGTACCACTACCAAATTATCTTGGCTAACTCAGATGAATCTGATACCAAGGAATTGCAAGTTTTGGAAAACCTATTGAGCAAGCAAGTTGACGGTATCATCTTCATGGGTAACTTGATTGATGATGATATTCGCAAGGAATTTGCTAAGGCCGATGTGCCTATCGTTTTGGCAGGCTCAGTTGATGACGTTACTGACCAACCTTCTGTAAACATTGACTACACAAGTGCCATCGGTGAAGCAACGACCAAGTTGTTGAAGAACGGCCACAAGCGTGTCGCCTTTGTGACGGGAAGCTTGGATCACGGCATCAACCGCGAGTACAAGCTTAAGGGTTATATGAACGCTTTGGCGGTTGCTGGTGTCGATTACGACGAATCACTTGTTATTCAAGGTGATTACGACTATCAATCAGGTTACCAAATGGCTGAAATGGTCCGTGACGCTAAGGCGACAGCCGCCGTTGTTGTTAACGACGAAATGGCTGCTGGTTTGTTGAACGCCATGACTGATGCTGGCGTTAAGATGCCTGAAGACTTTGAATTGATTACTAACAACAACTCAAAGTTGGCTGTTATGACGCGTCCACAAATGTCTTCAATTACGCAACCCATCTACGACCTTGGTGCCGTTGCTATGCGTATGTTGACGAAGTTGATGAACCGCGAAGAATTGGCTGTTAAGAACATCATCTTGCCACACGGTTACGTTGATCGCGATTCAACGAAGCAATAATGACTACAAAAAAGAGGAACGACTTAACGGTCGTTCCTCTTTTTACATATTATTAAGCTTCTTCTGACAAGCCCTTCTTGTTCGTCTCAGACAAACCACCCTCGGGTTCCAAAACTTCAGCCGTTACTTGCTTTGCTTCTTCAACCGCAACTGGTTCTTCCAAGTCTTCAAATGCTTCTGACAATGAAGGTGCTGTTGGATCCAAAACGATATCAATGTCTTCATCCTCAAGTTCAGGTGCAACCTTGGCACGAACTTGATCCTTCACTTCGCTTGCCTTTGACTTTGCTTGGTCAGCCAAGTCTTGTGCTTGGGCCTTCAAATCATCAGCCTTAGCACGCAATCCTGCCGTCTTTTCGTCGGCTTGAGCCTTAAGTTCATCGGCCTTCGCACGCAAGCCAGCCGTCTTCTCATCAGCTTGCGCCTTCAAGTCAGCGACCTTACCGTCCAAGCCCTTTTCGGCTACGAAATCGTCTGCGCGATCACGAACAGATGCCACCGCATCCGTTGCTGCATATGTGTAATCAACTGCCTTGTCGCGAACATCAACAACGATGTCGTCAACCTTAGCCTTCAACTTTTCTTGTTCTGCTGGTGACAAGCTCTTGAAGTAGGCGTATCCAGCCGCAGCTGCTACACCACTAAACAACAATCCTGCCAAAAATCCTTTTCCCTTAGACATGGTTAATACCCTCCTGGTTTATATCCGATTACTTTGTCGTTGATGATTGTGCTTTGCGCGCCTTGCGGAATCCATTAACCGCTGAGAACGCTGATGCAACACCAGCCCCACGTGAAGCAGCCGTTGACTTAACCTTCCCCGTCAAGTTGTGCGTTGCCGCGTTCAACTCAGACACAGATGTCCCCAAATCTGCCACCGCTTGGAAAGCTGGATCAATTGTCGCTACCTTGCCATTAACATCGTTCAACAATGTATTTGCGTTAGCTAAAATGTCGTTTGCCTCACGTGCAATGATGTCCACATCACGCGTAATGACCTCCAAAGTTCGTGTCAATCGAACCAAAAATAGCCCAATAAACAAGACCAACAACAATACCGCCACCGCAATGATAATCAACGCGATTTGACCTGCTGTCATAGTTATTCCTCCAAGTTCCTTTATAGGTCTTATTCTAACTGTTTAAGCGCTTCCTTTCAATGAAAGTGATTTTAATGATATACGGCTGTATTATGTATGAATTACGCTTCTCATCAAAATGTTTCATATTTTGTTCATAGACTCTGTCGTAAACGGCATAAAAACGTTACAAACGGGTTAAAAACACGCAAAAAACATTGAACTGAACGCATTTTTTTGATAAATTGATAAGCGTTCGTTTGTGCACAGAAATGTGCAAACATTTGTTCTGGTTAAACAGTTAAAAATTATTTTCACATTTGGAGGAATTATGGACCACTCATTAGTCGTACGTTTGTTCGCCGAGTTTTTCGGAACAGCGTTCTTGGTTTTGTTGGGTAATGGATCAGTTGCCAATACCGAGTTGAAGAACACAAAGGGAGCTGAAACTGGTTGGTTGAACATCGCCGTTGGTTACGGAGCCGGTGTTGCTATCCCAGCTATGGCTTTCGGAGCTTTCTCAGCTCAAATCAACCCTGCCTTTACGTTGGCCTTGGCCGTTGTTGGTGACTTCCCATGGTCAGAGGTTTTGCCTTACATCATCGCTCAAATTTTGGGTGCTATGTTCGGTCAACTTTTGGTTGTCGCTGCCTACAAGCCATACTTTGATTTGACGACAAACGTTGATGCGGTCTTCGCCCCATTCTCAACGACTGACGCTGCTAACTCATGCTTCAACGGTTTCATCAACGAATTTGTTGGAACATTTGTTTTGGTCTTCGCCGCTTTGGGAATTACGTCATCAGCTGAATACAAGGGTATTGCCGGTTTGGCATTGGGTGTCCTTGTTGCAACGTTGGTTACATCATTGGGTGGTGCAACCGGTCCTGGTTTGAACCCTGCGCGTGACTTCGGTCCACGTTTGGTCCACGCCTTGTTGCCATTGAAGTTTAAGGGATCATCACACTGGGAGTACGCATGGGTTGCCGTTTTGGCACCTATCGCCGGTGGTATCGTCGCCTCAACTTTGTGGTGGACATTGTTTAAGTAAGAACAGTAAATTAAAAGACGCTGACTTCAGAATTTGAAGTCAGCGTCTTTTTTATAGCAATTTACTTTAGGCCAATTCGTTAACAAGTGCTTCGAACTCGTTCAAACGTTCCTCGAAGACCTTGAATGTGTCTTGTAGGTAGTCTGGCTTGGTCATATCCAAACCAGCCTTCTTCATCACATCAATTGGGAATGCTGATGAACCAGCTTGCAAGTATTCCTTGTAAGCTGCCACGGCCGGCTCACCTTCAGTCAAAATCTTGTCTGCCATTGCGGTTGCAGCTGCAAAGCCTGTTGCATATTGGAAGACGTAGAAGTTGTAGTAGAAGTGTGGAATACGCTCCCATTCGTGCGCGATTTCTTCATCAAACGTCAATTCTGGACCATAGTAACGACGGTTCATCTCACCATACGCTTCATCCAAAACGTCAGCCGTCAAAGGCGTACCCTCAGCATCCGTTACGTGCATCCATTGCTCAAATTCAGCAAATTGCGTTTGACGGAAGACCGTGCCCTTAACGCCATCCAAGTATTGGTTCAAGATATAAGCACGGAGCTTCTTGTCATCAACCGTCTTCAACAAGTAATCCGTCAACAAGTTCTCGTTCGTCGTTGAGGCAATCTCAGCCAAGAAAATTGGGTAGTCACCATAGTGATATGGTTGGTTTTGACGCGTGTAATATGAGTGCACTGAGTGACCCATTTCGTGAACCAGCGTGCTCAAGTTATTCAAGTTATCCACCCAGTTCAACAAAATGAATGGGTTTGTGTCATATGATCCACCTGAATAAGCACCTGAACGCTTACCCTTGTTTTCAATGACATCAATCCAACGACTATCAAAGGCCTTGTTCACGATATCAAGATAATCATCCCCCAAAGGTGCCAACGCCTGCAATGCTTCAGCCTTGGCTGATTCATAATCGATATCATAATCTGGTTCACCCAAAATTGGCGTGTAAAGATCGTATGAGTGCAACTCATCCAAGCCTAACAACTTCTTACGCAAACCAACATAACGGTGGAGCAATGGCAATGCCTTGTTCACTTCCGCAACCAACGTATCGTAAACAACTTCAGGCACGTGGTTACCAGCCAACGCAGCTTCACGCGCATTGTCGTAGTGGTGCGCAGCCGCCATAAAGTTTTGTCCCTTAACATGGTTACCAATCAATGAGGCAAACGTGTTCTCCAAAGCCATGTATGACTTGTAGAACGTTTGGAAAGCATTCTTGCGGATTTCAGGATTCGTTGACTCCAACAAACGTGAGTAAACACCATTAGACAACGTTTCCATTTCACCGTTTTCATTTTCAACGGCTTCAAATGAAATATCAGCGTTGTCCAACACACCAAATGTACGTTGTGATGCCCCAAAGACATCACCCGCGGCTGCCAAAAGTGACTCTTGCTCAGTTGGCAAGACGTGACCTTGTTGCGTCAAAATGCTATCAAAGTAGTGCTTGTAGTCTTGTAGCTTAGGCTCAGCTGCAAAGAATTCTGACAACTCTTCTTCTGACAAGCTCAAAACGGCTGGGTCAAAGAAGGCAATCGCAGCTGACACACGAGCAGCCAAAGACTCGGCCATGTTGTTCAAACCTTGGTAGTAAGTGTTAGCCGTGTCTTGATCAGACTTCATTGAGGCATATACATACAACTTTTCCAAATCTTGCATCAAGCCTAGGCCGTATTGCAAAGCGTTGTACAAATCCGTTGCAGAATTCGTCACACTTGCTGCAAAGAACTCAGCTGATTCAAGACGGTCTTCCAAATCCGCGAAGGCATCTTCCCACGCTTCGTCAGAGGCAAAGATGGTTGATAGATCCCAAGTCATTGACTCAGGCAACTCTTCGCGCAATGGTAATTCTTTTGCCATAATAGCTAACCTCATTTCAAGTTTATTATAGTTGTTATTCTACACTTTGGGTTCCGAAGTTGCACGTGGTAACGGAGATGCTAATCTAACACGGCCAATTTATGCTGATAATCCGGGTACCATTCTGTTACTCGCTTCAGCCAAACCATGTCATCACGTTGCATAATCACGTTTGTCGCGCCCCATTCCGCCAACAATCGATCCAGCCACAGCACAATCGCATCATCTTGTTGCGTCGCACCAAATTCAAACCAGACTTGCTTGGATAACACCTCATGCAATCGCGTCTTAGTCTGTGGCCCATCCTCTAGTGCCAGCAAAACCGCCAATGATAACTCCCATTGCGCTGTGCGGGCACCGCCTGGCATTGCCTTAAGTCGATGGCAAACCCAAGGCATGCCGACCAAACTTCTGCCTAACCGATACAAGCGTTTCTGCCACCGACGACTCACCTCCGAGCGTTGCGTCACCAATTGTTGTAATTTCAATAGCTGTCGATGCGCATCGCCCGCATCATGCGCGTTTACGCGATTGCGACAATCAAGGCGCCACCATTCCCGCCATTCAACCCGGTTCCCTTTAGCATGCCAAAACGCCACTTGTAACCGTCCACCACGAATCCGTGCGAACTTCGCCCAAGTGGCTTGTTGCAACTTTTTCTGTTGATAAGTGGGACCTAGCACCCAAACGACATCCATCCCCAACGACTCAAACCCACGCGTTCGTTCTGATACGCGCTGGGCTGTTATTGGTGCACATTGAAATTCAACCGCAATTTTCACATTGTCAAACGTCACCACCAAGTCTGGTCGCTGCTTGATTTCCGGTAGCCAAACTTCTAGTTCAACAGTGCCACCGATACTTTCAAAAAAATCAGCTAGTTGTAGTTTTCCCAATAAATGATCACTCGATTCACCCTCAGCCAGGGATTGGCAATCCCGCAACGTCACGTGTGAAAAATGGGGTGTATTAATTGTTCCCTGCTTTACCTGAACCTCACCTTCACAACCAGGACAAACATAAACCGTCGTCTTTACCGCTACGTCAGCTTTCACTAAATCCACCGATTCTTTTTTCTTCGCTATAAACATGTACACCCCTCCTGATAATAAAGAGTTGTGGCATCCCGGATTTTCCAATTTAATTTTGCAAAAGAAAAAGACTTATAAGTCATCTGACCTATAAGTCTTAATTCTTAATCAACTTGATTAGTTAGTTGCTTCTTCCAACTTTTCAATGTCTTCAGCTGATGGCTGAGCATCACCTTGCTCTTCAGCAAGCAAGACCTTGTCGTACTTACGAGCGAATGGCAAGTAAGTAAATCCAGTCATCACAAGCATCAAAGCTTGCCACAAAGCACCTTGCCATCCACCAACGATCAAACCAGAGATAATGGCTGGCGTCGTCCAAGGAACATACATTCCGTTAAATGGTGGGATGATACCGAAGTAAATTGCAAAGTAAGTAGCGAATCCTGAGATAAGCGGCGTCAAGACAAATGGTACGGCTAGCAATGGGTTCAAAACCAATGGCAAACCGAACAAAATTGGCTCGTTGATGTTGAACAAAGCAGGAACGATTTCCAACTTACCCAACGTCTTCATTTGAACTGACTTGGCGCGTACCAACATGAACACAACCAAACCAATCGTCATACCTGAACCAGTTACCGTGATAAATTGGTCCATGAAGGCTTGCGTAACGATGTGACCACCGTTCTCCAACGTCAACTTTCCAGCCTTGTACAAAGCCAAGTTGTCGGCGTTGTTAGCCAATAGCAATGGCGTCATGATACCAC
This sequence comes from Weissella confusa, assembly GCA_001436895.1. Lineage (GTDB taxonomy): Bacteria > Bacillota > Bacilli > Lactobacillales > Lactobacillaceae > Weissella > Weissella confusa. The sequence goes on from JQAY01000003.1 coordinate 85,603, forward strand.
CAACGATGGTTGCACCGTGGACACCGAAGAACCACAAGAACACTGGCAAGAAGGCAACAACTACGACACCCAAAGGTCCGTCAGTTGCGTGTTGCAAAGGCGTTTGAATCGTCGTGTAAATCCACTCTACCAAAGTAGTGTTGAATCCCAACTTGAAGATTCCGTAAACAGCAGTTGCAATTGTTACGATAGCAGCACCTGGCAACAAAGCCGTAAATGATGCTGCAACGTTTGCTGGCACTTGTTCAGGCAACTTGATAGTGAAGCCCTTCTTCATAAACCATGAGTAACCCCAACCAACAAGCAAACCAACGATGATGGCAACGATCATCCCCTTACCACCAAGCCAGGCCTTGTCGATAACACCTGACACTTGCCAAGCAGTTGACGTCTTGTCTGGGTCAGCAATGTTCGTTACTGACTTAATTGTGTCTGGTTGCAACAAGATGTCGACAACAACGGCCAACAAACCGGCTGACACACCTTCGTATCCTTCATCACGTACCCATGAGTAGGCGATTCCAAATACGGCAAACAAAGCCATGATTCCAAATGATGCGTTGTTTGCTTGCAAGAAGATAGGTCCTAGACCAATCTTATCCAAGTAATCTGCGATTGGTTGATATGGGAATTGTCCCAAAATCAAGAAAATAGCTCCAATAACGATGAATGGAATTGGGTAAAGCATACCATTCTTAATCGCTGTAACCGCCTTCGTGTTAACGAACTTCATTACCGGCGGCAACAACTTTTCATTAATAAATGTATTCATGTTGTTATCCTCATTCTATGAATAATATAGTTAAATTTTTAAAACCGATAGTTAACACCAATCCTCTTTTAGAATTACCCCAAATCCTCTCCGTTTGAGGCAATTACTTGTTGATACCACTTGAATGAATCCTTGCGGTAACGCTTACCTGATCCTTGACCCATGTCATCCAAATCAACGTAGATGAAGCCATAACGCTTCAACATTTCACCCGTTGAGGCTGACACAATATCAATACCTGACCATGGCAAGTATCCAATCAACGGAATACCGTCTAAGACAACGGCGCGTTCCATTGATTCAATGTGACCTTGGAAGTATGCAATACGGTAGTCATCATGGACTTCGCCATTTTCTTCCAACTTGTCATAGGCACCAAAGCCGTTTTCAACGATAAGCATTGGCTTTTGCCAACGATCCCACATCCAGTTCATGGCCCAACGGACACCAACTGGATCGATTTGCCAACCCCAATCTGACTTTTGCAAGAATGGGTTGTCACCGTGGTTCGCTTCTTCATCGTATTCCAACCACTCATCACCGGTATCTGAAACCGTCCATGACATGTAGTATGAGAATGCGACATAGTCGACTGTATTCTCCGCCAAAATCTTTTCATCTTCCGGCGTGATATCAATCTTGAAGCCCTTGTGTGCCCAGAACTTCTTCAACCAGTTTGGATACTTTCCGTTGGCGTGAACATCACCCCAGAAATAACGGGTTTGCATGGCACGCTCAGCCATCAAAATATCTTCCGGCTTTGATGACGCTGGATAAACTGGGTTCATGGCAATCATGTCCCCAACCAACAACTCGCAACCCTTTTCACGGGCGATTTCGTGGGCGCGCTTCGTTACCAAAGCTGATGCCAACAATTCGTAGTGTGATGCTTGATACATCAACTCTTGCGCCTCATCTTCGCTGTAATCCTTCAACCCTGAGTTTTGCAACATTGGGTGTGGATCCATCCATGATGTTTGGTTGTTGATTTCGTTAAACGTCATCCAATACTTAACACGGTCGCCGTAACGACGAATAACCGTGTCCGCAAACTTCACGAAGAAGTCGATTACTTGGCGATTACGGAACCCACCGTACTCTGTTACCAAGTGAAGTGGCATTTCAAAGTGACTCAACGTCAAGACAGGCACGATGTCATTTTCGATCATCGCATCAATCATCTTGTCGTAATAACGCAATCCTTCTTCACTAGGCAACACATCATCACCATTTGGATAGATACGTGTCCAAGCAATTGAAGTACGGAATGCCTTAAGACCAAGTTCCTTCATCAACTTAAAGTCTTCTGGGTAAGTGTGATAAAAATCAATGCCGCGGTGGTTTGGATAGTTACCATCTGGCAATACTTCATCCGTCACCTCACGTGCCACACCGTGCTTACCAGCCAGCATGACATCGGCGATTGATACCCCTTTATCATCTACGTCCCAGGCACCTTCAAGTTGGTGAGCCGCAACCGCCGCTCCCCATAGGAACCCATCAGGCATTTTATAGCCTTTGACCATTACTTACCCTCCAAAGCATCGACGCGCTTCATCAATTCAATCAACTCAACGGCCATGTCACGGAACGTAATCGCGTTCATCAAGTGGTCTTGTCCGTGAACCATGTACAAGTCAACTTCGGTGTGCTCCCCTTGTGCTTCCTTAGTCAACATGTCAGTTTGAACGTCGTGGGCAGCCTTCAATTCTTCGTTAGCTGCCTTCAAAGCTTCTTCCGCTTCGTCGTACTTGTGTTCCTTCGCAAATTGAATTGCTTGGTATGCTTGTCCCTTAGCGTTTCCGCCGTGCATGATCAAGCCCATTACGACTTCCATACGTGCGTCATCCATAATTATTCCCCCATATACCAATGACTGACTGGCCATTACGCTACCAGTCAGTCAAACCGTCATTTGTTACTGCTCAAATCGTGTTACATCATTGCTTCGGCGGCTGCCAAAACCTTGTCACCCTTCATCATGCCGTAGTCCATCATGTTGATAACATCCATCGGAATACCAGCTTCGTCAGTCTTCTTCTTAACATCGTTCTTCAAGTAACCGACTTGAGGTCCAAGCAACAATACGTCAGGCTTGTGATCTGATGCCAATTCTGCATCGATATCTGACGTTGACTTTGCGAAAATCTCGTAGTCCTTACCTTCAGCCTTAGCTGCATCTTGCATACGCTTAACCAACATTGAAGTTGACATTCCTGCCGCACATGCCAACATAATCGTCTTGTCTGCCATAATTATTTCCTCCAGAAATACCTTTAATAAAAATTTTTTAGAATTAAATTACAAGTCCACACCATGTGAGGCGATAACTTGCTTATACCAATCAAATGAATCCTTGCGCAAACGTTCGCCTGAACCTTCACCCATATCATCCAAATCAACGTAAATGTAGCCGTAACGCTTACTCATTTCACCGGTTCCAGCTGACACAATGTCAATTGGTCCCCATGATAGGTAACCGATTACTGGGATACCATCCATCACAACTGCCTTTTCAACTTCAGCAACGTGCGCCTTCAAGTAATCAATACGGTATTGGTCATGAACCTTACCATCAACTACTTCGTCGTAAGCACCAAAGCCGTTTTCAACAATCATGATTGGCAAACCTGGGTACAAGTCGTTCAGTTCGTTCAACGTGTAACGCAAGCCTTGTGGGTCGATTGCCCAACCCCAATCTGAAACTTGCACTTCCGGATTAGGCACAATTTCATAACCATGTAGGTTATCGAATTCTGCATCATCATCTGATGTTGCCTTAATCACGAATGAGTTGTAATAAGAAATTGCCAAGTAATCAACTGTTCCGGCGCGAAGTGCTTCGCGATCTTCTTCAGTAATATCAGGGCGCATTCCCGTACGCTTTGCAAATGCTTCAAATTCTGCTGGATACTCACCACGAACGTGAACATCTGAGAACCAGTCACGCGCTTGACGGGCCTTTTGCACTGCCAACATGTCAGCTGGCTTTGATGAAGCTGGGTACAATGGCGCAACGTTCAACATACCGCCGATGACAAAATCAGGGTTAATCGCATGTCCGATTTGAACAGCCTTGGCACTGGCTACCAATTCGTAGTGACCAGCTTGAACCATGGCTGCCAACTTTTCTTCGGCTGGTGTACCTTCTGGGAACTTCAAACCTGAATTCGTCCAGATCATGAATTCGCCCATCGTTTCGTCAGTCAAGTTAGCTTGATTTGAAATTTCGTTGTGCGTCATCCAGTAAGTCACCTTGTCCTTATAACGAGTGAAAACTGTTTCAGCATACTTTACGAACAAATCGATCAAACGACGGTCAGACCAACCACCGTATTCCGTTACCAAGTGGTATGGCATTTCAAAGTGGTTCAATGTGATGACTGGCTCAATTCCAAGACGATTCATTTCATCAAACATATCATCGTAGAATTGCAATCCTTCTTCGTTTGGTGTTGCATCATCGCCATTTGGGAAGATACGCGTCCAAGCAATCGAAGTACGGAATGCCTTAAAGCCCATCTCGGCCATCAAAGCCAAGTCCGCCTTGTAAGTATCATAGAAGTAGATACCGTGATGGTTAGGATAGTTCAATCCCTCGATCACACCATCTGTGATTTCACGTGGCTTCCCGTGAGCACCGGCAGTCAAGATGTCTGCAATTGAGACACCCTTACCACCGACGTTCCAAGCACCCTCGGCTTGGTGTGCTGCAATCGCACCACCCCACAAGAAATCATCATTCAACTTTAGTCCCATAATATCCCCCTATTCGGTTACGTAAAGTGAAAACCCAACGTCGCAAATAATTAATGTAAGCGTTTACAAACACAATTTACTGCTTCGTTGTAACAACTATATTACAGATATATTTTGTAAAAGTTTCGAACAAAAAGACTAAATTATGAATTCTGACGGTTATAGTCTGTGATTAAGTTGTAAGTTTTTTTATGAACAAGCCTAAAACGGCAACAATGAAAGCGTTTACCACCAAATGAGGCACATTACCATATGATACATTGCCCACCTTTTCATTTGTAAAACTTTTGCAACAAACCGTGTTTTTGGCGTAATTCTTTTTCTTTAATTTATAAGATTTGTATATGGTCGAGTAATTTGATTTGTTAGTTGGTGGTTTGTGTCATCCCTCACGGTCGGAGTGCACAACAAAAAAGCACACAACCGAAAAATCGGTTGTGTGCTTTTGGGCTTTGTTCTAGTTAAAGTATGACAACACTTGCGTCAATGCGTTTTCAGCGAAGATCGTGCGCCCGTGTTCTGCAAGCACTTCTGCTGCTACCGGCGTGACTTCACCATACTCACGTGCTACCGCGGTGATGTCTTGCAAACCGGTTTGTGACACTGAATCATCAAATGACAACTCAAGGTAGTAAGCCTTGTTGTATTCAATAATCTTTGAATCACCAACTTCTTCTTGCATCATCTTAGCGAATTGGATGATTGCTTCAAAGTCGTTAAACTTCAAGATAACTTGGCGACGACCTTGCTTGTCACGTGCCAATTCACGAGCTGCATTAACCATTTGGTTAGCAGCTTGTTCTTCAGCACGGGCACGACTGTTAGCCTTTGGCTTACGGTCGTTCGTTCCATCGTTATCTAGTAGTTGCTCCAACAAACTGTCTGAAACATCATCGTTTACGTCGCCCGCATCGCGATTTCCAAACATTGAGTTGATAACGCCATCCATCATGGCCTTATCGCCAATGTTCTTTGAAATAAACAACTCCAAGCCATTTCGGTTTGGCAATACTTGGAAAGTGACAGCCTCATTGTTTTCAAAATCGTGCTCAACATCAACTTCTTCCAAGATATTGTAGAAGAAACGTTCAATTTCTTCCTGGTTGCCCAGCAAATCGATCACTGAGATACTGCGTTCTGCGAGATCGTCGTTTGTCACCACAACTCGAATTGTATCCTCATTAATGCGTTCCATTTCCATAATTGGGCACCCCTTCCCTTCCCGCTACTCGGGAACTTATCTTTGCTAACCATTATAACAAAGTTACTGATTAATAGTCGATATATTAGTGTTTTAACCACCAATTTGGGCTAAAAAAGAGGCCACACCCAGTAGCCTCATTTTCTATGTATGGGTTGGGATGTTACAAATCCACCATGAGCGTTGCGCGCTTAAGTTCTTGTTGACGAACCTCGTGTGGCAAGAAGCGACGAATCTCATCTTCATTGTAACCAACCTGCATACGCTTTTCATCAATCATTAATGGGCGCTTCAATAGCGCAGGTTGCTGTTGAATCATTTCAATTAATTGACTCAATGACAAGTCATCTAGCTTCACATCCAATTCAGCAAATAGCTTTGATCGTGTTGAGATGATTTCTTCGGTCCCATCTTCCGTCATTCGGAGGATGTTCTTAATCTCATCTCGGCTCAATGGCTCTTTGAAGACATTACGCTCAGTATAGGGAATGGCGTTTTCTTCGAGCCATGCACGCGCTTTGCGGCATGATGTGCAACTAGGTGATGTATATAACGTGACCATATGTGCCTCCTTCCGGCTTCTACGGTGTTACTGCTACCTATGGCTCCTATTATAACCGTCAATATGTGAACATGTAACCCCCATTTTTACGAAAAATTGCGAACAAATTACAGAAACATGACAACCAAATCGTCTATCACGACCACAAATTATTAAAAAATGATTAAGGCCGAGTTTACTTGTTCGCTATTGTTTTAATGGGGTTCATGCACGAAATGATACAGTTATCACATCCTTTTGTATTTATTTCATACCGCCTCAATTTCAGCGCAAAACGTGAATTTATCGTGATAAAAAACGCGGACATCTATGATAATGTCCGCGAAAAAATTTTTTAATTAATGTCTTTTCGGCCTTGTTCTTCGGCCATCCCCAACAACTTTTCCTTCAACTCGTTCTCCATCACTTGCATTTGTTGCTCAGCATCGGCACGCTTTGCGCGACCATCGCGTTGGATTTGCATCGTCTCTTGAATCGTTGCAATCAAACTGTTTTGTGTCTCTTGAAGTGTCTCAATATCGACAACACCACGCTCATTTTCCTTAGCCGTTTCAACCGCACTTTGGTGAAGCATATCTGCATTGGCACGCAAAAGTTCATTGGTCGTATCAGCCACAGCGCGTTGTGCGATAACCGCATTCTTTTGCTTCAACAACGTCAACGCAATCGCAACTTGATTCTTCCACAATGGAATAGCCGTTGAAACAGATGCTTGAATCTTTTCGGCCAATACTTGATTCGTTGATTGGATCAATCGGATTTGTGGTGCTTGTTGTAGCGCAATTTGACGAGTCAACTTCAAATCGTTGGTACGCTTTTCCAAACGTTGTTCAAATTGCACCAAATCTTGTACCTTTTGCACATCAAGTTGATTGTTCGTTTGGCGTGCCTTTTCTTGGGCAGCTGGCAATTCACGTTGACGGACATCGCTCAACTTCATCTCCGCTCCACCAATATATACATTCAATTGGTTAAAGAAGTCGAGGTTTTCTTGGAACAAGCCATCCAACATCTTATTATCAGCCAACAATGAATCCTTGTGGCGATCCAAACGCGCAGCCACGTTATCAACTTGGGCACCAATTTGTTGGTACTTAGCCGTCATTTCATAGACTGACTTTTGGACGCGATTAAAGATACGGGCAAAGAATCCTTGCTTTTCCGGACGCAAATCATCTGGGCTAGCTTGATTCAAGGTATTCATCAACTCAGTCAACGAATCACCAATTGGGCCTACATCTTGATTTTGAACCTTATCCAATACACCTTGCGAGAAAGCAGAGAGGTTCTTTTGTGCATCTGCACCGTACGTTAACACTGAATCGCTCGTTGCAACATCCAATGTTTGGGCCAATTGCAGCGCTTTTGATTTCTCTTCAGACGTCAACGTATCCGATAACTCGGGTGTCGTCACCGTCTCTTTTGTCATTACTTCTTCTGTCATTTTTTATCCCCCATAGTTCGCTTCGCCACATCAATTTGATCGCGAAGTGAGTTTAAATCATCGCGCGTGATTAAACGGTAGTCTTGTTGAATTTGGTCAGCAAGTTGGCGCAACACTTCACGTGCCGCCTTCAAGTGTGCTTTGTCCGACTCATCAATCATTTCATGGTTTGCAATTTCTTGATACGTGACCAGAATTTGTTCCATGTTTGGCAAATGTGTATAAACAAACTCATCTGCTTCTGTTAATTGGGTTGGATCATCAGCTAATTCTTTCAGAATACCACGCGCAAACCGCATCACATCGGTCTCAATCGCAATTTTACGCAATCCCGTTGTCAACTGCAACAATTCTTCCACATGATCAACACTGGCCAGCGTCCGATTGAACGTTGCTTTAAACACAGTGACATCACGCTTCGACAGGTTATCAGTATTAATGGTTAATTTTTGTTTTGCGGTCGTAATCCGTTGCTTGGTCTGTTTCATCGGCGTAAACACCACTTGACGAAAAACCAGAACAACACCTGATAGCAAAAGTTGCACTGGCCAGCCAATTCCTGGGATCGCCCAGGCAACACCGATTAGCATTAATGGTAATAGCCAACGAAATACAAAGGTTGGCTTAGTAACCAAACTAACCAGGAATGCGAACACCAACACATTTGAAATACTATCTAGATAGGCTGGCGTAAACCCAATCGCTAAAAACAGCATCAGAACGGTTAGCCACTTACTGCGCCTTAATGTCTTTTTTGGAATTTTATCTAAATCCAGCATTTTTCTTATCCTCTCGAATGCACCTATTTCTATTATACGTGCAATCGACAACTCTTGTCATGGTAGAAAAAAAGCAGGTCATTGACCTACTTCGTTGCATCGGGATGCTCTTCAGCAAACACCAACTCTTCACGCTCTTCACGGTGCGCTAAATCTGCTAGATAGCGACGTGACCAGCGGTAAACAACCAACACTAGAATCAAAATTGCAATCGCAGCTGCTTGAATCAAAATGCCAATCGTGTCGGCGTGATATACCAATAGATTACGGAGCAATGCAGTAATCCCAATATACATAAAGTTCTGCAGAGAAATGCGATCTTGGATAAAGTACTCACGTGTTAGCACGACAAACTCGAAGAACAAGAATGTTTCCAAGATGCGTTCCGCTACACCAAAGAAATCCGTCGCTAAATCAACATGCATCAACATTGTCACTAATTCCCAGAGTTCTTTCACAAAGAACCCAATCATCACAATACCCAGCACCAGCATCGCCAAATCAAGGATGATGGCGTAACCTTTTTCAATAATTTTTCGATTCATAACTCACCCTCGCGATTCTTTTCTCCATCATATCAAACAAATAGTCTGAAACAAACTTTGTCCAATCGCCAATTCATGTTTTAAAAAATTAGCGTCAGTCAACAACTAATAAATACGGTAAAGTTTTGAAAAAAGGAGACTTAACTTATATGACAGGAAAACAACCTTACTTCAAAACAAAAATTGCAGCCTTAACGATTGCGTTCATTGGCATCTTGTTATCATGGATTCCCGTGATCAATCACGTTGGGCTCGTGGTCGATATTCTGGCTTTTGCATTCGCCCTATTCGCTCTATGGCTAGATCGACATGGCGATAAGACATTACCAATTATTACGGCATTATTGAGCTTATTAGGCATTGGCTTAGTAAGTATTAACCAAAACTACTATGGCAATTCAATCAGTCACGAAAGCAAGCATTTGTCTGTGCACATTAACGATAAGCAGGCTGATGGATTTGATTGGGTTCGCGGCGACTTTGATAATCTGACCGTTGGTGATAGCAAAACCGGCCGTGGTGGTGACACCTATCAGGACATTCGTGACATGCTCGGCAAGCCAAACGAACAAGAAGATGACACGTCCGCATCCCCAACGACACGCGTGGCAATTTGGCGTAATGCGAATAAAACAAAAACTGTGACGCTGACTTTTGCGAAAACCACATCAGGCGACTTCAAGTTAACCAGTAAGCACGCTGAAGGGCTAAAGTAATTTACGAAAAAAGGATGATTCTCGATTATGAGAATCATCCTTTTCTATATGCCGCCGACAGGAATCGAACCTGCACGAGATTGCTCTCACACCGACCTGAACGGTGCGCGTCTGCCAGTTCCGCCACGGCGGCATATCAATAACAGTATAACTATATCAAATTATCCTGTTATTGAATAGATTATTTACATATTTTGCTTTGAGAACGCGGCAAAGCTGTATTGCTTACGCATCAAACCGTACAAACTGTTTGAACTCTCATATTGACGGAGTGGGAAGTCATTCTTGGCATGCCATAGCTCCCAGTCAGACTTCATGTTCCACGTTGATAGCATCACAATTTGGTGTTGATTATCGTTACGTTGCAACAAGAATGAGCTGATAAAGCCGTGCTCATCCATCCCCTCTTCATATGCGTTATAACGACGAATGAAGTTATCACGTTCTGCATCATTCAATGTGATGAACGTAAAATTCATCCAGCCACGAATATCGCTCGTTTCCCCACGACTAGCAAGAATTTCATACGTCGTTGGCATTGCAAAAATCGACTTCTTATTCGTTGTCTTTTCAAGCAACTGATAGCGAGACTTATCTTCATCATCAACCATCATCAACAACTTGTGATCCAAGTGTTCGTTACGCACATTTTGCAACACTGCCTTTGAACCAAAGGCGACATGTAAGTATTCAGTCATTATGTTTTCCTCCACATTATTCCCCAATTAGATTAAAAACATTATAACCAATTTATATCAAAAATACCCGTCAAAACTATCCGCTTTACTTATATTCTGGTCCGTTTTGATTAGCATCGTATGCGGCAATATCAACGCCAGTCGCATCCTTAACAGCCACACTCTCGACCAAACGGCCTTGTTCATTTGAATCAAGTGCCAAACCACCAAAGTTATTCTTCTTACGAAGTTGCATGTTTTCAGCTAGCAAAGACTTTGACGTGCTCTTGATGTACCAAGTACCCAAGCTGGTTTCCAATGGCATATCAAACCATCGTTGGTATGGGACATCCTTGTTAACGATGTTAATCGTAAAGCTTATTTCCATCGTGACATCTAGTGGGTCATTGTATGGGCTAATACCATCTTCCACCGCGAACAAAATCACTTGGGTCTCGGGATCAAAGTTGTTCATCACACGGTTCGTTGCGTAGTCATCAAGTTCAATATACATCTTCATCACCTCATCTTTTGATTTAATCTTAGAATAATTTCAGCTTTATTGGTCAAAAAAAGGACCGGCAATATGCCGGTCCCTCTTCTATTAGTTGTTACCTTCTGATTGTTGACGGGCGATGTAACCGCGTGACGTCGTTTGTGCAAAAGGTCCTGATTGCATTTGCATACGCATACGCAAGTTTTGTTGAACGTTTTGGTTGATTGTTTGTGCGACCAATGGTGTAACATCAGCAGGCACTTCTGAATCAACCTTCGTACGAATTTGGCGGATCAATTGGTAAAAGTCCTTACCCTTACGCATAACCAACTCGTTGTCGGCCTTTTCAAACGTAAAGTGTGCGTCATCCGTGTCCTTGTTGTAAACAAAGTCCATAATTTGTGACGTTACAGCTTCGTTCTCGTAGTTGTCTTCTTCACCTTGCCAAAGGTTAGCGATTTCCGTCAAGTAAGCCTCAACGTCTGCTGGGTCGATGTAAACTTCCTTCAAGTTAACCATGAATGCCATGTGCCAAATCCTCTTTCCGTGCTTATTTATATTCGCATACTTACTAATTACAAGTATTAGTTTATCTAAAAACAAGCGAATATGCACTGATAAAGGGAGCTTGCATAACACCTTTTATGTTGCATTTTCGAAACACACGGTGTAACGATTAATGCAACGCCATTGAGATTAATGACAATGACGCAATGGCATTATTAAGCATGTGCGTCATCATCGAATATTGAATTTGTTTCGTCTTCTTATAAACCACAGCTAAAGCGACACCCATCAGTGAATATTGAATAAGGGCGAAAATTTGGAAATCTTGGAAGACGTGGAAATACCCGAACAGCACACCTGAAATCACGACATTCAGCCACCATGGTCCATCCTTAAAGAAGTAGTTCAGAACGATGCCACGGAAGATCAATTCCTCCACTAGCGGTGCCACGACAACAGCTAACAAGATGACAAACACCAAGTTTGCACCACCCGCGCTAGCCATTTTTTCAAGCGCCTGTTGATTTGTCGCGGTTTGTACACCGCCTGCGAAAACATATTGCAGGAGCACGCTCACCACGCCAGCACCAATAATCATCAAGTACCCACGCCAAATCCAATTGGCTTTATGCCCGTTAAATTTGTGTAAGCCCATCTTAGGTGATCGCTGACGAACACCGTAACCCACAACTAATACTGCAATTGTCGTAAAGACCGCCAAAAACAATAGCATCGTTATAATCGGACCGGCACTATTTGGCGAAACATGTAGCAAGCTAGCCATGCTACGTGCGCTGTACATCCCCGCTACCTGAATCGCAAAGTCCAACAGAACACCTACGATAATCCAAATCAAACCCGTGATAATATCGCCAATCCAGTTATGTTCTTTAGTCATGATTAGCCTCTTCCTCCTTCTTTTCCGCCTTTAATCGCAACGTTACCGTCAACCATGACATGACAACTGTCATCAAGACGAATAGGAGCAAGAATACTGGGATTGACACCCAGAGTGGCCACGCCATTATTTTCGCGACTGCTGCCAGCCCGATAAAAAGTAGCACCGTAATTATACTCGTGCCAATCTGCAACGCTAATCCCATTATTTACCTATCCTTACAGTACGTATTTTTCAAGAATTTCCGCAATCGCACCTTCGTTGTTTGTCTTCGTCGTCACAACATCAGCAGCTTCCTTAATTGCTGGAATACCATTCGCAACACTGACACCTAGTCCCACAGCAGTCAGCATCTTCAAATCATTATTATTATCACCAGCGGCAATAATTTCATCACGTGCAATACCGAGCTTCTCACCCAACAGCAATGATGCTGATCCCTTATCAACACCCTTCTTGTTAAATTCAACATAACGTGAAGATGAGAATGTGGCTTCAACTTGGTCGGCACCAACCGCTGCAAGAACTGCATCACGAATTTGTTCGCGCACAGCCTCATCAGGGTGTTCAAAGATTACCTTCATAACCGGTTGCTCATTAGCCAAGAATGCCAAGTCATCCGTCGCCATTAGTTCATATGGCACACCACGCTCAGCCATGTATTGCTTATCAGTTGGCGAGATGTTGTAGATGAATAGTGTGTCGACCGTGTAAACGTGCACATCGACCGTCTCGTTCACCAAACCGGCCTTAAAAATCTTCTCAGCAAGCGCAAGATCCATACCACGCGTCAACAAGACTTGGTTGTCTTTATTTTCAACAATGGCTGCCCCATTGTATGAGATAACATATTGCCCAGCTTGATCATATAGCCCCAAAGTCTTTAACAGCTCTTGAACTGACTTGAAAGAACGACCAGTGTTGGGCACAAACTTAAATCCCGCCGCCACAGCTTGCTTAATTGCCGCCAAATTGGCTTCGTGGACGGTTCCATCATCATTTAACAATGTTTCATCTAAGTCTGAAACTAGCATTTTATATACCATTTGTATTATCCCCCGTGTGTTTATCCCTATTGTAACAAATAAAGGCAACCGCTTATTACCAATTCATGAATAATTATTTGATTTTTACTTTGTTTTTCAAATGCTTTTGCTTGCTGTCACATTTCTGAAACAGTTATAATCAGAGTAACAAAAGGATTATAGGAGAGTATTCAGATGCGTAATTTTATTAATGAGTTCCGCGACTTTATTATGCGTGGAAACGTCATGGACCTAGCTGTCGCCTTCATCATGGGTGCTGCTTTCCAAACTGTTGTTAAATCAGTTGTTGATGACTTGATTATGCCACTTGTTGGTATTGTCACGGGGTCAATCTCATTTTCAGCCATCGTCTGGCACGTGGGATCTGCCGACATCAAGATTGGTGCTTTCATCTCAACGTTAATCACATTCTTGTTGACTAGTTTTGCGGTCTTCTTGATTTTGAAGGCTATCCGTAAGGCACAAGCATTGACGTCAAAGGAAGTCGAAGAAGAGGAAGAAGCAACGATCGAAACAGAGCTTGGCGTTTTGCAAGAAATCCGTGACGCTTTGGCCGCTAAGAAGGACTAAACCCGAACGATATCTTCGACATAAAATAGACATATTTTATTCACTTTCTAAGGAATGCCTAAACGGTGGGGTTTATCCCTACTTGGCATTCTTTTTTTATTTGTCAAGACGTTGAATTAAATTCATATTTTGGCTAAGATAGTTATCAGTTATTCAACTCAGCTTATGCTGTAGTTGACGATTCTTGAAACAAAATTCTGAAGGAAGAAGGACTACCATGGTGATTATCACGGCAGGTATGATTGGTGTTGGTAAGACGACATTGACTGATTTGATTGCAAAGCATTTGGGGACGCAAGCATTCTTTGAGCCAGTTGGCGAAAACCCGGTTTTGCCCCTATACTACGCTGATCCAAAGCAATACGGTTTCCTATTGCAAATTTACTTCTTGAACAAGCGATTTGCGATGATTAAGAAGGCCTTGACCGACGACAACAATGTCCTTGATCGTTCAATTTATGAAGATGCCCTCTTCACACAAGAGAACCACCGCGAAGGTAACATTTCAGACGCCGAACTTGATGTTTACATGACTTTGTTGAACAACATGATGGCCGAAATTCAAACGATGCAAAAGGGACGTCCTGACTTGATGGTCTTCGCCGATGCTGACTTTGACACGATCTTGTACCGTATCAAGAAGCGTGGTCGTGACTACGAACAATTCGAAGATAATGACGAATTGCGTAGCTACTACTTCAAGATGTGGAGCGCATACCAAAAGTGGTATGAAGAATATGATGCTTCACCAAAGATTAAAATCGACTTGCAACAATTTGACCTTGAGGATGCAGCCAACCGTCAAGCCGTCCTAGAGACGATTGACGCCCGTTTGGCTGAACTTGATGCAACTGTTAAGTAACGATTGAAAAAGCCGTTAGCACTGCGCTAACGGCTTTTTTGTGCATAAAAAAACACAGACGACTAATCATCTGTGTTTTTAATATTATGCGTTATATGATCCAACAAAGTCAGGCATGAATCCAGTTGTCACATTTTCCACACGGACATTGTAACCTGGTGCTGGTGCTGCCACATATTGACCGTTACCAATATAAATTGCAACGTGCCATGAAGCACCGTGACCACCCCAGAACAACAAGTCACCTGGTTGGGCAACCGCCATTACGTCAGCTGGCGTCTTAACGTCAGTCGTTGAGACGTATGACTCTTCCGTAACCGTATATGAAGGAAGCGTTAGCCCCGCATCATTAAATACCCAAGCAGCCAAGCCAGAGCAATCAAAACCAGCTGGTGTCTTACCACCCCATACGTATGGAATATCTTGACCAGCGTACTTCAATGCTGCGTTAACAATTGCCGTACGTTGTGCCGCCGTCAAGCTACCTTGCACAGCTGCCGGTGCATTCACGTAATCAGAAGCTGGTGCTTCTGACGCAACTGACGCTTCTGAGACCGGCGCCTCTGAAGGTTGTGCTGGCGTTGCAGAGGTTGCTGGTGCCTCAACAGGCGCTTCTGATGCAACTACTGATGATTCGGTTGGCGTCTCTGAAACGGCCGGTGCATCTGAAACAACTGGTGCCTCTGATGCAACTGGTGCTTGTGAAGCAACAGAAGAATCAGCCACTGTTGGCGCTTCTGATGTTGCCACACTAGCAACTTCCGATGCCACATCAGAAACTGGTGTCGCAATCGTTGCCCCTGCTGCTGGAATAAAGACGGTTTGCCCAATTTGCAACATTGTGACATCAACACCTGGGTTCAAGGCTTGAATAGCCTCCACTGAAACCCCGTATTGCGCAGCTAGTTGACCTAGCGTGTCACCATCCTTAATCGTATACGTGATTGTGTCAGCTGGCTTCTCTGGCGTTGCCTTAGCTTCTGATACGACAGCTTGCTCAGCCGGCGTCACCGCTGCGCTTTCCGCTACTGAAGACGCCGCTGGCGTGTATACGGTCGTCGCTGATGAAGGTGATACAGCCTCCGAGTTAGCTAGCAACTCGATATCCCCCACCTTATCAGTTGCTGACGCTACTGGTGCAACATCAGTAACTGCACGCAAAGAAATCTTTGGTGATGTTGCCAACACCTTATCGCGCACAACATCTGACTTCGTCGTTACTTGCTTATCATCATTGGTCAAAACAGCTGACGCCTCATGTGTCGTCGCAACATGTTCTGAATCAGTTGTGATGTTTGCTAATTGATCAACCGCTGCTTGTACCATTGGCACTTGCGTTGTTGCGACAACTCCTAGCGCACCAGCAACACCAGCAACGATTGCTTTAGTTGATACTTGTCCCATATGAACTACTCCTCTCAGAATTTATATACTCTCGTCTACAGAAAAAGTGTTAAGAAAGTTTTAAATAATATCTCGACTACTCTATAATACCCTACTTTTACTTTAAAAATTAGGGGAACAAACGTTCTGATAGAAATATTCACAATTTTCGATGTCAAATACAAAATCTATGTTTTGGTAAAATTTAGAAAAATCACGCCAATCAAAAAAGTGTCACAGGCAAATGTGCACGAAATCAAACAAAAATGACGATCTAAACGTCACCTGTGTCACAGGCAGTTCGTCTTAATCGTCATTTTCATTATTTCATTTGTATTGCAACGCTCATATACTTTGCAATTATTTATTTACAAACTTATCAAGTTTACATTGCATTCAGCCTAGTCCAAAGGGAACATACGTGCGGCTTTCACTGCGCGTTGCCACCCTGAATAGGCCTCAGCCATTTCGTTTTGGCGTTCAGCGATTGGCTCTTTCATTTCAGTGGCGGCTTGTTCTGGTAGCGCGTCCATTGATTCCCAATAACCCACACCCAAACCAGCAAGGTATGCGGCACCAAGGGCCGTTGTTTCAAGTTGCTTTGGACGGCGAACTGGCACGTTAATCAAGTCCGCTTGGAATTGTTGCAAGTAGTTATTGGCTGCTGCTCCACCATCAATCACCAAGCTACCAACCGTCAAACCGGTATCAGTTTGCATAGCATCCAACACATCACGTGTTTGGTAAGCCAATGACTCCAATGTTGCACGCACGACGTCACCCTTTGTCGTTGCACGCGTCAAGCCGAACATCGCACCACGAACATTCTGGTCCCAATAAGGTGCTCCTAGGCCACTAAAGGCCGGCACAAGGTAAATTGGTTCAGGGTGTTGTTCACGAGCCACCTCGGCCAAATCAGCCGTCTCCTTGGCACTCTTGATAAGTTCCAAGCCATCACGAAGCCATTGAATGGCGGCACCGGCAATAAAGACTGATCCCTCCAAAGCGTAGGTCACCTTACCGTTCAAGCCATAGCCAATTGTCGTCAACAAGCCATTCTTTGACGTTGCGATATCATCACCGGTATTCATCACAATGAATGACCCTGTTCCAAACGTATTCTTCACGTCTCCAGCTTCAAAGGCCTTGTGGCCAAACAAAGCAGCTTGTTGATCACCGGCAATTCCAGCAATTGGCACTTGAATGCCAAAGAATGCATAATCCGCCGTATAACCAAATACACCAGATGAATCCTTGACGTCAGGCAACATACTTGCTGGAATATTAAACTTGTCCAACAATTCTTGATCCCATGACAAGGTGTGAATGTTGAACAGCATCGTGCGTGACGCATTTGAATAATCAGTTGCGTGGACTGCACCATTAGTCAGCTTATATAGCAGCCAGCTATCAATCGTACCAAACAACAACTCACCACGTTCTGCACGCTCACGAGCGCCTGGCACATTATCAAGCAACCACATAATCTTTGTTGCTGAGAAGTAGGCATCAATCCAAAGACCTGTCTTCTCGTAAACCCAGTCCGTCAAACCGTCCGTCTTAAGTTGTTCTGCAATTGCGTCACTCTGCTTTGATTGCCAAACAACTGCTGGGGCAATTGGTTCACCAGTTAGACGATCCCAAATTACCGTTGTTTCACGTTGATTCGTGACACCGATACCAGCCACCTTATAAGGTGGCACATTAGCCTTAATGACGACTTCAGCCATAACTTGACGGGCATCATCCCAGATCGTCATCGCATTATGTTCAACCCAGCCTGGTTGCTTAAAGATTTGTGGCAACTCTTTTTGTGCGGTTGCAATGGCCGTACCTGTTTCATCGAATAAAATGGCACGCGTGCTTGTAGTCCCTTGGTCAAGGGCCATGATAAATTGATCAGCCATAAAAGCTCCTAATAATTCGTTTATTACTTACGCATCCCCATTGCGTAAAAAAAGAGAGATGGTTTTTAAAACCACCTCTCTTATTGTACGCAATTACTTTTCAGAACGCAAAGTACCGCCGTCCATGAAACGGTCAGCGCGCATTTCATTAACGATAACCTTGATGGCCTCACGTGGTGCCCCAGTGTTCTTTTCAACAGCTGCAGTGATGTCAGCCATCATTCCCTTCAATTGTTCGTCTGAACGACCTTCAACCAATTCTACGTGTACAAATGGCATTATTATGTCCTCTTTCTTTTCTACTTATTCATTAGCTTATCAGCCTCAGCATCCAAATTCAATGCCTCGGTAATTTGTGCTTGTGCCGCTAGTCGCTCACGGCGAATTTGGCTCTGCAAATCTTCATTCCAGAAATTGCTTGAGACGTTAACTGTATTAACAATATTAATAAACGCATCTGGATCAACTGACTTCGTCAAACGCTCCATCTCAGTTAATTCATAACGTGACAATACCATCATCAACGTCGTGTTTGGTTCACGTGTGTACGCACCCACTGAAGGCAAAATCGTAATTCCGCGAATCAAATCTTCTTGAAGTGCCTTAACAACTTCATCAGAACGCTTCGTAACAATGAAAGCCGTCAGCTTTTGGTGACGCGTGTGAATTGAATCAACCGCAACCGACGTCGCATAGATACCAATAATCGTGTACATCGCGTTTTGCCAACCAATAAATGAACCAGCGATGACAACAACAAATCCGTTAATAAACAAGTTGATGAACCCAATTGACTTACCAGTCGTCTTTTGGACAATCATCGCCACAATATCCATACCACCCGTTGAGAATCCCAACTTAAACGTGATACCAATAGCCACCCCTAGTAGCAGCCCCCCAAACAAACCAGCCAAAATTGGCTCATGTGCAACCAGCGTTTGCTTCGGCAACATAATTTGCATGAACGACGCAAAGAAGTTATTCAAAAATGATAGAATCGTAAATTCTCGTCCAGCGTAAATCCAACCGGCAATTGCTAGTGGAATATTAACAGCCATGATAATGGCTCCAACTTCAACATTGATACCAAACACTGCTTTAAAGAACAAACTAAGCAGCTGCGCAACTCCGTTAAATCCGCCGGAGAAGATATTATTTGGGATAAAGAAATTATTCATCGAAATAGCAACCAAAACCGATGCTGTTACGAAGACAATTGCCTTTAGTCCATACTCACGTACACGTGCAATGTTCACAAGTGCCGCCTCCTTACGTCGTTTTTTAATCGTCCCTATATTATCACACAGTTTTCATGGTTAGACCACACTAGATGTCAGGTTTGACAACATATTGAAACACTTCAAACTACCAAAAAACGGAACCTTGCATTAGCAAGATTCCGTCATCACTTTTAGTCGTTCATTGCTGCGACATAACGCAAGCTCTTTTCTTCGTCAAAGTCCTTTTCTGACTTTGAAATAACGATTGATGCAGCTGAATTACCAACAACGTTAACCACTGTACGACCCATATCGACCAAACGATCAATACCAGCGATAAAGGCCAAACCTTGTACTGGCACACCAATAGTTGAAACAGTTGCCAACAGCACTACGAATGATGCTCCTGGCACACCAGCCATTCCCTTTGAGGTAATCATCAACACAACCAACAACGTCAATTGGTGTTCAATAGACAAGTGAATGCCGTAAGCTTGGGCCATAAACAACGCACCCAGCGCTTGGTAAATGGCAGATCCATCCAAGTTAAACGTGTAGCCAGTTGGCACAACGAATGACACAACACCTTGGCTAACACCAAACTTCTCCATCTTTGACACGATACGTGGCAAAGTTGCTTCTGAAGATGCCGTCGTAAAGGCCAAAATAATTTCTTCCTTCAACACCTTGATCAATGTCCAAATGTTGACACCGAAGAAGTGTAAGACACCACCCAAAACAACCAAGATGAAGAAAATCATCGTGACGTAGGCGATGAAGATAAAGAAGCCAAGTGACCCCAATGAGCTAACACCCATTTGAGCAACTGTTGCACCGATCAAGGCACCAACACCAATTGGCGCAACTTGCATAACCCAGTTGGTTACCTTAAACATCACCTCGGCAACAGCGTCCAAGAAGTCAATAATAATTTGACCCTTAGGACCGATGGCTGCTGTACCCAAACCAAAGAATACAGCGAAGAAGATAACTTGCAACATTTTGTCTTCAGCCAATGAGCCGAAGAAGTTCGTTGGAATAATATCCATCAACGTTGCCCAAACACCGTGTTCACCAGCTTCCTTAGCGGAGCTCAAGTATGAACTAATGTTTGACGCTTGCAAGTTGTGAATATCAACATGGGCACCTGGTTGGAAAATGTTTCCAGCCAACAAACCAATGACAATCGCCAACGTAGACAACACTTCGAAGTAGATAATCGTCTTACCACCGATACGGCCTAGTTTGTGCATATCACCCATCTTGGCAATACCCGCCGTCAAACTAGACAACACAATTGGCAACACAATCATTTGAATCAATCCAATAAACATTGATCCGATATTTTGCATGGCCGTAATCGCAGTCTTATTTTGGTAGAAAATCACACCCAAAATAATTCCCACAACCAGCCCTAACAAAATACGCCAGCCAAGCCCAATGCTTCGCTTTTGCTTCTTTGTTTTTTGCTCGCTCATTATATGAAAACCCAATCCTTATAGAAAATATCACTCGTTATAGTTTACACTATTTCACGCCTTTTTCATAACAAATTATGAAATTAACCCTAATAAAATTATATTTTTATCATTAAACGTTTTACTAATTATATATACATGAAATGCAACAAAAAAAGCTGATTCCAAACGGAATCAGCTTTCTTATTGCTTAATGACGTAATGTCATTAGGCACGGCGTGCTTCGCGGATACGAGCAGCCTTACCGTGCAATGCACGCAAGTAGTACAACTTAGCGCGACGTACACGACCGTGACGAGTCACTTCGATCTTGTCAACACGTGGTGAGTGCAATGGGAACGTACGCTCCACACCAACACCGTTAGAAATCTTACGAACAGTGTACGTAGCTTGGATGCCAGTACCCTTACGCTTGATAACAACACCTTCGAACATTTGCACACGCTCACGTGAACCTTCAACGATTCGAGCGTGGACACGAACTGAATCACCGGCACGGAACTCAGGAATGTCCGTACGCAATTGATCAGCAACCAACTTTTCTAGCAAAGCGTTTTGACGCATAATCAAATCTCCTAGTCGACAATCATTTCACCACCTGGCCAGCGGATTATCGGGTTTATTTTTTGGTGAATAAAACACCAGAAATAATAATATCATCTCTGGTGTCCTTTAACAAGTATTAATCCTACTTATTCGCTTCTTCATCCTTCACTTCGTTGAGCAATTGACGCTCTTCCTTTGTGAAGTCATAGTTTTCAAGCAAATCTGGGCGACGAAGATACGTACGGCGCAAGGCCTCCTTCTTCTTCCACTTCGCAATGTTAGCGTGGTGGCCTGACATCAACACATCAGGTACCTTCATCCCACGGAAATCAGCAGGACGCGTGTATTGTGGATACTCAAGCAAGCCAGTTGAGAATGAATCATCAACGGCTGACATTTGATCACCCAAAGCTTCATCCAACAAACGAACCGTGGCATCAATGACCACCATCGCACCAAGTTCACCACCAGTTAGTACAAAGTCACCAAGTGAAATTTCGTCGGTTACCAAATCGCGAATACGCTCGTCATACCCTTCGTAGTGACCTGCAATAAACGTCAAGTGATCTTCCTTAGCAAGTTCTTCAGCCATCTCTTGGTTGAACGTCTTACCAGCTGGGTCCATCAAAATAACACGACCACGTGACCCTGCTTCTGACTCAATGGCATCCATTGCGTCGAAAATAGGTTGTGGCATCAACAACATGCCTTGGCCACCACCATAAATTTCGTCATCAACCTTGTTGTGCTTGTTATCAGTATAGTCACGGAAGTCCGTCACCTTAAAATCTACCAAGCCACGTTCAATGGTCTTACCGATGATTGATTCACGCATTGGCGTAAACATATTTGGGAATAAACTTAAAACATCAATGCGCATGATTAAATTTCCTCAAGCATGTTGACCTTAGCAACACCTGCATCAAGATCAATTTCCGTTACAACGTTTTCAATGTATGGCAAGAAAATATCATCTTGCCCCTTGGCCTTCACGACCCAAACATCGTTGGCTGGCAATTCCATGATTTCTGCTACCTTACCAAGCGTCTTACCAGTCGCATTGTCTACAACATCCAAACCAACGATTTCGTGGTAGTAGTATTCATCATCTGCCAAGTCTTGCAGTGCTTCTTCAGGCACCATCAAATCGTGCGTCTTGTATTGCTCAACCAAGTTAATGTTTTGCAAATCCTTGAATGACAACAACACGAATTGCTTGTGGTTACGAACCGTTGCAATCTCAACTTCAACTGGCGTCTTGCCATCGATGATTAACTTGCTGCCCTTTTGGAAACGCTCTTCAGGAAAGTCAGTCGTTGCAATCACACGGACTTCACCACGGATACCGTGTGTATTAACGATTGTTCCTACTTTGTACAAAGCCATAATATCAGTCTTCCTCTTAATACTAGTTTCATCTTTACCCATTACAGTAAAGTTTTCGGTTAATTTGCTAATTTCTAGTATACCTTAATTTTTATCCCAACTAAACAAGAATTATTCGACCATCTTTGCTAAACTAAAGGCATATACACGGGGGATAAATTTTTATGAGCATAAATGTCTATATGGTTCGACACGGCCAAACTTATCTAAACAAGTATCGTCGTATGCAAGGCTGGACCAACGCACCGCTAACGGAAAAAGGGATTGCGGACGGTCAAGCAGCCGGTGAACGTCTGCGTCACGTCCACTTTGACGGCGTCTACTCTTCAGACCTAGCCCGCGCGGCACAAACGGCTCGTTATGTGATGGATGCCAATCTAACTGGCGACAGCCAAGATTTGGTTGAACTACCTGATTTCCGCGAACAATTTTTCGGTTCTTTCGACGGGCTATCTGGTGTTGAAGCTGGTCATGAGTTAGCTAACGTACTTGGTTTACCGGCTGATACGACATACGGTGACTTGATTCAAAGCATGGACAGCAATGAGCTGATGGACGCATTCCGCGAGGCTGATCCGGCTGGTGACGCCGAGGATGCGAATATGTTTTGGACACGTATTAACAACGGACTCGACACCCTGTTACAAACCCACAAAGACGGCGATAATGTTCTGCTGGTTGTTCACGGTATCTTGTTGATTAACCTAACCAACCGTTTTGCTGGTCCTGACTACAAAGGTGTTGAACCGGAAAACGGTTCCGTTACGACGTGGCAACTCGACGAAGACGGCTTGCACATCGATACGTTTAACGACACGACAACTGAATGGTAAACAAAAGCCCTGATGACCGCAAAATCATCAGGGCTTTAACTATATATCGTCTTCGTGATGGTGCTTATCTTGTTGTTTTTGATCACGCTTGTACGCTTCGTAGGCTTTGTATCCCATGTAAACTGCTGCAATAATCGCAATCGCTAAAATAATTCTAAAAATAAAGAATCCCATCGTTAGTTACCTGTTGCATCAACCATGGCATCGTTTGTTTGCACCGTTACCCAACCATGCTTCAAGCGGGCTTGTGCCTCCATGTAAGCAATCGTTTGGTCGTTGATTGAGGCATTAATCTTGTTGTTAGCTTCAGCTTCGGCGTTCGCTGCTGTAATCTTAGCGTCAGCATCAGCCTTAGCTTGTGTTTCCTTTGTCTTAGCTTCCAATTCAGCCTTCTTGTTGTCTTGGCCAGCCTTGATAATATCATCAATTGACTTTTGCGTTTGCTCATCAATTGATGGCGTTCCAAATGACAAATCTTCAATCACAAAGCCATAAGGTTCTGCCGACTTTTGGAAGCCCTTCAAGATACCTGCTTGTGCCTTCGTTGAATCAGTTCCAACGACTTCCAACAATGTAAATTGTGCCATTGATTCACGCGCTGCCTTTTGCAACTTTTGTGCCAACCAGCCAGTTTCAATGGTGTGAATGTCAGCTGACCCAAACTTCTTGTAGATTGAAACTGCCTTAGATGGATCAACGTGGTAAGAATAACTAATCTTCACATCCGTCTTCTTACCATCAGAAGTGGCAACCGCAACCTTTTGCTTAATAGATTGCGTCTTAATTGGATACTGGGTCACATAGTCCAATCCAACAAAGCGAATTCCTTGTGAGAGCGCCTTATCACGTACACCACCTGAAATGGCATAACGGATACCAACGTTACCATTATCAACGCGTTCAAAAAACTTGAATCCGCCAACGATGGCTAGCAATACTACCACAACTGCCCAAGCAATAACCTTAATCTGTTTACCCATACTTCTCCCCTGATATTATCTCCAAAAAGATATTTTTTTAGTTACACTAAATAGTTTACCGGAAATAACAGAGCCTGAACAGAGGCTGCCAAACATTTTTAAGATATGAAAAAAGAGCTGACCCAAACGGATCAGCTCTTTTAAGAAGTTCAAAACTGAACCCTCAAATTACTTTGAGAACTTAGCTTCGTGGAACTTCTTCATGATGCCTGCGTTAGACAACAAGTTCTTAACAGTATCTGATGGTTGAGCACCGTTGTTCAACCATGACAATACCAATTCTTCGTTCAACTTAACTTCGGCAGGCTCAACCAATGGGTTGTACGTACCAACAGTTTCGATGAATCGACCATCACGTGGTGAACGTGAGTCAGCAACTACCACACGGTAGAATGGGCGCTTCTTTGAACCCATGCGCTTCAAACGAATCTTAACAGCCATGTTTATTTTCCTCCAGTTGTTTTTCTACAAGAATTATAATAACAGTTTCTTGAGTGCCTGTAAAGTGTTTTTCCTTTACACGTTGAAATTTCTTCAAAAATCAACGTTTTAGCGGTCCCAAGGCGCTACTTCACTTGCAATAAGTTAATATTTTAGCGCAATCTGTACAAAATTTAAATAGAAAATAGCCACTTTCAGTTATTCAACAATGATGTTATCCGTCAAATCACGATATGCTTGCGTCGCATGTAACGATGCATACGCTTGGTTCAGGTCGACATCAACGGTTCGACCATCCATAAAGGTTACCGTTCGCTTTGTGCCGGCAATAAACTTTAAGACAATTAATTTATTCCCATCAGCATCAAGCAGCCACGTCTCACCGTTTCCTTGTGGTGAAGCATATAGCTTGGTCTCATCGGCGACAGTTGCGCCAGCAGATAGCATCATCAGCGCAATACGCTGTTCCATTGTTAAATGTTGGACATGTGGGTCAACTTTAACCGTCGTATCAGCTAGCTTAAGCGGTTGTGCCGATCCTACCTTAATTGGCAATGCCTTTTTTTCATCATGATCGATAGTTACGCGTTGGGCTTCTGAACGGCGTTCTTTCATTTCTATTCCACCAATGGTCAGCCCAACACCTACCATCCCCAACAGCAGTCCCATACTAAACCACTTGCTTGCTTCTTTCAGTTGCATCTTTTGTTTCATACGCACGTACCATATCAAAAAAATATACTCAGTCGCCTGAGCTTACCTAACTTTCTTATTTTGCAACAACTGGTTCAGCCGTTACTTCTGAGGTCGACATAGTCGTTAATACTTCAGATGTAACTAAATCATTACTTTGTTGGGCAGCAATCGCAGTTGTTTCCAACGCTGTTACAACACCAGCGAAAAGCAACAAACCAAACAACAAGACCAACGTCGCAGCAATCGTTCGCGTGCGTCGTGCGTGTGTGACACGTGTTTCCATAATCGTATTCCCCCTAGATATGTCCTAACTTTATTTGTTACAGTTAGTTTACAACTAGATAACGACGATTGCTTTTCTAAAGCGTTAATGTAAATCACTTAATTTATGAATTTTTGAAAACGTTTTCAAAAAATAAAAGACTTACCAACAATCCGTACCAAAAGTATCGTTGATTGCTGATAAATCTCTTTAAAACAAAAGACCCGATTATCACCGTCGCGACAATTGAGCCTTTTGCAAATTGTGATCACAATAAGTGAAACAAACCCATGCGCATGAGTTTGCTTCGTCGCTAGCGGGTGATCGATGTTTATAGTATCGCTGACAGGTGCGATATTTTCAGGATGAAACTGTAAATAAACTCCGAACAAAACACCGACAAAAAAGGCCAGAGAAAGAATCTCTGACCTAATTGATTACTTCTTATTCTTCTTAGCTAGCATTTGCTCACGCAACATAGCTACCTTATCAGCCTTTGAAACGGCACCCTTCTTTTCAGATTGGTACTTAACGTTCATAGCCTTCGTCTTATCATCTAGTAAATAACGACCCATAATTAACGACGCTTCTTCTTATTCTTTTGAATACGACGGGCCATTTGCTTCATCGCCATGTTTGCCATCTTGCCCTTTAGGCCACCGCCCATACCAGGCATTCCACCTGGCATTCCTGGCATGCCGCCACCCATGGCACCCATCATTTGTTCCATGCCGGCCATGTTACCGTTCATCATACCGCTCATCATCTTCTTCATTTCGTTGAATTGCTTGATCAAACGGTTAACTTCAACAACTGGACGTCCAGCACCAGCCGCCAAACGACGACGACGTGATGGGTTCAACAAATCTGGGTTCTCACGCTCAGCAGGTGTCATTGACATCACAATGGCCTTAATGTGCGCCATATCCTTAGGGTCAACCTTCACGTTGGCCAAAGCTGGATTGTTAGCCATACCTGGAATCATCTTCAACAAGTCTTCGATTGGTCCCATGTTTTGCACTTGATCCATTTGGGCAATGAAATCGTTAAAGTCAAACGTGTTTGACTTCATCTTTTCCATTGTCTCGGCAGCTTGCTTTTCGTCAAAGTCCTTTTGGGCCTTTTCAATCAACGTCAACAAGTCACCCATACCAAGGATACGGCTGGCCATACGATCTGGATAGAAGACATCCAAATCTGCCATCTTCTCACCTTGTCCGACGAACTTAATGGGCTTACCCGTAACGGCACGAATTGACAAAGCCGCTCCACCACGTGTGTCACCATCCAACTTAGTCAAAACAACACCGGTAACGTCCAAACGCTCGTTAAAGCCTTCAGCCGTCTCCACCGCGTTTTGTCCAGTCATGGCATCGACAACCAACAAGATTTCATCTGGGTTGGCGATTTCCTTAACGTCAGCCAACTCTTGCATCAACGCTTCGTCGATTTGCAAACGACCAGCCGCGTCAATAAAGACATAATCTGACTTCAATTCAGCCGCCTTGGCCAAACCTTGGCGCACGATGTCACGTGGATCAGCGTCTGTTCCCATCTCAAAAACAGGGACATCAATTTGCTCACCCAACGTCTTCAATTGATCAATGGCAGCAGGACGGTAAACGTCGGCCGCAATCATCAATGGACGTGCGTTCTTTTCGTTCTTCAACTTCAAAGCTAGCTTTCCGGCCGTAGTCGTCTTACCAGCTCCTTGCAAACCAACCATCATGATAACCGTTGGAATCTTGTCAGATACGTTCAAAGGCACATCTGACTCACCCATCATGGCAGTCAATTCATCATTAACAATCGAAACAATTTGTTGGGCAGGATTCAATCCTTCCAACACCTTAGCACCAGCCGCCTTTTCACGAACGTTACGAACAAAGTCCTTAACAACCGTGAAGTTAACGTCGGCTTCCAACAATGCTAGACGAATCTCGCGCATTGTCTCGCGCAAGTCCGCATCTGTCACCTTTCCCTTGCGACGCAATCCGCTCAAGGCGTTTTGCAATCGCTCCGTCAAACCTTCAAAGGCCATGGTTTACTCCTCTTCTAATGTCACCAAACGTTCAGCTAAACGAGTTAGCTCAGCGTCATTGGGATACTTTTCTTGAATATAGTCGTTTAATTGCTCGGCCGCAGCTTGGCGCTGAAGATAATCAGCAAACAAGTGTAACTTGGCTTCATAATCTTCTAGCAATTGTGTGCTGCGCTTTAGATTATCATACACGGCTTGGCGTGAGACCTCAAATTCTTCAGCAATCTCACCAAGTGAATAATCGTCAGCGTAGTACAACTGCAAATAGTCGTTTTGCTTAGACGTCAGCAATGGTTGATAGAAATCAAACAAGGCATTCAAGCGCGTGTTTTTTTCTAGCTCCATTACTTCTCATCCTCCAACAAACTACCAAACAAACTCTTCGCAAAATCATCGGCGTCAAATGGTTGCAAGTCACCGACCTGTTCACCAAGTCCGACCCACTTAACTGGCAAGTGCAATTCGTTTCGAATTGGCAAGATAATACCACCCTTGGCAGTACCATCAAGCTTAGTCAAAACAATTCCCGTCACGTCAGTTGAATCCTTGAACAAGCGGGCTTGTTGCAAAGCGTTTTGCCCGGTTGTCGCATCCAAAGCCAACAAAACTTCTTGGGGCTCGTTTGGCAACTCACGTGTGATAATACGCTTCATCTTAGCCAACTCTTGCATCAAGTTCACGTTGTTTTGCAAACGACCAGCTGTATCAACGAATAGCACATCGGCATTCGTCTCAATAGCAGTCTTCACACCGTCATACACAACTGAGGCCGGATCAGCATTTGGTTCACCAGCAACAACTAGAATATCGTTACGCTCACCCCAGGCTTGCAATTGTTGTGTTGCACCCGCACGGAACGTGTCCGCAGCGGCCAACAATACCTTCTTACCTTCTGCCTTGTAGCGGGCAGACATCTTACCAATCGTCGTCGTCTTACCAACACCATTCACACCAACGAACAAAATAACCGTTGGTCCTTCAGGCGCAAAGTGCATTGACGCATCTTCATTCACACCTTGTGAACGATAGTGTTCAACTAGCTTATCGACAATCACACGTGAAATTTCAGCCTTGCTCTTCGCATTTTGTAGCTTCACTTCATCACGCAATTCATCCGTCAATTGCAATGCTGTGGCAGCACCAACGTCGGCCCCGATTAGCGTCTCTTCCAAGTCTTCGAAGAAATCTTCGTCAACTGAACGGAAGTTAGCC
Organism: Weissella confusa; assembly: GCA_001436895.1. Lineage (GTDB taxonomy): Bacteria > Bacillota > Bacilli > Lactobacillales > Lactobacillaceae > Weissella > Weissella confusa. The sequence continues at coordinate 114,822 of JQAY01000003.1, forward strand.
ATAAAGGCGTTCCAACGTTCTGACCAAGTCTTGCGCGTCTTCGTCAATCCCTCGTCCAAGTTGGTTTCAGAAGTTACTTCAGCAACTGGTGCTTCAGACTCTGCAACAACCGCTTCTTCAGGTTCTGCAACCGTTTCAACCGTTTCCGTTTCAGCTACCGGTTCCGTCACAACTGGCGCAACCTCCTCGTGCGTTGGCAACACAATCTCAACCGCTTGACCGGCAGTTGGTTGCAACACTTCAGCCGCTAGTGATGTTGGCTCAGCTGGTGCTTCCCCATTTTCCCAAGTGTTTGGGTACAACACTTCAACTTTGACAGTTGGGGTTTCAGGCTTTTTCTTAAAAAAATCAAACAATCCCATTGTTCATTTCCCCATTAATTTTCTGCTAGCGTATTATCTAGCTCTTGCAAGTTAACCGATACCATCGTTGAGACACCCGGTTCTTGCATAGTAACACCATATAGCACATCGGCATTCGTCATCGTACCCTTACGGTGAGTAATCACAATAAATTGGGTACGATCATTAACTTCATGCAAATAACGTGCAAAACGGTCAACATTGGCTTCATCAAGCGCTGCTTCCGTTTCATCCAAAACCGCAAACGGTACCGGACGTACTTCAAGGATCGCAAACAGCAAACTAATCGCTGTCAGTGCCTTTTCACCACCAGATAACAGGCTCATTTGCTGGAACTTCTTGCCAGGCGGTTGCGCCTTAATATCAACCCCTGTTGTTAACAAGTGTTCTGGGTCAGTGAGTTCGAGCTTAGCTTGACCACCGCCAAACATCTTCACGAAGATTTCTGAGAAGTGGGTTGCAATCGCATCAAAGGTTTCCTTGAAGCGTGTCTCAACTTCTTCATCCATCTCTGACATCGTTTGACGAAGATTATCTTGTGCATCAATCAAATCAGTTTGTTGTTGCGTCAAGAAGTCATAACGCTCCTTAACTTCAGCATACTCTTCGATAGCGTTCAAATTAACATTACCGATTTCAGCCAAACCTTGCTTCAACAACTTCAATTGCGTGCGGATGCTATCAATTGGCATGTCAGACATTTCAGCCTTAGCAAACTCAAATGATGTGTCATACGTTTCTTCCAACGCACGTTCGCCGTTTTGAATGGCCGCACGCAATTCTCCTTGACGACCACTTAACTTGCTTAACGTCGACATGGCATCAGTTTGGGCTTCTTGCGCTTGGACAAGCATCCCCTCCGCCACGTTAATACGTTCATTCAAGTCAGTCAACTTTTCTGTTAAGTCAGACAACAATTCAGTAGTTGCTTCTTTATCAGCGTTTGCTGTTGCCAATTCAGCTGACAGACGTTGCTGCACGTCACTTTGATCAGACGTCAAATCTGTCATTTGTTGTTGATAGTTGTTCAAGCGAGCTTGCTCAGCCTCAATTTGTTCAACAATATCTTCGTGACGGACTTGGGCAGCTTGCACATTTGCTTGCGCCGTTGCCAATTCAGCACGCAATTCAGTCAACTCAGTATCAGCATCTGAAATGCGAGCCAACAATTCCGTGCGCTCGTCGGTCAATTCAGCTAATTGTGCTTGCAACTTAGCTTGCTTCTCCGTCAAATTAGTGACTTCAGAAGCATTCTCGGCAACCATTGTTTCATGATCAGCCGTGCCAGAGCTTGAAACATTAAATTCATAGCTTAATGCCGTCTTCTCTTTTTGCACTTGGGTCAAACGTTCTTCCGCAACCTGCAACTTGGCCGTTGCTTGTTGGGCACGCTCATTCGCTGCTAGCACCTTAGCTTGTTGTTCATTAAATGATGCCGTCACATTTTGCAATTCAGCATCAATTTCACGTACTTGGCGTTCCAAAATTGCCGTTTCATCATGCAACGTCGCAACTTGCGCCGTCAATGTTTCCACTTCGTTTTGTTGTGAAAGCAAACTGTTACCTTGGTTACGGTTTGCCCCACCGGTCATTGAACCACCGGCATTCATCACTTGACCATCAAGGGTCACGATGCGAACACGTTGTTGCAACGCGCGAGCCATTGGTACCGCTTCGTCCATTGACTTAGCAATCACTGTCGTACCCAACAAGTTTTTCACTACTGTGTTGTACGTAACATCAGTCTTCACCAAGTCAGCCGCAATTCCGATAAAGCCAGGTTGACTTTGTGCAGTCTGAATCTGACCCGGTTGCAACTCGCGTGAACGAATCGTTGACAATGGCAAGAATGTCACACGTCCCAAACGGTGTTCTGTCAAATAGCGAATGGCTTGCTTACCAACTTGTTCATCAGTCACAACCACGTTTTGCAACGCACCACCAAGGGCTGTTTCAATCGCCGTTTGATGAGGTGTCTCAACTGAAATCAGCTCAGCCAAAACGCCGTGAATGCCTTGGAAGTTATCCTTAGCCTTCATCAAGTTACGAACGCCTTGGAAATAACCATCGTAGTTTTCTGATAGGCGACTCAACGACTGCAAACGCGTTGACAATCGTTGGTCTTCTTCCATCTTGCTGAACCACTCTTGACGTTGTGCCTGGCTCTTAGCTTCAAGCTCCTTACCAGCCGTTTGCAAACGGACAAATTCTGCTTGTTCATCTGCCAAAACGGTCGTTGCCTCGTCAACCTCAGCTTGCGCAGCCGTCACATTCGCCGTTGCTGTTGCAATCTGCTCATCTAACAGCGTGCTACGTTGCTGCAAACGTGCAGACTCAGCATCATTGCGCTCGTGTTCTTGAGCCAAATATGACTGTTGATTCTTCGCCGTCGTCAACGCTTGCATCGCGTCAACCAAGTTCGCACGAACTTGTTCAATTTCCTCACTAACCGCTGCTTCTTGTTGGCGCGGGTGTGACGCGGTCAATTCAGTAATCTGCAATCGCAATTCGTCCGCAGTTGCTTTTTGACTAGCCACCTTCTTTTGGCGCGTCGCTTCCGTCACCTGCAAGTCAGCCAAACGTGATTCAACTTGCGCAATTTGCGCCTTTAATTCACGCGTTGCATTTGAGCGATTGGCCGAACGCTCGGCCTGCAACTTTTGTTCACCACTCAATTGCTCAACAGCAGTCGTCAAGGCCAACAACTTATCTTGCGCTTCTTGACGGGCTGTTTCCGTTTGTGTTCGCTCATCCTTCATCGCCGTCAACGAGTCCGTCTGTTGCTTCACAACTTTCGCTTGTTCATCACTAGCTTGCTCAGCGCCGGCCAACTCACGGGCAATTTCAGTTTGCTCGTTGTACCAATCTGTTAGTTCCAATACCAAACGTGATTGGTCAAGCTTGTCAAATTGCTTCTTGGTTTCAAGATAATCTTGCGCCTTCGCTGATTGCTCAGCCAATGGCTCAACGCGTCCTTCCAATTCATACAAAATGTCTTGAACACGATTCAAATTTTCTTGCACACCAGTTAGCTCTTTTTCAGCCTTATCTTTGTTTTGCTTGTATTTATAAACACCTGCAACATCTTCGATAATCGTTCGTCGATCTTCAGGCTTAGCACTAAAAATGCTTTCCACGCGGCCCTGCGAAATGATTGAGAAACTTTCACGTCCCAATCCAGAATCCATGAATAGCTCATGGATATCCTTTAAGCGTACTGTCGTACCGTTAATTTGGTAACGAGAATCGCCATTACGGTACAGTGTACGGGTGATTCGAATTTCAGAATATTCTGAATTCAAATAATGGTCGGTGTTGTCGAACGTAATTGACACTTCTGCACGATTAAGTGGTGCGCGTTGTGCCGTTCCACCAAAGATGACGTCTGACATTTTGTCACCACGCAGTCCTTTGGCGGATTGTTCACCCATAACCCAGCGAATCGATTCGATGATGTTTGATTTACCAGAACCATTCGGTCCAACAACCCCTGTGATTCCTGGCATAAATTCAATCTTGGTACGATCGGCAAATGATTTAAATCCACCAATCTCCAATGTTTTTAATTTCATACCGATTCCCTAGTTCTTCGTCAAAGTTTGATAAGCTGCACGAGCGGCTGCCTTTTCAGCTTCCTTCGTTGACTTTCCCTCTCCAGTCGCCAACGCTTGCTCGTTGACCGATACCTCAACCGTAAAGATTTGTTCATTATTCTCAACTGGGCGTTCAGATAGCTTCGTGTAAGCAATCTTTACGCTACCATGACGTTGCAAGTGTTCTTGCAACTTAGACTTGTAATCAACGAATTGATCATAGAATCCTTCGTCAATCTTCGTAAACATAATTTCACTAAGGAAGTTCATGACGACCTCTTGTCCCTGGTCCAGGTACAAGGCGCCAATAAAGGCTTCCCACAAATCTTCGAGCAATGAATCACGGTTTCGTGCGCCGGACAATTCTTCACCACGTCCCAGTTGGACATATTGATCAAGATGCAACTCACGTGACAAAGCTGCAAAAGCGCGAGTTTGGACCATAGAAATTCGCAACTCTGTCAATCGACCTTCATCCCAATCTGGATAACGCTTGAACAAGTACACCGCCGTTGATTGTTGCATAACCGCATCCCCAAGGAATTCTAGGCGTTGGTAATCGCGACCAGTGTAATTTGGATGTTCGTTAATATAGTTTGCTTGTGTTAATGCCTCCTCCAATAATGACACGTCATTAAAATGGATATTATGGGCAAGTGCTAATTCTGCTTGAAGTTGTTTAAACATAAGCCGTCCTTTCTAGATATACTAGTCAATTATACCAGAGAAACCGTTGGTATAACGACGTTTTTTGTTGTGTCACAAGATTGAAAAAAGGCAAGGAGCACTCAAAGTGTCCTTGCCTTTAATTTACAAATATTAAACGCGTGCTGCGATGTAATCAACAGTGTCGTTGATCGTGATCAACTTTTCAGCGTCTTCGTCAGAAATTTCAGCACCAAATTCGTCTTCCATCTCCAAAACCAATTCAACAAAGTCAATTGAATCAGCATCAATATCAGTCAAAAAGTTCAATTCACCGGTTACCTTAGCTGGGTCCAATTCAAAGTGGTCCGCAACCAAGTCGATAACCTTATTCATGATTTCTTGTCGTTCCATTATTCCGTTTCCTATTCGAATATTTAACGTTATTTAGTGTAACGCTATTCGGCCGAACCGTCCACTTCATTCTCTGGACGAGCAGACAAATCTTCCTTATGGTCAGCAACGAATTGTTGTACCTTACCCACCAAATCAGCTTCCAACATCGTGTGGATTTGCTTCATCGTGTTAGCAACGGCATCTGGTCCAGCTGAACCGTGCGTCTTAACAACTGGCGCATTAACACCGATAACTACGGCACCACCGTGTTGTGAGTAGTCCAAACGAGATTGGATGCCCTTCAACGCTGGCTTCAACATGGCACCGGCCATCTTTGTCTTCAAGCTACCGTTCATGATGGTATCCTTGATCAACTTCAACATTGACAAAGCCGTACCTTCAATTGACTTCAACGTTGCGTTTCCTGAGAATCCGTCAGCAATCACAACATCGGCAGGTCCTTGCAAAACGTCACGTGCTTCAACGTTTCCAACGAAGTTCAACAAGTTCTTGTCTGAGCCGTAACGCAACAATTGGTGCGCTTCCTTGTGGACTTGGTCACCCTTGTCTTCTTCAGTTCCGTTGTTCAACAAACCAACACGTGGTTGGTCATAGCCCAAAATTTCGTGGGCGTAGAATGAACCCAACACACCATATTGGTACAAGTGAGCTGGACGGTTTTCAGCGTTAGCACCCATGTCCATCATCACGAAGGCATCGTGAGGACCATCAAAGGCTGGCAAAGCCGTCATCAAAGCTGGACGATCAATTCCCTTGATACGACCAACGATAAAGATACCGGCTGCCAACAAAGCACCAGTGTTACCAGCTGAAAAGACCGCATCAGCGTCACCATTTTTAACCGCTTGCGCAGCCAATACCAATGAGCTTTGCTTCTTACGACGAATTGACTTAACCGGCTCATCAGCCATGGCAATCACTTCATCAGCTTGGACCAACGTCAAACGCTCTTCGTTCTTAACGAAAGGCTTTACCTTATCCAATTGACCAAACAACAAGAACTCTGTGTCAGGCATTTGGTCACGCGCTAGTTCAACACCAGCAACGATTGCTTCAGGGGCGTTGTCACCACCCATTGCATCAATGGCAATCTTAAACATCATTAATTCCCTCTCGAATTCACAAAAAATAATAACTTAATAAATAAATGCTAGAACAAATCTAACACACTTTTAGGAGTGGGTAAAAGTAAAAGGCGTATCTTTTTTAATCAAAATTACGATATCGCGCCATTGTTTCTGACAACATATCTGCTAATGGTGCCAGTTCCGGATCTTTATCCCAATCAGGCTTCGAAACAATTTCAATGGCTTCTTCTTGGGCAACGGTCATCATCGCCAAGTCAGCTACCGGATCGCCAACGCGGAATTCAGGCACCCCAGATTGGCGGTTACCCAAAATATCACCAGCGCCACGAAGTTCCAGATCCTTTTGCGCAAGAATAAAGCCATCGGTAGTTCCCACCATCGCTTCCATGCGATCAATTCCGTATTGCGTTTTCGGGTCACTAATCAGGAACGTATATGATTGCCGGCTTCCTCGTCCAACACGACCGCGCAATTGGTGCAACTGTGACAAACCAAATCGGTCCGCATCCAAAATCAGCATCACTGTTGAGTTTGGCACATCGACCCCGACTTCGATAACCGTCGTTGAAACCAACACTTGGAACTCATTTGCCTTGAATGCGGCCATCACATCTTCTTTTTCTTGATTTGATAAACGACCATGTAGCAAACCAACCTTATACGTCGGTGCAAAGTACTCAGACAATTCAGCATAAACAGCCTCAGCATTTTGCACATCCAACGTTTCTGACTCTTCAATCAGCGGTGTGACAACATAGGCCTGTGCGCCTTCTTGCAACTGTGACTTAATAAATGCAATCGTCTTTTCCATCTCATTACTACGGAGCCAGTACGTCTTAATTTGCTTACGACCAGCTGGCAATTGATCGATGATGGACACATCCATTTCACCATACGCTGTAATCGCCAAAGTACGCGGAATTGGCGTGGCCGTCATTGCAAGAATATCAGGATTCATCCCAATTTCACGTAGCGTTGCACGTTGTTGTACCCCGAAACGGTGTTGCTCATCAATAACCGCCAAGCCAAGATTTCTAAACGCGATGTCTGGTTGAATCAAAGCATGAGTTCCAATCAAAATATCGATATCACCATTTTCCAAATCTTCCAAAATTTGACGACGGGCGGCAGCTTTAGTTGAGCCTGTTAGCAATTCAACGCGAACCTTTTCTGGATCAAAGAAGTTGCCAATTGTTTTCGCGTGTTGTTGCGCTAAAATTTCGGTCGGCGCCATCAAAGTTGCTTGCATCCCGGCGGTAATCGCCGCGTACATTGCCAAGGCAGCCACAACCGTTTTACCAGAACCAACATCTCCCTGAAGCAAGCGATTCATGTGAATTGGGCGTTTCATATCACGCACAATTTCATTCACCACTCGCTTTTGTGCATCCGTTAATTCAAACGGCAGCGTTGCAATAAAGGCCTTTAGTTCATCGTTATTAAACGCAATCGCCCGCCCGCGGTTATCACGGTCCATTGACTTAATCACCTGCAGACGCATTTGGAAGACGAAGAATTCTTCAAATGACGCACTGCGACGTGCTTCAGTCGCCACCTGACCATCGGTTGGCGCATGCATGCCAAACACCGTGTCATGATGATTCATGAGCTTATAACGGGTGCGCAAATTGCTTGGCACAATATCCGTGCGTAGCAATTCACCATACTTACCCAAGGCTTGGATAATCAAATCCTTGATTGTCTTCGCTTTAATTTCCTTTGATGATGGATAGACAGCTTCCATTTCATCATCGCCATTGCGTGACATTAATTTAATGCCGGATAGACTTTGACGCGTTTTGTCATACGTCCCATGCACCGCAACTTCTTGGCCGATTTCAAGATTCTTGCCAATCCACGGCTGATTGAAAAACGACACCATGATTGTGTCATGTTCGACCGTCAAACGGAAACTTGTGCGTGTTTTCTTATACCCGAAGCGATTAACCACGGGTGGCGATGTCACAACGCCTTTGAACGTTACTTTTTCGCCATCTTGCGTTTCGGCAGGCGTTTTCATCGCTAAGTCGTTATAGCGCATTGGATAGTAGCCGAGTAAGTCGTCGATTGTGAAGATGCCCAATTTATTCAGCGCTTGCACACGCTTAGGGCCAACACCATCAAGCTCATCAACTAAATCTAATAAACTAGCCATGCTTAACACCTTCCTTTCTGATGTACCATTATACCGCAAAATTAGGTTTTACTGAATATCGGGTTTGATTCATGCGCAAACACAAAAAGACAGCAACCCAAATCTGAGTTGCTGTCTTAGTTATTATTAACGCTTAACTGACTTGATTGAAAGAATCAAGATTCCACCGATCATGGCAAAGATGAATGACATGATGAAGATAGCTGAGTAACCGAAGAATGAAATCACAACGGCTGCCAAAACTGGGGCCAATGCTTGCGTTACTGTGTTTCCTAGGTTGTAAACACCCAAGAAGAAGGCAACACGGTTGCGATCAGGCACAACTTCCAAGTTTAGCAAGTTGTCCAATGAGTTCCAAAGTCCCATTCCCAAGCCAGCCATCAAGGCGTAAATCATGATACCCATGTCGTTACGCAAGATGAACATTGCCAACGCACCAATTGCCAAGAAGATTGTTGAGAAACCAACTGGCAACTTCAACAACTTGAACTTGTCAGCAAATGGTCCAGCCAAGAATCCCATTGCAATACCGAACACCAACATAATCAAGTTAATCAATTGAATTGATGATTGCGTTGCGCTTGTCCCCTTGTGCATGAAGTCCGTCATGATGTACAACAAGTACCCTGTGATGGCAAAGTTTCCAACACCTTGGAACAACTTACCCATCAAGGCCAAGTAGTAGTCACGACCAACACGCCAAGCTGGGAAAATAGCCAAAGCTTCCTTCAATGACTTCTTTTCTTCAACTTCTGGCGTAACCGCTTCATCGTCGGCATCCAAGTTAGATGGCTCACGAACGATTGCTGCAGCAATCAACGTTCCGATGAATGTGATAATTCCGAATACGACAAATCCCAAACGGAATGATCCCAACATCATGGCTCCAAAGATTGTGAATCCGTTGTTACCCAACGTCATTCCCAAACCACCGTAAGCTGATGATGCCGTGGCACGCCCTGACTCAGGCGCCATGTCCAACCAAGCCACCATTGGTGCAACGATAAAGTTCAATGCAACTTGTCCAAACATCCAAGCGGCCAACAATAGCCAAACATTTGGCGCTAGCGCTGAACCAATCATGGCTAGCATGAAGGCAAAGGCACCACCAACAAGCCATGGTGTACGACGCCCAAAGCGTGACTTCGTCTTGTCTGACAAGGCACCGGCAACCATGTTTGAAATCGCTGCGACAATCATCGCAAGCGTTGAAAACATCGCAACCAATTGCACCTTGTGCACACTATCAAGTTGTTGCAACATAGCTGGCAAGAACAAACTTGACGCTACGATGTATGGGCCAAGCCAAGTCGCTGGTCCGATAATTAGTCCCGGCACCAATCGGCGCAATGGAATTTCTTTAATGTTCATAATAATTTCCCCGTGGTAATGAATCCCCGAATTTGATTTGTATTAGTTATTTTTTACTGAGTAGTAGTCAAAGTCAGCAAAGCTGTCGTGTTGGTGGGCGTCGACTGATCCAATAAAGTTGAACAATCCTGTAAAGCCACCAATTTCACCTGGCTCACCGTTAACACCTTCGTCAGACAAGTAAGCAACGTCGATGTCAGCTACCAATACCGTCCACTCTTCGTTAGCGTTGCGACGGTATGAAATTGTTGCACGGCCGAAGTCGTAATGCATACGCAATTCAACGTGGCCCTCTGGCATTGGAACCTTGTTGAAGACGTATTCCACACGCTCGCCCAACTTAGCTTGCAACACGCTCAATGTCGTCGTACCAAGTGACTCTGACTTGTACAAACGTGCGTAGAACCAGTTGTTGGCATCATAGTACAATCCCAAACCAGCCGTTTCTGAATAGTGATCTGGTTGGAACGTTACGGCCGTCTCAACATCATAAACAAATGACGTTGCGCGCGTTGCCATAATGCTTGGTTGCATTTGTGAGAAGAATGAGTTACCACCGTAGATACGCATGTGGCCTGGGTTTTCTGTCGTGTTTACCCAAGCCACCGTTTGATCACGGTAAGGCGTCATGAAGTGATTATCGATTGTTTCTGAATCAAACGTTTCATTAATATCTTCAGATGCCGTGTTCTCAAATTCAACACCAGTCATGCCTGGCACTTCCATTTTCGCCAAGTTTGAACCGTCAGCCATTTGCAACCAGCCATCAGCCGTCCATGCCATCTTTTGCAATGACGTCTCACGTCCCAATGGGTTCAACGTTGTGTCTGGCAAAGGACGTGACATCAAGTGCGCGATGTACCATTCACCGGTTTGTGTTTGAACCAATGACCCGTGACCAGCCTTTTGCATCACTGAGTTCGGGTTGTACATTTGGAATTGACCAGCATCTGGATCACCCAATGAGAACAAGTGTTGTGGTGAAGACGTAATGATTGGCTCACCAGATGGGTGTGCTTCATATGGTCCGAAGACGTTCTTTGAACGACCGATTTCAACACCGTGACCGTAACCCGTTCCACCGGCAGCAATCAACAAGTAGTAGTAATCATCACGCTTGTAAATTTGTGGCGCTTCAGCAGCTCCGCGCGTTGTGAAGCCTTGCGTCACACGGTGCCAATCACCAATGATACCACCATTTTCAAGGTCAACTTCTGCAATCACAATGTGACCTGGTGCTTGATAACCGGTACGTGACTCCCATTCCAAAATTGAAACGTAGTGCTTCCCATCTTCATCGTGGAAGATAGCTGGGTCAAAACCAATTGACGTTAGGTAAATTGGCTCTGACCAAGGACCGCGAATATCAGTAGCCCACATCGCGTATGAGTCTGAGTTAAACTCACGACCGGCCATGTTCAACATGTGTGAGTATGCCAACCAGTAACGGCCAGTTGCTTCATCATAAGACAAGTGCGGTGCCCAAATACCTGCTGGTGTGTTTGTTCCTTGCAAGTTAATTTCACCATTTTTCAACACTTGGTCAATCAACGTCCAATTTGCCAAGTCGGTTGACTCGAAAATTTGAACACCGGGTGTCCAGTGGAAAGTTGACGTTGCAATGTAGAACGTCTCACCCACGCGGATGATTGATGGATCTGGTGCCATTCCTGGAATTACTGGATTTTGAATCATTGTCATTTTTATATTCCCCTTTGGGTCATCTCTTCATTCGTTATTACTTAACAAGAGTACAATGTAAGCGGATACATTGACAATACATTTCCAGGCGTTGGTTAAAAAGATACCTTTCAAAGGTGAGAATTGTAACCTTTTTGACCTTTTTTTGTGTTATTTATCGGTGATAATAGGGTTATGACAAAAAAGACTTATCACGAGACCGTCCAACACAACCCTGATGTTGGGGTCCGCTTTTACTATTCAAAAATGGATGAACCTGGCTTGGTACCTTTTCACTGGCACCGCAGTTTAGAAATTATTTATGTGATTCACGGTGAGCTAACGTTTACGTTGAACCATGCGATGACTCAAATCTCTGACGGGCAATTTATCGTTGTTCCATCTGGAGCAATTCACGCTGTCAGTAATACGCCCAACGAAGCTTACGTTCTCCAGATTCCTATCGACTTTATTAAGAATTACTGGCCCGATCCAGAAAACACAACCTTCAATCTCGATTTAACTGATTCTGATTATCAAAAAATTGCCGACTACTTTCCAGTCTTAGGTGATATCTATGACACAAAGATTCCAGGTTACCCCTTTATTTTTCAGGCAACAATTTTACAGATGTTGTTTGCATTATTTACAACGTTTTCAGCCCCTGTCACGACACCTGAAACAAAAACAGATCATCTAAAGGAAGTCCTCGGTTATATTAATGACCACTACGCCGAACAGCTACCAATCAGCGAACTTGCAGACATGTTTTCATATAATCCAAATTATTTGAGCCGATTATTTAAGCAAGAAATTGCCTTGTCACCGGTGCAATACATCTACCAGGTTCGTCTCACCCATTTCTATCAAGATTTGTTACAAACCGACGAACCCGTCAAGGAACTATTAACGAAAAACGGGCTAACTAATAAACGTCTGGCCATGCAATACTTCAAAGCAGCGTATGGGACAACACCGCTCCAGGCTCGCAAGCAACATAGCGAACTTTAAAATCAAGGTCAGATTGTTCTCAACCGGCCTTTACATAGCATTGAATGCCAGCATAGCTTGCTTCATACAACTTTCCTCGATAAGTTATGGAAACGTTATGACGTTTCCGTACACTGACTGCATACAACACATTGCATGGAAATTGAAATTTATGGAGGATACATATGCGATATTCAAATGGTAACTATGAAGCATTTGCTCACCCACGTAAGCCGGCTGATGCCGATAAGAAGTCAGCTCATATTGTTGGCGGTGGCCTGGCTGGTTTAGCTACAGCGGTCTTTTTAGTCCGTGATGCCCAAGTACCTGGCAGTCAAATTCACATCTATGAAGAGCTCCCCATCCCCGGTGGATCGCTCGATGGTGACAACCGTCCGAACGTCGGCTTTGTCATTCGTGGTGGTCGTGAGATGGAAAATCACTTCGAAACGATGTGGGACATGTATCGTTCAATTCCATCTTTGGAAATCGAAGGTGCGTCATACTTGGATGAGTTTTATTGGCTGGACCAAGATGATCCAAATTCATCTAACACACGCCTCATTTACAAGCGCGGACAGCGCGTCCCAACTGATGGCAAGTACGAACTTGATGACAAGGCGATGGAACTCGTGAAGCTTGTCATGACACCTGAATCAAAATTAGGTCGTCAAACACTTGAAGATTTCTTCACACCTGATTTTTTCGAGAGTAATTTTTGGAGTTACTGGGCCACTATGTTCGCCTTCGAAAAATGGCACTCAGCGGTTGAGATGCGTCGTTATGCAATGCGCTTCATTCATCACATTGATGGGTTGCCCGACTTTACCGCACTAAAGTTCAACAAGTATAACCAGTATGATTCAATGGTTTTGCCAATCATCAAGTACTTGGAATCACACGATGTGAACTTCGTCTACAACGCCCAAGTGACGAATGTCGTTGTCGATGTGCAAGCAGACAAAAAGACGGCTACAGAACTTGTGGTGACAATTGACGGCACGGAGAAAACCATTCCGCTGATGGCTGACGATTTGGTCTTTGTCACAAACGGTTCAATCACCGAGAGCTCAACTTATGGTTCACACCATCAAGCAGCACCCGTATCGAAAGAGCTTGGTGGTAGCTGGCGCTTGTGGCAAAACCTAGCTGCCCAGTCTGACGAATTCGGTCATCCTGAAGTCTTTTGCGAGAATCTGCCCGACCGCAGTTGGTTCATCCCGGCGACGGCCACTATCAAGGTGCCTGAAATCGAACCGTACATTGAACGACTCACAAACCGCAGTCTCCATGATCACAAGGTCAACACTGGCGGCATTATCACCATCACTGATTCAAACTGGATGATGAGTTTCACGATTCATCGTCAGCCTCATTTTAAAACGCAAAAAGAAAACGAGACGGTCGTTTGGATTTACGGTTTGTACTCTGACACTAAGGGGAACTATGTTGATAAGACAATCGTGGAAGCAACTGGTGAGGAAATCACGCAAGAGTTGCTCTACCACCTTGGCGTTCCCGAAGTAAAAATCAAAGAACTCGCTGAGCAAGAAAACGTGAACACCGTACCGGTATACATGCCGTTCATCACGTCATACTTCATGCCACGTGAGGCTGGCGATCGCCCAGCCGTTGTACCTAACGATTCAGAAAATCTAGCTTTCATTGGTAACTTTGCTGAATCGCCTAGCCGCGACACCGTCTTTACGACCGAATACTCAATTCGCACTGCGATGGAAGCCGTTTATACATTAATGGACGTCGACCGTGCGGTGCCTGAAGTGTACGGTTCAGTATTCGATATCCGCGAACTACTGAAAGCCTTCTACTACATGTCAGACAAAAAGAAGCTCGATGAGATGGATTTGCACATGCCAAAGCTCGTTAAACTTGCGCTCAACAAGAAAATTAAGGGCACTTGGATTGAAGAGTTGCTGAAGGAACAACATCTACTGTAATCAAAAAGCGCCAACACATTCGGAAATTCCGAGCGTGTTGGCGCTTTCGTATTTACTCTATTATTCGACTGACATCAAGATTGGGTACAATGGTTGACCACCATCGTGAATCTCGAATTCCAAATCTTCGTCGATAGCCAAACCAGCTTCTTCAAGCTTGTTAGCATCGTCTTCAGATGACTCTTGACCGTAGTACACCGTCACAAGTTCTGAATCTTCGTCAATCATCTTGCCTAGCAATTCTACTGCAGCTTGGTGGATGTCGGCATTTGGTACTGAAACGACGATTTCACCGTCAAACAAACCAATTGCGTCACCTGAGTGAATCTCCAAGCCGTTCAACGTCGTGTCACGGACAGACGTCGTTACAGCACCAGACTTCACATCACCCAAAGCAGCTGTCATTGCTTCAGCGTTATCTTCAAGCGTTCCTTCAGGGTTGTAACCCAAAACAAGCGCTGTCAAACCTTGTTGGACTGTACGCGTGCGTACAACCTTAACTGGCACATCAGCAATTTCAACTGCTTGGTCAGCGGCCATAAAGATGTTGCTGTCGTTAGGCAAAATCAACGCTTCCTTAGCGCCACTTTCCTTAACGGCATTCACCAAATCTTGTGTAGATGGTGCTTGCTCGGCATCAATAACAACCGTTGCACCTGATGAAGCAAACAATTCCTTGATTCCTTCACCAGTAGCCGTCGTGATAACTGCCAAATCAACTGCAGGCTTTTCAGCTTCGGCCTTAGCTTCAGCTTCCTTTTGTGCTTCAGCCGCGGCAGCAGCTTCAGCTTGTTGATCACGCATGTTATCAACCTTAACCTTACGCAATGAACCGAAGTGCGTTCCCCAGTTGATAACTTCACCTGGGTCTTCAGTGTGCACGTGCACCTTTACGACTTCATCATCGTTGATAACCAACAATGAGTCACCCATGGCTGCCAAGTGCTCGTAGAACTTGTCGTAATCAAATTCTTGATCGTAAGTCGTTCCCTTTGCAATATCAACCATGATTTCCGTGCAGTATCCGAATTGGATATCTTCAGGGTTCAAGTCACCTTGAACACCGGCGTTGTGCAAAGACATCACCATCGCATCCAAAGCAGCGTTATCAATTTCAGTCGTGATTTCTTCACCAGACAAAACAGCGTAGAAAGCTTCCAAAACGATAACAAGTCCTTGACCACCTGAGTCAACAACACCGACTTCCTTCAAAACAGGCAACAAGTCAGGCGTAGATGCCAAAGCCTTTTCAGCCGCATCCAAAGTTTCCTTCATGACAACAACTGCGTCATCTGACTCCTTTGCCGTACGGTTAGCGGCTGCTGCGGCTTCGCGGATAACTGTTAGGATAGTTCCTTCAGTTGGCTTCATAACAGCCTTATAAGCCGTCTCAGCACCACCCATCAAGGCATCAGCCAAGTCACGGGCTGACAACGTCTCCTTGTCAGCAATCTTAGCCGCAAATCCACGGAAGATTTGTGACAAGATAACACCTGAGTTACCACGAGCTCCCATTAGCAAGCCCTTTGACGTTGCTTGTGCCAAAGCGCCCAAGTGCGTATCCGTTTCGTTACGCTCGTACTCAGCACCGCTTGCCATTGACAACGTCATGTTCGTTCCCGTGTCACCATCTGGCACTGGGAACACATTCAATTTATTAATCTTTTCCGCGTTATTCTTCAGCGCATCCGCTGCCGCGTTGATCATCTTACCAAATTCAACGTTGGTAATAGTCGTTACAACTTCCACTTTTCTCAACTCCTTATAACTAGGTTTTTAGTCTCCTAGCATGCGCACACCTTGTACCGTTACATTAACTTCGCTAGCAACAATACCAAGCATGACATTCAAATCGTTTTTTACACGAGCTTGGACGCTCTTTGAAATTTCAGAAATTTTCATACCGTACCCAACAATGATGTGGACGTCGACAACAACGCCGTTATCTTGTTGACGAACAACGACACCCTTTGAAAAGTTGTCGCCATTCAAAATTTGGTTAACACCATCGCGTAGTGGGTTTTGGCTGGCCATACCAACAACACCATAGTTGTCAGTAGCTGCGCCCCCAACGATTGTCGCAATGACCTCGTTTTCGATTTCAATTGCACCTTGCGTTGTTTGAATCTTAACTGCCATCTTGTATGACCTCCGTATAAAACTATATCTATTCTACCATATCGTAGCGTAGAAATAGGTCCTTATAGCCAATTTCGTTATACCCTGAACAAATACCGTGTATAAAGAAAAAAGCCACCGTAAACGGTAGCTTTATCTATTAAACACGCTCAATTGAACCGTTCTTCAAACCAGCCTTCAAAGTACGAGCTGACAAGTACACCTTCTTAGGTGCTGAACCGTTAATCTTAACCGTCACCTTTTGCAAGTTTGGCTTCCAGCTACGACGGCTTGAGTTAAGGGCGTGTGAACGTTGGTTACCGAAGCGAGTACGCTTTCCGTTGACTGCATCAACTGCCATATGTTTACCCTCCAATCTTAAGCTCTTTTAATTCAGTGCTTTTATTTACTTGAATAATAATATCAAACCCTTACTCGATGTGCAAGGGTTTTGTGTAAAGTATTTTTACTTTACACGATTAAACTGTGTCGGAATTGCGAATTAATCGCCTGTTTGACCAGTTAGATCCCGACTTTCAATGACCGCAACCATCCCCGACTCAAATGAAAAATGATTAACGTCGCCGTCAAATTCATTCGATGAGAACGAGAATGGATTACCTTGCCAGTTAGTTAGTTTGTACTTTTCATCGATCAAAGTCAAGCCTGTAACCGGTGTTAGTGGCATGAATCCTAAATAATTCATGCCCGGCGTGTGCGTAATCGCGTGTGTGCCAGGTAAATAGAACGACACACGATTTGTGCGATCAATCAGGATAACTTTCGTTGCTAACTGTTGAAAACGCGGTTGCGTAAAAATCCAAATATTAGATAGCAATTGATCGATGCGACCACCTGTTGCCCCATATATTTCAATCAGGTCAGGTTGTAGCTCGCGTTCAACGATATCTAACAGCAATTCCGTGTCCGTCTCATCCTTTTCCGGCTTGGCACTCACGACTCGAGGTAACTGAGCCAACGTTTGTTCACGTTCGCTTGGTGTCATCGAGTCAAAATCACCAACGGTCAGGACTGGCACGTGACCTAAGGCTAACAAACGATGTGCGCCACGATCAGCAGCCGCCCATGGACCGGCTAGCGTCCCCTTTGCAAGTTCTTCCGGCCATTCCGAGATAGGACCACCGACTAGTAGGCGCAAGCGTTCCATTAGTCTGACGTCACTTCCTTCAAACGAGCAATCTTAGCTGCTGGGTCAACCTTATCGAAGACATATGAACCAGCGACCGCAACCGTTGCCCCAGCTTCGTAGGCCAACTTAGTCGTTTCGTCGTTTGCACCACCATCGATTTCGATGTCGTAGTCATAGCCCTTTTCGCGCTTGATTTCAGCCAAACGGGCAATCTTCTCCAACGTTTCAGGCAAGAACTTTTGTCCACCGAAACCAGGGTTAACTGTCATGACCAACACTTGGTCAACCATGTGCAAAACAGGTTCGATAGCAGCCACTGACGTACCAGGGTTGATAACAACTTCAGCCTTGATACCGTGGTTCTTGATTTGTTGCAAAGCACGGTGAATGTGTGGCGTTGCCTCGTAGTGCACACCGATAATATCTGAACCAGCTTCAGCAAAAACGTCAATGTAGCGTTCTGGTTGTTCAACCATCAAGTGAACGTCCAAGACCATGTCAGTTACTGGGCGCAAGGCCTTAACCCAGGCTGGACCGTAAGAAATTGATGGTACAAACATACCATCCATAACATCGATGTGAACAAATTCTGCTCCTGCAGATTCAATCAACTCGATGTCCTTTTGCAAATTGATGTAATCTGCAGACAAAATTGATGGTGCTACCTTAATCGTCATCTCAAAAAACCTCGTATTTTTCTAGTGCTTCTTATCGTGTTTATTATAAACCGGGCGGCGACCCTCAATCAAATCGTAAAACAACTTGTAGTTGTCGTAACGTGATTGCATGATTTGACCGGCGGCCAACGCTTCCTTCACTGCGCAACCGGGTTCGTTCAAGTGAACACATCCTCGGAAGCGGCAGTTTGGTGATAATTCGTTAAATTCGCGGAAGTAACGCGTTAAATCACGTGCTTCCATGTCGAATACTTCAAACGCTGAGAATCCTGGGGTATCGGCCACAAAACCGCCAAACAGCTTAATCAAACCAACCTGACGGGTCGTGTGACGCCCACGACTCAACGCTTGTGAAACTTCACCTGTTGCAAGGTCCAATTCCGGTGCGATGTGGTTAAGCAACGTGCTCTTACCCGCACCAGTTTGTCCCATAACAACTGACAACTTATCGCTCAGCATGTCTTTAACAGCCGTCAAACTTGGCTCGTCAAAGGCCTTTTCTGGCAAAATAACTTGATATCCAGCTTGGCGATAACCATCGGCAACCGTCACCATTTCAGCCATTTCTTGCTCATTAAGCAAGTCGGTCTTCGTGAAATAAATAACCGGTTCAATATCTTTTTCTTCAAGTGCGACCAATTGACGGTCAAGCAAATTGCTTGACCAATCTGGCATCTTAACCGCCGTCACAACAATTGCTTGATCAACGTTAGCAACCGGTGGGCGTACCAAACTGTTATCACGCTCATCAATATCCAAAATATATCCTTCAGATTGGCTATCGGCACTAAAGGTTACCCAGTCGCCAACCAAAGGCTTCATGTCACGCTTGCGGAAATTACCACGTGCGCGTGTGCGGAATAATTCTCCGTCATCAGTTAACACGTCATAAAAGCCTGCCAACGCTAATTGAATTTGTCCATGATAATTTGCCATTTACTCTCCTATTTATTTTTGTCACAGCAGGTGTTGGTCTAAAACCTCCGACATTCCCACTCTGCTTTATCTAATCTTATTGATGAGTAGAAGATTCAGTTGCCGCGCTGTTTGCGCTCGACGAACTTGAATTGCTACTTGATGAAGATGACGAACTTGATGAAGACGATGATGAAGATGACGAACTTGATGACACAGCATCAGGATTCTGTCCCTTCGAAATATAAATCAACAACATCTCGTTAGACGTAATCTTCGTGCCCGGTGTAATCGATTGGGCCACGATTTGATCCTTACTCATACTATCTGAGTAAATTTCATTATACGTGACACTGATGCCGTTTTCATGTGCCCAAGCATCAACGGTTCCACGTGTCTTACCACTGAAGTCAGGTACTGTGTAACGGCTTACGCCAGTTGATACCTTGAATTTAACGGTTGTCTTTGATGGTACAACCTTATCTTCAGCATCAATATTTTGCGATACGATGTAACCTGCCGGAATCGTATCATCGGCGACCTCAGTCTGTTCAACTGTGTAGCCTTTGTTCTTTAGGTTTTCAGCAACCGTTGTGTACTTCTCGTTGACATAATCACCAAAGCGCACCTTCGCGACACCCTTGGAAACGACCAAATCAACCTTCTTGCCAGCCTCTACTGTCTTATCGGCTGCAGGCGTTGATCGCACAACTTTACCGCGGGCAATCGTCGCTGAGTTGGTGGTTGTCACGTCACCAAGTTTCAAATTATTGTCCTTAAGTGTTTGCTCGGCAGCAGCTTGCGTTAAGCCACGCAGATTTGGCACGTGGACTTTACTTGGTTGCATTGCCCCATAAATCGCCAAACCAACGACCATCGCCACAACAAATCCGAGCACTAGCCAGACAAAGCGCCATGGCGAACGCTTCTTTTTCGGCGTGACTGCAGCATCGTTCAACGGTGCAACTTTGTCAGCCAACTGGTCTTCGGTTTCAGAATTCGTCTTTGGACGCTTAGCTGCCATATCTTGAATTTGCGCTAACGGCACTACCTTCGTCGCACCATCAGCCGCATCTTCATTTGGATCGACCCAGCGCTCTTCATCTACGCGATTAGGTGATAGCGCTGTCGCCAAATCACCTGCCATCTCAGTTGCAGACGTATAACGACTCAATGGATTCTTGGCCGTTGCCTTAAGAATCACATTTTCAAGCGCTTGTGGCATACGTGGGTCAAAGTCTCGAATCGAAGGCATCGGATCCTGCGTGTGCTTAACAGCGACTGCCACCGCCGTTTCACCGTCAAATGGTACATGACCGGTTAGCATTTCGTACAACATGATACCAAGTGAATAAATGTCACTTCGAACAGTTGCAATATCACCCTTCACTTGTTCGGGTGCCATGTAGTGAACCGATCCAATTGCCGTATTCGTCTGCGTCATACCAAATGACGTCTGCGCACGAGCAATGCCAAAGTCAGTAATCTTTGCTTGACCATTCAAATCAATCAGGATGTTTTGTGGCTTCAAGTCACGGTGCACGATGCCGTTTTTATGCGCTTCAGCAACACCTGATAAGATGTCACTCATAATTTCAATGACGCGCGTCACTGGAATCGGCTGACGTTCAGCAATGTATCGCTTCAAGTCCATGCCTTCAACATATTCAGTTACCAGATATTGTGAACCACCATCTTCACCGTAATCATACACTTGAATGATATTTGGATGCACCAAAGCAGTTGTCGCTGAAATTTCATTTTCAAAGCGACGACGCACTGCCTGGTTATCACGCATATCAAGACGCATCAATTTAATTGACACATCACGATCAAGAATAATGTCATGGGCGCGATAAACATTCGCCATGCCACCTTCGCCTAATGGTTCGACAATTCGGTAACGCCCGCCAATCATTTGATTCATTTCCATGTTAGCGTGCCTCACTTTCTTGTCGGCCGATCAAGACTGTGACATTGTCTGATCCACCAGCTTCATTTGTTGCACTAATCAATTCAGCAACTGCATCTGTGATTGTCGGTGCGTCATTAATCTTAGCTAAGATTTCCTCATCCGACACGTGCTTTGGCATACCATCAGTTGTCAAAACCAACATATCACCGGGACGGGTTGCAAATTCAAATACATCCGGTTCTGCCTCTTCAGTCACGCCCAATTGGCGAGTAATCACGTGGCGACCAGGGTGCTTAACTGCTTCATCTTCAGTAATTGCGCCACGACGCACCAGCTCACTTGCCAGGTTATGATCAACTGTCAGTTGACGCAATTGCCCCTCTCGAATGAGATAAGCGCGTGAGTCACCTAAATTAGCAATCACTAACTGGTCTACCAAAATGACGGCAATCACCAGCGTCGTTGCCATACCACGCAACGTTCGGTAACGATTTGACGTCGTTAAAATAGTTTCATTTTCTTGGGCCGCCTGACTTAAGAGCCAGTTACGAGCCGCGACAATATCATGAATGTCGGTTTGCTGCCACTCATTACCAATGTGTGAAACTGCCATGGTTGCAGCAACATCCCCACCGTTCTCGCCTCCAACGCCATCAGCAACGATTGCTAGTTGGGCACCAGCTTCGTTAATAAAGACGCCCACGTAATCCTGATTGTCGGCACGAACACGACCAGTATCGGACGCATACGCAATTTTCATAAAAATACGCCTTCCTTTCAGCGGTTACTTGTTAACTAGGCTTGCTTCTTTTGCAACGTTGCAATGAAGAAACCATCAGATTCAAAATCATCTGGGAACATGTGGACCATACCACGATCGTCACGAGCATCTAAATCGTAGGCAGTGTACGTTGGTACCAACTCGAAATCTGGGTGATCAGCCAGGAACATGTCAACGACATCTTCGTTTTCTGAACGCAAAATCGTGCAAGTACCGTAGACCATACGTCCGCCAGCCTTTAGCTTAGGTGCTGCTGCTTCCAAGATACCCAATTGAATCTTTTGCAAGCTCAAGCTATCTTCAATACTCTTATCGTATCGAATTTCAGGCTTACGACGCAATAGGCCAAAGCCTGAACAAGGCGCGTCAACCAAAATGCGGTCGAATTGACCGTCTGCAAACGCTTCATCAACCTTGCGAGCGTCTAGCGTACGCGCATTGATACGGTCAGCCACGTGCAAACGTTCCGCATTTTGATTAATCAAGCCAACCTTGTGATCGTGGATATCAAGCGCTTCGACATGACCGCCTTCTGCAGCGTTCAAGTACGTTGCAATTTGTGTCGTCTTACCACCAGGGGCAGCCGCCGCATCCAAAACTTGATCATCTGGTTGAATGTCCAAACTAGGTGCCATCAACATGGCAGACTCGTCTTGCAACGTAACCAAACCATCCTTGAAAGCTTGTGAACTGGCAACGTGACCACCGGCAAGTAGCAAGGCATCTGGCGTCACCTTTGAAGGTGTGACCGTAAAGCCTTCTTCTTCCAAAATCTTCGTTGCATCCGCAACCGTTGTGACTGCCAAGTTCACACGAGCTGATTGGGCAGGAGCATCGTTAATTGCCATCGCAATACGTGATGCCTTCTCCCAACCCAACTCTTCCGTCAATTGGTTAATCAACCAAGTTGGCAATGACGCTTCAACAGACAAACGTTCAACCTTGTCTGTAATTTCATCAAATGAACGCACACCTTCACGGTCAATCGCGTGGAGGACACCTGTGACAAACTTACGCACCCCATCGTGACCGCGACGCTTCGCAATATTAATGGCTTCGTCGAAGATAGCGTGATTTGGCACCTTATCCAAGAACTTCATTTGGAAAAGAGAGACATACAACAATTCGCGCACCCATGGGTCCAACTTTTCCGGCTTCTTCACGAATGGCTTCAACCAGTACTCCAAAGTCATGCGACGTTGAATAACACCGTAAACCATCGTTGTCATCAAGTGAACATCACGTTCATCCAATTCAGCTTGCTTAACCGTATTGTTCAGTTGCAAGTTTGAATAGGCACCATTACGAATCTTCTCAAGCGTTCGAATGGCCATGGCACGTGCATTGTGCAACTCCCATTCGGCGACTTTATTACTACTTCCCTTGCTCATCAGTAATCACCATGTCTCCTTCTTCGAACTTAGCGTGTCCATTTAGGTACGCCGTTACGTCCATTTTTGGCTTACCAGCTGGTTGCAATTCATCGATTGCAATGATGTTGCCATCACCGGCAGCTAGCCACAAATCGTGCTTGCCCTTCTTAACAACCGTTCCGGCTGGTGCCGTTGTTGTTTCATCAACCAAGTGCGTGCGTTGAATCTTTGTGCGTACGCCATTAATCGTCGTGTGCGCGATTGGGAATGGG
Organism: Weissella confusa; assembly: GCA_001436895.1. Classification (GTDB taxonomy): domain Bacteria; phylum Bacillota; class Bacilli; order Lactobacillales; family Lactobacillaceae; genus Weissella; species Weissella confusa. The sequence goes on from JQAY01000003.1 coordinate 138,282, forward strand.
TACAAACCACGCACATGGTTGTGAATCTCACGCGCTGAACGGCTGAGGTCCAAAATTTCTTGTTCTGGTGAAATGTTTGGTGAGAACGTTACATCTTCTTCAGCTTGAGGCTCAGGTTGTACATCCCCAGCAATCAACTTAGGCAACGTTTCCATCAACAAGTCACGTCCCAATAGGCTCAACTTATCAAACAATGTGCCGGTGTTATCGTCATCCAAGATAGGCAACGTGGCACGTGAAATCACATCACCAGCGTCCATCTTCTTCACCATGTACATGATTGAGACCCCAGTCTCAGAATCGCCGTTAAGTACGGCATAGTGAATAGGTGCCCCACCACGATACTTTGGTAGCAATGATGCGTGCACATTGATGGCCGCAATTTGCGCTGATTCCAATAGCTTCGTTGGCAAGAATTGACCATAAGCTGCTGTAATCAACAAATCCGGTTGCATGGCAATGACTTCAGCCATTTCATCTGAACCAGAAAGCTTTTCAGGTTGCAACACCTTAATGCCAGCCGCAACGGCAGCTTCCTTTACTGGCGTTGGCGTCAATACACGCTTGCGGCCAACTGGACGATCTGGTTGCGTCATTACAGCAGCAACCTCATAATCATCATTTGCAATCAATGCATTCAAAATTGGCACAGAAAAGTTTGGGGTTCCCATAAATACAATTTTAGTTGTCATGTTGCCAGTCTCCTTTTTATATGTATGAGGCGCATAAAAACGCCTCGTTTATTTTCTAAATGAAGTTTACTGGGTCACGATCAATCGTTAACGTAACCCCTTGTTTTTGTAGTCGTTGACCGGCTGAAACAAGTTCCGTTAGCGCTTCCTCTAACCCATCATCATGCTTAAATTTAATCACCATTCGGTAATAATACTTATTCTTCAAACGTGCGATTGCACCTGTCGAAGGACCGAGTAAAACTGAATCCGATGCCAAGTGACGCTTTAGCCAGTTGGCCGTCTGATAAGCAACCTTGGCTGCCTCATCTTGACGCTCGTGGGCAATCTTAATCTGCACTGTATAGAAGTACGGCGCGTACTGCCAAGTATGACGTAGATTCATTTCTTGCTTGTAGAATGATTCATAGTCCTGTGTCTTGGCTAACTGAATGGCGTAGTGATCGGGATTAAACGTTTGAATCACCACTTCACCTTCCTTATCAGCACGTCCGGCACGACCAGCCACTTGCGTCAGTAGTTGGAAAGTACGCTCTGAGGCACGATAATCTGGCAAGCCCAGTGTGGTGTCAGCATTTAATACGCCGACCAATGTAACATCTGGAAAATCCAGACCCTTGGCAATCATTTGGGTACCCAATAGGATATCCGCCTTCTTCTCACCAAAATCATTCAACATCTTGTCCGTTGCGCCCTTGCGACGTGTTGTATCAACGTCCATGCGGATGATACGTGCATCAGGCATAATGCGTTGCAATTCTTCTTCAACCTTTTGAGTTCCCGTACCATAAGGACGGATACGGTCAGAACCACAGTTGGCACAAGTCGTTGGGATTGGTTCGCTATAACCACAGTAGTGGCATTCCAAACGGCCCGTGTCCTTGTGCACCGTCAAGGCCAAATCACAGTTCACACAGCGTGGCGTATAACCACAATTACGACACATCATAAAGTTGGCATAACCGCGTCGATTCAACATCAAGACACTTTGCTCTTGCTTGTCCATGCGATCACGGAGCTGCGTTAACAATTGTGGTGAGAAAATATCATCCCCGCCTGCCTTCATTGCTTCACGCATGTCCACAACTTCCGCCTTTGGCAACGGATTGTGCAACGCACGTTCCGTCAACGTCAGCAACGTGTAAACGCCACGTTGGGCACGCGCACGACTTTCTAGCGACGGTGTAGCTGAACCCAAGACAACTGTTGCATTGTGATACTCGGCACGCCAAAGTGCGACATCGCGGGCGTGGTAACGTGGGTTCTCTTCTTGCTTATAAGTTGCTTCGTGCTCTTCATCGATGACGATAAGTCCGATGTTCTCCAACGGTGCAAATATTGCTGAACGTGCGCCCACAACCACCTGTACTTCGTGGCGCTCAACGCGACGCCATTCATCGTAGCGTTCACCATCCGATAGTCCTGAGTGCATGACTGCGACATTATCACCGAATCGTCCCTTCACACGACGTACCATTTGTGGCGTCAACGTAATTTCAGGCACTAACATCAAGGCCGTCTTACCGTTGGCCAATGTATGCGCAATACTTTGCAAGTAGACCTCTGTCTTACCTGACCCGGTAATCCCTTCTAGCAAAAAGGTGTGATTCTCAGCTTTATTCAAGCTAGCCGTAATGGCCTCATAAGCCACCTCTTGCTCGGGGTTTAACGTCAATGCTTCAGTTGCAGCAACTGGGCTGCTCAAACGTGGCAAACGGTATTCTTCGATTTCATCACGCGTAATCCAGCCCTGTTCCTCAGCTTTTTTAATCGTTGGATAGTCAAGATGTTGTTCATCTATAACAGTCTTAATTGGCATAAAATCGCGCGGTGCCGTCATCAAGAACGTCAACAAACGTGCTTGCTTAACCGCCGTCTTGCGTAACTGACGACGCTCATTGTCATAGAAAGCTGCGTCTTGTGTAGGCTTCATTGCCAATACTGTTTTAGCCGTTGCGCGATTATCTACGACATAGCCAACCTGCAAAACACCTTGTCGTTGCAAGCGTTGCAACTTTGGCAATAGTGCTGGTTCAATTTCGTGTTCGTCAAATGGTATTTCAGAACGATCAGCAAACAACAAGGCTACAGCGGCATCGTCCGTAATTGCATCCGGTTCAACCAACTGAAGCGTCTTCGAATACTTGGCGCGCATCACATTAGGTAGCATCGTTTGCAACACGCTAATACGGAATGAAAAATTCGTTTCCGCTAGCCAACCGCCCAGTTGCAATAATTCATCGTTTAAGACTGGCGTTAGTTCCACAACACTATCAATGTCTTTCAACTTGTCAGCATCTTCAGCCTCATCAACGAGGCCGACGACGAACCCCTGAATCAAGCGATTCCCACGGCCAAACGGTACAACAACGCGCATACCATCAACGACAACATCTGCTAACTCAGCCGGAATACGGTAGGTATATGGCTGGTTTGTCTGCATTGCCGGTACATCGACAATCACTTGTGCATACATGTATTTTTTCCTTTCATCTGGTCTATATATTCAATAAGTCTAAAATTTGCTCACTCTATTTTACCAAACTTAGGCAAATCCCCCTAATGACGCCCGATACGCTTTATATTTCCTTTGGTTTTACGCCAACAAAAAAGGCCAAGGTGTTGCCACCCTGACCAATTTTCATCATGATTCACGTTGATTTTTAAATCGCGTCATTGTTAACTTCACCGCTTCATGCATGAACACATCCAATTCAGCAAATGACGGAGCCATCTGCCAAACGAACAGACGCTTGTACGGTGCCAGTGGCATTAAGTGGTCTGCAATAATAGCATCCGCCACCGTTTGGTCATCAATATATGTAATGTTCAATTCATATCGACGACGCAATAGTAATTCAATTTCACCTTGCAAGCCTGGATTATCAAATTCCAACATAATCGTCATTTTTGGTATCATGACATCCCGGCTAATCGCATGCAAAAACACATTGTAAAACATCGCAAACAGCCGCGTTCGGATTTCGTGGTTTTCGACGTTAAAATGTTTTTTAATGCCATCAAACACCTGTTGCGTAAATCGTTCGTACTCTGGTAACAACGAATGTAACGGCATTTGTTCATCGTGACCACGGTAGTCAATCTTGTATAAGAAATACACGGCAATCATCGCACGATCCAGATTCACCTTTAAATCATCTTCTGTATCTGCAGGCATCGGAACGCGGAACTGCAAGTAATACTGTTCTTTAATAATCTGCATGATGGCATTATAGAACCGGAAATAATGTCGTTCTGCATTAGCCACCAAACTTGCCTGCAAAAAACCATTGCTAATGAGTGCCGTCATACCATAACGAATTTCACGATCCATATGAGCAGACGTTACGTTCGTAAAGCGTTCGGCAGCTTGTTTGACTTTCTCATAGACCGTTGCCATTTGCGGGTTCAATTCCTCGGTCATCACTAACACATCAAAATCGTTATCTCTTGGAATAAAACAAGCCACATCCATACGAGCGACCCAAACCGCTAGCGTAATGGCTAGCAAATATTTCCGACGAGGCCGCAATTTCTTATTCTGTGTGTATTCATAATAGTCAATAATTTGGTTCACGCGGTTCATCGTATCTGGCGTGAAATAATCTGCAATATCATCAATTGTATCAGTTGCCGCAAAAATCAATCGTTCATACATAATGCGTAGGACTGTTTCATTGCCTTCAACGCGATTGGCTGAATTTAAGCGCACCCCACTTGCGCCCAATCGCTTATTTAATTCATGTTTATCGTCATTTAGGTGGTTCAAATTAACTCCTGTTTTTTTAGCGAGTTCGTTCAATGAGTATGGTCGATCTTTTAACGTGGCAACCAACATTTGAAACGCATGTGATGACAGCGTATACGCTCGCTCCATCCGAACCAGGCTCACACTATAGCCTGGCAACCAATTAACAATGCGCGTCGTCGCATCATATGACAACTGAATATGGTGCGGAATTTGGTTGGCTTGTTGATCTGCAATCAGCTCAGTAACCAATGTTTCAGCCATATACCGTGACCAACCAAAGCGCGTCTCGATTTCCTCTAACGTCTTAAAACTCGTGCTACTTTGATATAAGAATCGAAAGAGCTGTAACTTCTTATATTCACGTTTTCCTAGCAACCATTCCATCACGTAGCCTCCATCTCAAGTTATTACTGTCTTGAAATAGTAGCATCCACCCGGGAATTCTCAGCGAAGAAATATCGAAAAAAAGACCTGACATGACGTCAGATCTTTCGTACTATTCAGTGGTTTGATTAGGCTTCAGGCGCGTTAGTCAACGTCCAAGTCAAAGTCGTCTTGTAAGTATCTGCCAACGCAGCGTTTGCTGGCACATCCAATGACACACCGTTATCAGTGTGTGCAGATGCATCGGCTGAACCAGCAAATGAGGCGAAGTAGTTACCAGGCATCGTGCCAGCCTTGGCATCCATAACCGTGCTGTTTTGCTTTGATACCGTGTTTGCTTGGTGCGCAATCGTTGATGTTGCACCACCGGCCAATTCTGAAACAGTTGGGTCAACCAGCTTCAATGCCGCACCCTTCAAAACTGCTCCCTTTGAACCAGTAAAGTCAGTGTCTTGCTTAACAGCCAAGTGCCAACCTGATTGAACGGCACGCTTGTCTGAAACTTCAGTATAAGCAGGAATGTAGTTACCCTTCTTAGTCTTCAATTGTTGTGCGGCGTATGACTCTTGCTTTGAGCTGATTGTGTGTGAACCAAAGTCAAAATCAGTTGCCCAAACCAACTTCAACAAAGCCTTTGAGTCGTTACCGTTGTTACCTGGTTGGTCTGGTGTGTCTGGGTTTTCAGGGTCAGTTCCTGGCGTTACTGGCTTGTCTGGGTTTTCCTTTGGTGCCTCAAATGCAACCTTTGCATCAGTCGTTGCCGTGTTGTCCGTGTAAGTTGCTGCAAAACCAGTTGATGCTGCCATCAACGTTCCCAACATAGCCGTCGTTGCCAAAAATACAGTCTTCTTCATGATAAATCTCCTCTTTCCTTTATCAAAAAATCTCAAAAATAATCGCTACCATGTTTTTGTTGGCGGATCATGGTAACCCGCGGTCATTAGTTTTTTCATTATGCTGGCACCGTCCCTAATGTCCAAGTAACTGTGCCATGATAGTCTTTCCCGGCCTGCACGTTCGCTTGCTGTGCAGAACGATCAAGCTTTAGGCCGACCATACCAGGTGTATTTTCGTTAATTGCTGTATCTGTGATGCCATCGGTTGATGAATCTGATTGATTAGCAATTTCTGTTTCATAATCACTATTAATTTCGTATTGCCCATAGGCAATTTGTAGCGTTGGCTTGCCAACCATAAAGTTCTGATCGAGCTTAGCGGTTAGGCGCCACTTGTGATTGGCCGTCGTAGCAGTGTGCGCAACATATAAGCTACCGTGAACCTGCTTAGCTGCCTTGATTGCTTTTCCTTGATAGTACTTGTCACCGATTGTAATCGTGCCGAAGTCCATCGTATCGGGTGCATACACTTTGAATACGCCCTTGTAGGTAACCGTTTGGCTCAATGTCTCAGATGGGTTCGCATCAATACTATCCCAGTGAACTTTCTTGATATCTGGTTCATAACCCTTAATATCTGGCGTCTTAACATCTAGCCAAGCAGCCGGCTTATTTGTGGTTGTCTTCCCAGTGTAGTTGTCGGTTGTCCGTGTGACGGTTGCCTTTTGCACATTGTCATCCGGCACCTTCAGTGATGCGGGTCCTTCGTAGTGAACCGTTCGACTAAACGTCACGTCTTCTGACTTACATCGTGAGCAATGTGAATAATCAGAGGGTCGTTGGTCACGTTGTTTTGATCATCAGACGTGACCGTACCACTATTCTTTTCTAGACTCACAATGTGGGTGTTAGCCGGAATGACCTTGGCCAAATCCTTATCCGAATAGTTGTACGTTTGTCCAATAACTACTGGCAATGAGGTATCCGGAATCTTGTTCGCAGTGTCCGTGTCGTCAAAAATTTTGACTGGCAACTTACCTGACACAGCATCATAGCGAACCGTAATCACATTTTTCGTCTCATCTTCGGTCGTTGTAATCGTACGATCAGCAGCTGATCCAGCCAACGTTGCATGTGGTATATCGGGCGCTAACCAATTTTCTTCAGCACTACCTGAAATAGAAATCTTAGCTCCGATGATACTGTCGATTTTTGCATCATCAGCGAGTGGATTGCCATCTTTGTCTACGAAACGCACTGTTGTTGTGGTCGTGTCGTACGTACCGCTGATGTCAGATAACGTTACTGAATCATGATCACCCCAGGCATTTCCGTTGATGGTAGCCATTTGACCAACATACAAGCGTTTCAATTCTTTAGGAACATCAATTGTCTGTGACAAACCTTTGTCTGTCGTGACACTCAGTTTTCTAATATTCGCATCGTAATGAGCCGTATATGTCGCGTCGACAGCCCCTTTTTGTCGATTCATGACATTCAAGGGCGAATATGCACCAGCAATACTTTGTCGCAAAATATCTTGTGTGCCACGACCATCAGGTTTGGCTTGTGTTCCCAACGCAATTTGCCAGGCTACATTTTCCAAAGCGTATCCAGCGTGACTCCCCATTCCCCACATGTCACCAAGTTTATAATCACCAATCTTTTGTGATTTTGAAAAATCAGTTGCCTGTGAGGTAGATAATACTAGTCCTACGAACCCAGTTGAGAACTTTTCGTTCGGATCAGTTGTATACCAACCAACCCAATTCTTTTCACCGTCCGATGTCATTTTAGCCGTCGTCTTGATATCGAAGTTACTCGATAGGCTTAAAGGCCTTTCAAACGCGGCAGAACCAGCACCACTAATTGAATGCTCGCCATCTATAAAAGTCCAACGCTTATTCGTCGCATCATATCTTGGCTGAGGGAACGGATTAATCGCAAAATTAGTACCTCGAGCTGTATCAGTAATTGAGTGCACACCATCGAATTGCGATGCATCTGGTGTCGTGTTTTGTGACACTTTATGATCACCCGGGTGAATCATTTCATCAGCCGCAAATGCCATTTGGGATGGCATCGTCAACGTCGCTGCAACACCAATCAGGACAATCAGTGGCTTTATGAAATTATTAGTTTTGATTACCTTCATTTGTGGTTACCTCACTAACGGTATACTTTAATCGGCGTAACTCAGCAGTTCGCTTACGGTCGCGACGAACTAGGTACATAATCAAGATGGCCAATAAGATGATTAGCAAAATCAACAATAGGATTTGCCACCAAGCCCAGTGACTGATTGTGACATTTTGTTCGTCCAACGTTCGCGCCTTTTCGGCCGTTACGGTGAATTCTTTCTTGAAATGCCAGTGTCCTTGCTTCGCAGTTAAATCAATATCTGCAACATACTTGCCTGGCGCTAACTTCTGACCATCAGCCATCATCATTGTGTAGTCAAAGTGACTATTTGGGGCGACTTTTTGATTCTTCTTATCTTCAGCAAGAACTCGCTTATGATCCTTAGCTGTGTAAATCACTGCATGTGATTTCATATCAGTGATGAACGCAGGCTTGTCATTTTGCAAACGCGCTTGAATCGCCGTGTGATAATTAACGGATGTCGCGCGTACTTGATGCATGTTCAAGTTCGGTGCCACCGCGTCAGGTGATTCATGCAGCACGACCCCCATGTCGTAAGCGTATCGGTTGTTGATTTGCACGCCTGTACTTTGCGTGCGTCCCTTATCAGCATCTGTTACAAATGAGATGCCACCCACTGCGATGCCACTAAATTGTTCCTTTTGGACGCGCAACTTTGCAGTAAATTGCGTTGTACCGTGTGCTGGAATCCAAACCGTATCAGGTACCGAAATCATCTTGGCGACGTTAGCTGTTAGTGATTTGTCCACCGTGATATTGTTCTTACCGTATTCGATGACGCCATTATCATTGGTGGAAGCTGGATTAGCGCTAACGTGAACACGCATTGGCTTGTCACCATCATTCATCAACGTCATTTCAAGGTTTTGTTCTTGACCTGGTTCAACGTTTAAATCGTAGTAACCAGTTTTTGTATCAATTTGTGTGGTTGGGAAAATTGGATCAACGCCGAGTGCACTATTATCAGCATATGCCGTCGTTGCTACTTGACTAATGCCGAATGTCAATGCTGTCGCTAATGCAATTTGTAGTTTTCTCATCATGTCTCTTTCCTCCTCTTCCTTACACTTAGAAGTTTAGCAAAGCCACCATTGTTCGGAAGCTCTACCTTAAAAAAGTATGTATCTGACGTGTATCGAAGATTATTTTTTTGTATAAAAGAAAAATGTTAGGAAAACTCGTTTAATGACTTTCTTATTTTCAGGACTGACTGTAATAAAAAACAACCGCGAATCCCAAATAAATGAGATTCGCGGTTGTTTAATCGCTATTAAGAAATGAATTACTTTTCGTTCTTCAACGTTTCAACGTCTCGAGCAATCATGATTTCTTCGTCGGTTGCGACCTTCAAAACCTTAACTGAAGAATCGTCCGTTGAAATAATCATCTCGTCGTCACGTTGCTTGTTTTGCTCTTCGTTCATCTTGATACCCATGAAGTTCAAGCGCTTGATGATTTCTGAACGCAAGTCATCAGCGTTTTCACCGATACCAGCCGTAAAGACGATAGCATCAAGACCTTCAAGCTCCATGTAGTATTGACCAATGTAGCGAACAACACGGTCAACGAACATTTGGATAGCCAATTCAGCGTGCTCGTTTGTATCACGAACAGCCTTCAAATCACGCATATCAGCTGACAAAGTTGATACACCCAACAAACCTGACTTCTTGTTCAAGATGTTAAGCATTTCATCGTTAGTCAAACCTTCACGCTCTTGGATGTAGTAAACCAATGAAGGATCAACATCACCTGAACGCGTCGCCATCATAACACCAGCCAATGGTGTGAAGCCCATTGACGTATCCAATGACTTACCATCCTTGATAGCCGTAATTGAAGCACCGGCACCCAAGTGCAATGTCACAATCTTCAAGTCTTCCAATGGCTTACCCAAGATTTCGGCAGTGCGAGCTGCAACGTAACGGTGTGATGTTCCGTGAGCACCGTACTTACGTGCACCATACTTCGTGTAGTACTCGTATGGCAATGCGTACAAGTAGTTCTTACGAGGCATCGTTTGGTGGAATGCAGTGTCAAATACAGCTACTGACGTGGCGTTTGGCAACAACTTTTGGAACACACGGATTCCCATTGCGTTGGCTGGGTTGTGCAATGGTGCATAAGCAGCCAAACGATCAATCTTGTTCAACACTTCGTCGTCAACGATAACTGAGTGGTTGAACCACTCACCACCGGCAACGACACGGTGTCCAACACCTGTGATTTCGTTCAAGTCAGCAATGACTTCGTGTTCCTTTAATTGTTCCAATAGCAAGTTAATGGCAGCCTCGTGGTTGTCGATGTCTTGAATCAACTCAAACTTCTCACCGTTAAACTTCAACGTGAAAATTGAATCGCTCAAACCGATTCGTTCAACTTGTCCCTTTGCAATTACCTTTTCTGCTGGCATCTCAATCAATTGAAACTTCAATGATGATGAACCGGCATTAATCGCCATAGTCTTAGCCATGTGTACTTGTCTCCTCTTTTCCAAACGGAATTGTTCAATATCTGCAGATTAGTATATCACAATTTCTTATGAATATCTTGTCAACTATTTCGGACGTGTTTCAGTCGTACGACTACGCATGTAGCATGTGGTTCGCCGTCATCCATGCTGTCATTTCTGTCACGAAATCCTTGTTTTCTGCAACGTTAGTCAATTCTGGTGTTTTTGCCAGCATAACTGGCGTCGCTTGAATAGCATCCCCACCCGCGCGTTGCAAGACTAAGATTGCCTTTGCAGCAGCTTTGTTTGCAAACAACTTATCTGGGAATTGCAACAACGCTTGGAAGTACACGTTTTCTGATTGCAAGTACTTCAACAATGATTGTGCTTGTTCCGTCTCAAATAGATTTGCTGGCACAATGATGGCTGCCAATCCACCTGGTCGCAACGCGTTGACAGCTTGTTCAATCAACAGATGGTGCACGTAGGTCAGACCATCTTCGGCCGTTGTCACAAAGTGACTTGGTACTTCAGCTGGGTAATAACCGACTGGCAAGTCCGCCACAACAATATCTTGATCAGTTGGAAGATCACTAGCAACAGCGTCAGCTAAAGTTAATTGCCAGTCAAAGCCAAGCAAAGCCGCCATGCCACTGGCAACCGTTAGCATCGTATCGTCATTTTCGACACCGTTGATGGTCAACGTATTACCTTGTTGGACAAGCACTTGTTGCACCGTTGCCAACAAATTACCCGTACCGACCGTCAAATCAAGTAGGTTCGCCGTTGCATTCTGCGCTGTGAATTGCTCAGCTAAAAAGCCGACCCACATACCGATAGCATCTGGTGTCACTTGATAATTAGCTTGCAGACCATCTTCACGCATCGTTGCAACCAAAAGCAATTGCAACACTTGGCGCTTCAATTCAACCGTCATCCCATCAAATGCCGCATCGTCAATCATCGCAACAATCGCCGTACGTTGCTCTTCAGATAGCGTTGCCCATTCTTCATCTTCTTGGTTCAACATCACTTCAATCATCACAACCAAAGCTTCAATTGCTGCCATATCCAAAGCGTCAGCAATTTCCTTTTGTACTGCCTGTAAATGCTTTACTGCGTTTTCGATTGTCTCAAACATGCGCTCACCTCTTTTTTATACTAAATAACAGTGTAGCAGGTTTCAGCTGTTTCTCAACAATTCTAGGATTTTACGGGACGATATCGTGGTATCACAACGCGATGATTTTCGGCAACAAGTACCACTTCTTTGAGCTCATCTCTTTCAATGACCGCTGGATAGTTGGTTGTGTTTTGTGGCATAACAGGTGCTTCCGGGTTGGCCATCAAAAAACGCAACGCTTCTTGTCGCTTCGTCCAATTTGCTATCACTAAATGCCTAGCTTGTTGTTGGCGACTTTGTCCTGCTACCCAAAAAGTGAACCCGCTCAAACAAAGTAACATCAGCATTAACGTCTGCGCCAACAAACTACCCTGCCGATTTTTCATAAAAAGTTATCTCCTGTGTCACTTTTACCCCTTCCTCGAATTGAATGGTGGCTTGCACCCGTTGCTTGGACAATTGTACATAAGTCACCTGGCTAACCTGATTGAGATATCTCATGTTCCCACCTTGACGTGTATACAAACCAAATGCCTTATGTCTGACATCCAAATAATATTTTTTATCGGTTATTTTGCTGTACAAAATCAATTGGCGTTTAAAGCATGTTTTGAGCGTCAATCCTGTTTCCGGCGCTTCCAATGACATAATCGATCGGGCAACTTGTGCCTCACGCTGCTGATTACGATTGCTTTGATAATGTTGTTTTAGGTTGGTTGCAGCCACCCCCAATAGACTTAACGCCATACTAAAGACCATTAACGCCACAAGCGTTTCAGCTAGGGTGAAGCCTCGTCGTTTAGCCATCGTTTTTGTTCCTCATAATATTGTCGACGTGCCTCTTTCATGCGTGCTTCTTCAGCAACCTGTATGCGGTTAAAGTATTGCATCGTTGTCACGATTAACCAAGTTGTCATTGTTGCAAGTAATAGTGATACGAGCGCTTCTGATAATAATGCGCCTTTACGGATCAACATGAAAAGTGCCACCTCCCAGTTGAAAGACAACATTCCGTCTTCGCATCGTTTCTTTGTTATAAAGCGCAAAACTAATTGGTGCCATCGTGAAAACTTGGCAACGAATCACTCTTAGGCCACCAGTCCAATTTGCTGGGACCCGGATAACCTGTCCGTCAACATTGACATGGTCTTCGCGAACATCAATATAGAACTCTTCATTCCGACCAACCTGTCTTTGGCGTGCAATCATATAGGCTTCGTTAAATTCACGCTCGAATTTCGACCAAGTCTGTTTTTCTGACCGTGGGATAAGGGTAAAACTGGTGATTAACACGCCCATAACGCCTAACACAACCACACTTTCAACCAACGTAAATGCCGGTCTACTTCTTACCTGCAACAACTTGATCTCCCTTCAACGTAATCGCTGCCTTATCAATTTGAGCCAATTGTCCTTCTGATAAATAGGACTTATCAGCCAAGTCCTTCAAACTAGCAGGCGCACTGCCATTTTCGTTGCGGTACAAATCTACTTGTGTTTGCACGGTTTGTACCAAGGCTGTTTGTTGCTTACGTTCCGCAAATGCCCGAACGTGGTTAACGTTTGGTAATACCAGCAATACCAATAGTCCAATAATAAAAACAGTCGTGACAACTTCAATCAATGTGAATCCCTTGCGCTTGTTTTGCTTTACCATGTCATTAAATCCCCCATATTTTGATACATCGGCATCAACATCAATAGATATAAGCCGACGACAACTAACCCGATTACGCCAAAGCATAATGGTTGAATAATCAATAAATAACGACCAATCTGTCGTTCTAATAAGTCAAACTTCCGCTCAGCTAGCAGCTGGAACTCTTGACCAATTTCTTGTTGCTGTTTGCCTTTTGAAAACAGCAACTCACTCTCACGCGGTAATAACGGTACCTTCGTGACAAACTCGGCAATACTTTCGCCAGCTGTTAGTGATTTTTCTGCTAATTGACTAACTTCTTTTAGTACCCCACCTTCTTCTAAGCCTGCAAAGCGTTTGACGATGACAGAAAAACTGACGCCGCTTGTTAACAGCAATCCCAACTGTAGTGAAATTTGATAATCCAGACTTAATCGGATGACTGGCCCAACTAACGGTAAGCGTCTGAGAACCACCAATTTTCGCAACCAAGAATGCCGTCGCCACCAGACTATCCCAGTCACAGCAATGCCTATTAGCGTAACGGCGACTATTGATAAAACCACTGGCACCCCCACAAAAGTCGGCAATGCCATCCCCATGTTCGTGAACTCGGGTAAAAGGAACTGCACGAACACCGCAAATATAACAGCTAACAAACCAAACAGCACAATCGGATACATCAGTAACTGGCGCAATTTTTGAATTTGTCGCATTCGGCGTCGTTCACGACTGCCGATTTCAGCTAGAATTTCCATTAAATTGCCATGGACTACTGCAAAGGCTAACTCACGTCTGATTTCTGACCGAACATACGGTGTAACCAGTTGATAAAAATGCCGTCCTTCTCGCAACCCAGCAACAATCACTTGCAAATCCGGTCGCAATTTCGGCAGCAATGATTGGAGCGACACTAACGCTTTTTCTAAGTCATACCCAACGCTAATCAATTGGGCTAATGTCTCAAAAAAATCAACTTGCGCCGGTTTTGACCATCGTTTACTCTGCATGCCAATCAGCCATCCTTTCTGCCAGTGCATCACCCGTTAGAACTGCTAAGTCAGCTGCCGTGTTGCCATCCTGTATGACTAACTTCTGATAGACCATGCCTCCCATCACCTGACGCAACGTTCCAGCTGGAATACCAAAGTCACGTAACCGATGCCAGATACCCATATGCGACATCGCATGAATTGTACTGATAATTAAGTGCCCACTCAAAGCTGCTTCAACCACAATTTGCGCCGTTTGTGCATCTCGAATTTCGCCAATAATCATCACGTCTGGATGATGACGTAATGCAAGCTTTAACAAATCCGGATAATCCATTTGTGCCGCCTTATTTACCTGTAATTGCAGAAAATTTGGTTGTACCACTTCGACCGGATCTTCGATAGTCAGAACCATTTTCTCTGCTAAATATCGATGGGCCAAGTAATGCAAGGTCGTTGTTTTGCCTGAGCCCATTTGTCCAGCCAACAAAATCAACCCAGCACCATTCATCATCGTCTCACCGATAGCTGCAACATCGCTTTGTGACGTCAACTGGATATGCTGGTCATCAACAGCAAAAATCAATCTCACCACAATTGATTCGCGATTCAAAAAATCTCCCACGCTGGAAATTCGTAAATACAGTTGCTCCTTATCAAGCAAATAACACCAGCGTCCCAGTTGCGGTCGCCGTGTTTCACTGATATCCATTTGCGCCTCAAACTTAATGTGACGAATCAACGCTTCACCATTCGCTAATGTCAGATTAGCTAATGGTTGAATACCGGTTGCTGTGTAACAAAAAACGCGGTATCCCGCTTCTCCCGGCATAACGTACAAATCACTTGCCCTTACCTGAGCAGCAGTTTGTACTAACGACGCAAATTGTTTTTGAACGCTCATATCTCATTCACCTCCTTCGAAAAGAAAGAGGCCAAAACCACGATAATTTCCAATTATTTTTCGACTTGTTTTATTTCATAGGATTTATGACAACAAAAAACGCGTGATACACAAGGCATCACGCGTTAAATATTGTTTATTAATTAATTGCCAACGAAATGAAGTTAAGCAAGAACAGAATGGTCACAACCCACAAAATTGGGCTGATTTGGTTGAACTTGCGCTTCACACTCTTGATCAAAACATAGAAAATAAATCCGGCAGCGATACCGTATGAGATTGAGTAAGAGAAAGCCATGAAAGCTGATGTGAAGAATGCTGGAATCGCAATTTCAATATCATCCCATGTAATCAACTTAAACTCGTTCATCATCATAATACCGACAACCACCAAAATTGGTGCCGTGGCGGCAGATGGAATCACGTTAACCAATGGTGCGGCAATAATCGCTAGCAAGAATCCAATAGAAATGACAACTGATGTCAAACCGGTACGACCACCAGCCTTGATTCCTGCTGACGCTTCGATAAACGTTGTCGTGTTTGATGTTCCGAAGATACCAGCAAACATCGTTGCGAACGTGTCGGCAACCAAACCACGATCCATCTTTGACTTGAAGCCCTTACCTTCGTAGAACTCCTTTTGGTCAGCTTCTGAGAAGATACCAGTCGTCATACCAGTCCCGATAAACGTTCCAATGGCGTCAAACAACCCTGACAATCCCATTGAGAAGACCGTCAAAACAACAATCAAAATGTGCTTTGGTGATGTAAACATTGACCACAAACCATCAGGTCCAAGGGCTTGCCCAAAGATTGAGCCAAAGTCGTGGAACGTTGATGAGAATGATGCCATGGCATCAATGTGTGTGTTTGTCACACCCATTGGAATACCAATCACGGTCGTAATCAAAACAGAAAGCAAGAACGCACCTGGCACATTAGCAACGACCAACAAAACCAAAATGATTAAGCCAATCAATCCCAACAAAACTGCTGGTTGCGCAAAAGTTGAGATTGATGGTGTCGTCCCACCGTTTGCTGTGATGCTCTCAATAACCTTGGCACCACCACCTTCAGTAAATGGCTTACCATTCAACGTCATGATGTTTTGTGGATCAACCAAGAAGTTCAAGAAACCAGCGTTCTTCAAACCAATATAAGCGATAAACAAACCGATACCAGCCGCAATGGCGTGCTTCAATTGGTCGGGGATGGCCTTAACAATCATTGATCGGACCTTCGTCAATGTGATAATCACATCAACCAAACCAACCAAGAAAACCATTCCCAAAGCTTGCTTCCACGTGTACCCCAGTCCGAAAACAATCGTGTACGTAAACATGGCTTGCATACCAATTGACGGTGCTAGGGCATATGGCAAATTAGCAAAAAGTCCTGTGATAAGAGTTCCCACAACAGCCGTCAAGATTGTTGCCAAGAAAACTCCCTGGCTTGGCATTCCTGTCATCGACAATACTGAAGGATTCAAGAAAATGATGTATGCCATCGCAACGAATGTTGTGATACCAGCAACCACTTCTGTTCGAACCGTCGTGTTGTTCTCTGACAACTTAAAAAAGCGTTCTAACATGCTTATCTCTCCTAAAAAATCCTGTATCATTACGGTTCGCCAAATGATACAGGAAAAGAAAA
Organism: Weissella confusa; assembly: GCA_001436895.1. Taxonomy (GTDB): domain Bacteria; phylum Bacillota; class Bacilli; order Lactobacillales; family Lactobacillaceae; genus Weissella; species Weissella confusa. Next base: position 154,874 of record JQAY01000003.1, read on the forward strand.
CGACGCCAAAAGAATTACTCTCGGCGTCGTTAACGGTGTCCAGCATATAGATATGCCTAAACACGTTTTGTTCCGAGTCTGTGGCGAAACACGTTAACGACTCAAGTTATTAATAATTGTTTACTACTTTATCGCTTTTTGTTCACATCGTCAACTTTTGCGCCTACAAAAAAACCGACCAAATTTGGTCGGTTTTTCATAAGATGATTACTCAGCAGTCGTGAAGACAGCTTGTACGTCATCGTTTTCTTCAAGTTCATCAACCAAGCTAGCCAATGATGCTTGCTTATCCTCAGGCACTGCCATTGGGTTTTGTGCAACCATCGTAACTTCGTCGTTGACCAAAGTGTAACCCTTTGCTTCCAAAGCATCACGTACTTCTGGGAATGACTTAGGGTCCGTGTAGATTTCGAATTGGTCATCGTAAGTCTTCATGTCTTCGGCACCAGCCTCCAACATGTCTTCAAACAATTGATCTTCATCGATATCGTTGTCTTCAGTACGCTCGATTTCAATGTAACCCTTACGGTCGAATTGGAATGAAACTGATCCAGTCGTTCCCAATTCACCACCGAAGTGCTTGAACGTTGAACGAACTGAAGCAGCCGTACGGTTGATGTTATCAGTCAAGGCTTGAACCAAAACGGCCACACCGGCTGGTCCGTAACCTTCGTACGTCAACTCTTGGTAGTTAGCGCCACCGGCACCAGAAGCCTTATCCAAGGCACGTTGGATGTTATCCTTAGGCATGTTAGCTGCCTTAGCCTTGTCGATAACCAAACGCAATGAAGCGTTTGAGTCTGGATCTACACCGCCAGCCTTAGCTGCCGTGTACAAATCGCGGGCAAGCTTTTGGAAGATCTTACCACGCTTTGCGTCTTGGGCGTTCTTACGTCCTTGAATGTTATGCCACTTACTGTGTCCTGACATTTCAGAAACCCCTTTTCATTCGAAAATTTATCGCTTAATTTTAGCACAATTCACTAGTGCTTGACTAGTAGATTATAGCACAATGTTAGTCACGCGCTACCGTTACATCCTTATTAAGGCATGAAGTCGTATGGCGTCATGTCTGCCATCCCCACATTTGGGTCAATTGATTCATCCATAATTTTAGCAATTGTGAGCAAATCGTCATCATCTTCGGCAACAGCCTGGACAATTTCATCAACCACTGGCGTATCGTCAATGGTTGTATTTTCCTCGTCCACTGGTACAACCGCCACTGGCTTTTGATTAATTGCGTTGACCGCTGCCAATGATTTATCATCGTCCGGCACATCCGGCAGTTGACCATCCTGTGCCTGTTGAAGGCGTTCCTGCAACGTCGTGTGTCGATTGACACCCTCTGTTTCAGCCGCACGTTGATAGGCACTGACATCACCGATAAGGACCAATGATTCACTGGCACGTGTTAACCCGGTATACAGCAGGTTACGTTGTAGCATACGGCTAAATGCATTAACAAGTGGCATGATGACCAACTTATACTCAGCACCCTGTGCCTTGTGAATCGTCGTCGCATACGCTAGCGTCAATTGATTCCAGTTCTGGCGCGTATACTCAACCTCGCCGGTATCAAAAGCCACTGTAATGTTATCCGTATTATCCTCGTTGCTTTTATCCTTCGCCAACATAATCGCCGTAATGTAGCCAATATCGCCATTAAACACGTTATGTTCTGGATCATTGGCCGTCTGCATAACCTTATCCCCAACGCGGAAGTTGAACTCCAGCTCACCAAGTTTCATGTGAATTTCACGTTTCTTGGCCGTCATCGGATTAAAGATTTCTTGGGCCACGGCATTCAGATTGTGAACACCGGCTGGCGTACGATACATCGGCGCTAAGATTTGCATATCAGCGACTGAATTACCACGTTCCTTCCAACTCGTCGCAATCTGCTCAACCATACGGGGCACTTGATTTGTCTGTGCCGGGAAAAATGATCGGTCAGACTGGCGCTCGGTAAAGTTCGCAGGCAAGACACCACTCTTCACTGAACTAGCTAGTTCAATGATTGTTGACCCCTTACCCTGACGGTGAATCGTCTCCAACTCACGATAATTCAACAATCCACTGGCCAACAAATCGTAGAATACACGGCCTGGGCCAACAGATGGTAATTGATCCTTATCGCCGACCAAAATAACTTGCATCCCATTTGGAATCGCACGTAACAACAAATCGAATAGTTGCGTATCAACCATCGACATTTCATCAATGACCAGCAGACGACCACTCAATTCCTCAATATCAATATCGTCTGTATTTTCGCGCCCAGTAATACCCAACAGACGGTGAATCGTGGAAGCCGGCATGCCAGTTGATTCAGAAAGTCGCTTCGCTGCACGACCAGTTGGCGCTGCTAAACGAATGCTCTCACTAATTTCATCCCACTTCATACCTTCGTCTTGTAGTAGCTTCTTAAGCGTCGCCACCACACCGTTGATAATGGTCGTCTTTCCTGTACCCGGTCCACCAGTGAGGATAAAGAGATTACTCATCAAAGCAGCAATCATCGCATCGCGCTGCACATCGTCATATGGAAACGGATTTTCTTCCTCGACTTCAGCCAATTGTTTTACAACATCAGCTCGTTTGTATTCGCTGTTCTTCGTTTTACTTAGACGCACCATACGTTGCGCAATTTCACGTTCAGCTTCAAACAACGCCTTAATGTACAAGTTCTGTCCGTCGGCAATGACGATACCGTCAGAAGTTAATGTCAATAACGCGCGCTTAATCAACGCTGGATCAATGCGTGCATTTTGAGAACGCTCTAGAATTTGTTGGGTGGTTTGTAGCAACGCTTCCACTTGCATAAACGTGTCACCAGACTCAAATGTCGCCTGGTTAATCGCTGAAATAACCCCCGCTTGGATACGTCGCGCGTCCAACGCATCAATCCCCTGCTGAGCTGCAAGTCGATCGATACGTGCAAATGAAACGCCCTCAATATCAATAACCATTTGATAAGGGTTTGTTTTTAAAATCTGTAAAGTTTGCTGCTGATACTTTTGGTAAATCACGGTGGCCAATGCTGAACCGAACCCATAATCATTAAGGGCAATGATGGCGCGTTCCATACCGTCCGATTGTTGCAACTGCTTCACGATGACTTCTTGCAATTTTGTTGAAATACCCGTTTCAATCAAAACGTCTGGTGATTCCAAAATCTTATCAATCGCTTCAATCCCCAGGTCGTCTACAATCTTCGTTGCCGTCGCTTTTCCAACCCCTGGAAATTGGTCACCTGACAAATACGCCACCAAACCAGACGTCGTACTGGCCGCCTGACGTTGATAGTTTTGCGCTGCAAACTGGACCCCGTAGCGGGCGTGCGTTGTTAGACGACCCTTAAACTCATAACTGGCACCAATTTGAATATCACCAAAACTACCAGTCACCGTTAACTCAGTATCATCATAATCGAAATTTTGATCTGCCACTTCGATAATCATGACCTTATAAAAAGAATCTTGGGCAGCAAACAGAATATTCTTCACTTGGCCAGTAACTGTCGGTGTCTCATCCGATGCCGCTGGGCCATCGAACAAACTAGTTTGACTCTGACTCATCTACGCGACTCCCTGATAGTAGTTGTACGATTTCATCCAATCGTTGTGCTTGAGCACGGTATCGTTCCATATCAATCATTTCAGCCGTTGCTGACCATTGATTCTCGCGGTCACCGTCAACGATTGCAATAATACCTCGACCAAAATTTGCGTCAAAATTCATTGGATCCACATGAATAGCGTCATTAAACGCAGTTGTTGCCTTATCCATGTTTTGCAAACCAAGCCAAATGTTACCGAGTAGCACTTGGGCTGCAACGTCTTCTGGTTGTTGCTCAACTGCCGTCAACGCAAACACCAATGCCTTTTGGAATTGATTTTGTGCATACCATGCTTGTGCTTGCATAACCGTTGCATCATGCAAAATCTCCAAATCAGTGATTTTGGCGAAAAACTCATTTGCGCGCGCATAATCCCCAGCAACATAATAAACGTTCCCTGCTGCGTAGAGTAGATTTTGCAACGCTTCATCGTTCGCTTGGAACAAGCCCAAGCTCTTCAAAGCTAATTCTTCAGCTTCCACAAGATTTTCCGTGGCAACCAAAACAGCCACCAAGTCTGCATAGGCTTGCCAGTTGTCTGGGTTAGCGTTAATCTCACTTACCAAGCGAGCGATATCTGCTTGTGCTGCATTTTCTGGTTGCGTCATCTTAAAAATCCTTCTTCTCTTTAAATTGTATTTGAGGCATCACTTGCGACACCCAAATAACTTGTATCATTTCGTGTAATTTCCGTAAATGTGTGCCCATCATGCGTTTCTAGGATAGACGTACTTGTGTTACCCAAGCCACCTCGTGCACGCAAATCCGCCAATGGAATACCAATTAGGCCACCCATTCCCGTCGTCAAAGCAGCGCCGTGGCTGAAGAAGACCAAATTCACATCTTCACCACCGTACGTGGCAACAGCCTCTTCAACTGCCTCACGGAAACGCTTTTGAACACTTTCGAATGACTCAGATCCTTCAACCTGACTCGCATCGAACTTCTCTGGGTGGTTACGAGAAGCATCGTACATGTCATACCAGCCTTCTTGAACTTCACCAAAGCTCATGCCTTCCCAAACGCCGAATGAAAACTCCTTCAAACCGTCCATAAACGTCAATTCAGGGCGCTTGTTAAGCATTGCCAACGTTTCTTCGGCCGTGATGCGAGCTCGCTTGATTGGACTTGAAAAGGCGTGTGCGAATTCAATATCTTTCAAGTGGTTACCAAGCATCTTGATTTGATCGTATGATTCAGGCAACAGCGGTGAATCACCACCCGCTCCTTGAAAACGGCCTTCTGCGTTCCATTCTGTTTTACCGTGGCGGATGAAGTATAGCTTCGTCATGCGTTGGTCTCCTTCTCTTTGATTGGTTATGTATTTAGGTTTGGTGGTTTGTGTCCGTCCTGACGGCCGAAGAGAGTCCCACATTTCTATGCCTCGACGCAACGCGTCGACACTAACCACAAAAACTTATACCTCCCATTATAGACGTAAAAACGCCGAGAGACAAAAATCTCCCGACGTTTTCCTGTTATCGATATTATATTTTTATTGTGTAACCGTGATTACTCCAAGCCTTCAGTCAAAGCCTCAGGGAAGTTCTCGCGGACGATTTGTGCTTCGTGTGCTGACAACATTGGGAAGTCAGGATCTGCACCCAAATCAGTGTGGTACATACGATCACGAGGTGACTCTTCACCTTCTGCGTGAGCAACCGCAATCTTGTAACCATCAAAGTCAGTTGCATCACCAGCTTCATCAGCTGATGCCACGTGCAATTGAGAAACAAGCAACAAGACGCGCACATCTTGTCCCAATGAATCCAACCATGCCTTTTGGTCGTCAGTCAAGAACAACGTTACCGCTGCTTCAGCTGGCTTACCAATCAACTTGGCATCACGGGCAACTTCAAGCGCCTTGTTTACGGCATCACGCAACGTCATGAATTGTGACCACTTAGCCATCAATTCGTCAGCGTTAGCAATGTCTTCAACAACTGGCATCTCAGTCAAGTAAGCAAAGTCGCCTTCTTCGTGCTCAAGGTACTCGAAGATTTCTTCAGCCGTGTGTGGCAAGATTGGCAACAACAACTTGTCCAAGTCTACCAAGACCTTGTACAAGACCGTTTGCAATGACAAACGAGCGTGACCCTTAGGTGCTTCAACATACAAGATGTCCTTAGCAAAGTCCAAGTAGAACGCTGACAAGTCAACGTTAATAAAGTTGATAACCAACTTGTTTACTGCTTGGAAGTCATATACATCGTAGGCAGCCTTGATGTCAGCAACCAACTTGTTAAAGCGGGCATAGAAGTATTGATCAGCTGCGACCAAATCATCAAAGGCAACAGTGTCAGCCTTTGGATCAAAGTCTGACGTGTTAGCCAACAAGAAACGCATCGTGTTACGGATCTTACGGTATGTCTCAGAAGTTTGTGACAACAAGTCCATTGATACACGAACATCGGCTGATGAATCAACTGACGTTACCCACAAACGGATAATTTCAGCACCCATCTCCTTCACCACTTCGTTAGGTGAAATGATGTTACCCAATGACTTAGACATCTTCTCACCGTTTCCATCCAAGACGAATCCTTGTGACAAGACTGACTTGTATGGGGCCTTACCAGTTACGGCAACACCAGTGATCAATGATGAGTTGAACCAGCCACGGTATTGGTCAGAACCTTCCAAAACCAAGTCTTCTGGGAAGCTTAGGTTTGGACGAGTAGCCATAACACCTTGGTGTGAAGTTCCTGAATCGAACCAAACGTCCATGATGTCCGTTTCCTTGGTAAATTCGCCATTTGGTGAGTGCTCATTTGAGTAACCTTCTGGCAACAAGTCCTTGGCCTCGCGTTCGAACCAAACGTTTGATCCGTGCTCGGCTACCAAATCAGCGATGTGGTCGATGATTTCAGGGTCGACAATTGCCGTACCATCTTCAGCATAGAAGATTGGCAATGGCACACCCCAAACACGTTGACGTGAGATAACCCAGTCGCCACGATCGCGGATCATGTTGTACAAACGCTTCTTACCCCATTCTGGTTGGAACGTTACATCGTCCAATGCATCCAAAATGTCTTGACGGAAGCTATCGATTGAAGCGAACCATTGTGGTACAGCACGGAAGATAACTGGCTTCTTAGTACGCCAGTCAAATGGGTAGCTGTGAACAACTGGCTCGTGCAAGATCAATGCATCAGCTTCTTCAAGCTTTTGCAAGGCAACCTTGTCAGCGTCTTGGTAGAAGACACCTTCAAAGTCAGGACCAGCTTCAGCCGTCATCTTACCTTGGTCATCAACGTTCATGATAACTGGCATGTTGTAACGTTGACCAGTAGCAAAGTCATCTTCACCAAATCCTGGCGCCGTGTGAACCGCACCAGTACCGGCATCAGCCGTAACGTAGTCAGCGTTAACAACCCAAATCTCGCGGTCCATGAATGGGTGCTCAGTCGTCACCATTTCAAGTTCCTTACCAGTGAAGGTTGCAACAACTTCGTACTCGTCCCAGCCGAACTTAGGTGCAACGGCACCCAACAAAGCTGAAGCAACGATGTACTTCTTGTCTGAACCCTTTGGTTGGATTTGTGAGTATTCGAAATCAGCATTCAAAGCCAAAGCTTGTGAGGCTGGTACCGTCCAAGGCGTCGTCGTCCAGGCGATGAAGTACGTGTCGTTATCCAACAAGCCCTTACCGTCCTTAACGCGCTCTGAGAAGAACGCCGTGTCTGACTCAATGTCGTGGTATTCAATTTCAGCCATTGCCAAAGCAGACTCTGATGACCATGACCAGAAGACAGGCTTCTTACCACGGTAGATCAAGTTCTTCTTGGCCATCTCACCGAAGACGCGCAATTGTGCAGCTTCGAATTCAGGCAACAACGTCAAGTATGGGTTATCCCAGTCAGCTGAAATTCCCAAACGCTTGAAGTCGGCCATTTGCGTCTTAACTTGCTTACGTGCAAATTCTTCGGCCATCTTACGCCAGATAACTGGTCCAACCGCCTTACGATCCTTACCAGCCTTTGTCAATTGTTGTTCAATTGGCAAACCGTGCGTATCCCAACCAGGGACAAATGGTGCGTAGAACCCATTCATTGACTTGTAACGAACGATGATATCCTTAGAAATCTTGTTCATTGCGTGTCCGATGTGAATGTTTCCGTTAGCATATGGAGGGCCATCGTGAAGCATAAATGATGGCTTACCTTCGTTCATCTTTTGACGTTGCTCATAGACCTTGTTCTCGAACCAGATGTTTTCACGTTGTAGCTCAGTTTGTGGTAGGTTACCACGCATTGGGAACTTCGTCTTTCCTAGGTTCAAGGTTTGCTTCATCTTCATAAAAGCGCAATCCTTTCTGTTCAATCCAAGTGCTACCGCGTTGACATGCGGCTTACCCTGAAACTAAAAAATCCCGCATCGGCCAAAATAGCCAATGCGGGACGTCATGTCAACGTGGTACCACCCGAATTCACGGCAAAAAGCCGCCTCTTCTGTGTATTTAAAAAATCATTCTTGCTGATAAACAAGCTGCGTAACCATCCTAGGCTCTCACCGGGTAAATCCTAGGTCGCTGTTTGGAATACATCTTGCCGTTTGGTCAAGAAACCATGATTACATGATAACGAAAAATTAGTCCTTATTCAAGAAGTTTTCTTCGTTTTCGTTTGATTCAGGGAAGATAACAACCGTTTCTACCTCTGAACTAGCTTGTGATGCAGATGAATCTGGCAAAACTGGTGCAGCTGATTGTGGTTGTTGGAATGCAGCAGGTTGTTGGAATGCAGCCCAGTCATCAGTCTTAACCAAGTCCAATTGTGCGTTCAACATGCCTTCAATCTTAGCCTTGAATGCGCCCATTTCCTTGTTCAAAGCATCGTGCTCAGCAACCAATGCTTCGTTCTTTGATTGAGATTCAGTCAACAATGAATTTGCCTTAGCGTTGGCTTCCATAACAATCTTTTGTGCTTCAGCTTGTGCTTGTTGCAACGTTGCTTCGGCTTCAGCTTCAGTTTGCTTCTTCAAACGGTCAGCTGCTTCTTGGGCGATCAAGATTGATGAGTTAACAGATTGCTTCATCTCTTCAACTTGCTTCGCGTTTGCATCAGCTTCAGCCAATTGCGTCTTCAAAGTTTGGTTTTCTTGTAGCAAACCATCGTAATCAGTTACGATTTGGTCCAAGAAGGCCGTTACTTCAGCCTTGTCGTACCACTTGTTGCTCTTTGTGTTAAATTCCTTAGCGTGAATCTCTTGTGGGGTCAATGCCATGATCGTTCTCCAATCTATTTCTTAATGACGGCCAATGTGACGCGCCATTTATCTTTTTTTGTTATACCATTTTCAGCTAGCAATTTCATGCGACCGAATCGACGCACCGAAATCAAATCATTAACCGCCAGCATAAAATCTGGTCGGTCAATCTCAGTCCAGTTCACTCGGACCATACCACGCTCAACTAATTCTTTAGCATGCGTTCTAGATACATTATACCCATTAGCCACTATAGTATCTAGTCGAAGGGACGAGACAGTTGTATTGATATCATCCCACTCCTCTTGGGGGGTCACGATATCAGCTAGCGTCATTGGTTCAAAACGAACCTTTGTTTTACCGACGTGATCCAATGATGACGTGATAAATCGCGCCATCTGTTCCGTTGCAACAATTTGCCAATCACCCTCTTCGCTACTAATAATGTCCCCGAAACTATCTCGAGATAACCCATTATTAATTAGTGTACCAAGTACCGTACTGTGATGTAGTTCAGCAAACTTGGTTGGATAGTTGATACGGATTGCAGCAATTTCAAAATCGTCCTGTTGTACATCGTAATAATCCGGTGCAATCAAGGACCGTGCACTTTCGGCGTCAGTGTAGCCACCGGAATGAGCAATCTTTAACTCATCATGTTGGTTGACCAACGTCTCCAAAATATATCTCTGCCGCGGGTTCAAAAAATTCGTCAGTACTGGACGATACTCATCCAGTGCCTGACGAATTAAGCCTTGCGCTACATCAATAAATGCAGCTTCGCTCGGGCGGAAATGTTGTGATACATTATCTGCCATAAATTTATTTCTCTAGAATGCTTGTGCAATTGCGCGTAGGCCGACTTGAGCAGCTTGCAACAGTAGCAAACCAATCAATGGCGTAAAATCGATAATTCCCGTGCGAGGCATCACACGACGAATTGGATCAACCACGATTCCAGCAATACGACCCAGCAATTGTCCCAAGGCTGATTGTTGTGCCCCGGGCAACCATGACATCAGCACCCAAATCAAGATTACGAACTCCATGGCACGCAAGACCAACATCAATAACGATAAAATGAGTGTTAACATTTGGTCACCTATTAATTAAATTGTTGTCCCAAATTTTGAGAAATCGTTCCTGAAATCTCAAAATTGTGAGGCGTTGCAAGGAAGATACGCTCACCGACACGTTCAATGATACCGTCAACCGCAAATGCTGTACCACCTAGATAGTCAAGCACGCGCTTTCCCGTGTTTTCGTCAATTGAACCTAGATTTACGATAACCGCTTCGCCAGCCAACAATTGCGTTGCGATTGTTTGGGCATCAGCGTAAGTACGTGGCTCGTACAACGCAATCTTTGACGTCTCGCCTGGACGTGATCCATCCATTGGCAAAACGTTAGGACGGCGTGTTGCCGTTGGACGCGTTGCATTCGCATTAGCAGGCTTAGCCTTTGACGTAGCTTGTTGTGCGGGTTCTTGCACGTATTGTTCTTCCGGTGCCTCTTCTTCTTCATAGTAATAATCACTATCTGATCCCATGAAGAAGTTTCTAAAAGTCTCAAAAGCCATCGGTTGTCTCCTTACTTTTCGCCGCGCTTCATCCAGTTAAAGTAAGCTGGACGCTCAATTTCTTCGTCAGCAGCCGTGTTTTCTGATGAAAGAGGTTGAACAGGCTCAACTGGTGCAGCTTGTTGTGCTGGCGTTGCTTGTTGTGCTGGCTCAGCCGTCACGTTCCAATCTGCGAAAGGATCCGTGTTTACTGGTTGTTGTGGTTGCACTGGTGCAGTTTGTTGTTGCACAGGTGCTACCGGCTCAGCGACTGCTTCAAATGGGCTAGCCGTGTTAGCTGCGCCAAGGTTGATTTCTGGACGTGGCGTTGCTGGACGGTCGATACCAGTTGCAATAACAGTTACAACCAACTCGCCTTCCATTTCCATATCAATCGTTGTACCGAAGATGATGTCAATATCAGTACCAGCAGCTTGTGCAATTGTCTCTGAAGCTTCTTGTGCTTCAAACAATGACATATCAGCGCCACCCTTAACTGAAAGCAATACGTTCGTAGCGCCTTCAATCTTAGCTTCCAACAATGGTGAGGCAATAGCCTTACGCGTTGCTTCAGCGGCACGGTTCTCACCAGAAGCTGAACCAATACCCATCAAAGCTGTTCCTTGACCAGCCATGGCTGTCTTAACATCAGCGAAGTCCAAGTTGATGATACCAGGCTTAGTAATCAAGTCTGAGATACCTGAGACACCTTGCAACAAGACATCGTCAACCATCTTGAAGGCTTCCATGATTGGGGCCTTCTTATCAACAATTTGTAGCAAGTTGTTGTTAGCAATAACGATCAACGTATCAACGTTTTCCTTCAACTTAGCCAAACCTTCAGCTGCTGACTTACCACGCTTTGGACCCTCAAATGAGAACGGACGCGTTACGACACCAATCGTCAAAGCACCTGAATCCTTGGCAATCTTAGCGATAACTGGTGCGGCACCAGTACCGGTACCACCACCCATTCCAGCAGTGACGAAGACCATGTCTGCCCCGGCCAAAGCATCTGCAATTTCTTGCTCGCTTTCCTTAGCAGCAGCTTCTCCAACTTCTGGACGAGCTCCAGCACCCAAACCACGAGTGGCCTTAGCACCGATTTGAATCTTGTTTTCTGCAGCTGAACGCTCCAATGCTTGGGCATCAGTGTTGGCTACAATAAACTCAACACCTTCAACACCGTCATTCACCATTTGGTTAACGGCGTTTCCACCACCACCACCGACACCAATTACTTTAATCGTTGCGCCGTACTCTTGGTTCATATCCATTTGGAAATCCATAACGAGCTCCTTTTTTCTCACTTATCTTTTCTTTTTTGTTTAGTCGAAGAATTCCTTGAAGAAGTTAAGGAATGCCCCCTTCTTCTTAGGCTTGTCTTCATCATCGTAATTGACATCGTCCGTGTCATTAACTGATGGTTCAACAACCGCTTGACTTTCAGGTCGAGCAGGTCGGCGATTCGTCGCTGGCTTTTGCACCGGCGTCGCCACCGCAATCGTTGGTTGACCAACAACTGTCAATGGCAATCCGTACAAGGCTTCTTTAACAATCAATTGAATTGGTGATTGTTGGGCAGCGTAATGAACCAATGCCCACGCCCCAGAGAAGCCAGGGTGTCGCAAGCCGATATCCGTTGGTGAAAACGACTTAACTTGGACATTGTAAACACTGCGAATGGCTTCGATCATACCTCGAAGCGCTGCACCACCCCCGACGACAACAATGCCGCCTGGCAAGTCAAATGCACCGACAAGTTGTAGCTTCTCACCAAGCTTGTCCAAAATCTGCATCAAGCGTGCTTCGATAATTTGTGCCAGCAAAACCTCAGAGATTTGCTCAGCGTTTTCTGAGCTAATCTTCTTAATAACTAACTTATTATCTTCGCGAGCCATGCTTGAAAGCGCTAATCCTGAATCAAGCTTCAACATATCAGCATCATGCAAGCCAACTTCCAACACTGCGCTAATATCACGAGAGATATTGTCACTACCTGCTGGGAATGTTGACAAGAACTTCAACTGATGATCGTGCACAACCGTCGCCGTCGTGTGTCCGGCACCCATATCCAAAATAATCGTACCGAATTCTTGTTGTCCGTCGTCCAAAATCGTCTTGCTATATGCAAGCGGTGTCAAAACAAAGTCACGTAGTTGCAACCCAGCTTTTGCAATCGCCATACGCAAGTTCCCCATCACATTGCGAGGAGCTGTATATGCGACCGCCTTCATTTCTAGACGCATCCCCACCATATCGTTTGGATCTTGAATACCATCAAAATCATCCACAATAAATTCCGTAGGTAGCAGTTCGATAATTTCACGATCACTTGGAACGTTAACTTTTGTCGCTTCCTTAACGGCTGCCGCAACGTCCTCATATGAAATATGCTGACTATCCTTAACGGTTACCGTCCCGCTGACATTTTGAATTTGAATGTTGCTTGCTGGCAAACTAGCCACTACCTCAGTAACTGGCGTGCTTGTTTGCTCATTAATTTGTGCAACCGCTTGTCGAATATCATTGGCTGTTGCTTCAATATCCACAACAACACCGCGCTTAACGCCGTGGGCAATCGAACGACCAACCGCCACAATGTTAGCTTGCTGGTCTCGAACATCCGCCGCTAGCACTTTTATCGTGTTCGTCCCGACATCGAGACCAACTATTAACCCGTGGTTGGCCATTTGAGTACCTCCTTAACTGCCAATCAGATGATGTTTAATAAATAAACAATTCTTTAAGATAATACCATACTTTATAAGGTTTCTTCCATACCTCATGCGGGATTATCCTGTTTTTGTCTTTAAAAATGATAACGAAATTCTTATTATCCGTATGGAGTAAAATATGCACCAACTTGTAAATCAGCAATTCCCTTTTTGTCATCCAAAGTCGCTGCCATTGCTGGGTAGTACTTCAGCTTGCTAGCCAACTCATCAGCACTGATCAACACTTCATTACCATCATTCATAAATAACTCAAGTCGTTGTTTGTTTTGATCCGTTGGTGACCACACAATTTCTGACACTGAACGTCGCAACGCCAGTGGTAACTTACCAAACTGAGCTAAAACAGGCTTTAAATCTGAGTCGGATTTGAAGTTGTCGTAAAGTGGCAACCCACCAATTGGTTGGTTCACTTCACCATCTTTCAACATCTTACCATTCGCCAAAATCGGATAATAATGATCATTCGATTTCACGTAGCCGACTTTAACAATCTCATTCACCTTAACTTCGATTGTATTGTCAGCTCTAAGTTCAAATTTAAGTCCCGCAATTTGTGGATTGCGCTCTTCAGCTACGTGACTGAAATAATCAGCCTGGTGCATCGTCGTTAGCAACGGTTGCCCCACTTTTAGCTGGGCTGCATCTAGGACCGTATCAGCACTAAGGCTTTCTGAACCAACTACCTTATAATGCATGACCTGACTAAGCGGTGACATGAGGTAGATTAGAATTCCTGCCAGGACCGTTAGTCCAAGTGCTGAAAGAATTGCCGCCCGTTCATACGGGAACAGCAGTGGTTCAGCATTTACGGGTTCTGGTTCTTGTTCTGGTTCTACTTCAATCTCTTCTTCGTCACTTGTTTCCGGTTCTTCAGCAAACGTTTCACGCAACCGACGCGTTAGTTTTAATTCACGACGAGCCTTTTTTTCTTTCGACTGGCGCGTTGGCAATGATGACCAGTCATCTTCCGACAACAATGCATCTAAGTGTGCCTGAATATCACTAGATTTTGTTCCTTTCGGCTTTGATTCATTTTCTTTGGCCATCATATGCCTCCTTTCCAATCGTTACTTATCTTATTTAATAACTGTTTTAATCAACTTGATGAATTGGTCTGCCGCATCAGGCACACCCAATTCCTTGGCTGCCTTAGCCATAGCCGTACGTTGATCATCGTGCGTCATCAAGTGATCGATTGTGCCGAACAACGTTGTGCCTGAAAGTGATTCTTCAGTAATCATTTCCGCTGCGCCAGCTTCAACCAAGCTACGTGCATTTTTCGTTTGGTGATCGTTCGTCACATATGGACTTGGAATCAAAACCATTGGCTTACCCAATGCCGTTTGTTCAGCCAAACTTGTTGCTCCGGCACGACCAACAACCAAATCCACAACCGGCATCAATTGTGGCATGTTGCCGATGTAAGGTACCACAGCAACGTTCTCAGCTGGTACGACCCCACCAGCACGCAAATCTGCTTGCACGTCATCATAACGCTTGCCACCCGTAACGAAGATGACTTGGTATGGGCGGTTAGCAAACTTTGACATGCCGGCAACCATAGCCTTGTTCAACTTCAAGGCCCCTTGTGAACCACCGAAAATCAAAACCGTTGGCTTATCTGCTGACAAGTGCAATGTGTCCCAGTCAAATGAACCTTCGCCATTAACAACTTCTTGGGCACGTGGGTTCCCAACAACCGTTGCTAAGCCATCCTTGAAGGCTGGTAGGGCTGCTGGAAAAGCAACCCCGACCTTTGTCACATGACGTGCCAAGAACTTATTTGTCACGCCGACAACAGAATTTTGTTCGTGAATAACCGTTGGAATCTTAAGTTGTTGTGCAGCATATAGGACTGGACCTGAAACGTATCCACCGGTTCCAACGACAACATCTGGCTTAAAGTCTTCCAACATCTTCTTGGCCTTGCGAGTAGCCGTCAAGAAAAGATAGACCGTCTTCACGTTATCAAGTGACAATGAGCGACTAAATCCTTGCACTGCCAAAGCCTTAAAGTCGAACCCGGCTTCTGGCACGATTGACTTTTCCAAGCCACGTTCACCACCGATGTACAGTACCTCGGTCTCAGGTTCCAATTGCTTCAATTGCTTAACCGTAGCTAGCGCTGGGTAAATGTGTCCCCCAGTTCCACCACCTGAAACAACAATACGCATATCTATCTCCTCTACTTTCCTTCGCTGTGTGCCTTAACAGCCGCAACGAACAAATCACCACGTGTTTCAAAATTAGGGAATTGATCCCATGAGGCTGCGGCTGGTGATAGCAAAATAATGTCACCTGGCTCACTTAATTCAAATGCTGGTTCAACCGCATGTGGCGCATCCTCAGCATGAACAACTTCAATACCAAGCGCCTCACCAACAGTAGCCACCTTGTCTGCCGTTTGTCCAAAGACAACCAAAGCCTTAACGTGTGGCTTCATCGCTGCAAGCAAACGCATTTGGTCATCTCCACGATCTAAGCCACCAGCTAACAACACAACCGGTGCCTTAAATCCTGATAATGCCATTTCGGTTGCTTCGATATCAGTCGCCTTTGAATCGTTATAAACTTGGCGTCCTTCAAACGTGCCAACATATTGCAAACGGTGTTCAACCCCACCGAATTGACGCAATGTCATCGCAATTTGATTGCTTGGCACATTCATCAACTTACCAACAGCAATCGCAACCAACGCGTTTTCGACGTTGTGATCGCCTGGTACGCCGAGTTGGTTAGCTTGCATAATCGCTTCACCACGGAAGTACAACGTACCATCTAGTTCGTAAGCACCTTCTTGACTCACGTTTTGACGTGAAACTGGGACAACTGTCGCTGCAGTTTGCTTTGACAATTCAACCCATTCTTCACGATCAACGTTAATCACCAAGAAATCATCGGAAGTTTGATTCTTCGTGATGCCCATCTTAGCTGCGACGTAGTTCTCGCGCGTGCCATGGTAATCCAAGTGAGATGCAAAAATGTTTGTGATAATCGCGATGTTTGGCTTGGCCGTTGGCATACCCATCAATTGGAATGATGAGAGCTCTGTGACAAGTGTATCGGTTGCACGCAACGTTGGTGCAACTTCACTAACCGGCGTACCGATATTTCCTGCGACGACAACAGCATGTTCGTCATCCGCTTGTGTACGTAGCACAGCTGCAATCATCTCAGTAGTCGTCGTCTTACCATTTGAACCCGTTAGCGCAATCCAAGTTCCCTTGATGTAGCGTTGTGCCATCGCAACTTCAACAAAGATCGGAATACCAGCCTCCTGCGCGGCAACCAATACTGGAATACGGTATGGAATACCTGGATTCTTAACAATTAAGTCAACGTCAGCTAACAACGCGTCAGTTTGCTCCGTCGTGAACACAACACCTTGCGCTTGCAAAGCAACAACGCGTTCATCCGTCAAATCCAATTTTGGGTCTGAAACTGTCACTTGCGCACCTTCATTCAACAACAAAGACGCAACGGCTGCCCCAGAACGTGCAAAGCCAATTACCAAAACATGCTTACTCATGATCAGATCCCCTTTAAAAAGTTATGTACGCGGGGCGTTCCCCGCACGTTTGCATAATGCAAAAAGTCGTTTAACGACTTGATATGTGTTTTAGTGAATGATGATTTACTTAAAAATCACAAGATACAAAACCGCAGCAATCAATCCAACTGCCCAGAAGAATGTATCCACTTGCCATTCATTCCATGGCTTATCTGTGTTACCAGTCAATCCACCCTTTTCAAAGCTGTGGTGAATTGGCGTCATCAAGAAAATACGCTTCTTAAAGAAGTGATAGCTTGTTACTTGAATCATAACCGTCAACGTTTCGACCATGAAAACGAAACCAATCAACAACAATGACCACTCATGGTGCAAGACCAGTGAGTTCATCGCCAAGCCGGCACCCAACGCCAATGATCCGGTATCACCCATGAAAATTGAGGCTGGATAGTGGTTAAAGACCAAGAATCCAAGCAATGCCCCAATCATCAATGCATCCAACAAGACCATCGTCATGTCACCTTGCACGAACGCGATAATCAAGTATGCAACGTAAGCAATAATCGCTGTACCAGATGCCAAGCCGTCCAAACCATCCGTCAAGTTCGTGGCATTTGACCAACCCACAAGCCAGAAAATCGTGAACAACGTGTAAACGATGATACTGTTGATGCTACCCAAATTAAATGGCAAATCCAACGTGAAGTCAAAGTGACCCAAGAATAGCACAGCTACTGCTAGCAATGCTGCCGCAATTTGTGAAAATAGCTTTGGCAAGAAACGTAGTCCCTCATCACGGTGATTAAAGACCTTGATACTGTCATCAAAGGCACCAACCAAAGCAAACACAACGATTGCAATCAACGTTGCCCAACCAGTTGACGCATTAGCACCCGTTGCAAAGGCCAAGATAATAAAACCGATAATAACTACCGGAATAAATCCTGCACCACCCATAGTAGGTGTTCCAGCCTTAGCAGCGTGATCTGGTCCATTTTCACCTGAGCGCATCACTAATTGTTGCACCTTTATTTTCTTGAACCAATTCCTCAAACGCGGTACTACGATGATGGTTGCAATCAACCCCACCAATAGTCCGAGTAACAAAGTCGACATTTGACTTCTCCTCTCTTATAAACCCTTATTTATTCCGCTTTCGCGTTTTTAAACTCAACTGTTATTTCATGATAGCCATCAGCCAATTGTGTATCAGGGTTAATGGATTGCGTTGCCACAAAACCATCCCCCTTAATAATTGGTTTGATATCGGCTAACTTTGCCCACGCGAGGACATCACTCTTCGACCAACCGTGCATGTCTGGTACGGCAATATTTTTACCCGTATTCAAGAATACACGTTGGTTAGTCAACGACTTCTGTCCGCCTGCTGGCGTTTGTTGCTTAATAGTGTCCCCATCACCCATGACTAATGGTGTCAAGTTCGCTGCAGCAACTTCTTTTTCCGCCTCGGCAGTTGAGCCACCGACAACTGTCGGAACAGTCACTTGTTGGTCTGCACTAAGAACCACTTTATTATCCTCATCCGAGCTCTGCAAAGCTTGCTGCATAACCGTAATGAACATATCTGACATATCTTTAGCAATATTCTCTGTATTTTGTTGTGGCTCCTTTGTCACAATGTACATCAAATATCTTGGATCATCAGATGGTGCCATTCCCATCCACGAATGAATTTCATGATTATTATCTCCTGGTGTTGAATAACCAGTCGACGTCGCAATTTGAGCAGTTCCAGATTTACCAGTTGTTCGTACATCTGGAATGGCATACGCCTTACCCAATCCGTACTCTGAATAGATAACATCTTCCAACTGCTTACGAGTAGCTTCCGCCGTTGACTTTTTAATCGGCTTTGAAACTACCTTTCGCTTAGCTTGAAAAACAACTTTCTTGGAGTTGGGATCAACCACCTTTTCCACCAAATGTGGTTGAATTTCCTCACCGTTACCGGCAATCGCTGTATATGCCTGAATCATTTGCAACGGCGTCACAGAAATTGCTTGCCCATATGATGTATTAGCCTGTTCAATCGGATACTTAAATTGCATCATACCCGTTTCTTCGTTAGGCAAATCAGACTTTGTTGACTTCAAAAAGCGGAATTTCTTGATGTAATTCTGCCAGGTTTCGGCGCCCATCTTTTGCTCGGTCAAAGCCATTGCAACGTTAGATGATTCAGCGATTCCACGTGCATACGTGATTGTTCCCCAACCTTGACCATTATTCCAATCAGTAACTGCCTTGTCACCAATTTTCAAGGTTCCTGATTGGTAATAAGCATCGCCATTCCAATTATCAGTATCAATGGCCGCTGCCAACGTGATACCCTTCATGACAGATCCCGGTTCATACACCGATTCAGAAATTTCGTTCGTCCAATAATCGCCAATACCATCACCGGTCGTTGCGTTAAACGAAGGTCGTTGGGTCGTCGCCACAATATTACCAGTCTGCGTGTCCAAAAGAATCGCCAATGCAGACTTTGGCTTCATATCATCATACAAATTCTGCATCTTATCTTCGAGCGTCGTCTGGAGTTTTGTATTTATGGTTGTATAAATATCATACCCGTTTTTAGCAGATTGGTCTTCCTTTGAGACACTTGTATCTTCACTATCAATTGAAGTCGACTTAACACCAGCCTTACCTGTCAATTGCTTGTTATACTTTTGCTCGATTCCCATCAAACCAGCAATTGTACGTGTGCCGGTTTTCTCATCGTTCTTTTCAGTCGTATAACCAATGACATTAGATGCAAACACGCCATTTGGATAGAAGCGAGACGCACTATTCGTAAAGGTAATGCCAGGTATTTTCAAAGCCATAATCTTCTTATAGGTTTGCGAGTCGATTTTCAATCCGCGAGCACCAAATTGGACTTGCTTTAATTTGTTTGCACGCCCCTTTTTTAGGGTATCGACATAATGCTTTGGTTCGCCACCCAAAATACCTGACAATTGTTTAGCAACCGTTTCATCCTGACTTGGCTTAACGTAGGCCGGCTTTCCTGAACTCGTCTTTTGTGTATCGTCAATAATAGCAACCAGTGTGTACGTGGTTGCATTTTCCGCTAACGGATTTCCAACAGAATCAAATATTTCCCCACGTTTGGGTTGGACCGTGTTCTGACTTCGGTAAATGAGTTGAGCGGCTTCGTTTAACTTATGCCCCTTCACATCTTTTGTGATGGCAACATAAGAAAAACGGACCCCCAACACAACCAAAATCAGTAACATAGTACTTACTAGCACAAGGCCTGTAATACGACTGTTTTTATCCGATTGGTTACGTTTTGGCATCCGCTGTTTCTTCACCATGCTACTTCACGTTCCTTATGTTTTGGTTTTGAAGTGTCAATCCGTTCTTAGCCGCAATATCGTTCAAACGACTTGGGCTCGTCAAATCACTTACTTCTTGCTTCAAATCATTGTTTTGATTACGTACCTTTTCAAGGGAAGCTGACGTTGTCGCTAATTGTGAGTTTGCTGTTGCTGCTCGGTTTGACGTGTGTACGACAACCATCGCCATAAAGACAACTACGAAAGCAGTCGCCACGCAAAAGGCGATATCGATAGCGTTAAAGCCCGGCTTTTCTAGCTTATGCTTAACGACACGAACGCGTGGGCGTTGTTGTGGTTGATCAACTTTGCGAGGTGACGTTGTGTGCGTGTAATTTGGCATTGCATCCATGATGTTCAGATCCTTTCTTCACCGTCCATCATGGGCGGCCTATGCTATCGTAGTCGTTCGATGACGCGCAACTTTGCTGAATGAGCGCGGTGATTGTTAGCCATTTCTTCTTCTGAAGGTAAGATTGGCTTACGCGTCACGAGTTTATAATCAGGTTGCATCTCATCCGGAATGATTGGCAAGCCAGCTGGCAATTCAGGAACTGCCGTCTTTTCCTTAAACATCGTCTTAACTAGGCGATCTTCAAGTGAATGGAAAGTGATGACCGAAATGCGACCACCAACCTTCAACATATCCAAAGCTTGTGCGAGTGATTCTTCAACCACACCCAATTCATCATTCACGGCAATTCGAATGGCTTGGAATGAACGCTTGGCCGGATGACCACCCGTTCGGCGAGCCGCTGCAGGAATTGCTGACTTGATGACTTCAACCAATTCAAACGTTGTTTCGATTGGTTGAATTTCACGTTGGCGTTCAATCGCACGAGCAATTTGCTTAGCGAATTTTTCTTCACCGTAACGTGACAAGATACGTAGTAAGTCGTGGAAATCCCACTCATTCACTACTGTACGCGCCGTCAATTCTTGTGATTGATTCATGCGCATATCAAGTGGGGCATCATAGTTATATGAAAAGCCACGTTGTCCATCATCGAATTGTGGTGATGAAACACCCAAATCGTAAACGATACCATCAATTTCCGTTACGCCAACTTCAGCAAGTGCATCGCGCAAATTGCGGAAATTGTTCTGAATGAAAGCGACCTTGCCTTCAGCCAACTCAGTAGCCAAATGTTCTTTATTATAGTTAATTGCCGTAATGTCTTGATCAAATGACCAAAGCTTTCCGGTCGTCAAACGACTCGCTAACAACTGTGAATGACCACCGCCACCCAACGTTGCATCAACATATGTTCCGTCTGGCTTAACATTTAAATTATCAATTGCTTCGTTAAGCAATACGGTTACGTGATTGAACTCCGTCATATGTAATTGCCTGTTCGACCTTTCTAGTTTGTCTCAAAACATTGCCGTTAGAAGCCTAAATCTTCCAACCCATCAGCAATGTCATCAAAATTCTCTGCAGTTTCTTCTTCATAAGCTTGCCACTTCTCGGCACTCCAAAGTTCGAATGTATCATCACCCAAACCAAAGACCGTGACATCCTTATCGATATTTGCGTATTCACGCAAAGTTGGTGATAGGTTCACACGACCTTGCTTGTCGAATTCAACTTCTGTCGCACCACCGAAGACAAAACGCTTAAATTGGCGCGCCTTGGCATTCGTTTCTGGCAATGCGTTAATCTTAGTTGAAAAATCTTCCCAGCCTTGCATTGTGTAAGCACGTAGTGAATGATCCATCCAACGTGTAATCACAAAGGATTCACCCAACTGATTACGGAATTTTGCGGGGATAATCAACCGGTTCTTAGTATCCAACGTGTGTTGGTAAGTTCCCATGAACATCGGCGATACCCCCTTTCAATTTATTCAGCAATTTCAGGTGCTGTGGCGTATTGAGAATAGTCGACATTTCAATACATTTAATTTACCACAATCTCCCACCTTCCACCACCTACCCCCACGTTCTACCACTGGGATATATGGTGTATTTTAGGGTTCAAAAGCCTATTACACCGGGCTTAACGCTCCTTTTTAACAGTCACTTTACAAGTTTTCGAATAACTTTAGAAAATGAAGAATTTTTTAAGGTTATAAGGTCAAATCCTTGATATACCAACGGTTAACACCTTACTTATGAAGATGGTGGGAGGTGGGGGACAGTGGGTGGGAAGATTAGGTGGTGGAAAGTGGTGGGAATTTGTCCAAAAATGGGTGACATCTCCACTCACCCCAGCAACACGTCCTAACAACCGCCATCACTTTCGCTGTAATTGGGCACAATCCCCACTCAGGCTTCAGACCACAAAAAAACGCGACCTCGAAACCAAGGTCGCGTTTTTGTGATTTAAATTTCGCGGAAACCGCCATCAACTGGAATTTGATCCTCGATGTCGACTTCTTCTTCTTGTCCGCGGGTAAAGGCGAACAACTCAATGACGAAATAAAGGGCTGCCAAATAGTAGCCAAACATCGCTGAGTTTAATTGTAGCCAGACTGATACTAAGAAAATCAGTGGCCACACAAACATCAAGTACCAGAAAGCACCACGCTTACGCAAGAAAGCTCCCGCAATGGCACTGAAAATCATGTTTGCCACAAACAATGAAAAAATAATCTTAACATTCGCTGTCAACGGTGATTCGTTAATTGCAAACGGTACTAACCACCCCAAGATTGGCATCCAAATCCAGAACCGCCAATCCCACGCTTCTTTCAAACGTTTCATATCAATTCCCCTTTTAACATCCCTGCAACGATGTTAACCTTAAAAATTCTAACGTGCTAACTCCAGTGCGTAACTCAGTGCGCTCAACGCATAAAGCGGCGCTGTCTCGGCTCGCAAAATACGTGGACCGAGTCCTGCTGGCACAAAGCCAAACGTCTTCGTTAACAAGTCTAACTCACTTTCCTTTAAACCACCTTCAGGTCCGACCAAAAAGGCGATTTTATCACCTGGATTCAAGCGTCTAAACTGAGCCACTAGTTGTGCTGTTTCACCCTGCTTAGCGCTCTCTTCCCAGGCAACAATTTTAACCATATCATCAGGTAGCACCAAATCACGTAGTTTTTCAACGTACGTTACATCCGGCACCCGCAAACGGTGTGATTGTTCAGCTGCGCCTTGGGCAATCTTTTGCAAACGTGCCAGCTTTTTATCGGCTTTCATCCCCCAATGGACGACTGACCAATCTGTCTCCACGATAATCACGTGGTGAACCCCTAACTCAGTTGCCTTTTGAACCACCAATTCGGGCTTATCACCCTTAGCTAGGCCAAGGATGATTGTTGTCTCCACCGGCAATTCAACATCGGTTGTCACTTCTTCAACTATGCGCATTGTTGTCGTTTCATCGTCAATACAAATCACTTCAGCCACTACCATCGTTTGTTGATCGGGATACACAAATTCTGCCTGCGTGCCCTCTTTACCACGAAGAACCGTCATCAAATGATGCTGAACATCTTCTGGTAGCACAAATTCTTGACCGGTTGGCGCTTCAGTCAAAAAATAACGTTGCATTATTCGTCCTCGCTTTTACGGTGAGCAATCAAACCATACCATTCACCAAGCTTCATCGTCTCATCAAGTGCATAGCCATTTTCTTCCAACTTCGCAATAATCGTTTGGGCCTTGTCTTCATAAATACCTGACAACAAGAACTTACCACCAGGACGCAAAACGCTATCAACTTGTGGAATCAATGGCACAAGCACTTCAGCCAACATGTTAGCCACAACAATATCAAATTCTTGCGCTGGCACGTCGCTTAGCAAGTCACTTGCCATTACCTGGATATCTGAGGCAACTGGGTTCAAGTCCAAATTACCTTGTGCTGAGCGTACAGCTACTTCATCGATATCAGTACCAAGTACCTTATCAGCACCCAACAACTTCGCTGCAATCCCCAGAACACCTGAACCAGTTCCAACGTCAAGCAAACGCTCACCACCACGTACAACAATTTCGAGCGCTTGCATCATCAAACGCGTCGTTGGGTGCGTTCCAGTTCCAAAGGCCATTCCTGGGTCCAGTACGATTACCTTTTCACCTTCTTGGGCCGGTTGGTACTCTTCCCACTTAGGCACAACCGTCAAATGACGTGTCACGCGAACTGGGTGGTAATACTTTTGCCATTCCGTTGCCCAATCTTCGTCCTTAACAGCACTGGTCGTCACCTTACCCGGTGTTGCATCAAGCCCAAATGACGCCAATTGGTTCACGCGCATTTGCACATCATTGATGACTTCGGGCAAATTAACATCTTCTGCAAAATATCCAGCAACAGTCGCACCTGACTCACGGTGTTCAACCACATCCCAGTCAACCCACACAGTGGCATCGGCAGGCTCGTAGCTGTTCACATCAGCCGCGTCATCGATTTGGATACCTTCTGCTCCGGCTTCCATCAAAATGTTGCTGACGGCTTCAACAGCCTCAGTTTGTGTCTCAACAATTATTTCTTGCCAACTCATCAGCACTTCCTCATCACTTCGTTATAGTCTTAACAACAGAATAACATAAAGTTGCACAAAAAAACGAGAGATACAGTTGTATCTCTCGTTCTTAATTAACAACTAATAATTAGTCGACCGTAACGATCGTCATCAAGTTAGTCGTACCTGAAGTCGTAACAGGAATACCTGCAGTAACGATGATAGTATCACCCTTTTCTGCCAAACCTGCAGCAACAACTTCCTTCTTAGCCAATTCGATCAAAGCATCAGTGTTGTCCACTGCTTCTGAGATCATTGGTTGAACACCCCAGTAGATCGTCAATGAACGTTGTACACGCTCGTCGAACGTCAATGCCAAGATGTCAGCGTTAGGACGGTACTTTGAGATCATCTTTGCCGTGTAACCTGAAGTAGTTGCAGCAACGATAGCCTTAACGTTCAAGTTTTCTGCAGCCGTAGCAACAGCAGCAGCAACTGATTCAGTAACGTCTGATGCGTCGAAGTCGTTTACGTGACGGCCGTTTGCTGCCAAAGCAGTTTCAGCCTTCTCGTCGATGCGTGCCATAGTAGCAACAGCAGCAACTGGGTAAGCACCGTTAGCTGACTCACCTGACAACATAGTAGCGTCAGTTCCGTCAAATACGGCGTTGGCAACGTCGGAAGCTTCGGCACGCGTTGGACGTGGGTTCTCTTGCATTGAGTCCAACATGTCAGTAGCAGTGATAACTGGCTTACCGGCAGCGTTCATCATGCGGATCAAGTCCTTTTGTACCAAAGGAACGTTTTCTGCTGGAATTTCAACACCCATGTCTCCACGAGCAATCATCAAACCATCAGAAACCTTCAAGATTTCGGCAAAGTTGTCGATACCTTCTTGTGATTCGATCTTAGGGAAGATCATAACATCTTCCTTACCAGCTTCTACCAACAAAGCACGGATGTCTTCAACGTCTGAAGGCTTACGTACGAATGAAGCGGCGATGTATTGGATACCTTGTTCCAAACCGAAGCGGATGTCATCGGCATCCTTTTCAGTGATACCTGGCAAGTTGATTGAAACACCAGGTGCGTTAACACCCTTACGTGATCCCAACAAACCGTGGTTTTGAACTTCAGTAACCAATTCGCGGTTAGCTTCGTCCTTTTCAGTGATCAACATGTCGATCTTACCGTCGTCGAACAAAACGTGTCCGCCAACCTTAACGTCGTCGAACAAACCAGGGTAAGTTACGGCAACCTTTTCCTTAGTACCTTCAAGAGAAGCATCCATTGAGATGCGAACAACATCACCGATGTTGAACTCAATCTTACCTGGCTCTTGAACAGTCGTACGGATTTCGGCACCCTTAGTGTCCAACAAGAATCCTACAGTCTTACCTGAAATCTTCTCGGCTTCACGCACAGCGTTCATACGACCCAAGTGCTCTTCGTGGTCTCCGTGTGAGAAGTTGAAACGTACAACGTTTGCACCTGACTCGATCAACTTAGTAATAGTCTCGACGTCAGAACTAGCTGGTCCAAGCGTTGAAACAATCTTGGTCTTCTTCATGATCTGAAAAATCTCCTTCGTTTTGTGTTGATAGTGTATCTATCTAACTGACATTAATTGTACTATTTTTCACTTTTTTTGTACACAATTTTTGTTTGTTATCTGTTCCAATATTCAAACAAAAAACACACAAGCTTATTGCTTGTGTGTTTTTGAACAATTTATTATTGTCGTGCGTCCGTATCCAAATCAACTTCCGTCAACTTACGCAACTTTGTCTTGTGCTTAATCTTGTATCCAAGGTACAAGCCAATAAACAATGGTAGTGACATGTACGTTGTGATAATTCCTGACCAGTTCCAGTGTGAAATCGGTCCTTGGAATGATGCCAAGTCTTGTCCAACGACAACGACGATTGACAAAACCAATGCCAAGATTGGACCAACTGGGAACCACTTAGCATGGTAGCGAAGCTTCTTTACATCACGGCCTTGTGCGACAAAGGCACGACGGAAACGATAGTGTGAAATTGCGATACCAATCCAAGCGATGAATCCAGTCAAACCTGAAGCAGCCACCAAGTAGTAGTAGATACCAGGTCCGAAAACAGATGTGACAAACGTCAACAATCCGACGGCAACCGTTGCCAACAAAGCTGGCACTGGAATACCTGTGTTAATGTTAACACGTGCGAATAGCTTAGGCGCCTTTCCTTCAACAGCCATGGCGTACAACATACGCGTTGAGGCGTAAACACCTGAGTTAGCTGAAGAAATAACTGACGTCAAGATAACAGCATTCATAATTGATGCCGCTGCAGCCAAACCGGCTTGCTTAAAGACCAACGTAAATGGTGAAACTGCAATGTTCGTTTCGCTTGAACGTAGCAAGTTTGGATCCTTGTAGTAAATCAATGCCCCAATAATGAAGATGGCAAGGATGTAGAACAAAAGGATACGCCAGAACACTTGCTTGATAGCCGTTGGTACTGACGTTTCTGGTGTTTCTGACTCACCAGCCGTAATACCAACCATTTCAGTTCCTTGGAATGAGAAACCAGCCACCATGAAGACGGCCAACATACCACCAACACCACCGACGAATCCGTGGTTACCACCAGCTGACAAGTTGCGTGGTACATCCGGGTGATAAGCCATGATACCGAAGATCGTTGCCACACCAATTACCAAGAACGCAATAACAGCAACAACCTTAATCGTCGCCATCCAGAATTCAGTCTCGGCGTATGACTTTGCTGACATCAAGTTAATGACCGTAATCAAAAGCAAGACTAGCGCTGACCAAATCCAACTTGGCACGTTTGGCAACCAGTAGCCCATGACCACCCCAACCGTCGCTGCTTCTACCGCAACCGTAATTGCCCAATTAAACCAATAATTCCAACCCATAGCAAATCCAAAAGCAGGATCAACGAAACGGTCTGCGAATGTTGAGAATGAACCCGAAACTGGCATGTACGTTGCCATTTCACCCAAACTGGTCATCAAGAAGTAAACCATCAAACCGATAACCGCATAAGCAGTCAGCGCTCCAAATGGTCCAGCTTGTGCAACCGTTGCACCTGAGGCAACGAACAAACCAGTTCCGATTGTCCCACCGAGGGCAATCATTGAAAGGTGACGCGTCTTCATCGTGCGCTTCAGCGTCCCTTGATTCTGTTGATTATCTGACATAATTCCTCCTATATAGAGAGGCCTAATCGCACTCGTGAGAACGAAAAAAGTCCCCAGTCTATACCATCGCATAAACTAGGGACCTCATTTGAAATCATTAGTGTTGTCGATAGCGCTCCGCAGCCGACAAATTTTGCTGCGACAGTCCTCCCGTTGTTCACGTAAGGACCAACATGTTTCACCGCCGTGAAAACACATTTCGGCAACCGCCCCTTTAAATCAACCGCCTTGTCTGCCGACTTGGTTAATCACTCATGTTGGTTGCGACCTCTATGTCATATTTAATTTATGATTTTCATTATAGGGAAGTTCCTATCTCTCGTCAACCATATCTTTTAGTACCAAAATCATCTTAATGACTGCTGAAACAACAAATCAAATCATACCCGTTTTTGATTATGTAATGATACGATATATACAAATTCGTTAACCAGATTGGTTGTTAAAGGAGTGTCGATTATTATGATAATCAATCCCTCTAAAAGCCGGCTAATGATCTTCATTATTAGTAGCTTGGCTTTTCTAATTTTTACAATTAGTGTGTTTATTAAATCATCATTTATCGCACTGATTGACGCCGCTGAACAAAATTTACTATCTAATTTCACACCTGCCGCTTTGTTGCACCTAACAACGCCGTTCGTCATGTTTAGCCACGGCATATTATTTGCACTATTAATTTTCATCTTCATGTTTGTACTGTGGGGGTTAAAGTTTAAAATCCCAGCGGCCTGGATTTTGTTAACGACCCTACTTGGCTGGCTAATTGTTAATGTCTTTTCTTTAATATTTAACCACCAGGTTGCCGGTCAAAAAACAGAGTATCCAGCTCATACGATTTTTTTCGCAACCTTACTCTATTTTTTTCTGGCGAAAATCGTCATTCCTGAACTAAAAACAATCTTCTATCGGATAGTTGGTCAGGTCGTGATTGTCGCTGGATGGTTATTAACCTTTACCGGAACTATCCTATTAAACAATTACACGTTATCCGGTGCAATTGCCGGCTGGCTACTGGCCCTCGCCTGGCTACAACTTGCTGCCCAGTTTTACGGTAAAAGCGCCCCACGTGCATACCGGATGAACGGATTCAGTAATTCATGGTTCTAAAATATGGCTAAAATCACATTACGCTCCTGGCAATCGACAGATTTCGATGCTTATGAACAATTAATCGTACAACCTGAAATTATGCAAGGTGCCGGACTACCCGATGTGGACACACAGCAACGGCGGATGATGTTTGAAACAGATTTATATCAACCGTTCCAAGCGGCTATTGTTTATAAAGAACAGATAATTGGTAGTATCATCACCTACGCACGCGTCTCTGAAACCGGCGATTTTATCCCCAATGAGTATGACCTCGCCTATTTCTTAGATAACCGTTTTGCAGGTCACGGCATCATGACCCAAGCCTTACGAAGTTTCATCGCTGCGTTACCGACACCAACAACATTGTTGGCTGAAACATTTGTTGATAATGTTGCGTCACAACGCATCTTAGAAAAACTTGGCTTCATTAAAACTGGTGCCTACAACAACATCATTGCATACAAAAAGCCGATCAATTAAGATCGGCTTTTTTCATTTATAACTGTTTAGAACAAGCCAGTAATTTGACCGTTCTCATCAATATCAATGTCGTATGCCGCTGGATGGCTTGGCAAGCCTGGCATCGTCAAAATTGAACCAGTCAACGCAACCAAGAAACCAGCCCCCAACTTAGGCACAAATTCGCGCACATGAATCTTAAAGTCCGTTGGTGCACCCAACTTCTTTGCATCGTCACTCAATGAGTACTGCGTCTTCGCCATGATAACTGGCATCTTGTCCCAGCCACGCTTTGCGAACTCACGCAACTGCTTGGCAGCCTTATCTGACAATTCAACCCCGGCACCACCGTAAATCGTTTGTACAATCTTCTCGATCTTCGTTACGGCATCATCTTCAGGCGCATACAATGGCGTGAATTGACTTTCTTGCTCGGTAGCGGCAATGACAGCTTGGGCCAACTCTGGTGCACCAGCACCACCTTGCGCCCAAACATCGGCCATGTAGGCTTCAGCCCCACGCTCACGAACGTAGTTTTCAACCATTTCAATTTCTTCGGGTGTATCACTCACAAAGCGGTTCACCGCAACAACAACCGGCACGCCGTAACGTGACATGCTCTTCAAGTGTTGTCCCAAGTTAGCCAAACCGGCTGACAACGCGTCCAAATTAGGTTCTGTCAATTCCGTCTTAGGCAAACCACCGTGCATCTTCAATGCACGTACCGTTGCCACGATGACAATTGCGTCTGGTGTCTTACCCAACAACGGCACCTTGAAGTCCAAGAACTTCTCACCACCCAAGTCGGCCCCGAAACCAGCTTCAGTGACAACATAGTCAGCCAATTGCAAGGCTGTCTTAGTTGCACGAATTGAGTTAGTCCCTTGTGCAATATTGGCAAACGGACCACCGTGAATCAACGTTGGCGTGTGGGCAAGCGTTTGCACCAAGTTTGGCTTAATCGCATCCTTCAACAATGTCGTTAATGCGCCGGCAACGCCCAAATCCTTAACAGTCACGGGTTCCTTGTCGTACGTGTAACCGATAACGATGCGTTCAATACGCGCCTTCATATCCATCAAATCATGTGACAATGTCAAAATCGCCATCAATTCAGAAGCAACCGTGATATCAAAGCCGTCTTCACGTGGCACCCCAGAAGTTGGACCACCCAAACCAATTGTAATGTGACGCAATGCGCGATCATTAACATCCAAAGCACGCTTCCAAAGCAAGCGACGTGGGTCAATGTTCAAGGGGTTCCCCTGATAAATGCTGTTATCAATAACAGCTGCCAACGTGTTGTGGGCACTCGTCAAAGCGTGGAAATCACCCGTAAAGTGCAAGTTAATGTCAGCCATTGGGACAACCTGGGCATACCCACCACCAGTGGCGCCACCCTTCAACCCCATGACCGGTCCAAGCGATGGTTCACGCAACGCAACCATCGTCTTCTTACCGGCCAAGCTCAGCGCATCGGCCAAACCAACCGTCACCGTTGACTTACCTTCACCAGCAGGCGTTGGATTGATTGACGTCACCAAAATCAACTTGCCAAGTCCATCTTGGCGCGCTGATTCATCAACGGAAATCTTGGCTTTATCACGCCCATATGGTTCCCACTCGATTGCTGTTAAACCAGCCTTCTCAGCAATTTTTTCAATTGGCCAAACTTCTGCCGCTTGTGCAATCTCAATATCAGTTTGCATCCCCAGATACCACCTTATTTTCTTCTCGAACCGCCTGATAACCAATATCATGGCGATAAGCTAATGTTGTTTGTGTCGCATCAATTGCCTCATACACTGTCTCTTGCGCTTGTGACGCCGTCGCTGCATGACCAACAACCGTGGCGATACGACCACCATTACTTATTAGTTTATCATCATTTCGCGTCACGCCCGCATAAAATGTGTTGATGTCGGCCATTGAAAATGATGGTAGAACGATATGCTCAGTTGTTGGCGCAGGATAACTCGGGTTCACCAACACCACGCCAGCATAAACATCGTCTTGTTGCCAGGTTGCCTCTGGTTGTTCACCAGCCAATAATGCCAAAATAAGTTCATAAAAATCACTTTGTAGCTGTGGCAAAACAACTTGGGCTTCTGGATCACCAAAGCGGACGTTATATTCAACAACTTTGGGCCCGTCATCAGTCAACATGACACCAGTGTACAAGACACCTGTAAACGGCATGTCATTGTCAGCCATTGTCGTCAATGTTGGCAAAACTAGGGTTTCAATGGCCTCTTGAACAAGATTATCTGATACCCAACTAACAGGTGAATAAGCACCCATTCCACCGGTGTTAAGCCCTTGGTCATTATCAAACCGGCGCTTGTGATCTTGTGCAATTGGTGCGTGAACCACCCCATTAGAACCCACCAGGCTAAAAATTGAAAATTCAACTCCAGCCATGTAGGACTCAATGACCAATGGTGCATCAACTTGACGTTCATACGCGAGCTGAATCATCGTTTCAGCATCTTCACGGTCACGGCAAATCACCACACCCTTACCCGCAGCCAACCCATCCTGCTTAATCACAAGTGGCAAGTCGAAGCTTTTTAACGCTTGTCGTGCACGAACTTCATCAGTAACCATTACCGATGTCGCCGTTGGCACGCCTGCTTGAGCCATAATATCCTTGGCAAACTGCTTTGAGCCTTCCAACTGAGCCGCTTGTTTCGTGGGACCGAAAATCTTTAAACCAGCTTTCTGAAAACTATCAACCACGCCTGCAATCAACGGCGCCTCTGAACCAACAAAGGTCAAATCAATCGCTTCTTGTTCTGCTAGGTCACGTAATCCAGTAACATCCATCATATCGTGATTAATTGTTCGAATACCTGCCGACTGCATCCCAGCATTACCAGGCACCACAACCACCTCTTCAACTGCAGCGCTTCGCAAAAACGTTTCTGCTAATGCATGCTCACGGGCCCCGGACCCAATTACCATCACCTTCGCCATGTTTCTCTCCTAGTGCTTAAAGTGGCGTGTGCCAGAAAATACCAACGCAATACCCAATTCATTTGCCTTATCGATTGATGCCTGATCCTTAATTGATCCACCGGGTTCAACGATAGCCGTAATGCCATGTTCAGCCGCGTACGTTACTGAATCATCCATTGGGAAAAAGGCATCTGATGCCAGTACCGCATTGCCAAAGCCTGGCTTTTCACTAGCCTTCGCAATCGCCATCTTGACTGAATAAATGCGATTAGGTTGCCCGGCACCCACACCAAGTGTCTGTCCTTTTTGGGCCACGACAATTGCGTTTGACTTCACGTGCTTGACAGCCTTTTGTGCAAAGATCATCGCTTCAAGTTGCGCTGCCGTTGGTTGCACATCACCAACCACTTCGAAATCAGCTAACGTTTCAGATACCAAGTCACGTTCTTGCATCACGACGCCACCAAGAACCGCGGTCAATTCAACCGCTTGTGGCACATCCGTTGTGAACGGCACTGTCAACAAACGCAAATTCTTCTTCTTAGCCAATACGTCGTATGCTTCCGGTGTAAAGCTTGGCGCAATAATAATTTCCAAGAAAATTTGGTGCATCTTTTCTGCAGTTGCCAAATCGACTTCACGGTTCAATGCGACGATGCCACCAAAAATAGAGATATCATCAGCAGCAAAGGCAGCATCCCAAGCGGCCTCAATCGTCGTTCCTTGTCCAATACCAGCTGGATTCATGTGCTTAACCGTCACAACGGTTGGCTCATCAAACTCGGCAATGATGCGCAAGGCAGCATCGGCGTCACGAATATTGTTATATGACAATTGCTTACCGTGCAAAATATCAGCAGAAAGAACTGAATAATCCGTTGGCAATGCGTCGCGGTACGCTGCTGCTTGTTGGTGACTATTTTCACCGTAACGCAATGGCTCAAATAACTCATACGTCACCGTCTTTTGTGCTGGGAATTCTTCATCCGTTAAGTAGTCAGCAATCAACGCATCATAAGCAGCTGTGTGACGGAAAACCTTGGCACCAAGTTGACGACGGAATGCGTCATCGATTGTGTTATTTTGTAGGTTTTCAAGCACAGCATCATAGTCAGCTGGATCAACGACCGGCAAAACCGCTGCATAGTTTTTCGCCGCTGAACGTAGCATTGATGGGCCACCAATATCAATGTTCTCGATGGCATCGGCCAATGTCACGCCTGGCTTTTGGATTGTTTCCTTGAACGGATACAAATTCACCACCACCAAATCAATTGGCGTAATATCATGTTCTGCCAACGTTGCCATATGGTCTGGATCGTCACGCTTGGCTAGCAAGCCAGCATGGACAC
This sequence comes from Weissella confusa, assembly GCA_001436895.1. GTDB lineage: Bacteria > Bacillota > Bacilli > Lactobacillales > Lactobacillaceae > Weissella > Weissella confusa. The sequence continues at coordinate 188,356 of JQAY01000003.1, forward strand.
GTGGGTGCAATGTCTTCACCCGTCCATCGAGCATTTCAGGGAATTGCGTTACCTCATCAATTGGTGTCACTGGCAAATCAGCTGCCTGCAACGTTGCCAATGTCCCACCAGTCGAAACCAACTCAAAGCCCAATGCAACTAGTCCCTTGGCAAAATCCGCCAAACCGGTCTTATCTGAAACGCTTAGTAGTGCTCGTGTCATGCTTGAAAAACTCCTTCTTTAATTAACTTTGCAACAGTTTCTGGATACAAATGATGTTCCGCATCGTGAATACGTTCAGTCAGTTCATCAATTGTTTCGTCTTCTGAAATAAGGACTGGCGTCTGCGCAATAATTTGCCCTGAGTCAACCCCCGTATCGACATAATGAATCGTCACGCCAGTCACTTTAACACCAGCGTTCCAGGCATCTTCAATCGCGTTATTGCCAGGAAAACTAGGTAGTAGTGCCGGATGAATATTTAAGATGCGTTGTTCAAACGCTTGGACAATATACGGTGTCAAAATACGCATATAACCAGCTAATAGAATGCCAGTCACACCATCCGCCACTAGCGTTTTAACAATCTCTTGCTCTGCCGCCTCCCGTGTCTCGAAAGCCGGGTAGCGAATTTGCAATACCGGAATATTAGCCGCCTCAGCAATGGCAATCGCCCCGGCGTTTTTGCGATCAATCACAACCCGCACAATATCACCACCGAGCGTGTCGGCTTGGGCAGCTTTCAGCAATGCCGCTAGATTCGAGCCAGTACCTGACGCAAAAACAGCAAGTTTTGGCTTGTTCACCATGGTTGCGCTCCTTGCCAGATAATTGGTTCTGATTCACGGGCGACCATTTCACCAATGATAAACGCCGGTTGATTGGCATCTTGGAACCTCGTCACGGCCGCGTCGACCTGGTTCGCTTTCACAATCAAAATCATGCCCAAACCAAGGTTAAACGTCTCCAACATGTCCGTTGCTGTCAAATTACCACGTGTCTGAATCTCCGTGAAAATCGGTAACATTGGCCACGATCCCCAATGTAAGTTTGCTGCAACCTGCTCACCGTACGCGCGGGGCAGATTACCAACAATACCACCACCCGTAACATGTGCCATGCTGACAATCATCTTTTTAGCCAGCAAAGGCAGGATAGCTGGTGCGTACAAAGTGGTCGGCTTTAGCAATGCCTCTTGTAAGCGCGTTGGCAATTTCACAAAATCTGATTCTTCGTTGATACCAAAGACTTCGCGTACTAACGTGTAGCCATTGGAATGAATGCCACTAGATGGCAAACCAATCAACACATCCCCCGCGACCACATCGGCCGGGTTCAGCATCTCGTCCCGTTCAACAACCCCGACACCGAACGCGGCCAAATCATAGTGGTTAGGGGCATACATCCCTGGCAACTCAGCCGATTCACCACCAATCAAAGCTGCACCGACTGCTTGCGTTGCCTTGGCAATTCCCGTCACGATTGTCGCAACTTTCTCCGGCGTCATCTTAGCAATCGCCAGATAATCGAGGAGAAAGAGTGGCTTAGCACCTTGTGCCAGAATATCGTTCATCACCATTGCCACCAAATCTTGGCCAATCGTATCGTGCTTGTCGGCCGCAATCGCAAGCAATAACTTTGTGCCAACGCCGTCCGTTCCTGAAATCAAAACCGGATCACGATACGTATTTCCCAGGGCAAACGCTGCCCCAAAGCCACCAATGCCACCAAGGACTTGCGGTGTATAAGTTGCTGCTACGGCGTTGCCCATCAAATCGACGGCTTGTTCACCAGCGGCAACATCAACGCCTGCATTCGCATATGCATTTTGATTCGTCATAACTCCCCCAATGAATTAACCAACTGTCTGCGCATCTTGTAATTGTTGTTTTTGAATCGACGCCACCTGATTCGGATGGTAAGTCGTCGTGGGTTCAGGTTGAAAATCAACCTGGCCCGCTGCCTTCGCATCTGCCAAAGTTGGCTCATAATCATAAATCGGCGATGGATAATGGCCGTCAAAATAGGCCGTCGTCAATCCGGTGCCGTTTCCTTCGTATGGCAGGTCAATCGCTTCAACCAACCCGTCAACTGACAGAAAGGCCAAGGAATCAACACCCAACATTTCTTGCATTTCGACCATCGAGTAATTAGCAGCCAACAGCTCTTCTGTTGTCTGCATGTCGACACCATAGAATGATGGATACTTGAAAGCTGGCGAGGCAATTCGAATATGAACCTCACTCGCGCCAGCTTCACGAAGCATCCGCACGATAAACTTAGATGTCGTGCCTCGGACAATCGAATCATCAACCAAGACCACGCGCTTACCTGCCACAACTGACGGCACGGCGCTCAACTTCATACGCACCGCGCGTTCACGACGCTCTTGTGTTGGTTCGATAAACGTTCGAGCAATGTATTGATTCTTAACCAACCCCATTTCGTTAGGCAAACCAGCGGCTTCCGCAAAACCCATGGCAGCTGATAATGAAGAATTTGGGACACCAACAACCAAGTCTGCCTCAACTGGCTGTTCGGCGGCCAACAAACGCCCCATCCGCTTACGAGCCGTATGGACATTCACCCCGTAGATATCTGAATCTGGTCGTGCAAAGTAAATGTATTCCATCGCATCAATATGCAAATCAGTGTTAGTCGTGTAGTGATCAATCTTCAACCCGTGTTGATCAATCGTGATCAACTCACCCGGTTGTACATCACGGATAAACGTCGCAACAACCGCATTCAAAGCCGCCGTTTCACTGGTCACAATATATTGACCATCTGGTAATTGTCCGACCACAAACGGACGGAAGCCGTGCGGGTCTAGTGCTGCATACATAGCAGTTGGTGTTAGTAGCAAAAAAGCAAAGCCACCGCGCACTGTACGCAAAGCATCCTTCAATTTGTCATAGAACGTTGACGCCGTTGAACGGCGAATCAAATGTAATAGCACTTCCGTATCTGATGACGATTGGAAAATCGCACCATTTTGCTCCAATGATCGACGTAATGACAAGGCATTTGTGATGTTCCCGTTGTGTGCAAGTGATAGTTGCATATCCGAAAAATTCACCATCAACGGTTGAATATTTTCAATTCCAGCTGAACCAGCCGTTGCGTATCGCACGTGACCAATCGCTGATTGTCCTTGCAAATGTTGCAAGCGACTTGGGTCACTGAACACGTCGCTCAACAAACCAAGTCCACGTTCTTGCCAAAGATGCCCTTGCTTATTAGCAACAATCCCAGCGCCTTCTTGCCCACGGTGTTGCAAAGCGTGCAACCCATAGTAGGTCAAATCGGCTGCTGATTGATGTCCCCAGACGCCGAAAATGCCACATTCTTCATTCAGTGATCGACTCTCACTCACTGGTTGCGTTGCCATGTGATGGCCTCCTCATAGTTCTCTTGCAATGTTGTTTTTGATAGGTTTAATTCATCTGCTTCGGTGTTCATTTGAATCGTGTCACCAGCAGTAACCACACCAAGCTTTGTGGCGGTGTCACCCATCAATTGTTCAAATACTGCGACGTTTGCTTCAGGCACCGATACTACGAAACGACCAGGCGTTTCACTAAACAACCAAGCTGTTGGTACTTGCCACTGCACCTCTGCCCCAAATGGCGTCTTAAACGTGCTTTCTGCCAGTGCGACGCCCAAACCACCTTCAGCAATATCGTGTGCACTCGCAACTAAATCAGTAGCAATCGCGTTTAGTAGCTTTGCTTGCGTTGCTTGAATTTCCGTCATGTCAAAGTTGCGTAAACGACCAGCAATATCGCCAGTCATCATCTTTTGTAATTCTGACCCATTAAAGTCGGCAGCTGTTTCACCAAGGACGTAAATAACATCACCCGCATTTTTAAAACTGATGGTCGTAATCATCTTCACGTCTTCATGCAAACCAACCATGCCAATCATTGGCGTTGGGTAAATCGCCTGTCCATCAGTTTCGTTATAAAGTGACACGTTCCCGGAAATAACTGGCGTGTTCAACTGCTTGGCCATTTGATTGATGCCGGCCACCGACTGCGCAAGCTCATAGTAAATTTCTGGGTCGTCTGGATTACCAAAATTCAAGCAATCTGTAATGCCGATTGGTTGCGCACCAGTTGCAACCACATTACCTGCAGCTTCAACCACCGCTAGTTGACCACCAATATAAGGATCAAGATATGTGAAACGACTATTCACGTCAGTTGTCATCGCCAATGCTTTCTTAGTACCACGCAAACGAACCACAGCAGCGTCGCCACCAGGCTTCACAACCGTATCAGCCCGTACCATGCTGTCAAAATGGCGGAACAACGATGCTTTAGACGCGATTGTTGGTTGTTGCAACAACTCAGTTAGTGTTGCTGCACCATCAAGAGTGCCGGGTACAAAATCAGCGCTCGGTTCGTTTAGACGAGTTGGCGTTGCTTGTGGCATCTCTTGTTTCGGTGCCGTCGTCAGAAAATCAACAGGCACATTTGCTGCCACGTCACCATGCCAAAGCAATTCGTAACGGCCAGTATCTGTGACCGTCCCAACGGCAACCGCATCGAGGCCAGCGTCCTCAAAGACCGCTTGCACTTCGGCTTCGTGACCAGCAGCCACCACCAACAGCATACGTTCTTGAGATTCTGACAACATGAGTTCATATGGCGTCATGCCAGCTTCACGTTGTGGCACAAGATCCAAATTCAATTGCATCCCCATACCAGCCTTACCGGCCATCTCAGCTGAAGATGATACAAGACCGGCTGCACCCATGTCTTGCACCCCGACAATAACGTCACCGTGTTCACGAATGGCCTTTAATGTGGCATCCATGACCAACTTTTCCATGAATGGATCACCAACTTGGACCGCTGAGCGATTTTGATCTTCATCAGAAGAAAATTCGGCTGACGCAAAAGTCGCACCATGAATCCCATCACGACCAGTTTTAGCTCCGACGTACATGACCGTATTACCAACGCCTTCAGCACGCCCAACTTGCATGGCGGCTTGATCAATCACACCAACGGCCATCACGTTAACTAGTGGATTACCTTGATAAACAGCATCAAACCCGATTTCACCACCAACCGTTGGAATACCAATGGCATTTCCATAGCCGGCAATACCGTCAATTACACCATCTAATAGATGCTTAGTTGTGGCGTTGTTCAGCTCACCGAAACGCAAACTATCCAAGACAGCAATCGGTTGCGCGCCCATTGAGAAAATATCGCGTAGAATACCGCCAACCCCCGTGGCAGCCCCTTCATAAGGTTCAACAGCTGATGGGTGATTGTGAGATTCTGCCTTGAAAACAACTGCTTGGCCATCACCAATATCTAGGATACCGGCACCTTCACCTGGCCCTTGTAACACACGTTCATTACGTGACCAAAACGTGCGTAGAACCGGCTTAGACTTTTTATACGAAACGTGCTCTGACCACATGGCGGAAAACAAGCCAGCTTCTGTGTAATTTGGTAGTCGATCCAACTTGGCGACAATCAAGTCGTACTCTGCCTCCGTTAGACCCCACGCAAGATAAATTTTTTCATCACGAACCATTTCTGCGGTTGGTTCATATGTGGTTGTTGCTGTTGTCATTCGGTTACCAACGCCTCCGTCATAATTGGGGTTAACAAACTTTTGAAAAATGCCTGACCATCCGTGTTACCAAGCAATGCATCGACTGCTCGCTCTGGGTGTGGCATCATGCCGAATACATTTCCATTTCGGTTTGAAATGCCGGCAATTTGATCCATCGAACCGTTAACATTTGTTCGATACTTAAAGATAATTTGGTTATTGTCGCGTAACGCTTCTAATGTCGCTTCATCAGCAACATAACGACCTTCACCGTGGGCAACTGGCAAGGTCACTGTTTGCGTTTCAAATGCCTTTGAGAAGCGTGATGTCTGATTCACAATTTCAAGTGGTACTTCATCGCAAATGAAACCTGGATGCTCATTCATCATGAGTTGTCCTGGCAATAAGCCGGCTTCAGTCAAAATTTGGAAGCCGTTGCAGATACCAACCACTAATTTGTGGTCATCAGCTGCTGCTCGAACGGCGTCCATCACAGGTGCAAAGCGTGCAACCGCCCCAGTTCGAAGATAGTCGCCATATGAAAAGCCACCCGGCAGAAAGACTGCATCAAAACCCGCTAGTGACGTCGCTTTTTCATCGACAAATGCGACGTCGACACCGAAGTCTTGTAAGGCATAATACATATCAAAATCACAATTAGAGCCTGGAAAACGAACCACTGCTGCTTTCATGTTTACGCCTCCACTGACTGAAGTAGGTCAATTCGATACGTTTCAGTATTTGGGTTAATCAGAAGTGCTTCCGTATAGGCCACCGCTTCATCGTAAGCTGCTGCCTCATCAACATTGCTCATTGTGACTTCAAAATACTTACCTTGCGTCACAGTTTCGACCGTTTCAAAATTCATGCGATGCAACGCTGATTTGATAACCTCGCCTTGTGGATCAAGAATTGAGGGCTTGTATGTAACGTAAATCTTAGCTAAAAACATGGGTTATTCTCCTTTTGTTTCATTCAAACGGTGCAATACAATTTCATATCCATCACGCAAGTCGCCTTCGCCACGGCGGAAAACGTCCTTATCAAGCGAAGCGCCAGTTGCGTCGTCAATCAAGCGCATGTTATCTGGTGATAGTTCATCTCCCAAGACCAATGCACCTTGGTCGTCTAAACCAAATTCAATTTTGAAATCGAGTAGCGTAATCCCGATTGTTTTAAACTTCTCGGTCAGCAATTGGTTGACACGCGCCGTTATGTCAGAAATCTCTGCCAACTGCGCCGGTGTTGCTAACTTTAATGCCACCGCTTGTGAAGCGTTCAGCGCTGGATCATCCAAATCATCACGCTTGTAGTAATATTCATTAACCACTGGAACCAGTGGTGTCATCGGTTCAACATCAAAACGTGACGCAAAATGACCCGCCGCAAAATTTCGAACAACCACCTCAATTGGCAACATCGTCAAACGCGCAACCAAAATATCCGTCTCATCAACTGGCGACAAATAATGTGTCTTAATACCAGCTTGATTCAGCATTTCGAATAGTAAGCCACTAATTTGTGTCGTCAAACGTCCTTTATCCGGAATATGTTCTTTTTGCTTACCGTTCAACGCAGTCGCTTGATCCAGACTATGCAACCAAAGAATTTTAGGATCGCTAGTTTCGTATACGGCCTTCGCTTTACCCGTTGTTAGCAATGCTTCTTGTGTAATCATCCCTTTTGATGCCCCCATGCACGTAATGCCTTCATTTCTCGTAATCCTGTCACGGTGATATGCCCCATCTTACGTCCCGGCTTAACCTCATCCTTGCCGTAATCATGTATATGCCACTCAGGATGGTCTACCAACTCCCTGCGAGCACGATTGATGTCATCCCCTAATAAATTCAACATCATTGCTGGTGCCCACTGCTTAATTTCCGGAATCGGCAGTCCCAACACGCTACGCACATGTCCTTCAAATTGTGAAACATTGGTTGCTTCAATTGTGAAGTGACCTGAATTGTGCGGGCGCGGTGCTAATTCGTTTACATATACCTGATCACCAGCCACAAACATCTCAATGCCAAGCACGCCAACGAGGTTCAACGCATTCGCTAATGTTTTGGCGATGTGCGCAATCTCGTCAGCAATCTTATCTGATAGTGACGCTGGTGCAGCTGACACATGCAAAATGTGATTTTGATGCTCATTAACCGTCACCGGCCAAGTCCTAATGTCACCTGAGATATCTCGTGCAACCATCACGCTGAGCTCGCGATCAAACGTTATCTGTTTTTCCAAAATCATTGGTGTATTAACTGGGACATCCCAATGAGCCAGTAAGTTTGCTAAAGCTTCCTGATTTGGAATATCCCACTGACCGTGACCGTCATAACCACCTTCAACCGTTTTCAGGATTGCTGGTAATGATACCTTATGGCAACTCGCATCCAACGCAACGACATTATCAACGGCCGCAAATGGCGCAACTGGCAATCCCAAATCCGCGATAAATGTTTTTTCACGCAAGCGGTTAGCCGTGATATGCAGCAGTTGCGTACCTTGCGGCAACTGCTTAGCTGGCACTGCATTGGCCAACGCTTCTTGACTGACATTTTCAAATTCATACGTAATGACATCGGCGATATCCGCCAAATTGCGTAGCGCAGATTCGTCATCGTAATTTGCAACCAACTGTTGGTCCGCAATCTGGGCAGCTGGTGCGTTAATCTGTGGGTCCAGCACCACCACGCGATATCCCATTGGCTTAGCCGCTAAGGCCATCATTTGGCCAAGTTGTCCGCCACCAACAATTCCAAGTGTAGCCGGTGGCAAAATGGGTTTAGTCATGTAACTGCTCCTCACTCTCACGTGCTTTTTGTGCTTGTTGCTCACGGAATGTCTCCAATTGTGTCGCCAACGTTTGGTTCGTGATTGACAGCATTTGAAGGGCGTAATACGCAGCATTTTTAGCCCCAGCTTCCCCAATGGCGACTGTTCCAACCGGCACACCCGCTGGCATTTGGACGATACTCAATAATGAATCAACACCATTGAGCGCTTTCGTCTTCATCGGTACACCGATAACAGGCAAGGTAGTTTGCGCAGCGACCATCCCAGGTAAATGCGCCGCCCCACCAGCGCCAGCAATGATTACGTCCACCCCGGCTTCGCGAGCATTCGCCGCATACGTCGCCATCTCAGTTGGCATCCGATGGGCTGAAATGATATGTGTTTCGACTGTTACCTCAAATTGCTCCAAAATCGCCACCGCTTCTTTCATCGTTGGCCAATCTGATATCGATCCCATTATTACTGAAACACGATTCATTATCTTCTCCCCATTCTTTTCGTTCGTATTTACAAGATGATTTAACCACCATTCATTCTAAATGTACAGTTTTTATTCACAAAGTAATACAAATGAAAAATAAATATTCGTGTTTAATCGTTTTCTTCATAAAATTAAACAAACATTCTCGTTTAACCTGATGCTTTTAACAAAAAAAGAGGTTCGGATGTGAATCCAAACCTCTCATCATTTTAATTAGACAGCTGGCACCGTCATGTAAGCACTAATTTGTTCGATTGTAATGAATGGGATATCCAATCGTTCAGACATCTCAAACAAATCATCACGACGAGCCATCGTACCATCTTCCTTCAAGACTTCAATAATAACGGCGGCCGGTTCTGATCCAACCAAGCGTGCCAAATCAACGGCGGCTTCCGTGTGACCAATACGCGTTGCCAAACCGCCTTCCTTGGCCGTCAACGGTTGTGTGTGACCAGGTGCGTTGAAGTCGGCACGCGTGGCAGTTGGGTTGGCGATTTGTCGAATCGTTGCAGCACGATCCATCGCTGACACACCAGTTGTTACACCAGTGGCTTCAAATGTACCATCAACCGTGTATGTGAATGGCGTTTGATGTGGGTCTGTTGACTCAGCCACCATCTCCGTAAATCCCAAACGTTCCGCAATTTCAGGCCCAACTGGCGTGCACATCAAACCGGCCGCCTCACGCAACATCATGTGAACCGTTTCTGGCGTAATATCTTGGGCAAGGGCGACAAGATCACCTTCATTCTCACGGCTTTCATCATCTGCCAAGATGATAACGCCCCCTTGGCGCAATACGGTCAATGCATCAGCAACTGTGTCAAACGTCGTCTTCATGATTAAAACTTCTCCTTTTAGCCATCCGAAGTGATTTGGTTACACAACTAAGCTTACGGACAAACCATTTTGATACAACCCACTTTCAGCTGGTTAAAATTTCATTCGGCCGAACATTCGTTTTTCAAACGTTAACTGCGCTCTCCAAAAGTTGTTGAATCGTTTTGAACCCGGTTGGAATTATTTGGTTGATGGTGTTAAGCAATTATTGTTCGTAATTTGCGTCACCACTAACGCGCAAACAAAAAAGACAACCCCATCATGAGGTTGTCTCCTAAATCAATTAATCTGCGTTCTTCGTGCCAAAGTAGCGCTCAGAAATCTTATCCAGTGTGCCGTCCTTCTTGAACTCGTTAATCACACCGTTTACCTTTTCGCGCAACGTCACATCACCCTTACGGAACCCGATACCATAAGCGTCTTGTCCGTAACCAGTCTTGATGACCTTGAACTCGGCTGGGTTTGACTCGTGCGCTACGTAATAACGAGCGTAGTCTGAATCAATCAATACCGCATTCACTCGGCCAACTTGCAAGTCGTTCAACGCCTTATCAAAGGTGTCATATTGCACCGGTGCTGACCCAAGGAAGCTCTTCAACACCTTTGGCTTATCGTTAAACAACGTTAGTCCAGCTGAACCAGTTTGTGCAGCCAGCGTCTTCCCAGCCATATCCTTAATCGTGTTAATGTGATCACGTTGCATCGTCACCAACACTTGGGAATCATTGTGGTATGGCACTGAGAAGGCAACCTTCTTGGCACGGGCTGGTGTAATTGTATAACCATTCCAAATCATGTCGATGTGACCCGTATCAAGTTCAGTTTCCTTCATCGACCAGTCAATCGCTTGGAACTTAACCTTTAGGCCCAGCTTTTTGAACGTTGCACGCGCTAAATCAACATCATAACCAACCAACTTACCAGACTTGTCACGGAAGCCCATTGGCACATACGTATCATCCAAGCCCACCACCACGGTTTTATCAGCCGTCATTTGGCGCCAAGTGTCTTGTGCGTGCGTCGTGCGGTACCAAACAAATCCAACCAGCAAGGCTAGCACTGCTAGTACAATACCGTTACCGATAATCTGTCGGCGCCAGTTAATCTTCTTTTTCATTGCGACAGCCCCCTATCGTTCAACATCCGTCCCAAAATCAAAGGTCTTATCAGCCACAGCCTCAGCAAATGGCAAATCGTGGGTAACAATCAATTGCGTCACGCCTTGCGCCTGCAATTGCTTAATCACAGCGATAACACGCTCAGTTGATTCCGCATCCAAACCAGATGTTGGTTCATCATAAGCCAAAATACCAGGCTTCATAGCAAGTGCACGTGCGATAGCAACACGTTGCTTTTGTCCACCAGACAATTGGAATGGATATTGATCCGCTTGAGCTGTCAAACCCAAGTCGGCTAGCAAACGGTCTGCGTTTTCAGCCGCCTCATCTTTTGACTCATTGTGCACCATTTGTGGCGCCAACATCACGTTTTCCTTCACCGTATATTGTGGAAACAAATTAAAGTCTTGGAAAATAACCCCAACTTGCGCACCAGTACGTTCACCAGTTAAATCAAGTGATTCACCATTCAGAATCAACTCACCTTGATCCGCCGGTAGCAAACCAGCAACAATTCGCAAGAACGTTGTCTTTCCGATACCTGAAGGACCAACAATACTCAAAACCTCACCGTCGTTAACCGTAAGATTCATGTTCTTAAAAATCGTGCGCGTGTCATATGACTTAGCTAAGTTTTTAATTTCTAGCATTTACCTTACTCCTTAACGATAGTAGTTCATATTCGTTTCGATGCGACGTAGCAACACTGTAGCGACTGCCGTCAAAATCAAATATAGCAAGCCGACTAGTAGATATGGGGCCAACGTAACGTCACGTGACGCCGCAATATTACCAGCACGCATCAGGTCACCCAAACCGATAACATAGACCAAAGACGTATCCTTAACCAACGTTACCACTTCGTTTCCAACCGATGGCATCACAATCTTAACCACTTGTGGCAACACAATCTTACGCATCGTCTGCCAGCGAGTTAGACCAAGCACCTTCGCACCATCATATTGTCCTTGTGGAATGCTTTGTAATCCACCACGGAAAATCTCAGCGAAGTACGCAGCATAGTTAATAATAAATGTGATGACCGCGGCTTCAAAACGTGGGAACGTCACAATGTGAGCCAAACTCAAACCATAGTAGACAAACACAATTTGAAGCAACAATGGCGTGCCTCGCATTACCCAGATATAACCGTTCGTTACCCAGCGCAACAAGAAGATATCTGACTTCAATGCCAAAGCCACCAAAATTCCCAACGGCACTGATCCAATTAAAGTTAATGCGAAGACACCGATGGTCATCTTAAGCCCATCCAGCAAACTTGGCATAATTTGCATCATGTAATCCATACCTTGTACTCCATTTCCTGCAATAAAAAAGTCCTCAAGCAACCCAAAAATAGGTTACTTGAGGACGATAAAAATCGTGGTTCCACCTCAATTTTGTTAGTTGTTACCAACCAACACTCTAGCCCCTGATTAAACCAGGCGCGCGCCTATAACGAGACGATCCGGATACATTTTGTGATGTATCGATAATCATGGGTGTGGTTCATCTAGGCCGATGGTTGCTTCCCAGCTTCTGCGCAACTCTCTAAGCACCGACGTTAGACTACTCGTCCAATCAAATCTTTATGGGATTACTTTAAAGTAATTAGTGTCGTAAGTCAACCGTTTCAAACTAGACTAACGAATTGAACGTGATCGTGACTTCGAATTCAATGATGGCAAACGCCCATTCAAGTCACTATCATCAACATTGTAGGCTGAAATATCCGGCTGACGTGTTGTATGGTACCAATAATTTAGTAGACCATAAACTAAGACCAACAACATCAAATTAATAATCAATGTTGGGAACATGTGGAAAATAATGAAATCCGGAATGTTCAAGTTCGTTAGATTGATGATACCAAACCCAGCGTAATCAAACACCAAATACATACTCATCGACACGAACCAGACGGCCACTGACGACATAAATGATGTTGGTAGGTAACGTTGGAGTTTGCTTGCTAACCAAACCGTCAGCGGGAATCCAATCATTGAAATACCAATTAGACCAGAATAAAAAATATCAAATAGCAAGCCGCCCAAGAACGCCGCGATATATAGACTACGTTCCTTCATCTGCGTAACCGTGCCAGTCAGTACCGGCATCATCATGACAATCAATGATAAGTATGGGCTGGCCGACATCGGCATCTTAAATAGCACTGGTGCAAAGTACAGCGCAATCCCCCCATCTAGCATGATTGCGATATACACCAGAACGAAATGTAACCATGAGGTGTGCACGTATTTCAACATTTATCTTCTCCATTAAGCACTACGATTGTTTGTAGCTTCTACTATATTATCCCTACCCCTTGTCGAACGTCAACAAAATGTCACATTTATTGCACGACTCTTAAAAACCCACTAGCCAACTTTTCGGACTGCTGATAAACTAAAAGTGTTCTGAGGAGAGAGAGACACTTCAGAAGGGACTAGATTCATGCAAAAACTCAATTATGATGCGCAGGAGTCTTGGTCAATGACAGCCGGTTTAATGCAATCACCTATTGCCATTACAAGCAAAACCGCTGACAGCATTGACTACCCTGCGTCATTAGAATTGTACTACGATCTCAACGCCAACTATGTCCGTGACACCGGTCAAGGTTTAGAGGTCGGACTTACCGGTACGGCGATAATCGCTAATCGTCCGTTCCGGTTGCAACAATTTCACGTCCACGCCCCAAGTGAGCATACCCTCGACGGGGAGTCATATGACGGTGAAATTCATTTCGTGCACGAGGCTGCCGATGGTAGATTGGCAGTTATTGGTGTCTTTTTACAATTGGGTGCCCCATCAGAAACGTTCGCTAATATTTTAAGTCGGATTAATGATGAGTCGGTTTTCTCATGTGAGGTCACTGATCTATTACCAACTAACCGGTCATATTACCACTACATTGGCTCACTAACGACGCCACCGTTATCTGAAAACGTTGACTGGTATGTTTTAGAACAACCTATGACAATTTCAGCGGAACAGTTAGCTGAATTCCACGTGCACTACGACCATAATAATCGTCATTTACAGCCTTTAAACGGGCGCCACGTCCTGTATTACCAAGACAAATAGAAAGACGTCACACCCTGCGTTTCTGCAGAGCGTGACGTCTTTTTTGTTATTGTTGTGGAATAGCCACACTAACAACTGGAATATTGTTAAAGTCCGTTGCCGGCTTGATGTAAATCTTCTTTGATAGGCCGTAGTCGTCTTGACTAATTTTTTGTACCTTACCAACGTAAAGTCCGGCTGGCGTTACACCACCCAAACCGCTGGTCGTTACAAGATCGCCCTTTTCCAAGGCAACATCAGATGTAATTTGTCCCATCACAATCAAGTTCTTTTCTTGATTGAAACTTGTGACAATACCATCGACAACCTCACCGTCCTTGTTAGCCACACGGATTGCAAAACGATCCGCCACTTGGCTATCATCAGACAACAACTCAACCTTAGCGTTTGTTGTGTTGACCTCAGACACACGACCAATCAAACCACCAGAACCCATGACAGACATTCCCTTTTTGATGCCTGCATTTGATCCCTTGTTAACAATTAGCTGTGATTGCCAATTACTTGGTGAACGTGAAATAACAACCGCGTTAACGACCTTATAGTCCGTTAACGTGTTTTCGATTTGCAATTGATCCTTCAATGCGCGATTTTCAGCTTGCAACGTTTGAAGTTGTACCTTCGCTTGTGCCAAGTCGTCAACCTTTTCCGTCAATGCCTGATTTTCTTTGTACGTGTTTAGCAATCCAGAGACCGCCTCATATCCACCACTAACTGCTTTAACCGGTGAACTGACAACACTTGATACCCAACCTGAAACGTCGGACACAACACGCGTTGGCAAAGAAGGTTCTTTTTGAGAGTTTTGTGCTCGCGAACTAATGACAATAACACCGATTGTCACGATTGCAACGATAACCGCTACAACCAAACGTCGTGAAGTTAAGATATTCTTCATATCAAACATGCCTTTCGTCAGTTTTGCTAACAAATAACGCCACACCGAATGGTGCGGCGTTATCGTTAAAATTGATTAGTTGTTCTTCAAAACATCGATTGACTTCAATGCTTCACCAGTACCGATGACAACTGCATCCAATGGCTCTGGCGCAACGAATACTGGCACCTTAGTTGCTTCAGCAATAACTTCATCAAGGTGCTTCAACATAGCACCACCACCAGTCAAAACGATACCGTGGTCAATAACATCAGCAGCAATTTCTGGTGACGTCTCTTCCAAAGTTTCCTTGATGGCAACGATGATTTCAGCAATGACATCCTTGATAGCTTCAGCCACGTCAGTTGCTTCGATGTCGATTGTCTTTGGCAAACCAGTTACCAAGTCACGACCGCGAGCCGTTGTACCTTCCATGTCCTTAGCAGCTTCAACATCAGCTGATCCAACTTCCATCTTCAAACGCTCTGCTGTTTGCTCACCAATCAATACTGAGTACTTTTGGCGGATGTATGACATGATTGCTTCATCAAGCTTATCACCAGCCATACGGATTGAACGTGATGATACGATACCACCCAATGAAATCGTGGCAACATCAGTCGTTCCACCACCAAGGTCAACAACCATTGATCCCGTTGGTTCCATAACTGGCAAACCAGCACCAACAGCGGCTGCGAATGGCTCCTCAATAACGTACGCATCACGCGCACCAGCTACACGCGCAGCATCGATAACGGCACGACGCTCAACAGCCGTTACACCAGATGGTACACCGATTGTAACGTATGGCTTTGAGCCACGACCACCTAGGGCCTTACCTAGGTAGTACTTCAACATCGCAACAGTTGTTTCGTAATCGGCAATTACACCATCACGCATTGGGCGAATAGCCTTGATTGAACCAGGCGTACGACCCAACATATCACGAGCTGCTGCACCAACAGCAACAACCTCGTTAGTCTTTGTGTTTCGCGCAACAACTGATGGCTCGCGCAAGACGATTCCCTTACCTTCAATGTATACCAACGTGTTGGCAGTTCCTAGGTCGATTCCGACATTTCGAGTTCCAAATGAAAACACGGCTTTTATCCCTTTTCTTTACTAATTTTTATTATCATTCATCGTATGGCACTACATAAAAACGCCACATTAATTTCTTATTTAGTGTATCACAACTTATTAGCATCCGTCCATAAATCATACAGGGTTTCGAGGCCGATTTTTGGTAGCTCGCCTGTCGCTCTTAGGCTCACAAACCCACCCGAACCAATAATCATAAAGTCAAAAAAATGGACCTGCATCAGGGTGCTGCAATATGCAAGTTGACGCATAAAAAGACGATCCGCTAACGACGCTTTTAGATTGCCACTAGGATGGTTATGAACCAGAATAAACCCATACGCATTCAACGCCACTAATCGCCTAAAGATGTCCCGCGGGTGAATTGCGACGCCATCCAATGTGCCTTGCGCAACCTGCTGTATCTCAAGCACCCGTAGTTGTGTGTTCACCGCAATTAGCCAACAACTTTCCTGTGGGCGATCCCCATACTTGCTTGCTAAGTAATTACCTAAATCAGCAACTGACTTAATTGTTTGTAACATATCTTCGCACCTCCAGTAATAAAGAGGCAATAAGCGTCGATTTTTCCAAAAATGTGATTTTTTGTGGTCAACGCGTATAATGAAAATAAAAAAGGAAGTTTTTTAAATGCGCGTTCGTAAGTTTACCCCACTTCGCATTCCAAGCAAAAACGTTGCTCGTGCGGTTCGCTTTTACCGTGAAGTGTTTGATTTGCCAACTGAATTCGGCGAAAACGAATCTCGTCATCTCTACTTCGACCAACAATCAATTGTTTTTGAAGAAGAGCCCGACGCTGATCCAATTACAGTTCAAGTAACCGTTCGTGATCACAAGGAAACGGTCGAAAACCACTTCATTAACTACTACGTCACACAAGCTAAGCCAGCAACCGAATCAGAAGATGGTCGCCACATTATCTTCCATCTCGACGATTTTGAGGGCAATCACATTGAAGTAATTGCCAACAAGTAACACAAAAAGGAGAGTGAACATGCCGTTCAACTCTCCTTTTCTTTTTACCTATTTTCAGCGCGTTGATACCAAACGGTTACCAACTCTTCGGCTAAATCAGCCATATCAGTCATGCCAATGGCCGCAGCGTTTGCAACTTGTTGCTTCACTGCATCCCACTCGTGGTTCTCCAACTGGCTAACGACAGTCGCCCACCAAGCAAAGCTCATCGCACTCTTAGCTTGGTTAGCCATCCAATCAGCTACCTGTTTAAATGTCTCTAAATCAAATTCGTCTGCCTTAAGCAGTTCAATCAAATAACGAGCCGTCGTCGCGTTTAAGCGTTCCATCGTACCGTGAGGCCAAGCCTTTTGCCAAATAACTGACAAATAGTTGAAAGCATCCTTTTGCTCAACTTCCGCAATCACTGGATACAAAAGTGCCACGTCCATTTCGCGCCAAATCTTAACGGCTTCAAATGAATCAATCAAAATCTGTTGGGCAATTTGTGCATGCTCATCAGGAATCAATCGTGCGTGAAGCACATCCGCCAAACTCGCCACACGCAAGAAGCCACGTGCCATGGTATTACGGAATAGTTGGTAGCTACGTCGACTAACTTCCTTAATGGTCTCAGGATCACGCTTACGGTTTGCGTCTAGCAACTCATACATCAATCCTTCAACTGTATCTTGCCCGTTAACCAATTCTGTATTAATCTCGGCACCCGTCAAAAGCAAATGACTCATCAACGAAATGAACCCTTCAGCAGGCAAATCGTTTTCTTCATTCAAATAACGGTAGTAACGGTTTCGGCTAATACCGATGTTCGCCAATTCCCGGACAGGAATGTCATTTGCCTGTCGAATTTCATTTATTCGTTCACGATTAATTAAGCTCATTCGTTTTACCTTCTAAACAAATCTCTCTATATAATTATTTCTCTGCACAATCGTGCCCGTACGCTCATGTTTGAGTGTACCACCCACGGAACATACGTTCAACAAAAAATGCTTACTTTTCTTTCAGTAAAAAAGCCCGAACAGTTCGTTCGAGCTTCCTTAATTATATGTGATTAAAAGATAACGCGTCCAACATAGTTGCCGCCGATACCATCAAAGATATCCTCGTCATCTACCTTAACTTCAGCATTTTCAGCCAAGCCCATGAAGATAACCATTGTTGTGGCAAGCTTACCCGCTGCCTTAACCGCTTCGATATCCATCGTGGCAAGCAAATCACCGTGCTTAACCTTATCGCCAACTGATACCTTCACGTCAAATGGTTCTCCGTTCATTTCAACGGTGTTGATTCCCATGTGAACCAACACTTCCAAACCACTCTCAGTACGCAAACCGATGGCGTGCTTCGTTGGTGCAACCATTGTTACTTCAGCATCCAATGGCGCAGTAATGTTGTTATCAGATGGTTCGATAGCGAAACCATCACCCATCATCTTTGAAGCAAACGTCTCATCTTGAACGTGCTCAAGGTGAAGCAATGATCCGTTAGCAACCGCAAAGAAGTTTTCTTCCTTACCAGCTGGTGTATCATCAACCGGCTTTGCTTCTTCAGCAGACAACGGATTCTCCAACTTAGAAGAAATTTCACCGTTGTAAATCTTTTCAACGTTATCAGCGACGAATTGTACATCCGGACCAATAACAATGTGAATTTGGTGATCATCCAAAACATTAACACCCATAACACCAGGTGTCTTCTTCAAAGCGTCAACGTCAGCTAATGACGTATCCGTCATCTTGTAACGCAAACGGGTCGTGCAGTTGTAAAGGTACGTCAAGTTTTCCTTAGCTGAGGCATCCCCACCAAGTGCTGACCAAACCATACGAGCTGTGCGAAGATACTTGTCTTCGCCGCCAACCGTCGCAGCCTTACCGACTTGCACGTTGTTAGCCGCATCGTCGTCATCCTTAGGGTCACGACCAGGCGTCATCAAGTTAAACTTCTTAATCGCAAACGTAAAGATTGCATAGTACAAAACAGCAAATACAAGACCTTGAACAAGCAACATGTATGGCTTGTTAGCCAAAGGCATTGAGAAACTCAAAACGTAGTCAACCAATCCACCTGAGAACGTAAATCCTGACGTCCAGTGGAAGAAGGCTGCAATTGCCAATGACAATCCCATCAAAATAGCGTGGATAACATACAAAGGCCATGCTACGAACATGAATGAGAATTCCAATGGTTCCGTTACACCAGTGAAGAAGGCAGCAATTCCAGCAGCCAACATCAATGATCCAACACGCTTCTTTTGAGCTGGGCGAGCTTGACGGTAAATCGCAAATGCACCGGCAGGCAATCCGAACATCATAACTGGGAAGAATCCAGCTTGATACATACCCGTGATACCCTTCGTACCAGTTGATGCCCAGTAATTTCCGATATCATTAATACCAGCAATGTTAAACCAGAAAACAGAGTTCAACGCGTGGTGCAATCCCGTTGGAATCAACATACGGTTGAAGAATCCATACAAACCGGCACCAACCCAACCAAGTCCTGAGATGAACTTAGCAAACGTTACCAAACCTGTGTAAACTGGTGGCCACACAAACAACAGTGCAACTGAGATGACCAACATCGCCACCGCAGAAATGATAGGCACTGAACGCTTTCCACTAAAGAACGCAAGCGCTGTTGGCAAGCGAACTTCACTAAAGCGGTTGTACAAAGCAGCGGCAACTAGTCCAGCTACGATTCCAAGCAAGACGTTGTTATTAACCAACGCTTCAAACGCTGGATTAACTTGGGCGACTTTCACATTCGTCAACGTAGCAATTTGTGCAGGTGCCAACAAGAATACTGGCAACTCATATGCCACAACCGCAGCCAAGGCCACGGCGCCGGCTTCCTTCTTTTGCACCATACCAAGCGCAAGACCGACAGCAAACAACAATGCTAATTGGCCCAAGACACCGTTACCGGCAATCGCTAAAAAGTTTCCAATCGATTGGGCGACTGTACCATCAATGCGCATAATCCAGTTTCCAATACCAACCAACAAAGCAGCAGCTGGCAAAACTGAAACAGGCAACATCAATGAACGACCCATTCGTTGTAGATAGTCCTTCATTTGTAAATCCCCTACTTATAAATCCTAAAGATATTTTGTATACCAATGTTATCTATTTTACGCTTATGCCCTATTTTGACAATGCTAAAAAGGTCTATACCACGCAATAGTTGGTATAGACCTTTTTCTTAATTTTCCAATGTTTTGTAGTCTCGTGCCCAGATAAGACCCATTGCCTTTTCGCCAGTGTGAACACCAATATAAGGTCCGATGATGCTACGTTCAACAACAACATCCGGGAATAATTCAGCTAAATCAGTTGCCCATTGATCAGCTAAAACAGGATTGTTACCATCCACAATCGTGGCACGAATCTTGTAGTCAACACTGTCGTGAACCGCCTGAAAGTCAGCTTCAATCTTCTTCCAAGCACGCTTCATAGCCCGCTCTTTACCAATAGCAATAATCTTTGTGTCTTCAAACGTTAGCAATGGCTTAATGTTAAGCAATGAACCTAACGTTGCTTGCCCACTAGAGATGCGACCGGTGCGTTGCAAATGACGAATTTCATCAACGGCAAACAACACCTTTGTTGTGGCACGTAGCTCTTCCAAGCTAGCCAAGATAGTTTGGACGTCCTTGCCAGCAGCAACCATTTCAGCCGCCAACTTAGCTTGATTGCCTGCCCCACTAGCTGCAATTTGTGAATCCCACACATGCACCTTAATGTTCTCGACCGTACCAGCCAATGATTCAAGTGATGAGAATGCACCTGAAATTCCTGATGACAACACGATAACGATTACGTCCGTGTAACCTGCCTCAGCCAATTCATCAAACTTAGTCATGAACGCCCCAATTTCGGGTTGTGATGTCGTTAAAGCCGGTTCAGCTGTTCGTTGAAATGTGTAGAACTCCTCTTGTGATGCCCAGCTCTCATTTTCATGAAAAACTTGCTCACCCATCATAATAGGGTCATTGATTTGATAGATGTTCAATGCTGCCAAATCAGCTGGCGCAATGTAACTAGAACTATCAACTAAAACTGCAATCTTACTCATAATATCCAACTCCAAAATTGTATATGTCGTGTATCAATTTAACACGAAACGGTTAGAATAGCGACCCTAACCAAAAACCAACCAACAATACTGGTACACCACCTGCAAATGCCAAAACGGTTTTCAGCAAGACACGGGTACGTTCTGATTGATTAGGTAAGCCATTAGCTAATTCAACGATTGGGGTTGAAAAAGTAGAATAACCACCCATGATTCCCGTCGCCCAAAATGTATTCTGCAAAACTGGCAAATGCATACCGAACAAAATACCGATTAAGAAGGCCGCTGTTAAATTAATAACCATCACCATCCAAGCACTAGCTGTCCCGAAAACTTTCGGTGCAATTTCCAATAATGAAAAGCGTCCCATCGATCCGATAACAGCACCTAAACCTGCTAAGCCAACTTGAATTAACATTTAAGCCACCACCTTTTCAGCTAGTGCACGGCCAGCATACACAACTAATACACCGCCGACAATACTTAAGACAATATAGACAAAGCCAATCAGCCAACCATGTTTAACCATATCTAATATAGCCGTTGAATACGTGGTATAAGCCCCCAGCACTCCAACCATGATAAAATCAGCAACCGGTTGCGCCAAAGTGATTTTCTTAGACCATATCACAACCAGAAACGCTGATAAGAAAGTGCCCGTTAAATTGATGACCAACGTTGATAATGGAAAAGCAGGTACTTGAATAAGTAGGGCGACTAGCTCACGCAGTCCGCCACCAAAAAAGCCACCAACTCCCACAGCTACCAAACGTTGCCAAAATAACTTATCCATTTTGTTGCTCCGTTTCCTTATTCAAATCTTGCATAACGGTCCAAACTTGTTTGAACTGTGCCTCGTCAGTTAGCAATGACAACTCATCCCCAACTTGTAAGATGAAATCGCCATTGGGCAAGTGTTCTTCACTACCACGACGAATGCGTTGAATCAAAACACCGCGTGGCAATTGCAGTTGACGCACTTCTGCATCTTCCAACGCACTACCAGGCGCCACAACGAACGTCATTTCTTCTAAACGACCACGCAATGCTGATAATTGATCTGGCAAACGCAGGCGAGCCAACAATGACTCATAAATTGGTTCACCACCCAAGAAGTCGACCACTAGATAAGCAATTAACGCTACAATTGCCATGGCAACCAGGTGGGTCATCGACCCCACCATTTCAGCAATCAACACGATAGCTGTAAATGGGGCTTTTGAAATACTTGCGAAATAACCAGCCATCCCGACAATCATCATATTCATCACATTGACTGGTGCAAGCAATCCAAAATGAACAAGCACAGCACCAAACAAAGCACCTGACAACGCTCCCAACGTTAGAATTGGTAAGAAGATACCGCCCGGCACCCCTGAACCAAACGCAATGGTTGAGTACACAAAGCGCAAAATAATTAGACCAACCAAGACACTAATCGTCGGCACAAAGTTAGCGTCATGCAAAATCAAGCTCGCCCCACCACCAAGGGCTTGCGGTGCCCAGATACCAACTGGAATCAATAACAGGAACACAACAATAAAGTGGTAATGGCGTGGTAGCCACTTTAACCAACGAAACATGTTTGGTGCCCACAAGGTTGCACGCTGATAAGCGTAACCAAACAAGCCCAACAAAATACCCAATACTGGTAACCAGGCATAATCAACTAACGGCAAGTTATGCAAATTCGTCATACTTAGCACTGGTGTTAAGCCAAAAACATTAACTGACACCATGTCCGCAACAACGGCACTCGTCAACGCACCAAGCCATACCAGCATTGAGAACGTGCGATAAACCTCTTCAAGTACAAACAATGTACCAGCGACCGGCGCACCAAATGCAGCTGACAAACCAGCCGCCGCACCCATTGCAATCATTAACTTGTTATTACGGGAATCAAAACCACGCTTCTCACCATATAATTGGGCGACCGCGGCCCCTAGTTGAATTGATGGGCCTTCGCGACCAAGCATGGCACCTGAACCAATTGTTAATAGTCCAGCTGTAAATTTACGCCACAACACAGAAAACGGATTAACCGTCATCTGTCCAGCTAACTGTCCTTCAACCTGTGGAATACCAGACCCGTTAACGTTAGGGTCACCCTTAATGATTTGGCCAACAATGAATGTAAATAGAATCATGGCAATTATTGTGCCGGCCAACCAGAACCCCTTATCTGGTGATACAACAAGTTGATGATAGACATGGCGCCACTGATCTAGAATCAGCTCAACCAACCAACGAAATGTACTGACGACGATACCAACCAGAATGCCGACCACTACGGCTCGACCAACTGTTAGCAAGCGTGTCCGATCAATTTTCATCTCACACCTCCGTAAAAAAACTCACCTTTTAATTTACCACTTTTGTCCCCGCGATGGGGTGAATATGTCTGTGATCAAAAAAGAGGGCAACACCGAAATGCTGCCCTCACTTATGCTTATGTTAATAACGATTAAAGTAACCCAACAAATCAGGCACCGTTAATTGTTGTTTTTCTTCACCTGACACATCCAATGAGATTTGCCCAGCTGACATGATAATCAAACGATTACCGTACTGAATCGCATCTTCCAAATGGTGCGTAATCATCAAGGCCGTCAAATGATCTTCGCGAATACGTTCGTCGGTGACCGCCATCAATTGCTCACTAGTCTTCGGATCCAAAGCTGCTGTGTGCTCATCGAGCAACAACAATTCTGGACGCAAACGCGTGGCCATCAAAAACGATAGCGCTTGACGTTGTCCACCTGACAAGTCACCCGTCGCAACATTTAGACGTGAATCCAAACCATTTCCCATCGTTGCAGCAACCTTAGCAAAGTCAGCCATCTTTTCCTTGGTCAATCCGCGTCCCTTCAAGCGTCGTGACAACCCACGACGCTCCGCGAACAACAAATTTTCTGCAACTGTCATACGAGGCGCCGTTCCTAATTTTGGGTCCTGGAACACACGTGCCAAAAACTTTGTGCGCTGGGTTTCAGACAAGCGCGTCACGTCCTCATCACCTAGGTAAATGTGCCCGCTCGTCAATGCAAGTGACCCGGCAATCACATTGAACAACGTTGACTTACCAGCACCGTTAGACCCCAGCACGGTGACAAAATCGCCTTCGTTCAACGTCAACGAAACATTATTCAAGATTGTTTTTTCTTCAGGCGTGCCTTGGTTAACCACCACCGTGGCATTTTCTAATCGTAAACTTGTCTTAGTCATGTGAGGCAACCCCCTTCTTCAAAACGCTATCTAGTTTCAACAACTTACGTAGCTGTGGCAATGTCAAAGCAATACCAAGTACCACCGCGCTGAACAAGTTCAAATCGTTTGCGTTGAAGCCCAAGTAAAGCACGATAACCAATACAAAGCGGTACAGTACAGAGCCAATGACAATCGTTACCAAACGATCTGTCAAAGACATTTGGTCTGTAAACACAACCTCACCAATGATGATTGACGCCAAGGCGACGACGATGATACCGATTCCCATATTAACGTCCGCAAAGCCGTTATTTTGAGCAACCAATGCACCACCCAAGCCAATCAAACCATTAGAAATCATCAACCCCATAATCGTCATGTTATCTGTGTTAACACCAAGTGAACGCGCCATCGCACGGTTGTCACCCGTCACAATGAACGCTTGACCAAGTTCCGTTTGCAAGAAAATAGCCGTTGCTGCTGTTACGACAACAATAATGACCAATCCAACAACCACCGTTGGGAAGTTCTTAGGCAAGAAATCAAGGAAATCTGCTGAAAATAGCGTCCCTTTTCCAAGCAAAGAACGGTTGGCCTGACCCATGATACGCAGGTTAATTGAGTAAACCGCCGTCATTGTCAAAATACCAGCCAACAAAATCGGCACCTTACCCTTGGTGTAAATCAAACCGGTCACCAAACCTGCCAATGCACCTGCACCAGCTGCGATTAAACTCGCCAAGCCAGGATTCATACCATTTGAAATTAATGTCACGGCCGTCGCAGCCCCTAACGGAAAAGTTCCTTCAACTGTCATATCAGGAAAGTCCAAGATACGGAAAGTCAAAAAGAGTCCAATTCCAAGTGTTGCCCACAAAAGCCCTTGCCCAATCGCTGAAACTAAAATATTCATACCGTTCTCCTTACTTCACGAACTTTGCGTGATCGTAGCCCTTTGGCATCGTTAACCCTAACTTCTCAAGTTGGGCCTTGTTCACAACCAATTCACCAGTCTTTGTAAAATCAACTGGCAACGTCTTAGGGTTGGCACCCTTCAAAATCTTCGCGACCATCTTTCCAGTCATGACCCCAATGTTTTTTTGGTTGATTGACTCGGCAGCGACACCACCATCCTTAACCATCGTATCGACCGTCGGGAACACTGGCACCTTGGCAGCATCTGTGTTCTTAATCAATGTCGTCATGGCACCAGCAATTGTGTTGTCAGTTGGCACAAAGACCGCATCGACATTATGATTTTCAACCATTTGTAATGACGTTTGGTTCAAGTCATTTGATGACGCGATAGAGTACGCCTTCACCTTTAGCCCCGCTTCTTCAGCCAATGCAATCATTTTGCGAGCTTCAGTGGTTGCTGAATCATCCGATGACGTGTAGATAACACCCAACGTCTTCATCTCTGGCAAAAACGCGGTCATCATCTTCAATTGTGCCTCGAGTGGCGCCTGATCAGAAACCCCAGTGACGTTACCCCCCGGCTTGTTATAACTCTTCACCAACTTGGCACTCAACGGATTCGTTGATGCTGAGAAGACTACTGGCTTGTCATTAATTGTGTTCGCCAACGCAACAGCTGCTGGTGTTGCAATTCCAACTGAAACCGCGGCACCCTCATTCTCAAACTTTGTCGACATCGTCTTCAAATTAGATTGATCACCCTGTGCATTTTGGAAATCAATTTTGACGTCCTTGCCCACTGTGTAACCACTATCTGCTAAGCCCTCTTTGATACCCTTATTAATCGCATCCAACGCCGGGTGTGACATAAATTGCAACACACCCACTGTTGGAACTTTAGATGCTTTGTGTTCCGCGATTGATTCTTGGACCCCTGCTGCAACAAGTACTGTAGCTAGTAAGCCAACAGCAGTCAATACTTTCTTGTTCATAACCTTTACCCCGTAAATAATTGCAAAATAAAAACCGCGAAAGAGTCACCTTGCGTGCCCCTTTCGCGGTAAAAAGAAAGGCCTGCGCGGTAACCCGTGCAGACCTTTCGTTAACGGAAATCAGTCGGCACAGACTCAATACTTACGCTCCAAAAGAGCACGTACCGAATCTGCTTCAACCACAGTTCGGACGCGTTAGCTGCGCCACCAACCATTCAATTGTACTGTCGTCTTAAACATAACTGTTTCCACCTAACGTTTCATCTTGAAAATTATGATAACATTTTAATTTTTGTAATGCAACCTAATCTAGGCCAATGTTGTAATCATCATCTTCCATCACTTCAACTTGACCCAAACGGTAACCATTTCCAACTTGTGAGAAGAAGTCGTGGTTAGAAGTTGTCGTTGAGATACCATTCATAACGATTGGGTTAACATCCTCAGCCCCATCAGGGAACAGTGGATCTTGACCAAGGTTCATCAACGCCTTATTCGCGTTGTAACGCAAGAACGTTAGTACAGATTCCGTCCAACCAACCTCATCGTATAGATGCTTCGTGTAGTTTTCTTCGTTGTTGTACAAATCCAACAACAAGTCATACATCCACATCTTCATTTCTTCTTGCTTATCTTCAGGCAATTCATTGAAGCCTAATTGGAACTTGTAACCAATGTAAGTTCCGTGAACTGATTCATCGCGAAGAATCAACTTGATGATTTCAGCAACGTTGTTCAACTTGTTGTGGCCTAGGTACCAAAGTGGCGTGTAGAACCCTGAGTAGAACAGGAACGTTTCCAAAAATACAGACGCCACCTTCTTTTGTAGGTCATCCCCAGTTTGATAAATCTGGTTAATTCGTTGTGCCTTGTATTGCAAAAATTCGTTGGTATTTGTCCAATCGAAAATTTCTTCAATTTCTGCTGGCGTGTTCAACGTTTCGAAAATTGATGAGTATGACTTCGCGTGAACAGATTCCATGAACTCGATATTGTTCAATACGGATTCTTCGTGTTGCGTACGAACAGACTTCTTCAATGATGCCATACCATCTTGTGATTGCAGCGTATCCAGCAAGGTCAAGCCACCAAATACGTGTCCGACCAAGTAGTGTTCGTTTTCAGCCATTTTACGCCAGTCATCCAAGTCATTTGACAATGGAATACGTGTGTCTAGCCAAAATTGTTCGGTCAACTTTTCCCAAGTTGCCTTGTCGATTGCGTCCTCAACATTATTCCAGTTGATTGCAACATATCCTTCAGTCATTCGCGGTTCTCCCCTTCATACGAAAACGGCCAGGAATTTATTCACTCACTGACCGTTTTCCGAGCTACTGGTGTTGATTATACCAGCTCTACATTTTTAATGTGACCAATTCCAATTAATCAGATTGAGCAGCTTTCACACTCGTTCACGCCAAACTCTTCCATATCATCGGTGTAAGTTCGAACGTAGTAAATCGACTTGATTCCCTTGTGATAAGCATACATACGTAAGATGTTTAAATCACGAGTCGTCATCTTGTCAGTACGACCATTCTTCCACTCATACAAACCAGCCGGAATCGTTGAACGCATAAACAGCGTCAATGCCATTCCTTGGTCGATGTGTTGTTGTGCCGTCGCATAGACATCAATCACCTTACGCATATCCAAGTTATAAGCTGACTCGTAGTACGGCAATGTATCCGTCCCCAAGTAAGGTGCTGGGTAGTAAATTTTACCAATCTTCTTTTCTTGACGTTCCTCAATCTTGTTAATGATTGGGTGCAAAGATGCCGTTGAATCATTGACGTATGAGATTGATCCCGTTGGCGCAATCGCCATGCGATAAGCATTGTACAAACCGTGCTTTTGGATTGATTCCTTGAGCATTGCCCAGTCGTGCTTGGTTGGGAAATGGTGCTTCTCAAAAATCGCCTTAACCTTATCAGTCTTTGGCGACCAATCAGCCATCAAATACTTATTAAAGTATGAACCATCGGCATAAGCTGACTTCTCAAACTCAAAGAATGATTCACCACGTTCTTTAGCAATCTTGTTTGAAGCTAGCAATGTGTAATAATTCAACATCAAGAAGTAGGCGTTGGTGAAGTCAATCGCCTCTTCATCCCCATAGTACATATGGTTCTTAGCGAAGAATGCGTGCAACCCCATTGCGCCCAAACCAACCGCGTGTAATTCGCGATTACCATTTTGCACTGAAGGCACAATATCCAAGTTTGAGTTGTCAGAAACGAACGTCAAAGCACGGACCATCGTGTCCACTGAACGTTCAAAATCAGTCGTTTCCATCATATTTACGATGTTAGTTGACCCCAAGTTACATGAAACATCTGACCCCATCTTGTAGTATTGTTGATCATTACCAATTTCAGAAGCTTTTTGCACTTGCAAAATTTCTGAGCAAAGATTTGATGACACAACCTTACCGTGAATTGGATTAGCTGCATTCACTGTATCGATGTTAATCACATATGGATAACCTGATTCTTGTTGCATCTTTGAAATTTCGTTTTCCAAGTCACGCGCACGAATCTTAGTCTTCTTAATGCGTGGGTTACGAACCATGTTGTCGTACTCAGCCGTGATATCCACGTAATTAAACGGCTCACCATATTCACGTTCAACATCATAAGGTGAGAACAAGAACATATCAGCATTTGAACGAATCAAGTCGTAGAACTTATCTGGTACCGTTACACCAAGTGACAACGTCTTCACACGAACCTTTTCATCCGCGTTTTCCTTCTTAGTTGCCAAAAAGCCCATAATGTCTGGGTGGAATACTGACAAATAAGCCACACCAGCCCCATTTCGCTGTCCCATTTGGTTCGAGTATGAGAATGAATCTTCCAACAACTTCATCACTGGCACAACACCTGAAGCAGCATTCGCAATACCCTTGATTGGTGCACCTGCTTCACGCAAGTTTGAGAGGTTAATACCAACCCCACCGCCAATCTTTGACAACTGCAATGCTGAGTTAATCACACGACCAATCGCATTCATATCATCAGTTGTTT
This sequence comes from Weissella confusa, assembly GCA_001436895.1. Taxonomy (GTDB): domain Bacteria; phylum Bacillota; class Bacilli; order Lactobacillales; family Lactobacillaceae; genus Weissella; species Weissella confusa. The sequence continues at coordinate 217,417 of JQAY01000003.1, forward strand.
GCAAAATAAAACATGACACCAACTCACCGCGTCGTGAACGGCCGGCGTTCAAAAACGATGGTGTGGCCGGCTGATAACGTTGGTGAATCATTTCATCAGCCAAGTTCATGGCTAATTCTTCATTACCGGCGCCATAGAACAACGCGTTCATGGCAACACGATCAATATAGTTTTCGACATAAAAATCCCCGTCGTTGGTCTTAACAGCATATTGCGCATAAAACTTGTACGCAGCCATGAAAGACTTAAATTGGAAATCTTGACTCTTTAGATAGTCATACAAACGTTCAATGAACGCAAATGAATAACTGTCCAACATCTTTTGATCCACAAAATCATGTTCAATTAGGTAATCGAAGCGATCACGAAGAGAATCAAATTGGAGTGTGTTTGGTCGAACATTTTCTGCCAAGAAAGCTTCCAAAGCTTCCTTGTCTTTTCCCAATTGAATACTGTTATCCTTGGGAATATTTAATTCATTATTTAAATCAAAGTAGGTGACCTTATCTAGGTCCAAAGTAGCAAGTGACATATCTTTTCCCCCGTGTTACCTAACGTAAAGCGGAACCCCCATGGCTGCACCGACGTTTAGGTAGTCTTGCCAACAACTAGTTGTTCGTCTTGTTACATTGCCTTGGCAAGTTGTGCCAACAAGTCAGGTCGGAAGCCCTTGATTGGCTCAGCGTCGTTTGTAAATACAACAGGCACAGCTTGGTAACCTTGGTCCTTCAAGAAAGTCAATGCTGCCTCATCTTCTTCAACATTCTTTTCAACGTAGCTGACACCATATTGTGCCAACGTCTTCTTCGTCATCATGCATTGCACGCAGTTGTTCTTCGTATATACCGTAACATTTTGCATATTATTCACCTTTATCTTTCGGTTTTATATTTTCTGACATTTGCTAATATCTGCCTCTGAGTATAGTCAGGTACATAACAGAATGCAAGGCGTAACTTTTGAAGAAAAAAAGGCTTGACAGCGCTATTTACCGCCATATCAGTCTTCCCAATAGTTTATTACAAAATCATTAAATATAACTTTCCGTTATGTACAAAAAGGGTGTGTTTTTTGTGATTGTGCTAGTGTATAGTGGAATAAATGGTAAAGAAACATATGAGGAAAACATCATGAAAGTTCGTCTTTTGTATATATCAATTTCCGGAAATACGCGGTCCTTCGTTAAAAACCTGGTGACTTTCGCTCACGAACAAGGTGACGTTGCCTTTGAACCCGTAGAAATCTCGGATGCGAGTGCTGATACCGATGAGGTCGCACCCTACTTTGCTTTAGTCCCAACTTATTTAGACGGTGGCAATGGTATCGATAACGGCGTGCATGAAATTATGACTAATGCACTCTACGATCAGATAGCTGCTGCTGATAACGCAAAACAATTATTGGGCATTATTGGGTCTGGTAATAAGAATTTCAATGCGCAGTATATTCTGACAGCGCGACGTTACGCTCAGGCCTTCGATGCACCTGTCATTGCTAACTACGAGCTACGTGGCACAACACGCGATGTAGAACGCGTCTACAAGGCCATGCGCCAACGTCTAGTTGAGGCTGGGTACTAAGCAAGCGTATAATAGTTGTCATGCGATTTAACCATGAAAGGAGCGTCAAATGGCAACTGCAAAAACAAAAAAAGTCGCTCTAACTCGTGAGCGACGACAAGAAACATGGCATAACTTAACGCCCGAACAGCAGGCTGTCTTGAAACAACACATTCGCTATCAACACACTTCATTGTTTGTTGACCAGAATTTGGTTGGCCATGGTAAAAATTGGGAATTCGTTGCCTACAACTATAATGACAATTACGATAGCAATTCTGGACCACAGCTGTATTGTGACTGTGGTCGCCGCTTGAAGCATCAATATGTGTTGCAAAACGAAGATGGTAAGCTCATCAAGCTTGGCATCACTCACTTTGCTGACCACATTGGTATTCCAGAAGCTGTTATGCGTCAATTGCAGACCCAAATTCACCACTTGGACTTTGGTCTCGATGAACTATTGCAACGTATTCGTCGTCACGCTGGCCTCAATTCAGAGATGCGCGCCTGGTTTATTGATAACCACACCGCATATCCTGATTTCCCGATTGACGCAGTTGATTTTGTTTCCAACGAATTACCCTTGGAAAAGGATGTACAGGCTGAGATTGTCCGTCAGTACAAAAAAGCAACTTACGTACCAAAAGAACGCCAACCACGACGCAAGAAGCCGAAGTTGAATAAAGCTGCTTGGCAAGAGTTATTCCGTGACATCTAATCATAGAACGGAGCATATCATGGAACGTTTACTTATTCTTGCAAACGACGATCAAGGTGAAGGCATTTTAATTGACGATGACCGACACTTAGTCTCACAAATATTAGTGCCTAATCGTTTTGATTTTAGTCACCTAACAGACATCACCACAGTTGCAACGCCAAACGATGTCTACTCAACACAAATGCAGCTTCTCGCAAACGACAAGTACTGGATGTGGCCTATTAAAGGTTCCGTACTAACGTTCCCCGAAGCAGCTAAAAATCACAAAGCAGAGTAAACAAATAACCGCCACGCTTCAAACTAGAAGCGTGGCGGTTTTGTGTTATCGATTTATTTAATTACTTAAAGCAGTATCTTACCACCAACCGTTAGCAGCACGGAAGGCAATTGCTGAATCAACTGAACCGTAACGTGACGTTGCGTAGTTCAACATACCTGCAGTTTGGTCAGAAACGCTACCCGTTCCCCATGATTGGTTCGTTTGACCCAATCCCTTGTATTGACCGTTTGATGCGTCTGGGTTTCCACCTGATTCAGGCATAACAATAGCCGTCCACAAAGCGTCAGTTCCACCAGCGGCGATAAATTGATCGTAAGTAGAACCTGAAGCGGCTGCAGTCGTCGTAGTCGTTGCAACAGGTGCCGTGTATGATACTTCTTGGGCAACTGGTGCTTGTGATTGTGCTGAGTAGTCAACCGTCGTCACAGGTGCCGTGTATGATACTTGTTGCGTAACAGGTGCTTGTGATGCAACAACAGCAGCAACATCAGCTTGCGTTGCGTCGTATGAAGCGTTTGAAGCAACGCCATCGATTTCAACTTGTTGACCAACGAAGATTACGTTAGCGTCAGCAATGTTGTTGTTGGCAACCAAAGTGTCAACAGTCGTGTTGTGGTTAGCTGCAATTTGTGACAACGTGTCACCTGATTGTACTGTGTACGTATCTGCAGATGCGTTTTCGGCCATAGCGAACGTAGCCAAGCCAGCAACAGTCAATGCAGTAATCATCTTCTTATTCATGGGGAAAAACTCTCCTTCTAATTAACTCTATCTTTTCAATTACTAACAGGTACACGCCATTAGGATCATCGCTAATGTGTGACACCTGCATCTCTTAACAACATGTATTAGTTTATCAATCAGAACAGTCGTTTTGTTACAAAATAAAGTCATTACGTAACGCCGTAATTGCCTAATCCGGCTTTTCGTGTAACGTTTACGTAACATTACTAAAAATAAGTGTTCAAACGTCGATTAGAATAGTGTTTTAAAAAACATCATTAACCAGTTAACAATCGCCACATTCCGGGCTTTTTCGGGACTAATTACGCAAAATTAGGTTTAAATTTAGTTTATTCGCCCCTTTTATGTCACGTTTGTTACAATATAAAAGTAACGATTCAATTTTTCATTAACTTTTAAAAAGAAGACAATTGCCAGAAAAGCCCTAAACTAAAGGATTCCTTAACATTTCATGCATAAAAAAGAGCATTCCAACTGATGCTGGAATGCTCTTTTCTGTTTATTGATATTAATCAACCGTCAAAATTTCTCGATCAACCAACTCATTCAAGTAGAAATGGTACAACTCGACCATTTCTTCATTGTCTTTACGGGCGAAAATATTAACAGTTGCTGCCCCATTGGGGTTAACTGTCTTAATTTTCATGCCCGTCAAGTCCTTGTTCACTACTACCTTAAGCTTAATTGCGTTTGCAAGACCCTTAGCCGGCTCTAGTGAACGTTGCATAACGTACGCACCGGCGTTGTTAGTTACAAAACCAGTGTCGCCCAATGCATACTTCTTTAATTGCGGGTTAAAGTGGTAAGTTACTGAATCCCCAGGTACTTTTACCGTTGTTTCAAATGCCATCGTGACATCTCCTCTTAACTAGTTCTTATGTGAATAAGTTTACTAGTCTTCGGGCAACTTTTCCACTACATCTTCATCGTCGGCTGGTTGACCATCAGGATAATGCCATTCATGGTCATCTTCCTCGTGGTGGTGGTCGTGACCATGGTCATGTCCATGATCGTGTCCGTGGTCATGGTCGTGTTCATCCGCACCGTACATCAATGACGCTGGCCATTCAGGTTCGTCATCAACATCCAACAAGTCATTGGCATCCAACCAAAGCTTAGCAGCTTGCATTTCAGGTTGTGACATTGTGTGTGACGTCTTCGTCGCAAATGTAGACAACAACGCGCCACCCTTACGCAAGTCTTCAGTCAACATATCAAAGTTTGTTTCAGAAATAATCGGGTCAAACTCACCGAACGTTGTAAAGACACGTGAATCCGTCAAATCTTGAATATCATCACCCAAACGTTCAACTGACATCGCGTGGAACAACAATGCCGTCTTCCATGGCGTGTCTTCTCGAGCCATCATCGCGTGTGCCCCGACGTTCGCCCCATTTGAGAACCCCATCATAATCATTGATTCTTCGTGCAATTCGTAACGCTTAGAAAGCTCGTGAACTGCATCAACCAGCCAATCCGTTTCTGCGTGAAGTGACTCTAGATTGAACTCACCTTCTTCGTAGCGTTCAAAATAACGATTCATACCGTTTTCACTAACACGACCACGAATTGAAATCTTTGGGTTCTCAGGTGCCATAAATTCGGCAATTTCAAGCAAATCCGTTTCATCTCCACCAGTACCGTGTAGCAATAGCAAAGGGGCTAGATCAGGATCACCTGATACATAGGCGTGTCGAATATTGTTCTTATACTTTTTCTTGGCCATCGTCCTATTCTCCGTTCAAATTGTGTTTCCATTATACCTGTAAGCGCTAACTTTTAACAAGCGATAGTGTCCGGATACAAAAGAAGCAGGTCATAAGCGCTGCTTACGTCCTGCTTCAATCATGTTAATTAGTTTTCTGCATTATCAGAAACGTTCTTCTTGAACACTTCTGGTGATGGCAAATCATCTTCAGCTGAGTTAAATGGAATCAAACCAGCTTCGATTTCGTCACGCATGTTCTCCAAGAATGGTGGCAACTCCAAGTGGTGTCCAGCCTCTTCGTACGTCTCGTCTTGCAAGAATCCTGGTCCGTTCGTAGCGATTTCGAACAAGATTCCTGGTGTTGGACGGAAGTACTCTGACTTGAAGTAGAATCGATCCACGAAGCCTGAGTCTTGGAATCCCAATTGACGCAAACGGTTGATCCAGAAGTTCAAAGCCGTTTCATCATCAACTGCCAAGGCGAAGTGGTGAGCGTTTCCGTAACCTTGCAAACCGCGTGGCAACAAACGTACCAAACGCGTGTGAACTTGACCACCGAAACCAGCGTTGTCGAATTCGTACAAAACGTCATCGCCGTCGCGAGCAACTTCCTTAGCACCCAATACAGATGTCAAAACCATGTGCATTGCGTTCTCGTTGTTGATTGTCAACAATTGTGCACCCAAACCTAGGATAGCGTGCTCTGGCTCAACTGATGAGTATTGCCATGGCGTACCTTCAGCCCAAGTACCCGTGTTCTTCTCGTTTGACTCCAAGGCGTACAATTGTCCGTCGAAGTCTTCGAAGTCCAAGTACTTAACACCGAACTCTTCATGAGTTTCAGCGTCGTGCTTAACACCGTATTCGTCAAAACGCTTCATCCAGTAATCAAATGATGCGTCTGATGGAATACGGAAAGCCGTACGCGTAATTTCGTCAGTACCGTGGATGGCCTTGTTGATGCCTGGGAAGTCGAAGAACGTCAAAACCGTTCCAGCTGATCCCATGTCATCAGTAAAGTACAAGTGGTACGTACGTACGTCGTCTTGGTTAACAGTCTTCTTAATCAAGTGAAGACCCATAACACCTGAGAAGAAATCAAAAATCTTTGGTGAATCTGACGTAATCGTCGTCAAGTGGTGAATTCCACGGATAGTCATATTCGGATGCTCCTTCGTTTATGTGATTCTCTTATTGAATGTAATTAGAATACCAGAAGTAAATTTAAATGGGAAATAAAAAGGTGTACTTTTTGTAAGTTAATTTTATTATTCCCTATTGCTGACTATATTATAGTAGGAAACTTGTTTTATTGCCGTGATTAACGTCTCATTCGATAAGGGAGGACGCAAAATAAAAAGGCCATTACCCCAAGATGGAATAACAGCCTTCATCATTATTGCTTGTTAAAGAAGTCGATCAACACTTGTGCTGATTGCTTACCTGCTTCGATGATAAACTCATCGAAAGTTGGACCAGCTTCACCGTTGGCGTTATCTGAAATAGCGCGGACAACAGCAAATGGTACATCAAAGTAGTGTGCAACTTGGGCGATTGATGCCCCTTCCATTTCAGCTGATTGGGCCTCTGGGAAGTGCTTCAAGATGTTTTGCTTTTGCTCATCACCTGAAATAAATGAATCACTCGTCACAATCAAACCGCGAACCAAGCGTGCGTCCGTAACATCCCCATAGGCTTCAGCCAAACCAGCTGAAAGCGTTGCATCAGTTACAAAACGGGCTGGTTGTTGTGGTACTTGACCATAGTCATAACCAAAAGCACGTGCGTCTGCGTCTGAGTATGCCAATTCGCTGGCAACAACAACATCACCAATGCGCAAATCAGCGCCCAAAGCACCAGCTGAACCTGAGTTAATAACGGCATCAACCGCAAAATTAGTAATCAACAAAGTCGTCGTCAATGCTGACGCAACCTTACCAATTCCAGACTCAACAACAACAACATCAACGTTGCCAATCTTACCGTGGTGGAACAACTTACCAGCAATGGTTGATTGCTTTTCATCAGTCATTGCTGCCACTAGGGCTGCCTTCTCTTCGGCCATTGCATTAATAATACCGTAACGCATATCTCTCAAAATCTCACTTTCAACTTAATACTTCTATTACTATAGTAGGAACAATACTAGGTAAGTTACCACAATTAGGATAATCAACACAATTATTGTGATGTTTAACCGGCGCTTTAGACGGGCCGTCTTACCAGCTTCCGTTAAGCGACGAGTTACCGGATCCAATTCGTAACGTCCTTTACCACTTAAACGATGCTCTTCGCGGGTCAGCGGCGTATTCGTTGGCTCAGACTCACCGCGCAATCGGCTTAGTCGTTCCTGCGTGTTTTCGGGTTTTTCAAACTCGCCAGCGAAGCTATAATCTTCATCTGAGAGGTTTTCATCCTGTCTTCTACGCTTGAATCCAAACATTACGCTTTACCCGCCAAGCGAAGCGTCTTCCAGTAAAGGTACGCCATCGCTGTTTTACCATCATCTAGCTCACCAGCCTCAAACAATCGCGTTGCCTCATCAAAATCAACGTAAAGCAAATCAATTTGTTCATCGTCATCTTGTGGTAACTCATCAGTCACTGGCTTCAAATCCGTTGCCAAGTATAGGGTCATGAATTCATCAGCAAAGCCAATTGATGTGTAGAAGCCGGCAATCTTTTCAATCTTTCCAGCAGTCAAACGCGTTTCCTCATTCAACTCACGGTTAACTGTATCCAAAGGATTGTGATCACGACCGTCTACCTTACCAGCTGGCACTTCAGTTGTTACTTTTTGAACTGGTGCACGCCATTGACGCTCCAAAATCATCTTATCGTCATCCGTCAAAGCAAGCACCGCGATAGCACCACTGTGATGTACCACCTCACGCTTAGACTCACGCCCATCAGGCAACGTAACCGTTTGATTAACTACCCGAATAATGTGGCCGTTGTATACTTCTTCTTCTGAAATAACTTCTTCACGAAACTTTGCTTCAAATTCATCCGCCATGTTAGTTCTCCTCAGAGCTCCAAACTTCAACTGCTGCTGCTTGTGGTCCGCGTACGCCTTGTACAACAACCAACTTTACTGGTTCGCCGACTTCCAAGTCACGAACGTGAGGTGTTTCAATTGCTGAGAAATGAACAAACACGTCATCTTCACCCTTCAATTCAATGAAACCAAACCCCTTGTCAGCATTCCAAGTCTTAACGTATCCATCAATCTTTTCCATAATTATTATTCTCTCTATTTCGTTAAAATGAACGCGAAGATGGCCAAACCAATCAACGCTACAAAACTACCTAATCCAACAATGCGCCACCACATCATCCAAAACGTCTTCGTTGTAAATGTTTGTCGAACAAATCCTTGATACAATGCCAAGCCAATGCCCCACAATACAAACATAAACAAGATTGGCGGCAATAAAGAAAGGTGCCACACTTGGAAACTAATGACCTCGATAGCCCACCAAGCAACCAAAGTCGCTAAGTCAATGGGGCGCATCCACTTTGGCCAAGTTAAACGGCGAAACAAGCGGTGAAACAAAATCAACCCAATCCATGTCGCAAATGCTAAGGCAACCGTTAATTGCCAGTCAAGCGTTGTAAGCATATCGTTGTTTCCCCTTTTCGTTCTTCAATCATTATATTATACCGTGAATTTAAACGTCTGTGCCATTTGAACTGAAATCTTGGTACAATAGATGTAATTAAGAAAAAGAGGATTACTTCATGGCAAAGAAGAAGCAAAAGTCTACTATGCAAAAGGTTATCCAAGGATTTGTCATTTTGATGTTGATTCTGTCATTCCTTGGTGTCTTTATCACATTGTTCCAAGTCATGATGGGTTAATTGCATATTGAGATGAGAGTCGGCCAGTACACATTCTGTACTGGCCGTTTTTCAACCAAAAAGGAGTGAACACGCTGTATCCCGTACAGTGTGTTCACTCCTTTTCTATTAGACTATCCGCTAGTTTTTATCTTCATTCTTTCGGCGCTTAGTAGCCCCAAGCAAGAACATTGTTGAGAACAAGTAGATTCCAAGTGATACCATGTGCCAGTTCTGTCGTTGGCCGTCAGCCGCTGTATATGGTAATTGAACCGAACCTGGTCCAAATGCACTTGCTACAATCTGTGGCTGACTATTTTCAATGAGTTGAATTGGCGCATCAGAATCGGAAACCGATGGCATAACATCGACAAGCTCAGGCGTTTGTCCAGGGGCCGGTACAGTCGTAACTGAATCTGGCAAGGTTGTGCCTGGTTCAGTTTCACCTGGTGTGTTATCCGTTGGGTGCTCCCCACTTCCTTGGTTTTTCGCATTAGTTATCGCATATTGCAAGGCTTCAATAGCCACTTCGATGTCCGCCGTCAATGCCTCTGGATTATCATTAGCTGCATTATTCATCACATCTTGCAAGTGTCGCATCGCTGATACAACCGCTGGATCAGTGGCGACCGCTGAAACGTTCGCATCAGTGATTGCTCGCTTGCCAGCATCATTGGCTGTGTTACGAGCTGCGTTTGCCGCATCCAAGGCTTGTTGTAGCTTCGTAGTTGCATCTCGGATATCGCTGCCAGTTGTTGTCCCATTCAACGCATCCTGCAAGTTTTGCAAGGCCTCTGCAACACCTGGTTCATTTGAAATTGGTGCCACCTTACCAATTAGGTTATTCGCATCGGTTGTCGCTGCGTCACGGTCAGACTTAGCTGCGTTCATCGCATCTTGTACAGCCTTCGTGGCTGACTCGATATCCGCCGTCAAGGCATCTGGATCATTGTTTGCCGCATTATTCATCACATCTTGTAAGTGGTTTAGCGCATCTTGTACGGCCGAATCACCCGCGACCTTTGACTGCTTAGCTTGGTCAATCGCTGTTTCAGCTGCGTTATTAGCTGTTGTACGCTTCTGACCCTCTGCTTGCAGTGCGTCCTGTAAGCCCTTGGTAGCCACTTCAAGTTCGGCGGTTGTTGGATCATTTGAAACAACATCATCCTTGAGAGCATCCAACAAATCATTAAGCTTATCTGCCGATTGACTAACTGCCGATTCATTTGATAATGGTGCTGTTTGTTGAAGTAATGTTTCGGCTGCATCAACCGCTGTTTGACGGCTTGTATTAGCTGCAGTAATGGCATTCTTCAGGTCATCGGTTGCTCGTTGAATATCGACTGTCAAATTATTCTCGTTATTAGCAGCTGCCTCATTCATGACATCACGCAAACGGTCAATTGCGGCTTGAACACTAGGTTCATTAGCAACATCATCATTTTGTACACCGTTAATTGTTGTTTCAGCCGTATCATTGGCGTCATCACGCAAGCTCTTAGCTGTTGCAGTTGCTGTAATCAGCGTCTTTGTTGCACCCTCAATATTCTTAGCCGTTGACGTAGGATCATTGATCAAGCTCTGTAGTTTGTCTTGCGCGTCCTTCACTGCTGATTCGTTTGATACCGGCGCCGTTTGTGAGATAGCACTGTCTGCTGCCTCTCGAGCGGTTGCTTGATTAACTTTCGCTGTATCGTTAGCGGCGTTTAAGGCATCAATTGCGGCTTGAATATCCTTAGTCAGCGCGTTTGGTGTATCCATTGCTGCTTCATTAACAACATTTTGTAAGTCAGCCAATGCCTTTTGCACCAGTGGCTCATTAGATGTTGCTCCCGCATTAGTTGTTTCAATTAACTGATTACCAGTCGTTGTTGCACTATCACGCTTTTCATTATCAGCTGCTAATGCTTCCTGCAAAGTCTGGGTAGCTTCTTCAATATCGTTTGCTGTCGCCAATGTATTAGCTAATACAGACTCTAATGCGTTACGTGCTTGAGCCGTTGCTACCTCGTTTGAAACTGGCGCCGTCTTGCCGATTAAGTCTTGCGCCGCATCACGAGCTTCTTGTTGCTTGGCGTCAGCACCCGATATCGCATCTTCCAACGCCTTTTGGGCAGTTTTAATATCTTCTGTCAACGCATCCGGTGAATCAGCATTTGCGTTCTTGATAACATCTTGCAAATTCTTAATGGCTGCTTGGATAGCAGGTTCAGCTGACTGATCTGATCCTAACGCGTTAGTAATCGCATTTTGTGCATCCAGCTTAGCTGCATCACGATCTTCCAAAGTATCTTCAGTGGCATTCAGTAACTGTTGTGTGGCTTGCTTAATAGCATCTGCCGTTGATGCCGGATTATTCAATACCTCGTTCAACTCGTCCAATGCTGTTTGTACAGCTGGCTCATTGGTTACAGGCGCTGTTTGTTGCTTGGCATCGTCGGCCGAGTTACGTGCTTCTTCTTGGGTCTTAGCTGCTGCTGTCACTGCTGTTTGCAATTCCGCTATCTTTTGTTGGATATCGGCGGTCAACGCATCTGCAGAGTCATTCGCTGCTTCTTCCTGAACTTCTTGCAAAGCGCGAATTGCATCTTGAACAGTTTGTTCCGCACCTTGATTTGAGTTCTGCGCCTTCGAAATTGCTGTATCCGCCTTCTGATTAGCTGCATCACGATCTGCCTTCGCCGTGTTTGTTGCATCAGTGAGTGCTTGCGTTGCATTATCAATTTCAGCAACCGTAGAACTTGGATTGTTCAAAACGTTATTTAGATTATCTAACGCGCTCTGTACGGTCGCCTCATTAGTGACAGCTGGTGTGTTATCCATTGCCTCCTCTGCACGAGAACGTGCAGAGGATTGGTTTTGCCATGCAATCTGCTCAGCATTCTTTAAGGCTTGGATATCATCCAAGATAGTCTGTGTCAGTGCTGCAGATGAATCATTAGCTGCAAGCACTTGAGCATCCTTTAGCTTTTGCAAGGCGATAATCACCTCAGGTTCCCCTGCTTGATTAGAGTTCTGCGCATCTCTAATTGCTGTATTAGCTTGCCTATTGGCATCACTACGATTTGACTTATCAGCTGCAGTTGCATTAAGGAGTTGTTGTGTTGCTTCCTTAATCGCTGTGACTGTAGCCGCAGGATCATTCAAAACAGTGTTCAACTCTGTACCCGCTGCTGACGTAGCCACTTCGTTTGAAACTGGCGCAGTATCACCCAACGCAGTTTCAGCTGCTTGACGCGCGTCTTCTTGTGAAGTTGCTGCAACATTAACCACATCTTGCAATGCCTTTGTTGCATCAATAATATCCTGCGTCAACGCATCTGCAGAATCACTGGCAGCTTGATCAATCAAATCTTGCAACTTCTGTACAGCTGCTTGAACTTCTGGCTCATCAGCCTGGTTTGATGCACTGGCTGCATTAATCGCAGACACTGCATTGCTGTTTGCCGCATTACGTTGTGTATTCGCATCGTCCACAGCATCTTGGAGTAACTTAGTAGCCGTTGTAATTTGATCAGCTGTTGACTTTGGGTCACCTAAGACTGTTTGCAAATTCTTCACGGCGTCACTTACATCGGTTTCATTAGAAACCGGTGCCGTTTGACCAAGTGTGGCATTTGCCTCCGTTCTAGCTGTTGTCTGTGCAGTTCCAGCTGCATTGACAGCATCCTGCAGTTCCTTGGTGGCATTAGCAATATCTTGGGTTAGCGCAGTGGCATCACCGTTAGCTGCCTTCTCTAGCAAGTCTGCAAGCTTCTTTTGCGCCTCTAGTACGGCGCTATCAGTCACTTGATCAGAAGTGGTCGCTTCCTCAAGCTCTTGTTGAGCCAAGTCGTTTGCATCCTCACGATCAAGCTTTGCATCAGCAACCGCCTTCTCATAGGCGTTTGTTGCATCAACAATTTCCTTTGGTGTGCTATTTGGATCATTTAGCACATCTTCCAACGCAGATTTTGCATCCTGAACACTTGGTTCATTTGTAACTGGTGTTGTACTTGCGTCCAGTGCTGCCTGAGCGGCATTCTTGACGGCATCAACAACATCTTGAGTTGCTTGCTTAATCTGATTCGTTGTTGCTCCATCTGCTGCTGCCTGAGTTTGCAAGTCTTCCAACTTTTGAACAGCATCCTTCACCGCTTGACTGCTAGTATCCGCTACTTGGTCTTGCACGTCATTTGCATCGGTATTAGCTACATCTCGCTCTGCCTTAGCTGTTTGAACGGCGTCTTCCAATGCCTGGGTTGCTTGCTTAATTTCCTCAGTGGTTGCAGTACTATTAGGGTCTAACAAGTTATTTACCTTTTGTTGAGCCTCTGTCACACCTGGTTCTTGTGAAACCGGTGCAGTATCTACTGAAGAAGCCTCAGCCCGAGCTACTGCATGATTCAACGCATTTGTCGCATTCTCAATTGCCTGGGTCGTACCCTTATCATTTGCAGCTGCATCCAATGCATCTTGCAAATCTTTCTGTGCCTTGGCAACTTGTGGATTAGCAGACTCAACACTAGCATTAGCTACATCTTGGGCTGCCTTAGCTGCATCTTCTGCAGTCGCTCGATCTTGTTTAGCCTCGTTAATCGCATCTTCAAGATTCTTTCGGGCAGTCGCAACATCATCCGTAGCAGCTGTTGGATCGCTCGCTAGCTTATCAAGCGCTAATTGTGCATTAGCTACATTCGCTTCTTTTGATACTGGTGATGTTTCAATCAACGTAAGTTTAACGGTCCAATCCGTCGTATTTCCTGATGCATCCATCGCCGTCACTGTTACAGTTGCAGTCCCCCCGCCACTAGCCTTTAATCGGCTAAGTACCGTCTCATAGTCAGACGAAATCGTAATACCGTCACCCGGTACATTTTGTTGATTATCCGTTACAGTATCACTTTCAGTCCTCGTATTAGCAACATAATTAATCGCCTTCAGGAAATCAGCCTCAGTGGCAGGCGCACCGGTTGTTGAAGCTGTCATGGTATTTTTAACCTTATCGCTTGCTACAACTGGCTCTGTCACATCGGCATAGATATATTTGACAACTTGCGTCGTATTAGAATCGTTATCATATGTCAACACAGTATTTCGACTGTTTGAAGTTAACGTATATCCTGGTACTTCTGGTGCAATCTGTGTGTAATCAACCTTATTGTTGGTTTGACCAGTCAGAATGTATTGTTGCTTGCCTTGGCTATCAGTCAATGGGCGACCAACCTCGTCGTACAAATCAACCCGCACTTTTTGTTCAACAGGGACATATGTGACAACAGCTGCTTGGCTGGCCCCGTCATTATCAGCTACCACGTCGAACGTGATGGTATATGTTGCCGAAGAACCATCTGTTGCGATATTCCAAACCATCCCCGAAACTTGTGGCACAGTATCGATCTTGTATCCCTTTGGCGCGGTAATCGTGCCAGTCGTGATTTGATCAGTACCATTCGTCAATGTTTGGTTCGCTTGTGGGAACGCAGGAGTGTTCTCAGCACCGTCGGCGTATTGTTGTGTAATTGTGGCTGTTTGTTGGTCAGCCTTGTAATTGACAACAAATTGTTGCATTTCAGCATCAGTGTCTGATGACCCATTATTAGTTTCATCGAAGTTAGGGTTCGCAGCTAATGCGTCAGCCATTGTGTTATATACGACACCATCTGGGCCAGTAACTGTGTACGTGTAACCCTTCACCTTATTCAATTCCTCATCCGTGTAGCCATCTGGCGCTTCAATCGTTTTACCCGTATCCCCGCGAACTGTCGAGGTACTTTGTGAAACTGATGTTGCACCATCAGAGACTTTAATTTGGAACTGTGCGATTTGCGTAGAAGCCGTTAGTTTAGTCGTTGTGTTCTGAGGTTCAGGGTCCGTTACCCCGTTTTCATCCGCATAGTTCGTGTAATTATTATCAAACTTTCCGGTAAACGTCACCGTTGTGCCGTCAGATAAAATAACACCACTAATAAGACCCTTGCCGTCTGTCGTAATGCCATCATCAGCCACATAATATCCTGATGGAGCAGTGTATTCGTATGAATAATCCTTATCAGTACGACCATTTTGGGTGTTAACCGTTGTAGTTGTTCCACCTGGCATTGTCTGACTGACTGTTGCTCTTTGATTACCAGGGGCAAAAATGACCACCAAATTTTGTGGTTTGCTATCAGTCGCCGCATTTCCATTAGGTGTGTCATCCCAAAGCAAGGTGTACTCGGCTTCTGTGGCGGCATCATTGTATGTCACATTATATTGATCACCATTGATAGCTGCAATGTAGTAACCTGATGGCGCCTTAATAGTGCCTGATTGTGGTTGGCCAGTTTTACCACTTAATGATTCATCTGCTGGTGCATCACTTGGCACGCTAACCGCATTTGAATACGAGTACATAATGTTTCCTTGTTGCGTTGCCGGTTGCAACGTAAATTCAAAGTTTTGTGGATCACTATCAGAAGCTGCTGAGTTATTTGTGTCGTCGTACGTAAACGATACCCAAAGCTCTTTACCATCGGATGAAACGCTTGTTGTTGCACCTGAGTATGATGGTTGCTGAGCGTCAAAGTAGTAACCTGAATCAGCGGTGAACTTCGTAGACTCCAAAGTTGCACTTGTCTCACCAACAAAGGCAACTGATGACATTGGTGCACCTGAGAACGTTACATTAGCTGATTGATAATCGGCAGTGTAGTTAACATCAAATGCTTGTGCAGAACTATCAGATTGGTTTGAGCCATTCACAGTGTTGTCATAGTTTCCAACTGCTGCGACAGCTGCTGACAATGTTGCATATTCAATACGATTACCATCATCGTCTGTCACCGTTACTGTATAGCCGTAACCAGACACTGCCAAGCTAGATTCCAAGTCGCCAAAATTAATTGCCCCACTTGTTACACCGCTAGCGCTCGTTGCGTAGTCTGATTGTGTCCCAGCAGAGCCAATATTAACAACCGCCTCTTGATATGAGGCTTGAGGAACAATAATGAAAGTTGTAATTCCTTTCTTATCATCGTCGTATACAGGATTATCATCATACGCAGCCTGTAACGTTGCGTATGGACCAGACGTACTTCCATTTGGATGCTCAACTATAACCGTATAGGTATAACCTTTGGTCATTTCCAATTTTTGCAAATTTGTATCGTTCAAATCTGAACCATCAGATAGCGTAAATGAAATTTTTTCATTCGTATTACCCGTTGACTCTGAAAGTACTTCTCCAGCATGCTCATCACCAGTTGTTTCACTAATTATCACACGAGCCGTTTGAATTTCTGGTAAATAATTGACAGTATATTGCTGTGCCGAGGCATCTGATGCTCCGGCATTAGCCGTATTATCATACAATCCAGTTGAACCAGCGAGTGCTGAAGACAACGTTGTAAATGTTGTCCCATCCGGTGTAGAAATCGTATAACGATAACCTGAACGAGCCAAGTCACTGTCACTTGTAGCAAATGATACTCGTCCACTAGTAACACCAGCAGAAGAAGCAAAAGTTAATCCAGCTGTAACGTTAGACGGCAAGTTCGAAGCCGAACCAGCAATCAATGCAGCTGATTGATACTGCGCGACATATGAAACCGTGAACGTCTGAATATCGGCATCAGAATTTCCAATATTGTTAGTACTGTCGTAAACATTATTAGCCACCGATGCCGCTGACAATGTAGCATATTCAGAACCATCTGGCCCCGTAACAACGTATGAATATCCTTGTTCATACAAATCACCGTCACTTAGTGGCAAAGCCATCGAACCATTTGTCACTCCGGATGTCGTTGGTCCTTGATAACCAGCATAAATTGGTGAGTTGGCATCCCCAACAATTGTGGCTTGTTGCTTCAACGCTACGTAGCTGATGATAAACGATTGCATATCCGCATCACTAGTGCCGTCATTACTTGTATTATCAAACGTCGTATGGTCAGCCTGTGCGGCTGACAACGTTGCATAAGGTTCACTTCGCTCACCGTTAGTTTCATAGTAAACAATATATGAATAACCTGGCTTATTAACCAAGCTGTCAGTCCCACGGAACGGGATTTCTCCAGCTGTTTTTCCATGAACGGAATCAATGACACTGCCACGGTCGATTGGTGATTTCGAATCCACCGCCAAAACAACAATTTGTGAGTCAGCTGTATAACTCACCATAAATGATTGCACACTACCATCGATTGAACCTGTATTGGTAGTGTTGTCAAATAAGCTATTCGCAGCGACCGCTGATGATAACGTGCTGTACGTTGAACCATCAGGTCCTGTTACCGTGTAGTGGTAACCCGGACTATATAGGCTATTTTCTGTATTCGCGGCAAAAGAGATGCTACCACTGGTTACACCAGCTGCACTATCTAGCGTTTGCCCTCCGTTAATTGGTGAATCCGTTGCGACTTGCACAACAGCTGATTGACTATCAGCTGTGTAAACGACGTAAAATCCTTGGATTCTTCTATCAGTAACGGCCGAACCATTATCAGTGTTGTCAAAGGAACTTTCAGCGCCAACCGCAGCACTTAATGTTGCATATTGTCGTGAACCGTAACGACCCCACACAGTGTAATGATAACCAGACAAGGCCAAATCTCCATCTGAAATACTGAACCCCAAGCTGCCTGAGGTAACTCCGCTTGCACTGTCAGCCACAGATTGAGATGAATATGGTCCTGTCGAGTCCAAGATTACTCGCGCCTCTTGGTAAGCGGCACTATACGACACCATGAAGCTCTGTACAGCCACATCACTTGGACCCAAATTATTTGTATTATCATATAGGCCGTTATTAGCCAGAGCTGAGGCCAAATTGCTGTATACCGTACCATCCGGTCCAGTGACCGTGTACGTATATCCTAATTGACCTAGAGCTTGGTCGTCCTTTGCAAAACTAATGGTGCCTGACGTTGAACCACTCGCAGAGTCGGCAAGGCTACCAGCTGAAATTGGTGACGTTGAAGTCACTGCGATTACAGCTGATTGGGTGTTAGCTGAGTATGTGATTGTAAACATATCAGGATTAGCATCAGAAATACCTGATGTTGTGTTGTTTGCATTGTACTTGTTGTGAGCCGATACCGCTGCAGAAAGTGTTGCATAGCTAGTTGAATCACTGCCATAAGTTAAGGTGTACGTGTATCCAGATACCGCCAATTGTGAATCAGCTGTCGTAAATGATCCGTTTGGTAAAAAGTTAATGGTACTACCAGTCTTCCCATTTGCTGACATAACAGCTTGTGAATTTGCACTGATTGGTGAGTCAGCTGATACATTAATTACCGCAGCCTGGCTCATTGGGATGTAATTCACGACAAAACGTTGGGCTTCCGCATCGGTCGAAGCCGTGTTATTGGTTGAGTCAAACTTACCACCAGCGGCTGACATCGCTTCTGCCAGCGTTGAATAATAAGTTGTGTGTGTGGCATCTGGGCCATACCCAACTTGGTAGGTATACCCAGATACGGCCAAATTAGAATCCGTTGTTGAAAAAGTCATCGAACCGTCAGTTACGCCCGTGACACTCTCAATCATTGACCCTGTGTTAATCGGTGAATTTTGCTGTACACGAATGTAGGCTGATTGGTAGTTCGCCTTGTATGACACGCGGAAGTTTTGCGCTGAAGAGTCTGATGACCCCGAGCCATTTTCCGTATTGTCATACAAGTTATTAGCTGCCGTTGCGGCTGAAAGCGTCGCATAACTTGAGCCATTCGGTGCATACACAACGTACGTGTATCCACTAACTGCCAATTGTGAGTCCGTCTTTGCGAATGAAATTGACCCACTCGTCACGCCAGCAGCTGAATCAACAGCTGAATTCATCTTAATTGGTGATGAGCTATCAACGACGACATTTGCTGCCTGGTATTGTGCTTTGTACGTATAAGTAATGGTTGAGACCAAGTCATCGTCAAACTTACCATCGGTGTCACCTGATGAACTTATTAACGTGTAACCTTGAATGAGCTTTGAACCATCTGGAATATTCGATCCAACCGGGCCAGTTGCAGAAGTAGCCGGACTGATTGTCTTGCCACTTTGATCCACAAAGTTATACGTTACCGTAGCCGTCCTTGGTGAGTAAACCACCTTAAACTGTTGCTGGTAGGCATCCGTACGAGCATTCGTCGCATTTTGGGTATTGTCATACTTTTGAGCAGCCACGGCTGATGCCAAGGTTGTATAAGTTCCCAACAGCGATGCCGCCGAACCCATTTGATCATAAACGTGGACAACATACGTGTAGCCGCTCTTTGCAAGTTGTGAGTCCTTGTTAGAGAAGGAAATCGTACTACTTGCCGGTCCATTAGCAATTTCGCTGATTGCCGAATAATTCAATAGTGAATTTCCTGACGTATCAACCGCACTTGTAATCAAGTTAGCGTACTGGTTGGTCTTATAGGTCACAATAAATGCTTGTGAAGAAGTATCAGTTGTGCCAGCATATGCCGTACTGTCATATCGTGGGTGCGCAGCCAATGCCGATGACAAGGTTGTGTAAGCCACTGAGTCAGGCTTGTCTGATCCAGCATAGGTAACGGTATAAGTGTATCCCGCTCGGACCAGCCCCCGTCGTTCGTTGCAAACGAAATACTAGTGTTAGTTGCCCCACTCGTTGATGCAAATGTTGTACCAGCACTTAGTGGACCATTCGGATCATACTTAATAACCGCTGATTGCGTTTGCCCAATATAATTCACCGTGAACACCTGAGCTGAAGAGTCAGTAGCCGCAGAATTATTAGTTGCATCATAAATTGAATTTGCTGCAACCGCTGAAGACAACGTGCTATACGTTGAGCCGTTTGGGCCCTTAACAACATACGTGTATCCAGCAGTTGAAAGTGATGCATCAGTGTATGGTATTGTCAAAGCGGCACTGGTTGTTCCAACTGAAGAAGCCACAGTTGAACCCGCCTTAATTGGTGACAACCCATCAACCACCAAACTCGTGGTTTGCGTTACCGGACGGTAGTTTACCGTAAAGGTTTGGTAACTACCGTCGGAACTGCCACTATTGTTAGTATTATCAAATCGCTCAATGGCTTGAGCCGAGGCTAGCGTTGAATACTCAGTTGCGCCACCCGGACCTTGAACCGTGTAGGTGTATCCTGACTTTGCCAAGGCTGAATCAGTTGTATTGAACGAAATTGACCCATCAGTTGGACCGTAAATACCTTGCATATATGAAGCCGTACCAGACGTCACGTATGAACTACCATCGTACGTATAATTTTGCGTATACAAATAGGCAGTTTGCGACTGTGCCGTGTAGTTAACTGTCCAATTTTGTGGTGATGCATCAGATGCCACACCGGCTGTATTAGCTGTACTATCCCAAGCGTTGGTCGCCGCCGCATAAGCAGCTGACATTGTCGCGTATGAACTACCATTGGGATCCGTCACGGTATAGTTATATCCTGAACGCACCAAAGAAGCATCGACACTGCTGCTAGCGAGCGAGCTACCACCAAGTGGCTTTGTTTGATCGATGTTCCAATATGATGTAATCGCGGAAGAGCCGTTCCATAGTTCAGGCTTGTTCGTATTAACAATGGCTTCCTGTTGTACGGTTCCCTTATATTTAATGGTAATAACGTTATTACCAGCTGTTTGCGATACAGTCACGTCATTGGCACTACTTGCCGTATAACCACGAATCGTGGGTGCGGCAAAAGCCATGTCATCTGTACCAGCTTTGGCTCCGGAAGACAGACCGCTGATTCCAATGATATCCCCAACCGCAGCCACAAATGTCGTTGGATCTTTGATTGTGTTCCCGTTGGCGTCAACATACTTAACGGTTGTGGTACCAGTCGATAAAGTACCCGACATACTATCAAATGATGCATATTGGTCATTCTTATTCTGTCCATTAATGGCATTCAACCCGACTGTCAGGGCTGTCGCTGGTGCAAGCGTTACCTTGGCCTTCGCTGTATCTACCGTCCAACTTGAAGACTCGCTGTTCTGTGTTTTATTCGTTGTCATTGTGGCAACAATTGATGGGCCACCGTTTGGTCCACCAGTTGGGTTCCATGTCAACGTATACTTAATCGTACTGCTCCAGTTAGATAGGTTGTACCCGTCGGTATATGTTGCTGTTCCAGCAACACCACTTTGCTTTCCCTGTGTAGCAGTCAATGTTCCCGAGCTATTGGTTGTTCGCAAGGCACCAAAGGGGCCTTCAGCCGGGTCATTCTTATCTGTGTTTTTGTGAAAATCAATACCAAAGGCATAGGCGTTCTTCATGCCTTCGATACCCAGACCACCGCCACCCTTAGATGAAAAATCGTAAGCAGTCGCAATCTTATTCGGGTCAGTTGGCGTCAAGAGCAAACCAGTCCAGTCAGAATAGTCGCGAGGCATAAATTGATCAGCATCACGGACGTTTGGGTGCAGGTACCCAGTAACGGTAAACGTTTTTGTTGCATCAAATTGACGTGTCAGATACGTATAACCGGCAGTGCTGGCACCATTGGCCACCAGTTTTGTGTAATAAGCTCCCGCTGGGTCCTTATAAAGTGTGCTTCCGTACGCACGGTCGCCTGTCCAGGTTGACCCATTGTAGCTCCCCAATCCAGTCACGTCGCTGTAATTCCAAGCACTAGAACCATTCCATGAAACAGTACGACTACCGCCTGTAGCCGTGTCAGCATCAGTCACCGTATCAATGGTCGCCGAAGAGTTTGTTTGGGCTGCAAAAACACTCCCCAATCGATCGCTAAATAAGTCAAAAACTTTACTAGTATCATTAGCCGTTATCAGCGATACTACGGTTAGACCAGCAACCACCCAAAACTTACCGCTTTTGTACATTTTTTTATGTTGCTTAAATCCCCTCATTATCCATACTCCCCTGTAAAACTAAGGCATGTGAATGGACATTCAAGCCCTTAACACTCACTGCACTATAATTTAATACTAACAAAAAAGCAATGATAGGCTAATGCATTTATCATATCTGTTATTTTGTTTTTGAATAAAAAAATAATAAAAAGGAGTGATTTCTAAAAATCACTCCTTTTCTGATTAACTATCAATTCTACTAGTGCTTATCATAGTATTCGTCGATAACAGATTGAAAGAAAGGCCCGCTCAACATCATCGTAATTACAATGCCAATAAAGGTCAGCGTGCCTTTAATTAATTTTTTCATTCCCAATCCCCCCTACACTCAAATCTTACACTTCGTATCAAAACAACGTCTATTGAAATTTAAATTTTTCACCAAATAAAAGAGCGAATACGTTACGTAATCGCTCCTCCTTATCATTATTCTTCGAATTCCCAGACACCAGCAACATGCAATTGATTAAACAATTGGTTTGCTGATGACCCACATGCCAAAACGTGTCCAGCCTGTGGTAGCATCATGTCGTTTTGATAGAATGAAAACTTCCAATTTGATTGGATACTCCAGTGACGGCTTAGTGCATCGATTTGATCAGCCGTAAACGGCATGTAAACGGCTGCTTGCGACATAAGCACATCAGTCAACGCTTGCCCAGTAATGGCGCGCAGGTGTTGCTCAGCAACTGACACATTCGTTGTTGCATCATACAAAGTCGCTGTTGGTTGGATGCCAGCTGCGATATCACGAACGTACAAGTTACCGGTCGCACTGTAGAAGAACGCCACATTGTATGCCCCAATATACTGCAAGACATCCCCGACACGTTCCGTCACACCAAGCATCACCGTCATGAGATCGTCAGCAATATCACCAACTGTCCATGCACGACGCAAATGTTGTTGTGCAACCATTGTTTGACGTAGTGGGTAAGTCTTAATCTCCCCGTTAACGCCACGCACGGCAGTCATGGCAAACTCCTGCGCATCATCAAGCCACGTTTCAACGATCAAGGTACCACCATCAATCATCGGTGCAACAAGTCCCAAGTCCCAGTCACCACGGAGGATGACTGTATCATCATGATGCTTGTGCTTAAAGATTGGCTTCACCACAACCGGATAACCAAGTTCAGCCGCCGCATGAGCTACTTCGTCCAAAGAACTAACAGTTGCATATGGCAAAATGTTGAATGACTGGGCTTCTGAAAAAGCACGTCCCAATGCATGATCATCTGTTAACTCCAACAATTCCGTGCCTTGTGGTAAACGGGCTGATTGTAATTCGGTAATCATATTGGCTGGTAACCATGAGGATGTGTATGTCACCATCGAAGACAATGCCATAAAACTTTCAAATTCCGTTAGCTGATTGCCTTGTTCGACAAATCGATAGTCTGCTTCGGCCAAAACCGGTGCATCCGGATTTGTACTGTACGCAGCCACATTATAGCCCATGTTGTGGGCGCTTTGGGCCAAAGTACGGCTTGTCACACCGTCGCCGAGGATACCTAATGTCGATCCTGGTAAAAATTCTAGGCTCATAATTCTTCTCGCTTCATTTCTTACTAATTTACATCATATTGGTTCAAGTTATAAGTTTCAATCATACGAATGATTTTTTCAGCATACCCTGGATCAGTTGCATACCCGCCACTAACTAATGCGTATGCTGCGGTTTTATAGTCAGTTGCTTGAAGCACTGCCTGATATCGCTGTGGATTCTCAGAAGTGCCATTAACCAACAACAAGGCATGATCTGTCATCGAACTACGCCAATCAGCATACGTCCGAAAAGCAGCATTAACGGTAACCCATTCATCGTTAACGAACTCTTTAGTAGATAGTGTAACACTTGGCATGCCAGCTGAGGCTTTTACGCCAAAAAAATTATTATATTTCGCTGCCAGTTCTGAACGTCCCCAATCCGATTCCAAAGCAGCTTGTGCAATACTAATTGATGCTTTCACACCATATTGTGCTTGCAAGCTTTGTGCTTCTGGCGCTAAACGGGCAATAAACTGTTCATGTGTTAGTTCATTAAGTGGCAACTCGCTGACTGGTGTCGTTGCTTCGACACGCTGATGTTGTATATCAGTTTGCCACAATGCAAGGCCACCGACAAGGGCAACTACTAAAATAACGCGACCACGTTGTAAACGACCCTTTTTAACGAAGAACTGTGATGGGTGAATCTGACGTAGCTTTTTAACCCACTGCCGTTTTTTCTTCCTAGCCATCACACTTCTCCTTTCTTAATTGGTCATATTAGTTGATTGGTAAATCACCGTGGTCTAGCGCCAACAATCGTTGAAAACGAGGTTCCGTTGTCATCAAATTCGTTGGCGTACCAGCCATGCTAATCGCTTTATTTTCTATAAAAATAACCTTATCAACCAGCTCAATTCCGGTCAAGTGGTGTGTAACCCAGATAACTGTTTTGTCTTGCAACGTTGCGAAAATGGTCTGCAAGACTTGCAATTCTGTAATTGGATCTAAGGCCACCGTCGGCTCATCCAGAATCACGATTGGCGTATCTTGCAGCAAAATTCGTGCCAAGGCAAATCGTTGACGCTCACCACCTGAAAAGCGGCTTCCCATCTCGGTCATCGGCGTCTCCAGCTGATTGGGTAACCCACGTACCAGTTCCGCCAAATTAACCTTTTCTAGCACTTCCCACAACTGCTCGTCAGAAGCATGCAAATTACCCAGACGTAAATTGTTCGCAACCGTGCTTGCAAATAAGTATGGTTGTTGATCCAACACAGAAATAATGGATGCACGAGTTTCAGCTAAGGCAGCGACTGGTACACCACCAATTGTAATTGTACCAGCTGTTGGGTTTTCATCACCCAGCAACAACTTTAGCAATGTTGTTTTCCCAGCCCCAGACTGTCCCAATATGGCCAATCGTTCACCGGCCGGCACCTGCAATGATAAATCTTGCAAGACCGGGTCATTTGTATATCCAAATGATACTCGGTCAAACATGATATCAGACTGATTGGGAGCTGGTTGTTGTGTAACGGTCTCGCGATTTTCTTGCGTCGCGTCTCTGTCCATCTCGTTTAATCGAACGATTGAATCTTGATAACGTGGCCATTCTCCAACACCAGAACTGATTGTTGTTAATGCATCTTCAGCCGGAAAAATTGCCAACACAAAGGCAGCAATCCAATTCACGCCGAAACTATCCCCACCAAACCGTGATGTCGCAAACATCATCAATAAAATCGCGACCACGCCAATAATCATGGCACCGCCAAAATCACGCCACCAATTAAAGTGAGCTTGTTGCACCTTAATACGATTTATCGCTGCAAAATCTTGCTGTTGGCGATCAGCCAATTCCGCTGTTCGACCAGCCAACACCCAATCTTGTAGTCCCATAACCGTATCCGTTAAATCCGTATACAATTGACCTTCTAGTTGTTGTTGCTTAAAATCTCGCGCCCCATTCACTGCCAACGTAACCATCGGCGCCAAAATTGTTGTCATCGCCAACACAAGTAAAATCGCTAAGGCGAATCCCCAATCGAACACGCCAACACCAATGCCAATCAGGGCGTAAATGACTAACCCAATTATTGTTGGGAATAACGTACGCAAATAGAAGTTTTCAATCTTGAACAAATCGTTCGCCAACACATTCAGGACTTCACCGGTTTGCGACTTTGCATAAACAGACTTCGTTCCTGTTTCAACTAACTCATACAAACGACGGCGGAAAGTTGAGACAATTCGTAATACCCAATTGTGTGATACTAAGCGCTGTGCGTACTTGAACGATGGTCGACCAATACCAAATGCACGTGTTAATACGATTGGCACGTAAACCATCAAAATATTTTCTGGCATTTGTGCTGAACGGGAAATCAAAAAGCCTGATGTGAACATCAAAGCTGCCCCAGAAAAAGTGGTCATGAATCCCAAGAAAATAATCAACACTAGTAGCTTTTTATACGATTTCAAATATGGGAAAACCCAGGTATCGTTTTTAATTAAATTCAGTAATTTACGCATGTGTTACACCTCGCATAGCCGCTTGCAATTCAACAAAGTAGCCGTTATTAGCCATCAGTTCTGACAAGGTTCCCTGTTCAACAATTCGTCCATCACGCATCACGATAATCAAATCCATTTCAGTTAACCAGTGCAAACGGTGTGTGGCGAAAACAACCAAACGTTTGTCGAACAAAGGTAACATGGTTTCCTTTAGTCGTACTTCAGTTTCAATATCCAAGTGGGCCGTTGGTTCATCCAACAGCAAGACGCGCCGATTATCATCAAGCATAATACGTGCCAACCCAATACGCTGAGCTTGGCCACCAGACGTCTGCATGGCACCTTCACCAATCAGCGTGTCCAGCCCTTCTGGTAGCGCCTCAAACCACTCTGACAAACCAACCGTTTCAATCGCTTCACGAATTTTTTCGTCCGTTGCTTCTGGTGCATAGAATGCCAGGTTGCGACGCAATGTGTCGTGAAAAATATAAGGTTGTTGCGGTAGAACTTGAATCTGTTCCTGCCAAGCGCGCTGTTGTAGATGAGGCAATTGCTGACCGTTTAATGACACACCGCCAGCCCCATTCAAGAAACCACCAATCAAATTCAGTAATGTTGATTTTCCTGAACCAGATGTTCCGACCAACGCCACACGTTCATATCCCTTAAAGTCCAGATTAATGTGATGTAATGCCGGTTCGGTCGCTTCTGGATAAGTATAAGAAACGTCAGTTAACTGCAATTCGTCGGTTTCGCGCCAACGTTGACTCGTTGTTTGATACTCATCTGTATCAGTCGCTGTCGGTTGATCCAACAGCGCCATAATGTCGGCCAATGCATTTTTACCATTCAACGTTGCGTGGTAATCATTAGCAAAATTACGGATTGGCAAGAAATATTCCGGTGCTAAAACCAAAATCGTTAAAGCGGGTAATAGCGTCATTGTGCCATCCATTAGTCCTAGTCCCAAAAATAGCGCCACAACTGCTATTGAAAGCGTCGTAAAGAAATCCAGCGCAAATGTTGACAGGATGGCAATCTTCAATGTACTCATCGTTGCCTTACGGTGGTCTTCTGACACTTCGTAAATGTTATTCGCATATTGTTTTGACAAACCTAGTTGCTTCAAAGTCGTTAGACCACGTAAAGAGTCAACAAAGTGATTTGAAAGTCGGTTGAAAGTGGCGTATTCACGATCAGCTTTTGCCTGCGCAGCCATCCCCAACACAATCATAAACAGCACAATAACAGGATAAATAAAGAATAGGAAGACGGCTTGTTCCCAATTAATCATGGCAACATACGCCAAAATCAACCAAGGAATAATACTCATATCGAATAACTTCACCAACACCAATGTCAAATAATCATGCACTTGATCAATACCTTCTACTGCCAAAGTAACCGACTTACCAGTTCCTTGATTAGCCACAACTCGTGGTCCCAGTGCTGCATACTTTTCCGTTAACTGCGTTTGTAGTGACGCCGTTGTGGCATCAGCAAACGGTGACAAGGCGTACTGCTTTGCAACCCCCATTAGTTGACGCATCAGGTAAGCGGCCACGAAAATCAGAACCGGCGTCACCACCGCACCTAATTTATGTCCTTGCCACAAGTCTGTAATCGCAATGCTCAAGAAGCGACCTTGACCAATAATGGCTAAGGCCTGAATCAAAGTGAGCACTGACAAGATTCCCAACGCTTTTCGGGCACCAGGAAATTTAAATAATCTTTTATCTAGCATACTGCCGTCTCTCCATCTAACTAATATGTATAAAGAGGACCAAGCACACACTTGATCCCCTCTGTTTGTTTTATGTTAAGCTGCCTTCTTCACAACAATTCGCTTGCGGAAGATGTAGAAGCTCCAAATTTGATAGGCCAACACAATTGGCAAAGCCGTGAAGGCAATCATCGTCATCCACTTCAATGTGTATGGCGTTGACGTTGCATTCTTCAACAACAATGACATGGCTGGGTTATCCCCAACAATGACACGTGGGAACAACCCCGTGAATAGCAACAACACGACTGAAATAATTGTGAGTCCCAAAGCAATAAATGACCATACGTTTGAGCGCTTCAAGCCTGTTACCCAAGCGATAACCGTCAACAACACGATGACTGCTAGGAATGCCAATGTAATAAGCGGCTTCTTAGCAAAGAAATCAGTGAAAATGAACAACGTCACTGCGAAAGCAACTTCACCAACCAACAACACTGGGTACAAGACCTTCAATTGTGATTGGATACGATCATGTAGATCACCCTCTTCAATCTTCAAACGTAAGTAGTTTAATCCGTGGATGTATGACAACAACGCAACGGCAACACCACCAACGATTGAGAAAATGTTGAAGTAGTCAAAGAACGTAGCTGACATATCACCAGCCTTATCCAAAGGCATACCTTGGACAACGTCCGTGAATAGTACACCGAATAGGAATGGCACAATCAACGCTGCGACTGCTGAGATTGTCGTCCACAAATTGCGGAACTTCGCTGTACGCATTTGCTCACGGAACTCGAATGATACGCCTCGGTAAATCAAACCAATCAGAATCGCGAATAGGATTAAATAGAACCCTGAAAATAGTGAGGCATACCAGAATGGCATGGCCGCGAACATGGCACCACCAGCCGTAATCAACCACACTTCGTTACCATCCCAGTGAGGGCCGATTGATTCGATTAGGGCATCTTCTTCATGTTCATTCTTAGCCAAGCCCTTCAAGGCCATTCCAACTCCGAAGTCGAATCCTTCTAGGAAGAAAAATCCTGCAAACAAGATGGCAATCAATACGAACCATAGAATTTGAAATCCTGTCATGATTAAGCCTCCTTTCCTGCATCAAATGCTTCTGCTGAGAACGGATCAACATCCTGAGCTTCTGGCTTATCATCAACGCTATCTGGACCTGCAATCATGACACGACGCGCCAACATGAACATCAAGCCACCTAGCGCAGCGAACGTTGCGAAGTACAAAATGTTAGACGTTAGCAATGACGCAAATGACACATTTGGTGACACCGCATCCGCAATCGTTAGCACACCATAAACAACCCATGGTGCACGACCGAGCTCGGTAATCAACCAACCCGCTGTTTGTGCCAAAAATGGTAGGAACATTGATAGTCCGAAAATCCAAAGTGCCCAGCGATACTTCGTAATATCTAGCTTTGACTTCTTACGAACCGCCCACAATGCCACAACAGCTAGCAAACCAAATGCACCAGCTGATACAGCCATCACACGGAATGCATAGTAAATGGTGTTGTTTGGCAAGTAGTAGTTCATATCATGCCCAAACTTCACATCATACTTTTCATGCAATTCCTTGTTAATCTCTGTCCAACCCTTGTTTTCACCAGTCAATGAGTGGTGAGCCAAGATAGACAACACGTACGGAATGTCCAATGACCATTCAACTTCGTGTGTCTTTGGGTTTGTGTAAGCAACTACCGACCAAGGCTCTTGCTTATCCTTACCACCGACATTTTCATCCAATCCTTCAGTTGCTGCGAACTTCATTGGTTGATCTTCTTGCAAGTAAAGTGAATGACGATCACCCGTCAAACCAATTCCTGCTGTACCAATCAATGCCACCACTGCGGCAACCTTGATTGACTTCTTAAAGAAATCAAGGTTACTGTTTGGCTTACGCAACAATGACCAAGCTGACACACCAATGACCACGAATGATCCCGTTAGGAACGTCCCAAAGATAACGTGCGGGAATTCCAACCACAATTGGTGATTCTGTAGCAATGCTGGAAAGTCGACCAAAACCGCACGGTCAAACTTGTGATCAACCTTGAAACCAACTGGGTTTTGCATAAATGAGTTGGCTGCTAGAATCCACAAAGCTGAAAAAGCTGATCCTAGTGTCGTCAACCAAATGAAGACCAAGTGTAGTTTCTTGTTGAATCGTTCCCAACCAAACATCCAAAGGCCCAAGAACGTTGATTCCATAAAGAACGCAACCAACGCCTCGACAGCCAAAGCCGGCCCAAAGATGTCTCCAACATAACGTGAGTAACGGGACCAGTTCATTCCAAATTGGAACTCTTGAATAATACCCGTGACAACTCCGACCGCAAAGCTTAATAGGAAAATCTTTCCCCAGAACTTTGCCATACGCTTGTATTGATCATCTTTTTTGACCACATACATCGTTTCCATGATGGCGACAACTAGTCCCAAACCAATTGACAATGGCACGAAGAAAAAGTGAAAAATCGTTGTCATTGCGAACTGAATTCGAGCCAGGTCCAAAATGGAAAGTCCTTCGATCAAGTTCATAAAACTTGCCTCCTACTATCCCAAAATTTATTTGCTCTCCCAAGCTCTTAATAAGTGCTCACTTACTCTTTCATTGTACAATTATAGTCCGGTTTATGCTACTGATATATTAGGCCTTAATACTTTATTCATAGTATCAATAAAAAAACTGGAACCGGCAAAATGCCAGTTCCAGTTTTTCGTACTAATTGTTAATTTAAGCGCTTCAATACAGTCAATACTGGCATACCAATCAATGGCACCAAGATTGCTGATACAACAATTTCAACCAGCCCATTGACACCAGCGACACCGAAGATCAACCAGTTTGCCAATCCTGATGTTGGAATACCCGTGAACGTTGTGTGCATCACTGAGAAGCCAATCCACGTTGATAGCAATACAAAGAAGGTGTTCAAGAAAGCTGACAAACCTCCTAAGAAGACAATCCAACCCGTTTGGCGGGCAAGTGATTGCTTACGGACAACATACCAGTAAATCAATCCAACGATTAGTCCTACCAAAATACGAGGTAGCAATGCTGTAATTGGGTTACGGAAAATCATGCCACCAATGCTTGGTACGTTTGACCATGCCATCCAAAGTGAATATGCACCCCATACGAATCCAAGCAATGCACCAACACGTGGTCCAAGGATCATGGCACCAATGGCCACTGTTACACTAATAATTTGAACTTGTACACCGACACCAGCCGCTGGTGTGATAGACAACAACCCTAGCCAAGGGACGATTGATTGAACCAAAATAATTGCAATAAACAAAGCTGTAAGCACCAAACGACGCGTCTTGTTTTGTGAATTCATCATAATAATATCCTCTTCTGTTTCTGTGAGGTTATTATAACAAGGCACTAACTTTTAGTGCGCCAAAAAGGTATTGCGTGTATATTAATAGACGATACTAATGATTTGTCATACACTAAACGTAAATAACCATAGGAGGGCTAGACTATGTCTCAACTACTACTCGCCGTTCAACCCTTGCGTGATGCTGATATCACACAACTGAATGAACTCGGCGTTACTGTTACGACGCCAGACGCCATTAGCGACGATGCTTTGGCCAACGTCACCATTAGCTATGGGTGGTCAGCCACCTTGGGACCAAAAATCCTATCAATGCCTAATAATCAATTAAAGTGGATTCAAACAATGTCCGCTGGTGTGGACTATATGCCCCTAAAAGAACTGGCTGAACAAGGTATTCTATTAACAAATGCCAGTGGCTTAAAGTCTGTGCCAATTGCCCAATCAGCCATTGGCTACATGATGCACTTTGCACGCGGCTTGAACGTCTATCAAACCCGCAATCACTGGGAAGAGTTCACTGACCAATACATGCTCTCAGAATTGCCAACCGTCATTTTTGGTACGGGACACATTGGTCAGCAAATTGCTCGCTACCTATCAGTCTTTAACACACCTGTATATGGCGTGAATACTTCTGGACGTCCCGTAGAAGGCTTTGACACCACGTTTAGCATCAACGACTTGTCATCCCTACCAGAGGTTGCTGTCGTCATCAGCGTTCTGCCAGGTACCGATGCCACCAAGCATTTCTTTAACGCTGAAATGCTAGCACAATTCCAGAATCTCTTCTTGTTCGTGAATGTCGGTCGTGGCTCTACTGTTGATCAAACAGCCTTGCTTGATGCCTTAGCTACGAAATCTATTCGCTACGCAGCGTTGGATGTGACGGAAATCGAACCAATTCCCGGCGATTCGCCACTCTGGCATCATGACAATTTGCTACTGACGCAACACACAACCTGGGCAGAACATGAATCATCAGGTCGAGCTGGTAATCTGTTCCCATTATTTATGAAAAATTTGCCTGACTTTTTAGCGGGCAAACCATTAACAACTAACTTCGTCGATGTCACACGAGGTTACTAACTATAGAAGACGCTACACGATGTTGTAGCGTCTTTTTTGTTACACTAACACGCTGTATGCTTTAACATCCTCTTTTAGGGTGACGTCCTTTGAAAACTCAGCCGCAGCATAGGCCAGTAACTGCGCTTCTTTCTTTTCAGTAGACAAAGCCAGCGCATCTGCACACTTCATTCGAATCGTTTGTAACGCCACCATTTCATGATAATCAGTGGTAGTTGGCAACATTTCTAATGCTTCCACGACCCGTTCCATTGCTTTGTCAGCAAAGCCACTTGCCAAGTACATTTCTGCTTGATGGCGATATGTATGTGTAATAACTGACGCCATTGCAGCCTGCGTATCAACTGAAGACTGACGAATTAAGCCACAAGCTCGCTCAAAGCATTCTGCAGCTAACTCATTTTTATCTTGTGCCGTCCACGTTGCACCCATTTCTGTAAAAATTTCGATTGTCAGCTCGACCTGGTACTTATCTACATCGCCCAATGCAACTTGCAATAATTGCATCGCCTCAGCAGCCTGGCCATGGTACAAAGCTACCCGCGCGCGTAGCACATTAAACTCTGGAATCGCATAGATTGGAATGCGCGTTGTTAACGCTGGATTTAACAATGCCTCTTCTGCCTCTTCAATTTGATTCTTTTCAATTAGTCGACGTACAACGCTTAACGGTGTTAACGCCTTTTCATTAATACGCGCGATGTCAGCTGCGTTCAGTTGTAGACGTTCACACAACTTTTGTAGCACCGTCATATTAGAAACTTCATCTGTGCGTTCGATACGAGACAACAGTGATTGATGACAAATACCTTCTGCAACCTCAGCTTGTGAGATCCCCAACTGCTCACGACGACGCTTCAAGCTCCCCGATACTAACTTCATAATCTATTCCCCTTGCTTACATAAGATACATTCAGCATAAGCGGTTATCAAAATACTAACAAGCTCACTCTATTAACATTCAACAGCCGAACATATTTTCAATGTGTCTTATTTGTCGCTAGTGAACAACACTAATCACCCGTTTATTACCGTTTTCAACCTATTCAATCAATCAGTCCGATGATTGAAAATTACTGTTTATGCAGAAATTGCATTTTTTAACATCTGATTCATCCGTTGCATGGCAAGCCCGATAGATACTGCGATAAACAAAAAAGGTGTTACCTGACGAACAGATAACACCTAATGATTATTCTTTATTGCAAATAAAAAATGGTAGATAAGCATCTACCATCAGTAGCGGAGACAGAGGGATTCGAACCCTCGCGCCAGTTTCCCGACCTACACCCTTAGCAGGGGCGCCTCTTCAGCCTCTTGAGTATGTCCCCATGTCAAAAGTTGAACCTTTCAACCATGGGACTGAGAGGACTCGAACCTCCGACCTCACCCTTATCAGGGGTGCGCTCTAACCAGCTGAGCTACAGTCCCATAAAACAAAAAAGCGGACGACGGGAATCGAACCCGCATTCCCAGCTTGGAAGGCTGGAGCACTAGC
>JQAY01000003.1:251875-252134 GCA_001436895.1 Weissella confusa
GACTTAAGGTCTATGATGGACCTTGTTGGACTCGAACCAACGACCGGACGGTTATGAGCCGTCTGCTCTAACCAACTGAGCTAAAGGTCCTTGTTATTTGAGTCAATCGCGGCGGGGGGAATCGAACCCTCGACCTCCCGGGTATGAACCGGACGCTCTAGCCAGCTGAGCTACACCGCGAACTATAACATATTCTGTTATAAATCGGGACGACAGGATTCGAACCTGCGACCCCCTGGTCCCAAACCAGGTGCTCTAC
>JQAY01000003.1:252722-253145 GCA_001436895.1 Weissella confusa
TCCATTAATAAGTGCCGGCTACCGGGATCGAACCGGTACGATGTTTCCATCGCAGGATTTTAAGTCCTGTGCGTCTGCCTATTCCGCCAAGCCGGCAAAAGCGAACAACGGGATTCGAACCCGCGACCTCTACCATGGCAAGGTAGCGTTCTACCAACTGAACTATATTCGCATGATGCCGACTAAAGGACTCGAACCTTCGACCCTCGCTTTACAAGAGCGATGCTCTACCAACTGAGCTAAGTCGGCGTAATAATAATTCACCGGATAACGGAATATTTAGATGTCACCCAAATGGGTCGTCAGGGGCTCGAACCCTGGACCCATGGATTAAAAGTCCACTGCTCTACCAACTGAGCTAACGACCCAATGGACGTTACAGGGATCGAACCTGTGACCCCCTGCTTGTAAGGCAGGTGCTCT
>JQAY01000003.1:253375-253606 GCA_001436895.1 Weissella confusa
TTCCTATCCTCGCAGGAAGCGATCCTCCAACTACTTTCGGCGTTACTGAGCTTAACTTCTGTGTTCGGTATGGGAACAGGTGTGGCCTCAGTGCCATCGTCACGACACGTACTAATTTAATTAGCATTACGAGATTAATTATCTCAAAACTGAATCATAATGTCAATATCAAATTCAAACTTCGTTTGAGCCTTACACCACGTTTTCAACTTGGTTAAGTCCTCGAACCAT
>JQAY01000030.1 GCA_001436895.1 Weissella confusa
GGGAAGCCAATACACTTCTAGCCTGTTCGAAGGAACATTACAAAACTCTGGAATAAAGCACTCTTACTCCCGTAAGGGGCATCCTTACGATAACGCTCGTATCGAGAGCTTCCATTCGCTCATCAAGCGCGAAATGATTTATCACGAAGAGTACAGGACCATTGATGATGTCCGGATGTCTGTCGAGTGGTATGTGAACTGGTACAACAATAGTCGCATCAACTCACGCACTGATTGGCTTCAGGCCGCCTAGACCAATGTCTGGTTTACTTAATCTCGGTTATAGGCACCAGCCGGTACGACACAGTTTATAAGCCGTCACTTGTGAATTTCAAAAATTCG
>JQAY01000031.1 GCA_001436895.1 Weissella confusa
TTGGCTTACCGTTGGCTCTTAGAGCCTTAACTACGACGGATGTTGCGAATTCCTTGGTCATCTCTGGACTTAGTCCGTATGAGACTACGCGACGCTTTTCTGGGTCATAGACGGTTGCCAGATAAACCCACTCACGATTCATCAACTGGATGTACGTAATGTCAGTTGCCAGAACGCCACTCAAATCATCTAACTTCTTCATGAGGTTGGGCTTTTGAGGTGTGTCAGTGGTTGTTGTTGGCTTCTTGTATGACTTCTTGACCATGCGAGATTTGAGATTGAGCTCATTCATGAGTTCCCAAACCAAACGATCACCAAC
>JQAY01000032.1 GCA_001436895.1 Weissella confusa
AGAGGAGCATTTTTTATATGATTCGATATTCACCAGAATTTAAGCAATCTCTTGTCGAGATGCACAACCAAGGGCGTTCTTACACGGAACTAGCCGCTGAATACGGGCCTTCGGCCGATTCAATCCGTAACTGGGTCAAATTGTACACAGTCCACGAAGTGGACGGCGAAAAATGGACGCAAGCTGATGTAAACGCATTACAAAAGGAAAACGCCAAACTTCGCGAAGAACTTGAGATTTTAAAACGAGCCGCGGTGTTGCTTTCGAAGTACAATTAACGCAAAATCG
>JQAY01000033.1 GCA_001436895.1 Weissella confusa
GATGGTCCTCGCGGATTCCGACCGGATTTCACGTGTCCGGCCGTACTCAGGATCCTGCACGGGAGATTGCTTACTTTCGCATACGGGGCTATCACCCTGTCTCGCTCAGCTTCCCAGCTGATTCTGCTAATAAACAATTTTGTAACTCCACAATGGCAGTCCTACAACCCCAAAGTGCAAGCACTTTGGTTTGGGCTCTTCCGTTTTCGCTCGCCGCTACTGGCGGAATCGATTTTTCTTTCTATTCCTGTTGCTAATGAGATGTTTCAGTTCACAACGTCTAC
>JQAY01000034.1 GCA_001436895.1 Weissella confusa
AACATCAGTCTTCAAAATGAAGCGCAAGAACGCTGCGATACGACGGTAGCCATAGATGCCACGATTAGTGTTATAAACGGCTTTAATTGCCGTTTTCAGAGCATTACGCCGTGTTTCTTGTTGGCTAGGTTGCCAGTTTTTCCATTGATAATACGTGCTTCGAGCAATGTTCAAAGCCGATAAAACGCTTGTTATGCGGTGTCCCATTGCGAGTGATCGGTCAATGATTTCCAGTCCTAACTCGCGATTTTGCGTTAATTGTACTTCGAAAGCA
>JQAY01000035.1 GCA_001436895.1 Weissella confusa
TGCTTTCGAAGTACAATTAACGCAAAATCGCGAGTTAGGACTGGAAATCATTGACCGGTCACTCGCAATGGGACACCGCATAACAAGCGTTTTATCGGCTTTGAACATTGCTCGAAGCACGTATTATCAATGGAAAAAATGGCAACCTAGCCAACGAGAAACACGGCGTACTGCTCTGAAAACGGCAATTAAAGCCGTTTATAACACTAATCGTGGTATCTATGGCTACCGTCGTATCGCAGCGTTCTTGCGCTTCATTTTGAAG
>JQAY01000036.1 GCA_001436895.1 Weissella confusa
AACTTCTGTGTTCGGTATGGGAACAGGTGTGACCTCAATGCCATCATCACGACACGCGTTATTTCTAACTTACAAGTCATTATTCTACGTAAGAATCAACATGTTGTCAATACTTTTGTATGATGAATAATGAGGACTCTCGAAATAAAAAAACACCTTCGAGCGAAGATGCCTTTATAACGAGTGCCGACTGGGGGATTCGAACCCTCGACCTACGGTTTACGATACCGTTGCTCTACCA
>JQAY01000037.1 GCA_001436895.1 Weissella confusa
CGACGACAACACGATTAACAGTCGTGTGCTCTACCAACTGAGCTAATTCGGAATAATCAAAGCATAGCGACGTCCTATCCTCGCAGGAAGCGATCCTCCAACTACTTTCGGCGCTACTGAGCTTAACTTCTGTGTTCGGTATGGGAACAGGTGTGACCTCAATGCCATCATCACTACACGTTATTTAACTGAGAAGTTATTAGGCCTCTCAAAACTGAATCATAATTTGTAA
>JQAY01000038.1 GCA_001436895.1 Weissella confusa
AAACTTTCTAGCCGTTATGGGATACGACGCGTTGTGATTCAGTCGCCAATTAATTACCTTGATTTTAAAGGAATACGGATAACTTGTCTTGTTTCTGTGGGAATCTTTGATTCCATAAATACCATCCTGTTTGATTGATTTCACCCAGATTTCAAGAGTCGAATGAGCTTTGATTCCGAATTTTCTCCGTATTTCAACGGGCGGAACACCTTTGAGATACATCG
>JQAY01000039.1 GCA_001436895.1 Weissella confusa
AGCATGAGTCGCAAAGCGACATGCCTAGATAACGCAATGGCTGAGAGTATCTTCCACATCTTGAAGGTAGGAACGGTACATAACAACCATTATCAAAGTTATGACGAATTAAAGTCCGCCATAACTAACTATGTCTATTACTACAACAATAAGCGGATAAAAACAAAACTGGCCGGAAGAACTCCGGTTCAATACCGAAATCTTTCCGACCAGTTAGCCGCT
>JQAY01000004.1:0-96695 GCA_001436895.1 Weissella confusa
AGAACTAGCTTGATGACCCTACACATTTGTTTCATCGAAACGATATTCAGTTTTCAAAGAACTATCTCGGAGTTGCTCATCAGCAACGTTTATATCTTACCAACTCATGAAGCAGATGTCAACAACTTATTTCAAATTGTTTAAACAACTCATTCACAGTTTGAACATATTTTCCGTCGCAAGCAACTTATATATCATATCGAATTGATTTATGATTGTCAACAATCAATTTCAATTCATTTTGCATCGTTTTGCATTCGAATTAGATTCGTTTGAAAAACTCAACTTGAATATAATACCGAACATCTATAACAAATGCAAGCCCCAATTTAATCCAATCGTGCAACACCGGTCATGTCGACATTTCGAAGTAGATCAGCGGCATCATTCGCATTCATAAACTGCAAACCTAGCATGCCTAGTCGATCCATATTGAAGCGTGCGGCATCGACTGGTTCGAATGTATACAATGAAATCAAGTCTTCTGCTGTTTCAAGCCCTTGACCGTGCCAAGCTGCTAACTCTCCTAAGCGAAGATTATCAATATCAAAACCAAGTTCATCCTTCATCCCCGTTAGCAATGATCCCAACGCGGTGTCTCCGTCATGCTTGTGCATCTTAACAGTATAGAAGCGTGGCGTTGGGACTTCATCTGTGACCAAGAAGTATGATTGATCATTTCGAGTAAAGACAACTGTTCCTGCGATTAATGACATAATGCCATCCCCCCTTTAATTAGTGAACGTGTGCGTTCAAACGTTGCAATGCTTCCGCAATCATATCATCACGATTATCAGCAATCGTTTCGAACCCGATATTTAAATGCTGATTAGTCCAATAATGATGGTGCCAATTATCGACACGTTGATTTTCACGGTCCGTTCTAACCTTTTGATTAGCATCTAATACACTACGACGTGACAATGAAATCTTCTCATTGTACTGGTCGATATCTAGAATCATGACGTCAATCACCTGACCAACGTGCAATTCATCCCCAACGTGTCGAATAAATGCCGAGCGACACTCCGAAATATGTATTAATCCCTGCGTGTGATCATCAAGCTGTACAAAAGCACCGTATGGTTGAATGCCAGTCACGGTTCCTTGCACAATCTCACCAATATGATAAGCCATAATAACCTCCTCCAATTAGTTTTTCTTATTATATGTATCTCGGGTTTACCCCGAGTGACAACCTTATGCAATTGTTGCCTTGATAATCTTGATATCTTCAAGTGGCTTGTCTGCGTAGTTAACACGAACCTTAGCCATGTCGTCCACAACATCCATACCTTCGATAACGTGACCGAATACAGTGTGGCGCTTGTCTAGCCATGGTGTACCACCTTGCTCACCGTATGCTGATACAACTTCATCAGGTACAAGCCCCTTTAGTTGACGCAACATGTTTGCTGGTACACGTGAAGCTTGCACAATAAAGAATTGTGAACCGTTTGTGTTTGGACCAGCATTCGCCATAGACAAGGCACCACGCAAGTTAAAGACTTCATCTGAGAATTCATCTTCAAAAGAATCACCCCAAAGTGACTCACCACCCATACCAGTTCCAGTAGGGTCACCACCTTGAATCATGAAGTCACTAATGACACGGTGGAAGATAATACCATCGTAGTATCCCTTTTCAATCAATCCAACAAAATTCTCTACCGTCTTTGGCGCTTGGGCTGGGAATAATTGAATCTTAACCGTACCCTTTGTTGTTTCCAAAACAGCAACTGGGCCTTCTACTGCAGCCAAATCAAATTGTGGCAATGCCATATCTTCATTCTCCTCTAAATCTTAAAATTCACTGCTTGTATTATAACATAAACATTAAGGCCACTCACACTGCCCCAAAAACATGGTAAACTAGAATCTAGTTGTCAACAGACATTCAAACAGATTACTGGGAGTAAACAAATATTATGATGCACATTATCGATTTGTTCCTGCACCTTGATGTTCATTTGAACAATCTGGTTAACGCATGGGGCATTTGGTCATACGTCGCGCTTTTCGCTGTCATCTTCATTGAAACGGGATCGGTTATCTTCCCATTCCTTCCTGGAGAT
This sequence comes from Weissella confusa, assembly GCA_001436895.1. Taxonomy (GTDB): domain Bacteria; phylum Bacillota; class Bacilli; order Lactobacillales; family Lactobacillaceae; genus Weissella; species Weissella confusa. Next base: position 2,076 of record JQAY01000004.1, read on the forward strand.
TCACTATTATTTGCAGCCGGATCAATTTCAGCTTTGCATGGTAGTATCCTTAACCACTGGGTACTCATGATCATGTTCTGGATTGCCGCTGTATCTGGTGACTCACTGAACTTCTTCTTGGGTCGCACGGTTGGCTTGAAGTTAGTTAAGCACCCACTACTTGGTCGCTTCATTAAGGACGAGCACTTGGCGGAAGCAAATGATTTCTTCGTTAAACACGGTAAGATGGCCGTTATTTTGGGTCGTTTCTTGCCAATCATTCGTACTTTGGTGCCATTTACAGCTGCTATTTCAGGTTTCAAGTACAAGAACTTCTTGATGCTTGAAGTCATCGCTGCAACAATTTGGGTCGTTGTCGCCGTTGAAGCCGGTTACTACTTCGGCGGTATCCCATTTGTTAGCGAACACTTCTCATTGGTTATTATTGGTATCTTGGTGGTAACGGCCTTGCCTGCTATCATCAGTGCAGTTCGCCAATCAATTATCAGCAAGAAGCAAAAGCAAATGAATCAATAATTCTAAAAAGTCGCGATTGGTTTCGCGGCTTTTTTTGTACCCGTATGTGCAAAAAAAGACCATCCAACTTGTGGATGGTCTTTTTAACTATAATTAGTCAGCCAAGTGCTCGGCTTCCAACTTAGTAGCTTCTTCGTCGATAACAACGTTACCGGCTTCGATTTCTTCAAAAGCTTGGCCGATTGGCTTAACTGAATCAAAGTGAGCCAACGTTGGCAATGCACCTTGCTCCAATTCGTGGGCGCGCTTAGCTCCCAAGGCAATCAACTTGTAACGTGAGTCAACACGTTCCAACAACTTATCAACTGATGGGTATAAAATCATGATTCTAGCTCCTCAATCATTGCAATATATTCTGGCAACACACGGTTAACGCGCAAACGTTCAACCTTGATAATATCCTTAATACGGTCAACCGCCAAAGGCACTTCGTCATTCACGACAGCATAATCATAATTAGCCATCATACGAATTTCAGCAGTTGCAGCAGAGACACGACGGTCGATAACTTCCATCGCTTCGGTACCGCGACCAATCAAACGTTCCTTCAGTGCACCAAGATCAGGTGGCGTCAAGAAGATGTATGCACCTTCTGGCATCTTTTCCTTCACTTGCAAAGCACCTTGAACATCGATTTCCAGTAGGACGTCGCGACCGGCTGCCAAAGTCTTTTCAATAAAGCTCTTTGGCGTACCGTAGTAGTTTCCCACATACTCGGCGTACTCTAACATACCGTCGTTGGCGATTTCTGCCTCAAACTCTTCACGAGTTACGAAGAAATAATCCTCTCCGTCTACTTCACCTGCTCGGGGGTGTCGTGTGGTCATTGAGATTGAATATTGAAAGTCGATGTCTGTCTCTTCAAACAACGCCTTTCGCACAGTCCCTTTACCAACACCTGACGGACCCGATAGTACGATCAATACGCCACGCTTCATGGTACTCTTACTCCTATCTTTTTCTCTAGCTAATCAATTTTATATTCTACTCGTTTTTTCCGACTTAGACAACAAGAACAACACGGCACTTAGGACAACATCCAAATTAGCCAACATATACGTTCGACTAATCGTGCCAGTCGGCATTGGTAGCACATCACGTTTTTCTTTACCAGCCGTCACAATGGCCTCAATAAAGGTCGTCAAATCATACTCGGCTAGCTTATCAACATCTAACAATCTTGCTAAACGTTCAATCGTCGCCAGTCCCTGACCAGCTGCCGTCTCCTTTTGTTCCGGATCAGCATCGCGACGAATCCATTGCTGCCAGGCCAACCAAACTGGTAGATCCGTCAAAAGTGCTGCAATCGGTGATGTCACAGGGTCCGTCGCCAACCACTTCACTAACTGACTACCACCCAACCAACTAAAATTAACACCAGCTGGCAAAGCAAAATAGTAACCACCCAGTTCACCAAGCACTTGGCGCGTTCTGATTTCACCAAGACGCACATAGGTGGCACTCAAGTCAGGGAAAAAGTCTAGCAATGGTCCGAACTGCCACGGCGTTCGAATGAAGTTAACCACTGCATCCTCTGGGCGATCCCAGTTTTCAGGGACCCCATCCATAATTGATACCGCATAAATTTCCTTTGCACCATGATCAGCCGCAAGATTAATTGGCAAATTATTCGAATAGCCACCATCGATGTATTGCTTCCCGTTAATCATCACTGGGACACAACTGGGTAGAACGCACTCGATGCTAAAATCCAATCGGTCAATTCGTCAGCCGTGGTTTCATCCGTCACACTATACGGTGCGGCCTTTAGCAACGGGAATTCCGTGGCTACCAGCGTCATTTCTGCTAACCTTGGTGTCGCTAACTCATGGACAACAACCGGATAAATCAATTCGCGCAATGATTCTTTGTTGAAATAGTGTCGACCAACTAAGTGCGTCGCGATTGTCTTCGTAAAGTCAGTTCTAGAAACACCGACTTCATCAACCTCATACACAACATCCGTCGTCAGCGTGTCCCAAGTATGATGTGAGATATCACTATTCAAATGCATAAATGACATGGCATTGATTGACCCTACCGAAACACCCAACACCTCTTGTGGCACAATGCCGCGTGCTTTTAGCACATCGAATACACCCGCTTCAAATGCACCGTGTGCCCCACCACCACCAAGTACCAAGGCAACTGGATATGCAAAATCATGCCGATACGTTAACTCAGCCACTCGGTTAAAGCCAGCTAACAACGGGCTATTTGTCTGATTTGGCGCTACCTTTATGGTTAGTGATTTCACGGGTTGCTTACTAAAATAGGTGATTAACTGTTCAAACAACGCCAAACGGTCGATTGCTTTCCAACCCAGGGCACTAATTAGTGTCACATCCCCATCTTGCTCACGATAAACCACCGCAGCTTCAATCGCATCATCATCTGTCACAAATAACAAACCCTGTGCATCAGCGCTTGTCGCATTGTATCTGTCACGAGCCTCAGCTGCATCAGCATACATATTTAGCAGTTGTCCAAATGGCGCAACTTGTTGTGGTGTTAATTTACCCACTACTATCGGCATATCATCACCCTCACTCTCAAAATAATCGTATCTTTATTCTAGACACTTTATGTCAGCATGCAAGTTTTGCGTTTAAAAAAACCAGGACCCAAAAGTCCTGGTTAATGGTTCTATTCACTTCGCTTAGCAACCGCTCGTTGAATCAAATCACGGGCATTTTCTTTGGCTGCATCGGTTAATTCATCCCCAGACAACATTCTGGCAACTTCATTAACACGTTCATCCTCTGAAAGTGTGTGAATACTTGTCTCAGTACGATCACCAACCACTTGCTTTTCAATAAAGTAATGGTTATCAGCGACTGCCGCTACTTGCGGTAAGTGTGTAATTGTTAATACTTGTGAATAACGGCCAATCACTGCAATCTTTTCAGCAATGGCTTGCGCAACACGGCCAGACACCCCGGTATCAACCTCATCAAAAATAATTGACGTAATACCTTGTTCGCGTGAAAAAATCGTCTTCATCGCGAGCATCATTCTCGAAAGCTCACCACCAGAGGCGATTTTAACCAACGGCTTAGCACCTTCACCCGGGTTTGTTTGAATATAAAATTCAACTGCGTCTAATCCTGTGGCATTAAGTTCTTTCAGTTCTGTGATGTGTGCTGAGAAAACTGCCTTCTCCATGTACAAATCACTTAATTGTTCATGAATCTTCGTCGCTAGCTGCTTGGCTGCCTTAAGTCGTAGCTCATGAAGTTTCTCAGCTAGTGTACGGGCCTTTTGCTCAGCGACTTCAACTTGCTCAGCTAGTTCAGCTGCTGATTGTTCGCCACCACCCATTTCCGCCAATTCAGCATCAACTTTCGCTTGGTGCGCCAATACGTCGGTAATGGTTGCGCCGTACTTACGTTCCAATGAGCGAATCAAGTTCAAACGATCATCCACTTCGCGTAGGCGTTCTTCATCAAATTCCAAACCATCCCGTACTGACAAAATTTCAGACGCTGCTTCCTGCAGTTCATAATACGCACCGCGTACTGCCTCAGTTAACGTTGCATACTTAGGCGACAACTCCTCGATATCTTCCATTGCGCTCATAGCAGTAGAAATAGTCTCTAGGCCGTTGTTGTCCCAATCGCCGTCCAACGCTTCATGCGCCTTAGAAAGGGCTGCCAAAACGTCTTGGAAGTTGGTGAGTTCTTGATACTCAGCTTCCAACATCTCTTCTTCGCCTTCAACCAAACTAGCATCCGCCAATTCCTTACTCTGAAAACTCAGCATATCAAGACGTTGCGCCCACGCTTGTTCGTCAGCCTGACGCTTATGGAAGGCACTTTCCAGACTACGATAGGTATCGTACGCTGCACGATACTTTTCTAGTACCGGTCCAATGGTCTTCTTCCCATACTCATCCAGCAATGATAAATGGCGCTCAACTTGCATCAACTCTTGGTGTTCGTTCTGGCCATGAATATCAACCAGGTGCTGACCAATTTCCTTAAGTGTCGTCGCATTGACTAAACTACCGTTAACACGAATGACATTACGACCACTTTTATGCAATTCACGATGAATTAATAATTGGTTATCTTCTAGCGGGATTCCCAACTCATCAAGTAATTGTGTAATCGGTTGGCCCGGCTCCACATCAATTAAGCCCTGCAAGACCGCTTTATCAGCACCCTCACGAATGAAATCTTGTGAACCACGACCGCCGGTCAATAGGCCAACGGCATCAATAATAATTGACTTTCCAGCACCGGTTTCACCGGTCAAAACCGTCATCCCCGGTTGGAAGCTAATGTTGAGCTTTGGAATAATCGCAAAATTTTGAATTGATAATTCTTGTAGCATAGCCTGCTCCTCTTCCGTTAACTAAGCTTGCGCCGTCAACTTATTTGCAAAGTCCTTTGCAAGCTCACCCTCACGCAAAATTACCAAAACACCGGCATCGTCACCAATCAGTCCAAAGACTTCTGGCAAATTAGCTTCTTCTAAGGCCGTCTTCAGAGCTGGACCAGTACCAGGTGCTACTTTGATCATAATCATGTTACCTTGCGTTGCGACATCAGTAGTCGTCTCTTGTAAAATGCGACCCAACTGACCAAAGTAATCCGCCCCTGACATAACAGCGTAGGCAAAGCCACCAGTAGGTAGCGGTACCTTCACTAATTGCATTTCCGTAATATCACGTGAGATTGTTGCTTGCGTAACTTCCCAACCAGCTTCATTCAATTTACGTACCAAGTCTTCTTGGCGTTGAATTTGCTCGTTGCTAATCAACGTCTTAATGGCTTGTTGACGTTCTTGCTTACTTCGTCTCATCCGTCTTTTCCTCACGACGTGCATTCAATTGTGCGTGTGCACTAGCCACTACGGCTTCACGTTCAGCTTCAGACATCGTACTATCACCACCATCAAGAACCAAGTGCGCCAAGAACTCAATGTTTCCTGAACCACCCTTGATTGGTGAATAGTCCAACCCGACAATACTGAAACCAGCTGCCTTTGCATAGCCAGCCACTTTATCAATAACTGCTAGGTGTGTTGCAGCATCCTTAACGATGCCGTGCTTCCCAATCGCTTCACGACCAGCCTCAAATTGTGGCTTAATCAACGTTGCCACTGAACCACCCGGCGTCAAAATCTTTGAGAGTGGTGGCAAAATCAAGTTCAATGAAATGAATGACACATCAATCGTTGCCACTTCAGGTTGTCCTTGCGTGAAATCTTGCAATTCTGAATAACGGAAGTTGGTGTTTTCCATCACCACGACACGGTCATCTGAACGCAATTTCCAAGCCAATTGGTTTGTTCCCACATCCAGTGCGTAAACCAACTTAGCCCCGTTTTGCAATGACACATCAGTAAAGCCACCTGTTGATGACCCAATATCCAAGACCGTCTTGCCATCAACTGAGATATCAAACACATCCAAGGCCTTCTCAAGCTTAAAGCCACCGCGTGATACATATGGCATTGGTGCGCCCTTCAAGTGTAGCTCAGTCGTTACCGGAATCTTCTCGCCCGCCTTATCCATGCGTTGCTCGTTTTCTCCCAAGATTTCACCAGCCATAATTGCTCGCTTGGCTTGTTCACGTGAGGTAAATAACCCTTGTTGAACAGCCAAAACGTCTACTCGTTCTTTCTCAATCGCCATTATTTCTCCAATGTCTCGTTAAAGTAATCCAAAAATGATACCAACAGTGTAATGTCGTTACCTGTCAATTCACCAAACTTTTGCAATGCCTGATTAGCAAGGTCAACTTGCTCACGCAATGCATCAACCGCGCCTTGTACACCAAGCAACGTTGGATATGCTTGCTTGTCCTCATCATCGTCCTGACCAAGGTCATCCAAATCATCCTTAATCTGGAAAGCAAGTCCATATGCCATGCCGAAATTCCAAAGTTGCTCTTTGACCGCTTCTGATGCGTGAGCCATGATACCACCGGCAATAGCAGCATAAGCAATCAACGCACTGGTCTTGCGATAGTGAATGGCCTTCGCTTGATCGAGTGTAATCGTATCAGCGTTTGTCGCTGCCATATCCATCACTTGGCCAGCCACCATACCGTTGGCACCTGATGCCAAAGCTAATTGTAGGGTTAGCTCCGCCTTTTGTGGTGTTGTTAATAGCGGGTCACTAGCTAGCCATTGATAAGCCAACGGTTGCAAAGCATCCCCTGCCAAAATCGCCACATCTTCGCCGAATTGTCGGTGAGTCGTTGGCTTGCCACGGCGCATGTCGTCATTATCCATTGCAGGCAAGTCATCATGAATTAAGCTGTACGTGTGGATTAACTCCAATGCACTTGCAGCACGGACCAACCCCGGTACACCCATACCGTAAGATTGTGCCACCGCCAATGTCAACAATGGACGCAATCGCTTACCACCAGCCATTACAGCATAAGTCATGGCATCACGTAGTGTCTTTTCCGTTGTACTTTGCTTCAATTCGGTTGCCAAAGTCTCTTCAATCTTTGGGACAACTTCACTGGCAAACTCTGTTAAATTCATACTACGCCTCGGGATTAAAATCTGAGGTTGAACCATCCGCATTAACAATCTTTGCCAAGCTTTGTTCAGCCGTTTGTAGTGTCTTTTGTAGTTCTTGACTCAACTTTACGCCAGTCTCAAACTCCTTCAACGCTTCTTCCAAAGGCACATCACCCTTTTCCAAGCGGGCAACGATTTGTTCCAGCGTTGCCAAGTTTTCTTCAAATGTTTTTTCTGCCATTATTCTGTTTCTTCTTTCTTCGTTACCGTCGCTGTCACTTGACCATCTGCCAATCGAATCAGAACATCTTCTTGCAATGTCACATCCGCCACCGAATTTAGGATATGGCCATCCTGTTCAACAACGCTATAGCCACGAGCCAAAATGGCCAGCGGGCTAACTAATTGCAACCCTGCAACGGCTTTACCGACTCGTTGTTCGGCATTTTCAGTTTGACGGGTCATGGCATTTGTTAAACGTGGTGCAATCAAATCAAATTGGTGACGTCGTTGCGTTACCAAAGTCACAACGGATTGTTGGAGTCGCTGCTGCGCAATGTCTAAACGTTGTAAGTACCCCTCATAGAGGCGAGCCGGTTGTGTCAAAACATAACTGTTTTGCAACCGTTGCAACCGTTCTTGTGAATTAACGACTTGTCGTTGCATTTGGTTAACCAACCGTTGTTGCATTTGCTGAATGCCTAACCACAAGTCTGCTAATGGAACTGGCGTGGCCAATTCGGCAGCAGCTGTTGGCGTTGCCGCGCGTTGATCCGCAATGAAATCAGCAATCGTCGTATCCGTTTCGTGACCAACCGAGCTGATAATTGGCATCGGCATCGTCAGCATTTGCCGTGCGACTGCTTCCTCATTAAACGCCCACAAATCCTCAATTGATCCACCACCACGTCCCATAATCAAAACGTCGTAGTCGCCCGATTCAGCAACCGCCGTCATCTGGGCAGTTAGTGATGGTACAGCGCCATCTCCTTGCACAACCGCCGGATAGAGGACGATTTCTGCAATTGGATAACGTCGTTGCACCGTTGTCATAATGTCACGGATGACCGCACCACTTGGTGATGTGATGACCGCAATTTTCTTTGGAAAGCGTGGGATTGGACGTTGCAGTTGATTAAACAACCCTTCCTCAGCCAATTTCGCTTTCAATTGCTCGTAGGCCTGATACAACGCGCCGACCCCATCCGGTTCCAGCTTATCAATAATCAAACTATACGAACCGTTTGGGGCATACAAATCCATGTGCCCGACAGCGTTCACCTTCATCCCTGGTTCCAACTTGAACTGTAACTTTTGGAAGGCGAACTTGAACATCGTTGCGTTCAAAACGGCACCATCATCTTTTAGTGAAAAATATTGATGCCCAGGACGTTGGCGATAATTGGAAATTTCACCCGTCACATAGACCTCTTTTAGATAGGGATCGGCTGTGAATTTACGCTTTAAGTACGACGTCAACGCCGACACTGTTAAATAGTCTGCCATGGGTCCTCCAATGCAACCCCGTGGTGTTGTGCGGCAAGTTCAACCGTCGTTTGTAGCAACGTTGCAATTGTCATTGGTCCGACACCACCAGGGACCGGCGTAATCAAACTAGCAACTGGTTCAGCTGATTCAAAATCGACATCCCCTACTAGTGAACCATCTTCAAGGCGGTTAATACCAACATCAATAACCACCGCTCCTGCCTTCAATTCTGATCCCTTAATCAGGCCAGGAACACCGGTTGCAACAATGACAATATCAGCCTCGCTCACAAGTAATTCCGTCAATGATGCTGGCGTGTAACGGTGCAATAGTGAAACGGTTGCATTGGCACCTTGTAGCAAGGCGGCCATTGGACGGCCAACCAAAATTGAACGGCCAATCACAACCACGTGCTTACCCGCCACATCAACACCTTCGTGCTGTAGCATCGTCATGATACCGCGTGGTGTGTTGGCAACTGGATAGTAGCCTTCACGGTTAGCATACAAGCGACCGATGTTTTCTGGGTGGAACCCATCAACATCCTTACGTGGGTCGATAGCTTCTTGCACCTTGTGTTCATCAATTTGTGATGGCACTGGGCTTTGCACCAAGATAGCGTCAACGCTATCGTCAGCATTCAATTCAGCGATTTTGGCTAGCACCTCTGCTTCTGAAGCATCTGTTGGGTACTTAATTGTCTGTGCATTCACACCGACCTTACCAGCTGCACGTTCCTTATTGCGAACGTAAATCTCACTAGCTGGGTCATCCCCAACCAAAATAACAGCCAACCCCGGTGTAATCCCTTGCGTCGCCAACTTTTCAGTTTGACGCGCAACGGCTGCACGTAAGTCCTTGGCAATTTGCTTGCCGTCAATTAACTTTCCCATGGTGCACCTCACTTTTATTCATTATCAATGCATAAATTTTACCACAATCTATGCCGTTAAACCATGAACCAGTCCAAGCAAAAAACGGCTGAGCCCTTTAAAAATAAGGGTTCAACCGTTTTAATATACTTTAAATTCAGAAAATCATTACCCAAAATCAATAATGAATAAAGGGCGCCGACTACTTAACAAACCACGTGTGGTACAACTTAATAAACAACGTTCCTAGAATCGCAATCACCAATGTATTCGCTAGCATTGCCATCCCAGCTTGAGCGTACGCCTTACCAAGCATCGTCCCATAAATCCAGTGATCACCAAGTGGTGCAATAACCAACCAAACGACAGCATTCGCAATCAGTTGCCAAATGTTGAATAACACCAGCTTACGTGATGTCAATTCACCGACGAAAATACCAATACGTGTCGTTGCCAACCCCATAAAGAAGCCAAACATACCGTCGGCAATTGCCCAAGTCCACCAAACTGAATCCAAGCTTGCCGATGACAGGTCAGTCAACGAATGTCCAATGAATGCCACAATGAACCCAGCAATTGGGCCAAAAATAGCTGACATCAACGCCAACCAAGCTGGTGCCAACGTGATATCTGTATGTGCAACGCCTGAAGGCCAGGCAATATATTTAAACAGCACCACAAAGACAATCGTACCAACAATTGTGCCAATCACCTTGTGTGCTGACAAAATATTATGATTCATGGAACCACTCCTACATCTAGTTTTCGTTATTCATGACTGTCATTCAAGACAACCAAGTTTTGTGGCAAATCTTGCCCGTTAAGTTGCTGATAATACTTTCGGAAAACAGTATTATATGAACCCTCACTCATCAAGTTGGGGTTCATTGCAAGATAACGAATCGTTTTAACTTGCATAATTTCTGTTTTATTTGGCTTACTGAAGTCGTTAATACCAACCATTGGGGACATCAAATCATTTGCTTGTCCTTGGTGTTTCAAAGCCAACGCGTGACCGAACTCGTGGATAATTGTATGCTCAGCTTCCTGGTTGTGCAAGTCCTCAATGTCCCTTGATGTTACCGGCCCGTATACGGCTCCAGACAGATAGTCTTCACGTTGAATCGTCTTAGCTAACCACACTTTGGCAGCTTGCTTTGAAATCCACATCGTATTACCGGCTTCAGTGGTCGTTGCCAAAACAGTTGTATCCGTCTTACCCAGATCATCCGTAATATCTTTGTAGCCAATCAACAATTGATAATCCGCATCATCTGGCCAGACGTTACGATCAACATTCTCGTGTTGGTTAGCCTTAGTTGACGTGACTTTAATAAAGTCGACCCCTAATGCCTTATTCCAAACTTCAGCCGCCTTATTTACCCAAACCAACGCTTGACCATCTGTTTCACTCATTGCCTTAGACGACACAACGACCTTCATCTCACCATCAGTATTCAAATCCCAATGCGATGTGACCGGTAACTTATCAGCATCAGTTGCACCCATGGCAGCCTGTTGCTTACCGACTTTAGCAATATATGCTTTCTCTTGCTTAGCTGCCGCATTAGCATCAGCCACATTCATATAGTAACGAATAACTTGTGGTGCAATCAACACCAACAAAATAATAATCGTCAACACGATTGCCAATCGCTTGTTACGACTCATCCGCTTCCTTCGTGCCATATATACTCTACCTCATCTCAAAACCCAAACCTAAAACGCTACTCGCCGTCCTCTGCCTCTTCAGCCGGTGCGTTCTTTTGCTCTTCAATCGCCTCGTTAATTGCAGTCAGTTCCTTATCAAAGAAGGCAGCAATTTTTGCTTCTACCGTTTCTGGATCATCCAAAAATGCTGCGACAGTTGCTGCCGTTTCAATACGTAGGCCAGACTTTGTCACTAATGGGTGTTCCACAATCATGTAAAGGGTCACATCAGTTTCCGGATCATTAATCACAATCTTGCTAATCGCATTTGTGTAGCGAACTGGCAAATTAATCAGACCGGTTTCCAAACGCAAGCTAATCGGCTCATCCCCACTAATAAGCAATTCTGCACTGAAAAGCTTGTTATCTGCCAACGCCTTTTCAGCATATGTAAACAAATCGTCCAAATTAACAGTTGCTTGGTCTGCCGCGGTAAACGACTTCACCTCATACTGTTCATCCTTAATCGCTGCAATAAAATCATTTCCAGTTAATTGCATCATATTTCTCGCTTTTCATTGATATCTAACGATTAGTGTAGCATAAAACAGGCCGAGGTTTGTTTTCCTCGGCCTGTTCTTAACTTAATCTGTAATTGGCGTAAAGACATGGTCCTTCAACAAAAGCTGTTCATCGGCCTGCTTGGCTACTTCACGATCGTGGGTAATCAAGATAACCGTCTTGCCAAATTCGTGGGCTAGTTCAGCAAAGAGCGCAACAATCTTTTCTGAATTTTCGTGATCCAAATTTCCCGTCGCTTCATCGGCAGCCACAATCGGCGCATCCACTAACAAAGCGCGGACAATTGCGACACGTTGTTGTTCACCACCAGACAAACGTTGCACATTCTTTTGTGCCTTCTCTTCGTCGATCCCGACGCGGGCCAATTGTTCCAAGATATACGTCTTATCATTTGCGTGCTTTGACTTCGTAATGGCCAATGCCGTTTGGACATTTTGAAACGCTGTCATCGTCGTCAATAGATTGTATGACTGAAAAATCGTTGAGACGTACTTCTGTCGAAAAGCGGTTAGGCCAATCTTCTTGATTGAAACACCGTCCACTAGGATATCACCTTCACGTGGGACATCTAGCCCTGCCAAAAATGAAAGTAACGTTGTCTTACCAGATCCTGATTCACCGACGATGGCATAAAACTTGCCACTTTCGAAGGTCAGATTAACATCCTTGTACAACGCATTGTCCGCCGTTGTATACCAATGCGTTAAATTTTTAATTTCTAGCGTCATTATTATTCCTCACTAATCGGCTTGCAAAATTTGCTTTGGTCGCATACGCAAGATACTAAAGGCGGCCCCTGATACCGAAAGCACCGCAATCAGGAACGCAACGCCGCCCAATTCTGCAATTGCTGCCGGCGTCATTGCGACATCCAACTGTTCATTTTTAGCAGCTGCACCGCCACCCATCATTGGGCCACCGCCCATGCCGCCACTAGGCTTACCTGATGGCGCACCACCTTGTTGCCCGTTTTGGCCACCACCTGGCATGCCACCACGCGCTGATTGCATTTGTTGGGTCGTTTGTTGTTGTACAAGTTGCTTACCAACTAAGCCAGAAACACTATTACCGGCTGCTGTTGCAATACCTAGCGCAATTGCCAAAATAACCAGCATTTCCGTAAACAATTGGGCAACAACCTTTGGCTTAGACTCACCAATTGATACCAAGATACCAATTTCACGGCGTCGCTCGCGGGTAATCAAAATAATAATCAAACCAAGAATCAAGACACCGGCGATTGACACAATCCAAACAATCTTAGAGGCAAATGCCGCCACGTTCTTCATACTTGCTGCCACTGTCTTATATTGACTTGCATCAGACGTCAAAGTAAGTTCTGACGTATCAATCAGCTTCTTGGCTTGCTTCACAAACGCCGTTGTTTTAGCAGGTTCAGCCATCGTGAACGTCACGTTTGATGCTTGATCTGGCGTACCATTAATATCATTAGCCAATGTGAATGATCCATAAATTGTGTTAGCCGGATCTTCTCGTTGGAATCCGTCGGTCGTTGTCTTCAACTTGTAAATACCGACAACCTTAACGGTCTTTTCAGTCGCCGCATCATCCGTTGTCTTAACAGTCAACGTATCGCCAACCTTAATGTTGTTAGCCGTGGCCAATTCATTTGCAATCACAACATTATTGGTGTTTTGGTCACTCGTCTTAATGCCACGACCTGATACGATTTTGGCTGTGCCATCAGAAAATGAAGCCGTTGACGTGGTTGACGTCACACCATTGATTTGAATGTCACCTGAATTTTGATTACCCATCATGCCACCACGATCACCACCACCCATCGGCGTATTCGTTGATGTGGTTGTAATCGCCTTAAAACTTGAGGCGTTTACTGAGGCGCTATTCGTAATGTTATATGAGGCAACGTTTGAAAGCGCCGCAATCTTCTTAACTTCTGAAATCGTTGCCGTTGGCATCGTAATCGACGTCGTTGTGTCTGAAGATGACGAGTCACTAGAAGAAGATTCGGATGATTGCGCCGCCTTCATCTGCTCAAACATTTTCTCTCGGTTAGCCGACAACGTTACTGTTGATCCAACTGAATTAGCGGCATTCGTGGCTGCTTTTAGGGCCGCGTTTTGTACAATCAACCCAGCCATCACAAACGCTAAAATAACCGTTGATGTGAGGACTAACAAGACCGAGCGCCCTTTTCGCGCCCACAATGTGATACCTGCTCGTTTTACGAAATTCATGTTACTTGTCGCTCCTATCATTGTGTCGTTGTGCTACTTGCTGCAGCATCATCGATTGAATTTGACTGTGATTGGTTACCATAACCGCCCATCGGACCACCGTTACCACCAAAGCCCCCAGTTTGCTGGGTCATATTTGGTCGACTTGTTTCACCTAAACCAAACGGGTGAAACGCTGCAATAGCACTGAACGCCATTGCTAACGTGGCAATGCCAAGCGTGACGTACTGTAACCAAGGTCGTTGCTTCTTTTGCTCATAACGATCTGTCATATCGCTATCCTCCATCTATTTTTTGACAAGGCTTATAATATGAGTCCAAGCTTAGGCGATACTTCACGGGGGCTAAAAGCAAACATAAATTTTTATGTCTTTCGAATTGTTAGTGTGGATTTGGGGCACAAAAAAACGCCGTACGACACAAAATCGTACGGCGTTTAATTTATGCAATCTAATGATTACTTGTTAACGGCTTCCTTGAAGTCCTTACCAGCCTTGAAGGCAGGTGCCTTTGCGGCTGCGATTTCAATTTCTGCACCAGTTTGTGGGTTGCGACCCTTACGTGCTGCACGCTCGCGAACTTCGAAAGTTCCGAAGCCTACCAAAGCAACCTTCTCGCCCTTAGCAAGTTCGTTCTTGATAACGTCCAACAATGCGTTAACTGTCTTAGCAGTTTCTGACTTTGGCAATTCAGTTTGTGCTGCAACCAAGTCGATCAATTCTGTCTTTGAAGCCATGTGATAATACCTCTTTATTAATTATTACCTGATTAGTATACGCTATGCATCGCAAAATACACAGCTTTTTGTGCGAAATTACTAAGCGGTCTTAGTGAATTTTTAAAAATGTATGCAAAATACATACCTATAAAAAGAGAATGCCGCTATAACTGGCAAGTTACAGCGGCTAAGAGAGAGAAAGAGAATTGGTTGTGTAAAGCATCTCTGCTTTACGAGTATTAATATAACACCCCATGTATACGTTTGCAACCAATGCCCCCGCCTATTCTCCTATTAGTCGGATTTCCTACACAAACGGCACAATTTCTTCACGATTGGTCAACTTTGCACCAGCTGCCTCATCGATAATAACTGTGACATTTGCATGCTTTTGCAAGATACTTGCAGGCATGTCTTCCGTAACTGGTCCTTCGATCATCGCTGCCACAGCATCAGCCTTCGCTGCCCCGTAAGCAACCAACAAAATTTCCTTAGCCTTCATGATGCTACCGATTCCCATTGAGTAGGCGTAGCGAGGCACTTCGTCTTCGTGCTCAAAGAAACGCGCATTTGCTTCGATTGTTGACTCAGTTAGCGTCACTTCGTGCGTCAAAGAATCGAATGGCGTACCAGGCTCGTTGAACCCGATGTGACCGTTTTGACCCAATCCCAAGATTTGTAGATCGATTGGGTTTGCGTCAATGATACCTTCGTAACGCTTCGTCTCAGTTTCAGCATCCGCCATACCGTCAGGGACATAACTCTCCTTGAATGGCTTAGCATTGAACAAGTGCTCGTTCATGAAGTAACGGTAGCTTTGCTCGTGCGTACCAGGCAAGCCCTTGTACTCATCCAAGTTGATTGAAATCTTATCAGAGAAGTCCAAGTCGCTAGCCTTCAACTCATCATAAATTGAGATTGGCGTTGAACCAGTTGCCAATCCAAAAAAGTGTGCGCCATTCTTAACAGCCTCTGCAAAGACATCGTATCCTGCGCGGCCACCAGCTTGTTGATCTTTAACTTGTAGAATCTTCATTTTATTTCCCCTTAAAAAATGCGTTCTGTGTTTTTATTTATCTTTGGTATAGACCAATTATAGACCAATTCCTATACCAATTCAACTCAGAAAGTCATTTTTATGTTTGAGAATTTGTTTTCCGGTGGATGTAAATCCGTGTCAGACTAGAACATCTCGGCTGCTGTGGCTGGGGGCGCCCCACGTATAGAACCGGACATGGCTAAACCTGTGGGGGTAATACTTAGGGGTTTTACCCCTTAGTATTACGGAGGGTAAAGGTGTACGCTGCAACGCAGTGGACTCCGCCTCCCACGGTTTTGACATGTCCGGTTTAGTGGGCCAAAAGAAGCCCCCAGCCACTCCGACCAGAGGTCGGACACTCGCACAAACTACACACCACAAACTAAAAGACCTGATGTCAGGAATTCCCCTAACATCAGGTCTTTAATCGTTAATTATTATCCCTTAACGGCCTTTTCCAATGTCTCCATTGCACGTGAGTGACGTGCAATATCTGACATCAACTCTGCTTCAAAGGCATCAACAGACTTTGACTTCGTGTCCGTTGAACCGAAGCGACGAATCGTAACCGTATTGTTGTTAACTTCTTCATCACCGATAACCAACGTGTAAGGAACCTTAGACGTTTGGGCATCGCGAATCAAGTAACCCAACTTTTCGTTGCGATCTTCGTATTCGGCACGGATACCTTGCTTGATCAAACGATCAGCCAAGTCCTTAGCGAACTTACCGTGGGCATCACGGTTAACAGGAATGATACGTACTTGGTGTGGTGCCAACCAAGTTGGGAACGCACCCTTGTACATTTCAGTCAAGTAAGCCGTGAAGCGCTCCATCGTAGAAATAATTCCACGGTGGATCATAACTGGACGGTGCAATTCACCATCTGGTCCAACGTAAGTAACGTCGAAACGCTCAGGCAACAAGAAGTCCAATTGGATTGTAGACAAAGTCTCTTCTCCACCCAAAGCAGTCTTGATTTGAACGTCCAACTTTGGTCCGTAGAACGCAGCTTCACCTTCAGCTTCGAAGTAATCCAACTCCATGTCGTCCATGGCCTTCTTCAACATCGTTTGAGCCTTGTCCCACATGTCATCGTCATCGTAGTACTTTTCCGTGTTTTCAGGGTCACGGTATGACAAACGGAAACGGTAATCCGTGATATCAAAGTCAGCGTAAACATCGATCATCAAGCCCAAAATCTTCTTGAACTCGTCTTCGATTTGGTCTGGCATAACGAACGTGTGACCGTCGTTCAACGTCATTTCACGAACACGTGACAAACCAGTCAAAGCACCTGACTTCTCGTAACGGTGCATCATTCCCAATTCAGCAATTCGGAATGGCAACTCACGGTATGAACGTGGCTTGTGCTTGAACACCATGATGTGAGATGGGCAGTTCATTGGACGCAATTCCAAGAACTCGCCATCACCCATGTCCATAGGTGGGAACATGTCATCGCGGTAGTGATCCCAGTGACCTGATTGCTTGTACAAGTTCAAGTTTGACATGATTGGCGTGTAAACGTGTTGGTAACCGTCTTGCACTTCGCGGTCAACAATGTAACGCTCCAACGTACGACGGATTGCAGCACCGTTTGGCATCCAAACAGCCAAACCAGCACCAACTTCTTGAGACGTGAAGAACAAGTCTTGCTCTGCACCAATCTTACGGTGGTCACGTTCCTTAGCTTCTTCACGACGCTTCATTTCAGCATCCAAGTCTTCAGCCGTCCAGAATGCCGTTCCGTAGATACGTTGCAACATTGGGTTTGAAGACTTTCCACGCCAGTAAGCACCAGCAACTGACGTCAACTTAAAGTGCTTAATCCAGTTCGTTGATGGTACCAAACCACCACGATCCAATTCAACGTGCTCACCTTGCACAGCGATTGAGATGTGCTCATCGGCTGGCAAGTCGTTAATCAATTCAATCTTGTATGGATCGTTCTTGAACATCTCCAAAGCTTCATCGCGCGTAATCTCACGAGAAACGATTGGCAAGTTTTCTGAAGCGATTTGCTTCATCATCTTTTCAATCTCAGGGAATTGCTCAGCTGAAATTTGGCTACCCTCAACCTTATCAGTATCGTAGTAGAAACCGTTATCGATGGCTGGACCAACACCGTAGTGAATTTGGTCTGGGTACAAACGGTTCAAAGCTTGTGCCAACAAGTGAGAAACAGAGTGACGCAACAATTGCAATCCTTCTGCATCATCCTTGGTAATCAATGAAAAGGCACCATCTTCTTGAATGCCATCGTTCATACCAACGTAGTGACCGTTCAACTTACCTGAAACAGACTTCTTAGCCAATGACTTTGAAATACCGTTAGCAATTTCCAAAGGCGTTACGCCAGCTGGGAATTCCTTCACAGCACCGTCTGGGAATGTAATCTTTACATCTGCCATATTGTGTAATCTCCTATTTAATCTGCGTGCGACTTGACGCGCGAAAAACAAAAACGTCCCGTTACAACAATTATACTTGTCGTAACGGGACGTTTGCACGCGGTACCACCCGAATTCGAGAGGGTTCCCCCTCACCTCATCGTCCCTTAACGCGGGAAACGGAACTGGTTCACCAGTTCGCTTGGAAGTAGTACCGTTCAACGACCGTTATTTGCCTCCCACCAATGGCAAACTCTCTAAAAACAATCTTGTTCAACGACTTATCTTCGTCAACGCTTTATTCTTAACTTATTATACTCGAAAACTAGAAAAATGAAACCCTTAACTATTGACGCAACGATTAGTTAACGCCTTCCTCTTCGCCAGGGTTAAACCATGACGCGTGGGCATTTGTCTTTTGCACGGTTAGGTCGAAATAGTGGACAACCTTGTCTGGTGCATTATGCCATTCCCACTTCTTGTCCAAAGATGCCTTCGTAATAATACGGTATTGCGTACTTGGGAATAAGCAACTAATAATGGTTAATTGTGGCGATTGTGTTTGACGCAATACGTCAGTATCACCTTTGTTAACCAGAATTTGGCCCGTAACCTTATATTCATAAATGCCTGATCGATTGGCCATATAAATTGGCTGACCATTCAACCAATCACTGCCCTTCAACTGACCATCAACAAGGTAAGGCGCATCCTGATTCAGGCGCTCCTGTAAGGCAGAAAAGCCAGTTTTACCATCATTAAAATTGTGGCTGGCCAAGCCGTAATTGCCTTGCCCCATGACGGGAACCTGGTCACCATCCGGATCATCTACCGTGCGATTAGCATAGTTCGCGCCGGCATCCAGACCAACTTCACTGTATGCATTATCGAAAATTGGTTGCAAAATGCCTAGTAGCGGCATGCTAACGAACCCTTGCTTATGTAGTCCCTCATCGCGGTGTGTTTCCTTCATGACCCGGTCAACAATGGCTTGTCGTTCAGGTTGCGTGATTTTCTCATTTGACACCTTAACTCGTTGCTTCAATTCTTCTCGTTGAATGGTGCCCCGGATATTTAACGTATTCTCTTGATATCCGTAATAACCACCTGCTACGACGCCCCCTACCAAGACCGCCGGCACAACGCGCCGTATTAGCTTTCCCATTAGGCGTCCTCCTCAAATGTTTAGTCATTCTATTCTAGTGCCAAAAGTAATTGCGGACAAGTTAATCAGTGGCAAATTACTTCTAAACGAACAAAAAGATTGGCTTCTGCGAGATGCCAATCTTTTTTTAACTTTATTTGATTTAGTTATTGCAACGTTACGCCCGCTTCACGCGCTAGTTGTCGCAATTCAGAAGATTCCAAATGCAAATCCGAACGTAGTCGCCCAAATGAAATTCCCGGTTTGTTGGCGACACGATCTTGAATACGCTTGATTTGGCGCTCACGATACTCACTCTTGTGGGCACTTTCGTTTTCAACCGTCACGCTAAACTCTGATGCTGCAGACGTTGCAAAGGTATAGTTCAATTGTCCGACCCCTGTTGACATTGATGTAAAGTTAGCCATTAATAGCCCCCCAATAACCGTACATTGACGATGTTTTCTTTAAGATAGTTCTTATTATACTCTATTGTTCGTAAAAATGGGATTATTTGTTTCGGTTCACTGATTATCGTTCAGAAATAAAGAAAGAATCCGATGTTTCAGATAACGAAACATCGGATTCTTTAGTTAATTATCGTAATTCAACGCCAGCTTCACGTGCAAGTTGACGCAAATCAGCTGTTTCCAAATTCAAATCGGCACGCAAACGCGCGAACGTGATGTCCGGCTTAGTTGCCACACGATCACGAATACGCTTGATTTGTGCTTCACGGTAGTGGTTCGGACGACCACTTGCATTTTCTACCTTTACGCCAAACTCGGCGGCTGTTGATGTTGAAAATGAATAGTTCAACTTTCCGACACCAGTCGACATTGCTGAATAATCTGCCATAATGTTTCCCCCATATGACTATCTCTAATTTAGAAATATCATACAAGTCATATATGGCTGAATTGTGATTTGTTTCTGAAGTCTAAAGAAGCAAATCTTGCCCGCGAAGTCAAATATTAAAACCGGCAGCTGTAACGAAACAACTGCCGGTTTTAATCATCATGTTTATTATGCGTTAGCCTTTTCAATCAAAGCCTTCGTAAATGCTTGCAACTCTTCAGTTGCTTCGACATCTGGGCTCAAGTTAACCTTAACACCATCGGCACCCTTAGTAGCACCTGACTTCTCAAATTGTTCTTCGAACTTGTCGATAGCAACGGCAAAGTCCTTACCGTAGAAGTCATCACCAGAACCTGAAACACCGTAGACAATACCCGTCAAATCAGCGTCTTCCAAGTCCTCAAAGAAGTCCAATGACTCATCAGGAACCGTTCCCTTATCAAACGTGTAAGGTACAACCACCACGATATCAGTCTCATCAGCTGAAATGTCGTGTGGGTCAATCATTGAGATATCTTCCTTCGTAACTTCAACACCTTCTGATTCAAACGTGTCGATGATAACGTCCGCAACATCTTCATTGTTACCAGTAATTGTAGCGTAAAATACACGAGCCTTCATGATAATCTACCTCTTTTAAAATCTGTCATTTCGTATTTGTTGATACAAGTATATTGCGAATACGAAACACTTTCAAATTAAAAGGGGTGGTTATCATATTCAATCCATGATTCGTGTGAATCTTGAATACGCTTAAACATCTTTTGCATGTCCAACGTTGAGAACGTGACCAAGACTGGGCGTCCGTGTGGGCAGTTGTATGGGTTTTCTGAGTGTGACAATTGATCAATCAAGCCCTTGGCCTCAAAGTCATTCATTGACCAGTTAGCCTTGATTGAACGCTTGCAGGCCATCATAATGGCGGTACGCTCACGGAATTGGGCCGTCGTCAAATTACCATCACGCAAAATCCAATCAACCATTTCACGAATCGTATCTTCTTCTTGCCCCTTCTCAAACCAGCCTGGGTGTTCACGGACAATCACCGCGTCATCCCAAAACGGCTCCAAATGCAAGCCAACCTTAGCCAACTCTGCTTCGTGGGATTGAATCTTCAAGATATCAATCTTAGGGTATTCCAATACGATTGGCACTAGCAACTTCTGCATTTCCATGCCGACCTTACCAATTTCCTCACGGTAGTATTCATACTTCACGCGCTCTTGGGCAGCGTGTTGGTCAATCAAGTACAAACCTTCTTCAGACTGGGCAAACAAGAATGTACCGTGCATTTGCCCAATATAATCGAGCTTTGGGAACTTTTGACCATGTTCATCAACAGCCGTGATGGTGTCGTCCTTCAAGTCTAGTGATTCTTGCTCAGCCGCCATCGTCACGCCCCCTTCATCAAAGGGGTTAACTGCATCGGCATCTTGATACTTTTCAGCGAATTCACTCACCGCCGTGCCTTCCAGTTCATCCGCATTATGCACCACAACCGGCGCGATATCATCAACGGAGAAGTTATCCGCCAACTTTTCATAATCCGCCGTCGACATAGGTGCTGGGTGATTGGCAGGTGTATCCGGCGCATATGAGCTAACATATGGCTTTGACGCTTCGTTTAGTTGCGCCAAGAACGCCTCGTCATTTTCAGCTGCGTTTTGCTCCTCGCCTAGATAGTTTTCATAGGCATTTGGAATCAAATTCTGGTTTGCAAAACGTTCCTTAACTGTGCGCTCAATCAAATCCATCAACTGGCTTTCCTTAGAAAGACGGACTTCATGTTTCTGCGGGTGCACGTTCACATCGACCAACAGTGGATCCATCGTGATTTGCAAAACCGCAATTGGGAAACGACCGACCATCAACTTCGATCCATACCCCTTAACAAGCGCACGACTCAAGTTAAAGTTCTTGATATAACGTCCGTTAATCAAAATTGAAATGTATGAACGATTTGCACGCGTTAACTCGGGCAATGAAATATAACCATTTAATTCAAAGTCGTTGTCCTCAGCCTGAATTGCCAACATCTTACGAGCTTGTTGTACACCGTAAATAGAAGCAATGACCTGTTGTAGATTGCCGTTACCTGCTGTACGCATTACTTCATTGCCGTTGTGTGATAGACGGAATGAAATATCAGGATAGCTCATCGCCAAACGATTAATGACATCGACAATTTGTGCTAATTCAGTTGATTGTGACTTCAAATACTTCAAACGCGCAGGCGTATTAAAGAACAGCTCTGACACTGTAATGTCAGTTCCCTTACGTGCTCCCGTTCCGACTTCTTCAAGTAGTTCACCACCCTTGTAGTGAACACGCGTTCCTTGTGGTGCATCAGCAGTAGCCGTTTCTAGCACGACATCCGCAACTGACGCGATTGATGGCAACGCCTCACCACGGAACCCCAACGAGTGCACGCGGAACAAATCATTGCGTGACGTAATCTTAGACGTCGCGTGGCGCAAGAACGCCTTTTGCACCTGGTCAGCCTCAATACCATCACCGTCGTCAATAATGCGAATCGACTTTACACCAGCTTCTTCAACTAGCACGTCGATCTGATGACTATTGGCATCAATTGCATTTTCAACCAATTCTTTAACAACAGATGCAGGTCGTTCAATAACCTCACCGGCCGCAATTTGGTTAGCTAAAATATCTGATAATTCATGAATTTCTGCCATAACGCAGCCCTCTTATTACTTCATTTGCTTTTGCCACTCATTTAGTTTCATCATCGCATCAAGTGGCGTCATCGTTGCGATGTTGGTTTGCTTAATCTCATCCAAAATGGCTTGTAGGGCTGGGTCAACCGCTGGCTCCAACGCAAACAAGTCAAGTTGCGTATCTTCTTCAACAACTTGTTCCGGTTCTGGTGCGACTGGCAATGCTACCGGTTCAGCCAATTTAGCTGACACTGGTTGTGGTTGCACTAACGTTTCTGAAATCGTGACATCTTGCGCTTCCAAGCTTGCCAAAATATCAGATGCACGGGCAATCAATGAGTCTGGCAAGCCAGCCAACTTCGCCACGTTAATACCGTAACTTTGGTCAGCTGGACCCGTCAAAACCTTGTGTGAAAAGACCAACTCACCATTTTCTTCCGTCGCACCAACGTGGACATTACGCAAATGATCAAGCTCATCTGACAACGCCGTCAATTCATGATAGTGCGTTGAGAAAAGCGTCTTAGCCTTGGTGTTGTTGTGAACGTACTCAATGATTGCTTGAGCCAAAGCCATACCGTCATACGTTGCCGTTCCGCGTCCCAACTCATCAAACAAAATCAATGAACGCTTCGTCGCATTTTGCAAAGCCGTGTTTGCTTCGGCCATTTCAACCATGAATGTTGAATTTCCCGAAATCAAATCGTCAGCCGCTCCAATACGAGTAAAGATTTGGTCGAAGATTGGTAGTTCCGCCTCACTAGCAGGGACATATGACCCGATTTGTGCCATCACGACCGTCAAGGCTAGTTGGCGCATGTACGTTGACTTACCAGACATGTTCGGCCCCGTAATCAACATAATCGTTTCGTCTTCATCCATGTACACGTCGTTGGCAACGTATGATTGGTGACCCAATACCTTTTCAACCACAGGGTGGCGACCATCCTTGATAACCAACTTTTGGCTATCAACCAATGTTGGACGCGTGAACTTATATTGTTCAGCTACCGTAGCAAGTGATTGCAACACGTCTAACTCAGCCAACGTTGGGGCCAGCTTTTGAATACGCGCAATGTTGTCCTTAATTTGGTCACGCACTTCCGTGAACAATTGGTATTCCAGATCGCTCGACTTCGTTTCAGCTTCCAGAATAATTTGCTCACGTTCCTTCAACTCAGGCGTAATGAAACGCTCCGCATTCGCCAACGTTTGCTTACGCGTGTAACGGTCAGGGTCAAGCTTACCAATGTTAGCCTTGGTGACTTCGATATAGTAACCAAAGACCTTGTTGAAACCAATCTTTAATGTACTAATAGCAGTCGCTTCACGCTCTTTAGCTTCCAACTCAGCTAGCCACTTCTTACCACCCTTCATCACATCACGATACTCATCCAAACGGCTGTTGTATCCTGAGCGAATCACACCACCATCAGTAACAGAAATTGGTGGTTCCTCGGCAATTGCCTTTGAAATCAAAATTTCGATATCTGAAACCGGATCCATGCGACGCAGCAAGTCACCAAAGACAGCTGGATCTAAATCACCAAGCGTCACCATGATATCCGGTACTTGGCGCAATGAATTACGTAGTTGCAACAAGTCACGACCGTTAGCCGTACCATAAGCGACACGTCCAGCCAATCGTTCCAAATCGTAAACTGACTTCAACGTTTCTTGCAACGCCGCGCGTGAGAAGAAGTCCTTTAACAATTCACCAATCTTGTCATAGCGGGCCTCAATGGTCTCGCGATCCAGTAACGGTTGCTCCAACCATTGCTTCAATGCACGACCACCCATGGCCGTCTTGGTATTATCCAACAACCACAACAACGTTCCTGAACGCTGTTGCGTACGCAAGTTAACCGTCAATTCCAGGTTTGCACGTGAATTACGGTCTAGCTTTAAGTATTGGGCGATTTCGTAAGGCGTCGCCATCTGCAAGTGGTCCAGTGAGCGCTTTTGTGTCGTAAACAAATAAGCCAACAAAATATCAGCCGCTTCTTTTTGTTCTGGCACTTCCAATTGTTGCGTCAAATATGACGTTTCCGCATTAGCCGGCCCTTCTTCTTGCTTTGAAACCAAGATTCCTAAGCTCGTGAGGTTGGCCATCAATTCATCAGGCAACTCAGCGTTCGTGACAATTTCCTTCGTCTCCAAACGGCTGATTTCATTCAATACACCGTTCGTTGCTGAAACTGACGTCGCCTTCACTTCACCAGTTGAAAGGTCCGCATAAGCCAATCCAAAACCACCAACCGGCGTCATTGATAAGCTGACCAAGTAGTTGTTTTCCTTGGCTGCATCCGCTGTATTACGCATGCGTGTTCCAGGTGTCACCAGTTGGACAACCTCACGGCGAACCATCCCCTCAGCTTCAGCTGGGTTTTCCATCTGCTCAACAACAGCAACCTTATAACCCTTATCAACCAGAATATCGATATAGTTTTGTGCGGCGTGGTGAGGCACACCCGCCATCGGAATTGGTTCAGCAGAATTCTTATTACGTTGCGTCAACGTCAACTCCAATAGTTGTGACCCTAACACCGCGTCATCATTAAACAATTCATAAAAATCACCGAGGCGATAAAACAAAAACGCATCAGGGTATTGCGCCTTGATTTCGTTATATTGTTTCATCATTGGTGTTTCTTTTGGCTTAGCCATTATGCAAATTTTCCTTCCCCATCAAAATGTGCAAAAACGCCCACCGGTTCAGCGCCGGTAAGCGTTCATTTTTTAATCTTCGTCCTTGAACAAATCTGCCAAGCCAGCCAAAGGTGTATTCGCCTGTGCTGGTGCTTCTTCTTGCTTTTGTTCAAAATCGTCTTCAGAAATGACAGCCCAGCCCTTACCCTCAGGCATTGGTTGGTCCTTCTCTTCTTCCGTCAAGACTTGAAGTGGCACTGACAAAGCAACGTATTCCATCAACGCTTGATCAAAATCAATCAACCCATCTTCAATCAAAATAACTGAGTCTTCGATTTCATAACGATCAGCGTGCTCTTCGTTTTGCAAGTAAACTTCATCGATATCGAAATCAACATCCATTTCAACCGGCGTCAATGAACGCGTTGATGGCGTTACCAACTTACCCTTCACATTTGCGTGAATAATGATGTCTTCACGATCAGCTTGCGCAAATCCAGTCACCGTCAATGGGGTAACGTCCAATACAACGTCACCAAAGGTTGCCAACAAAGGCTCCTTCAAATCAACGACCTCGCTGAATTGCAATGATTCCGTCTTGTACTTTTGGAGTTCAGCATATTGCCACTTCATGTGATTATCCTCTTTCTATAAAAACTGGAATACGTCCCGTGTCTAACGGTGACGCTTTGTCCTGACGTGTCCGTGAGAACTGTTGATATAGGCGACCAGCCCGGTAATCAAGCATTAGGATGCCAGTTAGGTCATCTTTCTCAACTTTATGTATCAACGGCAACGTGAATGACTCACGTTGTTGCTTCAAATAGCGACGACCAACCGGCGTTGCGCCTAACATGCGCAAGTACGGTTGTTGCATCGCCGTTTGCATCTCAGCATCCGTTATGTTCAAAACGGTGTATAACAATGTGCGCTGCAGGCGTGCCTGCGTGTAACGCTTTGACTTGAACGTCGTCATAAACGTTTCGTAGTCAGCTGTTATATCCCGTTCAATGGTTTCTTTAAGACGGTAAGCTAACCCATCCGTCAATTGATAAATGGTTTCCAATTCGTCAATCGGCGTGGTCAGTACCTTGTAGCGTAGCGCATCATACCACGTTTCCGACCAATCAGCCGTTTGCGCACCTTGTGCTAACAACTCAGCTGCGGGTTGCGAAACATAGTCAGCAAATTCAGCTGCTGGTGCCTCCTGATTAATCAATTCACGTAGCGCGGTTGCACTCGCGATGTGATCATCTGAAAGCGTCGTATCATGATATCCTGCTTTGATGCGTTGAATTGGTTGGAGGCGAATCTGATCCGCTAAACCAAGTTGAATAACGGCCGTAGCGTAAGCAAACCCAAGCATGTCATTCGGATCCGTCAAACGGAATCCGACAACTTCTGCCAAAACATCATTAAAAGCTGTCGCATAGGTTTGCGAATAATCAGCAGAAAAATGGTCATCCGCTGCCAATCGTTCACGGGCCTGTTGCGCAAGTGCTAAGAAATCCAGCTCAGCATGCTCGGCACCAAATACGATACTTGAAACACCAGCGTCAGCTAGCAGTTGCACGGCACCACGCGCAAAAATATGTGCGGGTTGCACAGCAAACGCAAAGGGCAGTTCAAAAACAATATCGACCCCACCAGCTAAAGCGAGTTCTGTGCGACGCCACTTATCAAAAATGGCGGGTACCCCACGTTGCACGTAGTTACCACTCATGACCGCCACAACTGTATCAGCACCAGTAACCGTCTTTGCTTGGGCAACATGGTAGGCATGTCCATTATGGAATGGATTATATTCAGTTACTAACCCAACTGCCTCCATGTTATCCTCCAAGCTTTACGCTTTCGTCGCGTTAAAGAACCAGCGTGGTGACTCATCAGTCACTTCTGCTCGACCAAAGTCAGCCGTCACTTCAATGTTTGTAAAGCCAGCTTCAGTCAACAAACGCTTGTATGTGTCCAAAGAATATGTGCGCTCAGTGTGTACTTCTTGCAATTGTTGGAAGCCATCAATGTCTTCGTTATAAACAAAGAACGTCAATTCATGTTCCACCGTATGTGGTTGTTCTTCAACACCATATGATGACCACATAAACGCCGTCTCATCATCATGCCAGTTATACATATAACCAGGATAATAAACGTCCGTTTGCCATGGTGAAATCACATCGAACAAGAATTGACCACCATCTTCCAAGTGTTCAGCAACTTGCTTGAACGCCATCAATGTTTCGTCTTCATTAGCCAAGTAATTAAATGAATCAGCAAATGATGTAATCGTTGCAAAACGCTCATCAAAGTCTGACCATTCACGCATGTCGCCTTCAATCAATGGCAAGTCCAATTCGGCTTCTTGCGCGTGTTGTGCAGCTAGCGCCAACATCTCAGTAGACAAGTCTAAAACTGAAATATCGTCATAACCGGCTTGCTTCAATTGAATTGCCAAGCGTCCTGCACCACCGGCTAGTTCCAACAGCTTACCATCCTTGTTCTTAATGAACTTGGTTGCGTATTGGAACCAATCTGCGTAGGCTGCTTCGTCAAACAAGTCGTCATACAGCTTCGCAAAAGTTTGGTAATTCATTAGAATTCTTCCTTAACGATCCATTGGTCAATGTCAATTTCAGGTGCAGCACCCCACAACTTTTCCAAGTTGTAGAATTGGCGCATGTCGTCCTTAAAGACGTGCACAAACAAATCACCAAAGTCCATCAAGACCCATTCACCTTCGCGACGACCTTCGTGACGCTTCAACTCAAAGCCAGCTTCAGCCATCTTGTCTTCGATTTCATCAACAATCGCCAAAACTTGACGTTGCGTTGGGGCATCCAAAATCAAGTAAGCATCTGATACCAAGCTAATCTCGTGGATATCCAATGCGACCAAGTTTTCAGCGCGCTTTTGGTCAGCAGCCTTAACAGCCACTTCCAACATTTCGTTTACGTTGCTTTCCATTATTACTTCACACTCCATGCGTTGTATGTCAAAAGCGTGCCCGGATAAACCGGAACCTGCTTTTCAATTAAATAAGCAAGCGTGTGGCCCGTTTGCCACCCGACACTTGCTGCCAAGTCTTCAAATGCCAAGGTGCGAACTTCTTCAACACCTGGGAAATCGCGACCTGACTCAATATAGTCTGCCATGTAGATAATTTGGCTCAGCGTCGTCATGTATGGCGCGCCAGTTGTGTGCTGACGAATTGCTGTCAGGATATCTTCGTTTTCAATGCCTAGCTCATCCTTCACCATTTCGGCGCCGACGATACCATGCCAAACGTTGTTTCCCCAATTAACCAAATCTGGATCCAATTGCTTTTCGGCAATCTTCGCCAAGAAATCTGCATCAGAGCGTTCCTTGGCGTAATCATGCGTCAAGGCTGCCACAGATGCTTTCTCTGCATCAACACCCCACTTTTCAGCCAAGGCCACAGCCATTTCTTCAACACGCAACACGTGTTGGAAACGGTACTCTGACATTGCTGCTTGGGCTGCTTCAACTAAGCTTTTACGAGAACCATTATAGTAACGGCCCCGATAAATCATCTCGTTTGTCATCCATGTATAACCCTTTTTCTACAATGTAGGCTGCTACCATGTCAGGTAGCAGATAGCGCACACTTTGCTTATTAGCAATGCGCTTACGAATATCCGTCGAACTAATTTCAAGGTTTGGCACCTCAACCCATTCAACAGGATAATCCGTTACTCGTGGTTGTCCTGGGCGATTAACACCAACGAAGTGAACCAACTTAAGGAGGTCATCAATGCGATACCACGTCTTTAAGTAAGCCACTTCATCACCACCGATAATGAAATAGTATTCGTAATTTGGGTGCTCCACCTTTAGTTGCAACATTGTGTTGTAGGTATAGCTCTTACCACCGCGTTGTACTTCAAGCAATTCAATGCCAAAGCGACTATTACCCGCAATGGCCGCTTGGACCATCTTGGCACGGTGCAATGGATCAATTGCTTGCTTCACATCCACGTGTGGTGGCTTCGCGTTCGGCATGAAGTATACCTTATCCAAGCCGAGCTTATCTGCCACTTGTTCAGCGATGACCAAGTGACCAACATGTGGCGGATTAAACGTGCCACCCAAAATACCAATTTTCTTTGTTTCACCGATAAACGCACGCTCAGCTTGCGCTTGCGTGACGGTTTTTTCGATTGTATTAATCATGCCCGAACCCCCGTTTCGAGAGTGATATTAAATCTTTTGTACAGCCACTGAGTAGTGACGGTTTTCCTTGTCAGCTGATTCACCAAACAACACCAACGTGTGTCCAATTGTTTGTACAACTTGGATGTCCGTGTTTTCTTCGATGAATTCCTTCAAAGACTCAACTTCAACGTCTGAGTTTGCCAAGATGTTAACCTTGAACAACTCACGCTTGTTGATGGCATCTTCTAGTTGATCCAACCAGTTTTGTGTCAATCCTTGCTTACCAATGCTAAACAATGGACGCATGTCATGTGCTGATGCGCGCAAGTATCGCTTTTGCTTTCCGCGTAGTGAAATCATATTAAATCATTGCCCTTCGTGTTAATACTGAAACCCCTTCAGGAGCCCAGCCTGCTACAACCGTGTTGGCAGGAACTGTAATCCAGCCCAAACCGTCAATCACGATATCTGTCTTCTCTGTTACCTTGAACTCGTGACGTTGCAATGGTGGCAACATGTCCAAGTTCTCCGTCGTTGGTGGCAACAACAATTCACCAGCGTGCTTGCTGTAGAATTCGTCAGCCTTTTCCAACTTGGTACGGTGAATCATCAAGTTGTTCTCGAAGTAAGCCGTAATACCAGCCTTCTCACCTTGGATGAAGTCAAAACGAGCCAACGCACCCATGAACAACGTTTGTTGTGGGTTCAATTGGTAAGTCTTTGGCTTCAATTCCTTTTGTGGTGAAACGTACTTCAAGTCCTTTGGCGTCAAGTAGTGCGCCATTTGGTCTTGGTGAATGATACCTGGTGTGTCGATGATAAACGTATCGTCATCCAATGGAATCTCGATACGATCCAACGTCGTTCCTGGGAAACGTGACGTCGTAATCACATCCTTGTTGTCACCAGTTGCATCCTTGATGATTTGGTTAATCAACGTTGACTTACCAACATTGGTAACACCAACAACATAAACTGAACGACCTTCACGGTACTTTTCAATCATGTCCATCAAAGCTGGCACATCATCGCCGCTCTTACCTGACGTCAATTGCACGTCGACCGGACGCAAACCAGCAATGTTAGCTTGTTGACGCATCCAATCCTTAATCTTTGAACGCTTCAAAGACTTTGGCAAAACGTCAACCTTGTTACCAACTAGCAAAACTGGGTTATTTCCAACAAAACGGTGCAACCCTGGAATCAATGAACCAGAGAAGTCAAACACGTCCATAACGTAAACAACCAATGAATCCGTTGCTGAAATTTCGTTCAACAACAAACGGAAATCATCATCCGTCAAATCAACGGGTTGGATTTCGTTGTAGTGACGCAAACGGAAGCAGCGTTGGCACAACACTTCTTCGTTTTCAAATCCCTTCAACAAAGCTGACATTGGGGCATAACCCAATTCACCCTTGTGCTCAGTTTGGATCAACGCACCACATCCAATGCATCGCAATCCGTCTGCCAAGTAACCTTGAACTTCTGCTTCACTAATCAAGTGTCGTCCTCCATTGTAGTTCTGGGTGCGCCTTTAGCATTTGCTTCTTAACACCCTTTTCAAAAAATCGGTTAATCTTTGTATTCCATTGGTCAGTCTCAATCAGAGGCTTAACCAAAATGCTACGTACGCCGTGGTTGTTTGATGACCAGATATCAGTCAACAATTGGTCACCGACCATCACGACTTCGTTCTTTTGTAAATTAAGCTTTGTTACGGCTTCATTCAAGCCACGTGTCAACGGCTTTAGGGCACGTGACACAAACGGTAGATTCAAAGGCTCAGCAACACGTGCAATACGTGCAGCTGAGTTATTTGAAACAATCATTACTGGGATGCCAGCTTCATTCATTCGCTCAAGCCAGTCATGCAATTCAGTCGTGCCGTCAGGGTTATTCCAAGCAATCAACGTGTTATCCAAGTCAGTCAAAACTGCCTTGATACCTTGTGCCTGAAGTTGTTCTGGCGTCAAACGGTAGATTGCATCAATCATCCAAGTTGGTGTAAATGATTCAGTCATTTTTCGTCCTTTTCACAATTTGTCTTACTATAAATTATACGCTAAATACTGTCGTTTATAAAGTGGGGTGACTAGGTCCCAAATAAAAAACAACCAGCAACGGAAACCATCGCTGATTGTTTTTAAAATCTATTACTTAGCGCGCTCAGCGTTGTACTTCTTTTCACCGACGTGTTCTTCACCCAATGAAACGAAGTCGTATGACAACTTGGCGTTACGCTCAAATTCAGCCAAACCATAGTTAATGATTTCGTCGATCAAGTTCGTGTAGCTCAAGCCTGATACTTCCCACATTTGTGGATACAAAGAAATGTTTGTAAATCCAGGCAACGTGTTTGGCTCACCCAAGTATGGTGTACCATCAGCATCAATCATAAAGTCCATACGCGTCAAACCAACAAGACCCAATGCCTTGTAGGCCGTCAATGCCATGTCAGTGATTTCCTTTTCAAGGTCATCCCCCAACTCAACTGGCAATTCAAAGACCATTCCTGAGGCGTCAACGAACTTGTTGTTGTAGTCGTACCAAACGTCTTGTTCAGGCAATACGATACCACCCAAACGTGATGCACGTGGTTGCTCGTTTCCCAAGATTGAGATGAAGACCTCACGTGGCTTGTTCAAAGCAGCTTCAACCAATACCTTGTAGTCGTATTGCAAAGCGTCCTTAACACCAGCTTCGAATTCTGCAGCGTTCGTTACGCGTGAAATACCAACTGAAGAACCTTGCTTAGCAGCCTTAACGAACAAAACTTCCGTACCAAGTTCCTTTACAAGACCTTCGTATGTGTAGTTTTGGTAATCTTGGTCCGTCAACAAAACGTACTTCGTGTTGCGTACGCCAGCTTGGTTCAAGATACGCTTCGTCAAATCCTTGTCGAATGACATGGCTGACGCAGCCGTACCAGCACCAATATATGGCTTTTGCAACAAACGGAACAACGCTTGCAAAGTACCATCTTCACCCAAGTTACCGTGAACAACTGGGTAGAACAAATCGATTTCAGCCATCTCACCCAAAACGGCAATTGGTGCCAATGGGTTCGTCAAATCCATCTTTGACTTCGCTGCAGCTACCACAGTGTCTTCATCTTCACCATCAAACACACGCTTTGAATCAGCGGCGTTGATCATGTAACCATCCTTTGAAATCAAGAAAACAGTTACGTTGTACTTTTCCTTGTCCATTGCATCGTAAATGTTACGAGCAGAGCGCTTTGAGACGTCGTGTTCTGATGAGTTACCACCAAAGAACATCGCAATGTTTAGCTTTTCTGACATGTCGTTCTCCCTGTCAAACTGATTGAATTTAGAACCCTAAGTATAACACGAAACTGTAAACCGGACCGATTACGCTAGGAAATTGCGTGCTTCGTTAAGATAATCATAAATTTCTTTGGGTAATTTTTCGCGTAGCAACAAACCTTGTAGCAAGCGTTGTTGATTGTACATCCGGTGCCAATCTGCTTCAACTTCCGGTTGCATGCGACGCGTCATTTCTTGACGCCATTGCTTGAGCTGCTTCAAGAAGTATTGCTCATACAACGGATTCAAGTTCACCAACGTTACGATATAGCTATCGATACGACGATTCTCGCCCATGACCAACGGTGTTTCCAAACGCTTGATGCGTTCAATCAAAACCGTGAGCAAGAATACCTTATCTGCGCGTGTCACTGCATCGTCATGCGTCAGCTCATCCAACAAGTTTGCGATGTGCAAGAAAGCATGTGCCCAACCCTTGCCTTCAACAAAACCGCGCGTATCATGTTCTAGCGCAATGTACGTTGCCAAGTTATCGATAAGCATTTCGTGCAAATCGTCGCTAAACAGCTCTACTTCACTATTGCGATTTGCGTAGTTCAACATCGACAAAATGAAGACCGCGAATGAGCGGAAGAAGATGCCGTCATTATCAGTCTCATCAATGTGTGAGAACAACACTGAATCTTGTAATAAGTAACGCGTCATCATCACAATTTGTGCATCGGTAAAGACATTCGCTTGCAACGCATCGCTAATAAAGAAAAAGACACCCTTATCACGCAACTCAGGATCAGTTTGGCGCAACCCACTCATCACGTCCAACAACTCTTGGTCAGTGACGACAACCGGTTGACCCGCAATCAACGCATTTTGCCAATCAGACACTTTTTCATGAATTGCAGTCGCCGTTATCGGATCAAGCTGCTCAACAACAGTCGGTGCGTCGTAATCAAACTGGTCAATCAAACGACCAACTTCCGTTCCAAGTGAATCAAACAACTCACCATGGTGCACACGCGCACGCATATTTTTTAATTCTTCACGGACATCATCAACGGTGTAATCCATTATCTCTATCCCTTTTCCGTATTATTGCTTCCTAAATGAAAGCTACCTCCACTAGATTAACACAACCACGCAAAGATAGCAGTTTATTATATTTTGTTTCCAACCGGGTCGATGACACTTCACCCGATTTTCGTTCATCTAGACACAATTTGAACGTCGGCGAAAACCCGCCATTTCAGCGTTTATTTTCCTTCACCCGTTTTTCACCCATTTAGACACGATTTTCGCCCGTCTAGACACAGTTTGAACTCGTAACGAAGCCCACCATTTCAGTGTTTATTGTCCTTCACCCGTTTTTTGCCGATTTCGACCCGTTTTTCACTGATTTAGACACAATTCTTATTTGCTGCAGAAAAAAGCCCCAGCCGACACGCAGTCGACTGAGGCTAATTCATCTATCTATTTCAACAACAACTATTCCTTGAGGTGGAAGTAGTATGTTGACACAGTTACGTCACGTGAAGCCAAGGCTGTACGCAAACGCAAACTGTTTTGATTGTGCAACGCATTTTGCCAACCGTGACGAGGCACGAATTGTGGAATCAAAATCGTCAATGAGTGGTTACGTTCCTTCGCACCCTTTGCAATTTCATCTACGAAACGCAATGAAGGCTCTGTGATTGAACGATATGACGAGTGGATGTCCACGTAACGCACATCTGGGAACTCGCGCTTGAACTCAACGCCCAAACGGTGCTCCTTTTCAGGGTTCGAATCAAATGAGACGTGCATCGCCAAAACGCGATCACCCATTGATTGGGCATAATCAATCGCATCGGCCGTTGCCTTAGTCAAGTTTGAGACCAACACAATCACCGTAGAACCATCGTAGTGATGACGCTTGATTGGTTCCTTAGACAACACACGCAATTGCTTAGCAACCGCCTTGTAGTGGCGGTTAATCGTCCAGAACATACGAAGCAAAACTGGCATGATAATCAAGTATGGCCAGACAGACTTAAAGTGCATCCAGAACAAAATGATAACCAAGGCAAATGAGATAAACGCTCCAACAAAGTTGATTGACGCCTTTCCCAACCAGAAGCCTTCACGTTCACGGAACCAGTGAATAATCATTCCTGATTGTGACAATGTGAATGGCACGAAAACTCCGACCGCATAAAGCGGAATCAAAGCTTCGGTTGATCCGTTAAAAATCAAAAGCAACACAATGGCACCAACGGCCAATGACATAATACCGTTTGAGTATCCCAAACGATCTCCCTTGTCCATGTAAATGTGTGGCATGAACTTATCCTTAGCCAAGTTAAAGGCCAATTGTGGGAAAGCTGAGAAACCAGTATTAGCAGCAACCGCCAAAATCAAGGCCGTTGCAATTTGCAAAAGGTAGAACATTACGCCGTGACCGAAAATCGTTTGACCAATTTGGGCCAACACCGTCACGTGGTCATTTGGTCGAATACCGTACCAGTATGACAAGAACGTAATACCACCAAAGAAGAAGGCCAAAATCAACGCCATGATTGATAGCGTCGCTGCCGCATTACGTGGCTTTGGCTCCTTGAAGTTCGGCACGGCATTTGAAATGGCCTCAACTCCAGTCAATGAAGATGAACCACTTGAGAACGCACGCAAGAACAACAAGATTGTGATACTTGATGATGACGTACCAATTGCTGCTGCAGCATGGAAGGCAACTTGACCAGTCGCAATGTTATACAACCCGTATAAGACCATTCCAGTAATCATCACAATGAACAAGTAAACTGGCACCATCAGGAACCCGGCTGACTCACGCACACCACGCAGGTTAATTCCCATCAAGATTAAGATGATGACAACCCCAATCCCAACTGAGTACGGGTGAAGTGCTGGAACCGCTGACGTAATGGCTTCTGTTCCGGCCGCCACAGATACGGCAACCGTCAACATGTAATCAACCAACAAAGATCCACCGGCGACAAGCCCAGCGTTACGGCCCCAGTTCGTTGATGTTACGACATAAGCACCACCACCAGATGGGTAGGCGTGAATGATTTGGCGATACGATAGCGTAATGGCCGTCAACAATACCAACACCAAAATGGCGATTGGGATTTGCAACCACAACGCAACCGTACTTGCAGCAATCAACGCTGTCGTAATCTGCTCAGTACCATACGCAACTGATGACAATGCATCAGACGAAAGCAAAGCCAAGGCCTTGGTTCGGCTCAAATGTTGTGAGCCCTCTTCCAATGTCTTAAGAGGCTTTCCAATCAACAACCGCTTTAAAAAGCGCCACATGATTTTTCTCCTAAACACCTATATTAGGCAAAACGCCCAAAAATAATTTCAATTTTCTACAACGACTTATTGTAGTTCTATTTGGGCTCGTTGTCTATGATTGATACTTACTTTCGGAAATCAAAAACGCCAACCCTCTCACAGGAAGGTCGGCGTTTAATATTTACTATGAAATTACATCATACCCGGCATACCTTGAGCAGGCATTGCAGGGGCAGCGTCTGTCTTAGGTTGCTCAGCAACGACAGCTTCAGTCGTCAACAACAAAGCTGAAACAGAAGCAGCGTTTTGCAATGCTGAACGCGTTACCTTAGTAGGATCCACGATACCAGCTTCAATCATATCAACCCATTCATCAGTCGCAGCGTTGTAACCAACACCTGGCTTCTCTGACTTCAATTGGTTAACGATAACTGAACCTTCCAAACCAGCATTTTCAGCGATTTGACGGACAGGCTCTTCCAAAGCGCGACGCACGATGTTGATACCAGTTTGCACATCACCAGTCTCTGACAACTCAGCAACGGCAGGGATAACGTTTACCAAGGCAGTTCCACCACCAGCAACGAATCCTTCTTCAACAGCGGCACGAGTAGCGTTCAAAGCGTCTTCAATGCGGTACTTGCGCTCCTTCAACTCAGTTTCAGTTGCGGCACCAACGTTGATGACAGCGACACCACCAGCCAACTTAGCCAAACGCTCTTGCAACTTCTCACGGTCAAAGTCAGACGTTGTCTCGGCGATTTGACCCTTAATCAAGTTCACACGCTCAGCGATAGCTTCCTTGTTTCCGGCACCTTCAACAATCGTCGTGTTGTCCTTAGAAACCGTAACCTTAGCAGCTTGTCCAAGTTGTGCAATCGTCACATCCTTCAAGTTCAAACCAAGGTCGTCAGTGATGACAGTTCCACCAGTCAAGATAGCGATGTCTTCCAATTGCGCCTTACGACGGTCACCAAATCCAGGTGCCTTAACCGCAACCACGTTGAACGTTCCACGCATCTTGTTCAAAACAAGCGTTGGCAAAGCTTCACCAGTAATGTCATCAGCGATGATCAACAAAGCACGGCCTTGCTCAACAACACTTTGCAACATTGGCAAAATTTCTTGGATGTTGGCAATCTTCTTATCAGTAATCAAGATGTATGGGTTATCCAATGAAGCTTCCATCTTGTCCGTGTCAGTTACCATGTATTGTGACATGTAACCACGGTCGAATTGCATACCTTCAACGACATCCAACGTCGTCTCGATACCCTTAGACTCTTCAATCGTGATAACACCATCGTTACCAACCTTCTCCATCGCTTCGGCAATCAACTCACCAACTTCTGGGTTAGCGGCTGAAATTGAGGCGATTTGGGCGATTTCTTCCTTAGTAGAAACCGTCTTTGACATCTCGTGCAACGCCTTAACAGCTGCATCAGTTGCCAATTCGATACCACGACGCACACCAACTGGGTTAGCACCAGCAGTGACGTTCTTCAAGCCTTCGTTAATGATAGCTTGCGTCAAAACAGTTGCGGTCGTCGTACCGTCACCGGCAATGTCATTCGTCTTTGAAGCAACTTCGGCTACCAACTTGGCACCCATGTCTTCGAAGTGATCTTCCAATTCGATTGACTTAGCGATTGTTACACCGTCGTTTGTAATAGTTGGTGCACCATAGCTTTGCTCAATAACAACGTTACGTCCCTTTGGACCAATCGTCGTCTTAACTGTGTTAGCAAGCTTATCAACACCTGCTTGCATCTTTGCACGTGCATCTTCAGCAAACTTAATGTCCTTAGCCATATTTATTTCACCCTCTATTTCAAATTTTTAATAGTTAATCTGTTTGTTTCAAATTAAAGAACTGCAACGATATCCTTTTCGTGAACTACCAAGTAATCCACACCATCGACCGTTACTTCTGAGCCAGCATACTTATCGAAGATGACCTTGTCACCCTCCTTCACTGCAGCTGGGGCCGTCAAGTCACCAACTGATTGCGTTGAAACAGCGACAACAGTTCCCGTAACTGACTTCTCTTGCGCGTTTGACGCAAGCAAAATACCACCAACTGATTGCTCAGGCGCTTCCTCAACTTGCAACACAACACGATCTCCCAAAGGCTTCAACATGTTATATGACCTCCATAGGCAAAAATTATTATTAGCACTCTCGATAACTAAGTGCTAACTTACATATTCAATAATAGCACACCCACACGTTTTTGCAACATATTTTGGTTAAAAAAAGAGTCCTGATACGAAATCGTACCAGGACTCTAAATAATCATTACTTCAATTGTGACAACATTTGCTTCATTGCTGTTGCCGTCATTTCAGCAGTTTGTTCAGTTGTATAAGCCTTAACTTGGTCAGGTGTAGCCTTTGGGTTAGCTTGCATGTACGCAGCAACCTTCGCTTCAATAGCTGACTTCATTTGAGCTTGTTGGGCAGCTTGTGCCTCAGGTGCAGCTGACTTTTGGGCAGCTTGCAACTTCTTAGATTGATCAGCAGTCATCACAACCCAAGTGTTCTTTGGCACCGTCACCGTCGTCACTTGCTTCTTAAGCTTGCCACCTTGGCCACCAATACCGAACATCACGCGCCAGAAGGCATTCTTCCACTCCCAACGAGTCGTTTCGACCTTAACAGTTGCCTTCTTAACGTCAGCAACCTTGTAAGTCATTTCCTTCTTAACGCCGTTTGGAATATCAGCAACCTTCGTTGAAGGCTTACCGTGAACCGTTGGCTTCTTAGCATCAGCTGTGTCGCTGTAAACCAAGACATAGTTATCAGCCTTTGAACCCAAACGTGATTGGACCAATACACCAGCTGGTGACTTTGAACCCAAAGCTGAGTAGACACGCTTCGTCGTCGTTGTTGTCTTAGCAGTCAAACCTGTGTTGTTTGCAAAGACTGACGTTGTCATCCACACGGCGCCGATTAGCAATACCGTGAAGATAGGTCCGAAGATAGCGCGCATAGTACGGTTCTTCAAAACCAACCATGAGTAGAACATGCCGATCGCAAAGACGGCCATAACTAGAATAATCATATTAGTTATTTCCTCCCTTATCTGCGACAACGTTTCCGTTTGACTTACCGTGCACTAGCTTACCGCTGTGCAAGAAGAACGCCAAGATAATACCAACAACGGCGAATCCAATTCCAAATGCAAATGATGCGTGGAATCCAGTCATCGTTGCGTTAATCATCTTATCCATGTAAGACACAACGTTTTCCTTGGCCAAGTCCTTAGCAGGCTTAGCAGCCTTGATAACGTTTTGCGTAACTGATGAAAGCAAGGCAACAACCACCGCGTTACCAATTTGGCGAACCGTGTTGTTAGCAGCCGTTGCTTGTGAAGCTTCCTCAGGTGGCAAAGCTGACATGGCACTGGCCGTCAATGGCATCATCGTTGTAGCGATACCGAACATACGCAATGCGTACAACAACGTTACCAAGTGTTGTGGCGTTTCAGCCGTCAAGAATAGGAATGGCACCGTACCGATGGCCAAGATTGAGAATCCAACCATCGCCATGCGCTTAGCACCAACCTTGTCGTAAACCGCTCCGGCAACTGGTGACATCGCACCAATTACCAAGGCACCAGGCAATAGCGTCAATCCTGACTCAAGCGCTGACATACCGTGAACATTTTGCAAGTACGTTGGCAACATCATTTCGACACCCATCATGGCCATCATCGCCATCATTACGGCGAACGTCGTCAACGTAAATTGCTTGTTCTTGAACACGCGAACGTTCAAGAATGGATCGTCCATCTTCAATTGACGGAAGACAAACACAATAATGACCAAAATTCCGACTAGGATTGGGGCCAAAACGTTTGGCCAGTTACCAAATCCATCAGTGGCTGAGTTTGAGAATCCCCATAGGAATGATCCGAATCCAATAACAGCCAAAATCAATGAAGGGAAATCAAGCTTCATATCACGGTTTGGCACAACATTCTTAACGAAGAATGGCGTTGCAATCCAAACCAAGACCAACACGATCATTGGCAAGTAGAAAATCGTACGCCATGAGTTTGAAATCAACAAACCAAACAAGTGGTGATTCTTTTCCAAAATCCAACCTGAAAGCGTAGGTCCAATAGCTGGGGCCAAACCGATAACGATACCGTTAATACCCATCGCAGCACCACGTTGTTCAGCTGGGAAAATGTTAACCATAACAACTTGCATCAAAGGCATCGTAATACCAACCGCCACGGCAGCTAGAATACGTCCAAGCAAGAACATCCACCACATGTCGTGATGACTAGGCGTAAACGCCGTTGTTGCCATACCAGCCAACAACAATGTGTAAGCGACCATGTACAAGTACTTGGTTGGAATCTTAGTGGTTAGGTATGCTGATACCGGCACCATAATTCCGTTTGCCAACAAGAAGTATGTCGTTGCTTCTTGGGCCGTTGCAAGTGAAATATTAAAATCGTGCATCAACGTTGGGATTGCTGTTCCCAATGACGTTTGCATCAACATTCCAGCAAACGTTCCAATCAACAGCACCATGACCATGGCACCGCGGTTGAAAGGCTTGCCGTTAATGTCTAAAGTTTCTGACTTTGCCATTTCGTCCTCCAAATTAGTTTATTTTTTATAATTGCTATCATTTATTCAGCAAGAGTTAGTTTAAACTTCTAAATTTTTAAAATCAAGGGTTTTTGTCAACTAATTTGACAAAGATTTAGACTGTTTTCACAATAGCAAATTGAATTCCGCGCAAACTGCGTCAAACCTGAATTCCTAAGTGTGATAACTAACACAAAGTCATTAATAGTCACTTTAAAATGAAAACGCAATCATTAAGAAAAGGAGCCGACACCCGTAAAAGTGCCAGCTCCCGCCTCATTAAATATCAAATTCTTCCAACGCCATACTTGCTTCTGTCCAGCGTTCTTCGACTTCAGCCAATTGTGCATCGATGTCCGCAATTTCCTTTGACAAGTCCGTCAACTTGCCCAAGTCAGCCCCGTTTGCTGGATCATTCAATTCAGCATTCAACGCATCGCGCTTATCGTTCAAACCAGCCATTTCTTCTTCAGCCGCAGCAACCGCACGTTCGTACTTACGTTGCTCCTTTTGACGTTCCTTACGCTCTTCACGTGACAACGTCTCAACTTCCTTAGCAGTTGCTTCTTCGTATTCGGCCGTCGTTTCAAAACTAGCCTTTGCACGATGCGTTTCTGCTTGCTCACCAGCCGTCTTCTCTAGGTAGTAATCGTAGTCACCATCAAAGAAGCGCGTCCCGTTTGGTGACAGCTCAACCACTTCCGTCGCAACTGAGTTAATAAAGTAACGGTCGTGAGAAACGAAGAAAATCGTTCCGTTGTATTCGTTCAACGCCGTTTCCAACACTTCACGAGAATCAATGTCCAAGTGGTTGGTTGGCTCGTCCAGAATCAAGAAGTTAGCATGTTGCAATGACAACTTCGTCAATAGCAAGCGCGCACGCTCACCACCTGACAAGGCAGAAACCAACTTATCAACCGCTTCACCTGAGAACATAAATGAACCCAAAATCGAACGGACGTCACGTTCTGGCATCGTTGGGTGTTCATCCCAAATCGTGTTCAAAACTGACTTCTTTGGATCAAGCGTTTGTTGCTCCTGGTCATAGTAACCAACCTCAACATTGGCACCAAGCTTTATTTCACCGGCCAACAAAGGCAACTTACCCAAAATCGTCTTAATCAACGTTGACTTACCAATACCGTTTGGTCCAACCAAAGCGACAGCGTGTTGCTTATCAACTTCAATATTAACGTGGTCCGCGAATACATTCGCTAGGTCATAGCCCAACTTCACTTCGTTGACACGCATCACTTCGTTTCCAGATTCTTCATCAGCTGAGAATTGAATGTGTGCAACACCAGATTCATTCTTTGGCGCTTCCAAGCGTTCCATGCGTTCAAGTTGCTTGCGACGTGATTGGGCACGCTTCGTCGTTGACGCACGCACAATATTACGGTTAACGAAGTCTTCCAACTTCGCAATCTCTTCTTGCTGCTTATCGAAAGCCTTTTGTTCTTGTAGAACCTTTGCTGCCTTCAATTCCATGAAGCGTGAATAGTTACCTGTGTAATGATCCAAGACACCTGAGTGCATGTCATAAATTTCCGTAACCACGCGGTCCAAGAAGTAACGGTCGTGGGAAACAATCAACAATGCGCCTTGGTAGTTTTGCAAATATTGCTCCAACCAAGCCAATGTTTGCATGTCCAAGTGGTTGGTTGGCTCGTCCAGAATCAACAGGTCAGGCGTTTCCAACAGTTGCTTGGCAATCGCCAAACGCGTGCGTTGGCCACCAGACAATGATTGAATCTTTTGATCATAGAATGACTCATCAAAACCAAATCCATGCAAAACGGAACGAATTGTCGCTTCGTACCCGTAACCATTCTTCTCACTAAAATCGTGTTGCGCTTGGTCATAAGCAGATAGCAAACTTGCATACTCATCACTCTCGTAATCAGTCGCTGAAGCAATCTTCGTCTCCATGTCGCGCATCTTCTTTTCCAATGCAATGACATCAGAAAATGCATCAAGCATCTCATTGTACACAGACAAATCAGAATCCAGTCCAGAATTCTGCGCCAAGTAAGCCAACTTGATGCCCTTCTTCATTGAAATCGTACCTTCATCAGGTTGCGTTTCACCGATTAGCATCTTCAAGAGCGTTGACTTACCGGCACCATTGCGGCCGACCAATCCAACGCGTCCTTTATCTTGAATCTGCATCGAAATATTTTCAAAAAATGTTACACCACTAAAACGGCGTGCAACATTACTTGCTTGCAAAATAATCATGATTATTCTTCTCCGTCTCAATACCCTGCGTCCAAGGCATTGCCTAAATCTCATTTACTAGTGTAACAGAAAGTGCAAGTTTGTCGCATGTGGAAATTAAAAAGCACCCGACAGTAACTGTCAGATGCTCTTAATTGTTTGTTATTAACGCAACGCTGCGTTTCGCTTTTGTTGCTCGTGTTGCACGAAATACTCCCATGCATGCATTTCACTCTCAAACCACAAATGCTCACCGTCATAATCCAATACTTCCAATGACGTTTGCACCAATGGCCACTCGGTGTTTGGCTTGCCTTCTAGGTGTTGCCACATAAATGACGCACGGGCTGCGATATCACCGGTTGGTGTGTAGAAAATGATGTTCGATACATTTCCCGTCGTTTGATAATAACGCGTTGCTGACTTAAAGCCACGCCAGTCCCAGATA
Source organism: Weissella confusa (assembly GCA_001436895.1). Lineage (GTDB taxonomy): Bacteria > Bacillota > Bacilli > Lactobacillales > Lactobacillaceae > Weissella > Weissella confusa. The sequence continues at coordinate 45,396 of JQAY01000004.1, forward strand.
TCTGTAACGGCCGTGTTGTCATTGCGGTCGACGTAGTGCAACATTGACGTCGTACCGCCAGGGTTGCCTGGGAACAAATCAATGTCGATGACATTACGACCATAAGTTGTCCCAAAGCGACGCGCTTGTGCCATCCCCCAGTCCAACCCATCCAAGTGGTAACGGGCCTTGTCGATTTGTGGGTTGTGACGGTAGTGAACCGTCTTTGCTTCCACATCCGTTGCCTTTTGGAAGACATCGTACATGTTCAACAAAGCATCATCTGGCAAACCGTGGTTCGCTAAATGCATGTGTTGATCAGGGTAGTACCCACGCACCACTTGCTTTGCATCAACGCCATTCTCGCGGTCTGCCTTAACTTGCGCAGCAATATTAGGGTCAAGCGTTGGCAAGTTAGAGTTATCCAAATATAAATTCATGAGTTTCACTCCTTATTAATCTGCCAAGTACTTGTCGCCTGAAATGCCGTTAATCGTCACTTCATCACTGCGATTACCAAGTGTGTAGGCTGTCATCGTCGTTCCACCAAGACCAACACCAACATTAGAAAGGGCGTGTGCTTGTTCAGCCATGGCTGGCCAACGGTTATCAGCATCAGCTAGCAAACCTTGCCATGCTTGCCAAACAGCTTCTTCGTAGTAACGGTCACTGTGGTCGTATGCAGCATCAGAGAAAGCTTGCAACTTTTCAGGATCATTAAATAACTCAAGGAAGCGGTCAGCCATTTCTGTTACGAATTGGTCTTCTTGGCCCTCAGGCGCCCACTTTGTTAGGTAACCGTTCTCGCCATCAATAATCAAATCGTTTGGACCGTAGTTCACATTCGTTGAAACACCAGGCATACCATTTGCCACGGCTTCCATCATTGAAATGTTGAACCCTTCCATCATTGAAGCCAATCCATAAACTTGGTGTGAACGGTGAATAGCGTACAACTCATCACGGTCAGTCACATAATCATGCAACGTTACAACCGGTGATTCCAAACGACGCACTTGATTCAAATCCGTCGTTTCAGCGCCCTTTTCATCGTACATGGTTGGCTTTTCTAGTCCGTACTTATCGAACAAACGCAACAAGTCCTTATTCGTCTTGTTGTTACCCGTGTTATCGAAGTAACCGTAGACATCCAGGTGTGCATTCAAACCAGGTTGCTTTTGGTTGGCAATCATCAAGGCTTCAGCAACCGCGGCCGGACGCTTGTCTGGTGCGCGACGAACAATCATCAACACTGAATTTGGTTGACGGTCAGCCATTGGCACACGGTCAGCTTCACGAATTTCAGCTGGTACCACACCAACTGGAATCGTGAATGGCGTTGCCTTTGGTGCATAACGCGCCACAACATCCGCCGTTTGACGTGGCATCGCTGAAATAACCGCTTGGTAATCATTGATGTGCATGAAGTCGAACTCGTAATTATTGTTCTCATCAGTCGTCATGACATCACGCGTGTCTGAGGCATGCAAATTGTGCAAGTGGAAGCCAATGTATGCAGGACGATCCAACTTTAACAAGCCTTCATCAGCGGCCGTCGTACGGTCCATGATGAAGATGTTTGGCGCATCCTCTGAGAAGAAGTCGTTATTCAAATCGTTAACGAACTCAGCCGTCAATTCATCAAATGAATCAAAGATATACGTCATGCCATTTGGCTTAATCAAACGATATCCTGACACATAATTTACAAATTGTGGCGCTTCAAATGGCTTGGCTTCAAATTCTTGCCCTGACATTTGTGCGTTCTCAGCCAATTGGTTTTGGCTATCGATATGCTTACGGTTCATGACCAATGTTTCCGAACCACGAGGCGCCTTGCGACGAAGATATTCTTCAATTACAGGGCGACCTTTGCGATCAACAAAGACGTTGGTATTTGGCGTACCATCTGGGTCGATGTATTGCTGACGTGAAATGAAGCCACGTGAGTCATATGAATCGACGCGGAACAAGTTACCAAAGTGTTCGAATACTTCAACCATCGTGACACGCGATTCGTGTTGCAAATCGACGTGAATGCGACCCAAGAAACGGGTACGGTTTTCATCTTCATAGGCCATGTATGTGTCTGGCGTATCAGGCAATTGTTCAACAACCGCCACCGGACGGCCACCCCACTCAACATCTTGCGCCGTCAAAATGCGATCCGGCACATATTCAGTATGCGCGTAGTAATCATACATATTGATTACTTCAGCATCGTTTAATCCCCACGCTAGCAAGTCTCGGTGCCCATTTGGATTAAACACACGCGTGACAATTTTGAATGATTGCCCATTCTTACGGAACAACTTACCACGTTGTACCTGTGCGTGTTCAATTCCTGAACCTTGCGCAGCGAGGCCCTCGTTTACGAAAAAGTTCATCGCAATACCCTCTTTAACTAGTTTTATTAGGCTAAGTATACCAAACCCGCTTACAAAAACTAAGCCCAACCCATGCGCACTTCTGAAACAAAATATAACGAACCTGTGAACAAAATCATATCATCAGGTCCCATTGCATCAGCGATTGTGCGATAAGCTTCTCGCCAAGATTCATGAACCGTGACATCATGCCCCGTCACTTGGCGTGCTGCTTCCGTTGGATCAAGTGCGACGCGAGCACCTGGATTTTGGAAGTGCGTGACGTGCAAATCAACATTGGGTAAATCTGCCAACGTATGTAACATTGCTGAATAGTTCTTATCGGCCAATGCACCGAAAATGACGTGAATCCGCTTATCTGCAAAACGCGTCCGTAACGTTTCAGCCAATGCATCAACACCGTGTTGATTGTGGGCGCCATCCAAAACAGTCAACGGTTGCTCCGAAACACGTTCAAACCGTACCGGCCACGTCACTGTTTGCAAGGCCTTTGCTACCATTTCAGCTGTCAGCGACACACCCAATTCATCGGCCACTAAACTTGCTGCTTCAAGGGCAACCCCGGCATTATCAATTTGATAATTACCCATCAAATCAACAAAGACATCCTTAAACTCGTGAACACCCGCGAAGTCGAAGGTTTCACCCCAACTTGTTTGGCTTGGCAACATCTTGGCTTCAAACTCATCCCCCAAGCGATACAACGGCGCACCCAGAGCATTAGCCACCGTTGTCACAACTTGTTGGGCTTCTTCAGGCAATCGGCCAGTCACAACTGGACGTTGACGCGCAATGATGCCCGACTTTTGCGTCGCAATCTCAGCAAGCGTGTTTCCTAACACTTGCATGTGATCTAAGCCAACTGTCGTGATAACCGATACCAACTTATCTGGAATCACTTCAGTCGTATCCCAGGTACCACCGATACCGACTTCCAATACAACGACATCGACTGGGTGCTCAGCAAAATAGACAAACATCATCGCTGTCAACGTCTCAAACTCGGTCGGACCACCCTGAGGCAACTCTTCGTCTAGCGCTTCAGTGATTGGTGCGATGCGACGCATAATATCCAACAAAATGTCATCCGGAATATTACCGTCATTCCCTTGTACACGTTCATTGAATTGCAAAATAAATGGCGACGTGAACATCCCCACCGTCAAGCCAGCCGCACGCAATAATTGCGCAATCATCTTGCTAGTCGATCCTTTACCGTTCGTCCCCGTCACATGCACATACTTAGACGCACGTTCTGGGTGACCCAAACGGTCTAATAAAGCATTAATGCGATCAAAACTAGGGGTCTTCTTCCACTTGTGTCGACCATGAATATACGCAATCGCGTCCGCTGCTGTGTTCAGTTCAATCATGATGTCGCCTTCTTCCGTTTTTCATTAGCAATATCGTATCACACCGGCATTTTTCTGGTATGTTTTTTAGGCAAAAAGTAAAGGCGCCATCTATCGAAATAGACAGCGCCTTTACAGGTGTAATTTAACTAGCATTGTAACGACGAACAGCTTAAATTCGTTATTAACAATATATAAGATATTACTCCAAAAACTCGCATCCTGCAAGCCTTTAGACGTAACAATCTGATTACTTAGCTGACTTCAACTCTTCCAAACGTGATTCAGTCGCTGCCAACTTAGCTTGCCAGTCAGCCAACTTCTCGCGTTCTTCCGCAACAACAGTTTCAGGGGCGTTGTTCACGAACTTCTCGTTACCCAACTTACCTTCAGCGCGCTTAACTTCACCAGCAAACTTCTTCAAGTCACCTTGCAAACGAGCGATTTCTTCGTCCAAGTCAATCAACTCTTCCAAAGGCACGTAAACTTCAGCACCAGAAATAATTTGCGTCATAGCCAACTTTGGTGCAGCTACATCAGCAGAAATTTCAAGTGACTTTGGCTTTACGAAGCGGTTGATGTAGTCTGAGTTTTCATCAAAGATGCGGGCCAAGTTTTCATCTGACGTCTTGATCAAAACGTCGATTTCCGTTGACATTGGCGCATTGGCTTCCGTACGGATCGTACGAACGGCCTTGATCAAGTCAGTCAAGCTTTGGAAGTCAGCTTCAGCTGTTGGGTTATCCAACTCAGCCTTCACTTCTGGGTAAGCAGCAACCACGATTGACTCACCGTCATGTGGCATTTCTTGCCAGATAGCTTCCGTTACGAATGGCATGATTGGGTGTAGCAAACGCAATGTGTTGTCCAAAACGTATGCCAACACTGCTTGCACATTCTTCTTGGCAGCTTCATCGTTTCCGTTCAACGTTTCCTTGGTCATCTCGATGTACCAGTCAGCGAAGTCGTTCCAGATGAAGTTGTACAATGAACGACCAGCCTCACCGAACTCGAACTTATCAAAGTTCTTCGTTACTGAAGCAATTGTCTCGTTCAAACGTGACAAAATCCACTTGTCGGCCAACGTCAAAACTGACAAGTCAGCAGGCAATTCAGCCTTCGTTTCGTCATCCAAGTTCATGATAACGTAACGTGAGGCGTTCCAAATCTTGTTGATGAAGTTCCAAGCTGAGTCCATCTTCGTGTATGAGAAACGAACGTCCAATCCTGGTGTTGAACCAGTTGCCAAGAACCAGCGCAATGCATCGGCACCGTACTTCTCGATGACATCCATTGGGTCAATTCCGTTACCCAATGACTTTGACATCTTGCGTCCTTGTTCGTCACGAATCAAACCGTGAATCAAAACGTTCTTAAATGGACGACGACCAGTGAATTCCTTTGATTGGAACATCATACGAGCAACCCAGAAGAAGATGATGTCGTATCCCGTAACCAACGTGTTTGTTGGGAAGTACCGCTTGAAGTCTTCAGCGTCTTCATCAGGCCAACCCATCGTTGAGAATGGCCACAAAGCTGATGAGAACCACGTATCCAAAACGTCAGAGTCTTGCTCCCAGTTTTCGATATCTTCAGGTGCTTCCATTCCAACGTACATCTCACCCGTTTGCTTGTGGTACCAAGCTGGGATTTGGTGTCCCCACCATAGTTGACGTGAGATAACCCAGTCGTGGATGTTATCCATCCAACGCGTGAAGGTATCTTCGAAACGTGGTGGGTAGAAGTCAACACGGTCGTCTGACTTTTGCATATCCAAAGCTTGCTCAGCCAATGGCTTCATCTTAACGAACCATTGCGTTGACAAACGTGACTCAACTGGCACACCAGTACGCTCTGAGTGACCAACTGAGTGAACAATTGGCTCAATCTCAAGCATCCAACCTTCAGCTTGCAAGTCATCAACAATAGCCTTACGTGCATCAAAGCGATCCATACCAACATACTTGCCGGCACGCTCGTTCATTGATGCATCTTCGTTCATTGTGTTGATACGCTCCAAGTTGTGGCGGTTACCAACACCAAAGTCGTTAGGGTCGTGGGCTGGCGTAATCTTAACCATTCCTGAACCAAACTCTGGGTCAACGTATTCGTCGGCGATAATTGGAATCTCGCGACCAACAAGTGGTACGCGAACCATCTTACCAACCAAATCCTTGTAGCGTTCGTCTGATGGGTGAACAGCAACAGCAACGTCACCAAACATCGTTTCAGGACGCGTCGTTGCAATTTCAATGTAGTCCTTACCATCGTAAGTGACACCTTCTTCAACGAATGGGTACTTAACGTGGTAGAAAGCACCTTCATCGTCTTGGTGGATAACTTCGATATCTGACAAAGCCGTACGAGCCTTAGGATCCCAGTTGATGATGTACTCACCACGGTAAATCAAGCCCTTTTCGTACAACGTCACAAAGACCTTACGAACGGCTTCTGACAATCCTTCGTCCAACGTGAAACGCTCACGTGAGTAGTCCAAAGAAAGTCCCATCTTACCCCATTGTGACTTGATGGTAGCAGCGTATTCGTTCTTCCAGTCCCAAACTTGGTCAACAAACTTTTCGCGACCCAAGTCGTAACGTGAAATGCCTTGCTCAGCCAAACGTTGTTCAACCTTAGCTTGTGTAGCGATTCCGGCGTGGTCCATTCCTGGCAACCACAACGTGTCAAATCCTTGCATACGCTTTTGACGGATAATCATATCTTGCAACGTCGTGTCCCAAGCGTGACCCAAGTGCAACTTACCCGTAACGTTTGGTGGTGGAATAACGATTGAGTAAGGACGAGCCTTATCGTTTCCTGATGGCTTAAAGCGGTTTTCTTGTACCCACTTGTCGTAACGGCCAGCTTCAACAGCTGACGCGTCATACTTTCCAGGCATATCAATTTCGCGCATGTGAAATTCTCCTTATAACATAATCTCTATTTGTGTAACGATGTGGCGAGCAATAAAAAACGCCCTGACCATACAATAACTGTATGATCAGGGCGACTTAATCGCGGTACCACCTGATTTAACGGGACTTCTCCCGCTATCTCGTTAGAACTTAACGCGTTTCTCACGTTACCGACTACTACAATTTCACCGGCAAGGCCCACTAACTACCTTCAGTCAAGAATTTCGATGCGCTTTTCACCAACCGCGCACTCGCTGCACAATCCTCATTGACTTACTTTTTAGTGCATTGCTATAAACGTAATTGTACGGTTATTTGCTTTGAAAATCAAGGTGAAAGACTAGTGTTCAAAGAAGAACGATATCATGCGATCAACCAAGGGCGTAAGAAATAAAACAACAATCATCATCTTATAGAACTTCAGTGACTCAAATATTTGATCAATACGGACATTTAGTGACTTCAATTCTCCCCTCATCTCGCCCTTAAAATCCGATAAATCCATGCGAATGTCATTCATTTCAGAGTGAATCCCCTTTAACTCAGTTCGGATATCCTTGATATCGTCTCGTACCTCTTGGAAATCATGCTTCTTAAAATCATCAAACTCCGCGTACGTCACGTAACGCTCTGTCTTTGTTTCGGTCATTTTCGTCTTCTCCTCGTTGACTATTAACACCGTATCCATATCCCCATAAAACAGATAAAGAGACGCCGAAGCGTCTCTTTATCGTTAAGTCCAGTATATCAGATTTAGTGGAAGAACAACATCCCCACCGCCTCATATAATAGGTACAAACCGTACCCGATAACAATGAAAGCGGAAACGATGTTCACCCAGACCAGCGCACGCTTAGGCAAGCGTTCTTTCAGCAAATTCATGGTGATTGTAATACCATTGAACCAAATGAAGCTGGCAGTGATTACACCGATGATGAATGGCCAAACTTGGTTGTCAGCCAATGTACCGCGCAATGCACCAAGCATCAACGAGCCATCGATTAGTGCTTGCGGATTGGCCCATGACACAATCACCGCTGTTAGCATCGCCTTTTTCATCGTCATGGCATTTTGCTGCGTGTTCAATTGCACTGAGTTGGCACCGCGTAGAATGCCATACCCAATCCAAATAACCAGCAAGCCACCGAGTAGCATGACAATCAGCTTCAACATTTCATGCGAACTGATCAGTGCGCCCATCCCGAAGAACGCCGCCATTGAAAAGGCAGCATCGGCTAGCCAAACGAACAAGACATACAGAAAAGCCCGACGGAGGCGATTATTCATGGCATTGTTAAACACATACAAATTTTGCATACCGATTGGCGCAATAAATGCAAACCCAATCATCATGCCCTTCAAAACTGTCATCATAGCTTTCACTCCCCTTCATCACTGCTATCCAGTATACAAGAAATCCAGTCCTGGCACTACCTGAACAGGCAAATCCAGATCATCTAGTTTACAACACTAGATGTTAAGGTTATACTGTACTTATCAATTAGAAATCAGGGGGATTTAGTTATGCCAATCCTAACAAAAGAAAATCGCAAATACTTAATTACATATGAAACGTTGAACGCTGTGACCCACGGCCTAGGTGTGCTAGCTGCTGTTGTCGGCGCAACTTTACTCCTCTGGGAAAGCATGCACGCAAACTTCAACTGGTTTACCATGGCAGCCCTATGGATTTATGCCATCTCAATCATCACATTCCTACTCGCCTCAACGCTCTTCCACGCCTTGGTATTCACCAAAGCTGGTAAGATTTTCCAATTCCTTGATCACTCCGGTATCTACCTCGTCATCCTTGGAAGCTACACACCATATACGTGGCTATTCCTACCCGGTAAAGTTGGCTGGCCAATTTGGATTACTATCCTCGTGCTGACCATCGCCGGAATCGTTTATGATTTGTTCTTCGTTGGGCGCTGGCCATGGCTGTCAGTCTTAATTTACGTCATCATGGGCTGGTTAATCATCTTGGCTTTCCCAGCATTGCACGCCTCATTAACCCCATTTGCCTTCAACTTATTGTTGGCTGGTGGTATCACCTACACACTTGGTGCTGGCGTTTACCTCATTCCAAAACTGCCTATGAGCCACGTATACTGGCACTTGTTTGTTCTGGGTGGCGCAACATTGATGTACATTTCAATCTTTAGCATGTTGTTCTAGAGACAAAATAACGGGCAAGCACAGTTTCAGTGCTTGCCCGTTTTCGTTTACTTCTTAACCGTTCCAGCCGTTACCCAGTTGGTAAAGTCTTGGTTTTCATCTTGTTGTTGACCACCTTGTTGGTGATTCGTGTAATCGTTCTTTTGTTGTTGTGAGAACGTTGCCCAAACAGATCCACCAATGTAGTAGCGACTTGATGCCAACAAGACATCCTTCATGTTCGCTTGCTTGGCATCCCCAAGTGACGCTGCATTCTTGATTTGATCACCAGTCCAGTAACTAGCGACTGCGTACTCCAAACCATCTTGCAACTTTACTTGGCGGGCGATGTACACGTTTTGCACATCCTTAGCCTTGGCTGCTGCTTGCACCACCGTTACAACTGCAGATGCGTATGCGTTGGTGTACTTATCAAAATCTTGCGTTGTGTCATCTTGCAACACAATCTTTGCCGTCCCATTGTTAACATCCGCTGACAAAACAGATGGCGCCAACTTATTTGCCTTAAGCACCTTCGTGACATCGAACGCAACTGGCTCGCTAGATGACTTAGCTGTCGTCTTTGATGAAACTGTTTTATTATCTTTGTGACTCGTTACTGAAGACTTTTCGGATGATTGCGTTGATTCAGATTTGTGTGAACCACCGCCAACCAAGGCAAAAATTGCCACGATTCCAATAATTAATACAATCCCAGAAATAACGGCACGCTTATACTTAGCCATATAAATAACCTCTTCTATTACTTGCTACTTTAAACATTTTATCACAAAACCACTTGCCTATTATGTCCTTCGTAGTGCATAATATTATTTGTTGACGCCTCCTTAGCTCAGCTGGTTAGAGCAACGGACTTTTAATCCGCGGGTCCAGGGTTCGAATCCCTGAGGGGGTATAAACCGTCAGCGTTAAAAAGACCGGTATCTTTTGCGAGATGCCGGTCTTTTTGTATGCTTATTACTTACCAAACAACTTTGAGAAGAACCCAAATAGTCCTGATGACTTTTCGTGTTGGCGTGACAAACGTGAATCATCCGCCACTGCTGATGCCTCTTCAAGAATATCAACTGGTGTCGTCTCAGCCGCTGGTTCAAATGGCTTTGGTTGGTCATTAGCCTCAATCGCTGCCGCAGCTGCCTCGTTAGCTTCCTTGGCAGCCTTTTCTTGCGCAACGTACTCAGCAATCATGTCATCCGTCAAAGCTGGCATTGCCAACGTCTTCGTCGTAACACCCATCGTGACAATTGCTTGACCGTCCTTACCAGAACGACGGCTCTTAGCACGTACCTCAACTTGTGATGGTACCGTGTCAGTTGGCAACTCAAGCTCGAATTCAAGGCTCTTATCAACGAGCAAGAAGATTTCATCTGCCCCGTGCAACTTTACAGTCACGTCGACATCCGCTTGGTTAACGCGTCCTTCAAGCAAACGCTTATCGCCTTGCGTTGAGATAACAGCCGTTACCACCGGTGCTGGCAATTCGATTGTCAACGTAACCTTTTCTTCTGATGATGCATCGCCGGGCATCTTACCAGTTACGATAATGTCACCTTCTAGCAAGCCAGCTGGCGCCTTTGCCATGAACTCACCGTTTGGATCAGACACCAACGTATCTTCTTTACCGTTAGGATACGTAACCGTTATAATTGCTGCTGGTGCCGCGTGCCCCATAACAGTCGTGCCCAAACTGTTTGTTAAGGTCGAAGCGACCAAATTTACTTTTGTATCATTCATGATGTCAGCTACTCCATCTCTAATAAACTGTTAATATTACTACCATTGTAACAGATTAAACACTCACCGACGACCTAATCCTATTTATATAATAAAAGGCCGGAACATAAATGTCCCGACCTCACAGGTTTCTTTACTTAGCACGAACAATCAACGTATCAACGTTTGCTGTACGCGTTACGTATTCAGTAACTGATCCAATCAACAAGCGCTCAATGGCGTTCAAACCAGTAGCACCAATCATAATCAAATCAACATTCAACTTCTCAGGTGCTTGGTGAGCAATGATGTCCTTTGGTGAACCATACTCAATCGTGTAGTCCACGTTCTTAACACCAGCATCCTTAGCTTGTTGCAAGTAAGTTTCCAACGTCTTCTTAGCAGTTTCAGCAACTTGCTCGACCATCGTCGTCTTGAAGTCCGTTACGTTTTGGAATGCGCGTGTGTCGATAACGTGCAAAATGTGCAAGTTAGCGTCTTCCCCATTACGCAATGCAACTTGAATTGCCTTCCCCAAAGCAGCTTCAGCTTCCTTTGATCCATCAACTGGAATCAAAATGTTCTTGTAGTTTACATTAGTATCAGCCATGATAGTTCCTCCTCTAAGTGGCTATTTGCCTATATGTTCATTATACGCCATTTGTAATAAATTTGATAAATAAACCATGTCTAAAAAAAATAGCACCTATGAAGATTTCACAGATGCTACAACGAAAATATGACTATTTAAACAAACGCGACGTGACCACGACTGCCAATACCGTCGTTAGAATGGTTGCCAAAATCACGAAGATCCCCGCTGGCAATGGTGCTGAACCATGCAACACAACACTAATGATCAATGCCAATGCGTCAATCGTGAAGAACCAACCGAAAAATGTGGCTGGCATGCTCGCTTGTGATGCTGACAAGTTAAAAAATCCTTGACGGTGCGTTAGTAGATAAATGCCCATTGCGCCAATCAACAACGCAAAGACAAGATACATAATAATGATGCCCATTTCATTCATCCTCTATCTCAAAAAATAATAATTGCAAAAGAAAAGCGCTACCAGGGCTAACCGTGGTAGCGCACGAACACTTGATTGGCGCCGTTAACGATTCACAATGAGTTGACTCCAGATTATAGGTAAGTGGGTGAATAAGTCAGCTTTAGCGGCTACTAAGTGAAATAGCTTGCCTCGCCGGCTTCCCGACATCCCCGGTCAATATGGTTGTAAAGCAACTACATATAGTAGGAATCATGCGTACGTCCAAGGAATTCGCATACCGTTATTATACGCTTCCAAGTGCAAAAAAGCAGTAGTTAACGTAAACCATTTTTCTGGGCGTCACGTAGCTTTTGGTACTGTTCCTTGTAGGCTTGCTCTACCTTAGAATTTCCCGCTGGCACGAAGTAGTTCGCCCCGTTAAGTTTATCTGGCAAATATTGTTGCGGTACCCAATCGCCGGGATGACCGTGTGGATAAACGTATTCCACACCGTGCCCAAGTTTTTCAGCACCCTTGTAATGCGCATCACGCAAATGATCTGGCACGTCGCCAGTCCCACCCTTACGCACATCAGCCAAGGCGGCATCAATTGCAGTGTACGCTGAATTCGACTTGGGTGACAACGCCAATTCAATCGTCGCATTTGCCAACGGAATCCGCGCTTCTGGGAAGCCGAGTTTCTCAGCTGCTTCAATCGCCGTCACGGCACGCGCCGCAACCGCCGGATTTGCCAAACCAATATCTTCGTATGCAATTACACGCAAACGACGTGCAATAATTGGCAAGTCACCAGCTTCGATCAAGCGGGCCAAATAGTGCAACGCCGCATCGGTATCACTACCACGAATCGACTTCTGCAAAGCTGAGATGACGTCATAGTGGCCATCCCCATCCTTGTCTGCCGTCAACGCTTTACGTTGCACTGTCTCTTCAACAATCGGCAACGTGATGTGCACCTTGCCATCTTCACTTGGCGCCGTCGACTTAACCGCCAACTCCAAGCCGTTCAATGCTGAACGCAAATCACCGTTCGTTGCATAAACCAATTGGCGTTCGGCCTCATCATCCAACACCGCATCAAAGTTCCCCAAGCCACGTTCTTTATCCGTTAACGCTCTTTGAATAGCTGTCTTCATATCATCTTCAGACAACGGCTTCACTTCAAAGATTTGCGTACGTGAACGGATGGCCGGCAAAATTGATAGATATGGATTTTCAGTCGTCGCACCAATCAACACAATACGCCCACTCTCAAGATGTGGCAACAAAAAATCTTGCTTTGTCTTATCTAAACGGTGAATCTCGTCTAACAACAAAACGACCGTGCCAGACATCTTGGCTTCTTCGGCCACAATTTGGAGGTCCTTTTTACTATCCGTTGCGGCATTCAAAATGCGAAACGCATACTTAGTTGACCCCGCAATCGCACTAGCAATACTTGTCTTTCCCGTGCCTGGTGGTCCATATAAAATCATTGATGATAGCATCTTAGCCGTCACCATGCGATTAATAATTTTGCCCTCACCAACTAGATGTCGCTGACCAACAATCTCATCAATCGTTCGGGGCCGCATGCGAAACGCAAGTGGTTGTTGCATGCTGCTTCACCTTCTTTCTTATTATCCAAACAACTTTTTGTACCAAGGCTTCTGTGGAGCATCTGGCATTCCCGTTTTTTCCTCATCATCTTCCAACGTCAGCGCCACCACATCAATTTGTGTGATGTTAACAGCTTCCTTCGCCGTTAAAACCGCAACAACATCTGAACGATCATAAACATCATCTGACTTCAACGTAAAGCCAACATTGTACTTAGATGCCAGTTTGATATACGGCGTCAACAATTCCATATCAAGATGCCCGTTTAATAGCAAAGTCGCATCCTTATGCTCTTTCAGTTGCGTCTCCCAAGTTGGCATGTATTTCGTATCACCAAAGGTTGCCCGTGTCTGCGCAACATAGATACGCTCGCGAAACGTGCCCAAATAGTGATTTTGTTCATCAGGGTTAATCTTTGGCGTCCCGTAGACGGCCGCTTGTACGTGTGGATCCATGTCAGGCATATTCGTGTCCTCCGGTTTCTTATTAGGTTAAGTTTAACATATAACAATATGTAAACAAAAAAGAGCCCACAAAATGCGAACTCTAACTTGTACTTATATTATCCGAACATCAAAGTTGAAATCCCCGCTACAAAAACGTACATCATATATGCGCCAAAAATCCAGTGTAGTGCATTAAACAACATTGGGAATGGTCGCAAGATGCGGTGGCCTGCAAAGTAGACCACCGTTGGTACGATCAAAATCAACGCAAATATTTCAAACCCCATTAGCCATGTGTTCGGTGCCATTGGCATCAAAAGTGTCATAGCTTCTCCTCCAAATCAACATCTGGGTACTTATCCTTAAACCAGCGTTCTGCGAATTGGTTTTCGAACAAGAATACTGGTTGCTCAGCACGGTCACGTACTAGCAAGTTACGTGATGAAGCCATACGTGGATCAAGTTGCTCTGGGTCAATCCAGCGGGCAATCTTTGAACCCATTGGCTCCAAGCTAACTTCCGTGTTGTATTCGTTTTCCATACGGAATTGGAAAACTTCGAATTGCAACGCACCAACGGCACCAAGGATGTAATCCCCTGAATCCCAGGCCGTGTACATTTGAATCGTTCCTTCTTGAACCAATTGGGTCACACCCTTGTGGAATGACTTTTGCTTCAAAACGTTCTTAGCGTGAACACGCATGAACAATTCAGGTGTAAACGTTGGCAACTCTTCGAATTCAACCGCCTTCTTACCGGCGAAAATCGTATCACCGATTTGGAAGTTACCCGTGTCATAAACACCGATGATATCACCCGGATAAGCGTTCTCAACGTTCTCACGCGTATCGGCCATGAATTGCGTCACGTTAGACAAACGAATCTTCTTGTTTGTACGTGCCAACGTCACGTCCATTCCACGCTCGAACTCACCAGATACGATACGCACAAAGGCGATACGATCACGGTGGTTAGGGTTCATGTTCGCTTGAATCTTGAACACGAATCCTGAGAATTGCTCGTTACCAGGTTCCACTTGGTCGCCATCAACCGTGTTCTTAGCTGAAGGTGCTGGTGCGAATTGCATGTACGTTTGCAAGAACGTCTCAATTCCGAACCCTTGCAAGGCTGAACCGAAGAAGACTGGCGTCAACTCACCGTTCATAACCGCTTGCTCGTCGAATTGGTTTCCGGCATCCTTCAACATCTCGATTTCGTCGCGCGTCTCAGCCCAAAGTGGGTTGTCTTGCAACTTGTTTGGTTCTGCCAAATCAGTGCCAGCTTCGTTCAAAGGCAAGAAACGGGCTGCTTCTGATTCTGGACGGAACACTTCGACATTGTTGTGATACAAGTCAAACAACCCAGCCAAAATTTGTCCTGATCCGATTGGCCAATTCATTGGGTAGGCGTTGATTCCCAACGTTGACTCCAATTCATCAACCAAGTCCAAGGCATCGCGACCATCACGGTCCAACTTGTTGAAGAATGTGAAAATTGGAATGTGACGTTCACTAACAATTTCGAACAACTTCTTCGTTTGTGGCTCGATACCCTTTGCAGAGTCAACCACCATGATAACCGAGTCAACAGCCATCAACGTACGGTACGTGTCTTCAGAGAAGTCTTCGTGTCCTGGGGTGTCCAAGATATTGATGCGCTTACCGTCAAAATCAAATTGCAAAACAGATGATGTTACGGAAATTCCACGCTTTTGCTCAATTTCCATCCAGTCTGACTTTGCAAAGTTTCCCTTACGTCCCTTAACCGTTCCAGCTTCACGAACAACACCACCAAGCTTCAACAATTGCTCAGTGATCGTCGTCTTACCGGCGTCGGGGTGGGAAATAATCGCAAACGTGCGGCGCGTTTGCATTTCCTCTTGTAATGATGCCATTTTTATCGCCTTAATTTCTTAATTTATTTAGTGATTCTTTAAAAATCTTAACAATTTAGTATAACGAAAAAACGGCTATGATTCAACACCACAACCGTTCTTATATACATTGCATTTTAATTGATTATTGCTTTGTCCAACCCATTTGTTGCGCGATTTGATCCATCGTTAACCCACCGCGGGCGTCGATGTAGTTATTCATTGCTGCTTGAATTTCAGTTGATGACAAATTAGCCACGTCGTAGCCTAGTGCTGCCCATTCCCCGCGAGCCGTCGCAATGTCTTTCGAGTCAATTTGACGTTCAGGCGAATCTGAGTCACTAGACGATGATTGGCTGCTTGATGTCACGCTCGATGAAGTTGTTGCCGAATGTGCGGCCGCAACTGATGATGAATAAGCTGCCTTTGATGCCGCCGTTGCTTCTTCTGCAACTGATGCCGCCGCCTCTGAGGAAGCCTTCGCCTTCGATGAAACTGCCGCGTGCTTAACCGAATCACGCTTGAGCTTAATCTCTTGCATCGCAACCTTGACGTTCTTATTCACAATTTTAATTGCGCCGTCAACAGTTGTTGCTGACTTGTACAATGACAATGCTTCTTGCCAGTCGCTCTTATCAGCCTTTTTGTCGGCAGAAATTGCAAAATCCAATTGTTCCAGCGCCGTACGTGCCTCAACTGAAACCTTTTGCTTTTGTGACGCCTTATAGAATTGGCGTGCTGACTCCCAATCTCGTTGCTTCAAAGCGGCATGCGCATTTCGAATATCCGAACTGTATTGCTTGTTCTTACTCATCGTTTGATATCCGAAAACACCCGCCGCAAACGCTACAATCAGTACTACCACGATTACAATCATCTTTTTCATAACTATCCCCTTGTCTATGCCCTCATTATAAAGGAAAAGCAATGTCCCTGGGTAGTCCAGGTGACATTGCTTTTCAAAAACATATTGCGACTAACGATCACTGCGACGCTTGATTTCCAAGTATCTGCGATACCACAAGTCGATGTACTCGTCCGAAAATGGGCCCTGATGCTTATTGATCCAATCAACTAGGATTTTAACATGCTCCTTTACGATAAAATCAATATCCGCTGGGTAATGCCATTGTGCCTTGTGCAATTCATACTCGTCCGTATCAAGCAAGCGCTTTTCACCATCTGGAAAGACCTTTACGTCCAAATCATAATCCACGTACTTCAAAGCTTCTTTATCTAAAACAAACGGAGAAGCTAAATTACAATAATAAGACACCCCATTATCTCGTATCATCGCGACGATGTTGAACCAATACTTACGATGAAAATACACAATTGCGGGTTCACGCGTCACCCAACGACGACCGTCATCTTCGGTCACCAAGGTATGGTCATTCAACCCAATAATTGCATTTTCACTCGTCTTAAGAACCATCGTGTCACGCCAAGTTCGGTGCAAACTGCCGTCATGCTTGTAGCTCTTGATCGTAATAAAGTCGCCCTCCCGAGGTAGTCGACTATCTTTCATTATCTGAGCCCCTTTACGGCTTTTCACCAAATTATTCTTTTTTATTGTATCACGCTACTACCTATAACGCACTGCCGTTTTGGACTCAGACTATATTATTGAATGTTTATGCACCTCATTTGCGCGTTCGTTATGCAAAACTCTGTATATTGTTACGAGTTTTGTTCGAATTCCTTTATCCACTTATCCACAAGAGACAAGTCATATCCCTTGCGAAAAAGAGCTGCCTTCAGCCGTTTTTTAAATTCCCAGCCTTCATATTGACGATACCGGTTAACTGCTGAACTAGCGTCCCGATTCAGATTTTCCCATTCTTGATCGGGGTTTTCTTCAATCGATGCTCCATAAGCTTTCAGTGCTTGATTAACTAAACGACTGTCGTAGCCAAGTTGTGACAACTTTTGTTTGGTCTTTTGTTCAGCCATGAAATGTGACTGACGATGGTACTTAATCATCAACTTTTCAACTTTTTCATCGAGCTGATCAATTTGGTCCTCAGCCGTGTACTCAGCTAACGCATCCTCAATAAAGTATTTATCAATTCCAAGCTGTTGCAACTTCGTCTTAACGCCCCGTGGTCCAAGCTTCCCAGAATGGATAGCACTACGAACGTACTCCTCAGCAAAACGCGCATCATCAATGACATTGGCTGCTTCCAGTCGATTGATAATCTTAGCAATCACTGCCCCCGGAATCTCTGATTCCTTCAACTTAATAATAACTTGCATTTTAGAACGCATACGGCCTGTGGCATAAACTAACGCCTTGGTATAGGCCTTTTGCTCAAACTCAGCCGCCTCAATTTCTTTTATATCTTCATCTTCTAGCTCGGTATCTTTGAACAAATTATATTTAATCAAGATTTTTTCATCTACAGCCAAAGCAAATTCATCATCTAAATAAACGTTATAACGTCCTGGCTTCCGCTGACGGGTTACTTTTGTCACTTTTTTCATGTGCGGATTCTCCTGAAGTTAGTTTGTTTTTTCTGGTTAACGCAAGCGCTCAAATTAAGTTTAACCTAAAATCGCAAAAAGAGCCAACGCAAATTGCGTCGACTCTTTCGTATCGTTCTGTTAGATAAATGATGACATACCTGGGTTCAATTCAACAATCTTACCCGTACGCTTGTAGATAATCCACTCAGCGATATCCGTCACGTAATCTGACGTACGCTTCAAGTAACCAGCAACAACCAAGTAATCAGTTGAAGCGGTAACCAATTCTGGATCTGACTTCATGGCATCGATAGCCATCTCACGGATTTCACCTGTGACGTCTGATACTGACATGGCAACTTGCGCAATGGCTTCAGCTGACACAGCATCGTCATTCACGTAGTAATCCAAAACATCAGAAACCATCTTCGCAACTGTTGAGCCAGTCATACCGACCTTCTCTTCAATGGCAGCCACACGCTTGTTACCCTTCACGTGAATCGTTGAAAGCGCAATGTTACGTGCGTTGTCACCGATTCGCTCCAAAACTGAAACGGCCTTCAACACCGTCACAATTTCACGCAAATCAGTCGTCACTGGTTGGTACAAAGCAATCATCTCGAAAGTCTTCTTTTCCAAAGCTATTTCGCGTTGGTTGATTGCCTTATCACCATCAATAATCTCTTGCGCAGCTTGGCGATTGTGATCCAAGAATGCTTGTACAGCGTTTTCTAGCGTCTCAGAAACGAGCAAGCCCATCTCCTTAAATGACGTGTCCAAGTCTGCAAGTTCTTCATCAAAATATTGACGCATGACCTATCTCCCCGTTTTTCTGTTAATTCGTTAATTCAGTATATCACAAGACTATCCGAAGCGACCTGAGATGTAGTCTTGGGTTTCCTTCTTAGCAGGATCCAAGAACATCTTCTTTGTATCGTCAGCTTCAATCAAGTCACCATTCATAAAGAACGCCGTGCGGTCTGAGATACGTGATGCTTGTGCCATTGAGTGCGTTACGATAATCATCGTCAACTTATCACGCAATTGCATTAACGTGTTTTCAACCGCGTGAGCTGAAACTGGGTCCAAAGCCGCCGTTGGTTCGTCCAACAACAAGATTTCTGGTGAAGTAGCCAAAGCACGGGCGATTGACACACGTTGTTGTTGTCCACCTGATAGTGACAACGCTGACTTGTGCAAGTCATCCTTCACTTCATTCCAGATAGCGGCTTGCTTCAATGACGTTTCCACCATCTCATCCAAAACAGCCTTGTTCTTCTCACCTGAAATGCGCAACCCAAAGGCAACATTGTCATAAATTGAGAATGGGAATGGGTTTGGTTGTTGGAACACCATACCGATGTCCTTACGCAATTCAACCGTATCAGTTGATGGCGCGTAGATATCTTGGCCCTTGAACAAGAACGTACCATTAACCGTCACATTGTCCGTCAAATCGTGCATACGATTCAAGGCACGCAAGTACGTTGACTTTCCAGAACCAGAAGGTCCAATCAATGCTGTAATCCCGTACTTATCGTAATCCAGATTAATACCGTGCAACGCTTCCTTTTCACCGTAGTAGAGGCGCACGTTTTCAGTTGTCAAAATTTTTTCTGCCATTTGCGTTAGCCTCTCTTAACCAAAGTTTCCGTTCACGTAATCGATTGTCAATTGGACCTTTGGACGTGTGAAAATCTTACGTGTCAAATCGTATTCAACAACCTTACCCATGTTGAAGAAGGCTGTGTAATCTGAGATACGCGCTGCTTGTTGCATGTTGTGCGTCACGATAATAATCGTGTACTTTTCCTTCAACTGCATCAACGTATCTTCAATCTTAGCTGATGAAATTGGGTCCAAAGCTGATGATGGTTCGTCCATCAACAAGATGTCTGGGTTCATCGCAATTGCACGTGCAATAACCAAACGTTGTTGTTGTCCACCTGATAGTGACAATGCTGACTTATTCAAGTCATCCTTCACTTCATCCCACAAAGCAGCTTGCTTCAATGACGTCTCAACAATTTCATCAAGTTGCGTCTTGTCACGCATGCCGTGTTGCTTCAAGGCAAACGTGATGTTGTCATAAATTGACTTAGCAAATGGGTTTGGACGTTGGAACACCATCCCGATGTGCTTACGCATTTCGTAGACGTCAACGTCCTTTGAGTTAATATCAACGTCACGGTACATGATGTTTCCCTTAACCGTGGCCACATCGTCGTTCATACGATTTAGCGAACGCAAGAACGTTGACTTTCCTGATCCAGAAGCACCAATCAATGACGTAATCTTGTAGCGTTCAAACTTCAAATCAGCGTCTTGCAAGGCCAGCTTATCACCGTAGAAGACTTGCAAGTCCTTCGTTGAGAGGGCGACTTCGTGCTTCTCTTCGTCCATATCGTAGACGTAGCGCTCTGGTTGCTCCTCATCAAAAATCAAATGTTGCTCTTCAGCCATGACAATGTCCTCTTTCTTACTTCGTAGCCGTCAAACGCTTGTACAACACACCACTCAAGTAGCGAGCAAAGAAGTTGAACAACAAGACAGCAATGATCAAAACAGCTGATGCACCAGCAGAAACGGCAGCCGCATCTGGCATGATACCTTCTGAATTAACCTTCCAAATGTGAACAGCCAATGTTTCGGCTGGACGCATAATGTTCAATGGACTTGAAACGTTGAATGGGTTCCAATCCGTAAAGTCCAATGCTGGGGCTGATTGTCCGGCCGTGTAAATCAAAGCGGCAGCTTCACCGAACACACGTCCAGCTGACAAAACAACACCAGTCACGATTGATGGCAACGCAGCTGGCAAAATAACGTGACCAACTGTTTCCCAACGTGACAATCCCAACGCAGCACCCGCCTCACGTTGCAAGTCCGGAATCGTGCGCAATGACTCTTCAACCGAACGCGTTAGCAATGGCAAGTTGAAGAACGTCAATGAAATCGCACCTGACAAAATTGAGAAGCCAAGCTTAAATTGCACAACGAACAACAAGAAACCAAACAAACCAACCACAACTGATGGCAATGATGACAAAATTTCAATGGCCGTGCGAATCAAAGACGTCACACGACTCTTCTTGTTAGCATATTCGTTCAAGTAGATTCCCGCTCCCAAGGCAATTGGGAATGAGATAATCATCGTAATAATCAACAAGTACAATGAATTAAATAGTTGAATACCAATTCCACCACCGGCAGTAAAGGCCGTCGCTGGTGATGTCAAAAAGTGCCATGACAAGTGTGGAACACCTTGGTATAAGATGTAACCCAACAAGGCAGCCAAAATCAAAATAACGAAGCCGGCAATTGCATAAAGCACCGCACTGGCAATCTTATTCGCTTGCTTAGCGTTCATATTACATGGCTCCCTTCTTAGCAATAGCACGGATAACCGAGTTGAAGACCAATGACATCAACAATAGAATCAATGCCAAACTCCACAAAGCGTTGTTTTCAAGTGATCCCATAACCGTGTTTCCGATACCTTGTGTCAAAACAGACGTCAACGTAGCGGCTGGTGATGTCAAGTTCTGTGGCATCAATGCAGCGTTACCAACAACCATTTGTACGGCCAAGGCTTCACCAAAGGCACGTGCCATTCCGAAGACAACGGCTGTCAAAATACCTGGCGTTGCAGCACGCAAGATAACCTTATAAATCATTTGCCAACGCGTTGCTCCCAGAGCCAATGATGACTCGCGGTAGTGACGTGGCACTGACTTCAACGTATCAACCGTCATTGATGTAACTGTTGGCAAAATCATGACAAACAGCACCATCGCACCAGCTAGGATTCCAAATCCTGAGCCACCAAATAGGTGACGCATCACTGGCACGATTACTGACAACCCAATAAATCCATAAACAACAGATGGGATACCAACCAACAATTCAGTAACTGGTCCCAAAATCTTAGCCCCACGCTTTGGTGAGATTTCCGTCATAAAGACGGCTGTTCCAATGGCAAATGGTGTTGCAATCAAAGCTGAAATCAACGTTACCAAGAATGATCCAACAATCATTGGGGCCGCCCCAACGTAAGGGTGACCATTCGCATCTGTTTGACCTGGTGCCCACTTGGTACCAGTCAAGAAATCCCAAATATTTACTTTATTAGCGAAGAACGTTGCCAAACCCTTTGAAGCAACGAACCAGAAAATTGATAGCACAACAACGACAATCAGCAACAAAGCGCCGAGTGACAAGTAACGACCAAAACGGTCCTTACGTGTTGCTGCTGATTGCTTTAATAGTGATTCACGGATGTCATCCATGTTCCCACACTCCTTAATTTACAGCTGTAATCTTTCCGTCCATCGAACGAGAGATCTTCATATCGTGAATTGAAATGTATCCCAATTGGGGAACCAACGTCTTTTGGATGTGCTCAGAATTAATGTAATTCAAGAATGATTGCACTTCCTTATTTGGCTTACCCTTCGTGTAGATATGTTCGTATGACCAAATTGGCCACTTACCAGTCTTCACTGTCGTGTCATTAGCCGCAACACCATCCAACGTTGGCACTGAAACTGTGTCGTCCAAGTAGGCAAAGGCTGCATATGAAACAGCACCTGGCGTTGTTGAAACAATTGAACGCACCATACCTGAAGAATCTTGTTCTTGAGCATCTGCTGATTCAGCACCCTTCAAGCCCCACTTTTCAAACGTGGCACGCGTTCCAGAGCCCGCAACACGGTTAACCAAAACGATTGGCAAGTCAGCACCGCCAACTTGCTTCCAATTCGTGACCTTCTTTGTGAAGATGTCGATCAATTGATTTTGTGTCAAATTCGTAATGTTTGCTTCTTTATTAATCATTGGGGCGATACCAATAACGGCAACCTTGTGGTCAACCAACTTGTCGGCATCGATACCATTCTTCTCTTCCGCGAACATGTCAGAGTTTCCAAGGTCAACGGCTCCTTGTTGAACTTGTGCCAATCCGGTACCAGTTCCACCACCTTGAACGTTAACGAAAACTCCCATGTTCTTGCCGGCGTAATCTTCTCCGGCGGCTTCAACAAGTGGTTGCAATGCGGTTGATCCAACAGCCGTGATATTCACGCCACTGTTTGTTTCGCGCGATGCGTATCCCCAAGTCAATAGGCCTCCCGCAACCAAGACGATTGCGGCACTTATCAACCAACTGCGCTTCATAACGAACGCCTCCTAATATCTTCTGCTACTAGAATTATTATCCCTAATCTATGTAAATGTCGCACCACTTTTTTGTAAAGGTTTCCTTTACATTAAGTATATATTTTCAATTCTACGCTTCGAATACTTATTCTACTACTTATAAGCTTTTCCAAATAGTCGTGTATTTTTGGCGTCGGCAGACAATCTCATGTGTTTGTGTCTTAACGGTCATTGTACGTGTCGGCCGTACTCGCATTTTACCAGCTGCCACTTCAAAATCTAAGCGAAGAGCCTCAGCACCAACCAACGAAAAACACCACTGTCCCAGAATGGGTTTAGCAGGCGTGCCCTGCAAGACAAATTGGTCGTTAATGAGGTAGCCACCAGACAACCATTTCAGTAACCCGCTAATGCGATGTGGTCCATCCCCATCCGGAACCGACTGATAGAAGTCACCCGTCATATCTGTTGGCGCCGCGTGTAACAGTCGTGAGAAATCCGACTCAGATAGCGTTTGGCGACAGCGATATAATGTCCAGCGAGCATTTCTCAACCACCCAAATTCCTTCGTCGCATTAAGCTGAAATTGCTCCCAAAATTCACGCCAACGCGCCTGGTTTTGATTCGCCAACACATCGAAACGACAGCGTGATCCCGTCAAAAAAAATTGGACGACCGTTAATGGACGTCCATTGATTGGTTTATGCGTAATCAGCCCCTGTTCATTAGTCACCTGCACCAACCCATTCGTCTCGATGTAATCAACATCAGTCGCCGGCACACATAATTGCATAGTAGCTGTGCCGGTGATGGTTAAACGACGAGCGATTGGACGGCCAGTCTCAAATTCACGCAAGACGCACATGATAACCGACAACCAGTCACCATTGGTTAACTGATGTTCATAACTCGTTAAATGACAGCCCCATCGCATATCCTCGACTGCCAGCCAGATTTCACCTGACGCCGGCTTAATCAAGAGGCGCTCCTGACCAACCAACAATGTCCAACCACACGCCAAGTCAGGCCCGTCAGCAATGGAAATCGCATTACCTGTACGTCGCGTCCAAACCGCGTCTTCTAGTAAATCCTTTTGTGATTGGCCAGCGATTGCCACCGATAAGTTCAGTCGTACAATCCAGGCATGAGGCCATACTTCAGTGACAAGTCGCCAAATAACGCGATTCTGTTCCTTCAAACCTTCATTGACGATAATGACTTGTTCAATCTCCGCTTCATGGCACAACCATTCAGTCACCGCTAGATAGGTTGCCTGTAACGATTGTGTTTGCCACGAAAACACTTTTTGACGGCCAGCTTTAATTTCAGTTGGCGTCATTTTAAACCGGATTGTTTTCATGGCTTAGCTACCTCAACAAAACGGCACGCATCCCCCACATAAATGGTTTTCTGAACTTGAATAATTGCCGAGCATCGATCAAACAACACTGCTTGTTGAATAAACACCGCAGACCCTGGCGCAATTTTTAACACTTCAGCCTGCGCTGCGGTCGCCACGCCTAAGACAATATGTCGAACCGCATGACTGGTTTGAATGCCAAAGCGACAATAAAAGCGTTCAATTGATGTCGCATCCACCAAATCACTTAGCTTCGGTGCATATTTCGGCATTACAAAATGTTCTTCTAAGGCCATCGGTCGATTGTTCAATAGCTTTAATACCCCAATGTGAATCGTCGGCAAGCTCGCCCGGTCTAGTTTTAGAATGTGCATTAAGTCCACTGGTATCTGTCCCTCTTCAACCAAACACAATTTAGACGTCAGCGCCGCATTATGAGTCATTTGCCATTCTGATAGTTGCTTTAATTCGCAAACTGGCACAGCAAAAACTTGTCGTTCGGCAACATGTGCCACCTTGCCCTTTTTCCGGATAATCAAGCCATCCTTTTCTAATAATCGTAATGACCGTCGAATCGTCTCACGCCCACATTCATAGTGAGTCCCCAACTCTGATTCGCTCGGCAACGGCATGCCACTTTGATACGTCCCGTTGCGGATATGCATTTGCAGCTCTTCATAAATCTCTTCGAACACATACTTCCCCATAGTAAAAAGTCCCCCACACCGCAGATTATACGGTAATGGGGGACTATGTTCTAGACAAGGTGTTAACTGTCAACACCCGCTCTATTATTGATTAATACTTAGCCAAAGAGTCCAAAATCAAGGCAACAAACTTGTCGTTATCAAGCGTTGTCATCAATTCAGCGTTGGCTGGCTTGCCAGTCATATCGTGTTGGTCAACTACCAAACGACCACGCGTCAATTGACCTTGTGTTTCCACATCAACGTAGTATGCCTTACCAGCAAACATTGATGGGTCAATCAAGTACGCAATCACTTCAGGGTCATTCAAAACAACCGGTACATCTGGGTTGCTGAAGTCACCATAGTTTTCCATCAAATCAGCCGCAGCTTGAGCCACTGGGTTTTCGATTGCACGCATCTTCGCAACTGTCTCAGATGAAATCACACCTTGCTCAGTCAAGTCACGTGTAATCATTACCACTGGCACACCGCTGTTCACGATAATCTTGGCCGCGTCGGGATCGATTGAGAAGTTGTATTCAACACCTGGGTAACGGTTACCCGTGTTAATTGCCCCACCCATCAACACAATCTTTTCAATCTTGCTGTGCAATTCTGGGTGTGCCGCCAACAACAAAGCCACGTTCGTCACGGGACCACTGATACCAATGACCATTGGTTCGTCAGCTTCACGCAACGTCTTAGCCATCAAGTCGATACCGGCTAGTTCTGAGGGCTCGAAGCCAGGCTCTGGGAATTCTGTCCCGTCCAAGCCTGTAAACTCACGCCAGTTATCAGCAAGACCGAATGGCTCAATCAAAGGCTTCGCTGCACCGTGGGCCACTGGAATATCCGTGCGTCCCAAAAGTGTCAACGCCTTCATGGCATTCTTTTGTACGTTTTCAACTGTTTGATAAGCAACGGTTGTTGAAACCGCCTTGATTTCCACCTTGTCCGTGTTCGCCAAAGCCAACATCAAGCCGAAGAAATCTTCGTGACCTGGGTCACAGTCCAAAATCATCTTAATCATTATGTCGTCCTCGTGTTAGGCAAAGTGTTGGATGTGTGGACCTTGCTCCTTGAAGCCAGCGTCCAAGATTTCCAATTGCGTCAAGATTTGCTCGTCAGTAACTTCCTTCTCAGCACCGTGCAAAATTACATCCACACAGTTTTGGTACATCAAACCGTAGTTACCACGTGGCGTCTCCATCTTGTGCTCAACCGGATCACCGTAAGCGTTGATGTACTTAATCACTCCGTAATTGTCTGGGTTGTCAGCACCAAAGTTAGGCTCTGATGGTGAGATACCAGCCAAAATATCGTTTTCTTGGGCATCCATACCGTACTTAATGAATGAACCATTCGTACCGTGCAAGATGTACTTAGGATATTGGTCAGCAACCAAGAAGCTTGTCTTCAACTTCGCACGCAACTTGCCGTAGTACATGTTAACTTCAAAGTTATCGTCAACACCTTCAGGGTTCGTCACTGACTTAATGTCGTACGCAACCGCTTCTGGCTTACCCCACAACTTGATGATTTGGTCCAATGGGTGGACACCGTAACCGTAGAAGGCACCATCAATTTGCGTACCTGGGTTTGAAGCAGCCCCTGGACGGAAGTAGTCGAAGTGTGACTCGAACTCGATTGGCTCACCAATGAAACCGTGGTCCAAGATGTATTGCAACTCCATGAACTCACCATCGAAACGGCGGTTTTGGAATGGCGTAATCAACAATCCCTTTTCGTTAGCCAATGCAATCAGTTCCTTACCCTCGGCAACTGATGTCACAAATGGCTTTTCAACCATCACGTTCTTACCGGCTTCCAACAAACGCTTTGCCAATTCAAAGTGTGAATGGGCTGGTGTGATAACAGAGACAAATTGGATTTCTGAATCATTAACCACTTGATCCAAATCATCCGTGAAGACAATTCCACGTGCTTCCAAAGCAGCTTGATCTTCAGGTCGCTTGTTCAAAGACGGCGTGTAAATCGTCTTAATTTGAACGTTTTCATTTTCCAACAAATAAGGCAAGTGGTAACGGTTTGCACTGTTACCGAAGCCAACCAAGGCCATAACCAACTTTTCTGACATATCAATACTCCTAAAAGATACTTTATTGCTCATTAATTAACAAAGTTTATTGTAAGCGGTTGCAGTTTTGCGTGCAAGCGATTTCACAATTTGTTCAAAAAGAATTTTTAGTGGTGTGTATTCGGCACCAAATAACAAAAAGGGTAATAGCCTCACTGTGCCATTACCCTTTGATGTTTTGTTACTATTTACTTCTTGTATGCCCACTTCCAGTCGAATTGTGCGCCAACTGGGTTCGTGACAACCTTCTTAACTGAAGGACGTGACAACGTTGCCAATGAACGGTAGTACAAAGGCACCACGCCGGCATCCTTTTCAATCGCTTGTTCAGCAGTCTTGTAATCGTCGTAACGCTTGTTTTCGTCAGTTACATCAGTCGTTGAAGCTGCCTTCACAGCGTTATCGTAATCCGCGTTTGACCAGCTTCCGTTGTTAAACGTTGATTCTGATGTGAACAGATCCAAGAATGTTGAAGGTTCTGCGTAATCAGCTCCCCATGCTGAGATAACCACGTCAAAGTTCTTGTCCTCTGACAATGCCAAACGTTGCTTGAATGGCACCGTCTTGATTGAAACCTTCAAACCTGACAAGTTTTGTAATTGTGATTGCAAGAATTGTGCTGTACGCTTTGCGCCGTCTGTGTCATCGGTCAAGACTTGCAAGTTCAACTTCTTCTTGCCCTCTTCCTTCAATCCTTCAGCAAACAACTTCTTTGCCTTAGCCTTATCGTATGAAATAGCACCCTTTACGGCAGCTGACTTTGCGAAGTCCTTGCCAGTATTTGGATCCTTGGCCAAGTTAGCTGGCGTCAACGTTGTTGCTGGCGTTGCCGTTCCTGTCAAAATCTTGTCTGACATCGTCTTACGATCGATGGCGTATGACAAGGCTTGACGAATCTTGACATTCTTCAAAGCGGCAACCTTCTTCTCGTTCAACTCAAGATAGAACGTTGTTGCTTGTGGGATAACCTTGTACGCCTTGTTCTTCTTTGAGGCACGTACTTGGTCAGGTGACAAATTGGTAAAGTCAATCTTACCAGACTTGTACAAGTTATAACCCGTGTTTTGATCCTTAATCGTTTGGATACTTACCTTTGGTGTCTTAACAGTCTTAGCATCCCAATAATTGTCATTCTTTACCAATGAGTACTTGTTGTTTGAGCCAGTCCATCCCTTTTGAACGTATGGTCCAGATGCCAACGTGTACTTTGAAGCAGTTCCGTACTTGCTTCCAACCTTCTCCACAAACTTTTGGTTTTGTGGATAGAATGGCGCCATCGTCAAAATTGATTCAAGTTGTGGCATTGG
Source organism: Weissella confusa (assembly GCA_001436895.1). Lineage (GTDB taxonomy): Bacteria > Bacillota > Bacilli > Lactobacillales > Lactobacillaceae > Weissella > Weissella confusa. Next base: position 73,928 of record JQAY01000004.1, read on the forward strand.
CTTATCCAACGTCACTTCCAATGTTGTATCATCAACAGCCTTTACACCCAGGTCATTCAAGTCCTTGTCCTTACCTGATTGGATATCATCGGCACCCTTAATACCTGAGAACAAGTATGCATATTGTGATGCTGTCTTAGGATCATTCGTACGTTGCCAACCATATACGAAGTCTTGGGCGGTGATTGGTTCACCATTCGCCCACTTCAAGTCTGGACGCAGCTTAAACGTATACGTCAAACCATCATCTGACTTTTGCACTGATTCAGCCAAAGCCAATTCAGGCTTTGAATCTTGACTATAACGGTACAATCCTTCGCCGGTAGCTTGCAAAGCATCGAAGTCGACAGAAGCCGTTACCTTTGATGGATCCATCGTTCCCAAGTCAGATGTTTCCTGCCAGTTAATCGTCTTATACGTTGCTGCGTTTGCTGCCAATGGCGCAACTGCTGATCCCAAAATCACTGCAGTCGACAACAGCACTGATGTCTTTACCAATTTGTTCATATCCCGTATTCCCCTGTTTCTTGCACTTTTAGTATGTGGATTAATATAAACTAAGAAAAAAGAAGTGTCAATGCCATCTTCCTCTAATGTTAATAAACCTAACATCACAAATGCCGTAAACGCCCGCGTTTGGGCATTTCAAAAATTAGAAAGTTTTAATTTTAATTTAAGGAACAGTCAAAATGCACAAAAAAAGCGAGCAATTATGCTCGCTTTTTAAATCAGATTAAATTTCCCAATCGTCCAATGAATCAACTTCATGGGTTGGTTGTTGTGCTTCTTGGGCAACTTGCTCCTTCGTAGAAACACCGGTGTAAACCAACAACGTATCAATGCCAGCATTCAAACCGGCACGGATATCCGTGTTGTAATTGTCACCAACCATGACAACTTGGTCAGCCGTCAAGCCTGTTAGTTCCAAAGCACCGTTCATAATAATGGTCTCTGGCTTACCAACAACGACTGGATCCTTTTGAACGGCGGTACGCAAAGCAGCGACAAGTGTGCCGGCACCTGGCAGCATACCACGCTCGTTAGGCAAGTTCGTATCAACGTTCGTCGCAACAAATGCGGCGCCATTTTGAATGGCCAACGTTGCTTGTACCAACTTTTCATAGTTGATTTCGCGGTCCAAACCAATTGCAACAGCATCAGCTGGGGCCTCACTAACAAGCTCAAACCCCTTTGCTTCCAACGCTGTACGCAAACCAATTTCACCAATCATCAACACACGCTTAACGTTTGGCAAAGTCGCCAAATAATCAGCGGTTGCCATTGCGCTTGTGTAAACTTGGTCAGCCGTCGTTGGAATGTCGTGATTCTTAGTTAGATTCTCGGCAACTTCGGCTGGTGTCTTCGTTGAGTTATTCGTGACAAACAAATATTGCGAATCAGACGCAGCAAGGCGCTCGATGAAACGCTTACCAGCCGGGAACTGCTTGGTTCCTTGGTAAATAGTGCCATCTAAGTCAATAAAATATCCTGCGTATGTCATCAATTAATTTCCTTATCCCTTTTCAGTCGTTGTTTGGCGCTCACGGATTTGGAAACGACGACGCTTCTTACGTCCCTTCGTTTCAACCGTGTTTGCGCGTTCCTTTACATGCTTAGCTTTCCCGTTACCTGGTGCTGGCTTAGTTGTCTCAGCAATTGCTGCCGTCTTTGGCTTTGGCTTGTGGTGTCCACCAGCCGTGGTGCCGTTGCCGTTACTGTTGCCAGTTGAACGACGTTGACGACGACGCTTACGGTGTGCCGTGTTTGGCTCTTCCTCAGCTTCAGGTACATCATGTGGCTCAAGATTTTCAAGCACAAAGTACGGTGCACCAAAGTTTACTTCTTCATATAAGTAGTCTTGTAGTGCAGAGATTTGATTGCTTCGTGCAATACCAGCTGTGCCGTCCTTGTAAAAGCCACGTAAACGAAGCTGATCAGCCGCAATGTCACCAACCAGAAAATCATACTTTTCTAGGAAGTCGCTAAATCGTGCCGCCATTTTTTGCTGATTGTAAGCTTCACGATAATCTTCAACCAAACGGTAACTACGCTCATTAATGAAAATGATATTATCGTCACCTGCCGTAATGGTCGTGGCTTCTTGTCGCTTTATAAATTGCTCTTCAGCAAGTTCTTTCATGCGTTCGCGATCCATGTTTTGCCTCCTTCCTAATTAATTTTCTTCTTTATTTGGTAAAAACGTTTCGGCAAGATATGCCGCAAAGTCCTCTCGAATTACTGTATCATATGACATCACGTTCTGTCCCGCGATTTCCAAAGTTGGGAAGTACGGAATAAACAAGTAATGATCCAGTGAACCAATTGTATATGTCGCGTCTAAATCAATCGGTTGGTCATGAATAAACACATCCCCATTCGCATCGATGCGGAGGCCAGACCAAACCACTTCACCCCAGGTATCACCACGGAAGCCCATACCGCGTAACCGGTTAGGGCGGAGGAAGTTACGATTCTTCTCGATTTCATGAGCCAAGCGCCATAAATCATGGCCCTTCAATGTTGAACGCATGGGGTGAACCGCGTGTGGTAGCAAGGCATGTAAATCATTGGCCGTTACAATACCAGCTGGCAAATCCGTCAAAAACAAACCCGTTGAGAGCATCGCAACATCCGTGTGTGTGCGTGCCTTCAACGCTTCAAGACCAAGGTCAATGAGGCGGTGCTCGCCTTGCAATCCGTTGGTGTAAGCTGTTGGCAATTCAGCAACCACGCGCTTGGCCAGTTGCTGTTCACCACTCGTTTGATAACCCGCGATTTCAACGCGGTCTTCCGGCAACGTCGGCAACTCGTCCGTCACAACCGTCGTCGCTTCGACAGCCGATAGATGGCCATCCTCAACCGTTAAATCGATGCGACCAATATGATCACCATAGCGTCCTGCGGCAGCCAGCATTGTGTCGCCGTGACGTTCACCATTCACCAACAAGTGGTGCGTGTGAGCGCCGATAATCACGTTCAGCTCAGGATAATGCGTTGCTAAGTAACGATCCGTTGGCAAACCCAAATGTGATAACAACACAATAAAATCAACTTGGTCAGTTAATTCTGGTATCTGTCGATCAAGGGCGTCAGTGACCTTTTCAGGCATCCAGCCCAACAAAGGTAATGTCAAAATGAACGGTGCTGTCAAACCAAGCACGCCAACACGCGTTCCCTTTGGCGTGGTGATAATTTTATGTGTCACCGCCCAATCAGGCACTTCACCCGTTTGCATGTCCGTCACGTTACCTAATACAACCGAAAAATTAGCATGGTCATAGAGATGATTCATATCATCATGAGCCAAGCCTAGTCCTTCGTTATTTCCAATTGTGACCGCATCGTAACCAATCTCATTTAATAAGGCGACATTGGCTTGCCCCATTGTCGCTTCCGTCAATGGGTGTTGGCGGTCCAATGCATCCCCGATATCAAAGGTCAACACACTGCGTCCTTCACGAATTAAATGACGCTTTTGTGTCTGTAAATAACGGCGAATTTGTGGCCAGTGCTCCAGATGCGAGTGGATGTCGTTCGTATGCAAAATTGAAATGTTATCCTGCATACGTTTTACCTCCGCTTTGCAAAATCATCGTGCTTACGTTGAATGATGGTCTCAATCTCATTGAAATTGAGTGGCGTACTCCAGACCGGCCGCTCATCTGCCATTAAGTAATCCAAGTCCGTACTATCAACCCCAACGTTAATGTTTTCTGGAATTGCCACCATCGTGTGGTGAATGTGTCCGTGCAAGTTAATACTACTTGGCGTTTGACCGAACAACATTGGATAGTGCGTCAAGAAGAATTGGTGGTGGTTCGCCTTAATAATGCGACCAACATCCTCAAACTCATACTTAGGCTTGCCATCAGACAACACCGGGTTGTGGGCCGCCAAGTACTTGAACAACGCGCGTGAATCGTGGTTTCCCTTAATAATCACAATGTGTCCGTTCAATTGTTCCAAAATTTCGGCAATCATTTCGTGACCCTTACGTGCTGGGCGTACATGATTAACCATCGCAATATCACCCAAGTGGTACACGGTGTCAGTTTCCCCAACGCGGTCATTCCAGGCCTTAATCATTGCAGGGTGTTCATCGGCCAAAAAGTCGAATGGACGTGGTGCAAAATTGTTGCTTTGCAATAGTTCCTCATGGAAGAAATGCGTATCTGAAGTAAAAAATTCCATTTCTCTCGCCTCTCAATTAGCGGAGTCGACCGCCTTCGTAACTCTTAATCCACTTCTCAAATAATTCAAAATCCGCCGGAAAATCATTATACCCAACAAAACGCAACTCATCTGGTTGATCAGCAAACTTAATCCGAACACCCCACTCATCAGTCTTGTCAGTCACAACCCCACGATATTCCGGTTGCCAAGTTGGCAAAATTTCCATTAGTCGACGTTCAATATTCGGCCACTGGAATGAAACATCTTGCCACATTGATGCAAACGGGCGACGCTTATCGTCAGCCTGCACCTCATCCGCATTTGTGCGTGAAAAATCAAACGTTGCGTCTGTAATATCAGCGAACGTTTTCATTTCAGCTGGCACGCGCAAATAAAAGGCATGTTGGTCAGTCTGCTTAGCATAAATGTAATCGAACCCAGCTGCTAAATTTCCGCGATAATAAACAACGTATTCTAATGCCATATTACTTATCAATCACAATCAAGTCTGTTGGAATACCCGCCGTCAAGTTCTCAAAACCGTCAGCCGTGACAATCACATCATCTTCGATACGTACTCCACCCTTACCAGCAACGTAAATACCAGGCTCAATCGTCAACAACATACCTTCACGAACGATGTCTTCGGCAGGTGAACTTGCTGACAAAACAGGTCCTTCGTGAATATCCAAACCAATTCCGTGACCAGTTGAGTGATTGTATTCCTTACCGTAACCAGCTTCAGTGATAATGTCGCGAGCAACCTTATCCAGGTCGGCATCCGCAACACCTGGCTTTACAGCGTCAATTGTGGCACGTTGCGCCTTAAGCACAACATCGTAAATCGTCTTTGACTCATCATCCAATTCACCAAACGCCAACGTACGCGTGATGTCTGACGTGTAACCATCCACAAAGTAGCCGAAGTCGATTGTTACCAAATCACCCGCTTCAATTGCCTTATCTGAGTACGTTCCGTGAGGCAAAGCACCACGGTAACCAGATGCGACAATCGTATCGAATGATGGCTTATCAGCACCCTTTTCCTTGATGATGCGATCAAGCAAGTTGGCAACTTGACGTTCCGTCATGCCAATGTGCAATTGTGGAATCATCTCGTTGAAAGCCTCAACAGCCACTTCAGCTGAACGGCGCAACTTAGCCAATTCGTCAGTATCCTTCACTTCACGAATGGCTTCAAGCAACGCTGGTACTGGTGCAATATCTACGCCAACAAAGTTTTCATCCAAGTAATCGAAGTCACGGAACGGCAACGTGTCTTCAAAGCCCAAGTTTTCAATCTTAAATCGCTTGGCTGCTGCCATCGCAACACCCCAGTAGTCACGGGTAACCAACAATTGAACACCCTCATCTAGGCGTTCGCGGTATTCTTCTTCGTAACGGGCATCGGTAATCAAAGCGGCGTTTTCGCGACCAATCAAAACCAAGCCATCCCCAGTTCCGCCTTCGAAGCCAGTCAAGTAACGCATGTTTGTGCCGTTCGCGATGATCAAACCATCAATTCCCAATGGTTCGAACAAGCGACGGACATTTTCGATTCGTGTGTTCATGATTATTTTCCTCGTTTTCTTAATGCTTCCATTATAGCAAATCCCACCTGTCACGGCTGATAAGTGTTGTCTTTTCGGTTAAATCAAAAAACAGCCACTCATTCACGAGCAACTGTTTGTTCTTAGGCTTTAAAAATGATGATTGGCGCTGTTTGTAAGGCGTGAATTGCCTCCCAATCAAGTGCAACACCGATGCCAGGTTCTGTTGGCACTGGCAACAGTCCAGCATGTAATACCGGCGCATCCAAAATAATATCCCGTTCAAAGTAACGGTCCGCTTGCGAATTATCACTTGGAATACTATTTGCGCCCAGTATACTTGCTAGCGCCGCATCAACAGCGCGACCCAGGCCAGAACTTAGCATGCCACCAAGCCAAGGCAATTTGCCAGCCGCTAGCGCCAGCTCGATGGCTGTTTTTGCAGCCGTAATCCCACCAATTTTGGCTTGCTTAATCGTAAAGGCATCTGCCGTTTGATCAGCCAATGCGCGTTTCACATCAGCTAATTCATTTAGTGATTCATCCAGGCTGATGTGCATTTGTAAACGCGCTTGGGCTTGTTGGTGTGCCTGCCAGTCATCGATTGCAAACGGTTGTTCAATCATGAAAATGCCAGCAGTCTCAAGTTGTTGTAACCGTGCAAAGTCAGCCGGTTGCCATGACGCATTCGCATCAACTGAAAACTGCTGATGCGGGAATTGGCTGATAACCGTCTTTAGCATATCCAGGTCAGTTTGCTGATTGATTTTCAACTTAATCCGGCGGTAGCCTTGTGAAACGGCATCACTAATTGACGACAGCAACGCCGTCGGTGAGTCAGCAATGCCGATCGCAATCCCCACCGCAATCTGCGATGCCGTACCGTCAATCAATTGTTGCAACGATTGGTGCGTCGCCTTGCCATAAGCATCATAAAAGGCCATTTCAAGACCAGCTTTAGCGAATGACAAAGTTGACTGTTCAGCTAACCAGTTGGCTATGTCAGCGGGTGTCGCAAAGTCCTCACCCAGTAGCATCGGTGCCAATCGTTCAATTTCAGTAATTGACTCCGCGTGTGATTCTGACGCGTAACTGTGATCAATGAAAGATTGCACATCCCCATACCCAATCACGCCATCAACCGTCATAGCAACCAACGTTAGTGGGCGGTCATATGTCACATCATGCGCCGTTTTAAATGGTTGCTTCAATCGCAACATCAACGGGCGTAGTTCGATTTGTTCAATCCGCATCGTTAGCATACCCCATCAGGATGTCTGTGACTTCGACCGGCTTTTCAAAGTGCACATTGTGTCCAGCGCCCGATACGGCAACACGTACTGCATTGGGCAACATTTCAGCCATGCTGTCATTAATCGCCGTAAACTTTGCGTCATCAGCACCAGTGATAAGAACCACCGGAAATTGAAGGTTTGTTAGTTCAGGCCAATAGTTTGGCATGGCCCCAGTACCAAAACCACGCAATGAATTTGCGACATTCACCGCAGTTTGGTTGACGCGTTGTTCGTGCATAAATGCTTGTTGTTCAGCGGAAGCATTTTGTTGGCTCGCAAACAGTGGCAACTTTTCCCAATCGGCAACAAAGGCAGCCATGCCCTCTTGCTCAATTCGATTGGCCTTCTGTTCATCGCTCGCCACCCGCGCTTCACGCGCTGCTTGATCAGCGATTCCTGCTGTCCCGCTCTCTAAGAACAAACGCTGGAGGCGTTCAGGAAATTGGTGGGCAAAGGCCAACGCCAAACGCGCCCCCATTGAATAACCCACCAAATTAACCTTGTCGATTCCCAACGTATCAAGGATTGCGACGATATCAAGTGCTTGGTTAGTGGCGTCAAATCGTTCGCGCGCCACAGCTGGCGTTTGACCGCCGAACCCTAGTAAGTCCAGGTAAATCCGCGTACCAGCCGGCTTAACCTGTTCGTAGTCAGCTAAACTTCCCATAAAGCCGTGGAAAAATAGCCACGTTGGTTCGCCAGCACCTTCAATTCGTACATGATACGGATACTCGTTTACCAGCACTAGCTTATCCATTGAAAGCCTCACGAATCTTGGCCAACAATGCATCGTGTTCAGCAACGTTTTGCGCACGCGTACTTTGCACCTCAATCAAACGAAGTGTCGTTGCAGGTTGCGCAATCAACTCACGCAAATCATCTTGTGACGTCGCCAAATGATACTCTGCATCATAAAGGGCTGCAATCTTCTCAACCGACAAGGCCAACGGCGTCCCGAACATTGGTTCAAAGTAATCCTTCGCAGCTGCTTGTGGTAGGAATGAGAAAATCCCACCACCATTGTTGTTCACAACCACAATCGTCATGTCCAAGTTGGCTTGATGCGCCATCATTAAACCATTCATATCGTGGAAGAGCGTCAAATCACCCGTCAAGAATGTCGTTGGCTTGCCAGTCATCGCCATCCCAAAGGCTGATGAAACTGTCCCATCAATCCCATTTGCGCCACGGTTTGCCATCACATGCACCTTTGTGGCTGGCATAAAGTAATTGTCCATGTCACGGATTGGCATTGAGTTGGCAATAAACACTTGGCTATCAGCCGGTACTGCTGCCAACACGCTAGGCAAGGCAACTTCAGACATTTCCGTCGTTGCAATCGCTTGTGCAAGAGTTTGCTTAACCGTTTGCCATTGTGATCGATAATCATTTTCGGCACGGCCAGCAGTTGCCAACAGCTCATCAATCAGCGCCATCTCATCAACAGCCAAGGTTGTGGTTGTTTGACGTGAGTGGTCGTGACCAGCATGGTTAATACCGACTTGAATGACTTGCACTTGCTTGTCACGTAGCCAAGCGACAACCCGGGCAGAAACCGGTGTACCACCAAAGCGCACTACGACATCAGGTACGAGTGCATCATCAAGCGCACCCGCTTCAAGCAACGCATCGATACCATTAATGGCTGCGTCACTTGAGCGCACGTTACTCAAGACATCCGCTAACATTGGCGCTTGGAAGTGTTCAGCCAGCGCAACAAACTTTTCGGCTATCCACCCCGTCTCATCAGGTCCAACCAAAATTAGCGTCTTTTCATCACGAAGCTTGTTCGCAACCATTGCGACAGTTGTTTCGTCAGCACGCATCGTTCCCACGGTAATCGTTTGTTGCGTTATCATTGGCCATGCTTCACCTAAGTCAGGCATCAATGGCTTGCGCAATGGCAGGTTAATTTGGACCGGACCTGCTGGTGCAGTTGTCGCCGTCACAACAAGTTGTTGCACGTGATAATCAATATACGCCGTCACATCAGCGTGGTCATCTTGCATCTGCAACGCACTAAATGCCTTGGTGTTGTCACCGTACATGTTCGCTTGGTTAACCGTTTGTGGTGCCCCAATTTCTTGTAGTTCTTCTGGTCGATCAGTTGTCAACGCAATCAATGGCACGTGCGAAATGTGTGCTTCCATTATGGCTGGCAAGTAATTGGCCGTCGCTGTTCCTGACGTTGCCAACAAAGCCGCCGGTTGGTGCGTTGCCTTTGCCATACCTAGCGCAAAGAAAGCTGCTGAGCGTTCATCAACATCTACCGTCACACGTACATCATCACGAACAGCTTGCATTTCAGCTAGTAACAAAGCGAATGGCGTTGTGCGTGAACCTGGCGATACCACGAAGTCATGCACACCTTGGGCAACCAAGCTGGTCAATAAATGTTTAATGTTTCGCGTCAAAATCTCGTTCATTTTGCTTGTCCTTCTAATAAATTCATCATAGGTTGCATCTTCAACCCTGTCTCTGCATATTCAGAGTCCGCATTTGAGTCGGCCAAAATACCAGCACCAGCAAACAAGTTTGCCTGCGTACCAGTCGCCCACATTGAACGAATGCCGACAATCATTTCGCCATCGCCATCAGGCTTCACAACGCCGATTGGACCAGCAAATAGCCCTCGTGGTTGGCGTTCAATTTGCGCAATCGTCGCCATTGCCCAGTCAACCGGCTTGCCACCAAGTGCCGGTGTTGGGTGCAAACGTTCAGCCAACGCCAAAACGGTGTTTTCACCACGTAGTTTACCGGCGATTGGCGTGTACAAATGTTGTACTTGCGGGTTCTTCATAATTTGTGGGCCATCTGGCAAAGTTAAGTCAGCCACGTCACCTAGTCGGTCAACAATTGTTTCAACAACATAGGCGTGTTCTTGCAGATTCTTAGCATCATGCAACAATTCATCTGCTAATTGCCCATCTTCTGTTTCAGTCTCACCACGACGAATCGTCCCAGCGACACCGGCCGTCTCAAATTGGCCACGGTTCACTTTAGCCAAACATTCAGGGGTTGCTGAAATAAACACCTCATCGCCACGCTTGATGACCATGTGATAACTATTAGGTTGTTGATCAGCTAAATCTGCCAACAACTTGGCCAAATTCAATTGACCAGAAATCGTGACTTGTCGTTGACGACCAAGGACAACTTTCTGGTGAGCGTCATTTTCCGTCATGTCTTGGATGGCGTTGTTCACACGGTCTGGCCAATCTGTTTCGTCTGTTGTTGCTACAATTGCAACTGGTTCTTGGCGATATGGCGCACCAAATGGATTGGTCTCGCGTCCCCACAAGTATTGATCAGTGATGTCATACAACACCGCTGGCAAAACAAAATAACCATTCATTAGTTGGCTATCCGGTACATTTTGGTCATCGAATGCAAATCCACCAAAGACTGGATAGCGTTGTTGCTTCGCCCAGTCTGCGACTTCTTCGAATGATGCCCCAATTAATTCTTCTGCGATACCAAAGCCATAATAGCGTGACCGTTTATCGGCCGTTGCAAAATAAATGGCATTTTCAGCTTGCGCAAAGCGGTCGCGGAGTTGTTTTTCAGATGGAAAACTCATGTCTATACCTCACTTCTGTTCTACTAGTATATCACTCGTTTGTACCATACACGGGCCACATTTTAAGGACGTTACAATTTATCTTGTTACACTTTTAACAAAGTCCATAGTATACTATCAGTATGCAGATTTATCGCATCGATTTCTCACAATTAATCTCACAACTTTTGCTGGTAACCCAGCATTTACCTTTCAAATCGAACGCTGCATATTAGCTCGCTTTTGCCACTCTCTTGGCATAGGCGGGCTTTTTCGATACCTACAAAAAAGAGAATGTCGCAACATTCTCCTACCATAATCTATTCAAATTGGGCATCGTACAACGTCTTATACGTGCCACCTTGCGCAAGCAACTCATCATGGGTTCCACGCTCAACAATTTGACCATCATTCAACACAACAATTTGATCAGCATTGTGGACCGTACTCAAACGGTGAGCAATCACAATCGTTGTCTTGTGGGTCATCAAATTATCCAAGGCATGTTGAATAATCTTTTCAGATTCGTTATCCAACGCCGCCGTTGCTTCATCCAAAATCACGATTTCAGCGTCCTTTACCAGTGCACGCGCAATTGACAAACGTTGCTTTTGTCCGCCAGACAACTTGACACCACGTTCACCAACAGTCGTGTTCATCCCGTCCGGTAAGCCACGAATAAAGTCCGCCACCGCTGCACGTTCAGCTGCATCCCAAAGTCGCTCATCACTAACATCCCCAGAACCATAGCGAATGTTATCCGCAATCGTGCCATCGACAATTGTGACGTCCTGACTAACGATTGAAATGTGTTGGCGCAAATTTCGAATATCGATATCTTCAATCTTCATATCATCAAGACGAATCTCACCACCGGTGCGCTCATAGAAACGCGTCAACAAGCGAATCAAGGTTGACTTTCCAGCGCCTGAACGACCAACCAACGCCGTCGTCTTACCAGCAGGTATCATCAAATTAATCCCGTTCAATGATGCCACACGCTCCAAATCATAACTGAACGTCACGTTATCCAATTCAATCCCCTTTTGTAAAGGACTTGGGAACGGCTGTGGGTCATCTGAATTCTTAATTGTTTCAACTGCACCCATGATGTCCTTGATACGATCGTAAGACACTTGAGCCGTTTGCAGCATATTCAACAAACGTGAAAATGAACGGATTGGGTCTTGTAGCAACGCCAAGTAACTCAAGTAGGCCACCAATTCACCAACTGTTAAATGTCCTTGGATGACCAGCAAGCCACCAAACGCCAAAACAATCGCCGTTCCGATGGTATTAATGAAGTTGACCAAAGGTTGGAAAATTGCCTGCCAACGGGTTGCTTCGAGTTGATACGTATTTTGTTCTTCAACAATATCCTTGAAGCGACGCGTCTCTTCATCTTCCGTCGTATAGCTCTTAATCAACTCAATTTCAGTAATTGTCCCTTGCAGTTGATTTGAAATTTGCGAACTCGTCGCACGAACCTTGGTGTACGCTTCACGAATGCGTGCACGGAAGAAACGAATTGTCACAAACAATACTGGGAACGTGATGCTAACCAGCAAAGCCAATTGCCAATCTTGAATAAACAAGAACGTCAAAACAGCCACGAACGTAAAAATATTACCAATAATGCCGAAGCTATCTGAACTGATCAAGTTCTGTAGGCTACTGATGTCACTGGTCAAACGCACCATCAAATCACCCGTTTTAGCACTTTGGAAATAATCATAATCTTGCTTCAAAATGCGGTTGTACGTCTGCAAACGTAAGTCGGTAATTGAACGTTGTGACAACACCTGCATCAAGTAAGTTGAAATAAACGACACGACACCCAATGCCAAAGTTGTCACCAACAATAGTGATACTTGCACAGTCAACGCAGACACACTTTTCAGTGCCACCGCATGGTCAATCACGCGCTGCGTAAATTGCGGCACGATGAAATTCAAGCCCGCAATAATAAGCAGCAACACCATGTTTAACACTAACAATGACTTACGCTTTAAGACGCTACCAAAAACGAACTTAAGCATCTCAGTCAATGTTGTATCTGATTCTTTTAGATAAGCCTTCATTTCAGAAGGACTCATCCGGCCACGATTCATCATATCTCGTCACCTCCACTTCATTTTCTCCGACAACAATCATAACACCGCTGACGAAAAGTGAGTGCAAAAGGGTTCGCATGAAAAAAGCCGAACCCACGATGAGTTCGGCTTTTCGTAATTATTGTTGTGGCTGCAAAACTTCAACCATTGCAACCGTCGCTTCCAACGGTTGCGCCTTTACGCCTTGATGTTCAAGCTTAAAGACCTTTGGATTTGACGCAACTTCAATGTAGTCACGCATCTCCAAATACCAGCTAGCTAAGAAATCAAACTCAACCAACGTATCCAACCATGACGCTGCATCATGACCATCTACGACTTGTAGGTGCCAGATGCCTTGCATTTGCAAGATACGAACTTCGATGTTGTTTTTGACAACCATCGCAGCCCCGTTCGCCGTGCGCTTCAAGTAATAACCACTGTGCGCTGAGTGAACGAACAAGCGATCCAACAAGCGGTCCGGCACGTAGCTCGGAATGAGTTGGTAAATATAGCTATCAGCTGTTTCTAAAATGTTGTAATCAACTGAATAACCCAACGTTTGCTCCATGTAGCGACCAAATACCAAGAGCATCGCTGCAATCTTGCGAATTGCCGTTGACGCTTCCTTTTCGCGCAAATCAACAACCAGTAAGTTAGTCAACGCTTCTGAATTAAACAACAATTGGCGTTGTTCAGGTAGCCAAAATGCCACTTGTTCACCAGTACGTTGCTCAACCAAATAAGCACCACCTTGTGTCCCCAAAACAAATCGGAATGTGACCGGCGTCTCCAGTCCCTTCACGCGCAGTGTCAATTCTTCACTGTCCTCAGACATCAAAATTGTGTATGCATCTGACTTGGCAAATTCCATAAAACGATTCATCGCCAACATGTAAATGTCAGCCAAACCATACTGACGTGGTACCTGTACCCACTTATCATCAAGCAATCGTTGGTTCAACGCCAACAGCAAACCATGCACCTGGGCTGGTTCGTTTGATTCTGACAAATCGTGCACGTTAGTAATCATTGTTTGAACACGGTCAAGGTCCGCTTGCAAGTGTGCCGTGTACCCCGTTACACGGTCATGTAATTCCCTAAGCATGTTATGTTACTTCCCTTTACTCTTTTTAGCTGTTGGCTTGGTTGTTTCTACCGTACCAGCCAATGACTTCACATAGTCAGCATATAGTGACTCTGCCTTTGCAGCAAACGTCTCAAAGTCACCGAAAGTTTCTTCAATAGCGTGTTGCTCATACGCCAAGACTGACTCTTCCTTTTCAAGCGCCAACAATTGTTCTTCGTTCTTAGCGATTAACATCGGCAAGTCAGCAGCCTTCTTATCAGTCGCATCCAATGCATCCAACTTAACTTGCAATTCAGCTAGCTCATCACCATTTCGCTTGAACAAGCCCTTCTTGTTTTCGAGCTCAGTCTTTTTCTCTTCCAGCTCAGCGCGTTCCTTATCACGATCAGGTTGGCCAGCAACCGTTTCGCGCATACCCGTCAAAAGACGTTCGATTTCAGCACGCTCAGTTGCGTGGACGGTTTCTTCAGTCTTTGACAATTCAACTGACTGCTTCAACAATTCAAAGGCAGCCTTGTTGAAAATGAACGTGACTGAAAACGGATCAAGCACACCAAATTCACGACGGTCCCACCAGTCACCAAAGAACAAGTGGAATACCCCAACTTCCGTTTCTTCATAGAAGAAGAATGGGAACTTCTCTGACAAATAGGCAATCAAGTTCTTGGCAACATGGTGGCTAATCTTGGGACGCAAATCATCCACAAGCGCAGCCAACACACGGTTGTTATCCGCACCAGCTGCATCATGCACCGTCATGTTGTAACGACGTGCATCAATCATCTCAAAAATTTGACGATCATCCCCAGCCATAATTGCCTCTTCAAACTTGGTCAAAAAGGCTTGCTTCTTTTGCAAATCACCTTGTAGTTCGTCGGCCAAGTTGCCAGTCTCTGTCTTATAATATGGCGTTTCTTCCATGACCCCTCATCTCCGTTTTTCTCGTTTTTGTTAATTACAATTTTACCATAGGAATTCCTGATTATAACGGACGGTATTGTATATAAAAACACGCGAACCAATACTGATTCGCGTGTTTAGGGTTATAAATATATTTTTATAACTTCAGGGCACGCTTCTGGGACACGGTATAACCGTGTTCACCAATAATGGCGTTCAAACGTTCTACAGTTGTCGAAACATTGTTCACATATGCCCCCAAGAAATATACTGACGAATCATCTAGGTTATTAAAGTCTTTATCCATCAGTTCCACTTTCTCATTTGCTTCATTCAAGTACTCAACATCCTTTGATGTTAGATTAATCATTTCCGCAATCTCTTGGTTAATGACTTTTTGAGTCTTTGTTTGTGCCACGATTTCTGCAGCTTTCTGATTTGCTTCGCTAGCAATTTTCTTGTTTTTTCCATTCATAAACAAACCACCGCCAACAAGAGCCGCTCCTCCAATTGCCCATCCAATTGGTCCTGCAAGCGCCAAAAAGGCTTCTCCACCGGCTACGCCTGCTCCACCAGCAGCTAGCGCACCACCACCTAACCATGCCAACGCAGCGTTTGTTGCCGCAATACCAGATAGACCACTAATCGCCGCTCCAGTGGATGCTACACCAAAAGTGGTCGCAATTCCCATTGCTGCAGCAGGCCCCAAGGCGGCTACGCCAACACCCATAGCAACTCCTCCTGCCATGGCTCCACCGGCTTTCATATCAACATTTGCAGCATCTGCTTTAGCCGCCTCTAGGATTCGAGTGTAATTTTTCATAGACACCTTAATTTTTTCAATCTTGGTATCAATCTCAATCGGTGTGTTCTTCAATTGATTGATTAGATCAATACTGTGTTGAATTTGTTCTTGTGACCGAACACGAACAGTATATAATTCCTCAGAGTGCTTCGTTGTGTCCTTTACAACCGCATTCATTTCATCGGCTTTCTTTTGCAAATTAGCTATCGCCGCTTTCTTAACATCGCTGTTAAACATAAATCATCTCTCCTTATGAATTGAAAAAATTTACAATATCTTGTTTGTTTTTAAGAATCCTGTTGTTATCCACACCTGATGCTTCAGCATAATCAATTGAATTTTTGAATTGATCAACTGAGGGTAGACTGAAATCAAACGCTAAATCTGATAAAGCGTTCATTTCTGCATAATAATCAACTGTGTCAGCTAGTATTTGTTGGTATAGCTCATCTACTTTTGTTATTGCAACATCATATGCCTTCTTTATAGATTTTGCTGAATGCTCCAACCCGAACATAATGGTGTTTGCAACCGCCTGCATTTCTTGCATTGCTTCATCAAAATGATCGACAAAATAAACTGTAATTCCCGTCAACATCGTAGTTGAAAGCAATCCGACACCAGCACCCACAAATCCTGCTATTGTTGCTGGTACACCAGCAGCTTCAAGCCCGTTCTTTACTCCCTCTTCCAGCATGATACCTAATGCTACAGAAATACCACTCAATGAAATTTTGATAAATGATTTAATTTTATCTTCCGTAGATAAGTTTTCTGGATTATAGATAAGAACTTTAATTCCTTCAATTAAGCTAGACACACCCGTTTGAATCAATTTGGCTACATTCTTAAATGTCGTAATAAACGAGTTTATCAATGCAGTAATCAACGCACCAATTACACCCGATGCCATTCCTTGCGTAAAATTGCCAAAAATTTTTAACAAAAACTCTTTTATATGAGACAGACGGTATTTAAGCTTTTCGCCTACCCTCTTTAGAAGTTGTTTGAAATGCTCAACCTTATCATCCAATGTTTTGTATTGCCCGAAGCGTCGCATGTAGACCTGAAAATCTTCCACAAATAACTCTTGAAACTCAAGAATTATCACACCCACAGCCTGGCGCTTTGCTTCAACAAAGCCTTGCGCTCCGGCGCCTTCAGCAATTTCTTTCATATGCGCACCAAAGACTGTTTTATTAATTTCTTTTTCAGACTTTTTTTGCTTTTTTAGAGCTTTTCCTTTGTCTACGCCAAAACGTTCTTCGTTAGTTTGCCCGTTTTTGGTTTTCTGCAGCCAATCATCTAATTTTTGTTCACCCTTAGACTGGTTCAGACTACCATTTATAGGCGCCATATTATCAGGACTCGTCGCCATATCATTGCGCTGATCATCCGTCATATATAAACGGGCAGCGTCATTATCATGGATATGCTTTGCTGAAGTTATATGGTCTATGTGCGTTGACTTGTCTTTAGACAAAATCTTACCGGTATATTCGTCTCGAATCTCGACCTGTTCTTGGAACATTTTCTTTCGTTGCTCCGATAAAGTTCGCTTTCCACTACCCTCATAATCTTTGCGTGAATATTCTTTTTCAAACCTCTGTTGATGTTCTTCATCCACAAAAACACCATTCTTTGCATTGTGTATTGTGCTAATATTCCCACCATCTTTAAAACGATGATTTGTTCCTATGTGAAAAACGTCTGCATCTAACAATGTTTGCAAATGATACCTTGCAGCAACTTCACTTCTGAATTCATCAGTCAAGATAGTCCAAAGAACGCTCTCACGTTCTTGTCCTTCTCGCCAATCATTGAAATCAAAGGAAGCAAACTCTTTAAGGCCATCTATTGACATCGTATCCATAATTGAGCCACCTTGTGATATATATAATTCTTTATTTCTTCAAATAATCTTCACTTATAGTACTATCATTCCGAAAACAAATGTTGTACGCGCTATGTTAAATTTTGCACAATTCCCCAACGCAAAAAACTCTTGAATCAGAAATGATTCAAGAGTCTATTTTTAGATATCAATGGTAACTAATTTACTTATGATTAATTAATGCATCGTCTGACTACCGGCCAGGCTCAACTCAGTTTGCAACGGTTGCACACCCGTCAACGCGACTGATCGTGAATCTGGTTGGCTAACACCAACTGAGATTTCAAAGCGGTCGCTATCAATAAAGTTACGGCCTTGCGCATCAAACACTTCAAAGTCTTGCGGACGCAAATCAAACGTAATTGTTTGCTTAGCACCCTTACCCAAATAGACGCGCTTGAAGCCCTTCAATTGGGCATTTGGCACCGCAAATTCTGATCCCAAATCCTTCACGTATACTTGAACAACTTCATCTGTGTCAAAATTACCCGTATTTTGAATCGTTGCCGTCACTGTTGCCGTATCTTCATATGACTTCACTTGCAAATCTGACAATTCGACTGATGAGTACGTCAAACCATAACCAAATGGATACAATGCCTCATCCGTCATGTAACGGTATGTGCGTCCTGCCATGTTGTAATCTTCAAACGCTGGCAAATTATCTACATTCTTGTAGAACGTAACAGGCAACTTTCCTGATGGACTTACCGCACCAAACAAGACATCCGCAACAGCCAAACCACCACGAGCACCTGGGTACCAAATTTGCATAATGGCGCGCAAGTTAGGGTGGTTCTCCAAACCATCCAATTGCAATGATGATCCTGAAGCCAACAGAACAACCACTGGCTTACCAACAGCTAGCAAACGCTCCAACAATTGACGTTGACGACCTGGCAATGACAAGTTTGGCTTATCACCAGCGCCCTGTGAGTTACCAGCATCCCCTTCTTCGCCTTCAATCGTTGAATCAAGTCCCAAGACTGCCACAACGACATCTGAGTGTTCAGCTGCAATAACCGCTTCTGACTCACGTTCATCCGCCTTAGCCAACGGCTCGGCAGCGTGGTCTTGGAACAATCCTGACCCAATGCTGTAGTGAACTCGCACATCATCACCAAGACGCTCTTGAATACCCTCCAAGATGGTATATGAACGTGATGGTGTACCGAAGTAGTTACCCAACAAAGCGATTTCTGAGTGCGCATTTGGCCCAACAACGGCAATCGCTTCCATCGTTTCCTTGTGAAGTGGCAAAACGCCATCATTCTTCAACAAAACAAATGACTTCTCAGCCGCAATTTCTGACAAGTTATTGTGTGCCTTTGTATCGTTCGCTTCGTATGGAATAGCATCGTACTCATTATCCGTTGCAAACATTCCTAGGCGGACACGCGTTGCATAAAGTGAAATAACTGCATTGGTAATTTCTTCTTCAGTCACCAAGCCACGGTCCAACGCTTCATGCAAAGATTGCTCGATGTGACCAGCAACCAAGTTCAAGCCGGCCTTGATGGCCAATCCCATCGTTTCAGCGGCATCCTTTGTATACTTGTGGTTCTCATGCACATCTTCTGGCGCCATGTAATCTGAGACGACGTGACCTTCAAATGACCACTTATCATGCAAAATTTCCTTCAACAACATTTCACTAACTGAAGCTGGTACGCCATCAACTGCGTTATACGCCGTCATGATGCTTTCAACATCAGCCTCTTCAACCGCTGCCTTGAAAGCTGGCAAGTACGTCTCGTACAAGTCCTTGTCTGATACGACTGCATCAAAGCCGTGACGCAAACCTTCCGGACCTGAGTGAACAGCAAAGTGCTTTGCCGTCGCAGCCAACTTCAAATACTTTGCTTGTCCTTGCAACCCCTTGATGAATGCCACACCAAACTTTGACGTCAAGAATGGAGCTTCACCATACGTTTCGTGACCACGACCCCAACGTGGGTCACGGAAAATGTTCACGTTAGGAGACCAGAACGTCAATCCCTTGTAGATGTCACGATCCTCATGCTTCGTAAATTCGTTATACTTTGCACGTCCTTCTGTTCCAATGACATCGGCAATTTCATTAATCAAGTGATCATCAAACGTTGCTGCAAGTCCAATTGCTTGTGGGAAAACCGTCGCCACACCAGCACGCGCTACACCGTGCAACGCTTCATTCCAGTAGTTGTATTCCGGAATATTCAAACGGTCAATGGCTGGTGCTTCATACTTAATTTGGCCAATCTTTTCATCGATCGTCATTTGGTCGACAATCACCTTAGCTTGGCGGCGGGCTTCTTCGTGCGTAAGTTGCTGTGTCATATCAATACTGCTCCTAAAACATAATTCATTTCAATAGATAATAATTTTGAAAGCGCTTTCTAACACCGTTATTTATACCATGTGTTATGTTTTTCGACAAACCGCCTAAATGCTTACCAAATATGAATAGGACGATAAACAATATACAAGCATCATACCTGACACATACGTTAATCGATTTTACTTTATTTGACTTGTGATACATTTCACACATTGTGAATGAACTATGCACAAAAATTGATTAACATAACCGTAATATTGAACCAACAAAAAAGACAGCATCACGACCTAAATCGTAATGCTGTCTTTTAACAGTCTATTAAACTGATTTCAAATCTTAGTTAAGTAATAAATTACTTAGCGATAATATACACCTCCTAAACTGACAAATCTCACCCAAATATCGGGCATAAAACACCTTGTTTTGGCTATATATGTGCGATATATGCCCGCGAATTATTGGCGAGTGACCAAAGAGTGACCAAAGTGACCACAATAAAAAGCCCGTCCAGATTAAGTACATCGTACCTAGTGCAGACGGGCTTAATTTATTTGCTATTTTTTCTAATAGCTAGTTTAGCAATTCACGCCACAATTCCTTACTAATAATGTGTCTTGAGGGGCTTTTTGAAGTTTGAATCAGAATATCTTCGTTAGTCAGTTTTTTAATTTCTTTTTGTATATTCGCAACTGAAATTTTATCTTGATTTATGATATGCACTATTTCGCGATCTTCAATTGCTGTTGAGTCAACGATGTTAAACAATTGAGATTGAGCAATCATATACAATATAGTTTTACCTAAACTAGAAAAACTAGAATTTTCATTTAGATTCCTGTCTATTATATCTAATTTTTCTTTTTTACCTATTAAGTCCTGAATTACATCTTCTTGTCCAGAAACGATAATATCCAACATATCTTCTAAGAAAATCGTTAAATCGGCTCTATTAAACATATTACCAGCTTGTTTAAAAGTACGATAATACTTACTATTATGCTGTCTTATTGCTGTTGCAATTGATAATCCAGAAAACTTATCTACCTTTGAAGAAATATATGATGAGAGTAAATATCTTCCCGTTCTACCATTACCGTCATAAAAAGGGTGTGTATTTTCAAACATAAAATGCGTTACCAATGACTTTAAAACCGGATCGATGTCATGAGAATTCATAAAATCCATTAGATTAGTTAAAGCAACCAATATATCTTTCTCATTAGTAGGAGGTACGTGCACTGTTTCTGACTCAGAACCAATACGTACGAATCCATTTCTGAAATACTTACCATCCGGCTTGTATTGATCTAAAATTTCTCCTTCTAACAATTCATCATAAATATCTCTAAAATCTTTGAGTTCTAAGATTTTTTTTGACTTTTGACTTATAGTATCGATATACATATTTACTGTTGAAGAAAGCCTTTTACTTCTGCTTATTTTTTTATTATTTCCTACTATTGTTCCAATTTCTTCACGATCAGTTACCACCCCTTCAATTTCATTAGTAAAGTGAATTTCATTTATTAATAATGTGTTGATGAAACTATCTTTAGCTACACCCGGTAGTATTTGCCCTAAATTGACTATCAATTTCGAATTTCTATAAATTTTTGAGATTAGCTCATTGATTTTTGTCGTTTCAACAAAGAATATCGGATCAACATTACTTGATGCTCCGTCTTCATCCATGAGTTTTGGTCTCAGTTGAGTAACTATTGTGGAATACCCATTAATACGTTGCTTATACTCTCTGTCTGCAATCGCTTTGTGAGGTAATGACTTATCTTCAACGGTATAAACAAATTGCTTTAGCAACTTATATTTTGACATAACATACTCCTCCTTGTTTAAATCTATTTTTTAAATATTATCACATATACGCCTTGTTTAAAAATTAAAAAACGTCATTTTTTCAATTTTCAAACAAATATTTTGTATACAAAACAAAAAAATCCCGCCAGACAAGGAAGTTAATCCAAGTCCAGCGGGCTTATTTTATACATGGGCCAACTTGCGCATCAGTTTCAATTTCGCAAGTTGGTCCAATTTAAAACTAGTTAGCGAATGCAGCCTTCAACCAAACTGATTCGCCATTCATCTCTACTTCAATTGATGATCCGACACGTTGTAGTACCTTGTACTTACCATTCAAAGTGAAGTATTCCGGAACTCCGTTGTTACCAAGGCCGTTTTGGTCTGCCAATGGGTTACCATGACGGTCGGTCAACGTTACTGATACAGCCGGCATATCGTTGTGATAATCTGCTACTGGAATAGCCATGTCATTGTTTCGAACGTACACACCACCCAACTCGTATTTCCAGCTATCTAGTACGAATACACCGTTAAACTCTGCCGAGTCATCTTGCGTGTCAGCGTCTAAGATTTCGACATTCTTTTTGTTTACCCATGAGTAAATATCATCAAGCAACACGCGGTCACCATCAACTTCTAGTACTTTGTGTGGCACACCCTTAATGAAATCTGGGATAGTTTCACCAGTCGCATAGTGTGTAGCGCTGAAGTTAACCTTTACGGTCATTCCCGCTGCAATATCTGACTTCGGAGTGTTGTCGGCTTCCTTACCGGCATTCACAGCTGGCGTGTCCGTGTTTGGCTTGCTAGGATTACCGTTCTTGTAACCATTATCAGTAACGCCGCTCAAATCAACGTTACCGTCCAACCCACCAGCAACATAAGTCGATGTGAATTGAAACAGTCCAACGTTATCAAACGATGGGAAATAGTTGTAATTAGGCTCTGGCGTAACTTCATAGTTTGGATATTCAGCAAGCCAAATCTCGTATGAATTGGCGATACGTTGCAAGTCTGTAGATGCTTGCAAGTAGTTCTTGTACCCATAAACCATTGGCGTGTAACCAGCGTCCTTAATGCGTTGCAAGGCGTGCATGATTACGTCAGTGTTTTGTCCACCGCTCTCAACGTCAAGTGCGACAATCGACCCCTTTGGCGTTTGAATTTTCGGCAAGAAGTAGTCCAATACCTTATCAGCTGTCGCATAATCAGTGATATCTTGCCACCACATATACGTGTGAGCGCGCTTGCCCTGAGCAATTGCGTATTGG
>JQAY01000004.1:96947-124043 GCA_001436895.1 Weissella confusa
CGAACCTTGGTAGATTGACCAATCAACACCCTGGTCACCCTTGGCTGCGTACGCTGACTGACCTGTTAGTCCGGCAAATAAAAAGGCCGTCATTACGACAGCCCACTTAATATACTTATTCATCTGCTAAATCATTCCTTTCATCTTACCAACAGCCCACTCGATCGCAGTATCAACTTCACATGCTGTGAATAGATGCGCCTTATCCAACTTCAATAGTTCATCAGAGACAAATTTCAACGCTTCGGCCTTTTGCTTGGCTCCGCCGTCAAAGTTATCTTCTGCCCAGTTCACAGCCTTTTCAGCAATATCTAAAACGGTTTGCATCTTAGCGTCGCCGTCAACCACCGTTCGCAAATGAACAATTAGCAAAATTAAAAGCGCTGGCAGGATTCCAATTTCCCACAGCGCTTTTAGCAACTCGATTAAGTTATTCATGGTATCGCTCCTTTTCAAATAAGGTTTTAATTTGCTCATCGTGCTTAACGAGGTGAAGCTCATGCTTGTCAAGACGATTATCTTGATGTCCTAGTTTAGCCGTTAAATCCCTAATGTCATTAGAAAGTTTGTCAAATGAGCGTACGAACGTGAACTTGATGATAAATCCTAATCCCGTTAGAAACGAACCAATGACGGATAACCAGCCGACTAGGTCATGTGGTAATTGCATAGTTCACCCCCGTTATGCTTCTGTTGTAGTTGAATCCAATGAAGCTGTTACTTCATCGGCTTTGTCAAATACAACATTTTGGAAAGCCAACCATTGCTTACGGAATTCTGCAATATTTTTCTTGTACACGTCAATGTAATCGATAGGAATGTAGTAGCTCATCTGTGGCACGCCATCGGAGTTAACGTTACCGTTGAACGTTGCATAGACGATTGTGTACTTATTCCCATCATCACTAACCTTTTCAATAGTAAGTTCCGCGTCAAACGCAATTCGTACATTAGTCTTCATCTTGTTGTCCCTCCATTGGTTCTGCTAATTGTGCATGCAAGTTTTGCACTTCTGCTTGTAACGTATTCACCTGTGCCTTTAGTTCGGCATTCTCAATTGCACGTGTTGCCACTTCCAAACCCAACGTTTGGATAATTTGTTGATGTTGATCCATTTTCTTCTCCTAAATTTTATCTAAAATTAACGTTATACCAACCCACAGCTTTTCCATCGCTTGCAAACCCAGTTGGAATGGCTGCATTACTAATACCAGACAGTGCTTTAATAACTTTTGACAAATTATAAGCCGTACCATTTGAAATCAAATAAACTTCATCACTTACATAAGCAAATCCCGCTGAACTTGTGCCAAACGATGGGGAGTTGCGCCCATTTAAAGATGTTGTTCTTGTAACGAGTCTGTCGTCCGTTCCTTGAACTTTTATTCCTGCTCTCATCTCCACCGGTCGATTGAACAAAACATTATCTTGGAAATTAAACCCTTCAATTGTTCCGATTAGATTAGACGGAACCGAACCAGCTCTGTACCAACTTAACTTGGTATCATATGGGTTTCCTGCGTAATTCTGCGCCCCCCAAGCCATGAAATCACCGGTTGATTCAAGTCCAAAATAAAGCCCTTTCTTAGAATTATCCTGATATAGGTCATTAACACCAATTCGACCAACCGAACGGTTTGATTTATTGAGCTGCATTCCGTTTTCGTCAAACACCGTGGTTGTCACACCTGCACTAACCGTCATACCTTCCGAAGTAATTGAAGTTGACCCATACTGACCGTCCCAATAAGCTCTTATAAAGTTTGCAACTTCACCTGAAATTTTATTGACGTCAAGGTTAACAATCTTCGCCGATGTGATCGAAGCATCTGCAATCTGCGCGTTTGATATTGACGCGTCCTTGATGACAGCGCCATTCAGCCAGTTGGTTCCTAAGAACGTCGTGTCCGCTGATACCGTTAATTTCTTGGCGGCAATTGTCATTCCTGAAGGGTCGCCGTTAATTCCGTTAATTAAATTACCAGCATTATCTTTTATACCGATTGCCCAATTATCTTGGAACAGTTGCAGAACTGTTTGATTATCCATTGCGTATTTGACCGGCGAATAAAGTTTTACTCCGGCACCTTCTGTAATCTGTGGCATAGTCATTGCAACCGCTGAATTTGCCATTTGATTTTGAAATGAAAATCTCAAATACGCCGTATTACTTGGCGCCGTAAAATCTTTGTTAACTTGTATCCAATCCGTTCCAGTGCTTGCCCCTACCTGCATAAAATTAGTTAGATTTTTATTAGAAGCGTCTTCAAATCTGACATATAGCTGTGCAATACCCGAATTTTTTGTTGACACTAAATAACTAGAAACATTATAGATGGTTCCAGGTATAGCTTTTATGACTTGTTCAAGACCAGTCCAAGCTTGAGAATTGCTAGATGTCTGCAAATAACTTGGTGTATTCGGTAGCTCTGTCTTGCCAACGAATATTGTGTTAGCGTCTCCACTAGAACGTTTAGTCCACCCCGCGCCATTATTATCAAATGTTGTATTTGACAATAAGTTGACCACGCTCACTGACGCCATAATTGCATTCGAGGCTTGCGTAATCTGAGACTGCACACCGCTGTCGTAGTTTTTAATCTGGCTTGTTGTAAAATCCTTACCTGCTTGCAGTGTGTTGCTGTCACCAGTTTTTCGGTCTGCGATTTCTCGTGTAAGACCATCAGCAGTTTGAGTAACAGTAGTGCTCATACTACCGACAGCACCTTGAACCTTATTAATATTACCTTCAGCGGTTGAAACTCGTGTATTAAGCCCTGTTTGTGGGTTGTTTACAGTTTGGTAAACTCCGTCGGCAGTGATTTTAACTTGTGCTAGTTGTGTGTCAACATCTTCGGGCGCTGGCGACCAATCTGTTGGTTGCGTACCTATTTCAATCATCGGCTTCGACACGACGATCGGTGTGTCAGAATTTAAACCTTGCACATATATTCCCTGACCAATCATGTTAGCGTCTGACGTCACAGGAGCTAATTCTGTGTTAGAAAAATCAAACATAGAATAAATTCTCCCGTGAAAACTATCCCCTATTTTGGGTAAGATATTGGTGCTGGCATATATTGTTCGTCCAGTTCTTTTATCAATAAAAGTTGGTTCGAACATAACGCGATGAAACGGTGACTGGTTATTGAATCCAGTTATATTGTCGTAATCTACCTGAACTGAAATTACTATTTTTTTGCCACTAAATCCTGAAACTGGTATCGAAGTCTTGAAGTTTGTTATGTTGCTTGAAGTTGAAACGTCAGAATCCAACACATAGTTACGACCACCAACAGCTAAGTTGTTAACCTTTGTAACAGTAGCTTCAAAACCGTCTGCTCGTTGCTGTAACGTACTAATGTCTCCACTTAGTTTTCCTGTTGCCTGATCAAAGTCAGTCTTGCTTACTGTCAACTTAATGGCATCAGAATTAGCTTTAATAGCAGTTTCTGCGGCAGACACTCGATTATCATTTGACGTCTTATAAGTTCCGATTGTTTGCGTGGCAGTATCAGCAGTTTGTTGAGCTTTATTAACACTAGTCGTTAAATCACCAGTTTTCTTGTCGTAATCGCTCTTTTCTACCTTTGTACTAATATTATCAGCGTTAACCTTAATATCAGCTTGCGCCTTGCTGATACGTTGATCGGCATCTGTTTTATAGTTATTAATTGATAGCGTGGCGTTGTCTGCTGTTAATTGTGCCTTAGCTGTTGCCCCAGATAAGTCCTCTGGAGCTGGTGTCCAGTCAGTTGGTAGATTACCTTTTTCTACCTTGATTCCAGCAATTTGCAGGGTATTGGTATTGTTATTAGTTCGTTCAAGTCGAGGGCGTAAATAACCGTCAGCAGTGACAACTGTTGTTCCTGACACTATCCGCCACGAATCCGTTATTGTTACTGAGCTATTGGATGGATTTGATGTAGCAGTTCTATAACTACCCTCAGGGTCATTGTTTAGTGCCCAGTAGATGGTGCTTGTTCCAGTACCACTTATATTTTTTGCATAGACACTATAAGTTAAAACATCACCTTTTTTAACTGGGATATATTGGCTTATTCCATTCCAACTTCCAGTTGTCTGCATTACAGCCAATCCTTTATAGGTATCCGTAGTTTTTGCCCACGCACTTGAACCCCACCATGATGCTAAGTTGTCGAAATTCTTAGTATCTGTGTACAGGTTTCTACCACCAACTTGTAGGTTGTTTACCTTAGTAACCGTAGCATCAAATCCATCAGCACGTTGCTTCAATGTACTAATGTACCCGCTTTGCTTTCCCTGTTCCGTGCTTAAATCAGACACAGTCTGCTTAATACCTTCGGCGTTCTTTTCAATTTCAAGCATACGGTTATCTTGCTTGCTATTGGTTTCTTTAATGTCTACAATGTCTTGCTTTGACTGTTCAGCAGTGTCGTACGTTTCATTTATTTTAGACGATAGCTCACCAGTTTTTTGGTTATATTCAGTCTTTTCGACCTTTGTACTTAAACCATCAAGTGCTTGTGTCGCTGTCGTTTGCGCTGTACTAATTTTACCATCAGCATCAGACTTGTTTTGTTGGATAGTTGCAGTCATGGAGTCTGTTGTTTCCTTGAACTCCGTTCTAACTACCCCGTCAGCGCTTGTCGCAGCGGCAATAGCTTCTGACTTTGCTTGGCTTGCGTATTGGTTCGCCTTTGAAGTTACATCACTAGCCATTGAAGCTGTTTGACTAGCTTGGCTCGCCAAACTACTAGTGAGGTCTTGTTTGGCTTCATCAAGCGCTTTTTGTGCATTTTGAGCTGTTGTTTGACCAATCTGTACTGCTTTGGCGTTAGCGTCAGCAACAGCACTGTCTGTGTATGCACTAGCTTGCGAAGCAATTGTTTGTTGGCTCTTAGTCAGTTCATCTGACTTTTCGGCTAGTTCATCAGCAAGACTGTTTGTCGCTTCCGCCTGCGTGCTATTCAACTTGTCAGCATATGCAGTAGCAGTATCGACTGCATTCTTAACTTCATTAGTAATGCGTTCCTGTGTTTGAGTATCAACTACATCAACCCAATCACCACTTTTGAATACCTTAATACCAGAGTTTTCTCCATCTTCCCAGAACCACGTGTCACCTTCTTGCGGGTGTGCTGGTGCATTACGACCAGAGTATATTGAGTTCTTACCATTGGCGCTGATAACGGCCTGTGTGGCTTGCTCCTTGACCTCCGTTACTTTATCTTGCAATTCGTTCAACGCGTTCTTGTTACTATCTGCCCAGCTTACCTTAGATATTCCAATTGATAGCTTTGTGACACGCTCTGCCACCGGATCATAGTGCAGTTCGTTAACGATCGCTGTTACGTTAACACCAAATTCAGGCACATAAACTGTCACGGTATCAGTAAGGCCGATTGTTTCTAACTTTGCGAACTTGTCGGCATAATCTGCACTATCTTGTAGGCTTTCTACTTCAACCTCAACCGTGACTTCTGGCAAATCTTTTCCAGTATTAGCCGACTTAACAAACCAGTCCGCAGCAAACGCATTAATCTTCGCCTTGATTTGGTCGTCAGTGTCGCCTTCGTCAACTTTAACGTCTTGTGATACATCAACCATCTTCGAATAAACGAGTGGATAATTACCCATTCGTGAACTTTGAACTGTTGCGCCCTCGATTGTTCGTGAAACATCAGTTGAGTTAACGGTTACCGTCGGAACGATTTCAGTCGTCAATTTGGACACATCAACCGTGTACTTCAATCCGGCAATATTTTTACCCAAACGGAACGTCGCAACATTGTCACGTCCGCGTCGATTGAACATCGCCACACGACGATTTTCACGCTTTAATTCACCACCCCAAATTTGCAAGAATGAACCTTGAGTTCCAGCGATTGCCTCCATCGGGTTAACGTATCGAAGTTGAGACTCGCTTGTGTGCGTGATGTCTGAGTAGAATGTGAAAATGTGCGGACGCAACGTTGATTTTTGAATGGCTGTCATTGCTGCCTGACCATCACCCAACATGTGAATTGTCTTCGATAGATTATTCGTTAAATCATATGTGATTGAATCAGCCTCAATCATCACCGCATAGCCAGTAATATCCAACGCTACCGAAACAATGCGAAACGCGTGATTATCGTCCAGTGGTGACGGCTTAGCAAGAATAATATTGCCTTCACTGATATCAGCGTAATGTTGCCCGTTTACCGGATAATATGCCGTTAAGTTAAGCAATCCATTTCGTTGTTCATGAATATCGACGTCGTACAGGTCCACCAGTTGACCCAAGCCGTTATTCAAAAAATCAATTTCCTCACTTGAATATAGAATCGGTGTCATAGTGTCCTCCATCTCATCTCAATTGTTGCGGTGCCTGCGCTCAATTTCACAGTATTAGCCCCTGGTTTCAACACAGGGAACGGCCCAATTGCCATTTTCGCGTTTTCGTTGACCATTACACCACTGTCTAAACGCCACACGTTCTGCATAGCGCTGTCTAGCTCGATTGAGCCACTTACACCAGTGAACTTATAAACTGTGCCGTTAATCGTCAGATTGATAGCACCGCTACCGGTAATCTTGATGTATGGCTTAGCGGGTGAAAGCGTCGGGTTGGTCAATGTTGTCTGCGTTGTTCCAATCGTGCCAGTTGGTGCCGGATAAACGTACTTGTAAGGCGCTGCGCTCAACGCCACGGATACTTCACGATACGTTGAGTTGATACCTTTACGCGTCACCTCAGCTTCACCAGTTCGAACGACCTGATACGTATAGTTCTCATCTGAATACAATCGCAAATCAACATACTTGCCAGTATCTAGTGCTGCCAAGAATTGTGCGATATGTTGTCCGACACTTGCACTCGGCTTAAATCCCACCGTGAACTTAATTGTGCGGTTTTCATAAGCGTTATCGTCAAATAAAATAGCCCGATCAATACCGACCGGACTAGTGTTCAATGTATGTTTACGTTCAGGAATAGTGATTTCTGGGAAGCTGGTAATAACCGCTTGGATGTCCTCACTATTCAACTGTCCAATTGTAAAACTTCCCTTGTTCATCTTATGCTCCTGTTACACGGGCCTTTGCAGCTTGTGAACGTGTAATACCGTCCATTACTGCATCCCTAATCTTGTTTATTGTTGCTGGCGTTGTGTCTGCATTAACTTGGATGACAATTTGAGTACCACCCATCTCACCACCAAGCGCATCAACAATACCTTTACCAATGCCACCAAGTGTTTTGTCGTTCAAAGGCAATGCTGCTTCAGGGCCAGCTTCACCAACACCGTTATAGCCACCATTGGCAGCGAACAAAGTTGGCTTAGTAAAAATACCACCCTTGGCATACCAGTTAACGCCAATTTTTGGAATTTGTCCTTTCAATGGGTTAAATGATCCGGACAAACTAAAGTGTGGTAGTGGAATGTGTGGGAATGAGATTGAAGGGAACTTCAAACTGAAGTTAAACAGCCCCTTAATCCTATTAATAATGTCCCTAACCACATTCAACGCACCATTCAGAACGTTAGAAGCTGCATTACGAACGCCATTAAAAGCCCCCGACGCAATACCGCCAAGACTATTCAGAACGTTTGATATAGTGCTTCTAATGCCATTAACAATATTGCTAATCGCAGAACGAATGCCATTCCAAACTGAACTAGTCGTTGATGAAATACCGTTCCATACACTAGAAATAGTTGAACGAATACCATTAATGATATTTCTAATCGTTGATGAGATGGCGTTAAATACGTTCGATATCGTTGAACTAATTGCATTGGCAACACTAGACACAGTTGCACTGATTGCGTTCCAGACAGTAGAAAATACATTTTGAATTCCTGCCCACAACCCAGAAAAGAACGACCCAATCGCTGTAAACACAGTCGTAATCGTATTTTGAATTTCAAAAATTGCATAATTAATGGCAACCTTTATTTTTGCCCAAACTGTATCCAGCCACTCAACAATCGCGCCCCAATTCTGGATGGCAATCACAATCACCGAAATAGCTGCAATAACACCAGCGATAATACCGACAATTGGTAGCAATACACCGGCACCAAACGCACCGACAACTGTTGCGATTGTAGTAATTACTGGCATCAAAATAGCTAGCACCGCTAACACAGCCCCGATAACACCAATAATTGCTTGAATAGGCCCTGGTGCATTAGCAATTGACGTTACTAGTTGTGAAATAAAATCAATTACTGGTGCTAACTGAGAAACCAAGTTCGCAAGTGCATCTTTCAATTGATTGATTGACGCTTGCATTTTTTCACCAGGTGTTTTTTTGGCCATTTTATCAGCAGCACCGTTCACCTTTTCGGTTCCGGTTGCGGCTTCAAGCAATGCGGCCGAAGCACCTTGACCCAAATCTTCGAATTGTGTTCCCAAACCTTGAACAGCTGCTTTAGCTTGATCTGCCGGCATTCCCTTCAAGTCTTTACCCACGGCAGACATGACTTCCGCTGATGTTGCTTGTCCGTCCTTGAACTTTTGGAAAACGTCTTGCGTAGCCTGACCAAACTGTTGCATTGGTTCATCAAGCTGTCCTGACGTCAAACGAAGTTGGAATTCCTTAACCGCATCAGCGACCTTGTCAGTGTTAAAGGCTCCGTTTCGCATACCTGCGTTCAACACATTAAGCATGTTTCCAGCGCTCATCCCAGCGTCTTGGAATGTTGGTGCATACTCATTGACCGTGTCCAAGAAGTCATCATTCTTGTTCAGTCCGTCTTGTAGACCTTTGGCCACAACATCAGTAGCCTCTTGACCACTAATTCCAAAGCCCTTCATTGCTTGTGAAGCAGCGTTGGTGGCGTCCTTAATGTCAACACCACCGTGCTTTGCAATAGCTACTAACTGGTTAGTTAGATTCGTCAAGTCTTGACCGTTTAAGTCTTGAAATGAGTTCTTGACCGTCATGACAGCTTCACTAGCTTCGTTTACATCTTCAACTAATCCGCTGTTAAACACGCCGTGAACTGATTGAGTTGCCTGGTCAGCTTGCGACTTGGTTAATCCCATTGAATTCTGCATCAAGCTTTGTGCGTTGGCAAAATCCATACCAGTATTAAGGATGTCGCCACCAATTGCAGCCGCCTTATCACCAACTTGTCCCAAGGCATCTGCCAAGCCCATATTTTTGATGTTTTCAGCCGTGTCATTAAGCTCATCCATACCTGATTTGGCATGCTTGAAACCAGCTTCTGCTTGTGCGGCAGCATCACCGCTACCTTCAAGATAGTTCGTAGTGTCTTGCAAACCATTCTTCAAGCGACCCAATTGTGCTTCAGTAGCTTGTACTTCACGTTGAAAACCACGATATTGTTCTTCACCAATATCACCAGCTTTGAATTGTGCCTCCATTTGTGATTGTGCCGACTTCAATTGATCAAGCTTTTGAGACGTAGTTTGAACTGCATTGCTCAATAGCTTTTGTTTTTGTGCAACTAATTCAACATTACCAGGGTCTAGCTTCAACAACTTATTTACGTCACGCAATTCTGCGCTTGTCTTACTGGTTTGTGAGTTGACGTCCTTTAAACTCGACTGCAATCCGGTAGTATTACCGTCAATGTCAATCGTGATACCTTTAATTCGACTTCCCGCCATCTATATCTCCTTTCTAGAACGTATCGAAATCAGCTTGGTTCGCCTTTTTGACAGGTGATTCATTAGACTTAACGCGTTCATTAGCTTTTGTTTCAGAGTTTGCGTATTCAACGATGTAGTCCATTACCTGACCTAAGTCCATCATGCGTAACTCTTCCCAGGACAAGCCCGATTTCTTAGCAATGTATAAGTAGCTTTCATCATCAAATACATCGTCGGTTTCGTACTCGTCCTTTAGGCTTTTTTTGTCGAAATTGACGTCATAGCAATCTCGACAATATCTTCCAAAATGTCGAAAATTGGGAAGACTTCAAATCCTTCAAACCACTTGTCATATGGCGCAATGTTAACGTCTGCATTCTTGGCGTAAATGTAGGCCATATCTTGTACTAATGTAATGTCTTTGTTGAACAAAACACCAGCCTTTTCTGCGTCCGTTTCAGCACTAGCCGCCTGTTGAGCCAGCTCCAAGAACTTTCCAAAATCATCAAAGAAATCACGTCCAAATTCATTGCGATAAAAGATTGGTGTAGCACCGGATGAAACTAACGTTATTTCCTTATTTCCAATAGTGATTGCCTTTTGCATGTCATTGCTCCATTTCTATTTTCGATATGTATGCCGGGTTTCCCCGGCCAGTCATTAAACCGTTGGTGCGCTTGCGCCAGGTACGTAAACAGCAGTAAACCAGTCGTCGTACTTAGCAGAGCCTTGTGCAGCCTTACCCTTAATCTTGTAGTCATAAGGGTCTGCCATTGCTGAAAATTCGAACTCAGCAGTTTGTGCGTCAATCTTGTCACTCTTGGTTGCTGAACCATCACCAGCGCGTGAGAATGACACGTTATACAAGACGTGTCGAACGTGCTTCTTATCTCCTGAAAACTCAAAGGCCATTGCGACCTTTGAACCATGGTTATCAGCATTTTCAACCACTACACCATCGGCGTTCTCAACGTTACCAAACAGTAACGCTTCAATTTCGGGTTGCAAGTAAAGCATCGTTAGCTTTCCCGTGTACCCTTGGTTGTTTTCTTCCTTGTCGTAAATAATATCGTCAGCATGGACTTCCAAAGCGTCTCCGTTTGGATCCAATGTCAATTCAGTTGCTCCACGCCAAGGAACAGGTGTTCCGTACGTCAATTTAGTGCCACTGTCTGTAATTTCAAACAAATGCACATTGCGCAAACCGTACTTCACCTTGTTGGTATCATTCGATGTTGTCATCTAAATCTTCTCCAATCAATTGAATTAAGAAAATCGTCTCGTGCATGTCTTCTGACTCGATTGGTTGGTCAGACTTTGCATAAACGATTTCTTGTGAACGCAAAAAGGACTTAACAGCTCGTTCAAGTTGTAAGTCCTTTTTGTCTGTGTATAGCTCAATAGTCACGTTAATGACTTCTTGATAGTTTTCATCATCTGCAAACGCATCCTCGTTGTCTTCTGCGTAATACACAGCGAACGGTGTACCGGGTGCGTCACCTTCCGGAAATTGATAATAGGCAACCGGAATGCCTAGCGCAGTTTTAAGTGCTGACCCAAACTCATTGAATTGCATCTAATCCCCCAATGCAGAACGAACACGGTCTTCATACTCGCTTGCTACCCACTCATCAACGTCGGCAATGTGTGGGAACGCTTTTGTACGTCCACCATTACGCTTGGCGTGACCCTTCTCCAGCAAGTGAGTTAGTTGACCGTCAGTTGCGTTGAAGACAACGTAACCCTTACCGCTCTTCTTCGATTTCCAGCCTTTACGATACTTTCTAGTTTGGTCTTTGAACCCCCCAGCCGACCGCAACTTGGTCGCCGCTTCTTTAGCGACTTCCTTTTGCGCGTCTTCCAATTTGTCCTCGACTTCATCTGTATATTGTGCCAATGCACGCGCGATTTCAGCGCCTAAGTCATCAATGCTTGCCATCAGTCAAATCCTTTTGCAAATACAAAGTAGTGCGATCACCAGACACGGCAGTTCGGTAAACCTTATACCGTTGTCCGTTGAACTCCACCGATTCTTCTCCTGAATAGTCAATTGAGTTGATTTGAAATGCCAAGTCGGCTCTCAGGCCAGCTTGCCCAGCCAAACTAAACTCATCACGACCAACAGTGAAGGCGTTAGCATATACCTTGCGCGCCGTAAAAGTTTCAACTGGTTGCAATAACTCATCTTGCGTATACGCTGCGCTTAACAGCGTTAAAACTTGGTCATACTTCATCAGTTCCACCCCCATATTGAGAATGAAACGACAAACTAGTTTTCAACTTCTCGTATCGGTCTAGAAACTTCTCTGAATCAGGATTGTCATAGCCCCAATGCGCCTTAACATAAAGCGTGATAGCTTGCCGAATAATGACCGCCTTAGAACTAGCGAACTCGTCCGACACCAAACCATCAATATTGAGGTCGGCACGCGCTGCTAAGATAAGATCGTTCACTTCGTTTTGCAAACCCTCGTCAGTTGTGGTTGAGCGCAACGCAACCATGATGGTATCGAATAATTCATCTCGTTCCATAAGTGCCACCTTTAAATCAATGCAAGCAAATCTGGCTTCTTAGCGTCATCGGCATATTCAATCTTGTTTTCGTCCAAGTGAGCCTTAATTTCCGCTACCGTATTCTTTTTAGTTGGCTTTTCAACTGTTTCTCCCACAGTTTCGTTAACGTCTGATTGACCCTCTTCAACTGATTCGTATCCGGCCGGATTTTCATCAACTACTCCGATGAAATCACCAGATTTCAACTCAGCGACACGCTCGTCAGTCGGAAACTTTGGATATTCATCACCAGCAACATATGAAATCTTCGTTTGCTTGTCGATAAAATCAGACTTTACAATAAACTTGTCCATGTTGCATCAGTCCTTTCTTATGCTTCTGCAGCGATTGATACCATGTAACCAGCGTCGGTATCGGCAGCTTCAACGTCAAATCGGATAACAACGCGTGGAATGCGTCCATATACATCGTTGTCTACCCATTCGATAGCGACGTCCAAACGGTCAGCAAACAAAATTGCTCGGCGCAAATCACCAACCCATAGCTTCTTAGTACCAACGGTGTCAGTTGATACGAATTGGTTGTCAGCAATTACGTTAACTGGCAACCCAAACAATGACTTACCGGCTGGTGAAGAAATTTGGTCTTGCAACAAGTAACGGCCTTCGTTGTCCTTCGTCTTGTCCAACTCGTTGTACATTGATTGCGTCATAACAAATGTCTTGTTGTAAGCGGGGTCCAATGAAACGTTAACGATATCCTTCAACCCATCAACAATGGCCTTAGCAGGAACTGACTTAGCTGTAAATGAAGCCAACTTCGTAGCAATTGCAGCGTTCGTCGTGTTCGTCTTGATAGTTTGAATATGTTCAGCGACCAATTGACCCAAATCAACTTGTGCATCGTCCAAAGATTCTTGTGAGATTGGCAAAGCACCACGGTGGGTAACAATTTCCCATGCAACTTGCAAGAATTGTGGCTTAGCCAAATCAGGGTTGGCTTCCAATTCGGCAACTGATGGAATGGTAGTTGAAGCACGCTTCAAGATTGGGTACTTACCAGACGCAGTTGAAACCTTTGTCTTTTGAACCAGAGAAGCCAAATCAACAACCGTTTCCAACTTCAAAGTTGGGTCGTAAATGATTTCTTCTGGGATAAGTGAACCGGCGTCAGTTGACGTCAAACCGTCACGCTTCTCACCCTTTGAGCGCATGAATGCGTTAAATGCTGAACGTTGCTCAGCTTGCTTGTCTTGTGAAGTCTTAGTTACTTCAATTGGCATTGATCGTTCCTCGTCTTTCTTTTCATCATCACTGGCACCATTGGCCGGTGCTTCGTTTTCATCTGTGTTGTCTTTTTCTGAATTGTCATCAGCCGGCGCATCATCTTCCGCGTTGTCCTCGGATACAGAAGAACCCGCATCAGGAGTTGAGCTTGCGCTGTCGTCCAGTGCGGGTTCCTTAGTTTCTTCTGGTTGTGCATCTTGCAATGATTGCAAGTCCTTAATATCATTTTCGATTTGCTTTACTGCATCCATTGCAGCTTGCGCATCATCTGCCGTTGCATTCGGGTCGTCGATTAGCTTTTGGGCTGCATCGATTGCATCTTGCAACGCTGTGTTCTTTGCTTGAACACTCTCATCTAGTGTTGCCATTAGAATCTACCGTTCCTTTTCTGAATTTGTGCCAGCGTTACAGTGTCCTGCAAGCGTTGGCGAAGTGAATATCCTTTAGCACGTTGTGCATCACGACTGGCGATTGCGATTGAGGTATCATCATACGCCGGCAAGGGTGTGATTGTAATTTCGAAAACTTGGTCAATCTTCGTTACGTGTCGGATATCAGGTTGACCAGGTTCATTACTGAACTCCCACGTATCTTCGGCAGCAGTGAACATGAAACTCATGCCCTTGATATTGCCAACTCTGATATTTTCCAAGACGTCGTTCGCAAGCGTTGTATTTGGCAAAGTTGCTTCGAAATACAATCCGGTATCATCAACTTTCAACTTCAATGTGCCAGAATCAACGCGTGCTAACGGTTGGTTTGGGTCGTGCGCATAAACTAAGTACACACCGCTCAAATCAACGTCTTTCAACGCGCCTTTATCGATATACTCGATAAAACCAATGTCTTTAGACGGTTTACCAAAGACGATTGGATAACCAAACACCTTGCGACTACCTTCTTGCTCGTCGGCTCGTACTTCAACGCTAATGCTGCGTACTTCATGATTGTTCATCGGTTGTCTCCCCTTCCTTCAGCGTCTTTTCAAGCTCAGACTTAGCAACAATGTCATCCGTAATTAAGTCCGATTGACT
Source organism: Weissella confusa (assembly GCA_001436895.1). Classification (GTDB taxonomy): domain Bacteria; phylum Bacillota; class Bacilli; order Lactobacillales; family Lactobacillaceae; genus Weissella; species Weissella confusa. The sequence continues at coordinate 111,373 of JQAY01000004.1, forward strand.
CTTCAACAAAGCTTGTTGTGCCATCTCTGGCGACAAAATGGCTTTATCTACCAAGAAGCCAACACGTTTTTCAATCTGACTACCGTCCAAGTCAGTCGCCCGGCGAACGTCTGGAACAACATTCACTCCCAACTTTTGCTCCAATTCTTCAACAACCGGTGCTAGGTATCGGGCGAAAGTTTGGTTGTAGTCAGCACGTACCTGGTCGGCATTTGAGTGTTCACTCTCACCGCCCAACATATTGACTGGCAACAAGAACGCCTTTGCAATTTGCGTTCGGGTAAAGTCAGTTGAAGCCAATAACTTCGCAATGTCTGTTTTAACTTCCAATTGTTGGTAGTCGAACAAATCGTCCAGTACCAGCAAACGCCCAGCATTGTCACCTGACTGCGCATCTTCGAATGCTGTTCGCACTGCTGCTCGTTCTTCTTCACCTAACTTGGTACCCTTAGCCTTCAAGATTGAAGAAGGGTTAACTGCCTGTTTCAGTGAAGCCAAACTCAAGCGACGTGAGTTTGCTTGCAAGTCCAACTCATTGCGCAAAGCTAATAGCGGACTTTGTCCCATCAACCCGCCGTTCATTGATAACCAACGAAGATGAATAATGTCGTTAGAATCAACGTTTTTCAACTCGTCTTCATTTCGGTTATCGAAGCGTAGATCATACGTCATCGTCTGACCGTCATCTGACAACCAAGGCGTAACGTGTGACGGTGGCACGAATTCGAAATACTCGCGTCCATTGTTATACTTCTTGTCTGTCCGGCGCAGTGCGTATGCATTACCGTCCAACAACATTTGAACGACCATTGCTTGAAAGAAGTTGAAGCGGTTGGTCAGTCGTGACGGATGCGTCAATAACCAATCAACTTGTTCATCTTTCGCATGAAAATACACACGCGCAATGTCTGTTGCAATGATGTTCACCGCCGTCCACACGTCACTATTGCGTATCGCTTGTTCTGCTGATAAATAACCATCCGTGAAGAACAGACCACCATTTACGATTGATAACGCGCGCGGATTACCTGAACCACGAATGGGTACGGATCGTTTCTCAAAAAACATGTGCTTCTCCTATCTCATGAAATAACTGATTGCCAACAAAGCTAGGCCAATGACAATCAGGCCCAACCACGGGGCAATTAAAAAGGCGCCTGCCGAAATCGACAAAGCGCCAAGAACTGATAAAACGTCTGATAGTAAACCTCTAATTTGCATGTTAGAACCCAAAACTTTCCGACTTGATGTAATCTGCAATTTGCTCATCATTCATTCGCGAGTAATCACTCGCACTAGCATTAGTGCTGAATGACTCGAAGTGATAAATTGCGTCGTACAGCGCGTCAACTATTGCGTCGACAAGGTCAATTTTGTAAGTTGCCTTGTTCTTATCAATCTTGATTCCGTTGTTATCCGAAACAACAACCGCGTTCATCAATGACTTCTCCATCATTGGGTCGTCTAATCGTGTAACACGTTCTTCAACAAAGCTGTCTTGAAGCCATTTTGTCGGCTCATTTAACGAAATTGTTCCTTGTCGCACACCGACCATGTTCCAAGTTGTCGCTTCATCAATCGCTTTAATCAGCGCATAAGTGTGAGCCGCATCATAAGCGAACTCCAGTACGTTTAGGTTGAACTTATCAACAAAATCCATTAACCAAGTGAAGATGAACTCATTGTCTATCAAGCCCTTTTCGTGTTGCGTGACGTGAGCAAAACCAAGTTCTTCCATTTGACGATAATTAATGCCGTCTTGCTTCTCTTTAGTCTCAATTGACCCGGCCTTGTGCCACGGAATAAATGAGTGTTGGTAAATATGCCATTTCTTTTTGCCGGCAATCTCATACGGGAACACAAACGCAAGAGCTGCATCATCGGAAGTCATAGAATTGTCGAACCCGATATACACATCTCTAAAATTCATATCAAATCCAGCTATAACCGCGTTTTCAACTTCATCCAATTTGAATGCTGCATTTTGCTCTGCGTTCAACCACACATTCATATTCTTAACCAAGAAATCGTTCAGCTTACCTTCTGCCATCTTCGCGTTGCGTTCCGAAATCAATCCGTTCAGCAACTTGTCATGCTGTCCAGCAAGGCCCAGCAGTGGGTTTGACTTAATCCACTCGTCAGGCTCGAATACTTCATCTGGACTGTCTTGTGAGAACACTGCCATGAAGTAATCGTCCAATTCACCTTCGTTCTTCTCAATTGCCTCTGTAACCGTCTTAATATCCTCACGCAATGGTGCGTTAGGGTTTTGATATGCAGTTGAGATTTGGAAAAACAAAGCTTCTTCTTGTTTAATTTGTCCTGATGTAATCTTTCCAAAAGCATCACGGTCTCTTTGGTCGCCAGCTTCGTCAAAGATGGCAGTAGTCGCGTGATACGAATCAAACTTTCCACCTTCTGCCGAAATGCGAACGATTTGATTGCGTTGTTTTAAGTTGAAAATATCCATGAAGCGCAACGTAACGTCATCCTGCATGCCTTTGAAAATCGTTGCAAGCATTCGTTCAATCGTACCGGATATGTAGTTGAATAATTTCTTGGTTTGGTCGGATGTATTAGCAGCAGCAATGATATCTTGATTGTTCTTATCACTTGATTGAACAAAGAAGTCATAAGCTGCCAAGATAGCCGCCAAATATGTCTTACCTTGACCACGCGCAATCGAAACAATCGCACGTCTGAACCGCTTACCGTCTGTTTTCTTGTTTCGCCAAGCGATAACTGACCCTAAGATAAAGATTTGCCAAGGCATTAACGGCATTGGCTCACCAGTATCTGGATCAGGTACTCTTGATGCAAACATCAGAAATCCTTCAAGAATATTTGCGTCGAAGTGATAAGGAAAATTGTCTGTATTTTGTCGTTTCAGGTCTCGCAAATGCCGATTAGCTGCCAAAATAAGCAACTTTCCGGCTTTAATCTTGCCTGTTACAACATCTTTGGCATATTGCGTCACAGCGTCCATTACTTTTCCCCCTTAAACATTTTGATAATGTCTTTGGAGGCATCAATTTCAACTGGTGCAGCATCCTTTGGCAATAGTCCATTCAACTCTTTTACCAGCGCAGTCCAGCGATTGATAACCGATACATAAGATTTTTGCGCTGGGTTTTCTCGCATCATTTCTTGACTACCGTTAACAAATAAAACGATTGGTCCATTCTCAATAATGTCTTCTTGCAGAGTTTGAAGATTAACGGTGGCGAATGCTAGTTGGTCAACAATAGCTTTCTTAACGTCCTCTTTTTCTTCGGGAACGTCAGCAAACGCCTTGTTGAAAAATGTTTTTGATTTAGCGACATGCGCTTTGAATTCTTTCGGGCTAATTTCTGACACCCCCCTCATATGAAAAATTGGCTCGCTATGGAAAACGAGACTACTGCATCGGTTCTCCTTGACCTAACCATAGGCCCCCTATCAGACACCGGCATTTCAATGCTCAGCCGTTTTAAACACAAAATCGAGTAAACGGTAATCTCTCACCCAAACGGCGTCAGAATTGATTTTATTGCGTTGCCCAGTGCCGTAATAAGATTGTTCCCATTTAGTCTTCATGTTGTGGTGCACGTTGCAAGCAGCTACTAGGTTATTCATATCCAAACTAAGCTCTGGTGCAATCTCCCTGGGTACAATGTGGTCAACCATGTCGGCTGGTGATGTTGTACCAACTAGTTCACAGTATTGGCAGAGACCATTGTCACGTTTCATTAATGCTTGTCTTGTCTGTCTCCATACTGTCTTACGGTAGAATGCATTACGTTCTGCACGTTCTGTGTCTGCCTTGCGCTTGCGGTCATATTGTCTATCAGCCATATGATCACGAGTTACTTCTCTCTGATGAACACCACAGTATCTTTGACCTACCGGAACCATAACGTGACAACCAAGTTCAGCACATCGATGTAGTCGTTGTCCCATAGCATTCACCCTTTCAACTGCAAAATAAAAAGCCAACCGCTTCCGATTGACTACTTTTTTGAAATCCATTTATAAAATATCACGAAAGCTAATACAACTCCGAGGACGACCATTATCATTGCCAATCCCCATGCAATACTGATTTTAATCAACTCACGACAACCAATCTCTGCACATCTATGCATTCTCATATATATTACATACTCTCATCTTATAATGTATTTATTTTATAAAAAAACACCACCAATAGTGTGGTGATGCTTATAGCACTAATTTTCTGATACGAATTTCTCAATAAGACCGTCAACCTTAGTCCAGTTAATATCTTCTACAATAAACAAATCATCAGGATTTGATGTAAAACCATATTGACTAATGCCAGGTATTTCAGAGGCACGCGCATTGGTTAACACTTCTGTAGTACCATCCTCGAATGTCAAATATGGCGCATTATCTACGATGATTTCATCATCAGAAACTAATCCAAATGATTTATTCCAAGTTACTTTAACTATCTTCTTCATAAAAACTCTCCTCCTTTCTTTAATTATGAAAAGATAGTATCTCCACTTTACTTCGATAGCAATCTGTATATATTTCTAATTACTTAGAAACTTTGCTATGTACGCCAGACATAGCAACTGGCAGTGTCGTTTAAAACAAATACAAGGAAGATTATCCTTTAATTTATTTTTTTGCTATGTGATGCATGTGGTCAGGATTTGCACCTGACAACCTGAAATCATATAGAGTTTCTAACTGAGTATTATTAATAGGGAATCCGAGCCATTTTCAACAACACTCAAGCTTTACCTATTCCGCCACACATTCTTTGTTTCAACTTTGGTACTCTATCATAATAATTCAGTCTGCCTGCACCTTGCATGCGGTACTCATGAACCATATACGCGCTTTCCAAATTATTCCTTAACTCGTAAATCATCAATATCAGCAAACTTATCAGCGAACAATAGAAACGCTTCATCTATAATCTCTTGGCCACGTCTAGTGCTGTAACCAGTCAGCTCTTCTACTTGCAACCATTCTAAGTGTCGAACGTATCGCAACCACATGAAGTGCCTGTGTGGCTGTGTCATTACTTTAATGGCATGGACAACGGCATCGTAGTAGTACACAGCGTTAGCGTGATTAGTAAATCGTTCATCGTTAGCATTACCAAATGATCGCGCACTTGGCATGTCTGAAATTTCAACTGACTTCAAATCAACATATCCCATATCAGCCATGTTCACGATACGTGGCCACTCACTATCAAAAAAATCTCGAACTGCTTCTCTTGTTGCCTTCTCATTCACCGCTGGTAAAAGTGCCATTCCTACGTCCTCCGAACCATGTTAAAATGAAGTTACCTTAAATTCTTTTGCATGGCGCTGGACTTCTGTCTGGCGCTTTTTGTTTATCATTCTTCTACCCAATAGTAATAACCTGCTAACCACTTGCTGACCATGTGCTTGATGAGCCACTTGCTACTCGTTCGATATGCTTGCCGCTTGTTCCACGTCCGCACAATCAGGCGCTTACCTTCTGGCGTATAAGCGAGTTTGAAGTAGCCTTGCTTATCCCTAAAGTAGTAATACTTACGCATGATCCTCTTCTTTCGAGTTGTTCATTTGATATACCTTTAGATATGCATCACGCCACCCTTCTACTGCCTCTACTGCACGTTGTGCCTTACGTTCGTATTCTAGCCGTTCATTATCAGCCTTGTATGCCATGTACGCATATGCACCGCCTGCAATCCACAAAAATGCCACTCCAAACCAATATGCCATTAGTCTTCCACCTCCACCTTTCGTGCCCTTAGTGCTACAACAGAATTTAAAACATCAGAAATAATCTTGTCTGCTTCTTCTTTTTTAAACATTTCTGCCCTGTCTGTGTATGTCGTCATTCTGAACTCATTATTACCCATTGAAGCTAAGTAAAATTCATTACCATATTCATCAAAAACATCAACAATTTTTATATAAAATTTTTGTTCTTTCTTAGCTACAAATTCAACGTGTTCTAACCACCACTCACCAAGAAGCGCATCAGTAGGCATTCCAGAATAATTAAATTCTTCAACACATTGCCAAATTTCGTCATCATCGTTTACATCATTCATAAACCCTTGAAGATTATCATTTCCATTGTCTTCTTTAATAGTCTCCAACTCTACTATCACATAATCTGGTAACTCAATCACACGCTTTTCAACTGTTGCGTTTCCTACAACAGTCGGCGCGTTGTACTCTTGCAGATTTTCAACTGGGATTCGCAGCAACTCCTTTTCAGATAGCATCATGTACCCTTTACCAACAATAAATTTCACACCCTCTGGCAAATCAATTACATACTTAGTCACTACTTCTCCTCCAACTTAATCTGTTCCAACGCGTCTTGCGCTGCCTGATACCCGACATCTTCACGGAACTCGTACCAATTCGTGTACCCGCGACCTTGTGCGTACTCGTTCATCTTCCTGCCTGTAATGCGCATTACCATTCCTCCCGTTCAAATACTGCCTTAACTGCCATGACTTGATACGCCTTGCCATGATATTGCACCAGCAACTCATCTAAATCATCACCTGTCGCAACTGGTGCATGATGATTGTTTCCCATGCTCATGTTGAATACTACATACGTTGGCATTTTCTTACCCATGTTTATTTCCTCCATATGGGCTCACAGTCTTTTCACCCTTGGCTGTTTATGCTTATTCGACTTCTTCTGCTACGTCATTCTTGAGCATGATTAATTGGTCCACGCCTTCGATATATTTGATTGATTCATCAGCCTTACGCGTTAAACCTTGAATTCGTTCAATAGTCATCTTATAGAAGTTGCTTGCGTCCTTCTCATCAGTCCCATAGGCCAGATAAGTAAACTTTGCCGCCTCCAAGTACACATCATTTGTGAATTCGCTGATGTGATCTAATTTAAGATTTTGCGCAGCCTCTGCCAGGTCGAGTTTCAGCGCGTCTGGAAAATCATTCGAGAAAACGTGATACACGGTCACGATAACCTTACTGTGCGGGTTAATAACCATGGCTACCTCACCGCTTTGCCAAACTTGTTTACCGTTACTTTGCGTCTTAACCAGCTCCGCATCCATATTGAATTGCGTTAGCCAATTCCGCCAGTTGTTCTTCAACGTCTTAAAACGCTCTTTCATTTGCTCCTCAGCGTGAGCTGATAACTCATACTGTTCAATCTTCTTGATGCCCATCTTATTCTCCTAATTTTAGAAACGTTGTAAAACACGCCTACCGTTCGCTGTGCGCCCGTTTGCAGGCTTATCATCTAATCGTTCAGGTCGTGTCTGTCTAAGTTCTGACAGCTTGTCTGCTGTCCCTTTAGCCATATCTTCAACAGATGCATAGCCTAACTCTTTGGCCATGCGCTGATTTTGTTGATCAATCTGTTCAGCGGTCGGCTTGCTTGGACCACTTTCAAATTTCAGTGGTTGGTTTCCATAGCGTGTTTTCTGAATCTGCTTAGCTTTACTTTCATATTCACCAACAGCCATTGCATTAGTAGCGCCAGCATTCATCCACTTATTTAAGTTATTCTCAACAGCCATCGCTGTCTTACCACCATTTTTTGCAGCTGCTCGAATGGCTAAGATAATTAGCTTATTTGCTTCCTCGTCAGAATCAGCATTATGAACAGCTAGTTCATACAAGTTCGTGATGTCTTGAAACATAAAACCGTTTTCTTTTAACCCAGCTTTTTGCCATTCAATAATGATTTGTTTTTGATTTAACATAGTTACTCCATTGGCTGGCTGGTTGCTATATATCGTTCCGTATACTATGAAAGCGGCTAGCCAGCGGGCCACACTGTGTTATTAATATGTGTTATTAATATGTGTTATTATCTTTGACCGTATGATCAATAGGGTATTGATTATTCTGTCATGGGGGTATTGACCATATGGTCAATAGGTAGCAGATTAATTAATCGACCTTCAACGACCTTACTTTGGGGCTTATATTGTAATTCGGTAGTAATATACCCAAGCGCTTCTAAATTACTGATGTGCCTAGATACCGTTTCTTTCCGAATGTTATATCGCAAAGCTAATTTCGCGTTGCTAATGAACACTTTGCCATAAACATTTGCCAGTGCCGCAATTTCGCCATATATCATCTTTGCATCTGACTTTAATCTGTCGTCATGAGCAATTTGCGCTGGTATGAACAAATAATAATTAACACCCTTAAATTCTTCAGGCATAATTCACCACCTAAAATGGAAGATCATCATCGTTCAACGGCGGTAAGTCTTTACCGTACATATCATTAGGTGAGAAACCACCTTGCTGTGGTGCTTGCTGACCATTGAAGTTGTTTTGTGTTGGCGTACTATTGAACCCACCGTTGCTTTGTTGTGCTGATTGCCCCTTGCGTTGCTCTGTCTGCTCTTTTGTTTCAACTAAAGTAAAGTTACTTACTACTAGTTCAGAAACGTATACACGCTGCCCTTGTTGGTTCTCATAGCTTCGTGTTTGCCACGAACCTTCCAGGCCAATCTGTGACCCTTTAGCGGTCATATTGACAAAATTTTCGGCAGCCTTGCGCCAAATTACAAAGTTGATAAAGTCACTCTCGCGCTCCCCATTAGCATTCGTAAAATCTCGGTTAACTGCGATTGTTCCTGATGCAACTGCTGCACCTGATGTAGTGTACTTAACATCTGGCTCCTTAGTGAGCCGTCCGATTAGCGAGACGTGATTCATTGTCTATTTCCTCCATACGCTTAAATGTCATGATTCCGAGACGTTGTAATGTTTCAGGATCTAACTTGATACCCTTAACGTGATATTTCTGTTTAAATGCTGGCCACCCAATGTTGTGTGCTTCATTGTGGTGAACTCGGCATAATGCAATTAGATGCTTTTGTCGGTGGTCTACCAGATTTCGGTCGTTACCCATTCCAACGGTGTCAATGTGGTGGACATCAGCAGGGCGTCCACACACCACACAGCTTCGGTGGCTCAACGATGAATACATATAGGCCTCTACATCGTCCATATACGCCAAACCACTCTTAGACATCGGTATGTGGTTCTTAACTGCGTAATCAAGCAGGTATGAGATGAAATTCCGTGCTGTTGTCATATCTGTATCAGCAAACGAAAAATGTTGATCACCTGTTTCTGCTTCATAATAGAATTTCATCCACCACTTAGTTTCTTCAGGTGTATATCCTGACCACTTCGCTATCTCACCGATAATTGCATATGCTTTTTTGCGTTGTATACGACTGATACTTCTTTCATCAGCGATACTAATGACTGCCTGGGGTTGTTCTTCAGAAGTGTAGAGTGACAACGTTGCCAACTCTTGCGCATCTTCAACCGACATCGTTACTCTATTACCGCTGATGTTAGTGATACGCCCCCAAATATCCATTACTCGATACCAGCGTCGTTCTTAGCGAATATTGCAGCACCTGCTAATAATGAAGCTTTGTCGGCTGACAACTTGTTAAGTTGCGTATCGTTATTATCCTTAGCTGTCATACCTCCGGTAGCGAACACTTGCTCCAGCTTCTCTTTAGGAACTGATTTCAAGACTTCCTTCAACTTAGCAATGATCGCCTTGCGGACATTATCGTGTTTAATTTGCTCTTGCTTTAATGCCGTAATGTTTTCACCATCGTCGTCATCATCAGCAACAATTCCAAATGCAGCCGCTAGACTTCCACGTCGTGCATAAGTTGTATTGGCCAGCATCTGTTGTGGAGTTGTACCAAACTCAACAGGCAAGCCTTCCACATCGATATACTCACCAGATGAGTGGGTAATCGTTGTCACTATTTGCGCCATCCGCTTACCATTTGAATCAATGTCAGTATTGATTGATTGTGTGTAAGCTAGTGGCTCACTAGATGACTTAATCGCTAGTCGTACAGCGCTATCAATGTCAGCCAAGTCAGCATACTTACCAAAGTGACCTGACTTAGTCTTGGTTGGTTGCACCATATTCAATTGCACTTTCGCCAATGATTCCATCAGTTCAGGTGCTGGGTTATATTCATTTCGTCGCAACATTTCAATCCTCCGCTATTACCCGATGCCCAACTAATTCCATATAGGACTTAAGCTTTTCTTTTTCATCTGGAACAAATCCTTCATCTGTGTCCCAACCTTCTGTACCTTGGGCTACTTCTTCGCCTTCAAAATCTTCCCCCCAAGGCATTTCATCATCAGGTTGATCAAGTAGTTCATCAAACATGGTCAGCCACCCAGTTCAAAACGTCAGCAACGCCCGTTTCAAAATTCGAAACAGTCCCGTCATGGTTGTCACGTTGTTCCGCCTTGAAGGCTCGATCCATACGTTTTTGCGCTTCTAATCGCAATTCATTTTTCATTGCATACCTCCTTGTGGTATTCTGGAGGAGTAAATTACTCCTAAGATTTACTCCTTTTTCACGCTTAACGGTTGCAGCCGTTAGGCGTTTTCTTTTAGGTAACGTCCACGATAACGAAGTGATGAAAGCGTCACCTTAGACACTCCAATAGCTGATGCAATTTCACTTGCTGATTTACCTGCGTCTAGCATCTTCTTGAACACTTGGTACCGACTTTCGTACTTATCTCTCTTTACCTGATTTTCACCAGGCGCTACCCAAGTAGTACGGTGTTCCAAACGACCGTTATATTGCAGAATGCGCTTACGCTCTGCTTCGATGTCAAACTTCTTATCTGGTGCGAAGCTGTGATGTAAATCCGCAACACCAGTTGATCCAATATCAAAATCCATATATTCCACCTTTCTTAGGTCGCACACCCCAAGACGCACACCAACAGATTGTTAGGAGACAAACAGTAAGAGAAAAAATATTACATGTAAGTGGTTGATGTGCATCTGGCGATGCGCGACCCATATTCAATTGTTAGTGACGTGGTAATGCGTCGGCGTCGCCAGTGATTAAGTAATAGATTGTTGGTCCAATTCGCTTGAACCACACAAACTTAATCAACTCAAATAGGTTGTAAGCAACAATCATCAACGCGAAACCGCCGAACGCTGCCCAAAGTGCAATGTATAGCATTTTTAATCCTCCATATACTTGTTCTTGGCTTGCGCGTTCGTGTAAGCCTCAATACGCTTCTTGTATCGTGGCTTTACCGGTGCATGTGCTCCTAGCTTGCTGACGAAGTACAACGCAACACCTGCAATCGCAATCCAGCTCAACACCAAGCCGATTCCCATCAATAAGTTAGTCATCTGTATATTTGCCTCCATATTGCACGTCTGCTAACCCTTCGTACACACGTCCAGTGTAGAAAGCCGATAAGAAACCTCGCCAATCATCTAGCGGTACTGACCACACTTCACCAACCTTACGTACTGGCCAATCAGGACGACTCCCGTAGAACTTTTGAATGGTCAACCACTGACGTTGCATGTACAGTTCAATATCTTCGCGCGTCATAATCTGTGGCCAACCATTGCGTTGATACTCAGCCTTGCGTGCTTGCTGGTCTTCAGTCATTTGAAACTTAGTTGCCATTTTTTTCTCCTTGTTCTTTATTGTCCCAATCAATCTTCTTTAATTCGTTCAAATCTAAATCTAACGCGATGGCCACTTTAACCATCGCTGGTAAAGTTAACCTATTTCGTTTTCCGTTCGTTACGTCATATAACGCTGCGATAGATACACCCGTTACATTTGCTAACCAATAGCGAGTTCTATTACCCTTTAAACTCAGGCCATCATTGATTAAATCTGCTAGTGACATATTGCTAACTCTCCGTTTGGTTTATTTCCTTTTTCTGCTATAATTATTTGTGGAAACGTTTTTGAATCCGATTTTCCAATGGTTCATTTGCTTTCCATAAATTCAAATGAAAGCGAGGATTTGCAAATGGCAAAACCTTATATCATCACCTATGACCTGAACAATCCAGGTCAAAAATACACAGACGTCATCGCTGCAATAAAATCATCGGCGGTTTCATGGACTCACTATCTTGAGTCATCCTTCATCATTACAAGCAATTTATCTGCTAATGAAATACACGAACGTATCAAGCCATATCTTGATAACAGTGATCGACTTTTCATCTCTGAACTAGCCACAAACAATCATCAAGGTTGGTTAGACACCGAACAATGGGATTTCATTAGCCAAAACATCTTTTAGCTTTGATTGTCAGTTGTGGCGTTACCATTTTTCACACCATCGCTATCTTCAGCAGTGAACGTTCTAACGTTTTGAAGGACTCGCATGTCAAAATCATCAATTGACTCAACTTTCTTGGTTGGGTCTTTTTTAGTAACCTTTACGGCTACAGTCAAATTTTTATTAGCCATTCCTACACCTCCAATAAAGCCTTAGCTTCACCAAGAAACTTGTTAATGAAGTATTGTTGTCCCTTGCCGGTCACCTTTGGCGTCTTAGTGGTCACGTTCACACCATTAGAGTTGATGTGGTTGTGTTCCTTAATTTCAAACAAGCCAAGCTCCATGCTCTTCTGTGTTGGCATGTTCCGGTCTGAACCTTGTCGCTTAACCAGATAACCGTTTTCACGGAGATAACCGAACAAACGGTTCTGTCCCATATCTACGCCGTTTTGCTTAAGCAACTTTGCCAACTCACCAATCAGAATTGATGACTGACTAGCTGATACCGCGTCAGCAAACAACGCCTTGGGAGTCATCTCTGCGATGATCTTGTCCTTGTGGTCTAACATCAGTTGAGCTGACTTCAAG
>JQAY01000004.1:124283-187183 GCA_001436895.1 Weissella confusa
TTGTCTTAGACATCATCGCTACGTTCTTAGCCATATCAGTTGTTAAGTTAAAATCGTCAACAACGCGAAGCGCACCATTTCCACCATTCGGAACGGTCGTACCTCCAAGTACGACCGTCCAATCAGTGCCTTCAACATACATATCTTGGTATTGACTGAACCAAGTACTGAATCGCTTTACAACTCCTAGCACCTTATACAATTCACGAGCGCTAACCCGTTGCTCACCTTCTTGGTTCGTTTGAACCTTAATCAGTTCGTTTGTCATGTTTATTTCTCCTTATAAGTCTGTGATGTTAAACAACGTGAAAATCTTCTTACGAATATCCTTTGACCGAGGTGAATTGTCACCGTTGATTGCACGATTCGTTTGTGAAATCCCCTCACCAATCATCTCTGCGAGTTCAAATTGCTTCATACCGTTTCGCTCCCACATCTCGTCATTGATGCGCTTCTTAATTTTGCGCTTTAGGGTATTCTCTTGTTCTTCAATTGTTGTTGCCGTCATGTCGCAACCTCCTTTGTTTTTTTGTGATAATATTTTGGTTATGAGTATCGCAATTCTCCCCTACACTAAATGAAAGGAAAAATTATTATGAATAAAGAAACGATTATCGAAGCGTTCTCTTCAGCTCAACAGAACGCTCGTAATGAAGCACTTAAAAATTTCAAAAATTCAATGCCTGCAGAAAACGCTACGATTGAGGACGTTCATGCGGCTGAAGTTGGAACCGTCTTGGATTATGTTGACTCACTTGTGTTGAATACCATCAATAATCTTCTGGCGGATTAAGTCCACTTGGGTTAGTATTTGATTTTCCGTATCACTCACACTCGTTTGCTTGGGTTCGGTTACCAGCTTTTGGAAAAGCATTTCATTTGCGAGATGAAGTGCTTTTTCTTTTTGTTCGTAGGACAAGTCAGTCCTTCCTTCCAACTTTCCAAAAATGTTCACTGCCAAGATGGCAGCTTCATCTCCAGCTTTCACCATCTCATCTACGGTGATGAAAACTGGTAGTCGGTATTCAGAGTGCATTTTCATAATGTTCACTCCCTTTCTGTTTTTTTATTATCAAGTTGTTGCACGTTTTTAGCACAAGTGCTAATATAAGGGCATACGAAAAAGCACAATAAACGCCTGTATATCAACATTCGCTCGCCAAAGCATTGATTATCTTAGGTCTGTTTTTTGTTGCTCAAATACTTGATGAATTCATTATTGCGCACGAATGCTAATAAGTCAACAAATTTTCGCGATTTATTTATGCACGAATGCTAATGTTTTTTTCTCGATTACGGAGAAACGTTGATATGACGCCATTTGAACGAATAAAAGAATTAGCAAAAAAACGCGGATATTCACTCACTAAATTGAATGACGCTTCGGGATTGGGGACAAACTCTATTTACCACTGGCGAACTAAAACGCCAAGTACAGCTTCCCTAAAAAAAGTCGCTGACGTCCTCGGTGTATCAGTAGACTACCTATTAGGTAACGCTGATGAGATGCGCCCTACCCACACAGAACCAGAAGTGCCCAATGATTTAGAGGAAGTTTTGAAGCAGGTTAACCCTGTGATGTTTGGTGGTGCCGAACTAACAGACGACCAAAAGATGCTTCTATATAACATGGCTAAAGAAATGTCACGCAACAATCAACAAGGTGGTAAGTAGTTTGAACGATGAATTGAGTGAGTTAAGAGACTACCTACTTAACCTTGCCCGCCGACACGATATTGACGTTGAGGATATGCTATCCACTACAGGTACACATATGTACGTCCGCGTGTTCAACAAGATATTTATGAATCCGAATGAAACGATGGCAACTTATGAATTTGGACTAGCTCACGAACTGGCCCATGCCATTTATGGAGATCCTAATGGTGAACAGTACTACCCTTTTTCATTGTTGTTCAGAAAGACTGAAGAAAAGATTGCCAACAAGAACGCGATCCGACTGATTTCTGACTTTGTCTACCGCGATACGCCACTTGAATGCAGAAATTGGGAACACTTTATTGATATTTTCAACCTACCCAGTTATTTCGAAGGCATTGTAAAGGAAATTATTTACGACTGATGAAACGTCCAGCAAAGGAATGACGTTAAAAGCTAAATAAGGAGATTTATGGTATGGGAAAGAAAGACAAGGTAAAAAAGCCTTTCTACAAGCGTATTTGGTTTTGGGTGTTAGTAGTCGTTGTTGCTATCGTAGTGGGCGGCGGTGCATCTGGTGGTGAGCCTAACAAGACCACTACTACCTCTGACTTATCATCTTCAACTAGTTCATCTGACTCATCATCTACAACTAGTTCATCTGAAATACCAAGCGATGCAACGAACGGACAAAAGAACGCATTGCGTAAGGCTGATGCTTATTCTCGTATAATGCACATGTCTAAGTCAGCTATTTATGACCAATTAACGTCAGAATATGGCGAAAAGTTCTCTGCCGAAGATGCACAATGGGCTGTGGATCACTTGAAGGCAGATTACAACGAGAATGCACTTGCAAAGGCGAAGAACTATTCTGACCAACAATACATGTCTAAGGCTGGAATTTACGACCAATTGACATCAGAACAAGGTGAGAAGTTCACTGCTGAAGAAGCGCAATATGCAGTCGACAACTTGAAGGCAGACTATAACAAGAATGCTTTGAAGAAGGCTGAACAATATCAAAAGCAACAATCAATGTCAGCAGACGCTATTAAGGAGCAACTTTCATCTGATTATGGTGAGAAGTTCACCGCTGACGAAGCACAATATGCCGTTGACCACTTGAATGGTTAACACGTACCCCGCATGGTTAGCGGGGATACATAAAAAGCCCCACTCGATTGAGTGAGGCGTGAAAGGAAATACAATGGCATCGGAACCAAACAAACCCCACGGACTATCATCATTGTGGGGGTTTCCGTTGGGATTCATACCCGGAGTACTCACAAAAGAACAGACATGGTTTGTGATTATTTTAGGATTTATTGGAATTGCTATTATTTATGTTGCACTTTGGATTTGTTATCTAGTCCGACAGTATCTATATATGAAAAATAAGATTACGTCTCTAGAAAATGAAATCAATTCGCAAAAAGATGACATCACGTCCCTTGAAGATGACGTTCAAAAAGTGACGAAAAATCGCGATTCTTTAATCTCAAACCGCAAAAAATTATTGGCTGAAAAGGACGAACTGCTTAGAAAAGTAAACGTTCAAGGGAAAATAATAGAGTATGTAATCTATAGAAATGATGCAAAACTCGTACAAGCCGCAAACGTAGAACAATTGGAGGAACTATCTGATGTTACAAAATTTCAGAATCGCGAAGATTATTGATGAAACTACTTTTATTATCACTGGCGGAATCAGTGATGGTGTTAAAGAGGGCGACAAATTTCAAATTGTCGGACATAAGGGGGAAGAAATAAAAGACCCAGAAACTGGCGAAGTTTTAGGAACCCTCGATAGCATCAAAGGAGTCATAGTCGCTACAACTTTGTACTCAAAAATGTCAGTTGCACGTAGCGAAACATTCAGAGTCGGCGGGTCTCTACATACTGCATTATCTGAAATTGCAACGCCGACATATAATCTGAATGATTTACTCGGATATACTGAGCACAAGGCACTGCCAGTTGATCCTACGCAAATCACGGGCGGAATAGAAACATTCTCAGATAATGCTCCTATTCAAGTTGGTGACATCGTTACCTATCTGTCGTCCCAAAATCAATGATGTTTGAAAGAGCCGCTCTAATAATTGAATTTTCAGAGTACTCAACTATTGCAAGCTCATAAGCCTCTCCCCTTGTCATTTTCGCGTCATTCGCTAAGTGGTACGTGATTAGCATATTTATTGTCTCTGGGTATGACAACAACGCTAGAATGGCTGAGATATTATCTTTTGGAAGCGTTTTTAAATTATTTTGAAACATGATCACTCTCCTGATATAATTTAGTTATCGAGTGCTACACGCACACATTTCCACAAGGCGACAACTTTCAGGAGTTGTTGCCTTTTATTTTACTCTAAAAACAAAACACGCACACCCCGCCGGCAAGCAAGAAGTGTGCGTATCGAACAAAACAGAACATTACTGCCCTATTTACGTATTTAATTGTACCAGACCCGGGTATGTCTTTAAACTGCCTAAATTTTTTATGTAAAGGTTAGGTTTAACTTATCATGGCAAGTATAACTAAACGCGGCAACAAGTGGCGCGCTCGTGCATCTTATGTTGATGCAGGCGGCAACCGTCAGCAACCTAGCAAAACGTTTGATACCAAACGGGAGGCTACAGAATGGGCTGCCAAACTAGAAACTCAAATTATCGACGGTGCTGATATCAACGCTGCAAAAATGAAGTTTTCAGAATACTACCGAACATGGGTAGCAACTTATAAAGAACCCACAGTCCGTGCATCTACATTGGTAAAATATCGCAGTTTTACCAACGAGTTAGATAAACTTGTTGGTGACGTTCAACTTGATAAATTAACAGCATTGTATCTCCAAAATAAAATCAACGAGTTTGGCGAAGCACACACCAAAGCTTACGTTAACAATATTGTATCCACTATCAAGGCTTCACTAAAAGATGCACAAATTGACGGCATCATAAAGAAAGATATTTATAGTCGTCTCAAAGCAAACGGTGGCGCCTCAAAAGATGATGATAACTATTTAAGTGCTAGCGATTTTGAAAAACTGCAATCTTGGCTATATGATCATACAGACCTGATGATTGAAGACAAGTTCTACTTTGCTGTTCTTATCGCCCTAGAGACCGGTGCACGAGTTGGCGAGATACTCGCACTAACGGTAGATGACTTCAATTTTTCAAACAACACCATGACTATCAACAAGGCGTACTCCAAAGCAACTGCGTCTAATACCGAAACTAAGACACGCTCCGGTAATCGAACAATTGACGTGACTGACAATCTATTGGCTTTGGTAAATGAACTAGAAGAAGGCGGTGTCCTATTTCCTAAGAAGTGGTTTAGAGACGTATTCTCAGAACGGATGAAGCAACTTGCCGAAGAAGTTGGCTTCCCAGCAATACGATTCCATGGACTGCGCCATTCTCATGTTTCGTACTTGCTTCACAATGGCGTTGATATTGCCTACATCTCAAAACGAGTTGGTCACTCAAATGTGAATGTGACGCTTAAAACCTATGCACACATGCTTAAAGAAAAAGAGGCTGAGCAATCTAGCCGCACTATAAATTTGCTACAAAAAAACCGCCGTCCATAAGCTCCGGTGACCAAAAGTGACCAAAACGCTTATAAACAGCGGTTTTATAACGCTAAAATTACTTAGCGATGATTTGCTTGTACTCTTCGCGAGTAACAACTGATACTTGGCGACGGTCACGGCCCAAACGACCGAACTTTACGACACCATCAGTCAAAGCGTACAACGTGTCATCGTTTCCACGACCAACGTTTACACCTGGGTAGATGTGCGTACCGCGTTGACGGTAAATGATTGATCCAGCCTTGATGTCTTGACCATCAGCACGCTTCGTTCCTAGACGACGACCTGCTGAGTCACGACCGTTGGCAGAAGATCCGCCTCCCTTGTGGTGGGCAAGCATCGTCAAGTTGTTCAAATTCAATTGCATGATTTAAATCCTCTTCTTTCCGATGTCTTAGGCAATAGAGTCGATGACAACCTTAGTGTATGGTTGACGGTGACCTTGCTTCTTGTGTGAGTGCTTCTTTGGCTTGTACTTGAAAGTAACAACCTTCTTTTCCTTACCTTGCTTCTCAACAGTACCTGATACAGTAACACCTTCAACGTAAGGTGCACCGATCTTGCCGTCAGCGAAGACAACCTTGTCGAATACGACCTTGTCTCCTTCAGCGGCGTCCATCTTTTCGACGTAGATTACGTCACCGGCAGAAACCTTGTATTGCTTTCCGCCGTTCTCAATGATTGCATATGCTGCCATGAGTTTGCAGACCTCCATAAAATATTTTTCTAAAAAAACTTAGACTCACCGAGTCCGCGAGTTCCAAGGAACTACTTAATACAGACCACGAGTGGTTGCAGTTTGTGGATTCCACAAACACAACGTAGATAATTATAAAACAAGTTCTAACTAAATACAATAAAATCCCCCACAAATGTGGAGGACTTCTAAGTTTTTCATGCAGCTGGTGGGACTCGAACCCACAACCGCTCGGGTAGAAACCGAGTGCACTATCCAGTTGTGCTACAGCTGCAAAAAAAGATGAGTTGGCATAACTTACCAACTCATCTATTGTACGTTTAAAACGCTGGTGAATCAAGGTCAGAAGCGTCCAAAACCGCACGAACTTCTTGATCAATATCATCCTGTGTCAATTTAAGTTCGACTAAGCCGAGTTTCAAAAATGACCGCCAGGCATGTGAAAAATCAGCTTGGCGCTTTTGGTGATAAGAATTTAGCAACATCGTCTTAATACCAATAAATTGGTGGGCCAAACGCATTTGTGGGAAGCGTGAAAACTTAGCCAAGTCCTCATCTTCAAGCACCATCAAGTGCGTCCATTGCTGCTTCAAACTAATCAACAAGAATTGGGCGAAGGCAGTCGCATACAACGCCTTCACTTCAGCATTGCTTGGCGTCACTGCATTGTGTGGCACATCATTGTTGATTGCTTCAACGCGTAACATCAAGGCACTCAATGACACATCTAAATTCAAATAATCATTCAACAAGACATCCTTAGGCCCGATTGGATTTTCCCAATCAGCCACAACTGCGCGATATGACTCACGTGCTTCACGCAAGTAACCTGCAATATCCATCGTCATTATTCCGCCTCGTCTGACGCTTGTGGTTGCAACACTTCAACTTGTGGTGCTGCAGAAGCTGCGGCCTCAGGCTCTGTTTCAACTGGTGTACCATATGAAATCAGACCTTCACGTTGCAATCCAAAGACAAGCTCATCACTCTCAATTGCCAAGTAACGACGTTCCGTCAAATACCAAGCCCCGATGAAGTCATAATCCAACAAGACATCTAACCATGAAATGGCATCACGACCATCAATGACTTGGAAGTGCCAACGTTGGGCACCGATTGCCGTTGCATCGTTAACGTAGAAGATACGGACTTCAACGCCATTCTCCAACATCAAGCCGGCACCATTTGGAATGCTTTGCAAGAAGTAGTCTGAATCAGCTGACAGAACAAACAAACGATCCAACATACCCGCTGGCATTTCAGTTTGTACCAATGGATACAAGAAATCATCGCGCGTTTCAAGAATGTTGTAGTCCACTTGATAACCGAACTCGCGCTCCATGTAACGACCGAACTCCGTCAACAACGTAGCCAACGTACGAATGCGTGCTGCCGTTGTCTTCTTACGGAAGTTTTCAACCATCAAATCAGTGATAGCTTCAGCATTAAACAAAATTTGCTTACGCTCAAGTGACCAGTAAAATAGACGCGCCTCAGTACCCAACTCAACAAAGTAAGCACCACCGTTGTTATCGTCGTTCACAACGAATTCAAAGGTTGCTGGCACATCCAAATCAGTCATCACCAACGTCAACTCTTCACGCTCAGCTGGCGTCAAAATATCATAGGCTGGCATCCCCGCAAATGAAAGGAAACGATCCATCGCCATCAAGTACCAGTCTGCCTTCGCATATTGACGTGGCACTGTCACCCATTCTGTATTAAGGTGCGCATTTGTTAGGCGTTGCGCCAACATGTGGACCTTCTTTGGATCGTTTGTTTCAGCAAGCTCACGAACTTGCGCTAAGGTTTGTTGAATTTGACCAATATCATCGCTCAACAAATCAACGTATGAAACAACGCGTTCACGTAGGTGTTCTGTCATGCTTACTCACCTCCCTGTTCGGCTACCAATGATGAGACATAGTCCACATACAATGAGCCGACCGCGTTTTGGAAATCAGCAAATGAGCCAAATGCATCGTTAATTGCACGTTGCTCATAAATCAAAATCGTATCTTCCTTTGAGTAGTTCAAGATTTGAGCGTTATTCTCAGCAATCAAATCAGGAACCGTTGCCGCCTTAGCATCAGCCGCATCCAATTGGGCCAAACGCGCACGCAAAACTTCACGTTGCTCTGCTTGGGCACTCTTGTTGAACAAACCGCTACGCTCTTCCGTGGCAGCCAATTGCGCCATCAATTGCGTACGCTCAGCATCACGTGCATTTTGGTCGTTTACAACCTTTTGCAAGGCTTCGTTGGCACGCGTTGTATCTTCAATGACTTGGGCGTTGAAACGTTGACCTGACTCAGCTAGTTCAACCGCACGAGCCAACTTTTCGTATTCTTCATCATTAAAAATGAACTTAACTGACAATGGGTCCAAGATACCGAAGTGACGACGGTCCCACCAGTTTCCAAAGAACAATTGGAAGACACCAAGTTGTGACTCCTCATAGTAGAAGAACGGGAACTTTTCTGATAGGTAAGCAATAAGCTTTTGTCCCAAGTGGTGGCTCAACTCATCTTGCATATCATCAACCAAAACTGACAACACGCGGTTTGACTCGGCTTGTGGTGCCTGGCGAATTTGCATGTTGTACTTTTGGCTATCTAGTAATTCATAAACACGGCGATCGTTTCCTTCTGCCACGGCAGTTTGAATATCACCAATGTAGTTTAGTTTTGCTTGTAATTTTCCATTTAATACGGATTGATTTGACGGTAAGTCCGTCGTCAAGTATGGCGTGTTCTCCATCTCAACCCCTCCTGTTTGTGGTTGCAATCTTACTTCTCAACTTATTATATCTACCTAATATATATATCATACAACCTAAACTTAAAGAAAAACGCCGACCATGGACTGGACGACGTTGTTTTTAAGAAGTTTTTACGAAATTTTAGTATTGCTCCAAATAAGTTTCCAATTCCCATTGTGAAACTTCTTGGCGATATGCTTGGTATTCCAAACGCTTAGCATCCACAAACGTGCGTGCCATGTGTGAACCAAGGGCTTCCTTGATAACTGAATCCGTATCCAAGTCGTTAACGGCTGCCAACAACGTATCAGGCAAATCAGTGATACCAGCCTTCTTACGCTCAGCTTCATCCATCAAGTAGATGTTACGATCAACCGCGTGGTTTGGCTCCATTTCGCCGGCAACACCATCCAAACCAGCTGCCAAGATAACAGCGAAGGCCAAGTATGGGTTAGCAGTTGGGTCAACTGAACGCAATTCCAAACGCGTTGAGTTACCACGTGAAGCTGGGACACGAACCATTGGTGAACGGTTTGAACCAGACCAAGCCACATAAACTGGTGCTTCGAATCCAGGCGTCAAACGCTTGTAAGAGTTAACCGTTGGGTTCGTGATAGCTGTGAAGTTAGCTGCGTGCGCCAAGACACCACCCAAGAAGTTGTAGGCCGTCTTTGACAATTGCAAGTCACCAGCTTCATCGTAGAAGACGTTACCATCTTCATTGAACAATGACATGTTCGTGTGCATACCGTTACCGTTGATACCAGAAATTGGCTTTGGCATAAACGTTGCGTACAAACCGTGTTTACGTGCAATCGTCTTAACAATCAACTTAAACGTTTGAATGTTGTCGGCTGCATCCAATGCATCAGCGTACTTAAAGTCAACTTCGTGTTGTCCAGGCGCAACTTCGTGGTGGGCCGCTTCCACTTCAAAGCCCATCTTTTCCATTTCCAAGACAATTTCACGACGTGTGTTTTCACCCAAATCAAGTGGGGCCAAATCAAAGTAGCCACCCTTGTCGTTTAGGTTCATCGTTGGGTTACCGTGCTCATCAAGCTTGAACAAGAAGAATTCTGGCTCAGTTCCAATGTTAAAGTTCTTGAAACCAGCGTCTTCCATTTGCTTCAAAACACGCTTCAAGTTGTTACGAGGATCCCCAGCAAATGGCTCGCGGTCGGCCGTGTAAATATCTGCAATCAAACGTGCAACCTTACCACCGTGTGAATCAGTCGCCCATGGGAAAATCATGAACGTTGATAGATCAGGGTACAAGTACATATCTGATTCTTCAATACGAACAAATCCTTCGATTGAAGAACCGTCAAACATCAAATTGTTGTCCAATACCTTTTCAAGTTGTGAAACAGGTACTTCGACGTTCTTAATTGTGCCGAAAACATCTGAGAACTGCAAACGTAGGAATTCCACGTTTTCCTCAGCAATCATTGTGCGAATATCATCCTTGGTGTAAGCCTTGCGAACCATTGTAATCTCCTTTTACTTTATCCCAAAACACATCATCTAAAACTTCCGTTGACCGTTATTAAAACGACCAATCTTAAGCAACTCATCAGCCAACATGTGACGCATATTAATTTCATCCGGATTAACTTTTTCTGCTTCACGACGTTGCTTTTTAGCATCAACCTCGTGAATTTCAGAAATCGAATACCCGGCATCTAGATAATCTGCTATTTCCAATAAGCGATCGACGTCATCTAACGAAAAACGGCGCTGCTTACCGGCCCCTCTATGTGGCTCAATGAGTCCCTGCTGATCATAGTACCGAATCTGACGATCTGATAAGCCCGTCAATTCGCGCACTACACTCATTGGCAATACTGCCAAATCGCGGCGTAACTCTCGTCTTACCATACGTCCGACCCCCTATGAGTAGCATATTACCACCTATTTTAGAAGATTATTCTGTTCATGTCAGCTATTCTGACACGAACTTTTGGACAGCCGCTTCAATCGTGTTTAGTTCCGCAGCATTTTGCACCAAATCATACCAATGAATGTCCGTGAACTGATTATTGAACCAGGTCATTTGACGCTTTGCATAACGACGTGAAGCCTGCTTCAAAGCCTCGCTCGCTTGTTCAAGGGTTTCAACGCCCTCTAAGTAACCAAACAATTCCTTATAGCCAATCGCTTTTTTCGCCGTACTGTCTTCTGGTAATGTCGCCGCAATCTGAGCTTCTTCCAGCAGGCCGTTCGCAATCATCGCATCAACACGCGTATTAATACGTTCATACAAACCTGGTCGATCGGTTGTTAAACCGATGATGTAGGCGTCATATAAACGCTTTGGTTCCGGCTGTTGCTCAGAAAACGGCTTGCCAGTGTGGTCACTAACTAATAGCGCTCTGACCAAACGACGAATTTGTCCTGGCAGGATACGAGCCTCACTGACTGAATCCAGTTCGCGTAAGGCATCACGAACCACCGATTCGCCTTGTTCATGGGCAATCGTCGTCCACTTCTCAACAAATGCCTCGTCCGTAATATCATCCACATCAGCTAACGGACGGTCGCCCAACAAAGCTTGAACATAAAACCCGGTTCCACCAACCAAAATTGGCAGTTTCCCGCGTGATGCAATATCTGCAATTGCTGCCTGTGCCTCGCGCACAAATCGTGCGGCTGAATAGTGTTCTGCGGGGTCAGCAATATCAATCATATGGTGCGGTGCGACCGCCTGCTCCTCAGGGGTCGCCTTCGCTGTCCCAATATTTAGTTGACGATAAATTTGCATCGAATCTCCCGATACAATTTCGCCGTTAAATTCCTTCGCTAGTTCTAGTGATAAAGCGGTTTTTCCAACCGCGGTTGGACCGACAATCACAATTAACTTATCCATACTATTTTCCATCTCTATCTCTAATTTGTTGGGCCAAACGCACATCATCTGTAATCACACCGGCAACGCGCGCCATGAACATCATCTTCACTACCCAAGCTTTCGTTGGTGTCCACCAATAAGTCACCACTTCCCGGGCACGCGCGAAGATAAACGGTAAATACCGATAGTCCAAATTATTATTTTGAATCACGCCGGCCTGGAACAGTTGTCGACTCAACCGGTTAGGTCGATGTTGCAACAACCCTAATGGTATCGTCTTATCCAGTCGGCGCCAGGTTTCAAGTGCGTTGACTTGAAATGATTGCAACATCACTGGCTCATCAACTTGGGCAGCCTGTAATTCACGGTACAATTGCGCTGCACCCTGTTTACCCTTCAGCTCAATCAATAACAAACCGTGGTAGTTGGTCTCTTTCACCAACGCTAAGAATGATGCAAAATCATCAACAACCGGTGGCATATGCGCATCAATATTATGTTTTAGGATTAAGCGCCCCTCGTGCAACTGCACATCAACCTCTAAACCATCTGCACCCAACTGTATTGCAGATGCAAAGGCCGGTAGTGAATTTTCAAGTTGTCCAGCCGTGTGATCACCCCGGTGGGCAATAATTAACGGTTTGTTCATCTGCATTTCAAAGAACCCCAGTTATTAAACTCATATAAAATATGTTAAACTTATCTTAACAAATATATGGAGGAACCACATCATGAAGAAGTTTGGTTTGGGGATTTTGACTGGTGTTGCTGGTACGCTAGCAACTGCTGCCGCTGCAGCCTTCACGTTCCACAAGGTTGCTGTTAAGCCTTTGGAAGAAGAAGAGGCTAAGTTTGAGGAGACAGAGCGCAAGGCCGCTCGTAAGGCTGCTCACTCTCACGGCGCACGTTTCTAATCGAATATAAAAAACAAATACCCACTTACATGGTTCGGCGTACAAACGTCAGTTCATGTAAGTGGGTATTTTTTTAGTTGCTCTTAGTCTTACCAGTGTAAGAACCAAAACCATTCTTCAAGACGTAGATATCGTTGTATCCCGCCTTCTTCAACTTACGCGCCATACGCGCAGCCATTTGCATGTTTTCGTCATACAAAAAGACTGGCTTGTCTTGACGCAAAGCACTGTGGTTCTCATTCAACATAGCGTATTGAATGTTACGTGCACCAAGCACGTGCTTTGCCTTAAACTTAGCTGGCTCACGCAAATCGATCAATTGGTGACCACGACTTTGTGCTTCAAATTCTTCAGAGTTCAAAAGTGATGCCGCACGCTTCAACGTTACGCGCGTCCATACCAATGTACCAACCGTCCAAAGAATCCAAAGCAATACAATGACAAACAATGCTTGCAACATACTACTAAATTCCCCATTTCGTTTTTCAGTCAAGTACTATTCTATCAAACCTAAAATAAAAAGTCTGCCAACCTTAGGCAGACTTTGAGTTTTCTTCAATTATTGAGCTTCAGCAACAAACGTACCAGTGGCAGCGTTGTAACCGAAACCAACACGTGAGTATGAACCCAATACCCAACGCGTGTGTGGGTGTGAACCGTTGTCGATCATACCAGTTTCAGCGTACCAAGCGTTAACGGCATCTGAACCAGCACCGAAGCCGATAGCAACAACTTCGTGACCGTATGATTGTGCAAAGTGTGCTGCGTCAACGTTTCCAGCCATCATGTCTGCACGGTATTGTGCAGTTGCTGACAATGAAGCATCGTATGAAACTGGTGACAAACCAGCAGCCGTACGGATTGCGTTCAAAGCGTTAACGGCGTCAGCGAATGAACCAGTTGAAACTGGTGCACTTGCAACTGACGTTTGTGCAGGCGCTGCAGAAGCAACTGATGCTGATGAAGCAGCCGTTGAAGTTGAAGCTTGTGATGCAGCTGAAGCATTTGATTGTGCAGGTGCAACTGAACCGTTCAAGCGAATCTCTTCACCAACGATTATCAAGTTAGGGTTCGTGATGTTGTTCATCTTAACGATGTCATCAACCTTCAAGCCCGTTGCTTGTGCGATCGTGTCAATCGTATCACCATCTTGAATCTTGTAAGTCGTACCAGCCGTCTTAACGGCTTCCTTAACGTCGTCAACCGTCTTGGCACGCCATGAAGTAGCGTCCGTAGCTGGCTTTGCGTTATCATCGGCTGATACAGCAGTGTTTGAGTTCGTCATTGGCAAAATTGCAGCAGCTGCAACCAAAGCGGCAGCTCCCATTCCTTTAGCCATAGCATTCATCTTAGAGTTAATCATATTGTTTATAATCCCTTTTTGTACGTTTTTAGCCAGTCCAACGACTGAGCCTCGTATGGTTTCTATCATAACAATTGCGTATATCAAGTAAGTTACATCACGATAACAAAAAAATGGGACATTGATGACAATGTCCCATAGGCAATACATTTTAAATTAGTGAATGAACAATACGCCTGCTGCAGGGATAGTACGTGATGAAACCACGAATTCACCCTTAGCGTTCATTTCTGAGATTGTGATCATGTCACCGTTAACACCAGTAACTACGGCAACGTGACCGTATGATGAAGCGTATGCAACACCTGGCATCATAACTGCAACCGTACCAACAGCTGGGTTCGTGTCTACAACACGGCCAGCGTAAGTTGCGTTGTTAGCCCATTCTGCGGCGTTACCCCAGAAGTTACCAACCCATGGCAATTGGTTCTTAACGTACCACGTGCATTGACCAGCGTAGTATGAGTTACCAGGTACTGCCGTGTAATCAGCGCTGTATGATGGTGCTGCTGGTTGTTGTACTTCTTGTGCAACTGGTGCTTCTGAAACAGCAACTTCTTGCGTAGCAACAGGTGCGGCTGCTTCTGCAACAACTGGTGCCACTTCAACTGCAGCTTCTTGTGCAACTGGTGCTTCTGAAACAACTTCTTCTGCAACTTCCTTAGTCAAGTTGATTTCTTGACCAATAACGATAAAGTTAGCGTCTGAAATGTTGTTAGCTGAAGCGATTTCTTCAGTCGTAAGTTCAGTAGCAGATGCGATCGTTGACAACGTATCTCCAGCTTGAACCGTGTACTTTTGTCCGGCGGCTTGAACGGCTTCAACCACTTGGTCAACCGTCTTTGCACGCCATGATGAAGTCGTTTGTGCAACTTCTTCGTTAGCGTATGCTGATTCAGTTGAGATCATTGGTGCAACAGCTGCGGCTGCAGCAACAACAGCGGCGGCCACCCAGTTCTTACCTGACTTGTACATCTTCTTGCGTGAATTTACGTTTTGCATGATTAATTCCCCTAATAAATATTGCTCGTGTAAAGCGTTTGTTTCTAATAGTTATAAAACTTGATTTGTTTTTGTTATGCGTTGCCTTAACAACATGATTAATCATACCGACGGCGCGTAACAGTTATATAACAGCGTCTGAACAGCATGTAACGCACAAAATGGTCACATTTAAACACCGAACGAAACCCGTCATTTAGGCTCATCAGTTCTCGTGTTCACAATTAGTTCAAAAACAGTCCCTACTCTGAAAATAACTTTTTTCGTGTTTTCATTACTTTTCAGGCCATTTATTACAAACATTACATCGTTTTCTGGGAATTTTGTTACAGTTCAATGCAATTTGCGGTGTGTGTCACACAAACAACCACAACAAAAAAGACGAGAACCATCACTGATTCTCGTCTTTATTTTACTTATTTAATTAGGCAATCACGCGGTCTGAGTTACGGGCCAATGAAGCAGCACCGTAAGCACCAGCATCGTTACCCAACTCAGCCAACTTAACTTCAGTCACGTCACGCGTTGACTTGAAGGCAAATTGCTTAAAGTTCTTCTCAACACGATCCAACAAGAACTTTCCTGCGGCTGAAACACCACCACCGATAACAACAGAAGATGGGTTCAAGATGTTTGAGATGTTAGCTGAAGCCAATCCAAGGTAGTAAGCAACCTTGTCTACAACTTCGTTTGCCAAGTAGTCGCCTTCCTTGGCCAAGTCAAAGACAATCTTTGACGTTACTTCTTCACCGTTGTCGACCATAGCCTTCAACTTTGAGTTACCAACGTAGGCTTCTGCAAAGTCTTGGGCCAAGTGAACAACACCAGTAGCTGAAGCGTATTGCTCCAAGCAACCGTAGTTACCGCATGTGCACAAGTATCCACCAGGCTCGACGATCATGTGACCGACCTCACCACCAGCTCCTGCAACACCGTGGATCAACTTACCATCGTTAATCAATCCACCACCAACACCAGTTCCCAACGTAATGAAGGCAACATCTGGTTGGTTGTTTCCGGCACCACGCCATTGCTCACCCAATGCGGCAGCGTTAGCGTCGTTGTCCATCGTCAATGGCAAACCAGTTCCAGCTTCGATTTGCTCACGAACGTTTTGCGTTTCCTTCCAGTTCAAGTTGAAAGCACCCTTAACAGTACCGTTCTCAAGATCAACCGTTCCTGGCGTACCCATTCCGATACCAATGATGCGATCCTTGTCCAATTGGTACAAGTCCAAGTGGTGGTTAATTGAATCAATGATGTCAGGCACGATGTGTGACCCTTCATCCAAAATGTTTGTACGGATTGACCACTTTTGTTGGATTTCTCCTTCGGCAGTCAAAATGGCGAACTTGATAGTCGTACCACCAAGGTCAACACCAATTAGCTTATCTTTAGCCATGATTTTTCCTCGTCATTCTCACAAAAATATTTTGTAATCGCTTTCTTATCTTTCAACATTATTTATTATAACGAATTTCTGAATTAAAACAAGTGTTTTATTGAAAACGTTTTCAATACTATTATAGCAGTCTTTCTTGCTTCTCTTCTAACTCGTGCTCATGTCGTAAGACCAGCTTGATTTGCGCATATTCCTTTGCATCAAGTAGACCAGCCTTATACATATTATCGATTTCAATTGCCGCTAACTCAATATCCCATAGGCGCTTTCCAACGTGAATGTAGATATCATATTTCTTCAACAAGTTTAGGACATCTAAAAATGTTTGCATATCTATCTCCTATTTTCGTAACAGTGCAATACCAACCAAAGCGGCAATCAACACACCATACATCAACAACGCTAATGCTCGTCGACCGCCACCGATTTTGAATAAGCCTGAATAGTGGAAGCCTGATATGAAGACTGGCAAAATCAAGAAACCACCAATCAGGCCACCAATATGGGCTGCCAGATCAATTCCAGGTGTAAACAGTGCTGAAATGACTGACAACAGCACAAATGCCGTCATCAATTTTGCCTGACTACGCCAATACGCTCTACGCTTGTCCATCAACCCCAGCCTAACAATGGCGCCGAATAGACCGAACACACCACCAGACGCACCGGCTGAAATAACATTCATCGCACCGAATGCTAAACTCATTAAATTCCCACTGATAACCGTTGTGAGGAAAAGAATCAGAAAACGCCAAGGCCCAATTTCTAACTCTAATAATCGGCCAATAAAATACAACGTAATCATATTAAAGATTAGGTGTGACGCGGTAACGTGCAAAAAGCCTGCCGTCAGCAAACGCCACCATTCGCCATAATGGAGAACAATTGGTCCAAATTGCGCACCTGTTTCATACAAAACACGTGAACTGATGGTAAAACTCTGCGCAATCAAAGCTTCCCATAGGTACACCACGACCATAAACGCCACTAGGGCGCTGGTCGCTGGTGTCGCTTTAAAGGCGCGTTTAAATTCTGCTATCATACTTTCTTCCTTAAACAGGTGGCAAAACAATTACCTTATCTACCTGTTGATCTGTTTTTTCAATTTCCCAATTTGGGGTCGTCACGTAATTATCTGGAATCGTCACGGCGATTTTTGCGCCAGTCGTCTTTGGTAACCAACGATCATAGTAGCCACCACCGAAGCCTAGCCGATCACCTGCTGCCGAAAAGGCCAACCCAGGCACCAAGATAAAATCAAGTGTCGCCACATCCCCCAGCGGTTCACCAATTGGTTCTAGCATACCAAATCTGTGGCGTTCATACTTGGTTGACTCATCAATCTGAATAAATTCAAGCTGTCGTTGTGACGCTACTTTTGGCAAATACACTTTTTTACCTTGCAATAACGCTGTCTGAATTAAAAGCTGCGTAGGCAACTCAACATCTTGTGACAACGTTAAGGCGACTGAAGATGCTTCCTGCCAAGCTGGCAATGCTGTCACTGTACTTGTTATTTGTTGCATCAACGTCGCGCGTTGCATATCATACAGCTTCGCCAAATTACTCTTAGCTATCTCTCTTGCTTCATTCTTATCCATCAGACAGTCACCCTCTCTAACAAAAAACTGACACCTAGTAATAGGTATCAGTTTAGCATAGTTACTTTGTTGCTGAACCAGAATCTTGCACGTCCTTCCAGAACGCTTCGTAGATTTGGATTGCAATTTGTTGGTTAACGTTTTCGTCTGATTCGTAAACCGATGGCACAACAATGGCCACGGCAACATCAGAGTTAGGCACGAATGAAATCAATGAACTGGTATATGTTGAAACACCGTTAGTCGTTGTTTCGGCCGTTCCAGTCTTAGCGTAGATACCAGGTTGAACATTCTTCATACGCGTTCCAGTTGCATAACCAGAACTACTGTGAACAACTTCTTCCATACCCTTCCAAATCAAGTTACGCTCTGCTTCAGTCCAGCCGACCGTTCCCAACACTTCTGTTGGCACAGTTGTTTGCGTCTTAACGCGGTTCGCTTCATCACGTTGTTCAATAGAAGCAACAATGTGTGGACGAACACGGTAACCACCGTTAGCAACAGTTGCGGCGTATTGGGCAAGTTGCATCGTCGTAAACGTGTCGTACTGTCCAAATGATTCGTCCAGCGCCTTACCAATGTCTTCACGGGTCGTTGAACCCTTCACACCAGTAATTTCACCTGGCAAATCAATACCAGTCTTAACACCTAGACCGAAACGAGCAATCCCATCACGCATTGTTTGGAACACACTGGTTGGCAAAGCTCCCAAGCTCATACCTGGGAAGTAGTTCAAGCCACCCATCTCCAACATCAATTGCATAACGTACGAGTTAGATGACACCATCAAGGCCGTGTCAGCAGTCAAAGGCATGCTACCACTTCCATTACGGTTAAACCATGATGACTTCGTTGCCGTACCAGCAACCGTAATCGGTTGGTCGGTAATGGTATTATTTTCGGCCGTAATCGTACCGTTCAAGAATCCAGTTGTAATCATCGCTGGCTTAACAACAGATCCCACAACGTTCGCTTGGTTAACAGTCGAAAGGGCATCCGGCGTCGTCTTACCCGTTTCGTTATCACGGTTAACACCTGCCGTTGCGTAAACACCACCCGTCTTTGGGTTGATAACAACGGCATACGCACCAGTTGTCATCCCCCCTGGAATGTTGTTCTCCAAGATGCTTTGCACATCATTTTGGAACTTTGAATTAATGGTCAACGTCAAACTATCACCAGCTTGACCGGCGTACGTCGTCTTTTCAGTCGTCTTGCCGTCCTTGTCGGTGGTAACCTCAACTTGACCCTTCGTTCCCTTTAGCGCATCTTCGTATTGCTTTTCTAGATATGACGTTCCGACAATATCGTCACGTGAATACCCTTCCGTTAGCAACTTGTTGACACTATCTTCTGGCAACCCAGACTTAGAAGTTGACGTTGAACCAACCAACGCCTTGATTGAATCACCTTGTGGATAGTCACGCGTGTAGTAAATACCAACACGCACACCTGGCATCTTTGATTGACGCTCACCGATGTTGGCGATTTCTTCTTGTGTGACACCCGTCTCTTTAATGTAGACCGTTGACAAAGAATACGCATTTGCCATCTTTTGGAAAATCATGGCAGCATTCTTTTGCTTATCACTCAACGGGAACTTAGCCTCGTGCTTTTGTACGTAAGACTTCAAGGCAGCGACATAATCATCCGTACCTGGCACAGTCTTCGTACCGCTTGCCTTAACAACCTTCGCCGCACGCTTCGTATCTTGAATGTAATACGTCGCATAATTTCCTGATGACAATTGATCAGTGTCGATTGAAATATACTTGGCAACCTCATTGGCAATGTCGTACATCTCAGCCTCGGTTACGCCCTTTGGCTTCGTATACGTAATCGCTTGTGATCCCTTATTAGCGACCAACACTTGACCAGTACTGTCGTAAATCATGCCTCGTTGCACGTTCACCTTTTCAGTACTTGATTCAGCACTATTAACGGCTGACTTGTACGTCTCGCTATCTGTAACTTGTAGGGTAACTAATCGCCAGCCCAATAATCCGAGCATCAAAACCACGATACCCATCAGCACATTCAAACGTGCTGGAATTCGAGCTAATGATCCATTCTTTGACCGACGATTGCCACGTCGCTTTGGTGACTGCATAACTTGACCCTTTCTTCCATAATCTAATTGTTTAATTGTAGCATAAAACCAGGGCAACAAACCTTAACCCTTGTCGGATTTTAACTAAAAGCCACCCTAATAAACGACTGCAGAATATGGTTTAATAGAACTATCTGAATTTCAGGGAGAAAACAACTATGTTCGCACGTTTTAATCCACTAAAATGGCGGTCATCAACGCAAGCGCTATGGGTCAGTTTCTTACTACCCCTCTTGATTATGACTGTCTATTTTGGCTTTCGTCACATGGCCCCGTTCGGTTCAAGTTCCATCTTGACCGTCGACTTAGGGCAACAATACATTGATTTTTTTGAAAATTTCCGTCAAGCCATCCTCCACAATCCTACGAGTATTTTCTATAGCTTCGCAAAGGGGTTGGGTGGTGAAACGTATGGCGATTGGGCCTACTATTTATTCAGCCCAACGAATTTACTTCTCCTACCATTCCCGAACACAATGTTGCCAACCGCAATTTTGTTAATCACTGTTCTGAAATACGGTTTGGCTGGGTGGAGTTTCAGCTATGCGTTGCGTGTGATGCGTTGGCAAAATGGCTGGCGTTTGCCACTTTTTGGTGTCACGTATGCCATGATGGGCTGGTTTGTCGCGAATGATTTAAACCTACTTTGGTTGGACGATGCAATCTTGTTGCCGTTAATCATCGCTGGATTTGAACGCTATTTAGATGGTAAATCGTCGTGGCTATTTATCGCCCCACTAACCGCCATCTTTATTATTAACTACTACATGGCCTACATGATTGGCCTATTCCTAGTTTTGTACGTCTTCTGGCGCTTGTTCTGGCAACCATACACCTTACGTGAACATTGGACCATCGCTAGCAAGTTCATTTTCGGTAGCATCATTAGCATTGGCCTTTCAACTATCGTTTGGTTACCCACTGGTTATACGTTGCTCAATAGCAAGGGCCAGCACATGTTGGATAATCTGACTTGGAAGTTCGAATACCAAGCACCTGATATACTCGGCAAGTTGTTCTTGGGAACATTTAACTTCGAACAAATGCCTTCAGGTTTGCCAAATATTTTTATTGGTAGTCTGCCAATTATCATTCTTTGGTTCTTCTTTACCTACCGATTGATCCGTTGGCAAACGCGTCTAACTGCTTTGATCGTAACTGCCTTTCTAGTTGTTTCAATGATGTACGCCCCATTGGATTTGATGTGGCACGGGTTCCAATTTCCAGTTTGGTACCCCTATCGTTTCTCATATGTCTTTAGTTTTTGGGTGCTTTGGTTGGCGGCTTCAGTCTGGTCACCAACGCTTCGCTTCTCGTGGACGCAAATTGGAACATTGGTTATCTTGGCAATTGCGACCGATGTGTACCTCTACTTCCGCCTCGACAGCCTAAACTTTTTGACATTGAATCAATTATTAGTAGGTAACGCCTTCTTTATTTTAATTTTGGCATTACACGCCTTGTCACATCGATCACGTTGGTGGTTGGGCATCTTGAGTCTACTAGTTATCGCTGAAATGACGGTCAGCACCGTTTGGACGTTGAATAATTTCAGCTACCTCACAAATACTGAGTATCAAACTTACATCAAGAGTTTGAACAAGATTACCCAACACTTGCCAAGCCAGAAAGATAACTTCTACCGTGTTGCGCAATCATTCCAACGTACGAAGGGCGACCCACTACAAGGCGATTACAACGGTGCCTCAACCTTTAGTTCCGCCTTGGAACACCAACAAAGTGATTTCATGGCAGCAATCGGTCAACCCGAAGGCGATAACTACATTGCTTACAGCAGCGGAACATTGTTAACTGATAGTTTGCTTGATATGCGTTACCTCTTGCAACCATCTGGCGTGGAGCCAAATACACCAGGTACACCAACTAATATGCAAACCTACCAGCGCACTGATACCAATGGTACTTATCAAATGACTAAGTACACCGGGATGGCAATTTTGTCTGAGAACCCTTACGCACTGCCAATCGCATTTGCAGCGAACACAAATGCACTTAACGTGACGTTTAAGGATAACGATCCGCTCCGCAATCAAAATGATTTTTGGAACGCCTTAATTAATTACCAACACGACAACATCTTTAAAAGCGAAAACTTCGATAGCTCGACCGCTGCCAACGTTCCTGCACCAGCAACGATTACCGGTGCTTATCTGAAGAAGGAAAACAAAAAGCAAGTTGCGTCATTGACCCTAACTTACACGCCAACGACTGATAATCCTTATTATCTAACGCTTGGCGACGCGGTTGATAATGACAATGTGGAAATTCAATTGAACGGTAAGGCTTTGCCAACGATGCCGAGCCATCGCCACACAATCGTTGTGCCACTACCGGCTTACCAAAAGGGACAAAAGCAAACCCTAACGTTCGTTCTAAAGAAGGATGATTTGTGGTTACAAAACGTCTCGCTTTACAGTGCTGATAAGGATTTGATTAAGTCACAAGCCCAGTCACTTCAGGAACATGGTCTACAAGTTAAGAAAGATTCTGAAACTGAAATCAACGGTAAAATTAATATGCCAAAGGGTCAAGGATTGCTCATGACCACTATTCCTAATGCTGACGGTTGGCATGTTTTGGTCGACGGTAAAGAAACCGAAACCGTAACGGTCGGGAAGTTCTTTATTGGTGTACCATTGAAACCGGGTGAACATACAGTCACCTTTAAGTTCGCTGCCCCATACTTCAAGATAAGCGCAATTGTCAGCTTAGGCTTCTTGCTCTTCATGCTTGGGTTGGGTTGGTCAGAGAACGAAAAGCGACGTCACTCATTGCATTACTAAATCTTAGCGTTGTGAACCTTTACACACGCGCATACCCGTGGTAATGTAACATTTGAAACCTTCGGGTATACACACTTATTAAACTAATAAAATTTAATTGCATAGGAGGCCAGAAGCATGGCTGAAGAAAAGACATTTCCAATGACGGTCGAAGGAAAGGCCAAGATTGAAGAAGAACTAAACACGTTGATTACTGAGACGCGTGCCGAGATTACTGGACGTATCCAAATCGCCCGTAGCTTCGGTGACTTGTCAGAAAACTCAGAATACCAATCAGCTAAGGACGAACAAGCCTTCGTTGAAGGACGTATCAACACGTTGCAAAACATGCTTGATAACGCCATCATCATCGATTCATCAGAAATTGCTGACGACGAAGTTTCAGTTGGTAAGAAGGTAACGTTTAAGGAGTTGCCTGACGAAGAGCCTGAAACTTACGCCATCGTTGGTGCCGTTGAAGCTAACCCACTTGAGGGTAAGATTTCTAACGAATCACCTATCGCGGTTGCTTTGATGGGTAAGAAGGTCGGCGACCAAGTTGAAGTACCACTTCCAAACGGTGCTTCAATGGAAGTTGAAATCATCGCTGTTGAAGTTGCTTAATCATTAAAAAATAAAGGGTCGCCTATACTTGCATGTTGCAAAGTCTAGGCGACCCTTTTTCATTATTTACTTTCAGCAATGACGCGTAATACGTCAGCGCCATAACGTTCTGCTTTAGCTTCACCAATTCCCGAAACGGCCATCAACTCCGCATCGTTAAGTGGTTGCTGTTTTGCCAATTCCACCAAAGTCCGGTCATTAAAAATAATGAACGGCGGAATTTCCGTGACCCGTGCCAGCTCCAAACGCCACTTACGCAACGCTTCAAAGACATTCCGCTGTTGCTCGTCCAAGTCCTCACGCGTGCTTGGTGAACCCGCACGCACACGATCGCCAATTGAGCGAATATCTTGACGCCGCATCACCTTGCGCTCACCCTTCAAAACAGCCATCGCATCAGGTGCCAATGTTAACCCGGCATATTGACCAGTCACACGCAGATAACCTTCCGCAATCAGATAATCAATTAGGCTAATAATATGAACGCGTGGCGTACCACGTAAAATACCAAACGTTGGTAATTGATCCAAATTCGCCCACGCAAAGTTATCAGGCACCTTACCACGCAGCGTTTCAGCTGTAACTGTCTTACCGAAGCCGTTTTCACCACCGCGTGACTTCAACATGCGGACAACGTGGCTCAACACTTTTTGAGCATCGGTTGTAATATCAACCGCTTCACGTGTGTCCAAGCAGTTTGAGCATCGACCGCAATCCGGTGTATCCTCACCAAAATAACGAGTGATATAACGTTGCAAACACATTTGCGTCGCCCCGTAATTCGCCATCTCCTGCAACTTTACGCGCTGCAGGTTTTGATATTCCGGTGTTTGATTATCACTGTTATCAATAAAGAAACGTTGCGTCTGCAAATCAGCCGCGGCATATAGCAAAATCGCTTCAGATGGCAAACCATCACGACCCGCACGGCCAATTTCCTGATAATACGCTTCAACTGAACCCGGAATACCATAGTGAATGACATACCGTACATTCGACTTGTTAATTCCCATACCAAACGCATTAGTCGCGACCACCACATCGGTACGATCATAGATGAAATCATCCTGAGCCTGCGCACGTTTTTCATCCGACATCCCCGCGTGATAACCAACTGCATTGATACCCGCAGCCGTTAGCGATTCAGTGAGTGCATCGACGGTTTTACGTGTCGGCGCGTAAATAATCCCCGATGCACCACGGTGCTCTTTGATATACGTCTTAATGAAGTCCTCTTTACCCTTTTTATTCAGGCCCTTTTCCATGCGAATAGTTAAGTTGTCACGTACCACACTCGTTCGGACAGTATGCTGAATATGAAGCATCTCTTCCAAGTCGGCCTGAACACGTTCTGTCGCCGTGGCCGTCAACGCCATCACACGTGGTGCTGACTCCAGATTATTAATCAAACCAACAGCGGCCAGATAACTTGGTCGAAAATCATGACCCCATTGCGAAAGCACGTGCACTTCATCGATGACGACCAATGAAATCGGCAAGCGATTCAACAAGTTATACGTCCCTTCACTACCGAGACGTTCTGGCGCCATGTACAGCAACTTCGCTTCTTCATTCAACAAGCTGTTCATTGCCGCCCGATACTCATCATCATTTTGTGTTGAATTCAACGTTACGGCTGGCACACCAGCCTCGTGAAGCTCATCAACCTGATTTTTCATCAATGACAACAATGGTGAAATGACAATTGTAATGCCAGGCAACATCAAAGCTGGAATTTGGTAAGTTAGTGACTTTCCGCCACCCGTCGGCATAATTCCTAGTGTTCGTTCGCCGTTCATTACGGCATTAATGATTTCTTCTTGCCCATCACGAAAGGACTCATAGCCAAACGTTTGTTTCAGGGTTTCTAGCGCTGTC
Source organism: Weissella confusa (assembly GCA_001436895.1). Taxonomy (GTDB): domain Bacteria; phylum Bacillota; class Bacilli; order Lactobacillales; family Lactobacillaceae; genus Weissella; species Weissella confusa. The sequence goes on from JQAY01000004.1 coordinate 149,534, forward strand.
GCCACTCAGGTTGCCTCCTTTAAATCTCTTCGAAAACAAATTTCTCTATCTGCCATTATGGTCAGCTTTGCCCCACTTTGTAAAGCAGTAAAAAAGCACCCTAAGCAGATGCTTAAGATGCTTTATTGTATGTGATTACTTTGATGATGAATTTGATGAATTCTTCGCATCAGCTTCGCTTCCAACTGATTGGTTGGTTGCTTCCAAATCACCTGACTTGCCCAAGTGATCGTCATAATCCTTTGAGTAGTAAACCTTACCAGTCTTCAAGTTAGCCACGAAGTACAAGTAACCCTTATCACGGTCAGATGGGTTCAAAACCGCATCAACTGATTGTGATGATGGGTTGTTGAATGGACCAGGGCCGTAACCTGAGAACTTATACAAGTTGTATGGGTTGTCTGATTGTACATCTGAGTTAGACAAGTTCGTCTTGTTTGTGTCCAAGGCGTACTTTGTTGCAATATCTGATTGCAATGGCATGTTAATCGCCAAACGGTTTTCGAAGACACCCGCAATCGTCTTGCGACTTGCTTCGTCAATTCCCTCACGCTCAACCAATGAAGCCAACGTCAAAACTTGGTGTACGGTCATGCCTGACTTCTTAATGGCGTCAAACTTATCCTTCATTTGCACGTAGTCTTGGTAGACCATTTGGTTGATCAACTCGTTAACTGTCTTTGCTGTCTTCCAGTCGTAAGTTGCTGGGTACAAGTATCCCTCCAACTTGTAACGGATGTCACCAGCTTGTTGGCTATCCACTTCTGAATCAAGCAAGCCTGGGTAAGCTTCCTTCAAACGGTTGAAGAAGTCTTGGTCGTTAACGGCCTTCAAGAACTCATCCTTCGTGAAGTTAGTCTTCTCACCAACTTCAGTGGCAATGTTTTCAATCGTCTCACCTTCACGAACCGTAATCGTATCCTTACCGTTCAATGGGTAAGCAGCGCCACCTTGACGCAATGACTTCACAATCGTCTTCACGTTATCAGCTGGGCTAAACAAGTAGTAACCTGCCTTCAAATCCGAAACATTGTTCACTGTCACATAATTCATGAAAGCACGTTCTGAACGCAAAACCTTTGCCTTGCTCAATTCAGATGCAATTTCTGATGCCGTAGCACCAGACTTAACTTGCACTTGAACTTCCTTCTTACTCTTAACATTTAATGCTGAATAATCCGTCTTATCCTTTTGGATGGTGTAGTATTGGTAACCACCAACACCCGCACCGATAAGTAGAATCACAATCACAACCAACGAAATCCAAAGCCCTTTGCGTGACTTCTTACCGTTGATGCGGCTCAAATCTTCCATTATTATCGTTCTCCTTAAAATGCAATGACAGCAAAAAAAGCCATCCGTTATTAGTTAGTATACCAGTAACGGATGGCTTTTAAATATTTGATTGACAATTTTTAACGAATTTCGGCGTTAAATTGGTCAGCCAATGCAGCTGTAATGTTTTCAACGGCCGCGTTGATATCTTCATCAACCAACGTCTTTTCAACGTCAACGAATGTCAACGCGTAAGCCAATGACTTCTTGTCATCAGCCACGTTTTCACCCGTGTAAACGTCAAATAGTTCAACGTCGTGCAACAACTCACCACCGGCGGCAACGATTGCCCCGCGCAAATCAGCAGCTGGTACATCGCGGTCAACCAAGATAGCCAAGTCACGCGCAACGGCTGGGAAGCGTGATACCACTTCGTAACCATCCTTCACCTTTGGCAAGTCGAAGATGGCATCCAAGTTCAACTCAAAGGCGTACGTTTCGTTAACCTTGTAGGCCTTGGCCGTCAATGGGTGTACTTGACCGATAAATCCGATCAACGTCTCACCAACGTAGATGTCAGCCGTACGACCTGGGTGCATTTCAGCACGCGCAGTCGTTGGCACAAAGCGCACATCATCAGCCAAAGCGTAGTTGGCCAATAGGCGCTCGACAATGCCCTTCAAAGCGAAGAAGTCAGCCTTTTGTGCGCCTTCTGCCCAAGTACGTGGCAAAACGTTACCCGTAATCACACCAGCAACGTGCTCGATTTCAGCTGGCAATTGGTTGGCATCCCCGTTAGAAACGAAGACACGTCCTTGCTCATACAAAGCCACATCAGCTTGCTTACGAGCAACGTTGTAAGCAACATCATCAAGCAAACCAGTCAACAAGCTACCACGCGTTTGTTGGCGATCTTGTGACATTGGGTAGTCCAATTGGATTGGTTGCCCATCGTGCAATTGGAAGTTATTTGCCTTCTCAGGCGTCGTCAACACGTATGAGATTGCTTGGTTCAAGCCCAAGCCTTCCAAATCGTGGCGCGTTGCACGAATCAAAGCTTGCTTTGGTGTCAACTTACCTGGCGTCGTTTCACCAGTTGGCAACGTTGCTGGCAAGTTATCGTAACCGTACAAACGGGCAATTTCTTCAACCAAATCAGCTTCAATCGTGATGTCCCAACGACGAGCTGGTACAGTCACCGTGAATTCACCATCGTTCAACTCGTAGTCAAAGAACAGACGATCAAAGATAGCTGAGATTTCAGCATCCGTAATTTCCGTTCCCAAGACGTGGTTAACGTGGGCAGTCGTCACCTTAACAACTGGGGCTTCGTAATCAAAGTCTTGCGCAACCACACGACCTTCAGTCACATCACCACCGGCGATTTCAGCAATCAAAGCTGCCGCGTGATCCAATGCCGTAAACGTATCTTCAACGTTCACACCACGTTCGAAACGCGTTGATGCTTCTGAGTGCAAGTTTTGGTCACGAGCAGCGTGGCGGATGGCCTTTGGCTCAAAGATGGCACCTTCCAAAACGATGTTCGTCGTCTTAGCAGCGACTTCAGTTGACTCACCACCCATAACACCAGCGAACATCAAGGCTTCATCACCAGCGGCAATAACGATATCACCTTCTGATGCTTCACGCTCAACGCCGTCCAATGTCTTAATCTTTTCAGCAGGCTTAGCCGTACGAACTGCAATGTCCTTGCTTGGCAATGTATCCAAATCAAAGGCGTGCAATGGTTGACCGTACGTCAACAACATCAAGTTCGTCACGTCGACAACGTTAGAAATTGGACGGATTCCCATCGTCCACAAACGACGTTGCAACCACAATGGTGAATCCTTCACTTCAACATTCTTAACGACACGCAAGGCGTACTTAGGCGCCAATTCAGCGGGTGCTGTAGCTGAAATCAAATCAGCCGTCTTCTCTGACGTCTCCGTCAATTCGAATGTTGGCAACGCAGGCTCTTCTGACAAGATAGCTGCAACTTCCCAAGCTGTTCCGTTCATTGAGAACAAGTCAGCACGGTTAGGCGTAATACCCGTTTCAAGTACGTCATCATCCATACCCAAAACATGCAAGGCATCCTCACCAGGCGTCAAGTCAGCGGCATCAACATCGTTAAAGACCCAGATACCTTCTTCAAAGTCCTTAGGCGCAACCTTGTCGTCAAAGCCAAGCTCTTGCAAAGCCGTCAACATACCGTTTGAGACTTCACCACGTAGCTTACCCTTCTTAATCTTTTGGCCACCGCCAACGATTGAGTTGTGCTTAGCCAAAATAACCGTTTGACCTTCAGCAACGTTTGGGGCACCCGTCACGATTTGGATAGGCTCGTCCTCACCAGCGTCCACTTGGGTAATCACCATGTGGTCTGAATCTGGGTGAGGCACAACTGACAACACCTTAGCAATCACGATGTTCTTCATGTTTGCTTGTGGTTGGTATTGTCCTTCAATTTCAACAGTCGTACGTGAAATCTTCTCGGCCAACTCGTTAGCTGGCAACTCGATTGGCAAATAATCACGCAACCAATTTACAGAAACCTTCATTTTGTTTGCTTATCCTTTCTGGTCAAATTGCGTCAAGAAACGCACATCATTTAAGTAGAAGTTACGGATATCTTCGACACCGTACTTCAACATTGCGAAACGGTCAGGTCCCAAGCCAAAGGCGAATCCGCCGTAAACTTCTGGGTCAACACCGGCCATACGCAAAACGTTAGGGTGCACCATACCAGCACCAAGCACTTCAATCCACTCGATGTCTTCAGGGGCCATGTCTGGTGTCACAGCGTTCCATGACACGTCAACTTCAACTGAAGGCTCCGTGAATGGGAAATATGAAGGACGCAAACGAATTTCGTGGTCCTCACCAAACAACTTACGGGCAACCGCCAAAAGCGTTCCCTTCAAGTCACCCATCGTGATGTGCTTATCGATAACCAATCCTTCCATTTGGTGGAATTGGTGTGAGTGCGTCGCATCATCGGTGTCACGACGGTAAACACGACCTGGTGAAACCATCTTCAAAGGTCCGGCATTAAAGTCGTGTGACTCCAATGTACGAGCTTGCACAGGAGACGTTTGCGTACGCATTAAGATTTCAGGTGTGATGTAGAACGTATCTTGCATATCACGGGCTGGGTGATCCTTTGGCAAGTTCATCATCTCAAAGTTGTACTTATCTTGCTCAACTTCAGGACCTTCAATGACTTGGTAACCCATGCCAAGGAATTGGTCTTCCAATGACTCAATGATTTGTTGCAACACGTGCGGTTGACCTTGTACAGTCGCACGACCTGGCAACGTGACGTCCAACGTTTCAGCTGCCAATTGGGCATTCAAAGCTGCCTCTTCCAATGACGTTTGACGCGTCGCAATCGCCTCAGTCAAGGCGTCGCGCACCTCATTAGCTAAAGCACCTACAACTGGGCGCTCTTCTGGCGTCAAATCCTTCATACCGCGCAACACTTCAGTCAAAGGTCCCTTTTTACCAAGCCAGTTAACACGCACTTGGTTCAAAGCCTTCAAGTCAGTCGTTGCTTCAATCTCGCCCAATGCTTGATCGCGCAATTGCGTGAGCTCGTCTTGTAAACTCATGGTTTGTCTCCTTAGAAAATAAAATCAAAATAAAAAGTCCCTGCGACAAATAACTTGTCACAGGGACGCTCATTAACGTGGTACCACCCTACTTTAGTCGTCACTTAAGACGACCCTCGGACATCCGTTAACGGGGATGAACCGCAAAGGCCTTGCAACCAATGAACTCCTGACTGAAATTCAGTTTTAACGTCGATGGGATTTTCACCAGTGCCCACTCTCTAAAACGACATACCAACTTACTAGGTCATTCAAAGTTTCTTATATTATTGTACAACATTATCAGTCATTCGCAACCGGTATGCAAAAAACCAGCGAACGCGTTCCCCTTGTTCACTGGCTTAACAATTAATGCTTAATTAGGCGTTCCAGTTGTCTGACCATTCGTGAATGGCAGCCATCATAGGACGCATTGACTCACCGCGATCAGTCAAAGCGTATTCAATCAATGATGAGTCTTCGTATGTACGACGCTCAACGATACCAGCTGCTTCCAATTCCTTCAAACGCTCAACCAAAACACGGTCTGAGCACTTCGTCACAGCTTGTGCCAAATCCTTGAAACGACGTGGGCCGTTGTTCAACAATACTTCGATGATCAATCCGTTCCACTTACGTCCCAAGATATCAAACGTTGCGATAAACTTGTCGCACAATGTGTTTGCTACTACTTCATGTGATGCTACTGCCATAATTACTGTCTCCTAATACTCTAGTTCTAATCGGAATTTTATTTACATTTTATAAGTGATTTAATTGTAACGCTCTTCACAAATTAAGTCACGCTTCCATACTCGGAAAAAGGACAATCTGTGTTGCGAGCTAACGTTTTTTCTCACTTTTGATACTTACATTATAAAACCAGAATTGTGATTTTTTTAAGAATAAACTCTGCACGAAATAAAGACAAAATATGCACGAGCCTTGATTTGAACAGGGTTAAACGTTTTAAACGGTGGCTGAATTGCCGTTTTTCAATACAAAAATTGTCCATCTAAAACGATTAACTATGAAGACTATTTTTTCGAGGTGTATACTAAAAAATAGTTTTTATTAGAAAGTTAGGTGTTTATTACGTCTCAGAAATCAAATTCCCGTATCTTTAATGCAACGTTTATTCAGCTCTTCGTTATTCAAATTTTGAGCATGGTTACGTTCTATAGTCTCTTTGTCATCATTGGACCATACACCGTGGCAACCTACCACGTTAGCAATGCCATGGCTGGTCTGTTGACTGGTATGACGATTATCGGTACAATGATTGCGCGTTTTTCAGCTGGTATTTTAACCACCAAGTTCAGCGCACGCCAATTAACCATCATTAGTATGACAATTTTGGTACCTGTGCTGCTAGCCTATCAACTCCAAGGCGGTTTGATTTATTTGCTTGTTGTGCGTTTTATTCAAGGATTGTCAGTCGGTATTACAGGTACTGTAACGAATACCGCTGTAATCAACGTCATTCCAACTGAGCGACGTGCTGAAGGAATTGCCTACTTCTCTTTGGCAACTATCCTCGGTACAGCATTCGGACCTTTCTTGGCGTTGTTGATTACGCAACATGCTTCATATAGTACGCTATTCTGGCTTGAGTTCTTGACTGGACTTATTGCGTTAATTGCTTCCCTATTTGTTAAGTCAGACAAGGTTTACATTGAAACGAAGCCGGTCGCTAAGCAAGCCAACCAACGTTTCGATATCCGTACTTTGATGGAACCACGCGTGCTACCAATCTCATTAACCCTCGGTTTTGTAACGATTGGCTACGCTGCCTTGCAAGCTGATCTGGATTTCTTTGCTAGTCAATTGCACTTGGTGACGTTCGCGTCATACTTCTTCTTGGTGTACGCGTTCGTTATCTTGCTTTCTCGTCCGCTCGTCGGGCGCTTGATGGATCGTAAGAATGAAAACTATGTCATTTACCCATCATTGGTTATTCTAGCAATCGGGTTGCTACTTCTAGCCACAATGGTAAACGGTTGGATGATGTTGTTAGCTGCCATCTTTATCGGTGTCGGTTTCGGTAATTTCCAATCTGCCGTGCAATCAACCACTTCACAAATGATTCCAGCTGACCGTTTGACGCAAGCCACGGCAACTTATTTTATTGCTTACGAAGCGTCACTTGGTTTTGGTCCTTCAATTATTGGACTATTCGAGCCTTACCTTGGCTACCGTCATCTCTTTATGGTGATGGTTGCGATTACGGTAATCGGTTTGGTCGTCTATCACTTGGTACACGGTCGTCGTGTAAAATAATGTCAAATTTAAAACGCCAATTAATCGGTTGCTGAAACCGGCTAATTGGCGTTTTTATCACAGCAGCTGTTGGTCTTATCTATAAGATAATATTGTCTTCCCTCAACTCAGCGAGCAGTTCCGGGTTGACGTTTGGCACATCCTCATATGTCTTTATCCGCGACATATACGCGATGATTTTTAACGCAGATTCAATTGAAAATTCGCAGTCTTGGATATACTGAATCAGCATCTGCTTAGCAGTTTGTCCCATTGCACTATCCCCCAAAGATTGTTCAATCTGTCATAGCATGGGTCTATCCTATCATCTTCAAAAAATGGCTGCGTCGCATTGATTACCTGAAAAGCAGCACAATTTGGTCCGCAATCTAGTGTCCGATTTTTACGTACAAAAACAAAACGACCGCGTTTTCTTCAAAAAATCTTCAAAGCCAACCGATAATCTTTTATGTAACTTACTATAAGTTCACAAAGAGAGAAAGTATATCGGTAGACAACAATGCCTGTTTTAAATCTATTGCAGGCTCATGAGAAGACACAACTTGAAGTCATTGTATCTTTGGATAGCATGGGCCAATCAACAAAAATTAGTTTACATAGTTTAGCGCTCAAACTAGACATGAGCGAGTTTACGCTAAGGGGCGTGTTACAGACCTTGGAAGCGGAGGCGTTAACTGAATTATCTAAATACTTCAGTTTGACATTTGCAAATGGTATCGTTCATTACCAACGCGTCTCAAATGCCTCACCAATTACTGCCCTTCGTTACGCCTATTCGAGACGTTCCGACTACATTGCATTAGTTGAGCACTCATTCCACGAATGTTTTTCAACTGTCGAAGACTATGTAGCGGATGAATCTATCTCGCGCACGACGTTTTTCCGCAAACGGAAGATTCTCCGTGAATACTTCGCAGACCGTCATTTAGACTTGTCAGAATCATTAATCTTAACTGGGGACGAAATTACGATTCGAGAGCTCTATTACCATCATTATTCAGTGCTGTTTGGTGATTTTAGCTACCCATTTTCTGATAAATTGAAAGCATCATCAGAACGAATTATTGATGCAATTTCAAAGGCTCTACATATCACCTTATCTGATTCACAAAAACTAAGCCTGTTGTACTACACCTACGTGAAATACAATCGCATCATGCAGGGGCATCTGTTAACGGATCACATGCCAATTGCACGGCCATTTTTTGTCGATGCAACTGAGCTAGTTGATGACGATATGTTAGCTAGTACCATCGCAATTTTCGATGAATCGCTACAACGTAAAAATATCCACTTATCACAGCACGAACTAACACTGGAAGCAAATGGCTATCTGAACTTTATGATTAGTTTGCGCATGTTGCCTATTCCAGTTAGCAAAGTGCCCAACTTTCTGCGCGTCACAGCGCCATTAAAAGAGCAACTGGTTAAGACTTTTGCGGTCGCAGTTAATCAATCTTACTGGTCGCTGCAACCATTCTTCTTTAAGCAGGACGTGACGCCGATTGACATCTATTTGTATCACTTGGTTTGTTACAATCACCCCGAATCCGAGGTCACGACGACGTTCCATAACGATTACCTAGATAGTAATTTTGCGGACTACGAAGCCGTCGCGCAATCATTCATGGACTGGATTGCTCATACGTACCCAAACAAGCAAGCTGATATCACACTGAACAACGTTGATTTTTGCAACGATATTTTATATCTGTTAATTGCAACCGTGCCACGTCACGTTGTCGATCAACCCATCAGTGTGGCGCTGGATATTAATTATGGGTTTGGCTATACCGAAATGTTGAAGCGTCAAATCGCAACCTTTTTCGATTTGAATGTCATCATCACCGAGAAGCCAACTGAAACAACTGATATTATCATTTCAAATGTTGTACCCAAAACCCCAATTCGTGCGATTCACTTAGAGTGGAGCAATCCGCCAACTTACAGTGACATCGAATTGTTTAAGCAAGCCGTTCGCACGATTCAGTGTGAACGTAAAGGTTGCACTGACATTTGTTGTGCTTAACAAAAACGACTGTTCCGCAAAAATGCAGAACAGTCGTTTTTTAGTGTGCGTGGAATAGTCTTTTGACTCGAGCTGATGCTGGCGAGAAAAACTCAGCAACCGCCATATAATCATCAACTAAATCCAGCAAAAAACTTTCGCGATAATGTGGTAGCGCAGCTGTCGCACCCCACATGTGCTTCAGGATAATATCCTTTTCCATCGGTGATAACTGCGTAATCTTCTCAGCATTTCGTAGTGAAACGCGGGGATGAATAAACGCATGCGTTCCTAGCTCGAACTTCGTGGTACGCCAATCATAAAAGAAGAGATCGTGCAAAATACCAGCTCGTGCGACCGCAGTTGCATTCAAGCCAAGACGTAATGCCCACTTGTAGCTCACATATGAAACCGCAATTGAATGCGTTAACCGATCCGAGTGGTGGTGTTGGGTATAATTCGCCAACTCTTGCACTTGGGGATGGGCTAACAAATCTTTCACGATATTATAATACGCGGTGTCGCGTTGCCAATCTTGCATATAAAAGCCCCCTCTTTGCATGATTAACAGTACCTTATCAAACTAGTCTTTAGCGTGCCTTCAAGGCAAACATTGCAATACCGGCTGCCACACCAACGTTTAGTGATTCAGCTTGGCCAGAAATTGGAATGTAAAGATTCTTAGTTGTCATCTTAGCCAATTCAGGATTCATGCCTTGACCCTCGTTACCCATAATTAACGCAAATTGGGTTTGCGCTGGAATCGTAAACAAGTCAGCGGCTTCTGGATCCAATTGGGTGCCATAAACGTTCATGTCATTTTGCGTAAACGCAGCTGTCCACTCTTGCAAGTTTCCAGTCGTCAATGTCATGTGGAATTGTGATCCTTGCATAGCTCGCAATGCCTTTGGTGAATATGGATCAACTGATCCATCCCCAAACACAACGCCGGCAAAGCCAGCTGCATCCGCCGTACGAATCATCGTTCCAACGTTACCTGGGTCTTGAATCGCATCCAAGAACAACCAAGCGCCATCGTGAATAAATTGTGGTTCACGAGTTGCCGTTGGCAATGAGACTTCCGCAAAGATACCTTGTGGCGTTACCAAGTCTGATAGCTTCTTAGCAATATCGGCCGTAATTTCGAATACCGGTACCCCAAGTGGCAAGTCATCTTGGTGTTCTGCCAATTGTTCTGGTGTTGCCATAATTGCGTGCAACTTACCATCGTGTTGAATGGCCTCTTGGACCAAATGCCAGCCATCAAGCAAGTAAGTCTTACTTGCTTGGCGACCCTTCTTCGTTTGCAACTTTTGCCATGACTTAACACGGCCATTTTGTACTGATGTAATAGTTTCCATAAGAGTCATTATACTCTGAAACTGGTAAACTTGCCTATGTTATAATTTATTGATATTGAATGAGACTGTTTTTCAGTTAGAAAGAAGGAAAAACAATGCCAGTTTTGGATATGAATGATGCAGCTGCCGTTGAACGTTTTACGACGTTTGTCCGCAACTCAAAGTTCGGCCAAGTGACACAAGACTTGGGCTGGGCACACGTTAAGAATAATTGGGAGCCTCGCCACGCGTATGTTGAAGACGCTGATGGCAACATTATTGCCGCTATTTCGCTTTTGTTGACGCAAACGCCAACCGGTAAGAAGTTCGCTTACGCCTCAAAGGGGCCTGTAATGGACGTTACGGACCTTGATTTGTTGGATAAGTTAGTTGCTGAGGCCAAGCTTGCTGTGGCCGACGACGATGTGTACGTCATTCGTATGGATCCTGAGGTCCCTTACTCAGATGAATTTAACGATGCTTTGCGTGCCCGTGGCTACGAAACGCGTAACCGTAACGTGGCCGACCAGGGGATGCACGCTACCATTCAACCCCGTTTGAACATGGTCATCGATTTGACTGCTAAGCCAGATGCCAAGGAAACGCTGGACTTGTACCCTTCAAAGACAAAGTCAAAGTTGAAGCGTCCCGTCCGTGACGGCGTAACCGTTCGTTGGGCTAACGACGAAGCAGCCGTTGATGCCTTCTTTGAGACATATGCCGGCATGGCACAACGTCACGGCATCTCACACCGTCCTAAGGAATACTTCGAGCGTATGCGTGAAGCGTTTGCGGATGATGATATCATGCGTATCTATATTGCTGAACGTGACGGCGAATTGCTTTCAACTGGTATGGGCTTTAAGTACGGTGACAAGATTTGGTACATGTACGCCGGTTCATTTGACGGTAACATCTACTACGCCCCATATGCCGTCCAAACGGCCATGATTCAATGGGCCATGGATTCAGGCGTGTCATTGTATGATATGGGTGGTATTGAAGAAGCTTCTGACCAAGATGGTTTGTTCGTCTTCAAGCGCACGTTCGTCAAGGATGACCCACGTGAATACATCGGTGAAATCGACGTCGTTGTTGACGAAGACGCCTACACAGAATTAGTTCGCAAATAATCAAAAAGCAGTCTGCCACAGTATTGGCAGACTGCTTTTTTGTCTTACAACGCATCCATCGCGATACGAATAATTTTCGTCATCCCCGCGTTTGGCGTTACTTGAATATTTTGACCCGCGCGTTGGGCTTCCCACGCGGCCTTAACCGTATGGTGATGCGACCCGTTGATTAAGACAACGCCGACATCATATCGGTTTGCTCGGATTTCATCAATCACTTTGCTTTCCGTGTACTTTGAGCCGTCTAACCACGTGGCTTGACCACCAACCTCGTTGATTTTGTTCGCAGCGTTTTTAGCGCTCGCCCCAAACCATGACACAATCAACACACGTTTACCAAATAGTTGTCGCTCCAGTTCACTATCTGTCGCAGTCTTTTCATCCTCGGTGGCTTTTGTTTCTGGCAGTCTACCCAGACTACGCAGTAACTGTACTGCATGAGTATCCGATCGAACACGCGCCGAGTATGTCTCTTCCGCATTCAGACTCGCTTCATCAAGGCCATTCAGGTCAATTTGATCCATGCCGACCAGATGCCCCTGATTATCAACAAAGTAGCGCTCTTCATCTTCAACATAGAATCGGCCTTGCACCGGTATCCACAGAGCAACATCATCATTTGTTAACTCATTGTATGTTTGAACGAGCAACGGCAATTTGCGATAGGCACCCAAATTATCACGGGTTAGGTGCGCAATCAATTGTGATAACGCCTCTGAATCTGTGACCGGCACAGTTTTTGTCATCACAACTGGCTCAGCTTGTTTCGTAATAATGCGAACCGGTTGCGGTGCGGTTACTGGTGTTTCTTGAACCGGCGCTTGTTGCTGTTGCTCCAATTCACTAATGCGCACCGCCAACGTTCGAATCACAGTATCCTTGTAATCCGTATTCGTATGAATTGGCTGTGTCGTATTATGCTTCATAACTTGGAGTTGTTCCAACGATTCATTTGCCTCATGCAACGCTTCCTCAAGTTCAGCAATACGACCACTTTCATTGCGATGCAAATTCTCGTATTCCGTGACCTGATTTTTCAGTTCTTCCATCCTAGTTGCTTGATGTTCCAAATCCAATTGACGTTGATGGGAAATTTGTTGCGTCGCCTGTTGTGTCGCTTGCGCTGTTTCAAGCTGATCTGATAATGCCGCTGTTTCTTGCGTCGTGGCCGTATTCGCTTGCTTTAATTCACGCTCAAGCTCTTGGACCCGTTCGCTAGCCGCAACGTTTTTGGCTTTTAACGTTTTATTCGCCTTTTCTAATCGATCGATTTGACTCTTTAACGCCGTGACATCCTCACTTGGCGTTTGTGGCTCGACTGACTTAACTTGAGGTGTCGCCGTCATTCTAGTTCGTGGCACCCTGGCTTCCGTAAGCACATCCCGAAATAATGCGAGCCCATCCCCTTCATCGCGAACTTGATACGCAATGCCATAGACTCGCCGTGACGAAACAACGTTCTTTGAATTCTCCCAAACGTAAACCAAATCCGGTTTCGCGGTCAGTGTCAGTCGTACGGTAATATCGGCCAATAGCTCGTTCACATCATCTTCAGAAGCTTGTAGGGCTTCCGCCAACGGTGGTGCAAGTGTCTTTTTAACTGCATTTTGATCGGCCGCCGGTATCGCATAATGATACTTTTTTATCAGGTTATCCGTCTCTTTCGCTAACGCTAAATTGTCGATAAAAAACTTTTCCCCACTCGATAAACCTGGGTTACGGTTCATCTGTTTACGTATCTTTTTTGCTAGCTTATTTCTGTCCATTTTAGTCACCCCATGTACAACGCGTTTACTCTGTTTATACCACAAACCAGTACCCAAAAGGTTGTACGCTGTCTCAGGTGGCCAAAACTTAAAATTCACGGCCAAATTAGCCCCTAGGTTCATAAAAAAAGGATTCGGAAAGTGATTTTCCGAATCCTTTTAATCTTTAATATTAATCTTAGCGAACTTCAATATCGTTGTTCAAGAATGGCAACTTTGAACGCAAGAATGGCGTTACCCAGTGGTCCAAACCGATACGTGCTGAGTTGAAGCCACCGATCAAGATGAACATCTCGATGAAGATGAACGTTGGGTTAACTGACACAACACCGGCACCCAAGTATGAGAAGTTCATGATCATTCCGAAGAAGGCAGCTGCCAAAGTCAACGTACCAAAGATCAATCCCAAACCAACAAACAACTCACCCCATGCAACGGCGAATGAGAAGAAACCAGTAGCGTGACCGTGGTTCGTTGCTAGGTTCAAGAACCAGTCGTACCATGGGAAGGCCTTCGTTTGTGCTGGTGTCATGACTGGCTTAGCAATTGCCATGTTAATCATGCCTGAAGCATCGAAGCCACCCTTAGTGGTAACCTTCTCAAAACCATCCATTACCCATTGGAATCCCAAGTAAACACGGGCAATCGTCAATACCCACATTGCAACCTTGCTGTTACGTAGCCATGAAATCATAATAATATCTCCTAAAAAATAAATAACCTTATTTAAAATATGTGAATCAATTAACATATATTATCTTAATCTACTTACATAAGTTTAGCAACATATTATTCACAATTTATTCACACTTAGTGTTTCGCATTCGGAACACACTAAATGAAAAAGCCTAGTTTTAGGCACTTCCGGTTTTATTAACAATGTGAACAATAACACATTGTTAAGTACCGCAAATCTTGATTTCGAACGGCGGAAGGTCAATTTGTGCACTTTATCCTTACTATCTTTTCGGCAACGTACCATTACATGTTGGAATAAACAGACAGCTTGGTACTCCTTGCTGACAAATTCTTGGTTAAATGATAGATATTAAAGAATGCAGACGTCTAGAATGAATTTACGCATAACACAAGGAGCTAGCCATGGCTGTTTTTGACCTGTTAGATGAATATGAGCAGATTCAGTTACGCATAATTGTCACGTTAGAGAATATGCCAGCACCGGTCATCACAACCGTTTCAGAATTGTCACGATTGCTAGGTGCATCGGAATTTGTCATTAAAAAGGCTGTTCGAACGTTAGCCCATGAATCAATGGATGAATTATCTTGGCTTTTTACATTAACGTTTGATCGCAATACAATCACGTATGTGCGTGTAACAAATAGTTCACCCGTCACTTCAATACGCTATCTTTATTCTAGACGGTCAGATACTGTTCAAATTCTAGAAAGTAGTTTTGAGGAAGATTTCACCAACGTCGAAGACTTCTCGAACAAAAGTTTGATGTCACGTACGAACTTCTTTCGGCGCCGCAAACGTCTGATGGCCTACTTTCGGAAACATCATCTGGCTCTATCAGAGCGTCTAGTTTTGACTGGTGACGAAATCTCAGTACGTGAGTTCTATTATCACTACTACTCCGTCATCTTTTGCGACTTTGAGTACCCGTTTTCAAATACATCATTAAAGACATCAACCAATATGATTAAAGAATTAGCTGAGCGTTTGGATTTCCAGTTATCACCAACAAACCAGCTCAATTTAATTTACTACACGTATATTGGCTATCGCCGAATCGCTAACGGACATCTGGTTAATCAAGACAACGTTGGATCCCGAATGTTCTTCTCGCCAGAAACATTACTAGTCGATTCAGAAAACGTGGCGATCGCTATTGAAATTTTAGACAAGACGCTTCAAGGGGAAGGTATTCACCTTTCCGAAGAAGAACTAGCTTGGGAGGCAGTCTCATACCTAAACTTTCTTTTAGCGATGAACATTCTGCCAATTTCTTTGCACAAAAACGTGGCGTTGCAAAATCACATTGCCCCCATTAAAGAACTGCTGGGTAAAACATTTGCAACTCATTTTTCATTGTCATATTGGTCAATTGCTCCCATGTTCTTCAAGAAAGAAACAACGCCACTAGATACCTATCTGTTACGTTTGCTTGGCTATACGCAGCCCCTTTCCGAGGTCACCACACACCAACGTAGTGCATACCTGATGGATAATTTTGCTGAGTATTTAGATGTTTCGAAGGAATTCTTCGCGAAGTTCCTGACGCAATTCCCAGACAAGCTAACCGATTTCGAAACCAATCAAGAGAATTTCTACAATGATTTGCTGTACCTATTGGTCATTACAATTCCGAGAACGATTATTGAAAAGCCACTAGTGGTCGCACTGGATTTTTCTTATGGTTATGCTTACACCGAAAGCCTTAAAGCTCGGATTGTCGCAACTTCGAACCATAATATCATTGTTACCAATGAATTCACTGACAAGGCTGACATTTTGCTTTCTAATATCACACCTCACGATGCTAAAAATGCGGTCCATATTGAATGGAGTAATCCGCCAACTCGACGTGACTGGGACTTATTTGAAGCTGCTATTAAAGCACTGAACGCCCAACAATAACCGTTCTAAAATGTTGGATGATTTGCTTAATAATTGGCACACTCACTTTTATCACGAATGATATAGTTTAGAGGTAGGTTTGTAGGAATGCAGTATGTCGTCGCTTTGTGCGACAACTTTCTTTCCCAAATATGGTTATTGCCACTAACCATCATTTCTTTTGTACGAAGGTCCTGATTTATAAATCAGGGCCTTTCCCGTACCAAATTGTGGTTTAAAAATCGCTAACTCTGGCACAGCCGGCCTAACCATCTTTGCTATACTCATTCTTGTAAGTTATCTCTTACAAGCGTATTTCTTTAAATACTAATTTTTTCTCTTCATGTGGCTTTAATAGCCAAAAAGGCTTGGGTTCCCACTAACCCAAGCCTTTTTCTCTGTCTGTTATTCCCATGCAGCTTTAACGAACTTCTCCGTATCGCCGTGCACAGCAATCTGATGTTCATTCATGACCGTATCAACAGCATTTCGAATACTGTTGCCGTTCTTAAACACTTCTGCCGCCTCAATCAATAGCTCAACCAAACCGGTTTGCCAAGTCATCTTGGGCTCATAACCGTATTGAATCCATTGACTATCCATCTCTGCATCATCCCAACCACTGGCACCGTGGTATGGTCGATCATCAACCAAAATGCCACCAGGTGTGCGTGCTAGGCTCTTATCATGTGCAAGTATCACGCGCTTATAAAATGGACTCTTCTCATCATCACCGAAATGATGTTGCAACCAAATCAACTTATCTTGCCAAGCGCTCGCATTTTGCCAAGGCGCTGTCGACAAAATATATAACTCATAATAGTCGTTCAACTTATTTACCGCGTCAATCGCCCCTGGTACCGGTGGCAAATCTCGAAAAATGCCTGGAATCTGATCTGGCTTAGCGACTGTCTCACCAGCCATATCAATCGCATTCAAAATAAGTAACGTATCAACAAGGACATTGTCCATGTCCAAAAACAATTTAGGCTTATTCATCTTTTCCTCGCAGCAATCGGCATTATGCCTTTGTTAGTGTTACTTGTGCCTTATTCGCTGACCCAAGCATTTGAATCATCTCTTCAGCAGCTTGTTGCGCAGCGTCGACACCTGAACGAAGCAACTTACGTGGATCGTAGTTAGTGCCTTCCAAATCGCGATCTGTCACAATGAACTCACGCAATGCGTTGTGGAATGCCCATTGCAATTGCGAATTAATGTTAATCTTAGCCACGCCAAGCGTAATCGCTGTTTGGATTTCGTCCTCAGGCAAACCAGAAGCCCCGTGCAAGACAAATGGCATCTCATGACGCGTCGCTGCTTCAAACTCAGTTAGCGCCCCCAAATCTAGACCAGCAAAGTCTTCTGGGTAAGCACCGTGAATGTTGCCGATGCCAGCTGCTAGCATGTCGATACCCGTGTTAGCCATTTCAACAACTTGTTGCTTATCAGCAATTTCACCTAGTCCAACAATGCCATCTTCGACACCGCCAATTGACCCAACTTCAGCCTCGACACTAACACCCAATTCAGCAGCCTTAGCCACCAAAGCCTTGGTTTCGCGCAGGTTTTCTTCAAATGGTAAATCAGACCCGTCAAACATAACTGATGTGAAACCATCATTCATCGCTTGGTACGCCATCTCTAGACTACCGTGATCCAAGTGAATCGCTACCGGCACCGTAATCGCCATACTCTCAACTAAATCACGCACCATGTCAGCTACCATCTTCGTGCCACCCATGTACTTAATAGCGCCCATTGATGCTGCGATAATCACCGGCGCCTTTTGGCTTTCCGCCGCACGCAAGATTGCTTGTGTCCATTCCAAATTATTCGTGTTGAAGTGCGCTACCGCATATCCTTGTGCGTGTGCTTGCGCAATCATTTCTGATGCATTTACGATACCCATTTTTATCCCCCCATGGTTAAAGAAGTTATTTTAAAGTACTAAGTTTACTTAATCCAGTCGTTCCCCCGAACATTCTCGATTAAATACGAAACAATGTACGAATAATACCACGACGAACGACACTTTGCCACCGACTTCATGAATCCACTTTAAACAACTCGTAAATTCGCCACAAATATTTCAGTAAATTCCAAACTTCGTCATACCTACAGAAAAGGACTGCCAAACCTCGTGTTTGGCAGTCCTTTAGTTTTTAGTCTGGATTTTGTTCAGCTAACTTCCAACGTAGGTATGAATTAATGAATGGATCCAAATCACCATCCATGACACCTTGTGGGTTACCTGATTCAAAGTTCGTACGGTGATCCTTAACCATGCGGTATGGTTGGAAAACGTATGAGCGGATTTGTGATCCCCAACCGTTTTCCAATTGCTCGCCAGCAATCGATGCACGTTCCTTTTCCTTCTTATCCATTTCCAATTGATACAACTTCGCACGCAACATAGCATAGGCCGTATCCTTGTTTTGGAATTGTGAACGTTGTTGTTGTGAGGCAACAACGATACCTGTTGGAATGTGAGTCAAACGCACAGCAGATGACGTCTTGTTGATGTGCTGTCCACCGGCACCAGAGGCACGGTAAACGTCCATTTTAACGTCAGCTGGGTTAATATCAACTTCAACTGAGTCATCCAATTCAGGCATGACATCAATTGATACGAATGACGTGTGACGACGACCAGCTGAATCAAATGGTGAAATACGGACAAAACGGTGTACCCCACGTTCTGAACGTAGGTAACCATAAGCATTGTGTCCCGTAATCATCAATGTGGCTGAGTCAATACCAGCGACATCGCCAGGGTGGTAATCCATAATTTCGACCTTAAAGCCGTGGCGCTCAGCCCAACGCGTGTACATGCGTTGCAAGTTGGCACCCCAGTCGGCAGACTCGGTTCCACCAGACCCTGGGTGAATTTCCAAGATGGCGTTGTTCTTGTCATATGGCTCGTTCAACAATTGTGCCAAACGGTAGCTCTCTAGGTCGTCTGACAACTTTTGCAAGTCCGCTTCCATCTCAGCTTGCATGTCTTCATCAGGCAATTCAGCCAATAGTTCAAGTGCCGTCTCAACGTTCTCTACGCCAGCTGTCAAGTTCAAGTAGTCATCACGGCGACCTTTCAAGATGTTGTTGGCATCAATCACCTTCTGCGCCGCAACATTGTCATTCCAGAAATCTGGGTGAACCATTTCGTCTTCGTTGGCCGCGATTTCATCGTTCAAAGCATCCAAGTCCAGAGACTCACCAAACTTCGTAATCTCTTCTGACATCTCAGCTAATGAGCGACGTGCTTCTGATAGCTCCATTTTCTCTATAACCTCAACTCTCTAATGCGAAAAAGGAAAGCCAGTCGCAACTAACTTTCCCCTCCAATAACATTTATGCACGCAAGTTTTGACGGATTTCTGACTTCATGAATAGACGCGTTGCATCATATTCAATACCAGCAATCATTTCTTCAAACATACGGAAACCTTCGTTTTGATACTCAATCAATGGGTTCAATTGACCGTAACCACGCAATTGGATAGCATCACGCAATTGGTTCATGGCGTCCATGTGGTCCGTCCATTGTGAGTCAACCACACGCAAGATAACCACGCGTGTGAATTGTAGCATTTGCTCATCATCAACCAAAGCAGAACGCTTGTCTTCGTAGACTTCCTTGGCACGACCATACAAGTAATCCTTGATTTCTTGTTGGCTCTTACCCTCAAGGTCAGCGACCGTAATTGAATCCTCAGGAATCAAAACAGCCCCGGCGAAGTCAACGATTGATTGCAAATCCCATTCTTCAGTCTTACCCAAAGCATGACGATCAACAACACGTCCGATAGTACGCTCAACCATTGGCAAAATAACATTGCGCAATGACTTGTCTTCATCGATAACTTGGTTACGGTTTGCATAGAACGTGTTACGTTGTTGCGACATAACATCATCGTATTGCAAAACGTTCTTACGTGAATCGTAGTTGTTACCTTCGACACGCTTTTGTGCTGACTCAACAGAACGCGTAATCAAGCGGTTCTTGATCACAGCATCTTCATCAGCCAAGTTCATGCGTTCCATCATCGTCTTGATACGCTCACCACCGAAACGAATCATCAAATCGTCTTCCAATGACAAGAAGAATTGTGAGTATCCCTTGTCACCTTGACGACCAGCACGTCCACGCAACTGGTTGTCGATACGACGAGATTCGTGACGCTCAGTTCCGATAACGGCCAAGCCACCCAAATCAGAAACACCAGGGCCAAGCTTGATGTCAGTTCCACGACCAGCCATGTTAGTGGCAATCGTAACGGCACCACGTTGACCAGCGTTGGCAACGATTTCAGCTTCCTTGGCGTGGTTCTTAGCGTTCAACACGTTGTGCGGAATACCTTCACGGTCCAACAATTGTGACAACAATTCTGATGTCTCAACGGCAACCGTACCAATCAAGATTGGTTGACCCTTGGCGTGCAATTCCTTAACCAATTCAACAACGGCCAAGAACTTTGAGCGCAAGTTAGGGTACAACAAATCTGGTTCGTCGACACGTTGAATTGGACGGTTCGTTGGGATTTCAACAATTTCCATGTTGTAAATCTCACGGAACTCTTCCGCTTCAGTCTTGGCCGTTCCAGTCATACCTGACAACTTCTTGTAACGACGGAACAAGTTTTGGTACGTGATTGAAGCCATCGCACGGTTATCTTCTTGGATTTGAACTTGTTCCTTGGCTTCCAAGGCTTGGTGCAATCCATCAGAGAAACGACGACCTTCTTGAATACGTCCTGAGAACGCATCAACCAACACAACTTCGCCATCGCGGACAACATAGTCCTTGTTGTTGAACATCGTGTAGTTGGCACGCAATGATTGATCAATGTGGTGAGTCAAAGCTGTGTTGCCTGAATCGTACAAGTTTTCAAGGTTGAAGTAACGCTCAGCCTTCTTAATACCTTCGTCTTGCAACAAAACCGTCTTTGATTCTTCGTCGACCGTAAAGTCTTCTTCCTTCGTCAATGACTTAACGAAGCGATCAGCACGGATGTACAATTGCGTGCTTTCTTGTGCTGGTGCACCAGAAATAATCAACGGCGTACGCGCTTCGTCAATCAAGATTGAGTCAGTTTCGTCGACCAATGCGAAGTTCAATGGACGTTGTACACGGTCTTCCTTACGGGCAACCATGTTGTCACGCAAGTAGTCAAATCCGATTTCTGAGTTAGTCGTGTACGTAATATCTGCGTTGTACGCAGCACGCTTCTCATCTGGTGACATTTCTGAACCGTTGATACCAACCGTCAAACCAAGCCACTTGTACAATTCACCCATTTCCTCACCGTCACGAGCAGACAAGTACTCGTTAACCGTGACAACGTGAACACCTTCTTGTGGCAACGCGTTCAAATAAACCGCCATCGTGGCCGTCAATGTCTTACCTTCACCGGTACGCATTTCGGCGATGTTTCCACCGTGCAAAACGGCAGATCCCATGATTTGCACACGGAATGGGTACAATCCCAAGACACGACGTGCACCTTCACGGACAACCGCGAATGCTTCCGGCAAAATATCATCCAACGTCTTGCCTTGCTTCAACAAGTCACGCAAGTAAGGCGTCTTTGCTTGTAGTTCTTCATCAGAAAGGGCTGCCATCTCATCGGCATGTGCTTCAACTTGATCCGCAAGGCGGTTCAAGCGACGCATTGTCCCCTTATCACTCTCAATAATTTTACGTAATGGATTAGCCATCTTTTACCTATTCCCTCTTGTCTTCACTAGCTGTTACAGCTAATGGTACTAACAAATATTTTAACACACTCACAACGCTGATTGTGTGCATTATTTTTGAATATGTGGTAAGTGGGGGTAGTGGTGTGTGTCCTCCCTCACGGTCGGAGTGCTTGGCCCCTTCTGAGGCACGCTAACACGTCCAGACCATGACCTGCAGGGAGCGGAGTCCACGCCGTTGGCGCGTACGCCTTTACCTCCCGTGGCTCTAAGCGGGAAAACCGCTAAGAACCCACACCTGCGGGTCAAGGTCTTCACGTGTCTATACGCGTGGCGGGGCCAAGCACAGCAGCCAAGCAATACTATATTGGTCTGATTTTCATCGACCATAAAAAAATAGGTTGAACTGTTCACCCATTTGGTTTCCGGTAGATGTAAATCCACAACAGACTAGCACATCTTGGCTGCTGGCATGGGAGTTTGGCGCTATCGGAGCGTTCAAATTGGGGCAACATGCCGCATGGCCGGCGCTATTCAGAGAAGCCCCACAGGACTAAAAGGATTAGGGGAAATTATTTGCCCCGCTGAATGGCGTCCGCGCCATTCGGTTGCCCCAATTTGAACTTTGCCGGAGATAGCGTCAAACTCCCATGCCTCGACGCAACGCGTCGACACCAAACACAAACTCTAAACAAAAAATCCAGCACCCCAACAGGCACTGGACTTAATTTGTTGTTTAATTTTACAAGAACTCGCGGATGTTTGCGATTGTTTGCTCGCGTCCTAGCAATTCTAGCAATTCACCAAGGTTTGGACCTTGCTCCTCACGCGTCGTTGCAATACGCAATGGGTTCCACAAAGCACGGGCCTTGACGTCCATTTCGTTTTGAATCTCGCGGATTGCATTCAAGATTGCAGCAGCCGTAAACAATGGCATTGCTTCCAACTTCTCGATGAACAAGTTCAACATTGCTGGTACGTTTTCAGCAGCCATCCATTCCTTAGCTGAATCAGTAATCTCATCAGCAGCAGGCATCTCGAAGAATACTGGCTTTACCAAAGGTACAATTTGTGACGTGTATGATACACCGTCCATGTAAACGTTCATAACTGAACGCAACCATTGCATCTTTTCAGCCGTCAATTCAGCTGGGTTAACCAAGTCAGCCTTAACAAGTTGTTGCATCATCTTGTCGAAGACCATGTTTTGGTCAGCCGTCTTAATCCATTGGTTGTTGATCCATTCAAGCTTCTTGTTATCGAACTTGGCTGGTGACTTTGACAAACGGTTTTCGTCAAACATCTTAACCAATTGGTTCTTGTTGAAGATTTCCTTCTCACCAACTGGAGACCATCCCAACAATACGATGAAGTTCAACATTGCTTCTGGTAAGTATCCCAACTCACGGTATTGCTCGATAAATTGCAAGATTGACTCGTCACGCTTTGACAACTTCTTACCCGTCTCAGCGTTGATAATCAACGTCATGTGACCGAAGATTGGGGCTTCCCAACCAAAGGCTTCGTAAATCATCAATTGCTTTGGCGTGTTTGACACGTGGTCATCCCCACGCAAAACGTGTGAGATTTCCATCATGTGGTCGTCAACAACAACGGCAAAGTTGTACGTTGGCATACCGTCAGCCTTTTGGATAACCCAGTCACCACCGATAGTGTTTGAGTTAATCTCAACGTGACCCTTAACGATGTCATCCCATGCGTATGGCTTGTCTTCAGGTACACGGAAACGAACAACAGCTGGCAAGCCCTTAGCTTCTGCCTCAGCTTGTGCAGCGGCGATTTGTTCGTCGTTCATGCCTTCGTATTCGTAAACGTAGTGTGGGGCTTGCTTAGCAGCGATTTGTGCCTCACGCTCTGCTTCCAATTCTTCAGATGTCTTGTATGACTTGTATGCCAAACCACGATCCAACAACTCTTGAATCAATGGCTTGTAGATGTCCAAACGTTCTGATTGACGGTATGGACCATACTTTCCTGGGTTAGCTGGAGATTCGTCCCAGTCCAATCCCAACCATGCCAAATTATCCAACTGTGACTTCTCACCGTCCGCAATGTTACGTGCTTGGTCAGTGTCCTCAATACGGATAACAAATTCACCCTTGTGGTGACGTGCGTACAACCAGTTAAACAATGCCGTACGTGCGTTTCCGATGTGTAGGTGCCCAGTTGGAGATGGAGCGTATCGAACACGAATCTTCTTCTCAGTAGTCTCAGCCATTCTGTCTATTCCTTCTTTTCTGTTTATAATACCGCTTACTAATATACCGCGGTTTTTCATGGGTTTCAATGTTAATTACTTAATCCACCACAATACCGAAGATCATACGTCCGGCATCGGTCTGCAAAGCTGATGTCACTTCCACAGCAACGGTTTCTTGCAGATGGTCGCGACCTTCTTCAGCAACCACCATCGTGCCGTCATCTAGGTAACCAACCGCTTGTTGGCGCTCAGTTCCATTCTTAACCAACGTCACCGTCAAACGGTCACCAACAGCCACACGTGGACGCAAGGCACCAGCCAACTCGTTGATGTTCAAGACTTCGACGTTTTGGAACTTTGTGACCTTGTTCAGGTTGTAATCGTTGGTCACCAAGATACCATTCACATCCTTTGCAAGGCGGATTAGCTTTTCATCAACTTCCTTGATGTCTTCGTAATCACCTTCCCACATTTCGAGTGGAATCGCGTCCGTTTCACGTAGTTCGTTCAAAATATCCAATCCACGTCGACCACGGACACGCTTGATTGATTCACCCGCATCAGCAATGTATTGCAACTCATACAAGACAAAGTTTGGTACCAACAGTGTTCCTTCGATGAAGCCCGTTTGCACCAAATCAGCAATACGACCATCAATCAAAATGTTCGTATCCAAAATCTTGTAGTGGTGATAGTTCGTTTCTTCGTCCGACAACACATCACTTTGATTTGCTGAACGACGCGGACGAACGCGCTTCGTCATGTTGTTGAAGTTGGGCACCAACGTACGCCATTCATCAATACGCGTTGTGCCCAAACGGAAACCAAGATAACCAAATAGCAACATCACAAAAACTGGAATAACTGCACTTAAAAAGAAATTACCTGTGCGTTGCAATGGGACAGTTACCAAGACAGCCAATGCCAACCCAATCAATGTTGACACTGAACCAATCAACAAAACAACTGGCGACTGTTGATTCAAGTAGGCTTCAATCTTGCGAATCCCTTGATCAACCGGACGCCATAGTGCCAAACTCAATAACCAAAAAATAATGGCACCAATAATAAAATTCACGATGGCATTGTTTAGCCAAATTTGATTATGTTGGTTCATAATCCGCCAAACAATTGGCATTAACGTGACCGCTAAGCCACCACCAGCAACAAAGAATGCTGCTTGTATAATTCGTTTTCGCATAAGTTTCCTCACTAATCCAGTGCCAAACGTAGCGCATCCGTCAACGTTGCGACACCGATAACTTGAATACCAGAAATCTCTTTCATCGTATCAACTGCATGCTTTGGTACAAATACGCGCTTGAAACCTAATTTCTTAGCTTCCAAAATACGGTCAACGACATTGGGCACACGACGAATCTCACCAGTCAAACCAATTTCACCAACAAAGGCATCCGTTGGACGAGTCCCCTTGTCACGGTAGCTTGATGCAATCGCGATGGCAATCGCCAAGTCAATGGCTGGCTCATCTAATTTTACGCCTCCGGCAGCTCGAACGTACGCATCTTGATTTTGTAGCAACAAGTTCGCACGCTTTTCCAAAACTGCCATCAACAATGAAATTCGATTACGGTCAATACCTGAAGCAGTGCGTTGTGCATTACCAAAGACCGTTGGCGTTACCAAAGCTTGGACTTCAACCAAGATTGGGCGTGACCCTTCCATCGCAATCACAACTGCTGAACCACTGGCATCATCTAGCCGCTCCTCTAAGAAAAGGCCTGATGGATTCGTTACTTCAGCCAAGCCACTTTCGTTCATTTCAAAGACACCCAACTCATTCGTTGAACCAAAACGGTTTTTAACCGCACGCAACAAACGGAAGCTACGTTGGTTATCACCTTCGAAGTACAGTACCGTATCAACCATGTGCTCCAAAATCTTCGGACCAGCGATGGCCCCATCCTTGGTCACGTGACCGACGATGAAGATGGTAATGCCATTTGTCTTGGCGATTTGTAGCAACTCAGCTGTCGTTTCACGAATTTGGGCAACCGATCCAACCGCTGATGACACGTCGGGTTGTTGCATCGTTTGAATTGAGTCAATGATGACGTAATCTGGCTTCGTTTCATCGATAGCCTTACGAATTTGCGTCATGTCCGTTTCAGGATATAGGAAGAAATCAGCATCCCCCTTCACACCCAAACGTTCAGCTCGTAACTTGATTTGTGACGCACTTTCCTCACCAGCGACATACAAAATCGTGCCACCATGGTTTGCCAATTGACTTGAAACCTGTAGGAGCAACGTTGACTTTCCAATACCAGGATCACCACCGATTAGCACCATTGAACCAGGTACGACACCACCACCCAAGACACGGTTGAATTCATCGATCGATGTATCAACACGTGGCGTTTCTTCGATGCTGACCTCACCCAAACGTTCAACACGGGCAATTTGACCAGCCAAGTTAACACGTGATTTGCGGTCTGCCTTTTCAGGTTGGACAACTTCTTCAACGAACGTGCCCCAAGCCCCACAGTTAGCGCATCGTCCCATATAGCGTTGTGATACATAACCACAATTCGAACATACAAATTGTGTTTTCGTTTTAGCCATAGCCTACACCTCTTTAATTAACGCCGGAGCTACCAAAACCTCCCGTGCGTTCTTTTTTCTCTTGCAACTTATCATTATCTGTTACCAGGAATGGCATAAAGATACCCTGACCGATACGCTCGCCCTTTTTAATGTGAACATCGCGCAATCCCCAGTTAGTCATTTGGATAAAAATTTCACCTTCATTTTTATCATTATCAACATAGTCGGCATCAATGATACCCACACCATTTGGCAAAATCATGCCACGCTTCAATGGGTTCGATGAGCGATTTGCAATCATTAAGTACTCGTTTTCGCCCATATAGGCTTTAATGCCAGTTGGCACTAGGAGGGGCTTCAAAACAGCATTTGCTTCCTCATAGTCGTTCGCCGTCAATTCTTGCTTGGTCGCCAAATGCACCAGAATTTTGACAAATGGTAACTTCCAAATTGATGGTAATACAAAATCTTCTGCCGCTTCAAAATCATAACCAGCTGCACGGCGCGTTGCCCGCTGCGGCAAATTCAAATTGGCATCAGCATATTTTTTAACTACTGCAAATCCACGTTCCATATAGTTTGCCCCCCATTTTATTAAAACTATCTCAAGTATATCGAAAAATGACTCAAATTAAAAAGCACACCGGCCAAAAACCGAGTGCTTTCAAATAAGTCTTAACCTTTTGCCTGAATTTTCTGATACTCAGGATTCATAAAGAATGCTTTGCGGGCATATGAACAAACCGGTCGCAACGTCACCCCAGCTTCTTCAGCCATCGAAACGACCTCCGCCAACATCTGACCAGCAATACCCTGACCACGCAAACTTGGATTCACATACGTGTGATCAATTGACCACGTTTGGCCATCATTAATTTCAGGGAACAAGATTTCAGCATCTAATTCCCCATCAGTCTCATGAAATAGTCGACCCGGTTCCTTCGTAAATTCCATTGTGTCTCCCCCATTAACGCACTGACAACACCATATCAGGCTGCCAGTTGTAATCAATCGTGCGTTGCACAACTTTCCCCGTCATCAAGTCAGCCGTAATATAACGACCACCACCAATATAGATGCCCACACTGGTTGGCATCATTTTACCACCCCAAACCAACATATCACCTAAAATTGCTTGTTCAGCTGGCACTTCATTGAAAATGTCGATTTGCTTCGTGATATCACCAGGCAAAGACAAACCATAAACGTGATTATAGAAATAAATGTTTAACCCCGTTGCATCAAAACCAGTTGCCAGATTAATACCACCATTTCGATAAGGTACGTCAATAACTCGGTTGACTACCGGCCAGAAGTTTTGACGTAGCTTATCCATAATCATTTCCATCAACGTTTGTTGGACGCGCGCACCTTGCATCTTTTGTGCAAAGAATGAATTCGTGATACGGAATAACGTTGCCTCGCCAGGCAATGTAAATCGCAATTCTGCATCCACTTTTCCCATATCATTTAAGTGCTTAACGTTTGTCTCTGAAATTTCGTATGGCATAACTTACCTCTCGTTTTACAAAAAAAGAGCCCCAAAAGAGCTCTTTAACCTGTTTACTTGTGGATGAACAAGTGACCTGCAGGTGAAATCGTACGTTGGTGGTACAACATTCCTGGGGCGTAGTTACCTTCAGAAATCGTGATTGTACCATCGGCGTTAACTGATTCTACGACACCAACGTGACCGTAAACTGAAACGCCACCAACACCTGGCGTAAACCAGATAACTGATCCTGCACTTGGCGTTGAATCAACGTAGTGACCGGCGTTAACAGCTGACGTTGTCCAGTCAGCAGCGTTACCCCACCAGTTACCAACCCAGTCCAATTGACCCTTAGCGTACCACGTGCATTGTCCGTATGGGTACGTGTTGTTCGTCGTTGAAACTGAACCTGAGTTTGTGTAGTCGTTATTGTTTGAAGCGTTGTCGTTTTGTGATGCAGATGAATTGTTGTCATTGTTTGCTGATGACGCGTCACCTGATACACGCAAAATGTCGCCTGGGTTAATCATTGACGTTGCTTGCAAACCGTTCAAGTTCAACAAGTCAGTCAATGACATACCGTGGTTGTTTGCGATTGCCCACAATGAGTCACCGGCCTTAACCGTGTAAGTGCCATTAGTAGCTGGCGCTTGTGCATCAGCTTGGTTGTCATTTGATGCTTGGTTATTGTTATCAGCTGCTGCATCACCAGACAACTTCAACGTGTCGCCTGGGTGGATAACAGAGTTCATTTGCAAGCCGTTCAATGAAAGCAATTCTGAAAGATTCATACCGTGGTTGTTAGCAATACCCCACAATGAATCACCGGCCTTAACCGTGTATGTACCAGTTGCTGCTGGGTTAGCAGCCGTGTTGTTATTGTTGTTAGCCCCGTTGTTTGAACCTGGCAATTGCAATTGTTGACCAACAAAGATCATGTTGGCATTTGACAAGCCGTTAGCTGAAACCAAATCTGCAACCGTCGTGTTGTGCGCAGCAGCTAGCGCGTACAACGTATCCCCCGCCTTAACTGTGATTGAGTCAGCTGATGCGACAACAGCTGATCCTGCCAACGTTGCTGCGGCGCCGGCCGTAACTAGTAATGTATTCTTTACAGATGCATTCATTCGTTAGTACTCCCTATAAGTAAGTAATCGTAGTCTTTTTTAGACTTTATAATGTTTTCTTTAACTTTAATATACTAATTATTCTACGCGCGAGAAGTTGCAATCCAATGCATTTATTGTTGTCTTATTATGACTTTTGTTACATTTAATTTACACCCTAACAATTCGGTCAACCCGCGCCACTAAAGGCTTACACAGGTTTTTACGCTTCGTTAAAAAAACTAAAATTTACATACAATAATATGGTGTTACACATTTATTGTACCGAAGAATAAAATCGTTCAAAAGACTTGTTTTGACTGAATTTCCATCATGATTTTGCCTGTTACACATAGAAAAAGGCTTGGTTCTCACCAAGCCTTTCAATACGTTATTTAAAATACAATCGCCAGTTTACCATTAACGGCACCAGCCGAAACTTTTTCTTGAGCAGCCAGAATATTTTCTGCCGTCATGCCGTTCAACGTTTCCGTCAATGTAGAACGCAATGATCCCTTATCTGCCAATTGTGCCGCTAGTGCCAACGCGTCACCTTGAGACGCCATGTCGACATTGTAGTTAGCCTTTGCGAACATGAACTCCCAATCCAACGAAGCGGCCTTGTTCTTAATCAAGCCAACTGGCATTGGCTCAACCGATTCAACAATTGCGCCGATATGCCCAAAGGCACCGATTAACTCAGCTGCTTGTTCAAAGTGTGGCTCTGGTGCGTGCAAAATAGCAATATAAGGCACTGTATCAAAGCCTAACATGTGCATCTCGGCAACGTAGTCATCGCGGTGGTTAATGACATGATCCGCACCAAGTGACTTAACCCACGCAACCGTTTCTTCACGTGAAGCTGACTCAATAACTGTCATCCCCATCCACTTAGCTAATTGAATCATCACTGACCCAACACCACCAGCACCGTTAATCACAAGCAAAGCCTTGCCCGAGGCAGCGTTCTCAGCCACCTCTAGCCCAAACTTATCCGCAAGCAATTCATATGCCGTTAAGAACGTCAGTGGTAGCGCTGCTGCCTCCGCATCAGTCATCTTTTCAGGGGCCAGAGCAGCCAAATCTTCATTGACCGCTTGGAACGTCGCATTAGAGCCAACACGACCCAATTGTCCGGCATAGAAAATTCGGTCACCCGTCTTAAACTTCGTGGCCTTTTCACCAACGGCAACAACTTCACCAACCGCGTCAAACCCAAGCACACGTGTCGCGTTGCTTGCTACGGCAGCATCACGTTGCTTAGCATCAACTGGGTTAACTGCAACTGCAGCCACTTTGACCAGCACATCCTTCTCTGCCATCTCCGGCACTGGAATAGTCATCAAAGCCAACGGTTCATTTTCATTAGCTGTTGTAACAACAGCATCCATAAATTCAGTCATGATTTCTCTCTTTGCTCCCAATATTAAATTCACTCACCGTCTATTGTACGCTACACAACAGAAAAAGACAGATGCTAGTCGCATCTGTCTATCATTCTATTAATCTTTTTTGTTTCCTTCAGCCGCGTGAATCGCGTCATCCAGGCCATTCATATCAAGCTCGTGCTCACGGAAGGCTTGATTATCAATTGGCAAATGCAACTCATAATCAGCGAAAACCGTTAAATCGCCTGACAATTCGGCTGCATTAAAGTCCAAAACGTGACCACCAAACTCGCGGTCATCACTCAAGAAATGAACGTGCCAGCCGGCCGCAACAACGCCATGATACAACTCAGGTGAGTAATAACCGACCAGCGTTCCAGACACATTGTCACGGTCAAACACTGGTTGATTTTCTGCCAATTCCAACAATGATGGGAATGGTTCAGATGCCTTTGGTGCAACACGAACCTTCACGTGCTCAAAGTCCCCACGCAAGACAATTGCTGAGAAGTTGTTTGCCAACTTACGCTCATCAATTACGTCGATGTGGTCCATATCAACATTTTGCAACGTAATCTTTTCGGTTGCATCGTTATTGTTGTGTACCGTCGCGAATGGAATCATTGCATCCATATCCGTGATGTGATTAACCTTCCCCGTTTGATCAGCTTGATAAACTTCACCATCAACGATGATAACCTCACCATCAACACCGTGCAACGTCCCAATTCCCGTGTCACCGTGTTCAAGCAAATCTCCAGCACGCATTGTTCCACCCAAAAGGCCGGCCATAAGCGCTGCTAATGTACTGTGTTGAAAAACAACTGCCATTGTATCCTCCTTTTTTGCAAAAAAGGTGCCCAAGCGGACACCTTTTCGACGATTAGATTTCTGATTCAATCAATTGTGACATCAATTCATAGTTGTGTGAGTAGTCAACTGGGACTTCAACAACAACTGGTCCTTCAGTCGCAAATGCTTCATCCAAAACAGCGTCCAATTGATCAGGTGAATCTACACGCAATCCCTTGGCACCAGCTGCTTCAGCAAACTTCACGATATCAATATCAGCAATCTTAACACCAGCTGACTTACCATCGTACTTCATCTCTTCTTGGAACTTAACCATGTCGTAGTGGTGGTTATCTTGCCAAACAATGTGAACCGTGTTCAAGTTCATTTGTACGGCCGTAGCCAACTCAACACCAGAGAAGAAGAAGCCACCGTCACCAGAAACAGAGACAGCCTTAGCGTTAGGACGAACCATTGCGGCAACCATAGCCCATGGCAATCCAACACCAAGCGTTTGCATACCGTTTGAAATCAAGAAGTGACGAGGGACGTATGACTTAAAGTGACGACCCAACCACAAGTAGTGTGATCCAATGTCTGACGTCAACGTCATTTCATCCGTCATGTGGTTTTGCAATGACTTGATAACGTTCAATGGGTGGTTCAAACCAGCATCAGCTGGCGTGTACTTTGGCTCGTCTGCGGCGCGCAAAGCAACCTTCAACTCAGCCAACTTGTTTTGCGAGGCAACTGGCAACTCGTAACCAGCGACCTTGTCCTTCAAAACTGACAATGTGTCAGCCAAGGCACCAATCAATTGACGCTCTGGCGTAAAGTTGTTATCAATTTGAACAGCCGCCGTGTCCAAAGCAACGATGCGCAAGTTGGCATCCTTGTTCCAGTTACGTGGCTCGTATTCAATGGCATCATAACCAACCGTGACAACCAAATCTGATTGTGCCAACAATTGGTCACCCACTTGGTTACGGAAGAATCCGATACGTCCAAAGAACGTCTTCTCTTCCAAATCACGTGAGATAACACCAGCACCTTGGTACGTCTCAACAACTGGCAAAGTCGTTTGCGTCAACAATTCGTGCAAAGCTTCTGTCGTTGCATCGTCAGACCCGCGGGCACCAACCAACAAAACAGGCATTTCCGCTTGCTTAATTTGCTCAGCCAACCAAGCAATGTCATCAATCGCAGCTGAACCCATACGAGCTGGGGCTACTTGTGGCAAAGCCTTAGCATCAACCACTGCATCATCAACGTCTTGTGGCAATGAAACGAAGGCAGCACCTGGCTTTGGACCATTAGCTTGTGCAATTGCATTAGACAAGATTTCTGAAATGTTGTTTGGGTCTTGAATTTCAACAGAGTAATTCGTAATTGGCTCAAACAAAGCAGCTGCTGGCGTGCTTTGGTGCGTCAAACGGTACAAGTCCTTACGTGGCACTTGACCACCGATGGCCAAAACAGGATCATTTTCAGCGCTGGCCGTCATCAAACCTGATGCCAAGTTTCCGACTCCAGGACCTGACGTTGCAATAACAACACCAGTCTTACCAGTGATACGGGCAAAACCTTGGGCCATAAAGGCAGCGTTTTGTTCGTGACGCGTCACAACCAACTTTGGTGAAACTGCGCCTTCAGCTGGGTGCTCCAACGTTTCAAACAAACGGTCGATCTTGGCACCTGGAATACCAAACACCAAATCAACGCCGTGGTTGTTCAAACTGTCGACAACTAGGTCGGCACCGTACTTCTTAATCTCAGACATGCGTTTTTGTACCTCTTCAAATAATTGCTTACATACTTAATAATTTGTATTGTACGCTTTCTTTTTAGAAATGAGTAGTCATAAACCTTCTTGTGAAATTAAGCATAAGAAACCAGCCCCAGTGTGATAACAATAGGCATTTTAAAGTTTTATAGTTTGTGAAATTCCTGCAATAGGATATAAAAAATGGTGAACCCCAGTGGATTCACCATTTCTAATGATTATTAATTAAGCTTCCAAACGTGCGAAGCCACCTTCAGCGACTTCCTTCAACGTCTTAGCTGAAGCAGCCATCTTAGCAGCTTCTTCTTCTGACAACGTTGCTTCAACAACAGCTTCAACACCGTTTGCACCAATAACGGCTGGCGTTCCGATGTAGATGTCGTTCAAACCGTATTGACCGTCCATCCAAGCACCAACAGGCAATACCATCTTCTCATCGCGGAAGATTGCACGCGTGATGCGAGCCAATGACGTTCCGATTCCGTAGAACGTTGCGCCCTTACGGTTGATGATTTCGTATGCCTTGTGGGCAGTCTCGTACAAGATTTGATCCAAATCTTCGTCTGAGATACCTGCTTCTGCAGCCCAAACCTTCAATGGACGTCCACCGATCATAGCTTCGTCAAAGTTAGCGAACTCTGAGTCACCGTGCTCACCCAAGATGTAAGCATCAACGGCTTCTGGAGATACGTTAAACTTCTTAGCCAATGCCATACGCAAACGCGCAGTGTCCAATGACGTACCTGATCCGAATACGCGGTTCTTTGGGAAACCAGAGAACTTTTGTACGGCCATCGTCAAGATGTCAACTGGGTTAGCAGCAACCAAGAAGATACCGTTAAATCCTGATTCAACGATTGGCGACACGATTGACTTGATGATCTTCAAGTTCTTGTCAACCAAGTCCAAACGCGTCTCACCTGGCTTTTGTGGGGCACCGGCCGTAATAACAACCAAATCAGCGTCCTTAGCATCGTCGTATGAACCTGAGTAAACGTTCTTGTTGAACGTCCAAGGAGCAGCGTCCTCCAAGTCCAATGCGTCACCTTCAGTGCGCTCCTTCATAATGTCAACGATAACCAATTCCTCGGCGATACCTTGTTGCATCAAAGCGAATGCGTATGATGATCCAACTGCACCGTCTCCGACAAGAACAACCTTTTGGTGGTGTTGTGCCATGATTATTTTCCTCCACATACCTAATATAAGTTTTAATTCTTATTCAGTTTATCACAAACGACAAAGGTTGTGAATGTTTTGTGAAAACTAGGTGTCCCGTAAATGGTGCGGTCCAAAATCATGATAAAAAAGCGCTTGTGAAACAATTATTCACAAGCGCTTTCAAGCATTAAATTGTATTTGGACTGTATTCCTTAGCTTGGTTATCTTCAGATGCCCAAACCTTGTCGATTTCATCGTAGTACAGATTATCCGCTGGCTTAACCACAATATGTTGTGCCTTCGTATCACCATTCACTTGGAATGTTTCTTCTACGAAGAGACGCTTCTCGTAAACGTCGTGCAAGTGTGCCACGCATTCTTGCTCTTCGTTATCGTACGTAAACATGTTCGCATTAATTTGATTGCGAACAATGAAACTAACACCAATGGTCAACGCAAGCATTGACAAAATAACCGTTGCCAAATTAGCAATCAGCACTGGCCAGTAGCCGCTCACTGCCAAGAAGTGATACTTAGAATTTGGTGTCAACGCCAAGTAAACTTGGAACAACAGAATCAAAAATGGAACTGCCGTAATCGTCCAAGCTAAAACCATCATCAATGTTTGACGCACACGCAACCACGTGCGACGCTTCTTTTCTAAACCAGTCTCTTTTGTATCTTTGTCTAGATAAGCATCATAAACCAACGTCTTATCAAAGTTATTCTTCTCTACCATATTCTCCCCCTTGCCGTGCGGCTGATGTCATCACGGATAACATCAACCGTCTCATTCGGCTTAAACCGATAGCGGTTCACAATCTTATAAAACTGAAAAACCGGTGTATCGATAATTAAATCTTCGCGATCATCAACTGACTGCATGAAATCTACGATATCTTGCGTCGTCTTAAATGCCCCAACACGAACGTTCATTAATACTGCATCAATAATTTTCTCAGAAGTAATTGCACGCATTGGCAATCCTTCATTTGCGTATATCGCTTGAATTTTCATGATGTAATCGTTAGACAACTTAATATCATCGATCAATGCATTCAATTCATTAGCATGCTTCGCAAGAGCATGTCCCGAATAAATTCGAGCAATCGGGCGACCAATCAGATAAAGGCCCAACCCGAATCCCATGACACCAATTGCTAGCATGATGACCATGTTATCCTGTTTTCCAAGCAACGCATGCATCAGAGTTGTCCCCCAATACAAGTACATTGCAACAACGGCAATCACTAGTGCCAAACTATCAGCCAATCGATTAGCAACTTGGCTAATGCGATGAACGCGGCCATCCAACACCTCACGCATTTCTTGCGTCGTTTGGGTGATGGTCTTATTCATCGTCAAAATCTGATTAAATTTTTCAATCCACTGATCCATCACTTGTCATCCTCCGTCCCGTCAAGATTCGTTCGTTCAGGTGATGTCCAAGTACCACTACGTCCAACAATCAAACGGTTGATGAAACGCGGAATAGCCAGCACTGTCGTAACTGGTGACAAAATCCAATAGGCCCAGACGTACCAACCAGCAAATCTGAAGTACTTATTGGTGTCATCCCCAAGTTCCGACCCGTAATTAAGTGACAACTTCAATTGCAACATTCCGAAGATAAATTGGAAAATAACCAAAGCTGAAGCCACCGTTGTGAAGACGTAAAGCTTCTCCCATGAGAAATCCACAAAAATATAGAAGAATGTGATGATCATTGAAGCCACCCAAAATAGTGACCAAATGGTTGAAATGATGTTATCCAACAGCAAGAAAATCATCGGGAACGTCTTGCGTGGGTGCGTTAAAATCTTCAACCAGTAAGCTGTTACAACATCCATCGAACCGATGGCCCAACGGATACGTTGATTAACCAATTGCTTAACTGTCGTTGGCACATCCATATATGAGAACGTGCTTGGACTATAAGCGATACGCCAACCGCGTGATTGGATGTCCCATGACATGGCGATATCTTCAGCGGCCATGATTGTATCCCAATAGCCAGCATCAACAACCGCGTCACGACGGTACAAAGCCGCCACACCAGAAACGGTAAACAAACGACCAATCGTTGATTGCGCACGCTTGATGAGCCCGATAATTGAGTTATATTCAACCAACTGCAACTTAGCCAACATTGATGAACGATTCATCGGCGTTGGCGCACCGGTAACGGCACCAACACGATTTGCTGGTGAAAAGTCTGTGTCCACCAACATATATGCCATCATGTCTTTGAGGCCATCCCCAATAATGAAACTGTCCGCATCAATTCCTAGGAAGAATTCGGCATCACTGTAAAACGCCGCTTGTGTAATGGCGTGCGCCTTACCCATGTTTTCCTGAATTTCAACCAGGCGGACACGTGGATCTTTTTTCGTCCATTCCAACACAATTTCATTTGTTCGGTCAGTCGACCCGTCCGACGCAATGATTAAGTCATAATTTGGATAGTTTAAGTCGTAAAGCATACGACGGATTGTATTATCAATTTGTAGTTCTTCATTGTGGGCCGCAACCAAAATCGACACCTTTGGCAAAACCATACCTTCCGGAATAACCGGTGTGTTGGTTTTAATCATGCTACGATATTTAATTGCCCCAACAATCCAAACAATACTTCCGAAAATCGGGTAGAAAACGAGTAGCGAAACCAACAAAACAGTCAGCGAGCTATCACTAAATGTATTTTGTATAAACATATTCTCTTTGCCCTCCTCCCTTACTAAATATTATACAATCTCCCACTAACTATTAGTTAATCGAGACTTAAAGATTGGTTTTTATTTGTTCCGTTTTTGAAACATTTTTAATCCGATGTGAAATTACCAATAATTGGTCACTTTTTTCTTATATATTGGTTTTATCACCACTGAGAGAAACTGGAGAAAATAAATGAAAAAACACGTTTCAGCCATCGTCTATGGTGGCTTAGATGGTATTATCACGACGTTCGCAGTCGTTGCTGGATCGGTCGGTGGTAACGTTTCAAACATCGTTATCATCATTTTAGGATTCTCAAACTTATTAGCCGATGGCTTTTCAATGGGGGCCGGGGCCTACCTGTCAGCAACATCGGATAACAATCAATCAAAAAGCAAAGCATTGGCAGCCGGTATCGCGACATTCATTTCGTTTAACGTCTTTGGTTTAATTCCACTAGGCGCCTACTTAATTACAAATGCGCTCATTCACGACAAAGCCATCGCCTTTCCAATCGCCTTTGTCATCGTCGGTGTCTCTTTGGCGTTGCTAGGCTGGGTGAAGGCCAACCTGTCAGAGCAGAAAGTAAGAACAGAAATTCTACGCACACTTTCTGTCGGGTACGTCGCGGCAATTGTTGCTTATGGTGTTGGTAGCTTACTGAATTATTACCTATAAAGAAAAGCGCCTGGTGAACTGAACCCCATGAGTTGGAGTAAATCTAACTCATGGGGTTTTCTTATGTT
>JQAY01000040.1 GCA_001436895.1 Weissella confusa
TGGCGCTGCTGTCAAGATTATGGACAGGTTTTTTCGACACCGCAAGGTGCCGCTACACCGAAAAATTTTCAAAACCCAGATTTCAGCCTAAAATGGCGTGATTTCTGGGTGTTTTTGTAGGTGGAACAGGGCTTAGCCCTGACGTCCAGAGAAAACGAGTGATATAGATTGTGAACCGGCCGGATTTCACAAGTTGTAGCGTGCGGTAAATAAGCCTTC
>JQAY01000005.1:0-15645 GCA_001436895.1 Weissella confusa
ATCGCTTCCTGCGAGGATAGGACGTCGCGATGCAACGTAAACCGTACCAGAAATGGTGCGGTTTTTTTGTGCGTTTGTAAAGTAACTATTTACAAAAACGCAACGCAATCATGACACAACACTGACGAAACACATACAAAGGTTCACTATACTTAAAGATGTCGTAAGGGGTAAGCGCCTCACTTCAGTCTGCTACTACTAACTGTTGCTTACCGCTTGCGACCTAACTCGAATAATACATGACCATAGAAGGAGTCAGTGATGAATAAGAAGCAGCTTGTTGTAGGAAGTACTGTTGTTCTCGTATTAGCCGTGGGATTGGTTGGGCATGATGCAAATGCCGCAAAGAAGAAGCAAGTGTTGGCTGTGGGGTCAACCGCTTTACAACCACTAGCGTCACAAGCCGCTGAGATGTATGGAGAGAAGCATCCTGGTGTGTCGGTTGTCGTGCAAGGTGGTGGATCTGGAGCTGGTCTGAGCCAAGTTGGTAAGGGTGGCGTAACCATTGGAAATTCTGATATTTTTGCAAGTCAGAAGGATGGGGTTGATGCTAAAAAGCTAACAGATCATAAAGTAGCAGTTGTTGGTATTGCACCAGTGGTAAATAAGGATGTGCCAGTAAAGTCTTTGACCAAGGAACAATTGCGAGACATCTTTACGGGTAAGATTACTAACTGGAAGGACGTTGGTGGTAAGGATGAAGATATTGTCCTAGTTAACCGTGCCCAAGGTTCTGGTACACGTTTCACGTTTGAACATGATGTTTTGGACGGCGAGAGCGCTAAGACATCACAAGAACAAGATGATAATGGTGCCGTTCAAAAGATTGTGTCAACGACGCCTGGTGCCATTTCATACTTGGCTTTCTCATACACAACAGGACCAAATGCTAAGGGTATCAAGACGGTTGCCATTGATAAGGTAAAGCCAACTGATAAAAACGTCGCATCAAACAAGTGGCAAATCTGGGCCTACGAGCACATGTACACAACGAAGAAGACTGATAAGAATACAAAGTCTTACATCAAATTTGTGCAATCAAAGGCCATGAAGTCGACTATTAAGAAGCTTGGATACATCCCAGTTTCTGATATGAAGGTTACGAAGAATGCTGACGGTGACGTCAAAAAGAATTAAAGATTGAAAGAGCATGTTGAACAGAGAGTCAATATGCTCTTTTTTTGGACAAAAACGGTAAACGCCCCTCTTTATTTATAAGGGGGATGTTATGGAATTTGACTTAAGTTTATTATATGGGCGCCTAGTTCCGGCAGCCAATACAGTATCAACGCCGGCTAATGTCGTAATGACACCAGCAATCGAAAATGAAATTTGTCAGCGGTGTGCGACAACAATTAAACCGCATTGGCTTTTGGTAGATGGGGCCACTTATTGCTGGGCATGCGCCAACTTAGGACGCCTTTCAAGCCAAGATGTCTTACTGACCATACCTGAGCCACGAGCCTATGAAATTGAACCAGAGCCATGTGTGTGGACGGGAACGTTAACACCGGCTCAACAGCGAGTGGCGGATGAACAGATCAAAGCCTTGGAGAATGGGGTCTCTCATCTCACATATGCAGTAACTGGTGCAGGTAAAACAGAAATGCTCTTTCCGATGTTAACCTACGCATTGCAAGCGGGAAAACGCGTTGCGATTGTTTCGCCACGTGTGGATGTGATTGTTGAACTAGCGCCCCGTATTCGCGCGGCGTTTATCACCGATTTTGTAACCCTTTATGGCGATTCACCGGATGTCTATCGCTACACACAATTGGTCCTAGCTTCAACGCACCAATTGCTCCGCTTTAAACAAGCGTTTGATGTCATTGTGATTGATGAAGTAGATGCTTTTCCATACGCAGAAAATCCGCAGCTGATTGGTGCCTTACATCAAGCAACTGCATTACATGGATCGCATTTCTATCTAACGGCGACACCGAGTTCGCGTTTGCTTCGTGAAGTACGGCGTAGACAAATGGCAATTAGTCTGTTGCCACGTCGTTTTCATGGCAATCCACTGCCGAATTTTACGATAAGGCGAGTGGGTGAGTGGCGCAAAAAGATGCCCCGGCAACTACGACAATTACTACAAACATATCAGCAAACTGGACAACGATTTTTACTGTTTGTGCCGTCAGTCGCTGATTTAGATACGGTGCTAACGATGGTTCATCATGGCACACCTGATATGGCCATTGCATCCACGCACGCCACTGATTCAGAGCGACAAGCAAAGGTACAGGCAATGCGCGACGAAAGCCTACAGGCGCTCATTACAACCACCATTTTGGAGCGTGGGGTAACGTTTCCGGGCATCGATGTGATTATCTTAGGTGCTGATGATGCGGTGTTCAGTCAGGCAGCGCTCATTCAAATTGCTGGGCGTTGTGGGCGTAGTAGCAGCCGACCATTCGGTAACGTTACGGCATTTGTTCAAGAAAAAACGCAAACACTTCTGGCAGCACGCAGTGAGATAAATTATTTAAATCAGATGGGGCGAAGTTATGAGATGTGAGTTTTGCGGAAAGGGCGTTGCACAAACTTGGCAATTATGGGATTTTTGGCAGTTCAAACCAAAGAGCCAACAGCCGATTTGTCAGGACTGTTGGGGGAAGTTCACGCCAATCATCGGGCCGACCTGCCAAGAGTGCGGCCGGGCCTCACGCCAAGAAACATGCGAAGATTGCCAGGTTTGGTTAGGAGAAGGTTATCCGCCACTTAAGAATCAAGCGTTGTTTAAATACGATGCTATGATGCACGATTTCTTTCAGCAATATAAGTTTCGGGGTGGTTATCATCTGCGAACTATTTTTCAAGAAGCCTTGCAGAAAAGGTTGGCTGAAGTTTCAGTGGATATGATTGTGCCAATCCCAGTTAGTCCCGATACGTTAGCGATGCGCGGGTTCAACCAAGTTAATGGTCTATTAGAAATATGTGAAATAGATGATATTCTATGTTGTATATCGCATAACAAGAGTGTACAATCATTGAAAACACGTCAGGATCGTCTAAATACGGCACAACCATTTATGTGCCAATTGGGTAATCTTGATTTAACTGGTCAGAGAATTTGCTTAGTTGATGATGTTTATACGACAGGGAGAACCTTGCGACATGCTGCGACGTGTTTATATGAATGTGGTGCGAAACAGATATGCACGATTACCTTAGCTAGATGACGGAGCTATGAACAGTTTATGAAAACGCTTTCTCTCTTGTCATCTGAGTGTTACAATATAGTTACCGAAAGGACATCTCAAGGATACTTTGGGAGATGCGTGAAGCCATATTAGGGGACTAGGCCCACGCAAAATAAGT
The DNA here is from genome assembly GCA_001436895.1 of Weissella confusa. GTDB lineage: Bacteria > Bacillota > Bacilli > Lactobacillales > Lactobacillaceae > Weissella > Weissella confusa. Next base: position 3,322 of record JQAY01000005.1, read on the forward strand.
CAGATAGGAGACAGAATTATGCTAGAATTTAAGGTACGTGGTGAAAACATTGAGGTCACAGACGCGATGACTGAGTACATCGAGAAGCGTTTGTCACGTTTGGAGCGTTACTTGAATGATGATGCTAAGTATGTAGCACACGTTAATGTTCGTTCTTACAAGGAAGGAACATTCAAGACTGAAGTAACGATCCAATTGCCATACTTGTTGTTGCGTGCAGAAGATACGCAATCAGACATGTATCAAACGGTCGACTTCGTGTCAGAAAAGTTGGAGCGCCAAATCCGTAAGTACAAGACTAAGGTTAACCGCAAGTCTCGTGAAAAGGGATACAAGGGCATCGAGCAATTGGACTTTGCTGTTGAAGAGCAAGTTGAAGAAGCTGAGGCTGAAGAAGCAGCAGGTTTGGACATTGTTCGTACAAAGCACGTTGCTTTGAAGCCAATGGATGCTGAAGAAGCCGTTTTGCAAATGGAATTGTTGGGCCACGAGTTCTTCATCTTCCAAGATGCTGAGACGAACACACCAGCTGTTGTCTACAAGCGTCGTGATGGCAAGTATGCTTTGTTGGATACGGAAGCATAATTTCGTTAGATTAAGGCGTTACGCATAAAACCTATAAATAAAATCAAACACTGGTATGAGATGATAGGGCATCTCGTACCGGTGTTTTTTTATGTTGTTGACTTACTAAAAATTAGAGTATAAAATCAATATTGTTAAAAAATAATGAGAAACAATTTGAGCAGGAAAGTAGTTAGCCTTGGGAAATGCACAGAAAACTGTTGAATGATGAGAGACAGTGATTAACCAGCTGATGAAAATGGCCTGTGATTGGTATGCGTGAGTGGCAAGCCTATGAGCGCATAACGGGGTGGTCGCCGTTACAACGACACGCGTATCGTCAATGCATCATCTCGCACCCTGACCGTACGTTATGAAGATTGCGCCGGGTAACTGGCCAATAAAGATAGAATGGTAACACGACAAGCTCGTTTCTATTCCAGAATTTATCTGGGGTAGAAACGGGCTTTTTATTTTAGAAATGAGGCATAAGAATGACAGAATCAGAATTGAATTTCGACACACTTGCTTTACATGGTGGATATACACCTGACGCGGAGGCACATGCGACGAGTGTACCTATTTACCAAACGACGTCATATGTATATGACAGCGCGGATGATGCGGCCTCACAATTTGCGCTTGAGAAGCCAGGCCAACTTTATACGCGCTTTACCAATCCGACGACAGCGGTCCTTGAAGATCGATTGGCGTTGTTAGAAGGTGGTGTGGGCGCAGTGGCCGTTTCATCGGGGATGGCAGCCATTAATTACGCATTGGAAAACTTAACCGTCGCTGGTGATCACATTGTGGCTGCTAACACGCTATACGGTGGGACACATAACCTGCTTGCGACCGCCTATCCACGTCGCGGGGTCACGACTACGTTTGTAGACATCGACGATTGGGTTGCCGTTACAAATGCCATTCAAGCGAATACGAAGGCATTGTACGTTGAATTAATTGGTAATCCCAACTCGAATATTGCTGACTTAACGGTGTTGGCTGACATTGCACACGAAGCGGGTATTCCATTGATTGTCGACAACACATTTGCGACGGCGTACCTATCACGCGTGTTCGACTTTGGTGCGGATATCGTGGTCTACTCAGCGACTAAGTTCTTGTCAGGTCACGGTGCAGCACTGGGTGGTGTGATTGTCGATAGTGGTCACTTTGATTGGACCCAAAATGATAAGTTCCCTGGTTTGACCACACCGGACGAAAGTTACCACGGGCTAGTTTACACAGAAAAGTTTGGAGATGCCGCCTACATTAACCGCATTCGCTATAACTTGCTCCGCGACACTGGCGCTACGTTGTCACCATTCAATGCCTGGTTGATTTTACTGGGTCTCGAAACGTTATCTTTGCGTGTCCAACGTCACGTGGATAATGCTAAGCGTGTTGCCCAGTTCTTGGCACAACACCCAGCTGTGGCGTGGGTGAATTATGCCGGATTGACTGATAATCGTTACTACGAGCGTGCGCAACAATATCTGCCAAAGGGACCAGGTTCAATCTTCACGTTTGGGGTTGTCGGGGGTGCTGAAGCTGGTAAAAAAGTGTTGGACAGTGTCAAAGTATTCACGCATTTTGCTTCGTCTGGTGAAGGTAAGTCATCTATCTTGCACCCGGCATCAACCTCACACGCACAACTTTCAGAAGAAGAGCTGATCGCTTCAGGCACCCGCCCAGAGACGCTTCGCTTGTCTGTCGGCATTGAAGATATTAGTGATTTGTTGGCTGACTTGGATCAAGCATTGCGTTTTGCAACCGGCGATTAAGCCACGGTGAAACCTGTTATAATAGAATCATTATTGATTAATTATCAGTGCCGTTAAAGGCAAGAAGGAGATTCTATTCATGGCTAAGACGAAGTTCGTTTCACCACAACAATACGCAGCAAACTTGGGGGCTGTTATCCAAGCAACTGAGGACGCTGGTAACAAGGTGGCACCTTTCTTTGAGAAGTTGGATGACGCAATCAAGGCTGACAAGGTGGCTGAGATGCCAAAGGCCGAATTCCAAGAAATTGCAATGGAATTTGACGAAGCCGTTGCCGTTTACAAGGATGCTTCAGCTAAGATAAATGCAATCGCTGCCCCAGTTCGTTTGATGGGTGTTCACCAATCAATGAAGAAGACGTTTGGTGAATACGCTGATGCCACTGAAATGATGGCAAAGTCATTGGACGTTGAAAACCAAACGATTAACATGGACGATTTCAAGCAATCAGAGACGGATCAAGATACGTTGATGGAGAAGTTCTTGGTGCAAGTTCGTCGCATCATGAACACGGTAATGTAATGACGACGGCGGTAGATGATGCCCTAAAGATTGATATCGTTGGGGAAGTAGCAAAAGAATTGGCCTTGCCACTTAACAAAGTGACCGCAACGGCTGAGTTGTTGGCTGATGGTAACACGGTGCCATTTATCGCGCGTTACCGTAAGGATGTTACGGGTAACTTGGATGAAGTCCAAATTCGTGACATCCAAGCAGCCACGAAGCGTTTGGAAGATTTACAAGCGCGTAAGGCGACAGTTGAAAAGGCCATCACTGAGCAAAAGGCGATGACACCGAACTTGATGAAGGCCTTGGTGGCAGCTGATACGATGCAAGCGGTGGAAGATTTGTATCTCCCATACAAGCAAAAGCGTCGTACCAAGGCGACTATCGCCAAGGAAGCCGGCTTGATGCCAATGGCACAGTTTGTACAAAAGTTCCCAACGGAAGGCTTGCAAGCAGAAGCAGCGAAGTTTGTTGATGCGGATAAGGATTTGCCAGATGTGGCTGCCGTTATGGCCGGTGTCCACGAGATTTTCGCCGAAGTTATTGGTGAAAACGCTGGCTTGCGTGACTGGGTTCGTAAGTATACTCGTGACCACGGGCGCTTGGTTTCTAAGCAAAAGCGTGGCGCAGGTGATAAGGACGAACAAGGCATTTTCCAACTTTACTACGACTTTAGTATGCCGATGAATAAGGTGGCGAACCACCAAATTTTGGCAATTAACCGTGGTGAAAATGAAGGTGTGTTGTCAGGCAGCATCGATGTTGACGTGGCTGCTATCGAGCGTTACTTGAAGTTCCGCTTGGTTGGGTCAAAGACTGGCGAATCAGCCGACGTTTTGACAGCAGCAGCTAACGACGCCTACAAGCGTTTCATTGGTCCAGCTATCGAACGCGAATTGCGCAAGGAATTGTTCGATCGCGCAGCGGGGGATGCCATTAAGGTGTTTGGCACAAACTTGTATCACTTGCTGATGGCGGCGCCTTTGCGTGGCCGTGTCGTGTTGGGTTACGACCCAGGTGTTCGTACAGGTTCTAAGCTAGCGGTTGTCGACGAGAATGGTAAGTTCTTGGAGAAGGCTCACATTTACCCATTGCGTGGTATGCAGTACGATCCTAAGGGTGCTAAGCAAACCATCATTAACTTGGTTAAAAAGTATGGGGTGTCATTGGTTGCCATCGGAAACGGAACGGCTTCTCGTGAATCACAAAGCTTCGTAGCTGACATCATTAAGTCAGATTTGCCTGACTTGCAATATGTCGTGGTTAACGAATCAGGTGCTTCAGTGTACTCAGCTAGCGATATGGCGCGTGCTGAATTCCCCGACTTGCAAGTCGAGCAACGTTCAGCCATTTCAATTGCCCGTCGTGTGCAAGACCCAATGGCTGAGTTGATCAAGATTGACCCACAAGCGGTCGGTGTTGGGCAATACCAGCACGATTTGCCAACGAAGGAACTTGAAACGGAATTGGATGCGGTACTGGAGACGGCGGTTAACCAAGTTGGTGTTAACTTGAATACGGCGTCACCACAATTGCTAACGCACATTGCTGGTTTAACTAAGACGACAGCTGCCAATATCGTCGCTTATCGTGATGAGAATGGTCAATTTACGTCACGCGCGCAATTGAAGAAGGTACCAAAGCTTGGCCCTAAGGCGTTTGAGCAAGCTGCGGGATTCTTGCGTTTGCCAGATGGAAAGAACGCGTTGGACAACACTGACATTCACCCAGAATCATACAAAATTGCGGAGGCCTTGTTGGCTGAGGCAGGTGTCACAGCACTAGGTGAAGCCGCGCAAAAGCCATTGGCCCGTTTAAACAATCAGGCGACAGCTGATCGCTTCGGCATCGGTCTCGCAACGTTGCAAGATATTATTGCATCATTGGGTAACCCAGGCCGTGATTTGCGCGATGATGCGCCAGGTGCTGTGTTGCGTTCGGATGTGTTGTCATTGAAGGACTTGAAGCCGGGGATGCAATTGCAAGGAACGGTACGTAACGTGGTCGACTTCGGGGCATTCGTTGATTTGGGTGTGCACGAAGATGGTCTGGTTCACATTTCACGCATGGCTAAGCGTCGCGTGACGAACCCACACGAGATTGTTGCCGTTGGTGACATTATTACTGTTTGGGTGGTTGACGTTGACGTAGAGCGTGAGCGAATCGGTTTGACGATGATTGAACCAACAGAAAAGTAAACGAGAAGAGTGGATGATAGTCCACTCTTTTTTATTATCCAGGTATAATAGTAAGAAAAGGGGGAAAGTGCCATGGCATTTTTAGACGTAGTAAGTAAGGTCGTTAAGAAGACCGGTGATGTTGTGACCGTATTGGGTGAGCAAGCACAAAAGGGTGGCGATTATTTGGCTGATCCAGAAAACCAAGCTAAGATTAATGACAAGGTTGGTGAATTCAAGGACGCCGTTGTTAATGTGTTTAATGACATCACCAAGAAGGATAAGTCACAACAAACTGAAGCCGAAGCGGAACCTGGGGTACGCAAGGATGTAACGCCAGCTGATGAGGATATTATTATTAAGTATCCAGAAGATGAACCAGCTGAAGACGTTAAGGTAGAGGTCTTGCAACCCCGTCATAACAATGATGACGAGATATAGTCAGCTTGCATATAAGCGCTATATCTGATAATATAATCTGTGCTGATACTTTCGGTACAGACATGCGGTCGTGGCGGAATTGGCAGACGCGCAGGATTAAGGATCCTGTGGTAGAGATACCGTGCGGGTTCGACCCCCGCCGATCGCATAATGATTTGAAAAGCCTCGAGATACGTTGATGTATCTCGAGGCTTTTTTCGTTTTTAATCTGCAAGCTGATAAATCTGTTTAAGTTAACATAAAAACCAATGAATAACCTGTCCAGCAGGGCAGTTGTATATATTTGTTGCAAAAAAATTGATATAAGTCCAATTTTGGACGTTTATTATATTTTTGTCCGATAACGGACATTTGATTAAAAATAGTGTTTTGATTGAAAGCCATCATCTTACATAATAAAGCCAATGAATAGAGGCCTTTTTAGACCTGGAATGGTAGGCGATGATATGAAGCTTTTCAAGAATAGGAACAGTCTTTGGTTTGTTTTTTGGGCTGTAATTTTGACACTAGCAGTAGTTTTCTTTCCGGACGAGTCCAGTCTGAAATCTGACCAATCAGTGCCGGACTCTTATCAGAGTGTACAGGCAGACAAATTGGCCAATCAATTTAGTGAAAAAGATAAGGGTGCGAAAACGGTCATTGCCGTATACACAAATGGTAATCAACCGTTGACCGATGTTCAAAATCAAGCAATTGATCAAACAGTCAAAAAGCTACGAGATAATGCGGCCGAATATAAAATTACTGGTGTGACGGATGCGGGAGATAGTTCCGAGGCGAAGTCACAGGTCGTTTCGAAGGATAAAACGACACGACTGGTACAGCTAACAGTGAAGTCAAACGATATTACGAAAATGAAAAAGGAACTGACGGCGGCAACTGCTACAAAACAAGTCAGGTCTTACATTACAGGTAGTGATATCTTGGACCAAGATTTCGGTGATGCTACCGGTAAGGGAATCGCCAAAACAGAATTAATCGCTGTTATTTTTATTTTTGTTGTGCTGATTTTTGTCTTTAAGTCACCAATCACACCGATTTTGTCACTAGCTACGGTTGGCGTGTCAGCGGTCGTTGGCATTAGTATCGTGTATAACATGGTTAAATATTGGGGATTGTCATACTCGGATTTAACGGAAGCGTTTATTATTATTGTCCTTTTTGGGATTGGAACCGATTATAATATTTTGCTATATAATGAGTTCCGATCAGGTCTCGTGCGTGGACTGGACAAGTTTGCGGCATCAAAAGAGGCCATTCGAGTTGGTGGCCGCATCATTTTGTACGCCGGCGTATCGGTGTTGATTGGTATGGGAACGCTCTATTTTGCTGACTTTTACCTTTATAAGTCGGCATTTGGTATTGCTATCAGTGTGGCGGTCTTGTTGATGGTGCTGTTAACGTTAAACCCATTCTTTATGACGACATTTGGTTCGTTTATGTTCTGGCCAACCAAGTCGTTTAACGTTGAGGGTGAAAGTCGCTTCTGGCAATTCCTTACCAAAACGGCTTTGGCACGTCCTGTAATCGCACTCGGGACACTTCTAATTATCTTGGTGCCGATTGCATTACAAAGTCACGGTGATTTAAATTACGATAGTGCGGTTGAGGTGAGTGACAAGACGCCATCGAAGCAAGGATATAATTTGATTCAGTCTCATTTCTCGAAGGGGATGGCTGCCTCGACGACGATTTACTTAAAGTCAAATACAACATTAGATAATCAAGATGACCTTCGGGTAATTGATCAAGTTACGCAAAATCTTAAGTCAATTAAGAGCGTAGAAAAAGTAATGTCCGTAACCCAACCAGTTGGTGAAAAAATCAAAGCGCTATACGTTAAGCAACAATTATCAGACGTGACTTCTGGACTTGGGTCGGCCACAAATGGCTTATCACAAATTAAGTCTGGTTTGCATTCAGCGAAGACGGAAATTGATGGTTCTGACATGAGTGGTACTGTGAAATCAGCCACAGAGTTGTCAGATGGGTCAAAGGAAGTTGCTGCTGGTGCAGCATCGTTGCAATCAGGTATTGGCCAGATTACAACGGGCATTAATAAATTGCAGAGTCAGTTGACAGCAGGGACGGCCGATGGCGAACAGATTACACAGTTAGCCGCGGCTCTGCCTGAATTAAACCAGGCGATTAACCAATTAAATGAACAAGTTAATCTGACCAATAATCAACAGGACGCAGATGTGACTGATCACCTAACGAAGATTGGTTCAGCGGCAAACGAGATTGGCAATCAACTCGGTAGCGTTAACGAGGCGTTGCAAAACGTGAGTGAAGACAGCGGCTTTGACGCGCAGTCACTGCTTGATGAAATGAAGCAAGCAGGCATTGAAATGACGGCCGAACAACAGGCTGCTGTTAAGCAATCGATTGATGACAAACTGGCAAAGCAGCAAGCTGAAATGGCTGCTGTGCAGAAACAAGTGACAGCATCTTTGACGGCTATTGGTGAACAGGCACAGCAAATTGGCGCTACGGATCAAGCATTGGCAAGTCAGCTAACATCATTAAATGAAACAACTAGCCAACTACAAACAGCGGTTGCCCAATTGACGCAAGCCTCAAATCAGCTGTTACCAACGTCGGCAAGTGTGATTCAACAATTATCAGAGGGAATGGATCAACTTAAGTCAGGGACAACACAATTGACCACGGCGTTGAATGAAGTTGATTCGCAAACTGGACAATTGACAGCCGGCGCACAACAAGTTGCTAACGGCAACTCGCAATTTGCGGCTGGGTTTACCGGCCTTGCTGGTCAAATGAAGACATTGTCAGAGGGATTGGCTAGCGCTGATGGTGGCCTAGGTGAAGTTAGTGCCGGCACGAATGACGTGAACAAGTACGTGAAGGAGCTCAAGCAGTCATCATCATCAGAGATGTTTTACGTACCAAATGATATGATTCATGGTGAGGGCTTTAAGTCGTCATTAGACACATACCTATCGGATAATCGTAAGATGACGTCAATTACAGTGTACTTGAAGGGTGATCCAAGTACGGTACATGCGACAAAGCAAATTGATAATATCAAAGCTGTATTAACGGCCACTTTGGCTGGTACGGATTTGAAAGATGCTACCTTCGCAATTGGTGGTACGACATCGTCAACCAAAGATTTGAATGATTTAGCAACGAAAGACTTTGTTAAAACAGCGGCCATCATGCTGATGGGAATCTTAATTGCGTTATTGTTCGTCACACGTTCATTCTGGCAGTCAATTGCTATCGAAGGGACGTTAGTGTTGGCGTACTATGCCGCATTGAACATTGTGCACTGGGTGACGTCGTCTTTGCTAGGCCAAGATAGTTTGACTTGGAATACACCCTTCTTCTCATTCATCATGTTAATAGCATTGGGTGTTGATTACACCATTTTCTTGATGTTGAAGTACCGCGACGAATTAGCAGCTCATAAGGATGCCCGCGTAGGGGTAAAGGCTAGCCTAATCAAGTCGGTTGCGATGATTGGGACGGTTGTTATATCTGCCGCAGTTATTTTGGGCGGAACCTTTGCCGCGTTGATTCCGTCAGGTGTTCTAACGCTAATTCAAGTTGCCCTTGTTGTGATTGTCGGCTTGGTATTGCTAGTTATCTTAATTCCTTTGGTGTTGCCAGCGGTTATTAGTTTGACGCAGGGTAAAACAGCGGAATAAGTGTTTTTAAAAATTGAAATGGGGGGATAGTCATGGAAATTAAGCCATTGCAGCGAAAAGACTTTGGGAAGATTCAACGATTTGCGATTACGGGGATGCATTTGTCACAGTACACATCAAATCGTTTCGAGTTATATTTTTACGCCAAATATTTTTGGTATTTAGAGTTGTTACGTGCAACGCGAATCTACGCAGCTTATGAAGGGGATGAGTTTGCCGGCGTGCTTTTGTTAGATATTGATGGGGAACAGAAAGCATATCGTAGTTGGTGGGCTCAAAAATTCGTTGCGTTGATGGAGTGGATTATGCAACGTGGTTATGCGGATACGTCAGATCAGTACGGTAGTGCCAATGATGAAATGTTAGCAAATTACAAACAAACCCAACATGTTGATGGCGAGTTGAATTTCTTTTTGGTCAATACAGAGATTGTTGGCCGAGGAATCGGAACACAACTGCTAATTGCGGCAGAAAAAGATTTGGAGAACAAACACATCTATTTATTCACGGATGATGGTTCAACTTACCAATTCTATGACAAGCGTGGCTTTGAACGGGTAGGAGAAAAACAAATTTCGCTACCCGTTAACGGCGAAGATGTTGCATTAACGGCGATGTTGTACGCAAAACAATACTGATAAAAACAAGGCTGGGACAAACGTATCTGTCCCAGCCTTGTTTTAGTATTCTTCAAAGATTGTCGTCAAGATTGAAATGATGACTTGCTTATCTGTTTGGGCACCATCCTGCAACCATTGATTAACCACCCCAATTGTCCCGGTTACGGAGTAGGTCACACCGTAGTAATCAGTCGGGTTATTACGATCAAGGTGTTCTAGTAACAAAATTTTTTCAATGAAGATAGGTATCATTCGACCGAATAAATCAGTGTTTTGTGATTGCGTTAAAACAACAAATGCGTGTTTGTGATCATCTATGTAACTAACTAAGTTGCTTACTAACAGAGAAAAACTGTCTTCGGACAAATCGGGATAATCCGCAGTTATTTGATTTACCAAGCCGGCTAGTAACTCATTGACGGTTTGGTCGTATAAATCGAATACGTCATCGAAATGGACGTAAAAGGTGCTTCTAGAGACATTCGCAATGTCCACGATTGACTTAATCGTAATTTTGTTTAGCGGCGTTGTTGGTAATAATGAAAGTAGAGCGTCTGACAAGGCGTCCCGTGTTTTTTTAATGCGACGATCGATGGTCATAGATAAACCTCCTTTCATAAAATAGACACATGTCCACTATTAGACGATTGTATCATGCGTGGACGGAACGGGCCTTAACATAACAATAATTGAGAAAGATTTTTCCGACAGGGTAGTAGATATCAGGCGACGACAAGAGTTAGATGTAGCCAAAGGATTCGTGGTTTCGTGGGGTGAATTAATAAATTTAAACTGGTCTTATCTAACCGAATGACAGAAACGAACAATTTCGAGATGTCTGTAAGCATATTGCTATTACTTTGTTTTGTCATTAATGAGAAGTGAAAGTTTTTGCGGTTTTCTCAAAAAGTTAGATAATTGTGCCACCAAGTCAGAAGGTACCTACATTTGCGGGTCAAAATGGACCGTAAATGGGACGTTCCTTTTCATTTGACACCTTGCTTTTTCGTGCTACACACTATAGACTTATAAATTGTAAGTGAAATGTAGTACAAATCAGTTAGGAGATTTTAATCATGACAAAGTACGGTGTAATTGTAGGATCAACTCGTAAGAACTCATACTCACTTGGTGTAGCGGAGGCCCTTGTTGCTGGTTTGCCAGCCGATGCAGAAGTTTCATACTTCGACATCGCAACGTTGCCTTTGTACAACCAAGACCTTGATGCTAACTCTCCTAAGGAATATGAAGACTTCCGTGCGTGGGTTTCTGCACAAGATGCCTTTATCATGGTAACGCCTGAACACAACCGTTCAGTGCCAGCTGCATTGAAGAACGCTTTGGACATTGCTTCACGTCCATGGGGACAAAACGTCTGGGCTGGAAAGCCAGTTTTGCCTGCCTCACAATCAATCGCCGGTCTTGGTGGTGTTGTAGCGCACCACGTGTTGCGTAACTCTTTGGACTTCTTGGACATGGCTATCATGCACCAACCAGAGCTTTACATTGGTAACACGGCCGAATTGGCAAACGAAGGTGGAAAGATCACTAACGAAGGAACGAAGTCATTCCTTGCTGGTGTAGCTGACCAATACAACACGTTTGTTTTGAAGCACTTGGGATAATAACTATTATGAAAATGACGACTAGTTTAACGACTAGTCGTCATTTTTGTATATGTAAGGGTTATCATTTAACATTTGACTGAAATAAGCGTACGCTTAACGTATCCACCGGCTACGAAAGGAAGTGCACTTATGGACGCAATGGAGAAGTCACAACGGATCGAAAATTGGTTGAAAGAAAACGGGTCTGTGCAAGTCGCAGTTTCAGAGTACATGGCGGCCAATCCGCCAATGTCAGTTAGTCGTTTTTTGGCGACGAATGACTGTTCTAACAAGCCTGAAACAGGCTTGGAAGGTATTTTGTTGCCAAACGGCTTGTATTACGATTTGCGTGGTTCTCACAGTATGATGATGAATGTGCTAGCTGCACAGACGCTTGATACAACGATTGAGAACTACATGAAGTCAGTACCCAAGGTTTGTTATACCGCAATGACGGCTTATGCAATGAAAATTACAGGTGCCGTTATGTTACACAATAATGTACAACAATATGCTGATGAACTAACGCAGGCGCAAAAGGATGCGCTATTGCAGTTGGAATCAGCGAATAAATTAGTAGTTAATCTCCAGCCAGTCCGGATGCCGGCGCGTATCAAGGTGCACTATCCAAAGCTGGTTGAACGGCAACAGGCAGTGCTTGCGGCTAACTAGAGAAAGAGAAACGTTCTGGCAGATGCCGGAACGTTTTTTAATAGAATTTTGCTTATTTAAAGTTTGGCGGTAGAATGAATTGTGAAGTTGTACACACGGAGGAGAGCGATGACAAAACACGATCATCATCATGATATGAGCATGCATGAGCATAGCGAACATCAGATGAATATGAGCGAAAAACATATGGACATGGATATGCCAATGGCGCATCATGACATGGACCACATGGACCACATGGACCACATGGACCACATGGACCACATGGACCACA
>JQAY01000005.1:15862-20201 GCA_001436895.1 Weissella confusa
AATCATGATGACATGATGATGCACGGTGGCCACATGATGCATATGGGGAATATGAATCGAAAGCTGATTGTATCCTTAATCTTGACGGTGCCAATCATCCTACTGTCACCAATGATGGGGATGAAGATGCCGTTTACGATTACCGGCATTCCGGGTCAAAACTGGCTGGTACTGTTGCTGGGGTCAATTCTATTTTTCTACGGTGGTACGCCATTCTTTAACGGCGCCCGTGGCGAACTGCAGAGTCGCAAGCCGGCAATGATGACGTTGATTACAATGGGCATTGTGGTGGCTTACGTTTACAGTTTGTACGCCACGATTATGAACGCCTTGCATCCTGAAGCCATGGTGATGGATTTCTTCTGGGAGTTGGCAACGTTGATCGACATTATGTTGATTGGTCACATCATCGAGATGAACGCGGTGATGAAGGCTGGTTCTGCCGTTGATGGTCTGGCAGCGTTGGTGCCCAAGATGGCACACCGTCGTCATCATGGTGACCACTTCATGGATGTCGCGATTTCAGATTTGGCATTAGGCGATGTATTGCTAGTCAAAGAAAATGAACGTGTGCCAGTTGATGGGCGTGTCTTAACGGGGATGCCAACGTTGGATGAATCACTACTAACAGGTGAATCAACCGGCGTCATGAAGCACGAAGGCGACCACGTTGTTGGTGGCTCGCTAAATGGTGGGGCCTCATTCACGATGACGGTGGCGCATCGTTCTGATGATGGGTTCTTGGCCCAAGTCCAGCACTTGGTTGCCAATGCCCAACAAAATCAATCACACGCGGAGACGCTGGCTGACCGAGTGGCTGGCTGGTTGTTCTACGCTGCGATGATTGTTGGTATTTTGGCCTTTGTGATTTGGACAGCCATCCACGGCTTTGCTTACGCTTTGCCAATCGCGGTGACGGTGTTTATTATTGCCTGTCCACACGCACTTGGCCTGGCCATCCCATTGGTTGTTGCGCGTTTGACAGGCTTGGCTGCCCAAAATGGTTTGCTAATCCAAAACCGCGCTGCCTTGGAACGCGTGAATGATTTGCGTTACGTGCTGATGGATAAGACAGGAACGCTGACGGAAGGTGATTTTAAGGTGCAAACCGTTAACACTTTGGCTGACGGTTGGACGTCAGATGATGTGTTGCGTTATGCAGCAGCCCTTGAACAAGGTAGCTCACACCCGTTGGCAACTGGTATTTTGAAGGCAGCCCATGAATTGGACGTGCCAATGGTGATGCATCAAACGGCGACAGCTGGTGAAGGTGTTTCTGGTATGATTGGCGATGCGCACTATCGTTTGGTGTCACCAACAACGTTGCCTGAAACTCTCGATCAGCAAGTTCGAGACCTAATCGTGAAGGCGACGGCAACAGGCGAGACGGTCAGTGTCTTGTTGAAGCATGATGAACCACTTGGTATTATCGGCTTGTCAGATGCGATTAAGTCAGATGCAAAGGCATTCATCGCCAACTTACAGGCGCAAAATATCACACCGGTAATGTTGACTGGTGATAATGAAAAAGCAGCCCAACGCGTGGCTGCAACCTTAGGTATTCACGAAGTCCGCGCTGACCTGAAGCCGGCTGACAAGATTGCGTTGGTCAAGACGTACCAAGCCAATGGTGCGGTGATGATGATTGGTGATGGTGTTAATGACTCACCTGCATTGGCGCAAGCTGACTTAGGTGTGGCAATCGGTGCCGGAACTGATGTCGCGATTAATGCATCGGATGTGGTGCTGGTGGATTCAAAGCTCGCTGATGTAACGACGTTGCTTGAACTAGCGCGTCAAGCAAAACGCAAGATGACCCAAAACCTTTGGTGGGGAGCGGGGTACAACCTAATTGCAATTCCATTGGCGGCAGGTATTCTCATTCCGGTCGGCTTTAAGCTGGATCCAATGGTTGGTGCCATTCTGATGTCACTCTCAACTATTATTGTGGCGATTAATGCCATGACGCTAAAACTAAAGAAGTAAACAAAAACGGCGAAGCATATCTGCTCCGCCGTTTTTTGATGAAGTTGTTTTTAACCCCCACACGGCTCTCTCTAAAAAGCCATGGTGCTGTGTCAACTAATCTCTATTGAGAAAGGGAAAGAGAGATGATAGAAATTAGTGACGGGTTAGCACGTGATTTATTATGCCAGTTAATAGGGGACTGCGGTAGAAAAGTGCCTGAGGTGGGAAGATTTTTGGTTTTTCAATCATTTTAGTGGGTTTACGCAACAAAAAACACGCGCCAGGGGGGACGCGTGTTTTTTAAGAAGATTTGGCTAGCTGGCAAAAGAATCTAAGGGGGAGGGGGAACCAGCTAGTCGGGGATCTTCAAATTATGCTAGGGATAAGTCAGGGCGCATATCTTCGCTTCTGAATGATTATAGTATGCTGCAAATTTGAGCCGTTAACTAAAAAGTGCCAAATATGAGTCAAATTAACGTGATTTTTTATTTTGGGACCTAAAACCCGCTATGCAGCTTACAAAATGTTAGAATAATAAGTCGAATAAAACGAAAGCAGGTGAACAAGATGGAAGCAAAGCCAAAGTACGTCGGATTGATTACGGCGGCCATCCTGCTCTCAACGTTTATGTCAGCTATTGAGGGAACCGTTATCTCAACAGCTATGCCAACAATCATTGGATCGTTGCACGGCATCAAGTTGATGAGCTGGGTATTCAGTATTTATATGTTGATGACTGCCGTAGCAACACCAATCTATGGTAAGTTGTCAGATTTGATTGGTCGTAAGCCGGCTATGCTATCAGGGCTCATTATTTTCTTGATTGGGTCAATGATGAGTGGTGTGTCGGATAGCATGGGAACTTTGATTTTCTGGCGTGCTATTCAAGGAATCGGTGCCGGTGGTATCATGCCAGTTGCCTTTACCATCTTGGCCGACCTTTACCCAATTGAAAAGCGCGCCTCAATCATGGGCTTGAACTCAACCGCCTGGGGTGTCGCCTCGATGGTCGGACCACTAGTGGGTGGTTATTTGGTTCAAAACTTATCATGGCACTGGGTATTCTTTATTAATTTGCCAATTGGCATTATCACAATTGCTATTTTAATTTTCTTCTATAAAGATACCTTTGAAAAGCGCCAAGCAATTATTGACTACCCAGGTGTCCTTTGGATGTCAGTCTTTATCGTTGGCTTGTTGCTTGGTTTGCAAATGATTTCAGAAGCGAACTGGTTGTTGATGGTGATTTTCTTTGTCGCTTCAGTACTTGGTTTGGTCTTGTTTATCAAGCGCGAGCGTAAGGCACCGGAACCATTGATTGATTTGAAGATGTTTAAGTCCGTTGATTTCACGGCTGCCAACACAATTGCTGGTTTGACGGCTGGATTCATCATTGCTTACAACATTTACTTGCCAACGTGGATGCAAGCACTTGGCGGTATGAAGCCATCAGTTGCCGGATTCGTTGTGACGCCAAGTTCAGTTGTTTGGATGTTTGGTGCCGTGATTGCTGGCCGTGTCTTGGCTAAGCACAGTGCGCAATATCTCTTTAAGTTTAGTTTGTTTGTTGGTATGCTTTACGCCATTATGCTGGCGGTGATGCCAGGGGATGCGCCATTCGTGTTGTTCCTTGCCACTGGATTAATTTTCGGTTTGACGATGGGGTCAACGATTACGGCCTCAACGGTGATGGCCCAACAAACAGTTGAACCAAGTCAAATTGGGATGGCCACATCATTTAATAACTTGGCCCGTGCCATGGTTCAAACAATGATGACAACCGTATATGGTGTTGTGCTTAATGTGTCTATGTCGATTGCTTTGCAGTCACACCAAAACTTGCACTTCGCTGAGTTGAATCAATTGATTGATCCAAACACAGCAAAGAACTTGCCAGCTAGTCACATTGCACCATTGCGTGACATCATGACGTTTGGTTTGCACAACATCTACTGGGTTGGTGCCTTGTTGATGTTGGGTGCTGTCTTGACGAATGTCTGGGCAACGCGCCAGTTGAAAAAGTAAAATTAAATTGCTTCAACAAAAGTGTTGACATTTAATAGGCAAATGCGTATTATATTACATGTGGTTGCGATAAGTAACTTACATGTTTTGGAGGATTACCCAAGTCTGGCTGAAGGGAACGGTCTTGAAAACCGTCAGGTCGTGAAAGCGGCGCGTGGGTTCGAATCCCACATCCTCCTTTGACATCTCGGATGTCGACAATTTAATTTTATTATCGCGGGATGGAGCAGTCTGGTAGCTCGTCGGGCCCATAACCCGAAGGTCGTAGGTTCAAATCCTGCTCCCGCAATTTATGGAGAATTACCCAAGTCTGGCTGAAGGGAACGGTCTTGAAAACCGTCAGGTC
>JQAY01000005.1:20414-50102 GCA_001436895.1 Weissella confusa
ACTGATAACCGTGTCCATTGGGCGCGGTTATTTTTTTATCAAAAATCTTGAGGAGTATGAATTATGTTAACATTACAGCTTCGTTATCTCAGATATGCAATTGTTGGGGTGGTTTTGACGGTTTTGACGGCGCTGATAATGCCAGTGTTACTGGGCATGAGTCCGTTTTTGGACTTGTCAGTGCCACATCGCATGATGGCAGCCTTTGCAATTGCGACTGTGTTTGTGATTGTGGTTGATGTACGTATGGGGATGCAAGCATGGCGCCAACGCCAAGAAGAGGGATTGACGACTTTGTGGGTGCCAATCATCGGTCAAACGCTTTGGTTGGCGACGACCGCTTGGATTTACAAGCAGCCAGTTGCTGGTGACTTCTTGCAGACGATGACGTTGCCAGTTATGTTGGCCGGCTTAACGATTTTGCTATTAACGTTTGGTTTGTTGCAACGTCGTGAACGAGCCATCCCGCTAGATGATGTGATGAAGCAAGCAACGCGTCGTCTGACGTGGTTGGTTGTTGTATTAGCCATCTACGCATTGATCTTCTTCGGACTAACGTTGAACTGGCAATCAGGTCTGACTGTCGCAACGTCTGTCTTGCTAGTCGTTGATCCACGTTGGCCAGCATTCTGGGCTGGTTGGCGTCGTTTCCGCATTTTGCGTGCACTGGCTATGGAAGGTGTCACATTTCAAAATCCACACGCACTTGATGAAGTTCGTGATGTGGACCATGCCATTGTTGAAAAGTCAGGCTTGTTGACTAGCGATGATGTGACGGTGACTTCGGTCATGTCTTTGGATGATCGTTACAGTGATTTTGACATTCTTGGTATTGTGACTGGCTTGGTTGAACCAGTTAACGATGTGCTTTCTAAGAATATTCTGACATTCGCTGAAGAACGCGGTGTTTATCCATCTAGCGCAAGTGAAGTGGAACTTATTCCAAATGCCGGTATCCAAGGTGTTATCTTAAATGAACACTTTGCCGTTGTTTCGGCTGCGTTTGTCTTGGCCAATGATTACACGGTAGATGAAGATGTTTTGGCAACGTACAAAGAACTAGGTAATTCGGTTAGTTATGTGGTTGATAGCATTCAAGTTGTTGGTGTTATGACCTTTGGAACGTCATTGAGCAAAGCAGTATTGCCTATCGACCGTTTCTTCCGTGAACGTGGTATCACGACCTACATTGCAACTGCCGACACATCTGGATCAGTGCGCCAATTGACTAAGCTAATGGGCACGCTATCAGAACCAATGACTGACTTGACGCCTGAGGAAAAGGCAGCCAAGCAAGCTGAGTTGGTTAACGACGGTGAGTCAATGTTGATTACGAACCAAGTTGTACCGGAGGGCGTAACGCCAATGCTAACGGTGGCAGTGGGCAAGGACGATATGATTGCTGACGTCCATGTTCGAACGATGACTGACTTGCCAAAGTTGTGGGATACGACCGATGCTTTGCTAGGAGCCGACACAAAGGTTTTGCTTTGGACAAGTGTCGTTGTGCTACTAATTGTCTTGATTGCAGCCGGTCTTGGCATCTTCGTCACACCATGGTTGTTCGTGGCGCCGATCGTTGCCACTATCATTCGTTTGGTATTGTCATTAACTTTGCGTGCCGTGGTTGCACCCGAAAATTAACAAATGATTACAACGTGAAACATATGGCCCGTCATGTCCCCGAAAGGTTGATATGACGGGCTTTTTGTAACCTACAGCAATTCCGGTATAAATTGACTTATGTTGTGGAAAAGCCTAAAATGAAACATGTGTTAATAAAGCGCAAAAAAACACTATTGATTTGACATGAAAGTCAACTCTATAGACAGGAGATACAAGATGAACATTGCAATGATCATCCTGCTGTCGCTTGTCGCAATCGTAATTGGCGTTGCGATTGGTTATCAAGTTGCGAAGACTCGCATTAATCACTCGCTAACCATTGCACGCCAAACCGCATCAGATATTACGAGTCAAGCCGCTAACGATGCTGAGCAGATGAAAAAGACTGCCATCGTCGAAGCGCGAGATGAAAGCCAACGTTACCAAGAACGCATTGAACGTGAACTACAAGACCGCCGTGCGGAAGTGAAGTCACAAGAAGAGCGTCTGGTAAGTCGTGAATCTGTATTGGACCGAAAGGATGCTTCATTGCAAAAGCGTGAAGAAGTCATTTCGGAAAAGGAAACGAAACTTGATCACCAACGACAAAGTGTCAACGATAAGCAAAAGCGTGCTGAAGAATTGATTACAGAACGCGAAGCAAAGTTGGTTGAGATTGCAAACTTGAGTCGCGATGACGCTCGTGAGCAAATCTTGTCAGAGACGAAGGATGCCTTGGTTTCTGAACGTGCCGTTATGATTAAGGAAAGCGAAGAGCAAGCTGCAGCCGAAGCTGAAAAGCGGGCTAAGAACTTGGTGGTTAGCGCCATCCAACGTTCTGCTGCAGACATGGTTGCCGAAACAACGGTATCAGTTGTGACGTTACCTAACGATGACATGAAGGGACGAATTATCGGTCGTGAAGGTCGAAACATTCGTGCCATCGAGACAGTTACTGGTATTGATTTGATTATCGATGATACGCCAGAAGCAGTCGTATTGAGTGGATTTGATCCGGTTCGTCGTGAAATTGCGAAGAATGCTTTGGAGAAGTTGATTGCCGACGGTCGCATTCACCCAGCTCGCATTGAAGAGATGGTTGAAAAGGCCCGTAAGGAAATGGATGAGCACATCCGTGAAGTTGGTGAACAAACAATCTTTGATTTGGGCATTCACAACATGCACCCTGACTTGATTAAGACAATCGGTCGCATGAACTACCGTACGAGTTATGGACAAAACGTGCTCGTACACTCAATTGAAGTCGCTAAACTAACAGGCATGTTGGCTGCTGAGTTAGGTGAAGACGTTACGCTTGCCAAGCGCGCAGGATTATTACACGATATTGGTAAGGCAATTGATCATGAAGTTGACGGTTCTCACGTAGAGCTTGGTGCAGAATTGGCCAAGAAGTACAAGGAACGTCCAGTTGTGATTAATGCCATTGCCTCACACCACGGTGACGTGGAAGCTGAGTCTGTTATTGCTGTCTTGGTTGCAGCCGCTGATTCAATTTCAGCTGCTCGACCTGGCGCACGTTCAGAGTCACTTGAAAATTACGTTCAACGACTACAACAACTTGAAGCCATTGCAAATGACTTCAGTGGTGTTGAAAAGTCATTCGCGATCCAAGCGGGTCGTGAGGTTCGTGTTATCGTTGAGCCAGCTGCTGTTTCTGATTTGGAAGCAACGGTTTTGGCCCGTGATATTAAGAACCAAATTGAACACGATTTGGATTACCCAGGCCACATCAAGGTCACAGTTATCCGCGAATCACGTTCAGTGGAATATGCGAAATAATAACAAAAACAGCGAACTGCATTAGCGGTTCGCTGTTTTTGTGTATTTTGCCACAATTCTATAAAATGCTATACTTTGATATAACACAATCTGAAATGGAGAGTTCTTCAATGGCAAATGAAGAGAAATTAAATATCAATGACATTGCAGAACGCGCTGGTGTCAGTATTGCGACTGTGTCTAGATATTTGCATGGTCGGTTAGAAAAAATGTCTGACAAAACAGCGAATCGGATTAAGCAAATCATTGAAGAGACGGGCTATGTGCCTAACGCGTCAGCCGTTCAATTGATGACGCAACGCAGTGGTTTGATTGCGGTCGTGGCTGCGGATGTTGACGACTATTTTTCAACAGAATTCTTTAAAGGTGCATCTTCAATCCTTGAAGCAGAACAATATACAGGTGTGCTATTTGATACAAATTCATCAGTGGCCCGTGAAGCATCTTTGCTCGATCGCGTGAGCCAGCAAAATTTTGATGGTGTGATTATTCAGCCGATTTCAGATGATGATAGTTTGCTCGAAAAGCACATTAAAAAGGGCTTGCCAGTTGTGCTCGTTGACCGTGAGACAATGGGTGGTAACTACGACATGGTGGTGACGGATAATGAACAAGCAGCTAAGCGTGCAGCCCAGCACTATCATGATGCTGGCTTTACGCGTTTGATTGTTGTGACTGAACCAATTGCCAGCGTTTCAACCCGTACGGCACGTTGGCGTGGGGTACAAGCGGTGTATCCAAACGCAACGATGGTTGAAGTACCGCGCGCAGGTATTGTGGGTGAAGAAGTCCTAAATGAAATGATGCAACAATTGCGTGGGGAAGAACCAACCGTGATTTTCTTCTTCAAGGAACGGTTGATGCTCGAAATCTTGCCACACATGATTCGTGAGAATGTGTTAAATGAACAACGACAAGTAACCGGTTTTTCAGACACGAAACTAGCGCGTGATTTGAATCCAAACGTTAAGTTAATCCAGCAAAACCCCTTTTTGATGGGGGCTACAGCAGCTGAATTGCTACTACGTCGACTCGATAAAAAGACGGTAATGCAACACACTGAAAAAGTGGTGATTGCGGCGACGTATGAATAAGTGGTTTACAACACCTGTAATGGGTGTTATTCTTTTCACATAAGGTTAAGCGCTTACCTAACTTTTACCCACGGGTGAGATTAGGGAGCGACTTGAACCAGTGGGCATCACGCCCATATATTTTTAGACATTGGTTAAGCGCTTAACCTAAAAAAGAGACACATGATATTGATGGATGAGCTGATCAATTAAACTATTTGACGAAATGGTGCGATTGTTCACAGGGGAATGACATGGCAAAACTATTTTTGAACACATGGATTTTTGAGGATGCGGTTAAGCAAGGACGCGCACAAGCTGATCTTGTTGCGCAAGCCGAACGCTTAGGTGCGGACGGTATTGAAGTTCGTCGCGAATACTTCAAGGATTTGGCAACTGAGCTAACGGCTGTACGTGATGCAGCGGAAGCTAGCGAGTTGGCCTTGGCGTTGAGTATTCCGGATGAGCTATTTGTAAATGGGGCGGTAAACGAAAAGCTACCGCAATATATTGCGGAGCTTCAAGCACTAGGAGCACAAAAGGCAAAGTTTAATCTAGGTGATTACGCACATTTCGATGGGGATTTGGTTGCAGCGTTCCAAGCATGGCCTGCTGATATTCAAATCAATATTGAAAATGATCAAACTGAACTAAGCGGTCACCTAGAGCCAATTCACGAATTCTTGCGTGATGCTAAGGAAGCCGGCGTAAACATTGGTTATGTTTATGACCTTGGTAACTGGGCATTCACGAAGGGTGATGCGGTTAAGAGTGCTGAAACGTTGGCACCTTATACAGATTACGTTCACTTTAAGAACGCAGCCGAGACCGATAACGGGCTTACTGTGACGGACGATTTGGCTGAAGGACTATTCGATTGGGAAAAGATTTATCAAGCATTTGATGCTGACGTTGATGTCGCACTTGAATTCCCAATGATGACGGATGATCAAATCGCTGCACAAGTCACGATGCTCCGTCGCGCCATGGAGGTACGTTAATCATGGTTAATACGATTATTGCAATTCTATTGTTGTTGACGTTCGTCGGTTTCATCTTCTACATATTTAAGGGTGGAAACTTGATGGTTGGTTTCTTCGTGATGGCTATCTTGTGGGCCGTGATTGGCTTGGTACCATTTGATGTGGCAATCAAGAAGGTCTTTGCTGAACCAGCTTTGAATTACGGACCAACGATTATCTACATTGCGTTTGGATCTTGGTTCGGTCGCGTCTTGGTTGATTCAGGTATCGCACCAGCCATTTCACAACGTACCGCGAAGGCTGGTAAGAAGAACGTAATGTTGGCAGCCATTTTGGTTGTTTTGGTTACGGCATTGATTTTCATCAGTGCTTACGGTGTTGGGTCAGTTATCGCTATCGGAGTTATCTTGTTGCCAATTATGTTGTCACTTGGTATTCCTCGTAAGATTGCGTTGCCAGCTTTCTTGATGTCGGTTGGTGCGCCAATGTACTTGAACTTGGTGCTTTTCAACCAAATCAAGGCATTCTTCCCAAAGGCTGAATATGGTGGTAAGTACTTGGTCTTCGGTATTGCAGCGATGGCGGTACAATTGTTGGCTGTTATCATTTACCTATTCTTGCACCGCAAGTCATTTGACCCAGCTAAGGCTAACGAAAACTTGGAATTGGTCGGTGCTGAGGAATCAACTGAAGAAGTTAAGATTCCATGGATTGCCTTTATTGTGCCGGTTGTACCAGTGTTTATGAACTTGGCCTTTAAGTGGGATGCGGTACCATCATTGATTTTGGCAACGTTGCTTGCCATGTTGTTGACGGGAAAGATGCGTCACTGGAAGTCATTTATTGATTTCTTGAATGACACGATTCAAACAGCGATTTCTGATATTGCCGGCTTGATCATGTTCTTGATGGCATTGATTATGTTCTCAGGTGCCGCCCAAATTAACGCCGCGCGTTTCCAAACGTTGTTGACGTCAATTCTACCTTCAAACATCTGGGTATTGGCCTTGGCCTTGGGAATTGCTGCACCATTGGCCTTGTTCCGTGGACCTTTGCACGTTTGGGGTGCTGGTGCTGCGACAGCTGCCGTTTTGGCAGGTGCCCACATTTTCCCAGATTCATTGTTGTTGCCTTTGATGTACGTGCCAAGTTTGATGGCTGTGTCAACTGACTTGACGCAATCATGGAACGTTTGGGCTTTGAAGTACATGAAGGTCGACAGTCGTGAATTGTTGAAGCAAGGTGTGCCGGTAATGTGGATTGTTTCAATCATCAACGTTATTTTGGCCGTTTTGATCATTAAGTAAGAGAATGAGGGATTATAATCATGAGTGAATTTCTAACTATTGGTGAGCCAGTGGTAACGTTTATGTCTAAGGACGCGGACGCTAGCTTGGTTGACACGATTAACTACTTTAAGTTGTTGGGTGGGGCAGAACTGAACGTTGCCATTGGGGTGCAACGTTTGGGTCACACAACGGAATACGTTAGCCGTTTGGGTGCCGATCCACTAGGTGGTTACGCTAAGAAGCAAATTTTGGAACACGGTGTTGGGACGACCTTCGTCACAGAAGATGCTGACAACTGGACTGGTTTCCAATTGAAGCAAATGGTAACTACTGGTGACCCACAAACGTTTAACTACCGTACGGGTTCAGCTGCTGCTCACTTGTCAGCTGATGTGTTGGATGACGTTAAGTTGGACGATGTGAAGATCGCCCACATGTCAGGTATCTTCCCAGCTTTGTCAGAAACTTCAAACCAAGCGTTCCGTCACTTGATGGACCGTTTGGTAGCAGCTGACAAGTTGATTACGTTTGATCCTAACTTGCGCCCAGCACTATGGAATGATGACGAACGCATGATTCGTGAGATTAACGAGTTTGCTAAGTCAGCCGACATTATTTTGCCAGGTATGAACGAAGGTAAGATTTTGATGGGTAGTGAAGACCCTAAGGATATTGCAGACTTCTATTTGAACCAAAGTGACCGTACGAAGGTTGTCATCGTGAAGGTTGGACCTGCTGGTGCATACGTTCAAACGCGTGATGCAGAAGGCTTCATGGTACCAGGATTCAAGGTTAACAACGTGGTTGATACGGTTGGTGCCGGCGATGGGTTCGCACTCGGTGTGATTACGGCTTTGTTGGAAGACAAGTCATTGCGCTCAGCAGCAATGCGCGGTAACGCAGTGGGTGCTTTGCAAGTGCAAACGCCAGGTGATAATGATGGTTATCCAACGCCCGCAAAACTTAAGGCGTTTTATGAAGCAGAAGGAGTGAGTGAAGACTAATGAAGTTACAAGTCGCAATTGATCGTGTGTCATTGGCACACGCTATCACGTTGGCAAAGGACCTTGATGGGATTGCTGATGTGATTGAGTTGGGTACGTCTTTGGTAAAGGACTACGGTTTGATTGCTTTGTCAGATATCAAGGCAGAAATTAAGCAATCAGAATTGTTGATGGACTTGAAGGCCATTGACGAAGGTGTTTACGAGTTTAACAAGGGCTTTGAAGTCAATGCCGATATTTTGACGGTAATGGGTTCAGCTGACTTGTCTACTATCAGTGCTGTTTATGACGTCACTGAAAAGGCTGGCAAGACGATGTTGATCGACTTGTTGAACATGACGGACGAAGAGATTGCGCCATTGATGACGTTCGAACACGCTATCTTTGGCTTGCACCACTCACACGATAACGCATCAAACTTTGATGCTGCTGGTTCAGTTAAGCACTTCCACGAGCAATTCCCGGCTGCTAAGCGCATTGCGGTTGCTGGTGGTATTGACTTGGATCAAGTGAAGAAGTTGTCAGCTGACGGTATTGCAGAAATTGCAATCGTTGGTGGTAAGATTGCCGGTGCAGCTGATCCAGTTGCAGCCGGTCGTGAATTTAAGGAGGCTTTGTAATGTCTTTGGTAAATGAAGTATTGTCAGAAATTCAAGAAGTGATGACGCAAGTTGACGAAAGCCAATTGGTTGCGGCTGAAAAGATCGTCACGAAGGACAAGCGTATCTTTGTTTTGGGTGCCGGCCGTTCAGGCTTGATGGCAAAGGGATTCGCAATGCGTTTGATGCACATCGGTTACACGGTGTTCGTCATCGGTGAAACGATTACGCCATCAATCGCTGAAGGGGATGTCTTGGTTGCCGTTTCTGGTTCAGGAACGACGGGTTCAGTAGTTGGACCTGCCCAAAAGGCAGCCGATAACGGCGTTCAAGTTATCGGTGTAACGTCTAACCCAACGTCACCATTGGCTACGTTGGGTGAAGCCGCAATCATCGTCCCTGGTGCAACCAAGGCTGGGGACGGTGTGAAGTCAATCCAATTGTTGAGCACGTTGTTTGATCAAAGTGTTCACGTAACGTTGGATATCTTGACGTTGATGATTAGCCGCCGCGACCACGTCTCAAACGACACGGCCAAGGCAACGCACTCTAACATGGAATAGTACACCATTAAATTAGACTTTCAAATCAAATCTCACTGAAATAATCATCTTAACCAGCAAATCTCGTTTTTACGAGATTTGCTGGTTTTTTGTCGTAAAAGAAAAAAGAAAATACAATGAAAGGGTTTACATTTCTTTTGAAACCGCTTACAATAATAAATGTGTTAAAGACACGGGGGAACGTAACATTTGGTAGACATTAATTAAAAGCGTAGAAGGGATGGGGCCCTAGTTGGTATCACGCCGTCATATCTCACTCTTGCTGCTTGAAAACATCGTTCAATATCTAAAACTAGCTGAAAACTCTTCTCCTTCAGAAAACACTAGAACGATATAATTTCTCTCCAGAAAATTCGAGCAGCAAGAGGGTGATGCGACGACTCTTTATCAACATCAACGCTTTCACAATCAAAAATATTTTGTGGGTCGTAAACCATAACCTAAAGCCATATTGCGGATACGCAGTATGGCTTTTATTTTTGTCGTAAATTGTTTGTGGTTAGTGTCGACGCGGTGCGTCGAGGCATGAGGACTGCGGACTACCAATCTTTTCATGACAGTTACATAACACAACTCTGCAAATTCACTGAAAGCACAGAAATAAGTCCTAGTCAATAGTAAGCGGTTTCATATTTTGGTCATAATTAGCCCAAAAATTGACTAAATGTAAACGCTAACATTAATTAAGTAATAAAGATGTTTAAGGATATATTTGAGGTGAAAGCTAATGGCTCAAGATTTTAAGAAGCTTGCTAGCAGCGTGGTTGATGCTGTCGGCGGCGTAGGAAACGTTACTAATCTAACGCACTGCATGACGCGTTTGCGCTTTATTTTGAAAGATGAAGCAAAGGCTAGTGATGAAACTGTAAAGAACATCCCAGGTGTTATGGGATTGGTTAAGCAAGGTGGTCAATACCAAATCATTATTGGTAACAACGTGGCTGCTGCTTACAAGGAAATTTTGGCACTTGGTGTTGATGGTGGGGCTACGGTCGACGCCAGCGAGCAACCAAAGCAAAAGTGGACGTTGAAGCGCGTCGGTATGACGATTTTGGATGCCATTATCGGAACGATGACGCCTTTGATTCCTGCCATCATCGGTGGATCAATGGTTAAGTTGTTGGCAATGTTGTTGCTAATGACGGGTGTTGTGGGTGAAACAAACTCAACGTACGTTTTGTTGAACACAATTGGTGATGCGGCATTCTTCTTCTTGCCAATCTTGGTTGCTGTTTCAGCATCAAAGAAGTTTGGTACGAACACGTACTTGGCGGTTGCCATCGCTGGTTTGATGGTGCACCCAGTGTTCATGGACTTGATGGCGAAGGCTGCTGAAGGGCAAGCCGTAACGTTGGCAATGTTGCCAATCACGTCAGTTAAGTACACGTACACAATTATTCCAGCCATCGTTATGTCATGGTTGCTACGTTACATCGAAGCTGGTGTTGATCGCATCACGCCACTTGTAACGAAGAACTTCTTGAAGCCAATGTTGATCTTGTTGGTTGGTGCGGTTATAGCAATCTCAATCGTCGGACCTGCTGGTGTTTGGCTAGGTAACGGTATCTCAGCTGTTGTTTACGGTATCCACGGTAAGCTAGGTTGGTTGGCCGTTGCGATTGTTGGTGCTATCTGGCCTTTGTTGGTTATGACGGGAATGCACCGTGTGTTCACGCCAACGATTGTGACGACGATTGCTGAGACTGGTTCAGAAGCTATGGTTATGCCTTCTGAAATCGGTGCCAACATGTCACTTGGTGGTGTCTCATTGGCCGTTGCCTTTAAGACGAAGAACCGCGAATTGCGTCAAACTGCCTTGGCAGCTGCTTCATCAGCTTTGATTGCTGGTATCACTGAGCCAGCCTTGTACGGTGTGGCAATTCGTTTGAAGCGACCAATGATTGCTTCAGTTATTACTGGATTTATCGCGGGTGCCGTGGCTGGTTTGGCCGGCTTGGCATCACACTCAATGGCAGCGCCTGGTTTGTTCACGTCAGTTCAATTTATTGATAAGGACAACCCAACAAGCATTTTGTGGATTGCAGCAGTTATGGCAATCTCAGTTGTTGTTTCATTCGCATTGACGTTGATTCTTGGCTTCGAAGACATTCCTGTTGAAGAAGATGAAGCTGATATGGTTACGCCAGCTAGCGTTAAGTTGATGGCTCCTATGAAGGGTGCCGTTATGGGCTTGCACGATGTTGCTGATGAAGTCTTCTCAAAGGGCTTGCTAGGTAAGGGTATGGCAATCGAGCCAGTTGACGGTAAGGTTGTTTCACCAATTGCTGGAACGGTTACGACGGTCTTCCCAACGAAGCACGCTATCGGTTTGACTGATGATCACGGTATGGAAGTTTTGATTCACGTTGGTTTGGACACGGTTTCACTAAATGGTGAGCCATTCGAAGCATTGGTTGCTGCTGGTGACCGCGTTGAAGTTGGAACTGAATTGTTGCAAGCTGACTTGGACGCTATCAAGG
This sequence comes from Weissella confusa, assembly GCA_001436895.1. GTDB lineage: Bacteria > Bacillota > Bacilli > Lactobacillales > Lactobacillaceae > Weissella > Weissella confusa. The sequence continues at coordinate 31,811 of JQAY01000005.1, forward strand.
CTGCCGGTTTGCCTACGACGACGGTTGTTGTTATTACGAACACAGACGAATTTAAGGACGTTACGCCAGTAGAGCCTGGTAACGTTTCATTTAAGGATCATGTCATGGAAGTCTTCCACCACGAGAAGGAAGACGATGCACAAACGGCTATTGCAGCTGACGCATCATTGGCATAAACGAGAGATTAAGAGAATTAAGGGGAACTGGTTAAATGACTAAGAATGTATTTCCAGAAAACTTTTTGTGGGGTGGCGCAATTGCAGCTAACCAAACTGAAGGTGCTTGGCACGAAGGTGGCCGTGGCACAAGTAACATTGACATGTTGCCAATCGGCGAAAAGCGTATGCCAGTGAAGTTGGGACAAGTGGCACATCCTGAATTGGATGAGACGCTTTACTACCCAAGCCACACGGGTATCGATTTTTACCATCGCTACAAGGATGACATTGCGATGTTGGCCGAAATGGGATTGAAGGTCTTCCGTACATCAATCTCATGGAGCCGTTTGTACCCAAATGGTGACGAAACGACACCTAATGCTGAAGGAATTGCATACTACCGTTCATTGTTCGAAACTTGCCGTGAACACGGGATGGAAGTCTTGGTAACGTTGGCGCACTTCGACGTGCCAATGGGCTTGGTAGAAGGTTACGGTTCATGGCGCAGCCGCGACATGATTACGTTCTTCACGCGTTATGCCAAGACATGTTTTGAAGAGTTCGGTGACTTGGTTAAGTACTGGATCACGTTTAATGAAATCAACATTATCTTGCACAGCCCATTCTCTGGTGCTGGGTTGGCCTTCCAAGAGGGTGAAAACCAAAAGCAAGTGACGTACCAAGCTGCCCACCACGTGTTGGTTGCTAGTGCGTTGACGGTTAAGATGATTCACGAAATGTTGCCAGAAGCACAAGTTGGTTGCATGATTGCCGGCGGAAGCTTCTACCCATACACAAGTAAGCCAGAAGATGTTTGGCAATCAATGCTTGATGATCACGACAACACGTTCTTCATTGACGTGCAAGCGCGTGGTTACTACCCTTCATACATGAAGAGTTTGTTGAAGTCTAAGGGTGTTGACGCTATCGAAATGGCCGAGGGTGACGAAGAAATCTTGAAGAACACGGTTGATTTCGTGTCATTCAGTTACTACGCATCACGTACATCAGCGCACAACTTGGATGAGTTGGTAGCGAACGAAGGAAACGTTGTTAAGTCAGCCAAGAACCCATACTTGCCAACAAGCAAGTGGGGTTGGGTAATCGACCCACTTGGATTGCGTATTACGATGAACCAATTGTACGACCGCTACCAAAAGCCATTGTTCTTGGTTGAAAACGGTTTGGGTGCGGAAGACGTGGTTGAAGCTGACGGTTCAATCAACGATGATTACCGCATCGACTACTTCCGCGATCACATCAAGGCCATGGCCGATGGAATTGAAGACGGTGTGCCACTAATGGGCTTCATCGCCTGGGGTGTTATCGACTTGGTTGCTGCTTCAACAGGTCAAATGACGAAGCGCTACGGTATGATTTACGTTGATAAGAACAACGACGGATCAGGAACGTTCAACCGCTCAAAGAAGAAGTCATTCGACTGGTACAAGCAAGTCATCGCATCTAACGGTGTAAATCTTTAATATAATGAACGCAGTGTCTCACATATGGGGCACTGCGTTTTTATTTTTTCTTACAACATGTTAGACTAATGAACTAGTGAGATTTATGTGGATTAGATTTATTGGGAGATATATACGATGGTAGGAACGATTTTGACGGTACTCGTCGCTCTTGAAGCCTTGTACATTATGGGATTGGAAATGTTTGGCAAGCCAGCAAAGCAAGCCGAGACATTTGAACTAGACGAAAACATCACGAAGATGCCTGAGGTACGCTCATTGTTGGGTAACCAAGGAATTTACAATGGTATGTTTGGTGTGTTGATTTTGTTGACGTTGGTTGTTATTCACGGATCAGCACAAGACATCATGTTGAAGTTGGAGATGGCTTACATTGTGATTGTAGCTGTGTACGGTAGTTTGACGGCTGCACGCAAGATTATCTTGGTACAAGGTTTGCCAGCATTGTTGGCTTTGATTGCCTTGGCATTGCACATCTAAAAATTAAATCCTGGTTTCGAGACATATTATTAGCAAAATAAAAAGGGGGTCTATATACTATAGTTATTCCCCGTGGTAGTTACGCTAATGACTATCTTGTACAACCAGTTGTACAGCGCGCCGTAGATATACGGCGCGTTTTTTAATGCAGTTTTGTGGTTTGTGTCGACGCGTTGCGTCGAGGCATGAGGGCTTGGGACTATCTCCGTTCTTCACACACCGTTCACATCTTAAATTAAATTCTTCATTGACTTAGATTAGAAATACATTAGAATAATAAACAATAACAAGTAAGGGGAAGCAAAAATGATGATTAATGCAAAGACAACAATTGCAAACTCATATTACTTTTGGTTTTTTGGATAGCTATCCGAATCAAACCAAAAGCATTTTTGCATGGTTCTCGGATAGCGGTAAACTTCCCAGGACCAAATACACAACCTGAATTGTTAGGACAACAAGAGGTTATGAGGTTACTGGGTGGTTTCGAAATGAAATCGCCCAGTTTTTTATTTTAAGGAGTTCGGTTATGCCACACATGAAAGCAACACTAGCAAATCGCTTGAATCAAGATTTGAAGAAGATTCAACCTAATGAAATTCGTGCATTTGATATGCAAGTTAGTCAAATTCCTGACATCATCAAATTGACGTTGGGGGAGCCTGATTTTGATACACCTGAGGTCGTGAAGCAAGCAGCGATTGATAGTATCGCCAACAATGATTCACATTACGCACCAGGTAATGGTACGGTGGCTGTTCGCCAAGCAGCAGCGCATTTCTTGTCAGATCGCTACGATTTGCAATATGATCCAATGACAGAAATCGCCGTGACGGTTGGGGCAACCGAAGCCATCTATGCTTCATTGACAGCCGTCTTGAACCCGGGTGATAAGGTTTTGATTCCAACACCAACGTTCCCATTGTATGACCCAATCACATTGATGAACGGTGGTGAGCCAGTTCACTTGGATACAAGTGCCACGGACTTCGTTTTGACACCCAAGATGTTGTCAGCTGCAATTGCTGAACACGGGGATGCGATTAAGGCAATTATTCTAAACTATCCTGGCAACCCAACTGGGGTGGCTTACTCATCTAAGCAATTGCTTGAGTTGGCTGCCGTTTTGGCTGACACTGACATTATCGTAATTGCTGATGAAATTTATTCAGAGTTGGCTTATGACAGTGAGCACCGCTCAATTGCCACGTACTTGCCAGAACAAACGTTGGTCTTGAACGGCGTGTCAAAGTCACACGCGATGACTGGTTACCGTATCGGCTTTATCGCTGGACCGGCTGAGTTGATGCGCACAGTGGGAATGGTGCACCAAATGACAGTGACGACACCATCTAACCCAGCGATGGCCGCTGCAACGGTCGCGTTGGGAACCGAAGCTGGACGTCGCGCAACGTTGGAAATGAAGTCAGCTTATCGCAAGCGTCGTGATTATGTGGTTGCACAAATGCGTCGTGCTGGCTTTAAGGTGATGAACCCAGATGGTGCCTTTTATGTCTACGCTGGTATTCCAGAAACGCATAACACAAACGATCGTGAATTTGCGTTGGCCTTGGCTGAAAACGCAGCGGTCGCAGTGATTCCAGGTTCTGTTTTTGGACCTGGTGGGGAAGGTTATATCCGTTTGAGCTATGCAACAAGCGACGCGCAATTACAAGAAGCGATGGCGCGTATTCAAAATTACATGCAACAAGTGCAAGAAGTCAGTGAATAAGGATGGGGATGCTTATGAATAATGTGAAACAGTACATGCTTGCCGTTTTGAACGGTAATGCGTTGGCAATTATGGTTGCTTTGGTACCAGCTGCGTTGGTGAATCAATTGTTGGGTGCCATGCCACAAAATGGGGTAGTCACATCATTGGCGATGATGGTCACGTTGGCGCAAAGTGCGTTGCCGTTGATTGCAGCGTTTGCTGTAGGAACGATGTTGAAGTTGGGTATGATGGAGACGGCGTCAATGGCCTTGGCTACGTTGGCTGGTTCGGGCGTAACAACGTTTAAGGATGGCACCTTCACATTGGCTGGTTCAGGGGTAATCTTGAACGTGATGCTGACAACGGCCGTGGCAGGGTTGGTTGCGATGGGGGCAACTAAGGTGCTTGGCCAATTGCGTGTGGTATTTGAGCCATTAATCGTCTTGGTTGTTGCTGGTGGTATCGGATTGATGACGTTGCCAGGTATGGTTGCAGTCCAAGCGGCCGTTGGTCAAGTTGTCGCCTCGGCTACAGCAGCTGCACCATTGGTGATGGGTATCTTACTCGGTGTCATTTTCGCCTTGTTGATTGTGTCACCAATGTCTTCAGTTGGTATCGCAACAGCCATTGGCTTGGTGGGTATCGGTTCAGGTGCTGCTAACGCGGGTATCGTCGCAGCTGGATTAACGTTGGCGGTGATGGGTGCCTCAGTTAACTCATGGGGTGCCACAATTGCGCACTTCATGGGCTCACCTAAGATTCAAATGGCAAACTTGTTGTCACGACCAAAGCTATTTTTGCCCGTTGTGATTGCATCAGCTATCTCGGGTGGAGTGGCTTCATTGATGATGGTTGAAGGAACGGCCTTCTCAGCCGGCTTCGGTATGGCTGGCTTCATTGGACCTTTGACGGCGATGACAGAGTCTACTGGTAGTGCCCTGGCAGTCCGCGTGTTGGTTGCCTTTGTGGTTGTACCACTAGCAGCTGCCTTCCTGATGAAGTTGATCTTTATCCAAAAAACACAATTGATTAAGGCAGAAGAATTGAAGTTGCCTGAAGTTTAAAAGTCACGGAGGCGTCGAGCAATCGACGTTTTTTTTACTGGAGAAAATTATCGAAATTGACATATTGTTTTGACATCTTATATTGTACGTTGTATAGTATTATTTGTAACATGAATGAAACATGAGATTGGGGATTAAAAACATGACAGAACCAGTATTGATTGCAAACAAGTTGAACAAGACTTATACCAGTGCAGCCGGGGTAGACCAGCACGTCCTTAAGGATTTGTCTTTGACGGTGCCACAAGGGGAGTTCGTGGCCATCATGGGGCCTTCAGGATCAGGAAAGTCGACGTTGTTGAACGTGCTTTCTACGTTGATGAAGCCTACCACTGGTGAAGTCATGATTAACAACAAAGATATTTTGCACATGACAGATGATGAAATCGCAAACTTCCGTGGTCGCGATATGGGATTCATCTTCCAAAGCTATAATTTGATTGAAAGTTTGACGGTCAGCGAAAACATTGCGTTGCCACTGACTTTGCAAAAGACGAAGCCTGCCCAAATCAAGGCAGCGGTCCAAAAGGTGGCCGATTTGCTACACATCAGTGAGTACTTGAACAAGTATCCAGCTGAGTTGTCAGGTGGACAACAACAACGTGTCGGGGCCGCTCGTGCCTTGGTTCACGAGCCAGCATTGATTTTTGGAGACGAACCAACTGGTGCGCTTGATTCTGAAAATGCCCGCGAGATGATGAACTACCTAACGAAGATTAATGACGAACGTGACATTTCAATCGTGATGGTAACGCACGATCCGTTCTCAGCATCATTCGCTTCACGCATTCTATTCTTGACTGACGGACAAATCACTAAGACGTTGACGCGCGATGATCGTTCACGTGAAGATTTCTACAACTATGTTTTGTCTGAATTGGGTAACTTTGAATAAGGGGGCGGATGACCATGTTTTCTATTGCAATGAAGTCACTCCGCTCAAAGTGGCGTGACTATCTCGTACTATTTGTTGGCCTAATGGTGTCAGCAGCCATCTTCTATATGTTTAGCGCGATTGCCTTGAACAAGGAGTTCTTGCTGGCTAACTCAACGACCGGGATTATCGTCCTTGTGTTTACAATCGGTGAATTCCTACTAGGATTGATTACATTTGTTTATTTGAATTTTGCAAACAGCTTCTTGCTGCGTTTGCGTCAAGCTGAGTACGGCTTAATGTCAATGCTTGGGGCGAAGCGCAAGCAAATCGGGATGATGTTGATGCAAGAGACGCTGGCATTGGGTGTTATCTCAACGGTAATCGGAATCGTTGCTGGAATTGCTTTGACGTCATTCAGTGGCCAATTCTTAATGGACCTGCTGGGCTTGCAACTAGCTCACTGGACAGGTTTCTCATTCCACGCCATCTTGGTAACCTTGGCATTCTTTGTGGTCTTGTTCTTCTTGAACGGCCTTTACAACAGTGCTCGTTTGAGTCGCCAAGATACGTTGACATTGTTGACGGCTGACAAGCAAGTTAAGCAACCAAAGCGTCGCAAGATTTTGGATCCACTACTTGGTTTGATTGGGTTGGCCTTGTTGATTGGTGGTTATGCCATGATGCCAAACGTGTTGAGCTTGGGTATCACAGGGTTCATCTTGATTTTGATTATCAATGTCTTGGGAACGTTCTTCTTTGTGAGTCGTTCATTGAAGATGTTGACGTACGCCTTGCGTGGTTCACGTTTTAACAGCCGTGGGTTGCGTTCATTCTTGAATGGACAATTGATGTTCCGTTTGCCTGATTACCAACGTTTGTTGACGGTGTTGTCAGTCATCTTCGGTTTGGCACTTGGAGCGATGTCAGTTGGACAAGGCTTCTACCGTGCATTGCCGGAACAAGCACAATCTAGCCAACCTTACACGGCAGCTTATACAACGAACGCTGATGTGAAGGACTTGAAGAACATTAAGTGGCAAGCAAGTTATCACTACGTTAAGGGTGCTGATAAGGTTGTTTACTTTGATGGGGATGAGATTAATGCGCACCACATCCCAACGATGATTTATGATGGTGTACCAAACAGTACGCCAAAGGTTAAGTGGATGTCTGGGAATGAGATGATTCAAAACCCTGAGGCAACAACGGATACTTTGATTGGGTTGGCAAACCAAATCAACGGTGTGCAATTCGATTCTAAGGCGGTGGTGCTTAAGAACGCGGATGAGTTGGCAGAGAAGGGAACGGTTAAGTCAGCTGAACTAGTGAAGGTCGCTGACTTGCACGAAAACGAAACGGTCTTGGTCAAGAACGCTGAACGTGAAGCGAAGGCTTTGGATTCAACGGTGCAAAAGTTGTCAGGATCATACGGTTTCTATGCATTGGCAAAGAGTTACTTTGGCGGCTTTGAGTTTATGGGAATTTTCTTGGGAATTGGTTTCTTAGCAATGTTGGCATCAACTTTGATGTTCAAGGTGTTGTCTGGTGTTGCTGATGATAAGCGTCGTTACCGTATTCTAACGATGATTGGAACAAGCGAACGTCAAGTGACAATGACGGTTGCGAAGGACTTGGGAACCTTGTTCTTTATTCCATTAATCATCGGACTGCTTGACGTTGTATTTGGATTGAATATGTTCAAGGCAATCTTGAGTGATCCATACGTTGGCTTCGTGCCATCACTAATCGGCATTTTGGTCTTGTACTTGGCGTATTATTTCTTGACGGTTGTGATTTACCGTCGCTTGATTAAGGCCTAGTTCTAAAAATGTTCATGTTTTTTTGACGGTGGATAAGGTATAATATAAGTATTCAAAATGCTGTGGAGTAAATGACAATAAAAACATTTTATTGAGACATCTACGACACCTAAAAGGCGGCTACCTAAACGCGCAAGGTAGCCGCCTTTTTTCATGTAAAAATTTGGGTAAACTAAAACCCGTGCACAAACTCTACAAAGTAATCACGGGTAAATAGTTTATTCGTAGTGTCGGACATCCGGTTAGGATGTGCCTGACAAACTCAGTATAACCTGATTTTGCACTGCAAGCAAAGAACTACAGCAATCAGCCGTTCCATGGTATGATTGCGAAAATAGCAGTATTCGGGGGTGCTGATATGAGACTTGAGACAGAAATTACTTCGACGATTCAAGGAATCGACATTACCTTCAATGAGTATGGGTCTGAAACGACAATTAGTTTGTTCAGAACGGTGCTTGGCGAAGGTGTACTACGATTCGATGGGCCGAACAGTGAGCGTACGGTCGTTTTGACCGCAGAACAGTATTTAGACTTTATCAACTACGTTTATTTGCCGGCTAATGTTGCTGAGTGGCATTCAGTGCCATGGGCATTTGAGGCCGAAACTTGGTGGCGCGTGATGATTCATGATGGGGACAAGAGTCACAACATGCGTGGTAGTGACGAGCAAGAAGGGTATGCCCACTTTAAAAAGTGGTTGGAACTGTGGTTGGCAAGATTTGATATTGAGCTAGGTAATATTATCTACAAGCCAATCGAGGTTATCTATGAAGACGCAGTTCATTTGCGTACGCTACCGGTGGTTGGCTATGCGTATCTAACTTACAAAGAGCGATCGATTTACGATGGCCTAGTTGAAGATGGCATTGTGGATGATGCAGCACCACAAGTTGACTTGGTTCGTGATCCAACAAATGCGCATGATGAAAATGCCATTTTAGTTTTGTATAAAGGTACAAAGCTAGGGTATTTGCCTAAGAATAACAACAAAATTTTGGCGCGCTTGATGGATGGTGGCGTCAAGTTGCAGGCGGAAGTGAATCCGGACATTGATGACGAAAAAGTTTGGGTGTCAATTGCGTTGGCAAAGTAAAAACCAGAGGAACGTGTGTCCTCTGGTTTTTTCGTGTTCTTACAAGATTGATCCAACCCACTTCTTCATTGCGATGTTCGTGAAGTCGAACTTTTCCAAAGCTTCAAAGCCTTCAGTTTCCAAATCAACGTTTGAAACGGCACCGTATGACAACATCAAGTTAACTGGGTGCACGTTACGATCACCAACCGTTACCAAGATGGCAGGCTTGTTTGAAGCTGTCATGTAGCCGATTTCGAAGGCTGTTCCTGAATCAGGGTCTGCAGCGTCAATGAAGGCAACAATCAAGTCAGCGTTGTTCATTGCCGTGATGTCAGCCTTGTACGTCATCGTTCCCCATTCGAAGTCAGGCTCAAAATCACCGTCTGCTTCGATAACTTGACCACCGTATTGGTTCAACAATGGCACGTAGATATCGTTAATCGTAGGGTTGGCCTTCAATGCTTGGTAACCTTGCATCAAGATGTTTTGTTGTTCTTCGTTGAACCAACCAGCACCCAAGTAAATGTTGCGCGTGCGTTGGCCAACCTTTTCACTAGCTTCAGCGATTTGAGCAAGTTCAGCAATCAATTGGTGTTCAGTAAGCATTAAAAATTCCCCGTGTTTCTTTGTTTGTAACCAGGATACCAAATTTCCGTGACGATTTTATGAAAATGTAGAATGATGCATTATGTCATATTTGAAAGTTAGGTCTAACCGTGCTATATTAAGTTTAACTTAATCACAAAGAGGTAGATGCATATGGCAGATAAGCAGACTGAATATCGTATTTGGCACGGACGATTGTCATCTATGTTAGAAGGGGAAATCGAAGATATTAGATATGACGCGTTTAATGAATTTGATGCCAAAGTCGCAAGTGGTTTGATTCCGGTGTTGGCGTTTAAGACGATGCAACGTGATTTTGTGTTGCCAATTATTCGCGATCACGGACTGGATATGAGTGATTTTTATGATGCGGAGGCTAGCGTGTTGGGGGCTGCGTCATTGTCAGACATTCGTTTCTGGGCTGGCTTGGCTAAGAAAATCGGGGTGAGTGCTGCCAACGGTAACTGGCGCGCACGTGATAACCGCATGTATGTATAAAAAAATACACCCCAAGATTGAGGTGTACAAATCACTAATTCTTCTTAACTGCATCGCCGTAAGCGGTGTAATTTTCATCGCCCATCAAGCGAACGTTTAATACTTCATCAGCGCCAAGTTTGTCAGCTTCCTTGGCCAAATCAGCTAATGCGCCAGTGGGTGACATAGCAATTGATGTGACGATTTGAATCGCTTCAAATCCGGCTGGAATATCACCAACCGTCATTGGCAGTGAGAAATCTTTGTTTCCGAAAAGTCCCATAGTCGTGGACCACCTTTCTACCTAATTGTTGCCTTCATTATACAAATTACGGTGGCAAAAAGGGTGGCTGGTGTCTTAGCGCGAAACCGAGATTTCTAGCGTGACGTCAATTTCACGACCCAAGGCATCATAGTGGCCATACGTTGGGTAGGTGGCAAAGAATCCAATCGCAGTGGGTGTTTCATCTGACAATTGGGCAGTCAGATCACGAATTAATTGTTGCGTTTTCTCCAAGTCGAAGGGGATGTCGCGAATATCAGCATCCAACTCGACAGCTCCAAGAAAACCATCGATATCATTATCGGTGAACAAGGGCTCACGTTCATAAAGGTAGGTGTAAGTCATGCGGTTACCATCCGTCTGATTTTTAGTTAGTAAAGCTATTATAGCCCACTTTAGCCAAGGGTGCTTAATTCTGAAGAAACAAGCGCTTACATGGTAAAATGTAAGTACAAAAGAACGTGACTACGGAGGAAATGATTATGGTTGATGTTGCACACCAAGAAGCGATTGAGCAAGTTATTTTGAACTTGAAGGCCCAGGTGGCTGGTTTGAACCAACAAATCGAAGCCTTGTCTAGCTTGCTTGAAATGAAGACAGAAGATGTTGATATCCACGATGTGCCAGGTCAAATTAAGCGCGCAGCGGCAGCGGTGGCTGGCACTGACCACTTGAACATGATTTTGGTCCGTGGTGAAAGCTACGAGATGCGTGAGCGCATGATTAAGGAAGCGTTGGACGCCCAAGTTCACGTGACTGGCGTTGAACAATTTATCGAGGACTTCCAAGATGGTTTGCGTGGTGGCCAAGTTGGTACACAAAAGTTCAAGGACACATACGACGGTTACGAAGTATTGGTTGTTGAAAACCTTGAGCAATTGGCTGGTTCAAAGCCTAAGCTACAAGAACAACTCTTTGATCGCGTTTACCAACGTTCAGAAGAAGGCAAGTTGACTATCTTGTCAGGAAACGCAGCGTTCATTATCGGAACTGAATCAGAAGAATACCTACACATGTTGAGTTTGGGAAAGAACGTCTTCGTGGGTTAATGATTAAGGGATATGCCAATTCGGCGTATCCCTTTCTTGTATCATTCAAACATTCTTGTCATACTAGTACCGAGGGAGTCGAGGAAAGCACGGAAAGACTGGGGGACTTTTGATGGCATTTCCAAAACTAATTGCAGTTGACTTGGATGGGACTTTCTTTGATAAGCACCAACAAGTGAATGCACACAAATTTACGAAGCTACTGGATTACTTGGATGAGCGCGATTACCATTTTGTGGCAGCGACGGGTAATGATCGCGCAACGGTGGACCGCTTTTTGGCACCGTTTGTGGGACGATTTGATTACGTTGTACAAAATGGTGGCCAAGTCATCACGAAGGATAACAAGGAACTGGCGTTGCACAGTTTGTCACGCGAACATATGGAAATCGCGATGAAGGCGGTGGCTGAGTCACCGCTGTCACCGGGCCACGGAAATGTTTATAGCACCGCAACTAATGGGTACATGCTACGTGCTGATAAGGGCCAAGGGGAACTTTATCACCACATGGTCGCTGAGTTTCCGAACTTGATTTTCATTGACAGCTTGGACGAAATTACTGAGCCGGTCGTGAAAATCATTGTGAACTGGCCGGAAGTACATGCGGAGACCTTCATGGCGCAGCTAAACCGTGAGTTGGCTGGAACCGCGCACGTGACCACGTCAGGCTTCGGCATGATTGATATCGTGGCGCCAAACATCAACAAGGCAGTCGGCCTGCAGGAACTTGGTGCCTATTATGGTATCGAACCAGCAGAGATGGCAGCGTTTGGGGATGGGGGTAACGACATCGAGATGCTACGTCTAGTTGGCCACCCATTTGCGATGACCAATGCAGCGCAGCCGTTGTTGGATGAGTTCCCACCAACGGTTTCGGATAATAACCATGATGGTGTTTTGGACACAATCGGGACATGGCAATAACCATAATTGGACGGCTTGAAAAAGTCGTCCTTTTTCTATGCGACAAAACGGCTCACTTATTTCGTTAGTATAGGTGTCGACAAAAACAGGTGGCCACCTAAATGAATTTGGAGGAATGACGAAATGACGGGACAAATGAAGGTACGGTATGTGACGAAGGCAGCAGAGACGGGAGCTGAATACGTCCGCATGTTCAACGTAAAGGTGGGCACAACGGATGATCAACTGCGTCAACTTGGTCAGGTTATCGTGAACCTTGGTGTTGAAACGGAAATCGTGTCAATTTCGGCGACGGAAGTGAATGCGTATGATGCAGGCTTGGCAGAATAATCGGAGGTAGCGAAGATGAAGAAGTTGGATTTGGTATTTGAAGGGAAGTTTGCGAAGATTGCGGGTGCGAAGGTGCATTTGAAGATGGTGAACATCGATCCTGATTTGACGCCTGAACGCGTTAAGGCTGCTATGACGGAGTTAGCATCGTTTGATTTCTTGGTTGATGCGGCCGGTGTGCCGATTTACGGCAAGCCATTAGGTGCCAATGTGATTGAGACCACGACGGAAGAATTGGTTGCATAATTTTGAAAATGGACCGGTCTGCATAGGCCGGTTCTTTTCGTATTGGGTGTAAAACTAGGCAGAAGTGGGGTAAAAACGGTATAATTTACTTTATGAAAGTGAAACTTAAGAGAGGGGCTCAAGATGGTAACTGTAATTAAGCGTTATGAAGACGCAGACGTGATGGCGTTTGATTATTTCATCGAAGCCCATCATGACGTTTACGAAGATACTGGTCACATTGTCATGAAATCAAGCGGTGGTATGGCGACTTGGCGTGCGGTGAACGATGGGGATGAAACCTATCTTAAGACGGCGCTAACAGCATTGTTTGAACGCCGTGACGAAAATGGCGGTGTGTACCCAGAACAAGTTGGGGCAGCAACCGCCTAGCGTGTGATTTAACTAGGTGAAAAAATTTTGGCGATAAAAGCGGTCAATCTTATACCTCGTTTAAGTTTGGCACCTTAATATAATATGTGTTGAGAGGGGGGACTCCTCAACATACCCATAGCAAATAACTACTCATGCTGATTGAGGCCCACCTCAATCGAACCCTACTCCTAAACAATTAGCGGACGCCCATCTGCTGATTTCAAACGCCACTGGATTGCCCGTCCGGTGGCGTTTTCTGTTGTTTAAAACAGAAAATCGGAATTTAAGCTATGTTTCAGGAATCGTTATTACTCCTTTAAGGTTCCGGCCTTATTATTAATCATGTCGAAAGGGGATAACCCTTAAGACGCGAAACCCATAGCAATGAAAACATACTCCCGTTTTAAGCTTAATATCTTAAAACACTCCTACTCCTTATATAAATAACGAACAGATCGCTGATTGCCCAATCAGCTAGATCCGAAAACGCCACTAGTATCCCAGCTAGTGGTGTTTTTGTTTGCAACCGAGTTGAGAAGCAATTTGGACAATACCCAAAATTAAGCTAACTTTCAGCCACAGTTATTTCTGAGTTAAGGTTCCGGCTATATTATTAATCATGTCGAAAGGGGATAACCCTTAAGACAAGAAACCCATAGCATAGCAATCAACATATCTCATACTCCTTGTCTGTGAATCCCATCGCAGACAATCCTACTCCTTAAAAATAACAAATAGATCGCCGACCTCCCAATCGGCTAGATCCGAAAATGCCACTAGTTTCCCACCTAGTGGCATTTTTGTTTGCCGTTAAACGTTTAATTAAAATTAAATTAGAAAATAGTGTTGACATTATCATTTGGGTTCGCTATTCTTAACACATCAAATAAAGCAGGAGGCATTATCATGAACAATTCAGTACAAACAACAGCATATTCAGTTAATGCCTTTACGTCATTCGCGTTTTTCTTTTTTAAGAAGCGGTGAATGATGGCTTTTAAGCAAGCTAGCTTTCACCGCGATAGGTGAAGGCTAGTGGATTATTCGATATTACACACGAGTAACGACTAGTATCTTCCGGATGGATACTGGTCGTTTTTTATTTTGACTAAAGCGCTTTAGTAACTCGCCAAACCATGAGGAGTTACGAACATGAACACAAAGACACTAGCATTGATGACACTTGCAACGGCAACGCTTGGATGGATGGTTACACCAGCGGGGGATGTTGCAGCATCAGACAATATTATTAACTGGACGCAATCGGCTGACTTGAGCACACTTGATCCATCTCGTGCGCCAGATGTCGCCTCATCACAAATTATTGACCAGTCGGGGCAAGGCTTGTATCGCTCTGGCAAGAACAACGAGCCAAAGCTGGCGGATGCTAAGAAGGTTGACGTTTCTGAAGATGGCAAGACTTGGACCATTACCTTGCGGGATAACTTGAAGTGGTCAAACGGCGACCCTGTGACGGCGCAAGATTACGTTTACGGTTGGCAACGCACGATTGACCCGAAGAACGCGTCAACATCAGCCAACTTGATGTACAACATCGAAAACGCCAAGGCACTTAATACAGGTGAGCAAACTGATTTGTCAGCGTTGGGTATCAAGGCACTAGATGATAAGACGTTGCAGATTACCTTGGTGGCACCCGAACCGATGATGGCCAAGATTCTAACGGAAAAGGGCTTTTACCCACAAAACCAAGCTTTCGAAGCCAAGGTGGGTGACAAGTACGGGTCAACGTCAACCGACACCCTCTATAACGGTCCTTTCAAGGTCGTGGGTTGGAATGGTTCGAACAAGTCATACCGCTTGGTCAAGAACAAATACTACATCGATGCCAAGCAGGTGAAGCCTAAGGAAGTTCACTTCCAAACGGTGACTGACTCATCAACGGGTTACAACTTGTACCAATCGAACAAGGTCGATTACACGGAGCTGTCAGCAACCCAAATCAAGGGCGTGAAGGGTAAGACCGGTTATCACCAAATCAAGCAAGCGCGGACGCAATACTTGGCCTTCAACGTGAAGACGGGCATTTTGTCTAACCAAACGGCCCGCCAAGCCATGCAACGTGCTATCAACAAGGCCGCGATGGTGAAGAATGTGATGTCTGATTCAGCGACGATGAGCAAGACATTTACGCCGGTTGGCATTGTGACGGACCCGAAGACAAAGACTGATTTTGCGAAGGCGAATGCGGTTAAGAACACGGGTTACAACACAAAGGAAGCTAAGCGCCTTTGGCAAAAAGCAATGAAACAAGAAGGACTCAAGAAGACGTCACTGACTTTGTTGGCTGACAATGATGATTCATCAAAGAATCAAGCCCAAT
This sequence comes from Weissella confusa, assembly GCA_001436895.1. Lineage (GTDB taxonomy): Bacteria > Bacillota > Bacilli > Lactobacillales > Lactobacillaceae > Weissella > Weissella confusa. The sequence goes on from JQAY01000005.1 coordinate 47,100, forward strand.
TCTTGCAGTCACAACTAGAAAGTCACTTACCAGGTTTGCAAGTGACGGTAAAGACGCAACCGAAAACAGCTCGTGTGAAGGCCATGTTGTCATCACAATTCGAAATGGTTTTGGTGGGCTGGAATGGTGATTACGCCGATCCACTAGCGTTCTTGGCTAATTGGCAAACGGGGGCAACAGCCAACTTTGGTAACTGGACTGATGAGAACTATGACGCTGCGTTGACGGCAGCCCAAACAACAGACGTGATGGACAACGAAGCTCGCATGGCTGACCTGGGACGTGCCGAGAAGATTTATCAAACGCAAGTGCCAGCTACGACGTTATTCGATGTAACGAATTCAGTGATGATTAACCCTAAGGTAACCGGGGTGCAGATTAATACAGTCGGCGCAACGTTCGACTTTACAAAAGCAGTTAAGAAATAAAAGCGTGGGGATAATTATATGACAATTGTTAATTATGTTGGTGGAAATGTGTATGTGACGAACGAGGGGTTCAAGTCACAAACGGTGTCAGTGGACACGGTATCTGGTCAGGTGGTTGAGACCGTACGTGAGGCTGATCAAATAGTTGATGTGCAAGGCAAGTATTTGGTGCCGGGATTGATTAATGCGCATACGCATATTGTAATGGCAGCTGACGGTCGCGAACGCGCGGGTCAGGATGTCACGTTGGATACGCTGGTTGCGTTGCAGAATTTGCAGGATGCGATTGCGAGTGGGGTGACAACCATTCGTGACGCTGGCTCAACGGATAATATCGATTTGAAGTTGGCGACCAAGATTCGTCAGCAACGCCTACAATTGCCAGACATCATCGGTAGTGGTGCAGCGTTGACGATGACTGGTGGTCATGGTTCAAAGATTGGTATGGAAGTTGATGGTGTTGATGAAGTGCGCAAGGCAGCCCGTTGGAATCTTAAGCACGGGGCGCAAACGATTAAGCTAATGGCGACCGGTGGCGTGAGCTTGGATGGTGAGCAACCAACGGATGAACAACTATCAGTGGAAGAGTTGACGGCAGCAGTACTTGAGGCACACCACAAGGGCAAGCCAGCGATGGCCCACGCGCAAGGAACGCAGGGCATCAAGAATGCCATCCTGGCCGGTGTTGATTCTGTCGAGCACGCGGTGTATTTAGATGACGAGACCATTCAAATGTTGTTGGATACGAACACAGCAATCGTACCAACAATGGCTGCACCTTGGCAGATGTTGCAACACAAGGATGATATTCCAGCTTATATGTACGATAAGGCGTCAGCACTATGGGAGGCGCATCAACAAAGCATTCGTGACGCAGCTGCGGCTGGCGTGAATGTTGTGATGGGGACGGATGCTGGTACAAGTTATAACGATTTCAAGTCTGGACCTGGTGTGGAAATTCGCTTGTTGGCGAGCGTGGGGATGACGCCGGAACAAGTGTTGCTTGCATCAACGATTCGCGGGGCAGAGTTGTTGGGTATTGCGGAACGCGTTGGTGAACTGGTGCCAGGCAAGGATGCGGACATGTTGATTTTGGACCGTGATCCTTTGCAAGACTTGGCTGTGTTAACGGACGCGCCACGTGTTATCAAGCGTGGTCAGGCTGTAACTGGGAGTTTGAATTAATCAAGAAAGCGTCGTTAGTTCGGGGACTAGCGACGCTTTTGTGTGAGCTGGAAACCAGCACGTTTTGGGGATGACGCGTAAAATTGATGTGATAAAGAATAAAGAGGTGGACGGTGATGTATATCATTGAGATTAATGGTCAGTACGTGCAAGACATCAGTGACGGCATGCCACGATTTGTCTTTGGCAAGTTCGGCGCCCGTCAGTTTTACAGCGAATGGGAAGCACAAAATTATGCCAATATGAATGGGTACTATGGCTTCATGAATGTAGTTAGTGCGTACTAATTAAGCTAACTTTCAGCCCCAGTTATTGGTGCGTTAAGGTAGCAACCTTATTATTAATCATGTCGAAAGGGGATAACCCCTAAGACAATCCCTAAGAATGACTCATATTCCCGTTTGAGAATCCCAACTCAAACTCTCTACTCCTTAAAATGTAGATCGCCGGTAACCCAGCCGGCTTGATCCGAAGACACCACCAATCGTTTTGATTGGTGGTGTTTTTGTTTTGGATGAAAAATGAATATGAATGCCGTTTGTATGAATAGTAGACTGATTATATATGAGGAGGTATTTATGAAAAGTATTAGTAAGATAGTTAAGCGATTGCTATTGTTGTTTGGGATATTTGTGTTAGAACAAATAGCCACGATACCATCGTTTTTTGCGGCTGATGAAGCTAAAACAATGACTGGTGTTCTCATTGGCGTTGGTCTAACGGTATTATTGAGCGCTTTATTTATCCATTATTCATGGCCGAAACAATTGTGGCCATCACTAAAGAATATTGATTGGAAAGCAGTGGGCGTTGCATTTCTGATCATTCTAGCGTTTCAAGTTTTGTTTGGGGTACTAGCTGACCTTTGGCATATCCCAACGAATGAGAATCAAAAGTTAGTCATGGATGAACTTCGTAAGACATATTATTTGGCGGCAGTTATTGATATTGTGATGGCGCCAATAATGGAAGAAATTATTTTTCGATTTAAGTTTTTTGAGTACTTTGGTGAGTTCATGAGTAAATGGGTTGGCATTATCGTGAACGGTATTTTGTTTATGGTCATTCATTCAACTGATTTGAACGTCGTGACACTAGTGTATTTTGTAATTGGTGCCGTACTTGCATATGTCTACCGACGTCGCAACAATTTGGGTGATTCGATTGCCGTTCATATGCTGAATAACGCATACGCTATTCTTCTTTAATATTATTTTTGAAACACTGCTGATTCTTGGTTCGGTGGTGTTTTTGTGTTGTTAGTTGATCGATTTAAAAAAGTGATCAACAATTAAGATCCAATTTGACAGATAAGAGGATCACACGCATGCTTAACCAACCAACCAACCAACCAACCAACCAACCAACCAACCAACCAACCAACCAACCA
>JQAY01000005.1:50336-123817 GCA_001436895.1 Weissella confusa
TAGGTGAGATCCGCCCATTTATTAAGTGGGTAGGTGGAAAAAGGCAGCTCCTTCCGGAACTGGCCAAGTATATTCCTGAAAACTTTGGGACATACTTTGAGCCGTTTCTGGGTGGGGGTGCCTTTTTGCTGTCTTTAGAACCAAATAAAGCGGTTGTTAATGATTTCAATCCAGAGTTGGCGAATGTATGGCGTGTGGTACGCGACCAACCGGATGAATTGTTGGCTAAGCTAGTTGAACATCAGGCTAACAATTCCAAGGATTATTATCTTGATTTGCGTTTAACAGATCGTGATGGTCGCTTAGAACAGATGACAGAAGTCGAACGAGCAGCACGTTTCATCTACATGATTAAGGTGGGATTCAACGGTTTGTGGCGTGTTAATAGTAAGGGGCAAAACAACGTACCATACGGCAAATATAAGAATCCGAAGATCGCTGATGAGGTGACGATCCACCGTGTGTCGGAATATTTGAATAATGCAGATATCGACATTTTGACGGGAGATTTTGAGAAGGCAGTGGAAAAAGCACAGACCGGGGACTTTGTGTATTTTGATCCGCCATATATCCCAGCAAGCGATACGGCTAGTTTTACAAGTTACTCAAGTGAATTTGGTTACGACGAACAGGTACGCCTGCGTGACTTGTTTAAGACGTTGAAGGATCGTGGCGTTTATGTATTGTTGTCTAACAATGATGTGCCGTTGCTTCATGAATTATACGAAGGAATCGGTGTAATTGAGACGGTTGAAGCACACCGATTTGTAGCTGCAAAGGCAAGTAGTCGTGCAAAAGTTTCTGAGGTACTGGTACGTAGTTGGGGGTAAACGATCATGGCCAAAGTAAGGAGTAGAAAGCAAGATATCGCATGGCAATATTTATTTGACCGCTTTGACATTCCTAACCAAATTGAAAAGTATGGTGGGTTTGAAATCACGAGTAGCGATATTAATAAATACGTTCGAGAATATTACGCTAATCGACCTGATAATGCACCAGATGCTCGAAATCTGTTGAAGTTCGACTTCAGTAGCTATTTACCGGAAGTGTTTAAAGAGTCGGTTAATAAGGAAGTATTTGGTAAGAAGGCACAATTCTCATTGATGCCTAAAGGGAAAGATCGCTATGAAATTTCAGACTTCAAGACTTTTGAAAATCTGAAATATGAAGTGCTTGAACCGGTACGCATGACGTTTCCAAAATGGATTTCTGGTATTCGCCCGGAGAGTCCAGAAACAATAAATAGTGAAGCAGTTGCACAATCGGTTGCTGAAATGAGTGGCATGTTGAAGTATGTCATGAATGATTTAGATGCTGATGTTGTTGCAACACTTAGTGGTAAAAAAGGAACCGGACTAATTGACTTCCAGATTAGTCATTTTAGGGATGGACAAACAAAATTCGTGATTGATGGCTGGCAATCTGAGATCGATGGAGTTTATGAATCACCAAGTCGAGTTTTGATTATCGAATCAAAGAAGAAGCGACCAGAGGATTTTAATATTCGTCAGTTGTATATTCCAACTCGGATTTATCATGACCAAATGAAGTTTCCGAAGGAAATATATTCGGCATACTTCACTTACACAGATGATGTATTTTCGTTCCACGTTTATCAGTTTACTGATATCAATGACTTTAACTCGCTTAAGAAAATTCGAGAATATGAATTCGTGTTTGAGGAAGAATCGAAGCCAGTTACGCGCGATACGTTGAAAATGTTGTTAGCGCAGGAACCGAACTCGATGGAACCAAGGCGAGAAGATGGTGAGTTAGTACCCTTTATTCAGGCTAATGATCCGGAGAAAATATTTGAAATTCCAGTTGTATTGAGTGGTAAGTCGATTCAAAGCGAGCAAGGAGATATCTTTTCTGTTGGAACGAAAGAGTATCTGGCAGAATCGTTTAAGTTCGATATTCGACAGTCCGATTATTATGCCAATGCAGCGGAGTACTTCGGATTAGCGCAGAAGAAGGACGGTTATTTTAAAGTTTCTGAATTGGGTAGCATGTTTATCAAGTGCGATTACAATACAAAGTTGGGGTTGTTTGCAGAGCAATTAATTCAACGACCAATATTCCGGGCAATGATTGAAGTGTGGGTTGCAACAGGGTATTTGCCAGAGAAACCTATTGTTGAAAATTTGATCCGATTACATCGACCTGACATTGGCGGTAGCACAGTACCACGTCGAGCTAGTTCAGTTAACTCGATTATGAATTGGTTTATTACGCGAATACGGTAAAATTGTGGGAGCCGGGCTTTTAAGCTCGGCTTTTTTGTTGCGGATTAATGAAGAAAATGTATTTAGTTAACGGGGTGATCGTTTTATTAGTGAGTTTTGCTTTAATTTATGATCTAATTAAATAAAGACTATTTATATGGGGAGTAGGTATAGTTGTATGGATTTTTTTAGATCTACGGTTAAAAAGCAATCTGATTCTTGGATTTTCCCTAGTGGTAAGGGATTGACACTTAGTGGAATTAACGCAGCTGGAATCGATACGTTTTCTGATGTGCCAATAAATTCAATTACACGCGAAGGTATCCAGAACTCTTTGGATGCGAAGGATCTAGCTGTTGATGGACCGGTCGTGGTCAAATTCCAAAAACATGACATTCCGTCTAGCGATATTCCAGGTATCGAAGAGCTGAGAAATGAGGCTTTGCCTGCAATGCGATCAAAGTGGGATAGCTCAGAAACAGCACAAGATTTTTTAAACACATATGAAAATGTCATAAATGAAGCAACAGTTCCGGTACTTCAAATGAGCGATTTTAATACCAAAGGATTGGCGAACAAAAATTGGCAATCATTAATTTTTGTTGCAGGTGATTCAGTTAAAGATGACGAAGCATCAGCTGGAAGTAAAGGTATTGGAAAATTTGCGCCATTCGCAGCCTCCAATTTACGGATGGTTTTTTATCATTCAATTTCGGAAGGTGAAGGTGAGCGCAGTATTGGTGTGTCGCAATTAGTATCATTCGATAAGCCAGCAAAAGACGAAGTGACTCAGGGACCAGCCTATTACTCTGCCAAAATGGAAGGTACAAAGTATCTACCAATGAGCGGAGACTTGCCATTTGCGATTAATCGAAAGATAAATGAAAAAGGAACTGACCTTTTTGTAGTTGGCTTTAAAAATGATCCTAATTGGGAAGACCGAATTAAGATAGCGGTGCTTTCCAATTTTTTGATCTCTATTTGGGCAGGCGAATTAGAAGTTCATATTCAAGATGAAGTTATTAATAAAGACTCATTAGCAAGTTTATTTCAATATTTTGAAAAGCTTGAGAGTGACAATTCTCGTAAATCAGATGCGTTTAAGGTGACGGACGAGTACAAAGATGCTTTCCGTGCATTCGAAGTTTTGAATAGTCCTAAACGAATTGAATTACCATTACCTGAAAAAATGGTCAATGATTATGAGTTTATAGAATCGGCCAAGGATGCACATCTATATTTGGCAATTCTTGATGACACAAATCGAAAAGTTCTTCAGACTCGTAAGTCTGGAATGAAAATTAATTATAAAAATCACATCAGTGGATCAATAAACTTTTTTGGAATATTCCAGGCTACTGGACAGAAATTAAATAAGTTCCTCAAAGATATAGAAAATGCAAATCACGATGACTGGTACGTAGATAGAATTATCGATAAAAAGCTTAAAAAAGAGGCGACCAGCTTTTTAAAGGACCTGAATAGGTTTTACAAAGATTCGGTTGTTGATAATTTTTCTAATGCGAATACTGAAAGCATGGATGTGTTTGGTCTAAGCAGTATTTTGACGGTGCATCAAAATGGTTTGGAATCAGAAAATTCTGGCGAAGCTTCACTTGATAAAAAAATTACGGAACTGGTAATTAAGAAGCAAAAGAATAAAGTTAAGGTAGCTCAACCGAAACAAAAATCCAAAAAAGATGACAACGTCATTGGCGATGTATTTGGAGAACCAGATGATGATGAGGTAGAGAGCCCAGAGCCAACTAGAACACCGGATCGTAGAGATGAAGGAAGCGGAGTAACTAACACACCGGAAGAGCAACGTCAAAAGGCCCGCCGTGGAGCGGAATTAACTGAGATCGGGGTCCGCTTGATTGAAGTTGATGCGGAGAAGGGTGAGTACAAAATTAATATAAAGGCGCCCAGAGACCGCGCGAAAATTGAAGTTGAATTTCGAATTACGGGTGAAAACGGTTCAGACGAACTGGTCAAAATTAAATCAGTTGATATTCCTAATGCGGAAGAGCTCACGGAAAGCAGTGTTCTTATCAACAATGTGAAAAAGAATGAGATGATACGCGGATCTGTAACCATTGATTTTGGCACGCGAGTTCGGTTAGGAGGTAAAACATATGAAATTAAGTAATAATTCGTTTCCTTATCCGGTATTAAGCGCTTCTGATTCCCTTAGCTTTGAAAATGAATTCGTATTTGGAGATAGTTTTAGCGTAGATGTATCCCAAGAACAGGTTGGACAGTCCGACTTTGAACTTGTGATCCAATACAAACTAAAAAATGACGATCTTCAAAAAATGATAAATGATGGTACCGCGTTGGTACTGGCGCATCTTGAAAGCAGTTTAACTTCGTATCGAAAGGCGATTCCATTTCCCGAAAATAAAGACACGCTTCGCTTAAGCGTTGACGCGGAATCTGTCACTAAGAACATTGAGCTAACTGTTTTGGTCGTCGCAAGAATTGATATTCCAGAGTATATGAATTCGGGATTTAATCCTGAGCTTTTTGGTGAGGATTATGTTGTAAAAAACATTATGCGCGGAGATATTTTGGCTTTCGAGCCAACAGTGGAGATTGAACTTCAAATGGAGGACTCTGCACCGAAGAGTGTGCAAACCTTCATTAAAGTATCAAAATCAAAGAATAAGAGCATGACTGTGAACCTTGATGGTGAATCTATTCGGATTGAAATTCCTGAAGCGGCATATAAGATATACGCACAAATGCAGAATGCGAAAGAAGTTAAAATTGCAAACTTCTCTTTGTTGATTCCTGCGTTGATGATAGCTGTTGATGACATCAAAGATGAGGGGTCTACGAATGGTGATTATCTTTGGTATAAGGAATTGTCCATGTATATTTTCGAGTCTTTGAAATACAGCGATAGTAAGTTGGAAAACACTTCTTCTCTAGTAGTTGCGCAACAATTACTGAATAATCCAATTATTCCGGCGTTTGAAGTATTTAATGAGGTTGATGAGTGATGAATATACCTATTGTTTCTAATAACTTTTTAGAAGAGTTTGATACGAATTTTGATACCGACATGCTTGATTTATACAAGCTGCAAAACACGTTAGAAATTCAAAATGTCATGAATAAAGAAGGAAATGTTTTCCGAACAAAAAAAGAGTATGAGAAGCATGAGTTGCTGTTGCCAGAAACTAGCGAGTATGACAACGCGTATGAAAACATTGTGAGTTTACACTCGCAGTTAAGAAATTTAACGCCCGTAGAAGCGACAGATCCTCGAATTTGGGTTGCTTTGGAAAATACTGATTTTTTGGATTATCATTTGCGCGTGTTGAAGGTGATGGATTTTAAAGCTGGAAAACAAGAATCTTCAATTAAGAGCCGCTCAAGTTTTATTGTGAACGGACATAAAAGATCGTTAGCGATAAATAACTTAGCTTCACTATGGTGGATAGGGCATGTTTTTTATGATCCAGAACATGAAGATCCGTATCATTTTGTTAAGCTTTTTACACAAACTGATTTTAGAGGGAATTTTGTTGCGCTTTCGTCAAGTAATGTAATTGATAGTGATCACATACGATTGGGTATATTTGATGCTGTGTTTGAGCTGATTCAAGATGGAAAAATTTCTCAGAACAGAAAGGCATTTTCTGAAGCTAATAAGATTATGAATATGATTGGCGGGATTAGATTGTTGGATCTTCTATCACGTAAAGAAGTGTATGAGTACGTATTAAAAAGCTTGCCTACCCAGCTTGAGTCTAAGAGGAGATGATTAAATGGCGGAACAATTCTTACAATCATTAACGGTAACTCTAAAACAGTATATGTCTTTGGATACCGGTCAGTATATGATCCCATTTTCTCAAAGACCATACGAATGGACAGAGGTGCAGGTTGAACGATTATTTAGGGATCTCACATCGCTTGGATTACCAGGAGCATATGAAACGAAACACGTATTGAATTTCTTCACATTCTCAAATGAAGAAGAAAAGCTAAAACTGTTTGACGGGCAGCAACGTACAGTGACGACGCTGATGATCTATGCTGAAGGATTAAGACTATCTGTCGAACGCGGAGAACTTAATGTTAAATTTGCATCGAAAAAGTATCAAAACTATATCAGTGACGAAGATGAAAATGGAACCGTTACACCAAAAGTGGTGTTCGATAAAGGTGAGGTTACTGATGAGTTTTATAAGCTAATTGACTTTGAAAATGACTATCTAGTAAAAGAACATGAAGGTCTCGATTTGTCGATCAGGTCATTTATAAGAAATAGGCTGAAAATTCAACAGTTGTGGCGTGAAATAGTTTCGGATGATCCCGACGTTGTAGTGAAAGAGATACTGAGCCGATTTTTAGAGTCGACCTATTTAATTGAAATTATCGCTACAACAGAAGAAGTAGCACAAAGAATGTTTGAGACACTTAATAACACGGGTAAAACGTTAGAATCATATTATGTGTTGAAAAACGATTTAGTATCAAAACTGGGCGAATCGGTAGTAAGAGAAAAATGGAATAAATTGGATGACCTATTAGGTGACTTAGATCGCAGAACATTCTTAAGTACTGTGGCCACGCTGTTTGCTGGAAAAATAGACAAACAAAATGTGTTAGAGTCAATCTATACTTCGTACGAGGGCGGCATATCGATAGGACTGTTGGATGCGCTATTGGAAATAGCAGTTGCATACGATAAAGCAATAAATCCAAACCAGATGGAAATATCAAATGTCATAGAGCGAGATGAGTATAATTACACCATTGATTCTTTGAGAGATGTGTTTGGACTAAAGCAACAAACGCCAATGCTGACTGCGATGATCCTTAGCAATTACTCTACTTCTGATGAAATAGCGGTCTTAAAGAAAGTAAAAAGTTTGGCGGTACGGCTATTGTTCTTTAAGGAAGGTCGTGCAAATAGTTTTGAAAATCCGTTGGCTGAAATGGCACACGCCGTGTATGAAGATAAAATTCCAGTGAAAGAAATTTTTAATAAACTGCAAGAAGGTGGATTAAATATTTCGGATGATAGTTTACGCAGTGTAATTGTGGATAGAGAAATAACGACACCTTCTGCAAGAAAAAAAGCTAAATTTGTGTTTAAAGAGCTTTACAATCAAGAGTTGGCAAAAAATCAATCGGAAACTATGCTGCCTAACAATCTTCAGAAGATACATTACGAGCATATCTTGCCTGAAAAGCCAAAGTCGGGTAGTGAGTGGATGAAAGATTTTCCAGATGACACCACGCGTGAACACTTAACAAAAACTTTGGGGAATGCGACGTTGCTTATTGGATCTAAGAATGAAAAATTAGGAAATAAAGAATTCTCAGATAAACGCGAAATATATAAGACGAGCTCTTTGATCGAAAATAGAAGACTTGCCGAGAATAAGCGATGGACTGCTAAAGAAATAAAGAAGCGTTCAGTACTTTTGGCTGAGCAATTCGTAAAATTGTACAAGTAAACTTTGATCATTTATTGCAGCGAATCAATTTGATTCGCTGTTTTTTTCTAAATAAAATGTACACCATGTTAAATGTCTATTGGGGTGTTATATTAATGGTGTTAACATTTTTGTTTGGGGAGAATTAAAAATGAAAGTATATCTAGTCGCGCAGAATGCTAGTCATGATATTGAAAACGAGTATAACTTTTTGTGGTCACCGAAGTTAACCAAATCGGGTGGACGCAACCTGGGATATGAAAATATGAAGCAAGTCAGAAAAGGGGATGTGATTTTGCACTCGTTTGATCAGGCGATAAAGGGGATAAGCGTTGCTGTAGACGATGTTTACTCTGCTGACCGACCTGATTTTTTAGGATTTGATTCTGATGGGAAATGGGATCCTGATGGTTGGCGCGTGGATGTATCGATGATTCCGGTTGATTTTTCACTACGAAACGACCGAGATTATTATGGTAGGGATGACAGCCAAGTGTTTCAAAAGAACGGCCAGTTAAATCAAAGGTATCTAAGTGTAGTTGGGGATGCCTTGCTTGATTTTTTCAAGCAAAAAATTCCCCAGTTAAAACGTGTTTTGGATAATCAGGAAGTGGAAGAAAGAGGGTCATGGCAGGAACTGAAGGACACTGATTTCTCGTTAAATGAACAAGCGGACTTTGATATAGATGAATTATCCGCTGATAATTTACCTGATTATAATAATGATGCTAAAGCGATCATTGGGTTTATTGGTGAACAGGCAGCAGTGAAATATTTAAAGTCAAAATATCCTGATGCAAAGGTAAAAGGGTGCTCGCTAAATCTTGATAGTAAAAACGGTAATGATTCTTTAGGATATGACATTGAGGTTAAGTTTAATAACCAAGAGAAGTGGTTTGTTGATGTAAAGACTACTACAGGAAAGTCTGATATGTTCTATCTATCTGAAAATGAATATCAAACTGCTTTGAACCTAGAAAATGAAGCGAAGAAAAACTACTTTATTCTGCGAATTTCAAAATTAAACAAAGATAACCTTTCAGGGGATGTCCAAAAATTAAGTGTGAATGACTTGAGACTAGAAGTAAATTCTTACAGGGCGTTTATTAAGTAATTAAAGTGTTTCCACTTACTTTCCACCATTGACCACCCCGGTCGCCTTCTGTATACTGCGGTATCAAGAAAACTAACTCGGGGTAGCTAGCATGGCTTTTAAGATTGCCGTATTTGGGGTGCGCGACAATGAGGTGCCGTACTTCCATGACTTAAACAAGTACAACTATGACCTAACGTTGGTGACGGAGAATTTGTCTTTGGCCAACCTGGATAAGGTAGACGGGCATGATGCTGTGTTGGCGCGTGCAAACTGCGCCTTGCAGGCTGACATGTTGCAAAAGCTGTCAGAACATGGCATTAAGTATGTCTTCACACGAACGGTTGGGCACAATCACATTGATTTGCATGTTGCCAAGGAATACGGCATTACAGTGGCTTACGTGCCTAGCTACTCACCATATGCGGTGGCTGAGTTGGCATTTACGCTAGCTTTGATGCAACAACGTCAAACAACCTTAGCTGTTGCGAATGCAGCCAAAGGACAATTCCAAGTGCTACCACAAATGTTTGCGACGGAACTACATGACTTAACGGTTGGTATTATTGGTACTGGCCGTATCGGACAAGCCGAAGCAGAATTGTGGCGTGGGGTTGGCGCAACGGTACTTGGTTATGATGTTTATCAAAACGACAAGGCCAAGGAGCTACTAACATATGTGTCTGAGAATGAGCTGTTAGCGAAGTCCGACATTGTCTCACTTCACGTGCCACATTTTCCAGGCAAGAACGATGCCTACTTTGACGCATCATACGTTGCGAAGATGAAGGACGAGGCTGTGTTGGTCAATACGGCGCGCGCAGAAATCACAGATCAAGATGCGATTCTGGCTGGCGTTGAAGTTGGGAAGTTACGTGGCTTTGCGACTGACGTGATTGCTGATGAGCGTCACTACTTTGGTAAGAACTTCCAAGGTGAATCGACTGGTAATGCGACGGTTGATAAGATGATGGCCTTGTATCCGCAAGTCATTGTGACACCACACATGGGGTCATACACAGAAGAAGCGTTGATGGACATGATTGCCATCAGCTTTGAGAACTTTAACGACGTCCTAACGACGGGGACGTCACGTAATTTAGTTGAAGTTTAATAATGATCGAAAGCAGGTTCCGTTTTGGAACCTGTTTTTACTTTTTGTTCGTTTTAATCATGATTTAGCTATGTTAATATAGACGAAACGAATTAAAAGACGAACGTTGTTTATTAAGGGGAGAATGAAATGACTGAAAAAGTGTACTTTAGCCATGATGGTGGTGTTGATGATTTGGCATCTTTGTTGATGTTGTTGTCATACGAGGAACAAGGCCTAATTGAACTAGTTGGTGTAGGGGTTGTGCCGGCTGATTCATACTTGGAGCCTGCTGTTACAGCAACGCGCAAGATTATCAACCGTTTCTCAACGCACCACGACTTGTTGGTGAGTGCATCTGATGCAAAGTCGAGTGATCCATTTCCAAAGGAGTGGCGCATGGATTCATTCACGGTTGATGCATTGCCAATCTTGAATGAATTTGGTGAAGGGGACACTGAGTTGTCATACAACACTGCGGCCGATGACTTGGCCTCAATCTTGGCGGAAGCGACAGAACCAATCACGTTGGTCTTCACCGGTCCAGTGAGTGACCTGGGAGCTGTCCTACAACGTGACCCAAGTTTGTCAGCGAAGATCGACCGCCTGGTTGTGATGGCTGGTACGTTTGGCGTTGGAAACATCGCTGAACCTGAGCAAGACGGTACGGCCGAATGGAACGTATTCTGGGACCCACAAGCTTTCAAGATTGTCTTTGATTCAGACATCAAAATTCAAATGGTTGGGTTGGAGAGTACCCACGAAGTACCGTTGACGCCAGCTGACCGTTTGCGTTGGGCGAAGTTGCGTTCACACCCAGTGATGGACTTCGTCGGCCAAGCATACGCAACGGTGCCAGTATTGACACACTTCGAGACGAACTCAACGTACTTCCTGTGGGACGTGTTGACGACAGCCTATGCACAAAAGCCGGAGTTGGTGGAAACGAAGATGATGAACGTCGACGTAATTCCAACTGGCCAGAGCCGTGGCCGTACGTTCGAAACGCCAGAGGGACGCGAAATTGAATTTGTGTACCACGTTAACCACGACGCTTTCTTCACGTTCTTTGAAGAGACGATGATGGCAATGAAGCATTATTAAACACGAAACCACTGAGTCAAACCGATTCGGTGATTTTTAAGTGCTTATTTTTTACCATTGTAAACCGCTATCTAAAAGGCTACACTAGACTTAAATTAGAAAAAGGTGAAAATGATATGAGTGAAATCACACAAGAACAATTGGCGTATTTCAAAGAAGCAGTGGCGGTTAGTCCAAAGGCTGATGCGCTACGCAACGCGGTAACGACGAACGGTATTTTGCAAGCAGCGCGCGATAACCGACGCGCCGGTGAATTGACACCGGTCTTTAGCGTTGACCTTGAAAGCTCACCAGTTGCGAACCAATTACAATCTGGTCGTTGCTGGATGTTTGCCGCATTGAACACGATGCGTCACGATATGAAGGCTTTGTACGGTTTGCCTGGGGACTTCGAGTTGTCACAAAGCTACACGTTCTTCTGGGACAAGTTGGAGAAAGCAAACTACTTCTACAACAACATCGTGGCTACGGCTGAGCAACCAACGACCGATCGTGAAGTCGCCTTCCTGTTACAAATGCCACAGCAAGATGGTGGGCAATGGGATATGATGGTCGGTTTGATTGAAAAGTACGGTGTCGTGCCACAATCAGCTTACCCAGAATCACAAGCATCATCACACTCAGCTGACTTCAACCGTTTGTACAATGCGAAGTTGCGCAAGGATGCCATCACGTTGCGTCGCATGGTGACGGAGCACGCAACCGAAGAGCAAATCGCGCAACAAGTTGCCCAATTCGGTCGAGAGAACTACCACATCTTGTCATTGACGTTCGGTGAGCCACCAGTAACGTTCAACTTCTCATACCGTGACAAGGACAACAACTTCCACAGCGATGCTAACATTTCACCAAAGGATTTCTATGCGAAGTACATTGGTTGGGATTTGAGTGAATACGTTTCAGTCATCAACGCCCCAACAGCTGACAAGCCATTCAACCAAACTTACGGTGTGAAGATGCTTGGTTCAGTGGTCGGCGGACGCGAAGTAAAGCACTTGAACTTGGACTTGGCAACGTTCAAGGACTTGGCGGTTAAGCAATTGTTGGCTGGCGAAAACGTTTGGTTCGGTGTCGACATGGGACCTAAGTTGGACCGCACGGCTGGTTTGATGGATACGAAGTTGTACAACGAGGATGATTTGTTTGATGTCGACTTCAGCATGACGAAGGCTGAACGCTTGGAGTTTGGTGATTCATTGATGACCCACGCCATGGTTTTGACGGGTGTTGATTTGGTTGATGGCAAGCCAACGAAGTGGAAGGTCGAAAACTCATGGGGTGACAAGAACGGTCACAAGGGTTACTTCACGATGTCAGACGAGTGGTTCGACGAATTCACATACCAAGTTGTGATCAAGAAGGAACACTTGCCAGCTGAGTTGCGTGATATTTACGAGAACACAACGCCATACGAATTGGCACCATGGGATCCAATGGGTGCCTTGGCATAATAGATTGTTTAGGAACGGTACCTGTAGTGGGTGCCGTTTTTATTTGCTAATGATTTCAAAACCAAAACGAAGCGCCGATTTTGTATTCGTCCTATTATGAAATGAAGAGAATGCAGAAGAGGGAGCAGTATGGAACGCGTCTTTTTAAATATTAACCAGACGAATCGAGAATTAAATCGCAAAATTAAGCAGTATCTCAAGCAACAAACGGTCCGTGGGCAGGTCCGTGATTTACGTATGTTGGCCCGTGCGTTGACCGATGTGACATTGCTAGTGCCTGTCGCAGTGAGCGATCCTGACCGACGGACATCGTCATCAGGGTATACGTATGTGATCGGCACCCCTGATGTGCAACGACAACAGGGTTATACAGTACGTGATGATGGACGCTACTTGGTGCTGTATACGGATTTGGCTAAAAGTCGCGCTGGGCATCGTGAACCCAATACGATGCAAGTTCAAATGCCGTTTGTTTTGCAGAAATTGGGCAATGCCAAAAATTTGGCCGGCATTATTTTGAATCCAGGTACGGATGATGTTGTGCTGCCAAAAGCATTATTGGCAGAAGAGTTAGACGGTAGTGACACGGGTGCCGTAACTGGGACCGTAGCGGATGACTTACCAATTCAAGCCCCTGAACAAGTGGCACCACCAATTGGTGTCGTAGCAGTTGGGTTACGTTTGAACGAGTTGAGTCGCTTGAACGAAGAATTGGAAACGTTCCGTTCGAAGACTGAACGCCGCATTGATCGATATGCGCGTCAGACATGGAACTTTGTCGCAGTTGTTGTGTTAGTAACGTTGGCCTTGCTGGCCGTACCTGCATTGGGTAGGCGTGGCTTATTGCCAACAGTCATTTTGATTGTGCTGGCTTTGATTGTCGGACGCATCATCCCCGTCAGTGCAACAACCCGACAAAAAGCCAAAACACGCGTATACGAAAAAGAACGCGCATTGGTGCGGATGATTGCGCTAGAAGATGAAATTGCACGTTTATCATTCAATGAAGATGATACCCAGCAACTAGATGATTCGGCTGATTATGGCACCGATGACCTGGATTATATTAATCAGGATGTGCGCAACACAAACTTGGTGCGACTGCTGGGTTACTTCAGCGCCGCGACTGAGCCAGATGAAAAGGAATATCTGCTGGGTGAGATTGATAAGCAGTTGAAAAAAGCCTTGTTTGTGCAACCAATATTTTCTGAGGGGCACGTCATTGAACGAGATGTTTTAGGACGACCATATTTAGCTGACGATGAACCTTGGATTAACGAGTTTATCGGTGATGGTGAAGGAAATTTGTATTTGCATCTGTACTTAAAAACCAGGGATGCAATTAAGGATGACCGGGAAATTTTGACGATACGTCGTGCTGATTGGATTTCGTATATGATGAACGTTAACCCACAATTAGCGGGCGTTGCATTTGAACTCCCTGGTGGAACAGTTGTGTTTGATCGCGAAGATTTATCGCAGCTACATTATGAGCCAAACTACAATCGTAAGGTACCAACATCGTACTTCATGCCCGGTGACCTTGATGCAGTTAAGAAACCAGAGCAAAAGCCACAACCGAAAGCTAGTTGGTTTGCCAATGTCGCCAGGTCAGATATTGATTGGTCAGGCTATGCTTTAGCAATGTTGATTGCGTACGCCATTGGCTGGTGGCTGATGTACAGTAATAAATTCCAAGACGGCCTAAAAGTAGCGATGGTTGCAATTGGTTTGGGTGTCGTATTCTTCTTGTTTACATTGGACATTAACCGTTATCGAAAGAAATACAACATCACTGATAGAATCGCACAGAAAAATGATGGTTGGCGTCATATGTTGGGATGGTTTACCGGGGCGATATACATTGCACCGATTGCTTATATGTGGCAGCCAACCTTTGATATGTTACAGATTTACATGGTCTTACTGGGATCATCAGCGTTTATGGCTGCGGTTTTGATTGTTGTCGGCCTATCTGAGGCGCAAAATAACAACAAATAGTCGGACGAAACATCTTGGTGAAACACTGAGATGTTTTATTTTTTGCCAGTCCATAAAATATTCGAGATTTACAAATCCGTTTGTCTAACGTTAGACTGAGCTTGTTAAATAAATCATGAATAAATCTTCGGGGCAGGGTGAAATTCCCGACCGACGGTGATGGCGTATGCCTCAGTCCGTGACCCGCAAAGCTAGTTTAGCGATGCGGTTGATGCAGTGTGAATCTGCAACCGACAGTAAAGTCTGGATGGGAGAAGATATCAATCTTTGTATTAGTGCACACTTTTTTCAGTGGCCTAGTACGCTTTTTTGCGATACCTCAAACAATAACTACGCTCCGGTATGATGGTCACCATCATGCCGGTTTTTTTATTCCCGGAGTAGTTAGGGGAAGATATGGATGATTTAACAATGATGCAATTGGCGGTGGCAGAAGCTGAAAAAGCCGCACCCAAGGAGACATGGACTAACCCGCGGGTTGGCGCGGTGATTGTCAAAAATGGTGTGGTGTTAGCGACGGGCTATCATCACCAATTTGGCCAGGCGCATGCGGAAGTGGATGCCATGCAGCAGGTGCCCAACTCAGCTGATTTAAAGGACGCCACAATGTACGTCACGCTCGAACCTTGTGCCCACATTGGTAAAGTTGGCGCGTGCGCCGATGCGATTGTGGCAGCTGGGATTGGTCGGGTTGTGGTTGGCCAAGGTGACCCGAATCCGTTGGTACATGGTCAAGGGATTAGCAAGTTGCGAGATGCTGGGATTGCCGTTGATGTGTTAAACCAATCGGTCAGTGAAAAATTGAATCCTAGTTTTCATCACTTTTTTGAAACGGGTCATCCGTACGTCATGTTGAAAGTGGCGCAGAGTGCCGATGGATATATTACTAAGGTAGTTGGGCAATCAACGAAAATTACAGATGCCAGTGCTGATGTTGCAACCCATGAACAACGCGCTCAGGTTGGTGCGATTATCGTCGGTAGTGAAACGGCATTAACTGACACGCCCAGTTTGACGGTACGACATACATCGATGACACATCCCCAGCCATTACGTGTGATTCTTGACCGACGTGGAAGGCTGCAAAGTGAATCCCAATTCTTCGATGATCGCACGCTGATTTACACCATGAATGATGCGTTTGCAGGGGCCACCGAACAGGCTATTTTATTTGATGGCCGTCTGCAGTCAATGCTGGATGACCTCGGTTACAGAGGTGTGCAATCGGTACTAGTGGAAGGCGGTGGCGCTGTGCTACGGGCGTTCCTAGCCACGGATTTGTGGCAGCAGTTGGATATTTACCAGACCACAACGGTCTTTGGAACGGGGGTAGCTGGTATTCAGGTGCCAACAATTAGCGCGAGCGTCTCAGAGCGCATCGGGAACGCGATGCATCATATTTATTACCGGGAGAGAAAATAATGTTTACAGGAATTGTATCAACCGTTGGGCAAGTGACTGAGCTTGCAAAACGACATGAACAAGAGCGTCGTCTGACTGTTAAGACGGCGACAGGCTATTTCGCAGCTGCCAAGTTAGGCGACAGCATCATGATTGACGGGGTGTGCTTAACGATTACCACGAAGACGGCGACAGAGGCGACGTTTGATGTGATGGTGCCAACTGTGATGACGACGAAAATAGGTCAGTATCAACCTGGAACCCGCGTCAATTTGGAAAAGGCCATGCTAGCCACTGATCGGTTTGATGGTCACTTTGTTTTAGGACATGTGGATGGAACGGGACAAGTGACCGACGTTCACATGATCGACGAAACGGTCTACTTTACAGTGCAGCCCCAGCACCAAGCCTTGATGCAACAAATTGTGCCGAAGGGGTCGATTGCAATGAACGGCGTGAGCCTGACGGTGATTGAAACAACAGCCACGACGTTCACGGTGGGACTGATTCCGCATACATTGACGCATACGATGTTGCAGGATGTGCAAGTTGGGGATGACGTTAATTTAGAGACTGACATTCTGGCCAAGTATCTAGCAAAGGAGCGTGGATAAGATGAATCAGGAAATTCGAGTACGTGTAGAAGCGGCACTGCAAGCGTTGAAGCGTGGCGAGCTTATTATTCTGAGTGATGATAGTCAACGTGAACATGAAGGTGACCTGGTTGGCTTGGCTTCGTTTGCGACAACTCAAAGTGTGAACGATGCGTTGCGGATTGGTCGCGGTGTGTTGTGTGCACCAATGGCCACTGAACGTGCAGAAGCACTGGCGTTATCTCAAATGGTTGCGCATAATACTGAAAAGTTTGGTACCAAGTTTACGGTTAGTGTTGATCATCGTGAGAATACCACCGGGGTATCGGCAGTAGAACGCGCGTTTACCATTCGGGAACTGGCCAATATGTCTGCGAAGGCAACCGATTTTGATCGACCTGGGCATATTTTCCCATTAGTCGCTGAAGCTGATGGTGTGTTGGCACGACCAGGTCACACAGAAGCAGCGGTTGATTTAGCGAAGCTGGCTGGTGTAACACCGGTGGCTTACATTATCGAGATTTTGGCAGATGATGGGCAAATGGCACGCGAAACAGCGTTGGCTGAGATTGCTGAACGTGAAGGGTTAGTCACGTTAACAATTGCGGAGTTAATCGCGTATCGTGAGGCGCAAATGGCGCGTGATTACGCGGTGGGTCCTACCATTAAATTACCAAGTGCATATGGGACGTTTGCGGTGACGGATTATCTGTCAGATAATCGTGAACCAGATTTGTTGGTTGAAAAAGCGACGACTGATGGCGCGGTGCCATTGGTTCGCTTGCATTCAGAGTGTCTAACTGGTGAAGTGCTTGGTTCGTTCCGATGTGAGTGTGGACCACAGCTCCACGAGGCCTTGCGTCAAATTGATGCTCAAGGTGGGGCGGTGGTCTATCTGCGTCAAGAAGGTCGTGGTATCGGACTAGCCGAAAAACTCCGTACCTACGTGTTGCAAGAAAATGGCTACGATACGTACCAAGCTAATGTTCACTTGGGTCACCAACCTGATGAACGCGACTACGCGCATGCCGCCCAAATTCTGAAGGACGCCGGCTATGATAAAGTCCGTTTGTTGACGAATAATCCAGCCAAAATTGCCCAACTCGAGGCCCATGGCATTGAAGTTGTCGAACGGGTACCGCTCATTACGGGTGTGAATAACGTGAATCAAGGGTACATGGACACAAAGCGCGATAAGTTTGCGCACATGATTTAAAAGGGGAATAACATGACAATTTATGCGGGAACATTAACCAACCATGAGGAACGACACATTGCAATTGTGATGAGCCGTTTCAATACGTTGATTACGGATGCTTTACTGGCAGGAGCAAAAGAAGCGTTGCTGATGCATGGTGTTGTAGAGAACAATATTGATGTTTATTACGTGCCGGGTGCGTTTGAAATTCCGTTGGTAGCTGAAAAGGTAGCTTTGACGCAAAAGTATGACGGCATTGTCACCTTGGGTGCGGTAATCCGTGGCGAGACTGATCACTACGATTTGGTGATTAATGGGTCAATGAACGGGATTGCGCAAGTTGGGTTGAAGACTGGCGTGCCAACCGTATTCGGTGTGTTGACAGCGGATACTTTGGAACAAGCCCAACACCGTGCCGGTGGAAAAGCCGGTAACAAGGGTGGCGAAGTTGCTACCGCATTGCTCGAATTGTTGAGTGTGGTGGATGTCATTTAACGGCTAATTATGACCTAAAATCGAACAATTCAGAATCCAAGGGCTCATGTTAAAAATCTTCATATTTGATACGTACCATCCTAAGTAATCAAAGAAAAAATAATAGTGAGGTATTACTTATCATGGTAGATCGTTTGAAGGGCAAGGTTGCTATCGTTACTGGTGGAACAACTGGTTTGGGAAAGGCTATTGCACAACGCTTTATTGATGAAGGCGCAAAGGTTGTCATCACAGGACGTCGTGCAAACGTCGGTGAAGCAACGGCTGCTGAACTTGGTGGGGATGATGTGATTCGTTTCCAACAACATGACTCAGCTGATGAGCAAGGTTGGAAGGACTTGATTGCTTACACGGAAGAAGCTTTTGGACCACTAAATGTGTTGGTAAACAACGCTGGAATTGGTGCAACCAATGATATTGAGCACGACACGTTCGAAGCTTACCGTAAGTTGATGAGTATCAACGCTGACGGTATGTACTTGGGTACGCAATACGGCTTCCGTGCAATGAAGGAGCACGGTGGTGGATCAATCATCAACATGTCATCAATCCTTGGTTTGGTTGGTGATACGATGACGGCTTCATACAACGCATCAAAGGGTGCTGTTCGTTTGTTCTCAAAGTCAGCCGCTGTTTATGCAGCGCAAAACGACTTGAACATTCGTGTTAACACAGTGCACCCTGGTTACATCGCAACGCCAATGACTGATGGATCAGGTGAGGGTGACTCAGTTGCACCATACGTTACGCAACGTTTGAAGACGCCAATGGGACGCATGGGTGAGCCTGATGACATCGCTTGGATCTGCGTATACTTGGCATCAGACGAATCAAAGTTCGCCACTGGTGCAGAGTTCGTCATCGACGGTGGATACACAGCTCAATAATTTTATGACGAAAGAACCCGCAAATTCGGTTATGAATTTGCGGGTTCTTTTTGGCATGCTACAGCTGTTTCAGTTGTTCAATTAGAACATCAGCTTTACTCTCGCTTAACACTCTAAAAGCAACCGACTCACTCATGATGAGTTCAGTGATGAGATGGCCTCGTAAGGCGCCACGGATAGCCAATGATTTTGATTTGTCTTGTGCTAACGCGACACGCCTTGGTACAGACATAATTTCTTCTAGTGATAATCCAACGATTTTGTCATTCTGGATATTGAGTATATTGCCGTTTTCGTCGTAAGGGCGACCGTATATATAACCAGCAATATCTTCGCGACGTGTAGTTGGGAAAATGCTATGCCAGTTATTATTCCAGATAGGTATTGAATCAAGCGAAGCTGGCGTCCCGAGCGCAGTGACTAAAAAATCCATATTGCGCGCAACGGTGAGCGCTCGCTGCATAGAAGGCTCGGCATATAATCCCTTGCGAACGAGGTCGTTCAAAATGTACAAGGGAGCAGGCAACGTAAAAAATTCGCCGGAAAACTTACGCGATAGTCGTTCGACAATATGCGTAGAATCAGCCGCTGAATTGTATTTTAAATTTTCACCTAAGAATTGGACAAATTTGACGTTTTCCAATGTGGCAGTTGGGGCATATTCAATCATGGCATTAATGGTTTCGCCCCACGAAATACCAACTATTTTGTTGCCACCTTTAATGTCTGCGTTTAATTTTTCGGCAGCGTAAAGGGTAACGCGTTCGGAAGTGCCAATCACGTTTTCATCATCTTGGATAACGAAAAAGTGTGTCCCTGGATACTGTTCTGATAGCAAGCGTTCAAGACGGGAATTACGTTGGTTTGAATTTCTAATTTCAATTTTTATAACGCCATCTTTCACGGCTTGATCTAGAGCTTTGTTGATTTTGTAACGGCTGATTTTATACTTATCCGAAATGTCGCCAAAGGTTAATTTATTCAGATAATAATCTTCGGCAATTCTAGCTAGTTGTTCTTCATCCATTGTTGTTTTCCTTTGAATGTGAATGTTGTAACATCATCATACACCTTTTTAAAAATTTGAACTAGTCTACAAAAAATTGAATCTATTTTAAAAAATTCAATTGAAAAAGCGTAAGTGCATTTTAAAAATTTCAAAAAACTGCGAGATTTAAACTGGAAATTCGCAGTTTTTTTATTTTGTCTATTTACGCCTGTTTATCGCCAACATATACTCATACACGTAATCTTATGTGAATTGTTGAACATAGAAGGAGGCAAAATATTGTGGTTGATATGAATCGTGTTTTGAAGATGCACAAAGCCCACACTGGTGTATTGGATCTTAAAGCCGATATTAGTATTAAAACACCAGATGATTTAAGTGAAGCATACACCCCAGGTGTTGCAGGGCTTGCCAAGATGATTGCGGAGGACGAAGCGTTGAAAAACGTTTATACGATGAGTGGGAAGTTGATTCCAATCATCACTGATGGTTCTGCAGTACTTGGATTGGGAAATATTGGACCGGCGGCTGGGTTACCAATCGTTGAAGGAAAGGCACTTATTTACAAAGAGTTTTCAGGTGTAAATGCCATTCCGATGGCGTTGAATCAAGTGGACGTCGATGAGTTTGTCGAAACTATTAAGACAATGGCGCCGTCATTTGCAGGAATTCATTTGGAAGATATCGCGGCTCCGCGCGTATTTGAAATTGAAAAGCGATTGAATGAAGAACTGGACATCCCCGTTTATCACGATGATCAAACCGGAACGGCAGTTGTCGTCTTAGCAGCACTTATCAATGCAGCCAAAGTTGTTAACAAGCCTTTGAAAGACTTGAAGGTAGTGATTAATGGTATGGGAGCAGCTGGAGTGGCAACCGCCAAAATCTTGTTAGCGAGTGGCATGAATAACTTGACTCTAGTTGATATTCACGGTGTTATCCGCGCAGACGATAACGACTACAACGAGTATCAACGCGAACTAGCAACAGCAGTTAACCAAGTAGACGGTCAAAGTTTGGATGATGTCATCGATAATCAAGATGTTTTCATCGGATTGTCAGACGCAAATGTTTTGTCTAAGGAACAAGTTGCCCGTATGGCTCAAGATGCGATTGTCTTTGCTCTGGCGAACCCAGTTCCTGAAATTTTGCCAGAAGAAGCGCATGAAGGTGGCGCTGCCATTACGGCAACTGGCTCATCACAATGGGCAAACCAAGTTAACAATGTGTTGGTGTTCCCAGGATTGTTCAAGGGATTGTTAGCAACGGACATTAAGAAGGTGGAACTAAGTCTGCAAGTTAAATTGGCGGAAGGGTTAGCACAAATGATAACTACGCCAACGGCAGACCACATTGTGCCACGCGTATTTGATGATGGTGTCGTCGATGCCGTTTCAAATGCAGTAATTGCATACGCTAAGGCATAAGACAGACATAATATGACTGATGAATTAAGAGATCTCTATCTATCGAATAAACAACAACGACGCACTTGGCAACGGTTTGTGACCGAGCGAGGCATCCCCAACTTTAACGCCAATGAAATTGATGTCATTGAAGAAACGGTTGGTCTTTTCAATGATGAAGATGAGCTGGTAGGAACAGGGTCGATAACAAATCACGTTATCAAATATGTTGCTGTTTGTGACAAAGGCACCGATTCGAAAGGTGCTCGTTTTAATCGGATTATTTCAGAACTAGAAGGACGCCTAATTAGAAAAGGTCAAAGCCATTATTTCGTATTTACGAAGCCAGAATATGTCGCTAGCTTCAGTTACGTAGGGTTTAAGCCTTTGGCGACTTCTGATTACGGTGCACTGCTTGAAAAAGGAACGCCAAATATCCAAACGTTTGTAGAAAACGTGCCACATTATGGTGGGACTAAAGCGGCGATTGTCATGAACGCAAACCCATTCACGTTGGGACATAGATACTTGGTCGAGCAAGCAAGTAAAGAAAATGATCATGTTTATATCTTTGTTGTAAATCAGGACGTATCGCTGTTTACGACAGCTGAGCGTTTCAATTTGGTTAAACAAGGTGTCGCAGATTTAGATAACGTCGACGTGATTAACGGTCAAGAGTACATGGTGAGTTATCTAAGCTTTCCGTCTTACTTCATTAAGAATGCAGACGATGTGATTAAGTATCAAACAACCTTGGATGCGCGTCTGTTCAGGGATGGCATAGCAAGACCGCTTAACATCACGAAACGATATGTTGGGACAGAGCCTTTGTCACATACAACAGCCATTTACAATGAAACGTTGCAAACTGAGCTGCAACCAAGCGTTCAGTTGATAGAAATCGATAGAAAACAATTTGAAATGACGCGTGTTATTTCAGCAACAACAGTACGTTCAGCAATCGAACGAGGGGACGAAATGCTTTATCAACAATTGGTGCCACCAACGACCAAACAGTTTATTGATAAGCATTTGGGCCTGTTGCAGGAGCGTATTGAAGGAGGAAAAAAGGTTAATGGAAATTAAGAAAAGTGCAGTCGCCGGCACACTAGAATCATCCGACGTACAAATTATGTTGAGTGCTGGAAATAACGGCATCGAATTTGAGCTGGTTTCCGATGTTGCAAAGCAGTTTGGTGATGCAATCAAGGAAACAATTACTGATGTATTGAACACTTATGGCGTAACGGATGCTGCAGTTAGTGTTGTAGATAAGGGAGCGCTCGATATGGTGATTCGTGCACGAGCAATCGCTGTTGTACAACGAGCACTCGATATTGTAGATACGCCAAACTGGGAGGTGCTTTAAGATGGCTAATACTGAGGAACGTTTACGTCGAACAATGATGTTTGTGCCTGGAAACAACCCGGCAATGATCAAGGATGCTGGTATCTACGGTGCAGATTCAATCATGTTTGACTTGGAAGATGCGGTGTCTATGCCTGAAAAGGATGCGGCACGCTACCTAGTATACGAAGCGCTTAAGACGGTTGACTATGGTGATGCTGAATTGGTTGTTCGTATTAACGGCTTGGACACGCCATATTTCGAAAATGATATTAAGGCGATGGTCAAGGCTGGGGTGGACGTTATTCGTTTACCAAAAGTGGAATCAGCAGAGATGATTCATACCCTGGAAGAGTTGGTTGAAAATGCCGAAAAAGAGTTTGGACGCACAGTTGGTGAGACAAATTTGATGGCGGCGATCGAGTCAGCAAAGGGTGTTGTTAATGCTTACGAAATTGCAAGCGCTTCTGATCGCATGATTGGAATTGCATTGTCTGCTGAGGACTACACAACGGACATGAAGACGCACCGTTATCCTGATGGTCAAGAATTGTTGTACGCCCGCAATGTGATTTTGCATGCAGCCCGTGCAGCCGGTATTGCAGCTTTTGACACTGTGTTTACGAACATGGATGACGAAGAAGGATTTAAGCGTGAGACGGAATTGATTCACCAACTTGGATTTGATGGCAAGTCTTTGATTAACCCACGTCAAATCAGTTGGGTTAATGATGTTTATCGTCCAACGAAGAAGGAAATTTTGAATGCCCAAAACGTGATGGCAGCAATTGAAGCAGCTAAGCAAAAGGGTTCAGGTGTTATTGCCATGAACGGACAAATGGTTGATCGTCCCGTTGTGATGCGTGCAGAGCGTGTTATGCGTTTGGCTAAGGCAAACCACTTGGTAGATTTGGAGGGAAACTACATTGAAGAATAGTGTAAATCGCGAGATTCCAGACGAAATTTTGCAAGATAAGAATTATAACGCATTTGAAACTGTTGAATTCGGTCACCCGGTTATCGATCGCGTGGCGCCTAAGGTTCGTGCTACCACGGGCGATGATAAGATGATTGATTCAATTGATGAAGTTGTTTCAAAAACAGTCCGCGATGGCATGACGATTTCATTCCACCACCACTTCCGCGAGGGTGATTTTGTATTCAACATGGTAATGCGCAGCATTATTGACCACGGCGTTAAAGATTTGACGTTGGCACCATCATCACTAACAAATGTGATGAACGATATCGTGGTTGAAGCGATTGAAAAGGGTGTTGTTACGAATATCACGTCATCTGGTATGCGTGGTACGTTGGGGGATGCCGTCTCACACGGTGCGTTGAAGAACCCAGTTATTTTCCGTTCACACGGTAATCGCGCACGTGCAATTGAGGCTGGTGATATCAAGATTGACGTTGCCTTCCTTGGTGTACCAAATGCCGATGAAATGGGAAATGCCAATGGTATGGATGGCGATGCTGCCTTCGGGTCATTGGGTTACGCCCTTATGGATGCGCAATATGCCGATACATTGGTTTTGGTTACGGATACAATCAAGCCTTATCCAAACACACCTGCATCAATCAAGCAAACGCAAGTCGATTACGTCGTAAAGGTTGATGCTGTGGGTGATCCAGACAAGATTGGGTCTGGTGCAACGCGCTTTACTAAGGATCCTAAAGAATTGCAAATTGCACAAATGGTGCACGACGTCATTGTGAACTCACCATACTTCAAGCCTGGTTTCTCATTCCAAACGGGTACTGGTGGAGCGGCTCTAGCTGTTACGCGTTTCTTGCGTCAATCAATGATTGAAAAGAATGTGAAAGCATCATTTGCACTTGGTGGTATCACTAAGCCAACAGTTGACTTGCTTGAAGAAGGTTTGATTGACCGCGTAATGGATGTTCAGGACTTTGACAAGGGGGCCGCTTCATCAATGAAGGGTAACCGTAATCAACAAGAAATTGACGCGTCATGGTATGCAGATCCAGCTAATAAGGGTGCTGTTGTTGATAACTTGGATGTTGTTATCTTGTCAGCTTTGGAAATTGATACTAAGTTCAACGTCAATGTTATGTCTGGTTCAGATGGCATTATTCGTGGTGCTATCGGTGGACACCAAGATGCCGCTACTGCTAAGTTGACCATTATTTCAGCACCACTTGTTCGTGGACGTATTGCGACAGTGGTACCTGATGTAACGACGGTTATTACACCGGGTGATTCTATTGATGTGTTGGTTACTGAAGTCGGTATTGCCATCAACCCTAAGCGTCAAGATTTGATTGATGTTTTGAGTAAGGTGCCAGGGTTGCCTATTTACACCATCGAAGAGTTGCAACAAAAGGCAGCTGCAATCGTTGGTACGCCAAAGCCACTTGAGTTTACGGATCGCGTCGTAGCGTTGGTTGAATACCGTGATGGTAGCTTGATTGATGTCATCAAGGAAATTAAAGATTAAATGACTTTTGGAATGCCATCCAAAAGGGAAATGTGAGTTAGATAATGAGTATTTTTGATATAGGTGAAGCGGTTGATTTGCTGACGGTACTTGATAACCGTGAATGGCGCAGTCGCTTACAAGATAAGTTGAAAGTGACCAATTCTGACAAAATTGTTATCAGTGCAAAATTAAATATACCTGGTCCTATCAAGAATAACGATATCCTACAGAAAGTTTTCATGGACGGATGGCAGACATTTGTTGCAGGGCTTGAATGCAACAGCCAGTATGAAATGCTGTTTGCTGAGCGCGTTACAGGCCCAGAAGCCTTTATAACAGTGGATAGTAATTTAGCTGCCGTTAAAAAGACCGCTATTTTATTTGAAGAAACCTACGCCTTAGGAAGACTGTTTGACATTGATGTGATGGCTAATGGTCAAACTGGTTATCAATTGTCTCGTGAGGATTTAGGCTTTGGACCACGGTTGTGCTTGATTTGTGGCAAGCCAGCAAAGGTGTGCGCCAAGGAGCAAAATCACACGCTTGATGAAGGGTATGAAGTGATTAATCAAATGTACCAAGGAGCAACCAGCAAAGAGTTAATCTTTGAAAAAGAGTCCCAAGAAACTGTCGTAAATAACGCTCTAAAAGGATTGCTTTATGAGGTGTCTTTGAATCCTAAACCTGGTTTGGTTGATCCGGTTTCAATGGGTTCACACACTGATATGAATGTGTTTACGTTCATTGACAGCAGTCTGTCTTTGAAAAGTTATTTAGACAAAGCCTTCAAGCTGGGTCGAAATTTTGAAGGAAGCGATTTGAAGTTGTTGTTTAACGCTTTAAGAGCTGAAGGTGTCCTCGCTGAGCAAACCATGTTTAACGCGACTAATAACGTCAATACACACAAAGGTGCCATTTTTTCGTTAGGAATTTGGGTTACTGCAATTGCGTATTCTACAAAGGATGGATCAGCAACAATGACGGAAGTTCGTCGTGTGATACAACGAATGGTTGAAGGCCTTATTGAGAAGGATTTGGCTTCGAACAGAGTGGCCACGACCGCAGGTGAGCAACAATTCCAAACCTATCAATTGACGGGGATTCGAGGAGAAGCAGTTAATGGTTTTCCGGGTGTTGCTGAAGTTGCAGTACCGTTTTTGCAAGCAACGTTTGGCACAATGACCCAACGGCTATTGGATACTTTGATGAAAATTGCAGCGACACTTGAAGATTCGACCTTGATCAAGCGCGCCAAAACACCTGATGTTTTGGCTGAGATGAAAGAATGGACAAGTATATATTTCAAGCTAGGTGGTAGTCACACTGAGCAAGGTATGAAATACTTGTGCGATTTGGATCGATTATTTATCGAACGAAACTTAAGCATTGGCGGTTCGGCTGATACGCTGATTTTGACGATATTTATTGGTCAACTAACGGGGCTGCTTTAAAATGCAATTTTTAACGGATGATCATGTGAAGCTGGTTTATACGGACGAAGGTGATGGACAACCAATCATTTTTTTGACCGGGTATTCCGGCATAAAAGAAGAATGGTACTTCCAGCGAAACTTTTATGTGAATCACGGTTATCGTGTTATCACAGTTGATTGGCGAAATCATGGTGAATCGGCCCGAACGGGTAAAAATCTAACAATAAAACAATTGGCTGCTGATGTGAACGCATTAATCATGTACTTGAAGCTTGATAAAGTTATCTTAATTGGACACTCGATGGGAGCAAGTGTTATCTGGGCCTATCAATCCCAGTATGGTGAAACGCACATCGCCATAATAATCACAATTGATGAATCTCCTAAATTAACAAATGATTCGGATTGGCAAAGTGGCGTGCGAAATTTAAATGCCCAAACGATGGACTTCGTTTTACCAACCATGATGAATCAACAAATGTGCATGCAACCAATCGATTCAAAATTAAGACAACTATTAGCACAACAGCATGAAAGTCATTTCTTTGATGCAACATTAAACGCGCCTTTGTTGGCGAATCATGCGCTGTCAGATTGGAGACAAACGCTCGCAGATCTTTCTATCCCACAATTAATTGTGACGGGAGAACGGTCTCCAATCTGGCAGCATGATTTTTGTCGCTATTGTGAAAAAGTTATCAATGACAAATCTCGGGTCGTCACCATTAATCAGGTTGGTCACATGCCACAGATAGAAGTACCTGAAAAATTTAATGAAATAACGTTGGATTTTATTCAACACAAACTAGGAATATAAGACAGATATAAATGGAGATAGAATTATGATGAATCACGCGCATTCAAGTCATGTGGGGATGACTAACGTGAAAGAAGAAATTGGGAAGTTCGATCGTATTCGCATTAGCGGAATCGGATTGATTGCTTACGCATTTATGGCAGTTTTGTTGATTATTGCGATTTCAACAAGGACGCTGCCAAATACAATGATTGGTGCAATTTTTGCATTGGTTCTAATGGGACACGTGTTTTACTACCTTGGTGCTCACTTGCCAATCTTCCGCTCATATTTGGGTGGTGGATCGGTTTTCACCATTTTGTTAACAGCCATTTTGGTTGCAACGAATGTGATGCCAAAATATGTTGTTACGACAGCTTCAGGATTTATTAATGGCATGGACTTTTTGGGTCTTTATATCGTTTCTTTGATTGCCTCATCTTTGTTTAAAATGGATCGTAAGATGTTGTTGAAGGCTGCAGTTCGATTCTTGCCAGTCGCATTCATTTCGATGGCATTGACGGCGGTTGTAATTGGAATTGTTGGTGTTATTATTGGTGTCGGTTTTAACTACGCTATTTTGTACATTGCTATGCCAATCATGGCTGGTGGAGTTGGTGCCGGCATTGTGCCGCTTTCTGGTATCTATGCACACGCGATGGGCGTTGGATCCGCAGGAATTTTGTCTAAGCTATTCCCGACGGTTATCCTCGGAAATCTGCTAGCAATTATTAGTGCTGGACTTATCTCACGTATCTTCAAGGACAGTAAGGGAAATGGTCACGGTGAAATTCTACGTGGTGAACGCGAAGAAGCCGCTACTGTTGAGGAGATTAAGCCTGATTACATGCAACTAGGTGTTGGATTGATCATTGCGGTTATGTTCTTTATGATTGGTACGATGTTGAATAAGGTGTTCCCTGGCATCAACGCATATGCATTTATTATTTTGAGCATCGTTTTGACAAAGGCATTTGGCTTGTTGCCAAAGTACTATGAAGACAGTGTAATTATGTTCGGTCAAGTTATCGTTAAGAACATGACGCACGCATTGCTTGCTGGTGTTGGACTGTCTTTGCTTGATATGCACGTTTTGTTGGCAGCTTTGTCATGGCAATTTGTTGTCTTGTGCTTGGTAAGTATTGTCGCAATCTCTTTGATCAGTGCAACGCTTGGAAAGTTGTTTGGATTGTATCCGGTTGAAGCTGCTATTACAGCAGGGTTGGCCAACAACTCGATGGGTGGTACTGGAAACGTTGCCGTATTGGCCGCATCAGAACGCATGAACTTGATTGCGTTTGCGCAAATGGGTAATCGAATCGGTGGTGCCTTGATTCTGGTTGTTGCTGGAATTCTAGTCACATTCATGAAGTAATTTAGATATTTGAAGAAACACGAAAAAGCGAGGAAATCTTAGGAGAAAGATTCCTCGCTTTTTCAGTGCCTGAATTCGATTAGTTCACTTGCTAAATAGCTCTTGAATATAGTTGCGTTCGCCACGAATTAAGCGCAGTAGGTCGATAACGAAACGGTGTTCGTCAATTTCGTAAATGATGATGTGCTTTCCGCTTACAATACGCATCGCATTGGTGTTTAACTCAGGATGAAAGTTGCGCAATGGAATACCAAGTCTTGGGCTAGTTTCCAAGCGCTCAATATCTGCAATTAAACGAGCCATGACTCGTTGTGTGACTTCCTCTGAAAAATTGGAAGACAGATATTCATGTATTTCGTCTAGATCGTTTTGAAAGGCGTTAGTGATGTTAACTTCGTACTCCCCAGGCATGTAATTTCCCCCACAAATTACTTCAAATAACGTTTCTTAATTTCATCCAGTGTATGATTGCCACCTTCGGCTTTTGCCTCGGCAATCATATCCAATAATGAATCAACAGCCACCATTTGCTTTGTCTCGAGATTGGGTTGGAATGGCAACCCATTATCGTGAATAACTTGGCGTAAAAAGACGTTGACTGCTGATGACAAATCTAACCCTAATTCTTCTAGGATCTCTGATGCTTGTTGTTTAACTTCCGAATTAATACGAATCGAAAGTCTATCAGTTGATTGTTCTTTCATATCCATATGCCTCCATGTGTTTAATTGTACACACAATGGGTGTACATAACAATGTGTTTCACTCATAGAACTAAATGTGAATAAAATCACATTTACAAACTTCTAAAAAAGAAGTAAACTAATTTGTGTAGAAGTGAGCAAGAGATAATAAATAGAATTAATTGAGAGGTAAATATCATGGCTGATGTTGCATTTATCACAGGAGCAGGACAAGGAATCGGTGAGGCAATCGCTAAGCGTTTGGCAGATGATGGCTTCAAGGTGGCGGTAGTGGGCCGCACTTTGTCAAAGGTAGAACGCGTTGCGAATGAGATTAACGCTGTTCACCCTGACGCTGCTTTGGCAGTCGCAGCGGATGTAGCAAAGCGTGATGACGTATTTGCTGGTGTACAAAAGACAGTTGATCATTTTGGGGACCTAACAGTTGTGATCAACAACGCCGGTGTTGCACCAACAACGCCAATCATGGAAGTTGACGAAGAGACAATGCGCTGGACGTTTGATACGAATATCAACGGTACAGTGTGGGGAACGCAAGCTGCGGTGGAAGCCTTTAAGAAGGCTGGACACGGGGGTAAGATTATCAACGCCACATCACAAGCCGGTGTGGAAGGAAATCCAGATTTGACGGTTTACGGTGCATCAAAGTTTGCTATTCGTGGTATTACGCAAACGACGGCCAAGGAATTGGCACCATTGGGCATCACGGTTAACGCCTTTGCACCTGGAATCGTTAAGACGCCAATGATGTTTGATATTGCCCACGAAGTTGGTCAAAATGCAGGTAAGGATGACGATTGGGGAATGGCAC
The DNA here is from genome assembly GCA_001436895.1 of Weissella confusa. Classification (GTDB taxonomy): domain Bacteria; phylum Bacillota; class Bacilli; order Lactobacillales; family Lactobacillaceae; genus Weissella; species Weissella confusa. The sequence goes on from JQAY01000005.1 coordinate 80,666, forward strand.
AATTCTCTGACGGTATCGCATTGGGTCGCTTGTCAGAACCAGAAGAGGTCGCATCAGCGGTTGCTTTCTTGGCTGGTAAGGATTCAAACTACATGACAGGTCAAACGTTGGTTGTCGACGGAGGAATTGTGTTCCACTAATAGAACACTTGTTAAAACTATCACATTGAAAATGGGGCAGTTTTAGTCTAAAATACAGGTATCACGAACTTATGAATAGTAAGTTCGGCGCGTGGTTTGGCATCTCTCACAATATAATACTCACACACCTATCTCATATAATCGCGATCGCCTGGAGAGGCGGACCGCCAAACCATGAATAACAAGAAACGCTGTTACGGTTCGTAGCAGCGTTTTTATTATGTTATAGTTGGGTACATGATTTTTAAGTTTTGGGAGACACCGAGATGATTGAAGAAGAGTTTGAACAAGCGGTTGCTAAGTTGAATGACAACTTGAACTTGGCGAAGGTTGATGACATCTTGAAGCCGGTTTTGTTGGCCGGCATGAAGCGTGGTTACGTGGATGCGCACTTGGAAGCATTCGCTGAAGTAGAAAACATTAATCCAGAAGAGCAAACGGCAGAATGGGTTGACCGTGCGGAGAAGTTTGCATTGGATAACTTTGGTACGTTGGACAAGGTTGCTCGCAAGAACAGTTCTGATTTGTATGCGCAAATTAAGAGCATGTTGTCTGAAGAGTATCACGAGATTACGCACCACAATCACGACAAGATTGGTCAAGCCAACGTGGTGATGCCATACTTCAACGGCTGGTTCTTGGGTGCTTACTATGCCTTTATTGCGTTGTTTACGCAAATGCAACAAGCGCAAGGTGAGGTTGGCCCAACTGAAACGCAAGCAATTGCCAAGGCAGCATCTGATCGTGCCGAGAAGGAAGTGGAAGTAGAACGTCGCAAGTTCAACAACCGCCCAATTTACCGCCAATCAATGTTGCGCGAAATGATGGCAGCTTTATAAGCAAAAAGAAAACGCATGACACAAGCAGGTGCTTGATGTCATGCGTTTTTTGTATGGAGCCGAGGGGAGTTGAACCCCTGTCCTACCATCTCGTTACTAACACGTCTACGTTCATAGCTGAATAATTTAAATCTCATCTAGTGCACGCCATTCCGCACGGCGATCAACTAGACCAGCCTGATTATCCTCTTCCAACCGCCCTCAGGTGGCGAACGGTTGGCGCAGATTACTTAGTTTTAAAACCTAGCGCAACCCGTAATCAAAGCTGTGCATAGGCAACGCAGGCTGGTTTTTAGGCAGCTACTGCGTAAGTGTTTTGTGAATTGTTTGCAGTTAATTCTTCTGAGTGGATTATAGGGCCACAACCCCTAAACGCAGTGCTAGCACGAACAATGCCAGTCGATTCCGTAACGACCCCGAAAGTTTTACTAACAGTGTTTAGTATAGCAATAACAAGGGCGATGCACAATCCATCGGGGGGCTAAGTGGAGATGCTAATGATATTTGAGATTGTTTCAAAAGATGAATAGTTAAGGACATTTCATAAATGGTAGGGTTAAATTACGGACTTCACATAAAATGTATTTCCGATAAATGAAACACAGTGTTTACTGTTACTTTTTTGAGTGAAAAACAACACGAACATGGGGTCCGAAACTGTTACTGAGCGTGTCCTACCGTATAAGGACACAGAAGGGGGATATTATGACGAAGGAAAAAGTAGCGATTATTGGGGCATCACACGGTGGTCACGAAGCTGCGTTGGAGTTGCTGACACAATCGGATAACTTTGAGGTGACGATTTTTGAGGCGGGAGACTTCGTGTCATTTATGTCATGTGGGATGACGTTGTATTTAACTGGTCGAGTGCCAGAAGCTGAGGCGGTTCGGAACTTTAAGCCAGCTGATATCGAATCACTTGGTGGTCACGTTTTAAATAACACAAAGGTCACGGGGATTGATGCGGATAAGCAAGTGCTCACATTAAATGGGGATACTAAGGCGCAATTTGCTTACGATAAATTGATTTTGAGTGTCGGGGTGACACCGGCCCGTTTAGCGCTACCAGGCTCAGAAAATGCCAATATTGTGCCGATGCGTGGTTATGAATCAGCAAAACAACTGAAGACCTACATCGATGATGACAGTGTGGAAAATATTGCGGTAATTGGGGCAGGGTACATCGGTATTGAAGCGGTTGAAGCGATGGTTGAAGCTGGTAAGCACGTGACAGTATTGGATTTGTTGCCACGAGTATTAGGTGCCTATCTCGATGCTGATATGACGACTCGTATTACTGACGCATTGATTGAACATGGTGTCGCTGTGCACGTCGGTGAAGCCATCAAGCGTTACAAGGGCGATGATAACGGGCGTGTAACTGCTGTCGTGACAGATGCTGGTGAATATCCAGCCGATGTTGTTATTGAAGGAATTGGAGTGAAGGCCAATACAAGCGAGTTTGCGGATGTTTTGCAACTTGATCAACGTGGCTGGATTGAAACTGACCGTTACCTGCGCACGAATTTACCAAATGTGTATGCGATTGGGGATGCAATTAAGCCATTTTATATTCCGTCTGGTAAGCAACAACCCGTTGCGTTGGCATCAACGGCGCGTCGTGAAGCCCAATATGTTGCGCACACCATTATTAATGGCGAATCCAAGGCACCGTTCAAGGGTGTGGTTGGTGCTTCGGCGCTATCTGTATTTGAGTACAACTTTGCTAGTGCAGGGCTGAATGAGGTTACTGCTCAACGTTCCGGCGTTGAGATTGCATCCGTTACCCTTGTTGACACTCGTCGTCCGGCATTTGTGCCTGACGTAAGTGGGAATGGTGAGATTATTGTGCGCCTGGCTTACACACCTGAAACACAAACGATTGTTGGCGGGGCGGTGATGGCAAAGCATTACGATGTGACCGCACATGGTAATACGTTGGCCTTGGCAATTGCACAACGTTTGACACTGACTGATTTGGCGGAAGCTGATTTCTTCTTCCAACCTGGCTTTGATCGTCAATGGTCATCGTTGAATTTGGCTGCCCAAAAGGCCCTTGGGTACGGTGAATTCACTAAGTAGGGCTACTAAAGCCGAACGAGGACACAAAACATTAACAATTATCAACTTGATTTACGAATAAGTTCGGTTATAATTATTTCTTGGGTAAGGAAACTACCGGTAAATAAACCAAATTCCGAACATTGTTTTATCGAGGGGATAATAAAATGGACTTTTCAACTGTATTTGATTACGAGGATATTCAGCTCATTCCAAATAAGTGCATCATCGAAAGCCGCTCAGAGGCGGATACGTCGGTTGAACTTGGTGGGCGTCGGTTTAAGATTCCGGTAGTGCCTGCAAACATGGCCACGGTTATCAATGATGACTTGGCCATGAAGTTGGCTAAGGAAGGCTACTTCTATGTGATGCACCGTTTTGCACCAGAGACGCGTTTGGACTTTGTCCGCCGTTTCCAAGAAGCTGGCGCATTTGCATCAATTTCAGTGGGTATTAAGCAAGAAGAGTATGACTTTATTGATCAATTGAAGACGGCAGGTTTAACGCCTGAATACATCACAATTGATATCGCGCATGGCCACTCAGATGCTGTGATTAAGATGATTCAATACATCAAGTTGAACTTGCCAGCTGCCTTTGTGATTGCTGGTAACGTTGCGACACCTGAAGCTGTTCGTGACTTGGAAAACGCTGGTGCCGATGCGACTAAGTTGGGCGTTGGACCAGGTAAGGCCTGCATCACAAAGTTGAAGACTGGGTTTGGTACTGGGGGATGGCAATTGGCTGCGTTGCGTTTGTGCGCGAAGGCTGCTAAGAAGCCAATCATCGCTGACGGTGGTATCCGTTATAACGGTGATATTGCCAAGTCAATTCGCTTCGGAGCAACAATGGTGATGATTGGGTCATTGTTCGCGGGTCACGCGGAAACGCCGGGTGAAATTATTGAGATGGACGGAGCCAAGTACAAGACATACTTTGGTTCAGCGTCTCAATTCCAAAAGGGCGAGTACAAGAACGTTGAAGGTAAGAAGCTATTGGTACCATACCGTGGCTACATCGACGATACGTTGAATGAAATGGAACAAGATTTGCAATCAGCGATTTCTTATGCTGGTGGCCGTGAGTTGATGGACTTGCGTTACGTTGACTACGTAATTGTTAAGAACTCAATTGTTAACGGTGATTCATATTAATATTTGTTCAGAGAGCCGGCATGATGCCGGCTTTTTTGATATACTTGTTTTTTGTAATTGAGAGATAATGAATAGATATTTTTAGGAGATTAACGTGAAATTATTTGAGCATTGGCTACACTATAGCTTTGACTGGAAGTCACTAGGCTTGGCTTTGTTGATTGTTGTGATTTCAATCGTTTTGGTTAACGGTATTGTGCGTGGTATTTTCCACCAAATTGAGAAGCGCATCCCCGACCGATTTGCCGGTTGGACTGATGTTTTGATGGCGTTTGAAAACCCAGCGCGTGTGATTGTTTTGTTTACAGGGCTACTAATTGCCTTACATACAGCCCACGCCCCACATTTGGTGACGCATTTTGCACACGCGATTTACCGCTCAGTGCTTATGTTCAGCATCGGATATGGTTTGTACAAGTTGATGGGTTCATTGACGGTACTATTGGGCCACTTGGGTTCACGCATTAACTTTGAACTTGATTCAATTGTGATGCCATTCTTGACGCGTAGTTTGCAATTTGTTGTGATGGCGTTGACTGTGACGATGATTTTGTCTGACTGGGGCATCAATGTAAACGGTGTGTTCGCTGGACTGGGGTTGGCTGGATTGGCTATTTCTATGGCTGCCCAAGATCCAATCAAGAACTTGCTTGGTGGTATCATCATTATTACTGAGAAGCCATTCCAAATCGGTGATTGGATTAAGTCACCATCTGTTGAAGGAATCGCTGAAGATATTACGTTCCGTTCAACGTTGGTCCGTACATTTGATGGTGCGTTGGTGATTGTGCCGAATGCGACGCTGTCAAACGAGCCGATTACAAACTGGTCACGTATGGATACACGTAAGTTGGCGTTGACGTTCTACTTGGACATCGCAACAAAGACAAAGGATATGATGGCAGCGATGACGGATGTTGAAGCGATGCTAGCTGAAGATGATCGCTTTGAAACGGGTAGTCAAAAAGCCTACATCAACCAAGTTACGACGCGTGGTCACGAGTTTATGGCAACGGCCCAATTTAAGATGGTCGATGGCGCGGATTGGGCTGGTACGCGTGCTGACATTAACATGAAGATTATTCGTATCTTAGCAGAACACGATATTCAACTATCAGCCGGCGTGGATACGCCAACTGCTAAGGCATAAGAAAGAGAGAATTGTGATGGCGTCTGTACTTTTAGCAATCGTAGTCGGGTTAGCAGCCTTGGGTAACTACATGTTGTTTTCCGTATTGCCACAAGGGTTTGTCCAATGGTTAAGCGTCATTGGTCAGGCCGTGTTGTCAATCTTTGCTGTGATTGTTTTCTTTACGTACCAAGGTCGTAAGGAAACGTCAGGTTATGAAGGTTACCGTGTTTGGACAGTTGCGCGTGTCATTACGTGGCTAGCGCTATTTGGATCAGTGGCAACGTTTGTAGTGATGCTTTTGGCTGCGATGGGCATTCTTAAGGGAAGCATTTAGTCAACTATTAAAACTTGTTTTGTTGTAATTTTGTAAAAAACTTAAAATCTGATTGATATTGTATTGAACTGTGAATGACGTATAGTAATTACTATGAGTAAACAGGGATTAAAGATGAATCAGGTTGCGGTTGCGCTTTTGGTTGCAACTTTAAGCTCGTTGGGTGGTGTGACGGTCACAGCATCTGACACAAAAACAAATGCTGTCTCATCAGCAGCAGTAAATAAGGCGGTAGCTGCTTCGGTCGGGGGAAAGACAATGAAGATCAAGCAGATTAACTACGTGCCGGGTACCGCAGCGCCAAGTCAACAAACGACTAAGACATACAAGCAAGTTATTCAGCCAAATCTTGATGCACCGGCTGAAGCTTGGATGTGCTTGGCGTATGTGGCGGGTGCCTTTGGGGGTGCGTCAGGGTATGCAACGGCTGCAATGGCCGCTGACGATGCGCCAGTTATGTACAACAATCAAGATTTCCCAGAAAACGTTTATGTACCGGTTTTCTTCCGCTTTGTGGATCAAGCTCACGGTAGCGTTGGTCACGTTGTGATTTGGGATGGATACAAGAAAGAATTTCTTTCAACTGGATCAAGCAATGGACACATCACGTTCCATTCGGTTGATGAAGTTTTGGCATGGCTACGTGGCAGTGGCGATGTTGAATACATTGGTTGGTCAACTGAAATGCCAATTGATCACCAATGGCGTCCAGTTGTGGATTAATAGAAAAAATGACGAAGGTCAAGTGCGTTTTGCGTGCTTGGCCTTTTGTTGGTATTCAGGGAGTAAACGCGGTACGATGTAGTCGTTTAAGAGATGCTAATTGTTTAATTTGGGGGACGATTAAATGGCAGATTACGATTATGACGTTGTGTATTTGGGGACTGGTCACGGAACGTTTGATGGTGTGATACCGCTAGCAAAACGCGGTAAGCGCATTGCAGTTATTGAGGATGGCATCATCGGCGGGACGTGTTCCAACTATGGCTGCAATCCGAAAATCACATTAGATGCACCAGTTGCTATGCTCCGTTCGTTGGAAAATATGCGTGATGTGTTGCCGGTGAAAGATGCACACATTGATTGGGCAGCCAATCAGAAGCATAAGCAAGCCGTGATTGGCGGTATTCCAGACTTAAAGATCAGTCGCATGGAAGCTGTCGGCATTGAAATTATTAATGGCTACGGCATTTTACAGGACCGTCACACAGTCAAGGTTGGTGATCGTCAGCTATCAACTGACAAAATTGTGGTGGCGACTGGTTTGCGGTCACATCATTTGCCGATTGAGGGGACGGAGCTATTCCATGTTTCGAAAGACTTTTTGGCGTTAGAAGAAATGCTGGCCTCGGTCGTTGTGATTGGGGCGGGTTATATCGGGATGGAATTTGCGACGCAAGCAAATGCGGCTGGCGCAAAGGTAACGGTAATCATGCATGGTGACCAAGCGTTGAAAGGCTTTAAGCAAGACTATGTTGAGCAAATTATCGCTGATTTAACGAAGCGTGGGGTAACTTTCTTGCGCAATGTTAGCTTGAAAAAAGCAGAGAAGGTTGATAATCAAGTTGTTGTCACTAATGGCGCTGATGTGACAGTTGCGGCTGATTGGGTGTTAGACGCGACGGGTCGTATTCCAAACGTGGAAGGCTTCGGATTGGATGAGGTCGGTGTGGCTTACAACAAAAACGGTATTGTGGTGAATGATCATTTGCAAACGACGGTTGATAATATTTATGCGGCGGGGGATGTGATTGATAAAACACAACCTAAGCTGACACCGACAGCGATTTTCGAGTCGAAGTACTTGATGCATTTGTTTGCGGGCGATACAACGGCACCAATTGATTATCCGGTTATTCCGTCAGTGGTTTTCACGTCGCCACGAATTGCAAAAGTTGGTTTGCAAGCTGATCAAATTACGACTCCGGATAAGTACCAGATTGAAACGCATGATGTCTTAAAGAACTGGTACCGTAACGTCATGAATGAGCAGTTTGGTGAAAACGAATTGATCTTTGATGAGCAACATCATTTGGTCGGCGCAACTGAAATGAGTGACTACGCTGAGCAAGTGATTGGTACGCTATTGCCGGCGGTTGAACTCGGGTTGGATGCCGAACAAGTCGAACGCATGATTCACATTTTCCCATCGTTGGAGTCAATTACTTGGGAACAAATCTAGTTGATGAGCTGTTGACATGAACTATATGACCCCGTATAGTAGACAAAGTTGAAAATTTTGAATAGTTCTTTTAACTGTCAGCCGAGAGCTGGCCAAAGAGCGCGTCACTAAGGATAACTGTAGACTTTAACGGGCCGCTCTGTACATTTTTTGTTACGGAGTGGCCCATTTTTAATAAAACGGTTAACCAAGGTGCAAGGAGGGGAATATGGAAAAGCAGTTCGGTCGCGTTGAAGTGATTTCAGCCGACAAGCGTACGATGTCAAATTGGGATATGTTTGCCACATGGGTGGGCGCAAATGCCAATAACGGAACGTGGTACATCGGAGGTGTGATCGCCGCCGCAGGTATGTACACAGCGTCAACGACATTGATTATTTCTGGATTGGTCTCATATGCCTTGCTGGCATTGGCATCATTCATGGGTTACAAGACGGGATTGCCAATGATGGCATTAACGCGTGCGTCATTTGGTTTGCGTGGTTCATTTATTCCATCAATCATTAACATTGTGCAATTTATTGGTTGGGCCGCCGCAAATACATTTATCGCCGCTATCTCGATTTCGGTTATCTTCAAGGACTTGTTCGGTTGGCAAGCCTACACAGCTGGTGGTAAGGCTGGTTTGGTCATCGGAATCATCATCATGTCATTGTTGCACTTGGCATCAATCTCATTGGGTGAGCGTTCAGTTCGAATGATTGAGCGTATCGGAATCGTGTTGGTTTTCATCTTCGTGCTTTGGGAATCAATCGTGGTGTTCCAACACGTGTCATTGGCTGACATCTTCGCTTGGAACCCACCAGCAAAGGTGCGTATCTCATCAGGTGCCGCCATTGATATCTTGGCCGCCTTCAACTTGGCCTGGGTAACGGCGTCATCAGACTTCTCACGTTTCACGAAGCGTAAGTCAGGTGCGACTGGTTGGTCATTCTTGGGTGCGAACATCGGATTGTTCTGGTTCGCCTTCATCGGTTTGACAGCTACGATTGCGACGGCCTTGATGAACAACGCTTTTGATCCAAACGATTCAGACCCATCAACGATTGCCTCAAAGTTGGGCTTGGGAATTATCGCTTTGTTGGTTATCGTGATTACGTCAACGACGGCCAACGCGGTTAACTTGATGGCCGCCGGATCTGCTTTGACAAACATGTGGCACAAGGTAAAGCTAACGCCAGCCTTGTGGATTGTAACGATTGCCGCAACGCTTGTGTCATTCATTCCATTGTGGTTCGCCACATTCTTGGATGCCTTCATCTTGTTCTTGGACTACATCGGTATGTTCTTGGGACCAGAAATCGCCGTCTTCTTGGTTGATTTCTTCTTCATCCGTAAGGGACAATACTCACTTGATCAATTCACGAAGGTGGATGGTAAGTACTGGTACAACGGTGGTTTGAACTGGATTGCGATTGCCTCATGGGCCGTTGGAATTGGATTGTACTTCGGTTTGAAGTCAGTGAACATCATTAGCCAAACGATTGGTGTAACTTTCGTGGCGATGGCATTGACGGGATTGATTTACTACGTTGCAACGAAGCTAATTAAGAAGTAAAACAGTAAGCACTGGAACTCAATTTGGGTTCTGGTGCTTTTTAATTTGTGGTTTGTGTTCGTGCTTACGCACGAAGCAAATGCGGCGGGTCTAGTCTATTTCGGTGGGTTAGCGACGACACACAAACTTAAAATGTTAATTTAAAACTAACCTCATATCACGTATAATAGAACTCATGCAAAACAAGAGGAGGTCCGTATGGCTAATTATTTGATTATTACGGAAAAGCCATCAGCGGCGCAGAACTTCGTGAAAGCGTTGGGCGGTAAAGTTGGTAGCTTTGAAGGCAATAACTTCAATATCACAAACCTGCGCGGTCACGTGATGACGCTTAAGGAGCCGGAAGAAATGGTGGCGCCGGATTTGCAGAAGGCATACAAATCATGGACGTTGAAGTACATGCCATGGAACTTGGCCGATTTTAAGTGGCAACGAACTTATATTCGTAGCCGTAATCTGCGCACTGGTAAGTCTGAATCCTCAAAGAAATTACTTGATGAACTGAAAGCCGAAAGTAAGAAGGGTTATGACGCGTTGGTCATTGCGACTGATACGGATCCGTCTGGTGAAGGAGATTTGTTGGCATGGGAAGCGATTGATGCGATTGGCTGGAAAGGCCAAGTATTGCGTGCCAATTTCATGGATGAATCACCGAAGAGTATTAAGGTGGCCATGCGTGATTTGACTGATGTCACGGATAAAAATCAACACGGTGCCTACCTGAAGGGTGAAAGTCGTAATCGTTGGGATTTCGCGTCAATGCAATTAACTCGTATTGCGACGACTTCAGCTAAGAAGGCGGGCTACAAGGTAGTGGCGCGTGAAGGCCGTTTGAAGTCGGTGATTGTTTGGAAGATTTATGAGCAACTTGAAGCGATTAAAAACTACGTCCGCACACCATATTATGAAGTGAAGTTTAAGGACCCGGCCGGTCACGTATTTGGTCGCGTGACCAAGGACGGTGACGTGATTCCATGGCGCTTTGCGACCAAGGATGAGGGACAAGCTGATATGGCGCAATACCACAGCAGTGCGGTGGTGAACGAAAAGCACCAGACGCGTACGCAAGCCCCAGGTCGATTGCTTGATTTGGCTGGTTTGGCGGCTGTGTTGGCGCCACGTGGTTATGCGTCAAAGGAAGTATTGGCAACGTATCAAAAGATGTACGAAGCCCAAGTCGTGTCGTACCCACGTACAGAAGACAAGACGGTGACACCGGAACAATTCAATGAGTTGCTGCCATTAGTGGATTGCATTGCGGACCTGGTTGGGGTGGATAAGAGTTTGTTAACGCATCGTCAGCCACGACCAACCCACGTTAAGGCGCAAGGAGCCCACGGTGCAAACCGTCCGGGTACCAACGTGCCAGCTGATGTGCAGAGCTTAAAGAAGTACGGCGACAGTGCCATGGCGATTTACGAAGTGTTGGCAAAGAACTATTTGGCGATGTTGGCTGAAGATTACGTGTATGACCACGTCACAGCTGAATTGCAGGATTATCCCAACTTTAAAACGGCCTTCAATCTACCTATTAAGTTGAACTTTAAGTTGGTCTACGATTCATATGCGGCAACGCGTGTGGATGACGATGATGAGGAGGGCCAAGCAGGTGCGCTTGGACCAATGGCCGACCCTTATTTGCATGAAGGTGCGAATAAGAAGCCACAACATCCGTCAACAAAGTGGATTATGGCCTATTTGGAAAAGCATAATGTTGGAACCGGTGCGACGCGTGTCTCAACCTTGTCTGAAATGGGCAAAGGGCAAAAGGCGATGTTGCGTGAGGCGAAGGGTAAGCTGACGTTGACGGAAACTGGTAATGTTTCAGCGGTGATGGTGAAGGGCACGTGGATTGCCTCGCCGAAGATCACTAAGCGTCTATTTGAAATGATGGATGAAGTTGGTGAGTTTAAGATGACAGTGCCCAAGTTGCTTGAATCCGTGACGCAAGTGGTTGAACACGACATGCCAATAATGGTCGCAAATGCCGAAGCGTTGCAGGCAACACTGGGTGCGCCAAAGCCTAAGCCAGTTCGCAAAGTTAGCGAGAAAACGACGGGAACGTTCAAGGGTGAAGAGATTACCTTTGCTAAAGAATGGAGTGGGCACAAATTTACGGACGAGGAAATCACCAAGCTGTTGGCAGGCGAAGAAATTAGTTTTCCAGCTAAGTCAAAGCGTGGAAAAGCTTATACCGCAGTCGGTAAAATGGCAAAGCAAACCTTCAAGGGCAGCACTTTCTACGGCTTTAAATTAAATCCAAAAGATAGGAAATAAGTGGTATACTCGATTAACAGTTCACAACATTAATTTTTTCCAGGGAGAGAAAGAAATGCTAATCAAGCAAGTGTTAATTGAAAATGCAGCTGAGCCAAAGGACGTGCGTATCGTTGATGGCAAGTTTGCAGAAATTGCAGATAACTTGGCACCCGAGGCAGGTGAACAAGTCATCGATGCTACTAACAAGTTGATGATTCCGCCATTCGTGGATCCTCACGTTCACTTGGACTCAACGATGACGGCTGGTGATCCAGAATGGAACGAAACGGGAACGTTGTTCGACGGTATCCGTATTTGGTCAGAGCGCAAGAAGACGTTGTCACATGAAGATGTGAAGCAACGTGCCATTCAAGCGTTGAAGATTCAAGCTGCTCACGGTTTGCAGTTCGTTCGTTCACACGTGGATATTACGGACCCTGATTTGGTGGCCTTGAAGGCATTGATTGAGGTGCGTGAAGAGGTTAAGCCTTGGATGACGTTGCAATTGGTTGCCTTTCCACAAGAGGGAATTTTGTCATTCCCTGGTGGTAAGGAATTGATGATTAAGGCAGCTGAGCTTGGCGTTGATGCGATTGGTGCCATTCCGCACTTTGAGTTCACGCGTGAATACTCAGTTGAATCATTGCACTTTGCCTTTGAAGTCGCACAAAAGTACAACTTGTTGATTGATGCCCACACGGATGAAATCGACGACCCAGCTTCACGTGGTTTGGAAACGATGGCTACGTTGGCGCTGGAGACTGGCTTGAAGGAAAAGGTTACGGCGTCACACACAACGGCGATGGGGTCATACAATGATGCCTACGTTTACAAGTTGATGCGTTTGCTAAAGATGTCAGACATTAACTTTGTGGCCAACCCATTGATTAACATGTACTTGGGTGGGCGTTTTGATACGTATCCAAAGCGTCGCGGTTTGACGCGCGTGAAGGAATTGGATGCTGAAGGTATCAACGTGGCGTTCGGTGAGGATGACATCAAGGATCCATGGTACCCAATGGGAAATGGTAACATGGTCGATGCCTTGCACATGGGCTTGCACGCGACGCAAATTATGGGGTATTCAGAAATCATGAATTCATACCGCTTCATTACGAAGAACGGTGCCCGTACGATGCACGTGCAAGATTCATACGGTATTGAAGTTGGCAAGCCAGCTAACTTCTTGATTTTCAACGCAACGAACTGGTTTGATGCGTTGAACGAACGTGCCGAAATGTTGTATTCAATTCACAATGGTGAGGTTTTGGTTGAAACGAAGCCAGCGGAAGCAACGATTAATTTGCCAGAATAATAGGGAAAGCGAGTGAACTTGTTTCGCTCGTTTTTTTGTGCAGTTGCGTATAATTAGTAAGGATAAAAAACGAAAGGGGTGTGGGTCATGGCACGGTTTCCAGAAGAACAAACAGAAATGTATTTCTGGCGGCACAAGTTACCAGAACAGATTTATGAAAAGAATAGTTTTGCAAATTTAATGGCGCACACCCCGGAATCGGAAATGAAGGCGTTCGCCCACGAGATTTTCGAAAAACTACCACCAGAGCTACAAAATCAGCAAGATTATGATCAATGGTTGTTGGCATTGCTTGAAATGTTGCAACAACCACATGATGTGCCCGCTGTGATGCAACAGTTGATTGCGGGGATGTTGGCCGACGACACGTTGACGGCTGGACAGCATGAGGTCTGGCAGGATATTGCGGACACGCCAACGCCGATCCAGATTGTGACTGGGCGTGCTGGGTCAGGTAAGTCCTACATGATGGCCCGATTGATTCGTTTGGCTCAGCAAGGCGATGTGAATACGATTTTGATTACGCCAACACACGCAGCTGCGACGAATGCGCGTGGTCTGGTTGAAAGGGCGATTGGTGATTTGTTGGACGAACATGAACCAGAATATCTGTTGAAGCCGGTTGATCACGTGACGATTGCGACGGCGACAAGTTTTACGTACCGTAATCACGAAGCGATGACTGAAATTGCACGCTTAGGACATTTCTTTGATGACCCAGAACGCGCAGCCCGTTACCCAACGTACGATTTAATGATTGTGGATGAGGCGTTTGCTTCAAATGTCAGGGCCCTAATTGATGCCATTTTGTATGGACTGGCGACAGGGTCGCAAATCTTGTTGGTGGGTGACCCAAATCAGTTGCCATCTGTTGAAAACGACCCGGTACCAATGCTGAATGCCTTGGTATTGGCTGGACTAGCGAACCGCACACCAGTCTTACAACAAATCAAGCGTGCCAATTCACCAATCATTGCAACCGTCGCTAATGCGATTTTGGATGGTGACTCAAGTACGATTGTGGCCCCAGATGAATTGATACCCGCTGAGGTGTTGCCAGAGGTCTTTTTGACGCGACCTTATACGTTTGCGCCAATGAGTGAAACGGCGCTATTGCAGGTGGTTGAGACGGTAAAGCGAGCGTTGATTGCCGAACCGGAAAACGAAACGGTTATCTTGGTACCAACAAATGAACTACGTCGTTTGATTAATGCAGCCGTGCAAAACGCATTGGTGGCAACACCGGTGTTACGCACTGAAGTTGGCTTGTGGGTGCGCGATGACTTAACGCTGTATCCGGGTGACCGTGTGCAAGTTATGCAAACGGTGTATGTCACGAATCAAGCCAGTGGGGCACGTGAGAAGGTTCGTATGCGTGGTGGAGACCGCATCACGGTGGTTGATGTCATGCCGGATTATGACATGGTATTGGTTCAAACGGTTGATACGGCTGATCCAATTTTGGCGGATTTGAACGAAACGAGTCAGACTGGGTTTAATCCATTTTCTTACGGGCCTAAGCTGGTCAGCGTCCGTGAAAACCTCTACCTGGGGTATGCGACGACGATTCATAAAATTCAGGGATTTACATTGGATAATGTGATTGTTGTTTTGCCAATGATTTCAAAATTCATTACGACAAACCTGATTTATTCAGCGGTGACGCGCGCCGCCAATCATTTGGCAATTGTGGCATTTGCGAACGAATTACAGCAAACATTGGACAATCATGTGGGACATGACCGCCAAGCAATGCGCCGTGTTCAACAATTGATAACAGAAACATCTCAGACACAATTATCATAGTTAAATAACAACATTCATTGAAAGGGCGTGTTCATCATAGAAAACACGCCCTTTCTTCAGGTAATGCGAATTGTATATCCGAAACATCGGAGCGTACCGGATTTGCACCGCTTTTTTTAAGTAAGAGTGAAGTATTCCGTATTTACGTTGTATAATATACGGTATAAAGGACTGTGGACGGCTGTGATAAAAAAATAGCTATCCGCGTGTAAGTGGTTTAAAAGATGTGAAGTTTTTTAGAATAGTCGCCAGATTTTGTAGACGTTCTGTGAAAAACGCCCAATAATCGCTTTTCTTTTGTTATTGTGTTAGGTGTACAAATAAAGAATTGATTTTGTAAAAACTATTAAGACGGGGAATAAGAATATGAAACTTTTGATGGTCGAGGATAACACGTCCGTTTCAGAAATGATGGGCATGTTCTTTAAGAAGGAAAACTGGGACGCTCACTACGCATACGATGGTAACGATGCTGTGACGATGTTTAATGAAGATCCAGAGTCATGGGACATGGTTATCTTGGATTTGAACTTGCCTGGTTTGGATGGTATGCAAGTTGCAGTTAAGATTCGTGAAGTATCAAAGTATGTGCCAATCATCATGTTGACGGCGCGTGATTCAGAATCAGACCAAGTGCTTGGTTTGGAAATGGGAGCTGACGACTACGTAACGAAGCCATTCAGCCCAATCACTTTGATTGCAGGTATCAAGGCTTTGCACCGTCGTTCAGAGACTGCTGGTCAACCAGCATCTTCAGAACCAGCTGTGCACGAAGACTTTGACGTACAAACACGTACGTTCAAGTTGAACTCAAACACGCGTGAAGCTTACTTGAATGGTCACTTGATTCAAGATTTGACGCCAAAGGAATTCGACTTGTTGCGTGTCTTGGCTAAGAAGCAACGTCAAGTGTTCTCACGTGAGCAATTGTTGCAATTGGTATGGGACTACGAGTACTTTGGTGACGAGCGTACGGTTGATGCGCACGTTAAGAAGTTGCGTCAAAAGATCGAAAAGGTTGGTCCTCAAGTTATCCAAACCGTTTGGGGTGTTGGATATAAGTTCGACGATTCAAACGTTGCCGCTGATGAAGAGGCAGAAGCTTCTGCTAAGGCCTAAGCTAGTTTGAAGAGAATATAAGAGAGATTAACGAAAGATCACCACGTCATCCTGGCGTGGTTTTTTGGTAAAACAACATGAAAATGATGTACCAGCAAATGTTGGCCTTCTTTACGGTCATCATGGCTACTCTGGTAATTGTCGGCATTTTGTTTACGCAGTTTACGACGAAGATGATTGAAGATAATACTTATCATCAATTGAATCGTTATGCGGTTGCCGTGGCTGAAGAGGCGATGCGCTTCAAGGCTGATGACGGTTCCTTTGCCTACTTCGATACGAAGGGACTGGAAACGGATGCGTCATTGCTAGAACAACAAAATATTAGTTTTACGCTCTACAACGATGAACGTAAGTTGGTTTATCCTGAGACACAAGCTAAGGAGACTGCTAACGTTACCGATGCAGAGTGGGCACAATTAAAGCAACATAAAATCATTCAAAAACGTGGGGCTAAGCAAGCTAATCCAGCAGATAATTCGGCAGCGAATACGATGGATGTGATGAAACCATTCTTCGACAATCAGAATAAACTGATTGCGGTGGTTGTTACCCGCGCGAATGTATCGACTGTGGCAGACAACATGGACATGCTGCGTAAAAACTTGCTGATTGCCTTCTTGGTATCAGTTGTCGTCGCGGTTATGTTGAGTTTCATTTTGTCACAATTGATTGTTAACCGTTTGCGTTTGATTCAGTTAGTGACGCGTCGTGTTGCGGGTGGTGATTATACCGCGGCTGTTAACATGCATCGTCACGATGAAATCGGGGCTTTGGCGGAAGACGTTAACGTCATGACCAAGTCATTGGCCGAACAAGAACGTGAAATCGAAGAGCAAGAAGAACGTCGTAAGGAATTCATGGCCAATGCGTCTCACGAGATGCGTACGCCGTTGACGACCATTTCAGGAATCGTCGAAGGATTGCAATACGGGGTTATTCCTGAAGATGAAAAGATGCACTCATATGACTTGATCAAGGCCGAAGCCGACCGTTTGACGCGTTTGGTTAAGGATAACTTGGACTATGAGCGTTTGCGTCAGAACAAGGTTGTCTTGAAGAAGAAGGAATTTGATTCAGTACCAGTGATTTCAAACTTGATTGACCAGTTGGCTGGTAAGTCTGATTTAGCTGGTGATGAAATCAAGCTGCACGCTAAGACGGCAGTGCCAGTATTCGCTGACCAAGACCGCTTTATTCAAATCATCTTTAATATTGTGAACAACGCCATTCAGTTTACTGAGAATGGATTGATTACAATTGATGCTTGGCGTGAAGCTGGCGAAGCGCACTTCAAGATTTCTGATACGGGTATCGGAATGACCGAAGACCAAGTTAACAAGATTTGGGAGCGTTACTACAAGGCAGATCCATCTCGTACGAAGAAGGGTGAGTCTGGTTTGGGGATGGCGATTATTCGTCAATTGATTGAAGTGCACGATGGTCAAATTTCGGTTGAATCACAACCAGGTGTCGGCACATCATTCCACGTCATCATTCCTGATGAGCAAAAGAAAAACGACTAATCTTCATAATTAAGACTTAAAGTCTCCGGTAACGGGGACTTTTTTGTTGTACTTGAAAACGATTGTCTTATAATTTGTTAGGTTGATATCGAGATAGCGCTAAAGTCTTTTAAATACTGGACTCTAGCTATAGTTTAATTGGTAGCGGTTACATTTTTTTGAAAGCGTTTCAAAAAAGTTAGTAAAAAGTGTTGTGTAAACGTTTTCATTATGTTATTCTAAATCTCGTTGATAAATAAACTAAAAATATTTAAGATTGTGAAGGAAATTTTGCTATGTCAATTTTGATTGCACTTATTCCTGCGTTGGCCTGGGGGTCAACGGGACTTGTTACGACTAAGATGGGTGGTACTGCTGCACAAGGAACGTTGGGAATGACGTTCGGTGCCTTCGTCTTTGGAATATTGACGTTGGGATTGTTTGTTGTCCCACAAGCTGGTATGGAGTTTGCCTTTAACCCACGCATCTGGATTGTCGGATTCGTTTCAGGTTTGTTCTGGGCAGTTGGTACGGCCGGACAATTCGTTGGGTTCAAGAAGTTGGGTGTTTCAGTTGGTAACCCACTTTCAACAGCCGGACAAATTGTTTCAAACGCTTTGATGGCTGCGGCTGTTTTGGGTGAGTGGACAACTGGTCGCATGTGGACGTTTGGTTTGTTGGCCATCGCCGCAGTTGTGATTGGTGCTATCTTTACGGCTTTGCCAGATTCAAAGGCACCAGCCGAAGTTAACCCACAACACGACTTCAAGGGTGGTTTGGTTGCCGTTTTGATTTCAACGATTGGTTACATGATGTACTTCGTGTTCCCTAACTTGTTGAACAAGATCGGTTACATCTCAAACGCCGTTCACAACCGTCACGACGGTTTGGACTACATGACAGCCATTGTTGGACCACAATCAATTGGTCAAGTATTGGGTGCCTTCATCATCGTTATCTTCTTTATGAAGGAAGGTAAGACGATGTTCCAAAAGGGAACTTGGATGAACATCGTGACTGGTTTGGTTTGGGCTTTGGGTAACGTCTTCATGTTTATCTCAACGGCTAACCCTAACATCGGTCAAGCAACGGCTTCAACTTTGTCACAAACTGGTATCATCGTTGGTACGTTCGGTGCCATCTACCTATTGGGTGAGAAGAAGTCAAAGCGTCAAATGGTCTTCGTTGTTATCGGAGCTATCTTGGTTGTCATCGGTGCAATCATGATTGCTAAGTTGAAGACTTTGTAATAAGAAATTAAGCGTAACAGAACCCGTCGGACATAGTGCTCGACGGGTTCTTTTTTCGCAATTTTGTCCGGTTTCTACCATATCTAGCAGGTATGCTTAGAGCAAACATGTATTCGGGGGAATAAAACATGGAAGCTAATGATTATTTGGCAATTGATATTGGGGGTACGCGCATCAAGTATGCGGTACTAGATCATGCAGGAAACTTGATTGAAAAGGACGATGTGGCAACGCCGAATGAAAGTTTGGCAGAATTTGTCGCAGCGGTTCACACGATTGTTGATTTATACCGTTACCGCATTAAGGGAGTGGCAATTAGCGCACCGGGTAAGGTTGATCACAGAGATGAAACCATCTATGCGGGTGGCGCATTGCCATTCCTAGATAAGGTGAATCTAGTTGATGAGCTGCAATTGGATATGCCAGTCGCAGTCGAAAACGATGGTAAGGCAGCCGCACTTGCGGAGCTTTGGTTGGGTAACTTGAACGGTATCGATAACGGGGCGGCAGTTGTTTTGGGGACCGGTGTTGGTGGTGGTTTGATTTTGAACGGCCGTTTGCACACGGGTACGCACTTCCAAGCTGGTGAATTAAGCTTTATGCATCGTGGTGAGGCACGCTTTGACACGGACTCATACGGCGTTGTTGGCTCTGCAGTTCAAATGGTTTCAACGATTGCGACCATCTATGATTTGCCAGACAAGAAGGATGGCCGAGCTGTATTTGAGTTGATTAATAAGCATGACGGACCAGCATGGGATGTCTTTAAGCGTTATACAGATGACCTGGCATTGATGCTACTCAACATCCAAGCAGTAGTTGATTTGGAACGTTTCGTGATTGGCGGGGGTATCACAGCGCAACCAATTGTGGTCCAAACTATTCGTGAATCATACGAAGAATTGGTAGCGCGCCGCCCACAAGTTCGTGACGGTTTTACAACGCCGGAAATTCTACCAGCCCGTTTTGGTAATGATGCAAACTTGTTTGGTGCGTTGTACCATTTGTTGATGCGCGTTAATCATGAGGATTAATGCCAGTTGGTATAGACCTTGAATTAGAAATTTAGTCGGAATGTCGGGCTTCAGTATGATAAAATATTCACGAGATAAGTTTTTGAGACTGTGAGCCGACATCATGAAAAGGACAACAGTAAAATGACGATTACAGTAAATGATTTGGGCACAATGCCTAACGGTGAAGTTGTAAAGCAAGTGGTTATTGAGAATGCTAATGGCCACAAGCTTGGTTTGGTTTCTTGGGGAGCCTCATGGCAATTCTTGCAAACTAAGGCTGGTGATGAACTAGTTTTGGCTTACAAGGACGCACAAGGCTACTGGGACCACGCTTACTTCTTGGGTAACGCGATTGGCCGTGTGGCTGGTCGTATTGACGGTGCTTCATTTGAGTTGAACGGTAAGACGGTCAATTTGAAGGCCAATGAAGGTAAGAACGCTTTGCACGGTGGTGAAGACAACTTTGCAACGCGTAACTGGGACTTCACGGTTGATGAGGCCGCTGGTTCAGTGACGTTTACGACAACGATGACGGAAGCTGATGATAACTTCCCTGGTACAATGCCAACATCATTGACGTACACATTCACGGACGACGATGAAGTACGTTTGGACTTCTCAGCTGAGTCTGACGAAGACACGTTGTACAACCCAACAAGCCACGCATACTTCAACCCAGCCGGGATTGATACGGATGCGCGTGAGTTGACGTTGCAATTGAAGTCACCACGTCACTTGGAATTCCGTGAGGATCAAATTCCTACGGGTAAGTTGTTGGAGACGGCTGGTACGCCATTCGACTTCCAAACACCGGCTAAGATTGGTGACAAGATTGCTGAGATGAACGGTGCATATGATGCTAAGTTTGACGATGCTTTTGAGTTGGTTTACGAAGCTGGTACACCATCAGCAATCGTGACGGACGAGAAGTCAGGTCGTGCAATTGAAATGACGACTGACCGTAATGCAGTTATCTTCTTCATCACGAACCCAGCTGTTGCTGACCACGAAGGTGATTTGGATTGGTTCGAAGCTAACCCATACAACGCGGTGGCCTTGGAAGCGCAAACGTTGTCAGATGCTATTCACCACCCTGAGTTTGGTGATATTGTCTTGCCAGCCGGCGAGAAGCGTTCATACACAACGACATACGCATTTAAGAATTTGTAATCCACATAACGGGCATTCGTTTGACGGGTGCCCGTTATTTTTTACGTCTAAAGATTATTTGGCGAAACGTTCAAAAACAAACAGGCGATATTGCCGAAACCGCTTTCAAGATTTTTTGGGAAGTGGTATAATTGGTCTATACCAAAAGTTATTAATGGGGAATGAGGTAATTTACAATGACGACATTGAAGTTTGATACATCAAAGTTAGCCCAATTCGTTGGGGAGCAAGAGTTAGCTATGATGCAACCAATGGTTACGGTTGCGGATGAAATGCTACGTAAGGGAACTGGGGCTGGATCAGCCTACACTGACTGGCTTCACTTGCCAACTGAATACGACAAGGATGAGTTTGCCCGTATTCAAGCAGCAGCAAAGAAAATCCAATCAGACTCAAAGGTTTTGGTTGTTATTGGAATCGGGGGTTCATACTTGGGTGCCCGTGCGGCAATTGATTTCTTGAATGAATACTTCAACAACTACTTGCCAGATGAGCAACGCGACTTCCCACAAGTTTTGTTTGCCGGAAACTCAATTGCGCCGGCTTACTTGAACAGTTTGATCAAGGTTATCGGCGACCGCGATTTCTCAGTTAACGTGATTTCAAAGTCAGGTACGACGACTGAGCCAGCGATTGCATTCCGTGTATTCAAGCAAATGCTGGAAGAAAAGTATGGTGTTGAAGGAGCTCGCGAGCGCATCTACGCCACGACTGACGCAAAGCGTGGTGCTTTGAAGACGTTGGCTGACACGGAAGGCTACGAAGAGTTTGTTGTGCCTGATGGTGTTGGTGGTCGCTTCTCAGTTTTGACGGCTGTTGGTTTGTTGCCAATCGCGACTGCTGGTGGTGACATTGAACAATTGATGGCTGGAGCAGCAGCTGGTGAAGCTGAATACGCTGATGCTGATTTGACGAAGAACCCAGCTTACCAATATGCGGCTTACCGTAACATCTTGTACCGCAAGGGTTATACAACAGAATTGTTGATTAACTACGATCCAACATTGGTACAATTTGGTGAATGGTGGAAGCAATTGCAAGGTGAGTCAGAAGGTAAGGATGGCAAGGGTATCTTCCCAGCTACCGGAAACTTCTCAACGGACTTGCACAGTTTCGGACAATACATCCAAGATGGTCGTCGCAACTTGTTTGAGACGTTGTTCCGTGTAACTGAGCCAGTAACGGACGTTGTGATTCCAGAAATGGACGCTGATGACGGTTTGGGTTACTTGCAAGGCGAGAAGATGAGCTACGTTAACCGTACGGCTTCAGAAGGAACGTTGTTGGCCCACGTTGACGGTGGTGTACCTAACATGATCGTTGAGTTGGACAAGCAAAACGAATTTGCTTTGGGACAAGCTATCTACTTCTTTGAGGTAGCTGTTGCCATTGCTGGTTACTTGAATGGTATTAACCCATTTGACCAACCAGGTGTTGAGGCCTACAAGCGCAACATGTTTGGTTTGTTGGGTAAGCCAGGCTACGAAGAGTTGACGGCTGAATTGAAGGCACGTTTGTAAGATAGAAGTTAATGACGGAGAACTGCAGTTGTGGTTCTTCGTTTTTTGTTTAGGGCGGAAACTAAGCGCAACACAACATTTTTCCGAACAAAAAAGCACGCAATACTAGTTTTTAGACAAAAACTCTGCTAATATAATTCAGAAAGACATAAATCTAGGAGAATTCAATCATGGCAACTATTGGTATGAATGACTTGAAGACTGGTTTGACGATCGAGTACAACCAATCAATCTGGCGCGTGTTGGAGTTCCAACACGTTAAGCCTGGTAAGGGAGCAGCCTTTGTGCGTTCAAAGTTGAAGAACTTGCGTACGGGTGCTGTTAACGAAATCACTTTCCGTCCTGGTGACAAGTTTGAAACTGCAAACATCGAGACGACTGAAATGCAATACTTGTATGCTGAAGGTGACCAACACGTCTTCATGGACAACGAAACTTACGAACAAGTTTCAATTCCTGATGACAAGATCCAAGACGCTTTGAAGTTCTTGTTGGAAAACATGAACGTTAAGATCACTACTTACGAGGGTGAAATCTTGGACGTTGAATTGCCAAAGACTGTTGAGTTGACTGTTAAGGAAACGCAACCAGGTATCAAGGGAGCTACTGCTAACGGTGGTGGTAAGCCTGCAACGATGGAAACTGGATTGGTTATCACTGTTCCTGACTTCATCAACGAAGGTGACAAGTTGGTTGTTAACACTGACAACGGTGGATCATACACGTCACGTGCCTAGTTTTTACAAGTAAAATCAGGTATAATAAATATACTGTTGAAAGCGCCGACCGGCAGCCGGCCGGCGCTTTCATTTTGAAGGAGGAAAGTTCCATGGCAGAAGAAACCATTGTATTGACGCACCCAAGCGATATTTCAGGCGAAACACGTGTTAACGTACGTGTTCTTGAAATCATTGCTGGGCTTGCAGCCCAAGAAGTTGAGGGTGTTGCTCGCTTGCGTGGTTCATTCTCAGAACGTGCTCAAGAAGCATTCGGTCGCCGTGTTCACGGAAAGGGTGTTGAATTGAAGCAAGGCGAGGATGGATTGGAAGTCGACGTATACGTTTACTTGAACTACGGTGTTAGCGTACCTAAGGTTGCCCACGCAATCCAAGAACGTGTAACGTCACAAGTTGCTGCAATGACTGAATTGCAAGTAACGATGGTAAACGTGCACATCCAAGGTGTTGTTTCAACGAAGCCAACGTTGACTGTTGATCCAAACAACTTGTTTGGTGATGACAATGAGACGGAAGGAACTGAAGCATAATGGCAACATTGAACCGACACCAATTGCGACAAGCCGCATTCCAATCTGTATTTGGATTGGCAATGAATCCTGATGCGGAAGTCGAGGCAGTTGTCCAACAAGTACTTGATGGTGATCCAGAAATTACTTGGGAAGACGAATTGCCAACGGACTTGTTGGACATGGTTAATGGCATCATTGACCACCAAGATGAGTTCGACTTGACGATTTCAGAACACTTGGCTGATGGTTGGACGCTTGATCGTCTAAACTTGGCCGACATCGTATTGATGCGTTTGGCATTGTATGAAGTAAAGTACACTGAAACGCCAGCCAAGATTGCCGTTAACGAGGCCCTACAATTGGCTCACGACTTTACGGATGATTCATCACGAAAGTTTATTAACGGAATTTTGAACAAAGCCTTGACTCTTGGAGAATAAGGTTATATACTATTTAACTGTTAGAGAAATAAAGTAACAGCGACCCCGTTGTTCACCTTGATGAGTTTACCTCATCGGGTAAATCACTCATTATTGATTGATGATGAATGGCGGGTTATCGTGTGTCGCGATAATCCGCTTTTACTTTATTTCAAGTTTTTTCGGAGGTAAGGACCATAGCAAACGCGCGCCAACCACAACAACAACAAGATTTAATTAATGATCGCATTCGAGCTCGTGAAGTTCGCTTGATCACCGATGACGGTGACCAAGGAATTATGCCTAAGGCGGAAGCGCAAGCAATCGCCGACGAGCAAGAGTTGGATTTGGTATTGGTTCAAGCTAATGCCAAGCCACCAGTTGCTAAGATTATGGATTACGGAAAGTTCCGTTTCGATAGTCAAAAGAAGCAACGCGAACAACGTAAGAACCAAAAAATCGTCAGCATCAAGGAAGTTCGCTTGAGCCCAACGATTGATGACAACGACTTTAACACCAAGAAGAAGAACGCTGTTAAGTTCTTGGAGAAGGGTAACAAGGTCAAGGTTTCAATCCGTTTCCGCGGTCGTGCTATCACGCACAAGGAAATCGGGCGTGAAGTGATGGACCGATTTGCAACTGATCTAGAGGAGATTGCAAAAGTTGAATCTAGAGCAAAGATGGAAGGGCGCAGCATGTTTATGGTGCTTGCACCCAAGGAAACTAAGTAATTAAACCAAGTTTGGAGGACATATCAATGCCTAAGTTTAAGACACACCGCGCTTCAGCAAAGCGTTTCAAGAAGACTGCTAACGGTGGTTTGAAGTCAGGTAACGCCTTTACGTCACACCGTTTCCACGGTAAGACTAAGAAGCAACGCCGTCAACTACGTGGAACTTCAATGATGAACAACACGACGTTGAAGACTTACGTTCACATGTTGAGCCGTTAATTTGAAGTTTTAACTTTAAATTATTCATCGGTTCTGAATTAGAAATTATAGAAATTACTGGAGGAAATACCCATGCGAGTTAAGGGTGGTACTGTTACGCGCGCACGTCGCAAGAAGATGATCAAGTTGGCCAAGGGTTACCGTGGTCAACGTCACATCAACTACAAGGTTGCTAAGCAACAAGTTTGGAAGTCATGGTTCTATGCATTCCGTGACCGTAAGCAAACGAAGCGCAACTTCCGTAAGTTGTGGATTGCACGTATTAACGCTGCAGCACGTATGAACGGATTGTCATACTCACGTTTCATGAACGGTTTGTCATTGATGGGTTCAACTTTGAACCGTAAGATGTTGGCAGACTTGGCTGTTTCTGACTTCGAAGCTTTCTCAGCTTTGGCAGACGCAGCTAAGAAGGCTTTGGCAGACAACGGTCAAGTTGTTCGCGAAGCTTCAGCAGCTACTTCAGAAAAGGGTGTTAAGATTAACGCCGCTGCTCCTAAGGCTGCTAAGAAGGTTGCTTCATCAGAGAAGCCTTCAGACAAGAACACTGTTGCTGAAATCAAGGCTTACTTGTCAGCTAACGGTATCGACTTCCCAGCTTCTGCAAAGAAGGCTGAGTTGTTGGCATTGGTTTAATGCTTAGTAAAACGCACTTTGAACTTTAGGGTTCGAGGTGCGTTTTTTTGTTTGCATGGGTGAAGCAAGATTTGGACAGCTAAGTGTGATACGATAATGGCGAATAAGTATAGGGGGAATACTTTATGGGACAACCAGTTATTCTAGAAGCGGCTTACTTTGACGCCGTGTATGAGCTTTATCGGTATGCATTTCATAAGGAGCCACGTGGGGGACGTGACGCTTTAGCAGAATTTTTCAAGCAAACAACCGTATATGGAGAATTTGATGACAATAATCAATTGACCAGCCAAGTAACCCGGATTCCGTTTAGTGTCCGTCTTGGGCACCGGGAAATTGCCGGTAACGGTATCGGCAATGTGGCTAGTTATCCCGAATACCGAGGTAACGGGGCTGCATCGCGGCTAATGATGCAATCACTGCAAGATTCGTATGATGCAGGTGAGGTGATAAGTTACTTAGCGCCGTTTTCGTATGGGTTCTATGGTCGTTTTGGTTATGCCCAGGTTTTTGATCATGCAGATATCACATGGCGTGCAGATGATTTTCCACAAGGTAAGCGAACACCTGGTGTTGTGGAAAGATTACCGTTTGAGCGAGCGCTCGAGCCAATGAAACTTGTCTATCGACAGGCAGATGTCTTCAATTACGGGGCAATTGCTCGCGAGGACTGGTGGTGGCGCTATTACTTCAGCATGAAAACGCCACAGACGAAGTTCGCTATCTATCGAGATGAAGAGGGTGTGGCGCAAGGTTATGTCATGTATGAGTTCCGCGAGATGACATTCGTTATTCGTGAGTGGGTCGTACTAACCACGGAAGCTTTACTAGGCCTGACTCGCTTCATTGGCAGCCATGCGGGGTCGTTTGAAGTGTTTACTTACGAGGCACCAACAGCTGACGTCACAGCAGTGCCGGTTGCACAATTGATGACCGAACCTAAATATCAAGCGGTCGTTAAGCCGTATATGCAAGCGCGTATTGTGAACTTGGAAGCGTTGTGCCAAGTTCTGGAGCTAGATGTGCCGGAGACGGTTGCGTTTGATGTTCAAGATGAAACTGCGCCGTGGAATGGTGGACGCTTTGAACTACGTGGCGGCACATTAGAACGTGTTGTTCAAACTGAGGCACCGCAATTGTCGGGTAGCATTCAAGCATTCACACAATGGTTGCTGGGGTACAAACGATTGTCTAGTTTGCTATTAACCGGCGAGTTGCGAACGAACACACCAGAAGAATTTGAACCGGTGGACGCATTATTAACACGTCAACACCCCGTATTGGCGGATTACTTCTAACAGCAGGAAACCAACGGTTAAGGCTGGTAAGAAGGGTAATGGCTTAGTTGGCTGCCACAAACTAATGGGTAAATGAAGGCCACAGCTGATTGTGAGCCATAAAGGTAGTTGATCTGGTGATAAATGAAGAGCACCAACAAAAATAACATCTAGATCACCATTGCCGAGAAACTTTTCACGGTAATGGTGATTTATTATTAAGGCACAAACATAGATAATAAATGCAGTAACCGGATGCGAATCATGATGTGTAACACCCAATAAGAATGCTGGGGCTAATAATCTTGAATCGATTAGACACTGTTTCAAATCTTGAACAGTTAGTGAACAAAGTGCGATAATAAAGGGCAGGTCGTAGATCGACATTGATAATCCT
Source organism: Weissella confusa (assembly GCA_001436895.1). Classification (GTDB taxonomy): domain Bacteria; phylum Bacillota; class Bacilli; order Lactobacillales; family Lactobacillaceae; genus Weissella; species Weissella confusa. The sequence continues at coordinate 107,956 of JQAY01000005.1, forward strand.
CCATTGTTTTATAGTAAGAAAGAGCTTGAAAACAGCGGATTTTCCAAAAATGACACGCCCGGAATTGTTTGCAAACTGAATGCCTATATATAGGCATTTTTAATTGGTAAAAAGGGTTGCATAATCGTGAATGCAGTGTTATATTATTACTTGTGCTTTTAGTGAGCAGGGTGTTTGCGTGTTACGCGACGTGCTGAACTCGTGAACGAGAAGTACCATTCAGCTACGTTTTCAGATTGGTTATTAAATGACACGCCTGGAAATGTGGACTACACACTATATAGAAAATTGAAAGGGGACTCTTAGACATGCCTACTATTAACCAATTGGTTCGTAAGCCTCGTAAGTCAAAGAGCACGAAGTCAAAGTCACCAGCTTTGAACTTCGGTTACAACTCACAATCAAAGAAGACGACTAACGTTTCTTCACCACAAAAGCGCGGTGTTGCAACTCGTGTCGGAACGATGACTCCTAAGAAGCCTAACTCAGCTTTGCGTAAGTACGCCCGTGTGCGTCTTTCAAACTTGATCGAAGTTACGGCATACATTCCTGGAATCGGCCACAACTTGCAAGAACACTCAGTTGTTTTGATCCGTGGTGGACGTGTAAAGGACTTGCCTGGAGTTCGTTACCACATCATCCGTGGTGCTTTGGATACTGCCGGTGTTGACGGTCGTATGCAATCACGTTCAAAGTACGGCGCAAAGCGTCCTAAGAAGAAGTAATTAAGGGAGGACATTAATAATGCCACGTAAGGGTTACACTAAGCAGGCTGAAGTTCTGCCTGATCCAATTTACAACTCAAAGCTTGTTTCACGTTTGATCAACCGTTTGATGCTTGATGGAAAGCGCGGAACTGCTTCAACTATCTTGTACGAAGCTTTTGATCGTATCAAGGAAGCTACTGGTCAAGAGCCATTGGCTGTGTTCGAAGAAGCTTTGAACAACATCATGCCTGTATTGGAAGTTAAGGCTCGCCGTATCGGTGGATCTAACTACCAAGTTCCTGTCGAAGTTCGTCCAGAACGTCGTGTAACGTTGGGATTGCGCTGGTTGGTGCAATACTCACGCGCTCGCGGTGAGCACACGATGGATGAGCGTTTGGCCAAGGAAATCATGGATGCTGCCAACAACACTGGTGCATCTGTTAAGAAGCGTGAAGACACGCACAAGATGGCTGAAGCCAACCGTGCCTTCGCACACTACCGTTGGTAATAACCAATTGATGGCTACAGTCTGTGAAGACTATAGCCATTTTTTGCGAATATACGGTATAATAGTACTAACGCATTAACATTGTGTTGGATGTAATAGAATTTCAAGGAGAAATACTCATGGCTAACAAGCGTGAATACCCATTGCTACGTACTCGTAACATTGGTATCATGGCGCACATCGACGCCGGTAAGACGACGACGACTGAGCGTATTTTGTACTACACTGGTAAGATCCACAAGATTGGTGAGACTCACGACGGAGCTTCACAAATGGACTTCATGGAGCAAGAAAAGGAACGTGGAATCACGATCCAATCTGCTGCCACGACTGCTGTTTGGCGTGGATTCCACGACCAATACGACAAGGAACCATTCCGTGTTAACATCATCGACACTCCAGGACACGTGGACTTCACTATCGAAGTTGAGCGTTCATTGCGTGTTCTTGACGGAGCCGTAGCCGTTCTTGACGGTGCTGCCGGTGTTGAGCCACAAACTGAAACTGTTTGGCGTCAAGCCGAGACGTACGAAGTACCTCGTATCGTCTTTGTTAACAAGATGGACAAGATGGGTGCTGACTTCCAAATGTCAGTTGACTCATTGAAGTCACGTTTGGACGCTAACGCAAAGGCTGTTCAATGGCCAATCGGTGCCGAAGATGACTTTGAGGCCATCATCGACTTGATCGAAAAGGTTGCTTTGTACCCAATCGATGATTTGGGTGAGAAGTGGGAGAAGCGCGAAATCCCTGCTGACTACGCTGAATTGGCAGAAGAGAAGTACAACGAATTGGTTGAAGCCATCGCTGATGTTGATGACGAAATCATGGACAAGTACTTGGGCGGAGAAGAGATTTCAGAAGCTGAATTGAAGGCTGCTATCCGTCGTGCAACGATTTCATTGCAATTCTACCCAGTTCTTGCAGGTTCTGCCTACAAGGATAAGGGTGTGCAAATGATGCTTGACGCGGTTGTTGACTACTTGCCATCACCATTGGATGTTAAGCCTTATGTTGCTACGGACCCAGATACTGACGAAGAAGTTGACTTGATTGCCGACGATGACAAGCCATTTGCGGCTTTGGCATTTAAGGTTATGACGGACCCATTCGTTGGTCGTTTGACTTTCGTTCGTGTTTACACTGGTACTTTGGAGTCAGGTTCATACGTTTTGAACACGTCTAAGGGAAAGCGTGAGCGTGTTGGTCGTTTGCTACAAATGCACGCTACGAACCGTACTGAAATCGAAGAAGTGTTCTCAGGTGATATCGCTGCTTTGATCGGTTTGAAGGATACGACTACTGGTGACTCATTGACTGCTACGGATCACCCATTGATCTTGGAGTCAATGGAGTTCCCTGACCCAGTTATCCAATTGGCTATCGAGCCAAAGACGAAGGCTGACCAAGACAAGATGTCAACTGCTTTGCAAAAGTTGGCTGAAGAAGACCCATCATTCCGTGCTGAGACGAACCCAGAAACTGGTGACACGTTGATCTCAGGAATGGGTGAGTTGCACTTGGACATCATCGTTGACCGTTTGCGTCGTGAATTTAACGTTGAAGCTACTGTTGGTGCGCCACAAGTTGCTTACCGTGAAGCATTTACGCAAACTGTTCAAGCCCGTGGTTACTTTAAGCGCCAATCAGGTGGTAAGGGACAATACGGTGACGTTTGGATTGAATTCTCACCAAACGAAGAAGGTGCTGGATTCGAGTTTGAAGATGCCATCGTTGGTGGTGTGGTTCCTCGTGAATACATCCCTTCAGTTGAAGCTGGTTTGAAGGACTCATTGAACAATGGTCCTTTGGCTGGATTCCCATTGGTTGACTTGAAGGCTAAGTTGTACGATGGTTCATACCACGATGTCGACTCATCAGAAGCTGCCTTTAAGATTGCCGCATCATTGGCTTTGAAGGAAGCTGCAAAGACTGCTGGTGCCGTTATCTTGGAGCCAATCATGAAGGTTGACATCGTTGTTCCTGAGGATAACTTGGGAGATGCAATGGGTCACGTTTCAGCCCGTCGTGGTTTGTTGGAAGGACAAGAGCAACGTGGTAACTCAATGATGATCCACGCTAAGGTTCCTCTATCAGAAATGTTCGGATATGCAACGACTTTGCGTTCAGCTACGCAAGGACGTGGAACGTTCCAAATGGCATTCGATCACTACGAAGCTGTTCCTAAGAACGTGCAAGATGACATCATCTCAAAGTACGGTAAGGGTTCAGACGCTGAGTAATTTTTAATTACAAGCGACTGCTTACAATATTAAGATGAAAATTAAGGATGAAGATAATTCGTAAGAGTTATCTTCATCCTTTTTTGTTTTAGACTGTTAAAATATGACCATAAGAATGGGGGAGTAGTGTATGAATAAGAAGATTGTCGTAGGCGGTGTTATCGTTGCAGCCGTGGTGGCGGGTGGTGTTGGATATGGCGTGACACATACTGCTAAAGCACAATTTGCGTCACACATGCTGAGCATGTTTAAGTCGGACGATAACGTCTATAAATTCAGTGTAAATTCGACTGACAAAACCGATATGCGTGTCTCTGGTAAAGTTCTGCAAGACGCAAAGAAGACGGCCAATATCGCACTTACGGCTGATGTGAAAACGGATGGTCAGACTGCGACGTATGATTTAAAGAAGAATGCCAAGCATACGTATGTCTCAGCTGGTTTCTTAGGTGATGTCATGAAGATGGATGGTGCAACGGACATTCCTGAGTTGGCGAAAGTGCTTAAGAATACCTGGTTAGAAACCGATAATAAGTCTTACAGTAAGGTTGAACCCGAAGCTGTTAAAAAAGATGCACAAACCATGACGAAGTGGTTCACGGACTTGGATGGGAAAAAGTTCAAAAAGGTGACGGATGGTTATCAAGTCACATTGAAGAAGGCCGATTATAAGAGTTTTGTGGGAGCATTGAAGAAAACGGAAACTGCTAAGACAATGAAGATTAAGGCGGAGACTTGGAAAGACATCACAGCATCAATTGATGACCTGGAAAACCCTAAATTGACTATTACCATGGCAGATAAAGGGCACCAAGTCAAAGTAGCGTCAGAAGCGTTAGTTGCAGGTAAAAAGACTGCTTTCAAAGCGCAATTGACAACGACGCGTAATGATAATCAATCTGTTAAGATGCCAACTTCTGAAGAGATAAAGACCCAGAAGGAATTCACCAACATTATCACAGCGGTGATTATGCAATACGCTTTCCAACAGATGGGATCTGACACTGATTATTAGACTAGTAAGCACCGGCATCTCGCTGGTGCTTTTTACTTCATGGCGTTTACAGAACGATTAAGTGGAATGGAAAAGTGATACAAATTTCCTTATTTTTGGTAAAATTAAGCTTATGTAAAGAAAGGTGGTACTCAGTAATTGGCACAACCCATTATTGAATTTAAGCATGTGGCTAAGCAATACGATGATACAGTCGTATTGAAGTCTGTCGATTTAGAAATCGAAGCAGGAAAGTTTTACACTTTATTGGGCCCTTCAGGATCAGGTAAGACAACGATTTTGCGTTTGATTGCCGGTTTCTTGGAGGCGTCATCAGGTGACATCCTGTTTGAAGGGGAACGTATTAATGATGTTCCAGCTGAAAAGCGCCGTGTAAATACGGTTTTCCAGAACTACGCATTGTTCCCAAATATGAACGTATTTGAGAACGTCGCCTTTGGAATGTCTATTAAGGGAAAGCCAAAGAATGAAATTAAGGCGAAGGTCGCTGAAATGCTTGAATTGGTCAAGTTGGGTGGCTATGAGGACCGTGAAATTTCAGAGCTTTCTGGTGGTCAACAACAACGTGTTGCGATTGCACGCGCGTTGGCTAACGACCCAGAAGTCTTGTTGCTAGACGAACCATTGTCAGCATTGGACTACAAGTTGCGTAAGGATATGCAATACGAATTGCGTGAAATCCAAAAGCGTTTGGGCATTACATTTATCTTCGTTACCCACGATCAAGAAGAAGCGTTGGCGATGTCTGACTGGATTTTTGTGACGAACGAAGGTGAAATTGTTCAAAACGGTACGCCAGTTGATATCTATGATGAACCAATCAACCACTTCGTTGCGGACTTTATTGGTGAATCAAACATCGTGCCTGGTGTGATGCGTGAGGACTACTTGGTTTCATTTGCCGGTAAGGAATTTGAAAACGTCGATGGTGGTATGCGTCCTAACGAACAAGTTGAAGTTGTTTTGCGACCGGAAGATTTGGACTTGGTGTCTGAAGAAGAAGGTAAGTTGGTCGTAACGATTGATGACCAATCATTCCGTGGTGATTACTACGAAATTACGGCTTACGATGATGACCAAAACGAGTGGCAAATTCAAGCGACGAACCCAGCTGTTATCGGTGAACGTCGTGGTTTGTACTTTGACCCAGAAGATATTCACATCATGCGTTTGAACGAATCTGAAGAAGACTTCGATGCTCGTTTGGAGCAATATGAGGATACTGAAGAGGAAGAAGGAGCTGCAAATGAAGAATAAGGGAACAATCAGCTACACGGTTCCGTACTACTTGTGGCTCGTTCTCTTTGTCATTGCGCCAGTTGTCCTATTGGTTATCCAATCATTTGGAAACATTTATGGACACTTCACGTTCGACAATTATGCGACCTACTTTAGTTCAGGGACGTATCTTCGTATGACGTTTAACTCGGTATTTTTTGCCTTCGTTGTGACGGCAATTACCTTGTTGATTTCATACCCAATGGCTTACATTATGAGCCGTTTGAAGAACGCACAATTGTGGCTGTTACTTGTTATTTTGCCTACATGGGTCAACCTATTGCTTAAGGCATATGCATTTATTGGGCTATTTTCTAAGACAGGAACAGTGAATAACTTCCTAAGCTTTATTGGTATCGGCCCACACCAAATCATGTTTACAGATGCATCGTTTATGATTGTTGCGGCGTACATTGAAATTCCATTCATGATTATGCCAATTTTCAATTCGTTGGTTGAATTGGATCGCAGCTTGATTAATGCGGCCCGTGATTTGGGTGCGACACCATGGCAAACGTTGACGAAGGTCATTATTCCAATGTCAATGGGCGGTGTGAAGGCTGGTATTCAAGCGGTCTTCATTCCAACGCTATCACTATTCATGATTACCCGTTTGATTGGTGGAAACCGCGTCATTACGCTTGGTACTGCCATTGAAGAGCACTTCTTGGTGACACAAAACTGGGGAATGGGTTCAACAATCGGAGTGATTTTGATTATCGCCATGGCAGCAACAATGTTCTTTACGCGTGATCGTAAGAAGAAGGGAGGCCGTCGTGGATAATAAGCCAAAAAAGTGGTCATACATTTACTTGGTGTTTGTCTTCATCTTGATGTATGCACCAATCTTCTATTTGATTTTCTATTCATTCAACAAGGGTGATTACATGAGTGGCTTTGAAGGCTTCTCATTGCGTCACTACGGCGACATGTTTGCTGATACACGCTTGATGGAAATCTTGGTTAATACGTTCATCGTGGCATTGCTATCATCTGTGATTGCAACGCTAATCGGAACGTTCGGTGCCTTGGGTGTATACAACACGAAGCGTCGTGGAACAAAAAATTTGTTGCTATCATTGAATAACGTGTTGATGGTTTCACCGGACGTTATCATTGGTGCCAGTTTCTTGATTTTCTTCACGATGATTGGCATGAGTCTCGGCTTTGGGTCAGTTGTGTTGTCACACATCGCATTCTCAATTCCGATTGTTGTGTTGATGGTCTTGCCACGTTTGAACGAAATGAACCCAGCGTTGATTGACGCGGCCCGTGACTTGGGTGCGTCTAACTATCAAGTGTTGTCACGTGTTGTTTTGCCATATGCTTGGCCTGGTATTTTGGCTGGGTTCTTCATGGCCATCACGTATTCACTTGATGATTTCGCGGTAACGTTCTTCGTTACTGGAAACGGATTCTCAACGTTGTCAGTTGAAATTTACTCACGTGCACGTCAAGGAATTGACTTGTCAATTAACGCCTTGTCAGCCTTGATGTTCTTGTTGTCTTTGCTTTTGGTCACAATCTATTACTTCATTTCAAACTACAGTATGAAGTCAAGTAAGAAGAAGCGTGGCGGTGCAGCGGGAATGGTGGTACATCAATAATGAAGAGATTAGCATGGTTAACCGGGATTATTCTGGCCGCAGTCGCTTTGTTATTTGGTATCAACCTAGCATTGCAAAAGTCGGCTGAGTCTGGCTTGAAGTCAGGCGCTAATAAGACCCTAACGATTTACAATTGGGGAGATTACATCGACCCAACTTTGATTAAGAAGTTCCAAAATGAGACTGGTTACAAAGTGGATTATGAGACATTCGACTCAAATGAAGCGATGTTTACTAAGATTCAACAAGGTGGAACACACTATGATTTGGCGGTTCCGTCAGATTACATGATTCAGAAGATGAAGAAGGCCAACATGTTGGTTAAGCTTGATCACAGTAAGTTGACTGGCTTGAACAATTACGATGACCGTTTTATGGATCAACCGTTTGATCGTGGTAACGAGTACTCAGTGCCTTATTTCTGGGGAACGCTGGGAATTGTTTACAACGACAAGTACGTTAAGCCAGGAGAAATTAAGACCTGGAATGACCTATGGAACCCACGTTTCAAGAATTCAATCATGTTGATTGATTCTTCTCGTGACATCATGGGAATGACGTTGGCATCAAGTGGTAACTCAGTTAACACGAAGAACATTCCGGAATTGGCTGCGGCCAAGGGAAAGCTTGAAACATTGATGCCAAACGTTAAGGCGATTGTTGCCGACGAAATCAAGATGTACATGGCCCAAGATGAGGCTGCCTTGGCAGTTGATTACTCAGGTGATGCTGCGGAAATGATTTCTGAAAACAGTCACCTGCACTATGTGGTGCCATCTGATGGTGGTAACATGTGGTTCGATAATATCGTTATGCCTAAGACGGTGAAGAATAAGAAAGCAGCATATGCGTTCATTAACTTCATGAGCAAGCCAGAAAATGCAGCAAAGAATGCTGAATATGTTGGTTATGCAACGCCTAACAAGAAGGCGAAGGCTTTGTTGCCAAAGTCACTTCGTAACGATAAGCAATGGTATCCAGATGCGAAGACATTGTCACATTTGGAAGTTTACCAAGACCTTGGCCCATACTGGGTTGGTCAATATAACGATTACTTCTTGGAATTCAAGATGACAAACCGTTAAGCGATGAGGGTCGGTGCAGTAATGCACCGGCCTTTTTGCATGCAGTCACAAAATATTTACAGTTATTCTAAGGAAAGACACGTATAATGGAGTGGTTAAGTTGATTTTTAAATCAGGGGAGAAGTAAGTCTAATGAAAAAGTTTCGACCAGAAGTGCTGATTGCAGTCATTGCGGTAGTGGTTGTCGCAGGAGCCATGGTATTTGCAGCAATGTCTGCTAAGTCAGGGGATGCGCAACAAAGCTCTTCATCAAGTGCAGCGTCATCTTCAACTTTGTCTAAGGCGAAGTTGGATAAGTTGACGTTGCCACAATTGTCAGACAAGGTTGCCAAGAACGAGAGTGAAGTTGTCATGCACACGTCAATGGGTGACATCACGATTAAGTTGTTCAACAAGTATGCGCCATTGGCCGTTGAGAACTTTGTGACGCACGCCAAGGATGGGTACTACAACAACACAAACTTCCACCGTGTCATCAAGGACTTTATGATTCAAGGTGGTGATCCTAAGGGGGATGGTACTGGTGGTGAGTCAATCTGGAATGGTAAGGATTCTAAGATTGATAGCGGTAATGGTTTCAAGAATGAAATCAGCCCATCTTTGTACAACATCCGTGGTGCGCTTGCGATGGCGAATGCTGGTGCTGATACAAACGGTTCACAATTCTTTATTAACCAAAATTCAGATGATGTGACAAGCAAGATTAGTGCGAAGCGTTACCCAGAGAAGATTTATGACGCATACAAGAAGGGTGGAAACCCAACGTTGGATGGCTCATACACGGTCTTTGGTCAAGTTATTTCAGGTATGGACGTCGTCGACAAGATTGCGTCAGTCGCAACTGATGACAACGATAAGCCAACGGAGACGGTGACGGTAACGTCAGTTGAAGTGGTGAAGGATGCTTCAAGCAAGTAAAGCCAAAAAGAAAAGCACACGCTCAGAGAGCGTGTGCTTTTTGTTAGTGCGCTGTTTCTTCCTCTTGCACTTCATGGGCTTGTGCAGTGTTGTTAACAAGCAATTGGAAGTAGTTATCAAATCCGGGCTTGTCATAACTTTGCATCAAAGCAATGAAGTCAACAGTAGACCATTCACTGACAACAATGGCACCATCATTGTACTGCAAACTGCGTGCAATTGATGATGTGTTCTCAACTAGATAGAAGGTCTCATTTGTATCTAGGTACAACAACTGCAACTTGATGTTACGGTTGGCCCCTAGGGCGGCCTTCGCAGCTAGGAATGTATCTGAAACGAAACGTTGACTAACGTTCTCGTGACGAAACTTGTGAATCGTCTCCAACGTGTTACCAATAATCTTCATAGCGAGTTCCTCGACTTTATCGAATAATAAATTAGAATGATAAAAATTACTCTTTTCTAATAACATTTTAATAAAACGTTGATAAGCATTATAATACCACCATATATCGAATACGACTAGATGGTTTTGTGTATTAAAAATGAAAGCCACCAACCTGCGAGTTTGGTTGGTGGCAATATCGAATTATTGAATGATCAAAACGTCAGTCTTAGCGTTTTGAACAACGAATGAGGCAACTGAACCAACCAACAAACGCTCCAAAGTGTTCAAGCCTGACTTTCCAAGCATAATCAATTCGTTTCCGTGATCAGCAGGGAAGTCGCGAGCGATAACCGTCTTAGGTGAACCGAAACGAACGTGGATGTTAACATCCTTAGCACCTTCGTTTTGAGCAAGTTCTTGGTACTTAGCCAACTTTTCTTCGGCGTCTTGTACCAATTGGTAGACAACGTCACCTGAAATTGACATACCAGCCAAACCTGACAATGAGTTTGTGTCGATTACGTACAACAAGTCCAATGAAGTCTCGTTACGTACAGCAACGGCAGCGGCCTTTTCAACCAACTTTTCTGAAATCTTTGATCCGTCGACTGGGGCCAAAATGTTCTTGTAGTTAATGCTTTCTGCAGCCATGGCGATTTACCATCCTTTTTTAATCGATTTAGACAACATTTGTATGTGTCCCTTTGATATAAATTATTATATACCCAATGATACAAGAATGTAAGCGGTTTCTGTTAGACGATTAATCGAGAAAATAATGAGCGTCGAACCGGACTTTATGACGTTTTTGTTTTGAATGTTACTAAATTATGTCAGCGGTGAAAAAACAGGTTCTTAACTTGCTTCCCAAATGATAGCCATGTATAATATTTGTTATGCGATGAGTCGAGAAGATCACGTTAGATCTTTGATAAACGGCCCTCATTAACAGCCGCATTGCTGGAGGGTGAGATAGGGAGTTGTGGAACTCGCTTCTCTGCACATGACTAACTTCGAGTTCGCTCGTTGGTGTACGTTGACTGATGGGTAACCATCACGTGAGCTAGAGCACGTCAATTCTAGCATTGCCAAGCGGAAAACGTCGGTCTTCGGACCGGCGTTTTTTGCATATTAAGACATAAAGCTACGACTTAACCATATGATGTACTATAATAAGTATGTTGTTAATATTCGATAAAAGGGGATATCGATTATGGAAAAGTTAATACAAATTCGAGTTGAAGAAGAAATCCGTAATGGCGCTGATGAGGTGTTTCGTCAAGAAGGACTAACAACGCAACAAGCGGTCAAAATGTTTTTAACGCAAGTGGCCAATAATGGTGAGTCACCATTTCATGATCTCTTTAAGCCGAAAGCATAATATGACGAACGTCCCAGCAAAAAGCGTGGGACGTTTATTTTTTCTTCATACCGCGAGTACAATAGGTTTGCTATAATAAAACAGAAGAAACTAGGGGGATGAATATGCAAACAATAACATTTCGACGTTTCTCTTTTTTGCAACGATTGCTGATTAATACCATTATGTTATTAGCTCTCGCTGGTTTGTTTAAGCAAGGGCTCTATATTAGCAACTTGTTCACGGCAGTTTTGGCGGCGCTTATCTTAGGTGTCCTGAATGCCTTGGTGAAGCCAGTTCTCCAAATTCTAGCGTTGCCATTTACAGTGCTAACGTTTGGTATTTTTGGTCTCATTGTTAACGGAATCGTTTTGTGGATGGCATCAGCGATTGTTGGGGATGGATTCCGTTTTGCAAGTTTTGGTTGGGCAGTCTTTATTGCTATCATCATGTCACTGGTAAACCTGATTATTTCAAGTTACTTCAGCCGACGAGATAGCGACATCAATAAGGAAGATTAACGATATGGCAAAGAAAATTACAGTCAAGGATTTGCTTGATAATACACACTTGAATTTAGTTGCCGGTGAAGAATATCTAAATCGTGAAATTACGACAGCTGATATTTCTCGTCCTGGTTTGGAAATGACGGGATACTTCAATTACTACGCACCAGAGCGTGTGCAATTGATGGGAATTACGGAAACGTCATTCGCGCACCGCATGAACCACGATGAATTGTTGATGGTTGCACGTAAGATGATGCAACCTAATACACCGGCGTTTGTTGTTTCAACAGGACGTCAGTTGCCACAAGAATTTATGCAAGCAGCGCTTGAAGCACAAATTCCAGTGTTGGCGACGGAATTGACGTCATCACGTATCTTGTCAAACATGACATTTTTCTTGAGTGGTGGTTTGGCAGAACGCCAATCAGTTCACGGTGTTTTGGTTGACATCTTTGGATTGGGTGTTTTGATTACCGGTGATTCTGGTGTTGGTAAGTCGGAAACGGCGCTTGAACTTGTGCAACGTGGTCACCGTTTGATTGCGGATGACCGTGTTGATGTGTACGCCCAAGACGAGGAGCGTTTGGTTGGTGAGCCACCTGCCATTTTGCGTAACTTGATGGAGTTGCGTGGTGTGGGAATCATCGATGTGATGAACTTGTATGGTGCTGGTGCTGTGCGCTCTCATGCAACGATTGCCTTTAACTTGCACTTGGCTAAGTGGACGGATGATCAAAAGGTTGACCGTTTGGGAAATGGTGAGGAAACGATCCAAATTCAAGGCGTTGATTTGCCACGCTTTGTTTTGCCAGTTCAAACTGGACGAAACTTGGCTGTTTTGATTGAAACGGCAGCTAAGAATTTCCGTGCCAAGAAGATGGGATTTGATGCAACTGAAACGTTTAATGATAATTTGAACAAGTTGATTGCTGAAAATTCAGAAAATTAATGATTTCATTAAGGAAAAGCCCCAACTGTCGGGCTTTTTCACTTTTATGCATTTTCAAAATTTGTGAATATGGTATTATAGAGTATGTTAACTTTGGCTTGAGACCAAAGTTAACGCAAGGAGGAACATTGTGAGCAATGAAGTAATTGCAGTGTTAGGCGCAGGATCTTGGGGAACTGCCTTAGCAAATGTTGCTGCTGAGAATGGACATGATGTTCGTCTTTGGACATATAAGCCCGCTCAAGTGGCAGAAATCAATGAACAACACCGAAATAGTCAGTACCTTGGCGATAACCCTTTGCATGAAGGCGTTATTGCTACGGCCGATATGACCGAAGCGGTACGCGATGCGACAATCGTCTTGAGTGTGGTGCCTACTAAGGCAACACGCGAGGTTGCACATCAATTGTCAGACGTGTTGTCAGCGTTGGACCAACAAGTTGTGTTGGTCGCTGCAACGAAAGGCTTGGAGCCAGGCACTTACAAGCGTGCATCAGAGATGCTTGCTGAAGAAGTGGCTGATTCACAGCGCTTGGGCTTGGGAATTATCTCAGGACCATCTCACGCGGAAGGGGTTATCAAGCATGACCCAACGCTAGTAACGGCTGTAAGCGAAAACTTGGCAACTGCTGAGCGTGTGCAAGCTGCCTTTACGAATAGCGTATTCCGTGTGTACACAAACACAGATTTGATTGGTGCTGAATTTGGTGCTGCATTAAAGAACGTTATTGCAATCGGTGCGGGCGCACTCGAGAGCTTGGGCTTTGATGCAAACGCCAAGGCGGGATTGTTTACACGTGGTTTGGCTGAAATCAGCCGCCTCGGACAAGCATTCGGTGCAAACCCACTAACATTCATGGGCTTGTCTGGTGTCGGTGACTTGTTTGTCACGGCCACTTCAGTACACTCACGTAATTACCGTGCCGGTGTACAACTTGGAGAAGGCAAGAAGCTCGATGACATCGTCGAAAACATGGGGATGGTCATCGAAGGAATTTCAACAACCAAGGTCGCTCATGAACTTGCGCTTAAGAAGCACGTTGAAATGCCAATTACATCTACAATTTATCGTGTCTTGTACGAAGGTCAAGATATCAAGGAGGCCATCAATGAATTGATGGGTCGTCCAGTTTCACAAGAAGGGAAGTAACACACTATGAAGCCAGTACGTAAGGCTATTATCCCAGCAGCAGGTTTGGGAACTCGTTTTTTGCCAGCAACTAAGGCCTTGGCCAAGGAAATGTTGCCAATCGTTGATAAGCCAACGATTCAATTTATCATCGAAGAAGCTTTGGCATCAGGTATCGAAGACATCGTTATCGTTGATGGAAAGTCAAAGCGTTCAATCGAGGACCACTTTGATTCAAACCCTGAGTTGGAAAACAACTTGAAGGAAAAGGGTAAGGATGAATTGTTGAAGTTGGTTGAAGAGACGACTGACATTAACTTGTACTTCATCCGTCAATCACACCCACGTGGATTGGGAGATGCCGTTTTGACTGCTAAGTCATTTATCGGTGACGAGCCATTCGTTGTTATGTTGGGTGATGACTTGATGGCTGACGAGACGCCATTGACTAAGCAATTGATCGACCGTTACAACACGACGGGTGAGTCAACACTTGCTGTTATGAAGGTTCCTCACGAGCAAGTTTCTGAATATGGTGTGATTGCACCTGAAAAGGAAGTTGAAGACGGTTTGCACCAAGTTAACTCATTCGTTGAGAAGCCAAAGCCAGAAGATGCACCTTCAGACTTGGCAATCATCGGTCGTTACTTGTTGACGCCAGAAATCTTCGAAGAGTTGGAGAACACGAAGCCTGGTAAGGGTAACGAAATCCAATTGACGGACGCCATTGATTCATTGAACAAGCGTCAACACGTTTACGCCCACGAATTTAAGGGTAAGCGTTTCGACATCGGTTCAAAGATTGGTTTCTTGACGACTAACATCGAATACGGTTTGAACCACCCACAAACTGGTGAAGCCTTGAAGCGATACATCAAGGATTTGGCAGCAACGTTGGATTAATAATTATTAAACAAAAGCGCTCTGATTCTTCAATCAGAGCGTTTTTTTGTGGTAGATGAGTCTGTTTTTTCGAACTTCCTTTTTGTAACTATTCCTAATTACACTATATTTTATCTATTTTAAAAATATGGTGATAGACTTACAAGGTATGTTTTATATAAGGGAGTGTTCCGGTGGTTCGGGTGCTTTAGAGCGGTTTTAAAGAACCGTTGGAAGAAAGAGTGGTAAAAGGGATGTTAGAGAACGAGAATCAGACCAAGGTTCACTTTAAGATGTATAAAGACGGTAAGCGATGGGTAACCCGTGGGTTGGCTTTGTTTGCCGTTTCTTTGATGGTTGGTGGGCCAGTTGCGGGGACTGTGGCGAATGTAGCCAATGTTGAAGCAAGTGAAGTTCAAGTAAGTCAGGGTTCAGGAGATGCATACGATATCTTACAAGACAATTTGGACGCTGTTAATGACCAATACGGTTATCTTGCGAATTATACTATTGTGAAGAACGTAGTTGCTAAAGTAAGGAATGTGAAGCCTAGTTATTCATATCGTGGCCAAATGGCCATTAATGATGCTAATGAGCAATTGGTTAACGTAATTATTGCGGCTCAAAATGGTTATGATGTCGTTAAGCAATACACGGGATACACACAAGATGCTGCGTTGACACAAGCATTGGCTAAGGTAACGGCCGACTTGAACGGTACGAATTTGGATGCTTTGGTAGCTGATAACAAGACTGCTGTTCGTTTGGGATTGCAAGCTGACTTGAAGTTGGCACAAGATGCAATTAATTCCGGCAAGTTTACGCAAAACATGGATCAAATTACCCAGACTGTCACTTCTGGTAACGGGACATTTTCTGCTACACAACAAATGAACCCTGGTGACTATGACAAGGTTAACGACGCAGAATTAAAGTTGCGTGATGCATTGGCTGGTCTTCGCCAAGTAGCTAAGAATCAATTGGATCAAGAAATTTCAGTTGCGAAAAGTAACCAAGATAGTTCAACGGCTGATTTGACAAAGGCAATTGAGAATGCTGAAAATGTATCAAATGACAACTCATCAGATGCGTTGGACATGCTTGGGGCTGATGCTGCTTTACAAGCAGAAGTTTCTAAGGTCCAACAAAAGAGTGCACATGATGCTGATACGACGTCTGATTTGGGAAAGACACGTGCCGAAAATGAAGCTGCGGTAGAAAATTCTATGGCCACATCAGCGGCAAAGTCAGCAGCAATTGCGTCAGAACTAGCAGCTGGACAAC
>JQAY01000005.1:125233-127747 GCA_001436895.1 Weissella confusa
CCGTCAGTCGAATTCAGCAATGGAACAATCATTGGCTAACAGTGCATCAGCATCACAAGCAGCGTCATTGGCCAACGCAGCTGGCCGTGATTCAAACGCAGCAATGGAGTCATCATTGGCAGCCAGCGCGGCAGAGTCACAAGCAACTTCATTCGCAAATGAGAGTGCTCGTCAGTCAAATGCGGCAATGGAGCAATCATTGGCCAACAGTGCGTCAGCATCACAAGCAGCATCACAAGCTAACGCCGCTGGCCGCGAGTCAAACGCAGCGATGGAACAATCATTGGCTAACTCAGCCCTAGCTTCATCAGTTGCAGCAGAAGAAGCAAAGCAAGGCCAACACTATGCTACATCAGTAGCATCAGAGGCAGCTACGAATAACCAAAACGTAGCCGACTTCAACAACCAAAAGTCAGCCGCAGTTGCTGAGGCTAACAAAGAAGCTAGTGCACAACATGTTGCGAATGATCAAAATGTTGTTAATGATATCAACAACATTAAGAATGCAACGGATGCAGACTCTTTGACGGATGCAGCTGATAAGGCGGCTATCGCAATTGCAAATGCAGCATCTCGTAACGTTGCGGCTCCTCGCGTGGTTAATACGAACGTGGTAAGCAACACTGCAGTTAGTGGTGTAAATGGCGCCGTGGTTAACGCTGGCAACCAAGCAAGTGCGAATGCAGTAGCAGGAACGTCAACACCAACACCAGTTACTAATACAACTGCTGGTGCGGTTGCTCCGATTGCAAATGCAACAGTTGCGACTGCAAGTGTAAACAACGGTGCTGCTACGCAAGCTGCAAATGCAGATAATGGTCGCCACCCAAAGAAGGCTGCCATTCATGATCGAAAGGCAGTTGCTGAAGGAAGCAAGTCATTGCACGATACGCAAATGACTAACAAGCACACTGGTCTTCTAACGTCATTGATTTCAGCACTAGTTGCTGCAGTCTTGGCTTTGTTCTTCCTATTCTTCTGGAAGCGTCGTAAGCAACAAGAAGAAGAGAATGTCGCAGCTAATGCTGATGAGGCATTGTTGAAGGACGTTCAAAACACTAAGGATTCTTGGAAGTAATCGCTAGACTTCTGTGATATTTAAAGATTTTGAAGATAACAACCATCCTTGATATTGCAAGGGTGGTTGTTTTTTTATATCCGATACATTAACTAAAATTATCAATTTTTTTACATATTCCCAAAAAACGTGCAAAAGTGTTGCGCAAGGCTTACAATAAATTAGTAAATATCGGACGGGGATAGACCTGTTACCGGAATGCCTGATGTTCAGTATTTGCAAAAAGGGAATTGTTAAAGAGAAAAGGGGTGTTTTCTTATGTTCAAGAAGACGCAAAATGAAACGGGACGCACAGTTCGATTCAAGATGTACAAAGATGGTAAGAAGTGGGTAACCCGTGGACTATCAATTATGGGAGTTGCATTGATTGTTGGTGCGCCAGTGATGACGGCTGGGGTACAGTTGTCATCAATTCAAGCGGTACAAGCGGCTACTGATTCTGCGGACTATTTTAGCCAAGTGCCTCAGAGCGTACTTGATGCCGCCAAGAATAATGCAGTCGTTGATTTATCAAATAACCAAGAATTTTCAGACTGGCTAGTGTCAGTTGCTCGTAACTGGTATAACTATGGTTACCAACAGGCAGCAATTAAGGCTTTGGGCGATTTTGGTGCGGCATTGGCTGCCAATGGTAACTTAACAACCGTTAATTTAAGTGGCGTATTTAAAGCCGCAAACGCGCAAGATTCAATGATTTCAGCACAAATGTTCTGGTATATGAAGTTGCCAAACATTAAGACGGTATCTTTTGTAACTTTAAATTTGTCTAATAATAATTTTGATAACAATTTAGTAACACAAATGCACCCTGATATGGGTTTGGAGCGTAATGATACAGTCAAGACTATTGATCTTAGCGGTAATGATCAACAGATGATATCTAATATTCAAAATCCTAATTATGTTCACTGGACCGGCCAAGATAATCATGGTGTCGGGGGATATTTCACGGCTGAAGTTAATCCCGATGGTACGCCAAAGACGGGAAACAGCGGTGATGATAGCCAAACCGGTGACAACACAAACCCTGGTGGAGCCGGCAACAACGGTGATGATAACCAAACTGGCGACAGCACAAACCCTGGTGGAACCGGCAACAACGGTGATGATAGCCAAACCGGTGACAACACGAACAATGGTGGCGCTGGCAACAATGGTGACAACACGAACAATGGTGGCGCTGGCAATAATGGTGATGATAGCCAAACCGGTGACAACACAAACCCTGATGGAGCCGGCAACAACGGTGATGGTAACCAAAATGGCGGCAGCACAAACCCTGGTGGAGCCGGCAACAACGGTGATGGTAACCAAACTGGCGACGGCACAAACAATGGTGGCGCTGGAAACAACGGTGATGATAGCCAAGCCGGTGACAACACAAACCCTGGTGGCGCTGGAAACAACGGTGAAGATAACCAAACAGGCGACAGCAC
>JQAY01000005.1:128426-181291 GCA_001436895.1 Weissella confusa
CGGTGACAACACAAATCAATTGGTAACTAACAATGTTGCTCAACGTAATGTTAATGTTGGTAACGATGCTCGCGTAGGTGGTGTAACTGTAAGTTCTTTGCCAAACGCTAATGTTACAGGTGGCCAAGTTGCAACATCAATCGCTACGACAACGACGGCTGCTGGCACTGCTACGAGTGGTTCAACAACTGGTGCTACAACGGCCGGTAACGCAACTACCCCAGCATCAGGATCAGTTGTCGCAACACCAGTTTCTGCTGGTGCAGCGCAAATTCAAGACAGCGAATTTGGTTTGAACCATGCGAAGTCTTCACTTCACGATACACAATTTAAGTCAGACAAGAGTGGCTTGATTGCATCAATCATGTCAGCAATTGTCGGTGGATTGCTTGCTTTGTTCCTAGTATTCTGGCGTCGTCGCAAGGAGACGGAAGAAGAAATGAACGAGCGTCTAGGTTTGAACAACGATGATGCTTTGCTAAGCGAAGTTGATAAGTTGAAGGATTCTTGGAAGTAATTTCCAGATTTTTAAATAACATACAAAGAGGCTATCTGTTATGCAGCAGATAGCCTCTTTTAATTTCTAGATATTTCATGATTTTAAAAGTCTTTTTGAGAGTGGAAAATCGGACAACCCGCTATAATTAGGGATAACTATGGGGGACGATATTATGAAAGAAAATGAAATTTATAAGGCCCGCGAAAACAAATCAAGTATGAAGTGGGTAACCCAAGGCGCCGCGATTTTGTCGACGGTATTGGCAGCTTCATCACCCATCATGCCAATTATTCAAATGGCGGGTAGCGTCTTGGCTGACGACACGAATCAATCAACATCAAATTTGGCGTTGACCCAGGCGCTGCAAGACGAGAACTCACTGGCTAGTAAATATAGCTTGATGGCAACGGGTAAGCAGGTCTCAGCGACGATCGGTGGTCAAACGGCAACACCTGCTGACTTAGCTGCTGCTGAATTTATCTTTGGTGAAAATCCTGCAGTGACTGGCATCTCATTAGTGAACGGTCAACTGGCGGTATCAATTGCGGAAGGGTCGCCAACATCCACGGTGCTTGGTGTTTTAAATTATATCCAGTCATCTGGTTACAAGGCTGTTATTACACCGTCTGCAGTTGCGACGCACTTTACGAATAATGTGGCTCAGAATGGTAGTGGATTAACGAGCTCTCTACCGCTAACGACGCCAATCACTGAGGTTAATCTACCTGCCGGCTTGATTGATGCGCTGTTGCAGTCAACGACTGCCAACGGTCAGACATTAGCTGAGGTCTTAAAGGTGTCATCACCGGACGATTACAACAAGGTCACGATTGGGTCGTTAAAGGTTATTACCAAGCTTAATCTTTCTGGCAACACAACGCTTAACGAGTGGATGCAAAAGAATATTGGGTTTGCGACTTATAATCCAGGGCAAGATACCGGTGCGGAACTACGCAACTTCCAAAATCTCTTTGGTGTCATGACGGGTATCACTTCGCTAAACATGTCTGGGCTAATGGCTGGGGTAAAAGACATGTCTGTTATTACGGCGTTTATGCAGGCAGTTAATTTGCCAAAGCTGACCAAGCTGACGACTCTCGATTTGTCAGATAACAGTGGTGCAATTGATGTCAATTCGCTAAATATTAGTTCATCCTCTTTGACAACGCTTAATTTGGCTAACAACAACATTTCAGGATTGGGATCAAATTCTCTCTCTCATCTGCCAAATTTGCTGAATTTAAATTTGGCTGATAATAAAATTAATTATTTAACATCAGGCGTTCAAAATGTGTTTTACCAGTTGCAATCATTAAATTTGGACAACAATCCTTTGCAAGATGGTCAAATGAGTTGGTTGCAGAAAATCATGACGGATAATCCTGATTTTGTCCTTACAATGAACGGCGGTCATGCAGCTTATCAAGCTGAAGGTGGCAAGGAAGTTGCCATTGTTGGTCAGGTTGGATCAACATACGTTGCGAAGACAGCTCAAAGTTTGCAGGATGAATATTTGTCATTGAAGCCGGGGGTTGAAGCGCAATTAACGAAGCTAGCAAACGCAGTGGTGACATTATCAAAGTCCGACAATGCTGAGGATCAAAAGTTAGCACAGAAATACGCAACAGACATCGTCGCATTACAACAACTTTGGCAAATGTTACCCAATATGGCGTCGTTAACGGATAACGTCGATAACTACTCAACTGTTTTCCAAGCTAAATCAGCGATGGATTTGGTGCGAGATAAATTGCAAACGGCCATGCAAACAGTCACTGACGACAATCAAGAACTGGCAAATAAAGAAACGGAGTCAACAGTAAATGGTACAGCTGCCTCTAGCGAAGCAGATTCGTCAGCGACCCAGTCGGAGCTAGACGCTACTACTAAAAAGGGGGCCTCAATTGCAATTGAGCTAAGTTCACTGCAGTCAGGATTAGACTTTGGGTCATATAGCTCGGCTATTTCAAGTATTTTGTCAGTGGCATCGAGTGCGGCCAAGGCGGCTTCGTCAATTGCAGCTAATGATCCGAGTGCAGACTATCAGGCGGATACCGCGGCAACAACTTCAGTATTGGCAGACCGCGGTACATCGAGTGCCGCCAGTTACTTGTCAAATGCAGAAAGCAATATGAATCTGGCTTCTTCAGCATTGTCTGCTGGAAATTCGTACGCTTCAGCAGGTAACTTATCTTCAGCTAACTCACTTTATGATGCTGCTGACAAGTTGTATAGTTCTGCAGCAAACTTGATTAAGTCAGCCGGTACAGCGCAATCAACGGCAGATGCGCAACTAAGCAATGCAGCAAGTGCTGCTGCAGTTGGTTCAACGATGGTGAGCGATGCGGATACCATTTCATTTGTTAACAGTAACGCCAAAACGGCCCAAAGTTCGGCAGCCGTGGCATCTAGCTTAGTGACATCGGTAAAGTCCCTGTTGAATGAGACAGGTGAAATCAATAGTAGTTTGGCTGCGTTATTAGATTATACAGTTGCCGCATCTTTGGCCAGTGCAGTTGCAAAGGCAAACGAAGCAGCCTCAATTGCGCAAAGTTACACGGATCAAATAAATTCAGCGGCAGATGCTGTTAAGAGTTTAGCAAGTGTGACTGGCAATGCAGGTTTGAGCTATGTGGATACGGTTTTGGGCAATGGAACAACCTTGAACACATCGAGTGCAGCGTCAATCGCCCGCAGCCAGATGACATCAGCAACGAATGGTGCAAACTCTGACACGATAGCAGCTGATAGTTACTTCAAGCAGGCATCTTCTGCAGTGGTTGTCGCAGAGTCGCAAGCGAGCGTTGCTGTTTCGATGAAGAGTAGCATTGTCAACTCGATTTTGGCAGCCCAAAGCTCAGCGTCAGTTGCACCTGCAGAGACGCCTGAGAGTTCTGATGCTGATTCAACGGTAGCGCCATCAGTGGCACCAGCGCCAGTAGCACCGTCAGACGGCGAGACGACAGGCCAAAGCGAAGCGCCGACGACATCAGATAACACAGCACCAAACGAATCATCAGCTTCGGTAGCGCCTGTAACGCCATCGGATAGTATCGCATCAAGTGATACCAGCGAAACGTCAACGGCTCCTGCGGACACACCAGAGCAAAGTGATGGGACGGTGACGCCATCAGAGGCGCCAACAGAACCTGATTCACCTGATAACACAGTGTCGAGTGAAGCGCCGGCAACGTCGGACAGCGCAACAAGCGATTCTTCCACTTCGGTAGCACCAACAGAACCATCAAATAGTGGCGCTACAAGTGATGCCAATGAAGCACTATCAACGTCAGATGGTGAAACAAGCTCGGCTGCGCCTGCTGAGTCATCGGCCGGTGAGACGTCAAACGCACCTTCTTTGACATCTGAACAAAACGATGGTTCAGAAGGCACATCTTCAGAGACACCATCTCAATCACAAGCGTCGGAGCAAGGTGCCGATTCTAACGCAGACGCATTTTCAGAGACATCGGATTCGGTAGTGCCTTCAGATAGCGTCGCATTAAGTGCTTCCGATAACCCAGAAACGCCAGGCACATCTGACATGACATCGAATGTCGTCTCAGAGACAAGCGTTTCTTCTGACGCGCCTGAATCAGCAGATGGTACAACCGTAGTGGCGTCAGAAGTGATTGATCAAGGTGCCGGTTCAGAAGCAGACGTAGCCTCAGTAGATTCAGACACACCATCAGATAGTGCTACCGCAAACGAGGTCAATGAATTGTCAGGTATGCCAGTAACGACAACTGCTGGTTTATCTGCTGAAACACAAATTGACAACGCCGGTGATAACGGGGCGTCGACTCCAGCAGCCACAGGACAATCTGAGGCTGCGACAACTGCGACAATTAACGACCAAGGTACTGATGGTCGTACAGTAGCAGGTGCTCAGATTCAAGATATGAGTTCGAATGATACTGAAACAACGTCAGCTGCGCAAAAACAGGTGACAGGGGATAATCAATCATGGCTAGCGTCATTGATGGCCTCAATTGGGACAGCCGTCATGGGATTGTTCGCAGTCTTGTTCACGCGTCGTAAGCAACAGGAAGATGCAACGAAAACAACGACATCTGACGACCAACTGTTTGACGAGGTTGAAAAGTTGAAGTCAGATTGGCAAGAACACAAGAAAAAGTAAAATAATGTAGGTCATTCTAAGCCTGTTAGCCGCCTAGCCAACTAATTTTTAAATTGAGTTGGCTAGGTGGTCTTTTATTTCAACAACAAAGCAGTTAGAATATAAGAACGAACAAGATTAGAAAATGATGAAAGTGACTGCGGGGGGATATCATGGCACAACAGTATGACACAATTATTTTAGGCGCTGGACCTGGCGGCATGACGGCTGCAACATACGCTTCACGTGCAAACATGTCAGTATTGATGATTGATCGTGGTATTTACGGTGGTCAAATGAACAACACGGCAGAAATTGAAAACTACCCAGGTTTTCCTTCAATTTTGGGACCTGAGTTGGCGGAGAAGATGTACGCATCATCAACGCAATTTGGTGCTGAGTATGCCTTTGGTACAGTGCTTCACGTCGAAGCACAAGCAGATGGTAGCTGGCGCGTTGTAACGGACATGGACGAATACAGTGCTAACACGGTGATTGTTGCTACTGGTGCCGCCTACAAGAAGCTTGATGTGCCAGGAGAAGAAGCCTTCGCTGGCCGTGGTGTTTCTTACTGTGCGGTGTGTGATGGGGCATTCTTCCGTGGCCAACACGTGATTGTTGTCGGTGGTGGTGATTCAGCCGTCGAAGAAGCAACATACTTGGCTGGTTTGGCTGATCACGTAACGATTGTTCACCGTCGTGATAAGTTGCGTGCCCAACAAATTTTGCAAGACCGTGCTTTCGCTAATGAAAAGATTTCATTTGTTTGGAACTCTGAAGTCGAAGAAATTTTGGGTGACGACAAGAAGGTGACGGGTGTCCGCGTCCGTAACAATCAAACCGACGAAACGTCAGAGATTGACGCAGCCGGCGTGTTTATCTACGTTGGCTTGCTGCCAGTTTCTGACCCAGTGCAAGATTTGGGTATTACGGATGCCAATGGTTGGATTATGACGAATGACCGCATGGAAACGTCACAACCGGGAATCTTTGCCATTGGGGATGTTCGTGAAAAGGAACTTCGCCAAATTACAACGGCGGTTGGGGATGCAGCGGTTGCTGGTCAAAACGCCTTTTCATACAACGAAAACTTTAAGATGCGTGCATCTGAAGTAACTGAATAATGAGATAGCTAACAAGAGTCAATCGTGTATGCGGTTGACTCTTTATTAGTCTTTCCTAATTTATTACCAAAATGTCAGAAGATAGCGTAAAATATACAAGAGCGTTTTTGCTGATACGAAAGAAAGGGGTCCACACATGACGCAAGGAACTAAGATTATTGCCTCATCTCACTACGTTCCAAGTGATATCATCACGAACGATGACTTGGCGGCAATCATGGATACGAACGACGAGTGGATTCAAGCACACACGGGTATCAAGGAACGACGTATCTCATTGCAAGGTGAGAATACGTCTGATTTGGCCACACAAGCAGCTCGCATGGCGCTGGCGCAAACCGACTTGAACCCTGAAGATATTGAATTGATTATTGTGACGACGTTTACGCCAGATGGTCTTGCACCATCAACGGCGGCGTTGGTACAACGTAATTTGAAAGCCGAAGGGGCTTGGGCATACGACATTTCAACTGCGTGCTCAGGATTTGTCTTTGGTATGAGTACAGCCGACAAGTTTATTCGTTCAGGAGTTTATAAGAACGCTTTGGTGATTTCAGCCGAAGTTAACTCTAAGATGATGGACTTCACGGATCGTACATCAACCGTTTTCTTTGGTGACGGAGCGGCCGCAATGGTCCTTGTTGCGACTGAAGAAGACGAGGGTATTGTGAAGGGCGAAGAGATGCACACGATTGGTGATGCAGAAGTCGTTCACTCAGGACGCATTCAACCATTGTCACGCATTGCAGCTGACAATTACCCAAAGACAGATGCCTTCCACCAAGAAGGACGCCAAGTCTTTGAAGAAGTTGTGCGTTTGATTCCTGATCACATTACTAACTTCTTGGCTGATCGTGATTTGACACCAAATGATGTTGATTATTTCATCACCCACCAAGCGAACTTGCGTATTATTGAGGCAATTGCTGAGGCGATTGATCAACCAATGGACAAGTTTGCCACGAATATTACAAAGTACGGTAACACGTCTTCAGCTGGTATTGGGATTGGTTTGGATGAATTGAACAAGGCAACTGATTTGACTGGAAAGCGCGTTTTGTTGACGGGCTTTGGTGCCGGATTTACATACGGAAGTCTGCTGCTTGAATTCTAGTTTGCATATAAATGTTATGGAACATGTGCGTTGATGCAACACACATGTTCTTTTTTATTTTGAAAAATGTCACCGTTTGCATGAAAGTTTGTTAAAATAGTAACAGTTGATTTAGAACAGGAGGGGACAAACATGAACTATGAAGAATTACTCGACCAGTTACGTACGGGTGAACTTGACCAGTTCGTTCTTGAAGCAAAGGATTTTAAAGAGTTCTACGAAGTTTGGCGCAATTACCCTTATCAGAATGCTATTCGTGGCATCGCAGACCGTGGTGGTGTCGTAACCTATACGGCTAAAAATACTGCTGAGTAGAACCATCGCCGGTTTTTAGAGTTCACGAATTCTTCACGAAAGGCTTATGAAAAAGGTAATGTAAGCGCTTGCTTATATTTGTTATACCTGCTAGAATTAACTACATAAGGTTAGTTGAAAGATGTTTTGAAAGCGTTTTTAACTCAGCTATTCCGTATTAAAGAAATTATTTAATCTAGAGGAGATTATCACCATGGAATCACGCGAATTTCACATTGTAGCAGAAACTGGTATCCACGCACGTCCAGCAACTTTGTTGGTACAAGCAGCTTCAAAGTTTTCATCAAACGTAACTTTGTCATACCAAGGCAAGGACGTTAACTTGAAGTCAATCATGGGTGTTATGTCATTGGGTGTTGGTCAAAACGCTGACGTTAAGATTTCAGCTGAAGGTGATGACGAAGCTGAAGCATTGGCTGCAATCACAGACACGATGTCAGCTGAAGGTTTGACTGACTAATTTTAGTTAACAATTAATATTTTGAACATTTACTTTGAGGGATAAGACGGCGATGGCAAAAGAAATTAAGGGAATTGCGGCATCAAACGGTGTTGCAATTGCAAAAGCATACAAGCTCGTTGATCCTGATTTGTCTTTTGATACTCGTACAGTAGACGATGTTCAAGCTGAGAAGGACCGCGTAGCAGCGGCCTTTTTAGCATCTAAGACAGATTTGGAGCAAATTCGAGACAAAGCAGCGACTTCAATGGGGAAAGAAGAAGCTGAAGTGTTTACGGCACACATCATGGTTTTGGAAGATCCAGAACTTTTGGGTGGTATCACTGGCAAGATTGACAGTGATAGCGTAAACGCGGAAGCCGCCTTGAAGGAAACGACGGACATGTACATTGGTATGTTTGAGGCAATGGCTGATGACAATCCATACATGGCAGAGCGTGCAGCGGATATTCGTGACGTGACGAAGCGTGTCTTGAGTCACTTGTTGGGTAAGGAATTGCCAAACCCAGCATTGATCAAGGAAGAAGTTGTGATTGTTGCGAAGGACATGACACCTTCAGATACAGCACAATTGGATCGTCAATACGTTAAGGGATTCATCACCAACGTTGGTGGACGCACAGCGCACGCAGCTATCATGGCTCGTACGTTGGAAATCCCAGCTATCGTAGGTTCAAAGGTTGCCACTGAAGAAATTCAAGATGGCGACATGGTTATCTTGGATGGTCTTGACGGTGTTGCAATCGTCGATCCATCTGAAGACCAAATCACAACATACCGTGCCAAGGGTGACAAGTATGCCGCTCAAAAGGCAGAATGGGCAACGTTGAAGAACGAAAAGTCTGTATCTGCTGATGGTAAGGAGTTCTTGGTTGGTGCCAACATCGGTACGCCTAAGGACTTGGAAGGTGTTGTGGATAACGGTTCAGAAGGAATTGGTTTGTACCGTACGGAATTCTTGTACATGGATTCAAAGGAATTGCCTACTGAAGATGAGCAATTCGAAGCCTACAAGAAGGTCCTTGAAGGTATGAATGGTAAGCCAGTTACGGTTCGTACGATGGACATCGGTGGTGACAAGTACTTGCCTTATTTGCCACTTCCTGAAGAGGAAAACCCATTCTTGGGTTACCGTGCCATCCGTATCTCATTGGATCGTGATGACATCTTCCGTACACAATTGCGTGCCTTGTTGCGTGCATCAGTTTACGGTGATTTGTGGATTATGTTCCCAATGGTGGCAACATTGCCAGAGTTCCGTGCAGCGCGCGATATCTTCAACGAAGAGAAGGCTAAGTTGCAAGAAGCTGGTGTGCCAGTAGCTGATGACATTAAGTTGGGAATCATGATTGAAGTGCCAGCTGCAGCCGTATTGGCTGACAAGTTCGCACAAGAAGTTGACTTCTTCTCAATCGGAACGAACGACTTGATTGGTTACTCAATGGCCGCTGACCGTGGAAACGATAAGATTTCATACTTGTACCAACCATACAACCCATCAATTTTGCGTTTGATCAAGAACGTGATTGATTCAGCACACAAGTACGGCAAGTTTGCTGCAATGTGTGGTGAAATGGCGGGTGACCCAATTGCCGTACCAGTTTTGGTCGGTATGGGCTTGGATGAATTCTCAATGTCTGCAACGTCAGTTTTGCAAACACGTTCATTGATGAAGCGTTTGGATACGACGAAGATGGCTGAATTGGCTGACAAGGCCTTGGATGCTGAGACGAACGAAGAAGTTATCAAGTTGGTTCAAGAAGCTGTTCCAGCTGAGTAATGAATAAGAAAGGCGTGCGACCGCTCGGTGGCACGCCTTTTGTAATTAAAATTTTTTTTTGGGGGAAGCTATGAGCAGACGACCAATTGTAGTTGGAAACTGGAAAATGAATAAATTACCCAGCGAAGCAGCTGCGTATATTAGGGAAGTTGGCCCAATGCTAGTGCAGTACGAGGGGGTCGATACTGTGCTAGCTGGACAAGATGTCCTGTTGGATGCGATGGTTTACGCAGCACGAAGCACGCCAATCTGTATTGGTGCTGAAAACGTGTACTGGGAAGATCGTGGTGCCTATACAGGCGAAACTAGCCCAGCGGCATTAGCTGATTTGGGTATCAAAATGGTCATCATCGGTCACTCTGAACGACGTAACTATTTCCGGGAAACTGATGAAATGGTGAACTTGAAAACGTTGGCGACGTTGCGAAATGGTTTGATGCCAATTATTGCGATTGATGAAGCAGTGCAACTAGAATCAAGTAACGATCATGCTCACTGGATTGTTAATCAAGTGGTTGAGTCATTAAAGGGTGTGACGGAAGCTGATATGGCGAATGTTATGTTGGCATATGAACCAACTGCTGCAATTGGTTCAGGTCAGGCGATGAGTCCAGAAATTGCGCAAAAGAGTCTGTGGATGATTCGTCAAACAGTTGCGGACATGTTTAATCAAGATGTGGCAGATAACCTACGTATTTTGTATGGTGGGTCTGTGAAGCCAACGAATGTGTATGACATCTTGTCACAACCTGATATTGATGGTGTCCTTGTTGGGGATGCAGCCTTGGATGCATCAACGTTTATTGAGTTAGTTAGTCTTGCACAACAAGCCAAAAGAACGTTGCGAAAAGACGCATAAAAGCATCGTAGTTTTGTCGAAGTTGCCCGATATACTATCAGTGTAGAGTTGATAATAGTATATGTAATAGGGGGATATCGACACATGTTTAAGTTCATGGAAAAGATTTTGTCTGATGGTAGCTTTGTAAAGGTCTACCTAACGTCAGGGGAGTCATTCATTTTGAATGAAATTAACGGTGAAGCAGAAGGCATGATTTTGGGATCACACAACGCAGGTGGTCGCAAGGTACGCTATGCGGTGAACGAATCAGAAATCGCAGCTGTTCGCGAACACTGGTAAACACAAAAGCACGTCTCGGTAAAATGAGACGTGCTTTTTGATTGACTGGATTAGGATTTTTCGACTCTTGAAATATCAGTATCTGGCGTAATTTCAGAATTTGTTAAATCGTCGGCCGTACCTGAACCATCTTCAGTGTTTGAGCTTTCAGAAGTCGTGGTGCTGGATAAGCTAGAAGATACTTCTGATGAATCTGAAGAAGTCGAACTGGTTGTAGTTGTGACAGAAGAGTTGCCACTAGTTGATGTTGCGCTAGATTCTGAAGAACTTAGCTGAGTTATCGAACTAAGCGCAGATTCTTGTGTGATGCCCGAGTTAAGTGTTGGCGTTGTGCTTGCTGACGCTGAAATGATGCTACTAGGTGTGCTAGTTGATTCAAAAACAGGGGGAGTATCTTCTGATTGTGCCAGGATAGCGTCTCCGTTTGATTCTGCACGGACAAAGCGACTTGTTCTAGCCGTTGTTGGATTGCTTGTTTGGCTATCTGTGTTTGACATCGAGTCAATGTAACTAGCTGGCTCAACCGGATTAATACCGGCAGCGATTAATTTATCGTTAAAAGATTGAATGCTAGCCAATGATGCTGAAACGCGTTCGGACTGATGAACTGGATTTTGTGACCTGTCTTCCGGCGAAAACCAGCTCATTGCGTAAGAGGCGCCAAATAGATAAATTGGTACTGCAATGATTAGACCAATCAATCCTAATATTGAAAATTTTAGTTTATTCATAAACGTAACCTCCTCCTCGTTGGTCTGCTTATGTTGTTTATATATATAAGTCTACACAACATTGCATGACATAACAGTCGGGGATGTAACAAACGTAAAACGGAATAGTTGCTTCAGAGTAACGATAAGCGTTTCACAGACGGTTCAAACAAAAAGCAAGAAAGCCGATTAAATGCAACATAACGTGTGAATTATGTTACAATATATGACAAGGGATATTCCCAGATAACTATACTTTTAAAACAAGTAAGGAGAAGACAACATGTCTGCAATTACTGATATTTACGCACGCGAAGTCTTGGACTCACGTGGTAACCCAACTGTTGAAGTTGAAGTTTACACTGAATTGGGTGGTTTCGGTCGCGGAATCGTTCCTTCAGGAGCTTCTACTGGTGTTAACGAAGCCGTTGAATTGCGTGACGGTGACAAGGGTCGTTTCTTGGGTAAGGGAACTTTGAAGGCCGTTGAAAACGTTAACAAGGTTATCAAGGACAAGTTGGTTGGTATGGATGTAACTGACCAAGTTTTGTTGGACCGTACGATGATCGAATTGGACGGAACGCCAAACAAGGGTAAGTTGGGTGCCAACGCTATCCTTGGTGTTTCAATCGCCGCTGCTCGTGCAGCTGCTGATGAGTTGGGAACGCCTTTGTACAACTACCTTGGTGGTTTCAACTCAAAGGTTTTGCCTACGCCAATGATGAACGTCGTTAACGGTGGTGCCCACGCGGACAACTCTGTTGACTTCCAAGAGTTCATGATCATGCCAGTTGGTGCAAAGACTGTTGCTGAAGCTATTCGTATGGGTTCAGAAACTTTCCACGCATTGCAAGCATTGTTGAAGGAGTCAGGTCACTCAACTGCTGTTGGTGACGAAGGTGGATTTGCACCTAACTTTGCTTCAAACGCAGAGCCATTCGAGTTCTTGTTGAACGCTATCGAGCGCGCTGGTTACAAGCCTGGTAAGGACATCGCAATTGCCTTTGACGTTGCCTCATCAGAATTCTACGACCACGAGAAGAAGATCTACACGTTGGCAGGTGAGCCTGATAAGAAGGAATACACGACTGACGAGTTCATCGACTACTTGGAGAACTTGGTAAACAAGTACCCTGTTGTTTCAATCGAAGACCCTCTAGCAGAAGCTGAGGACTTGAACGATGAAGAGCAATGGGATAACTGGGTAAAGTTGACTGACCGTTTGGGCAAGAAGGTTCAATTGGTTGGTGACGACTTCTTCGTTACGAACACGAAGTTCTTGGCTAAGGGTATCGAAAAGGGTGCCGCTAACTCAATCTTGATCAAGGTTAACCAAATCGGTACTTTGACTGAGACGATGGAAGCTATCGAAATGGCTAAGGAAGCTGGTTACACGGCTATCGTTTCACACCGTTCAGGTGAAACTGAAGACACGACGATCGCTGACTTGGTTGTTGCTACGAACGCAGGTCAAATCAAGACTGGTTCAATGTCACGTACTGACCGTATTGCAAAGTACAACCAATTGATGCGCATCGAAGACTTGTTGACTGAAAAGGTTGCTGAATACAAGGGTATCAACAGCTTCTACAACATTGACAAGTCAGCTCGTGAAGCAATCGTTAACTACGTGCGCTAATCACTAGCATCTGTCAATTTGATAGATTAATTAAAGACGAAACCAATTCGCAAGATTTGGTTTCGTCTTTTTTGTTTTGGAGTCCTAAATTCTGCCATTGATTTGTCAGGGTGCTATACTAACTGTTGATAAAAGATAAGGAAGTAAGGATATCATGCAAGAGAGTCAAAACGGTTTGAAGCTATGGTTATCAATGACGGCAGTCGGATTGTTCACATTCATGAGCACCTTGGACGCGTCAATTGTTAATATTGCATTGCCTGTTATGTCAAAAGAGATGAATATCCCAATGAATCAAGCAACGTGGACAGTCTCAATTTATTTGATTGTTATTTCTGGCTTGTTGGCTTTGTTTGGTAACTTGGGTGATCAACTCGGTAAGATTAAGATTTTTAGGATTGGAACCATTGTATTCACACTCGGTTCTGTACTGGCGGGAATTGATTTAGGTTTGCCATTTTTGTTGTTTGCCCGTTTTGTACAAGCCGTTGGTGCCTCAATGACGATGAGTAATTCATTCGGAATTACAACGACACTTGCACCACAAAACCTACGTGGTCGTGCGATGTCATTCATTGCTGCATGGGTCTCACTTGGTTCAATCCTTGGACCAGCGCTTGGTGGTTTGTTGCTACAACACTTGTCATGGTCATACATTTTCTGGATTAACGTGCCAATCGGTATCATTGCTATCGTGGCAGGTGCGTTCTTGCTACCAAAGTCATCAAAGAAGGGTGTAACGCCTCAAATCGATTGGTTTGGTGCCGTGTCATTGTTCTTGTTTGTTGCTGTTTTGTTCCTTGGACTAAACGTGGCGCAAGTGCAAGGATTCTTGGCAGCTTGGCCATTGGCTTTGATTGTCATCGCCATCATTTTGTTTGTCTTGTTTATTCGTCACGAATTGCATGCCGAAAAGCCATTGCTTGATTTGACGATTTTCTCATCAAAGCTATTCACAATCAGTTTGATTACGGCGTTCCTAGTGTTCGTCACAAACTTCTTTATTAATGTTTTGATGCCATTCTACCTTGAGAATTTGCGTGGCTTGAGCACTGGTACATCAGGAATGTACATGTTGCTATGGCCAGTTGCCATGTTGGTCTTCTCAGCTTTGTCAGGTACGTTGGCTGACAAGATGGATCGTGAATATGTGACCTTGTTTGGGTTGACGGTATTGGCGATTGTCATGTTCACGTGGTTCTTCGTTGATGGTGAGTCACCAATGTTGTTGATTGGTTTGTTGTTGGCTGGTTCTGGATTTGGAATGGCCTTCTTCCAATCACCAAATAATGCGTTGATTATGTCAAATGCACCTCAAGATAAGCTGGGTGTGGCGGGATCATTGAACGCTTTGTCTCGTAACTTGGGTATGATTACTGGTACGACATTGGTTACGTCAGTTTTGTACGCTGCTATGAGCGCTAAGTTGGGCAAGGCAATTACGACCTACCCAGCGCACAACCCTGAAGTCTTTGTCTTCGGAATGCACGTTGCCTTTGCAGTTGCCGGCGTTTTGCTGGTCATTGCATTCATCATTACGTTCTATCGTGTCTTGATGCGCCGTGCGACGAAGTAATTTTAAAAAAATTCACGAGATGTTCGAAATTCGAATATCTCGTTTTTTGTTGAGAGTGGCCGGTTCCTATGGTATGCTAGTTAGGTATAAAACCCCAGGGCTGGGGTAATTCGTTTAAACGAAAATGAAGAGGAGGGTGCCCACATGTACAACGTATTGTTGACAGCGATGATTGTCGTTGGTGTGTTGATTATTTTGGCAGTGTTGATGCAACCATCGAAGCAACAAGATGCTTTGTCAGCCTTGTCAGGTGGTGGCGGAGATTTGTTCGCAACGCAAAAGGCACGTGGGTTCGAGGCAGTGATGCAACGAATCACGGCTATTCTTGGAGCTATCTGGTTTATTTTGGGATTGGCACTAGTTTACCTTTCTTCACACTAAACACTAACAGCGCTATGACCTCTCGTGACTTGTTACGAGGGGTCTTTGATTATTTAAGAAGAGTGAGATTTAAATGGACGCACAAAATTTGCAGGACCAATTATTTGGGTTCTTGAAGGCAAATCCAACGCAAGCCTATCCAGCACAAACGCTGGCTGATGGTTTGCGCTTGGATGATGCCAATGCCTTTACGAAGGTCGTTCAAGCACTAGCTGCTTTGGAACGCGGTGGTAAGGTAAAGGTTAATGAGGAAGGCGCATTCCAATATGACGCCGAAAAGGAAGGGATTATTGGTGTCTTCAAGTCTAATGACAAGGGCTTCGGCTTTGTTCACTATGACGATAAGGAAGAAGACGTCTTTATCAATCCTGATAACACGATGTTTGCCGTTCAAGGTGACGAAGTTCGTGTAAAGTTGTTGACAAAGGGTGACGCAAACACTGGTCGTGGGCCTGAAGGTAAGGTTGCTGAAATCATTACCCACGCTCGTGAGCACGTGGTTGGTGAATTCACGCTTGGTTCAGAATACAAGGGTTACGTTGGAAGCATTCGTTTGACGGATAAGAAGTTTGCGTCATTTGAATTCTTGGTTAAGGAAGGTGGCGTTTCAGCTACTGACGGTGAAGTGGTGGTGGCCTCAATTGACCAATACCCTTCAGCCGTTGCACCAAAGCGTTTCACTGGTGCGATTACGGAGAAGGTCGGATACAAGGATGATCCTGGTGTCGACATTCTACAAATCGTGTACAACCACGATGTGCCACACGTCTTCCCAGAAGCTGTGTTGGAACAAGCAAACAAGATTCCTGATGACGTGCAAGACTTCGAGCGTGAGGGTCGTGAAGACATCACAGATCAACCGCTTGTAACAATTGACGCCATTGAGTCTAAGGACTTGGACGACGCTGTTGTTGTCTGGAAGTTGCCAAACGGAAACTTCCACTTGGGTGTTCACATTGCCGACGTTTCACACTACGTTGTTGAAGGCACACCATTGGATGAGGAAGCTTATAACCGTGGTACGTCAGTTTACTTGACGGACCGTGTCATTCCAATGTTGCCACGTAACATCTCTAACGGAATTGCGTCATTGAACCCTGGTGTTGATCGTTTGGCCATGTCTGCTGAAATGGAATTCACCCCAGCTGGTGATTTGGTAAACCACCGTTTGCACACTTCAGTTATGCGTTCACACGCTCGTATGACGTACAAGGCAGTTAATGCTATCTTGGCTGGTGACGAAGAGACACGTTCAGAGTACAGCGACCTTGTGCCAATGTTCGAAGAAATGGAACAATTGCACAACGCGTTGGCCGCTAAGCGTAC
Source organism: Weissella confusa (assembly GCA_001436895.1). Classification (GTDB taxonomy): domain Bacteria; phylum Bacillota; class Bacilli; order Lactobacillales; family Lactobacillaceae; genus Weissella; species Weissella confusa. The sequence goes on from JQAY01000005.1 coordinate 144,612, forward strand.
AGAACGTGGTGCTATCGAATTTGATGCGCCTGAGGCAAAGATTATCGTTGATGAAACGGGTAAGCCAACGGACATTGAATTGCGTGAACGTGGTTTGTCAGAACGTATGATTGAGTCATTCATGTTGGCTGCCAACGAAACGGTTGCCATGCACTTTGACCAAGCAAACGTACCATTCTTGTACCGTATTCACGAGTCACCAGATGCTGATCGTGTTCAAAACTTTCTGGACTTTGTGAAGGCGCTTGGTGCACCGGTTAAGATTGACCCAGAAAACATCAAGTCAACGGACTTGCAAGCCATCCACAACTTCTTCTTGGATCGTCCGGAAGAACAAATGGTTTCAACAATGATGTTGCGTACGATGAAGCAAGCTAAGTACTCAGACCAACCATTGGGACACTTTGGTATTGGTGCTGAATACTACACACACTTCACGTCACCAATTCGTCGTTACCCTGATTTGACGGTTCACCGTTTGATTAAGTGGTACGAGAAGAATGGTTTGGGTGAAGAGGCGCAAGCTAAGTACCGTGACAAGTTGGCTCAAATTGGTGAGGATACGTCAGTTCGTGAGCGTCGTGCCGTTGATACTGAACGTGATACGGATGCCATGAAGAAGGCTGAGTTCATGGAGGACAAGGTTGGCGACGAATTCGAGGCAGTGGTAAACGGTGTCTTGAAGTTCGGTATGTTCGTTTCATTGGAGAACACGGTTGAAGGTTTGATTCACACGTCAAACTTTACGGATGACCAATACGTCTACGATGAAGCACACATGGCTTTGATCGGCCGTCGCTTCCACCACATCTACCAAATCGGACAACCGGTTAAGGTACGTTTGATTCGTGTGGATAAGGAACAATCAGCTTTGGACTTCGTTTTGGTTGATCCAGATGCTGCTCCAATCACTGACATCAAGGTGCCAGAGGACCGTCGCGGTGCCTTTGGTGGTCGCAACCGCGGTGAGCGTCGTAGCAACGACAAGAATAACCGCTCAAGCAAGGGTGGTAAGACACACAACGGTGGAAAGCCATTCGGTGCAAAGTCAGACCGCAAGCCTGAATCAAAGCACCAGAACACCAACCGTAAGGGACGTCACTAAGAACAGAACATAGAGTGGTGGTTTTCTCGCAGAGCGAGAAAATCGGTTATCCGGAGTTAAGACGAAAATTTCTCGGTACACCAACGGCGTGCAGAAAATTTTTGACTTAACGCAGTGATGACCGAAACCACGCCAGGCGTTTAACAGAGCATAGAGCAACAGAAAGCTTTAGGAGGTCGTTAAAGATGGCCAAGAAAAAGTCAAATGCTGATGGTGCATTGGCAACAAACAATAAAGCAAAGTACAACTACTTTATCGGCGAAACGTATGAAGCAGGTATCGAACTGACGGGAACTGAAATCAAGTCAGTGCGTGCCAGCAAGATAACGATTGCGGATGGGTTTATTCAAATTCGTGATGGGCAAGCTTGGCTGGATAATGTTCACATTAGTCCATTCGAGCAAGGTAACCGTTTCAATCACGAACCCTTGCGTAGTCGCCGATTGTTGTTGCACAAAAAAGAAATCAAGGCGCTAGGTGAGGCTACGGCACAACAAGGTAAAACAATTGTGCCATTGCGTGTTTACTTGAAGCATGGTTTCGCCAAGGTGTTAATTGGCGTTGCGACTGGTAAGCACAACTACGATAAGCGTGAAACAATTAAAAAGCGTGATCAAGACCGCGATTTGCGTCGCAGTTTAAAAGTCCGCTAAGCAAAAGGAGCGAATTCCACCAGAATTCGCTCCTTTTTGTGTACAATCATCCGGTATGTCAGAAAAACTGACATCGTACAACATTAAAAAATCGGTTTGGTGTAGCATAAGAGGAAATGGGAATACAAAATTATGACTAGAGGAGGATTGTGTAATGCGTAAATGGCTCGTTGGCCTCATGGTGCTTGCGGCATCAATAGTGGGGATGGTAGCAGGGGTACCAAACGCACATGCTGCATCATCACACTACACAATTACGACCGATACGACATTCCCACCATTTGAGTTCCAAACTCAAGGTGGTGACTACCGTGGTATCGATATGGATATGCTGAAGGAAATTGCGAAGCGCGAGGACTTCACTTACACGTTGAAGCCAATGAGTTTCAACGCTGGTGTGCAGGCGGTGCAAGCTGGTCAAGTCGATGGTATCTTGGCTGGTATGTCAATTACAGATGAACGTAAGCAAACGTTTGATTTCGGAACACCATACTACAAGAGTGGTATCGTTATGGCGGTTGCCAACAAGTCTAAGGTGGATTCATTGGATGACTTGAAGGGCAAGACTGTGGCAGCTAAGACTGGTAGTTCAGGTGCGATGTATGCACAACGCATGGCTAAGAAGTACGACTTTAAGATTACGTACTTCAATGACTCAAACACGATGTACAATGACGTTATCATTGGTAACACAGTGGCCGCGTTTGAAGATCAACCCGTTATGGCCTATGCCATTCAACAAGGTACAAAGATGAAAATCGTGACGGATCCAGCTGATGGAAACTGGTACGGTTTTGGTGTTAAGAAGGGTGATAACGCTGAGTTGTTGAAGAAGTTCAACGAAGGTTATGCCAAGATTGTTAAGGACGGAACCTACGATAAGATTGTTAACCGTTACCTTGGTGAAGGTGGTTACAACTACAAGGAAAACGCGGCTGCTAAGTCAGCTGCCGACCAATCAATTTGGTCATTGATTCAAGAAAACAAGGCCGCCTTGTTGGATGGTTTGATTAAGACGTTGCAACTAACAGTTGTTGGTATCGTTTTGGCTGCCATCTGGGGTGTCTTGTTGGGTGTGATGGGTGTTGCGCCAAGTAAGTTGGTCCGTGGTATCTCATCAACGATTATTTACATCTTCCGTGGCCTACCAATGCTAGTTTTGGCATTCTTTATTTACATCGGAATTCCTAACTTGACGGGTCAAAAGATTCCAGCGTTTACGGCTGGTGTGATTACGTTGATTTTGAATGAAGGGGCCTACATTGGTGCGTTTGTGCGTGGTGGATTTAAGTCAGTTGACCCTGGTCAATTGGAAGCTGCCCGTTCATTGGGAATGCCATATGGTAAGGCAATGCGTAAGGTTGTGATGCCACAAGGAATTCGTTTGACGATTCCAAGTTTCATTAACCAATTCATCATTACGTTGAAGGATACATCAATCTTGTCAGCGATCGGTATTATCGAATTGACACAAACTGGAACGTTGATCATTGCGCGTAATTTGCAAGGATTCAAGGTTTGGTTGATGATTGCCGTTTTGTACTTGATTGTCATCACGTTGTTGACGTGGTTATCTAACTGGGTAGAAAAGAGGATTAACTAATGGCAGCGATTGTTGAAGTTAAAGATGTCCACAAGAGTTATGGTAAAAACGAAGTCCTAAAGGGCATTAGTTTGGACGTTGAAGAAGGCGAAGTTGTGGTTATGATTGGACCTTCTGGTTCAGGTAAGTCAACTTTCTTGCGTTCACTAAACAAGCTAGAAGAAATTAATTCTGGTCAAATCAAGATTAATGGTTGGGACTTGGTTGATCCAAAGAACAACATTGATAAGACCCGTGAAACGATTGGGATGGTGTTCCAACACTTTAACCTATTCCCCCACTTGACGGTTTTGCAAAACATGATGTTGGCACCGGTTGAAGTGGCTGGTCAAACAAAGGCTGAAGCAGAAGAAACAGCCCGTGCGTTGTTGGCCCGTGTTGGCTTGGCAGACAAGGCAGATGTTAAGCCGAATACATTGTCAGGTGGACAAAAGCAACGTGTTGCGATTGCCCGTGCGTTGGCGATGAATCCTAAGATTATGTTGTTTGACGAACCAACATCAGCCCTTGACCCAGAAATGGTTGGGGATGTGTTGGGTGTTATGAAGGAACTTGCTGAAGAGGGGATGACGATGATTGTCGTGACCCACGAAATGGGATTTGCCAAGCAAGTTGCGGATCGTGTTGTATTCTTTGCGGATGGTTATATTCGTGAAGAAGGCACACCAGAAGAAGTGTTCAACAACCCACAAGATGACCGTACGAAGGAATTCTTGGACAAGGTATTGAATGTTTAAGCGTAAATGAAAACCGCGTATCCACTGAGTTTGGTGGGTACGCGGTTTTTAGTTTTGAAAAGGTTACTCAGTCAACTTCAACCCAACTGCAGCTGCAAGAATCAAAGCAATGAATAAGATACGCTTCCAGTCACGGGACTCGCCGTAGAAGAGCATGCCGACTAGGGTACCACCAACGGTTCCAATACCTGTCCAAACAGCGTAGGCAGTTCCTAGTGGGATATCACGAATGCCGAGTGATAGGAATGACAAACTAAAGCCGAAGCTGAGTAGCAATCCGACAATGGCCCCCCAGTGACGGCGACGGTGCCATTCGTTCATCATGACAACACCGCTTGTTTCACCCAGACCGGCGATAATAATAAATAACCAAGACATATTAGGCATCCTCCATAAGCTTCAATCCAATGACACCGAATAGCAAAACGGCAATCAATGATAGTTGGATGGCGTTCATAGCTTCACCATAGAACATCCAGTTCGCAACAATCGTGGCAGCCGTGCCAAGACCAACGAAGATGGCGTAAACAGTGCCGACGGGTAACTCATCACTGGCCTTCAAAATCATGAAGAATGACAGAATAAGTGAGGCGGCTGTCAGTAGGTACATTGGCCAACTGTCAGAATGCTTCATACCAAGTACCCACATCGGTTCTAAGACAACCGCTGCGGCAACTTTTAGCCAGGGGTTTGATAATTTCATATAAATCTCCTTGACGCATTAAAATAAGAAAAGCCTGGGAGTTAGCGGCACATTTGTCGTTAACTCCCAGGCTTTTATCCTTCCGTGTACGTGCGAGGCACGCGTTTGCTCTTGGACCAGACCACTGCGTGCGGAACCCTAGCAAACTTTTTAATGCGATTTAATTGATGATTCCAGTCTATCAGACTGTGATTGACCTGGCAACTCGGGATGTAATTCGTAAGAAGACCCGAGTAGGCGTTGCGGTGTTGCGAAGAACGAGAGCCAAGGAGCCGTCCGACCACTGGCAATGAATTGCCAACGATCCAAGAAGGCGGCAATCAAAACCAGTTGTGCTTCATTTGGTTCATCATAGATGGTAATAGCTAAGCGACCATCGTTGTTTGGTTGGGTGATGGCTAATTGATGATGCAGGTGCGTGATTTGGAATTTTTGTTTATCCAGATTACCTAGAATGAGCCAATTTAAACCGCTCACGAATGATATTTCGTGTAACTGTAACGATAGACCAATTGAACCAACTTGCTGGCCGTTTACTGTCATTGTAAAGCGGGGTAGGAAACCCAGCGATGCTTGTTCAAGCTCAGCTAAGACCGTTGCACTTTGATTAAGTATTCGAAGTGTATTTCCTTTTTGACCCATTTCTCCGGTAATATAATAAGCGATGGCTCCGGTAGCGTCTGTTACAAGACTCATGCCGGTTGCCGAGTGGGTAACTTGTGTTAATCGTAATTGACGCATCCCAAAGTCCTCCTTATGACTATTATATAGAATTCGCAAAAGAAAAGCGGTGATTAACATGGAGAAATTATCAAAAACAGATTGGTGGGCACCGTTGCAAACTGCTATGGGGCCTGAATATTGGGAACGAGTGGCAATTTTTTTGAAGGATGTTTATGGGCACGGTGAAGTGTATCCAGCTTTGCCAAATGTCTTTGCAGCACTTGTTGCAACGCCTTTGGCTGATGTAAAAGTGGTGATTCTTGGCCAAGATCCCTATCCGAATCCAGGTCAAGCACAGGGGCTGAGTTTTTCAGTACCGGCGGACATGGGCTTGCCAAAGTCGTTGGTAAACATTTATCGAGAACTAGCTGATGATTTGCAAGCGGGCACGCCGATGGATGGTGATTTGCATCGTTGGGCAGACCAGGGGGTGTTACTGTTAAACACGGTGCTCACTGTGCCAGCTCACCAAGCTGGTGGGCACGCAGGGCAAATCTGGGAACCGTTGACCGATGCGATTATTTCATTAGTTGCTAAACAAGCTCAACCAACAGTCTTTATTCTGTGGGGGAAGCAGGCCCAGGCGAAGCGCAAACTGATTGTTGGTGAACACAACTTGATTTTGCAGGCACCGCACCCAAGCCCCCTGTCAGCTTATCGTGGTTTTTTCGGGTCAAAACCATTTAGTCAAACAAATACCTTTCTGCGTGATAACGGCGTAAAACCAATTAATTGGGTGTGATGTGAAAAAAATCACAATATTTTCTCCTTTTCACTAGTAAATAGGCTGATTATTTGTAATAATAGATTTTGTAAGATAAATAACGATTTTAAAAGTGGAGGTTTTCCATCATGGAACTCTTTGAACAATTGTCATCACAAATTAAGGGTCAAGGTAAGACGTTGGTATTCCCTGAAGGGGAAGACGTACGTATCCAAGGCGCAGCGATTCGTTTGGCTGCCGAAGAATTGGTAAAGCCAATTTTGTTGGGTAACAAGGCTGAAATCGAAGCGACTGCAGCAGCAAACAACTTCGACTTGTCAGGTGTTCAAATCGTGGACCCAGCTGAGTATCCAGCTGACGCCCGTGAGAAGATGGTTGATGCATTGGTTGAGCGTCGTAACGGTAAGACGGACGCAGCGACTGCTTCAAAGTGGTTGGAAGACGTAAACTACTTCGGAACGATGTTGGTATACCTTGGGGTTGCTGACGGTATGGTTTCAGGTGCAACTCACCCAACTGGTGACACTGTGCGTCCTGCTTTGCAAATCATCAAGACTGCACCAGGTTCATCACGTATCTCAGGTGCGTTCGTTATGCAACGCGATGACGAGCGTTACATCTTTGCCGATGCTGCTATCAACATCGACATCGACGCACAAACGATGGCTGAAATTGCTATCCAATCAGCTAACACGGCTAAGGTCTTCGGCATCGACCCTAAGGTTGCTATGTTGAGCTTCTCAACGAAGGGTTCAGCTAAGGCACCACAAGTTGATAAGGTTGCCGAAGCAACGTTGTTGGCTAAGACGGCTGCCCCTGAGTTGGCTATTGACGGTGAATTGCAATTTGACGCTGCCTTTGTTGAGTCAGTTGCTGCTGCTAAGGCCCCAGAATCAGAAGTTGCTGGTCATGCTAATGTCTTCGTATTCCCAGACTTGCAATCAGGTAACATTGGTTACAAGATTGCACAACGTTTGGGTGGTTTCGAAGCTATCGGACCTGTTTTGCAAGGTTTGGCAAAGCCAATCTCAGACTTGTCACGTGGTGCTAACGAAGAAGATGTCTACAAGGTAGCCATCATCACAGCAGCCCAAGCAATGGCCTAATTAATGATTGAAAATGAACTCATGGATCGATTGGTCCGTGAGTTTTTTTATTTCCAAATTGGCGAGAGAAACGCCTGAAAATGCAGTCCCGCTAATGGGAAACGGCTTCCTTTTTCGCCTGTAATCTGTCTGTCAAAAATGGTATACTTATAGCTATGAGATTAGCAGTGAATACAGTAGAAGAAACACAAGCATTGGCTGCTAAACTAGCGGCCAATGTCCAACCAGGGGACACAATCTTATTAAATGGTGACCTTGGTGCTGGAAAAACAACATTTACCCAAGGATTTGCTAGAGCGCTTGGTATTAGGCGCCCTTTGAAGAGTCCGACGTTTACATTGGTACGTGAATATCAAACAGAAAATTTCCCACTGTACCACTTAGATGTTTATCGTCTAGGCGAAGAAGGTGGAGCTGAAGAATTAGGCTTAGCTGAATACTTTGGTGGTGAGGGGGTCGCACTGATTGAATGGTCAGAGTTTATCCAATCTGAGCTACCAACTGACGTGCTAACAATTGATTTGGATCGGGTTGCATCAGATACAACGGGAAACCAAAGAACAATTACGGTTAGTGCAAACGGACCTCGTAGCCAGGATCTTTTAGCAGCTATCGAAGGAGAAGCGTAATGGATGTCATGATTAGGCCGGCTGAAGGCCAAGATGCCAAGCCAATGCTGGCGTTGTTGCATCAATTACAATCTGAATCAACAACCTTTATGGTGGCCCAAGACTTGGGCAAGATTGATGATGTGACCGAGGCGGATAACATTAGTTACTTGCAATCGACGACCAACAATATTATTTTGTTGGCAGCGAGTGATGAAGGTGACCTATTTGGTATCATTTCGGCTGCTGCGCTACCAAATCACCCACGTGAAGTGGAAGTTGGTGTCGCGGTGCTTGAAGCTTATCAAGGCTTTGGTTTAGCGCAAGCACTGATTGCCGAGATGCTAGATTGGGCAACTGAGTATAGCTCAGTCGACATTATTCGTTTGACCGTTCAAGCGCATAACGCACCAGCCATTCACATTTATGAAAAGTTTGGCTTTGAGCGAGTGGCTGGTTCTGACGCGATTGTTCTTGATGGCGCAGGTAAACCAGTTGCAGCCTTTGATATGATGCTTGATATTACAAACTAACAATTGAGGAATAGATAACATGAATTTTGTCGCAATGGACTTTGAAACAGCGAGTGCACAGCGTCATAGTGCCGTTTCAATGGCACTTGTGGTGGTGCGCGACAATGTACTCGTTGATGAATTTTATACGTTAATTAAGCCAGAATCGTATTTTGATGCGCGTAATACCAAGATTCACGGGATTACTGAGGCGGATGTTGCGGATGCACCTAAGTTTCCAGCGGTCTGGGATCACATCAAGCAATTTTATACGCCTAATCAATTGGTGATTGCACACAATGCGCCATTTGATAACGGTGTTTTGCGTGAGACGTTAGGACACTACGGTATTTCAGCACCGCATTATTTGTCACTCGACACGGTGCGTACTTCACGCAAGTTGTATCCACAGCTACCAAATCACAAGCTGAATACAGTTGCAGCAGCCCTGAATATTGATTTGGAACACCACCACAACGCTTTGGATGATACGGTTGCAGCGGCACGCATCTTAGTGACGCAAGCTGAGCAGTTCGGTGTTGATCCATTGAAACAATTAGTAAAAGTTATTTAGCGGAGAAAGAGTAATGACAACACAACTAAAGACGGCCTTTCCGGGGCTAGAAATTCAACAAAACGTTGATTTGTCAGCTTACACGAACACGCGTGTTGGTGGAAATGCCGAATGGGCTTTCTGGCCACATGATGATGAAGAATTACGTGATGTCTTGTTGTATGCCAATGATAATGAAATGCCAGTAACGGTGCTTGGAAATGCGTCTAACTTGATTATTACGGATGCCGGCTTGGTAGGCTTGGTTATTTTCTTAACTAAGATGACCGACATCGCCGTATCTGGTACACGCATTAAGGCACATGCCGGTGCTGCCATCATCGATGTGACGCAAGTTGCGCGCGAGCATGATTTGTCAGGTATCGAGTGGGCCGCAGGTATTCCTGGTTCTGTCGGGGGTGCCGTCTACATGAACGCTGGTGCTTATGGTGGTCAAGTTGATGAATGGCTTGAATCAGCTGATGTGATGACGCCAACTGGCGAAATAAAGACGTACACAAACGAAGAATTGTCTTTTGCATACCGACACAGTTTAGTGCAAGAAACAGGTGATGTTATTTTGGCTGCGACGTTCAAGTTGGAGCCAGGCGATGGGGCTGAAATTGAGGCCAAGATGGAAGACTTCAACCAAAAGCGAGCAAGTAAGCAACCTTTGGAGTTCCCATCTTGCGGATCTGTTTTCAAGCGTCCAGAAGGTTACTTTGCTGGAAAGCTGATTATGGATGCTGGCTTGCAAGGCTTCCAAATTGGTGGCGCACAAGTGTCAACAAAGCACGCAGGTTTCATTGTTAATCGTGGGGATGCAACCGGCTCAGATTACATCAACGTGATTAAGCACGTGCAATCAGTCGTCAAGGAAAAGTTTGGCGTTGATTTGGAAACTGAAGTGCGTATTTTGGGATTGTAATTTGTAATTGAATTAGGGGAGGATTTATGGAGCTATTACAAACCATAGTGGCATTAACGTCATTGGTGGTCATTAGTAATATTTTGTCTCACTTCCTCAAACGTGTGCCGGTCAGCTTGATCCAAATCGCTTTGGGTCTGCTGGCCGCTTTGTTTTTAAATCTACACGTTGAGTTAGAGACAGAATGGTTCTTGTTGCTGTTTATTGCACCACTTTTGTATTCCGATGCTTGGCGCTTTCCAAAGAAAGAACTTTGGGAGCTTCGCGGAGCCATTTTCGGAAATGCCATCTTATTAGTCTTTATTACAACAATTTTAGGCGGATTTATCATTTATGCGTTGGTACCGGAGTTGCCATTGCCGGTTGCTTTGGCCATCGCCGCCATCTTATCACCAACTGATCCGGTGGCTGTGGCAGCGATTGCGAAGCAAGCTAAATTGCCACCATCAATCATGCACTTGGTTGCCGGTGAAAGTTTGATTAACGACGCCAGTGGTTTGGTGGGATTCAAATTTGCTGTCGCCGCTGCGTCAGCTGGGACATTCTCACTATTTGCCGCCACATCTAATTTCCTTTACATCTCGTTGATGGGAACGGTTGTTGGACTGGTATTGGGATTTGCATTGAATACTTTGGGCGATTGGTTATCAGCTCATGGTAATACTGACGTTGTTTTCCGCGTGGTGCTTCAACTGTTCACGCCGTTCTTAGTTTATCTGTTGGCGGAAGAGCTACACACATCCGGCGTTATCGCGGTCGTGGTTGCTGCTATTGTTCAGAATTTGCATACACAAAATGACGCCGATTATTCTGGTGAGTTGCACGTGGTGGGGATTAACACCTGGAACGTGTTTGGTTACCTCTTGAATGGTTATATTTTCGTCATTCTGGGAATTGAATTGCCATTGGCGACGAACCTGGGAAATTCAGTTTCATTACCAATGGCGTTGCTATACGCTGTCATTACTTGGTTAGTCATCTTCGGTATGCGTGTGATTTGGACGTACATTAACCAATGGGTTCGCTTGAAGAACCACAAAAATGAAACCGCTTCTTGGCGTGTGGCATTGTTGTCAGGTTTGTCAGGTGTCCGTGGTGCCGTAACGATGGCCGGTGTGTTGTCTGTGCCTTTGATGACGGACTCAGGCTTGCCGTTCCCACAACGCTCATTGATGCTATTCATCGCTGCAATTGCGATTATCATTTCGCTATTGGCAGCCGTTATCTTCTTGCCACTACTGGCTGAAAAGCCAAAGACCCAAGTGCCACCTGGTGATACGGAAGCACATCCGGTTGTAGCCCAGCACATGTCTGAAGCACGTGCGCGTGTTTATGTGTTGCAATCAGCGGTTCGTGAAATTGAAACGCGTCGTCGCGAGTCAAATCAAGCGATTGCTTACGAAATTATTTTGCGTTACCAAATGCAAATTCGTCAGTTGCAGATGCGCTTTATGAAGGCGGACAAGTTGAGCCCAATTTTGAAGGCCGAAATTAACCTACGTGAGCTTGCCTTAGATGCCGAGCGCAGTGCGCTACGTAAATTGTTAGTTGAGGAACGCATTACACCATTGGTCTTTGCCAGTGAAAACCGCCGTATTGATCGTATGGAAGCCGACTTGGATGATTTGGTGACGCACGATAAGCGTAAGCGCACATGGCGCCAACTTAAGCGTTTCGTGGTCATGACTCGTCGATCAATTCGTGTTTGGTTAAGCGATGATTCATCTGATCGTTTGATTGCGGAATACAAGGTTGCTCGTCACGAAGCTGCCAAGGAAGCGATTGCAGCTATCTCGGATTACCTTGAGAGTGAGGCGGGTCAAGCTTCTAAGACGGATCAAACGGCAGCTTATAATTTGATTATTACGTACCGTTCACGCCTTGAGCATGAGAAGCATGACCATGGTGGTCCACAACAAGAAGCGCTTGTTCGCATGGATTTGGAAGTTTCTGGGTTGAACGCACAGCGTGAAGCGACGCAACATTTGTACGATGCCCACTTTATCTCAGCAGAAACTGGGTTGAAGATTCGTCAAATGATTAATTTTGCTGAAGCTGGTATGTTGACTGATGAAGAAGAATAGGGGACGTTATGAACATTGATTTTGAGTCACTCATAAAGACTATTAGCGTCGTCCGGATTATCGATATTGTCATCGTTTGGTGGCTGTTGTACCGCTTGATGATGTTGATTTGCGGCACGAAAGCCGTCACGTTGCTACGTGGTGTTGGTATCGTTATCGCGGTCAAGCTAATTAGTTGGTACGTTGGTTTGACGACCATTTCCTGGTTGACTGATCAAATCATTAATTGGGGAGTTATTGCTTTGGTTGTTGTGTTCCAACCTGAAATTCGTCGTGGTTTGGAACACTTGGGACGCTCAGCTTTATTCAAGCAAAAGCAGGCATACCAGCAAGAAACGCGTTTGATTAATGAGTTGGATGATGCCATTCAATACATGTCAAAGCGTCATATTGGTGCGCTGATTTCAATTGAAATGGAGACTGGGTTGGAAGAATACATTGAAACAGGTATCAAGATTGATGCTGAAGTTTCAAGCCAATTGTTGATTAACACGTTTATCCCGAATACACCGTTGCACGATGGGGCGGTTATCATTAAGGACGCGCGATTGGCAGCGGCGGCAGCATACTTGCCGTTGTCTGATAACCCAACGATTCCCAAGGAATTAGGAACTCGTCACCGTGCCTCAGTGGGTATTTCTGAAGTGACAGATGCCCTCACGATTGTTGTGTCAGAAGAAACAGGGGATGTGTCAATCACACGTAATGCGGAATTGATGCAATCGCTGTCTCGTGAAGATTACCGCAAGTACTTAACGCGTCAGTTGGTACCAGCTGATGGGGATGTCAAGCAGACATGGTGGTCACGCGTGATGCCATTTGGTAAGCGAGGTGAGAAGTAACATGAAAAAAGGATATGACAAAATTGTCTATGTTGTTGCGACTTTGCTTGTTGCCATCTTGATGTCAGCTTATGCCGACGGACAATCAAATGGGACAACGCGTACGAAGACTGCGACGAGCGAGTCGACGACGGGTCTCCTTAAGGGCATGGTATCCTCTAAAACGGAGACTGTAGCAGTGCCAGTGCAATTGACGGGCATTGATACTGATGATTATTATATTAATGGGGTGCCGGATACGGTTGATGTCACGTTAACCGGTTCATCGGCTCTCGTGACGGCTGCTAAGAACACCAAGAACTTTCAAGTCTATGCGGATTTGAAAAAGTTGACCGATGGTGAGCACACGGTTGCTTTGAAGGTATCGGGATTGAATCGCGATTTGACTTATAAGCTAGCCAAGCAAAAATTGACGATTACCATCTACAAGCGTACGTCAGCTTATTACACCGTTCACACGGACTATAATAAGGACGCCATCGCTGATGGTTACACAGTTGGTACGGTGACATCTTCAGTCAACAACGTCCAATTGATGGGTCGTCAAAGTGCGATTGATTCAGTTTCAAGTGTTGTCGCTGCAGTTAATTTGCAACGCGATACAAAGAAATCTGTCTCACAGGAAGTTAACCTACAAGCGCTTGATGCGAATGGACACGTGGTAGATGTTGCGATTTCACCACAAGTGACAACGGTTAAGATTCCGGTTTCTGCTGGTACGGGAACGAAGCAAGTGCCGGTGGCCATTAAAACAAAGAACGGCAATGCCGATAACTTCGATCTTACGGGCTCGGTGAACGAAATCACGGTTCGTGGTAAGATTGATGTATTGAACAAAATAAAGGAAATTCCAGTTACTGTTGATTTGTCTGGCGTAACAAGTGCGTCATCACAGACGATTACTGTTAACACGCCAGAAGGTACAGACAGCGTTGATCCAACGACAGTAACGATTACAATTACGCCGAAGGAGCAGAATTAAGACATGGTTGAATTACATTACTTTGGAACGGATGGGGTTCGTGGAATTGCGAACAAGGAGCTAACGCCTGAGTTGGCTTTTCGACTAGGACGAATGGGTGGTGCGGTATTGACGCGTCACGCTGAAGGACGTCGCCCACGTGTGTTAGTAGGACGTGATACACGTATGTCTGGTCAAATGCTTGAGCATGCATTGATTGCTGGTTTGCTTTCTGTCGGTATCGAAATTTTGCGTTTGAACGTTATTTCAACACCAGGTGTTGCTTACTTGGTTCGTGCACAACAGGCTGATGCTGGTGCACAAATCACGGCATCGCACAATCCTGCTGAAGACAACGGTATCAAGTTCTTTGGTGCTGATGGTTTCAAGTTGTCAGACGAATTGGAAGCTGAAATTGAAGCGTTGTTGGATGCGCCAGAAGATACGTTGCCTCGTCCAGCTGCTGAAGGTCTGGGAACTGTCTCTGACTTCCCAGAAGGGGCTGCTAAGTACCTTGAGTACTTGCAAACGACGATTCCCGATAGTTTGGATGGCATGAACATTGCTATCGATGCTGCTAACGGTGCAACGTCAGGCCTTGTCGCAAACTTGTTTGCCGATATGGGGGCTGATTTTGTAACGATGGCAACATCACCAGACGGTTTGAACATCAACAAGGGTGTTGGTTCAACGCACCCTGAAGCAATTGCTAAGTTCACGGTTGAAAACGGTGCCCAAGTTGGGTTGGCTTTTGACGGTGACGGTGACCGCTTGATTGCCGTTGATGAGAACGGTGACATTGTTGATGGTGACAAGGTCATGTTCATCACGGGTAAGTACTTGTCAGAACATGGTCGCTTGAAGCAAGACACCATTGTGACGACGGTTATGTCAAACATCGGTATGTACAAGGCAATGGCTGAGCACAACATTTCATCTGTTAAGACGGCCGTTGGTGATCGCTACGTTGTTGAAGAGATGTTGAAGTCAGGTTACAACCTAGGTGGTGAGCAATCAGGTCACGTGGTCTTCTTGGACTGGTCAACGACTGGTGACGGTATGTTGACGGCTTTGCAATTGTTGCACGTGATGAAGTCAACGGGTAAGAAGTTGTCAGAGCTTGCAGCTGAGATGACGGTTTACCCACAAAAGTTGGTTAACGTGAAGGTGCAAGACAAGAAAGCTGCCTTGGAAAACGAAGCAATCAAGCAAGTGATTGCTGAGGTCGAAGCCGAGATGGGTGACAATGGTCGCGTCCTTGTTCGCCCTTCAGGTACGCAAGATTTGTTGCGTGTTATGGCTGAAGCCCAAACGGAAGAACTTGTTGGTGAGTACGTTGACCGTATTGTAGCGGTTGTTCGTAAAGAAGTTGGGGTAGACTAATAATGGCTGCAGAGTATCAAACGCTTGATATCATTGAAGAAATTACGCGTAATGATGGCTCGACCTACAAAGAAATTGGAAATCTATTGCATAATGGTCAAGCTGAGTACGCGGCTGAGCAGGGGATGATTAAGAGTGTCCGCATTCTTAAGATTAATATCCCGCACTCAGGTAACGTTGAAAAGTATGAAAAGTATGTAAATGAGAATTTTGAAATTCCAGAGATGGTAGCCATCAAGGAATACACTGAATGGACGAAGACACCAGAGATGGATGAAATCATTCAGAAAATCCTCACTGAAAATCAGGTTAGTTAATAAACCAATTAAGCAACAATCCAGTGCGATTGTTGCTTTTTTTGTGCAGTTACAATATCCTTAAAGAACTTAAACCTTGGGGGAGGTGTGCATCTTGGCAACAATTGTTGAAAAACTAAATACGGTTCGAAATGCCAAGCATGTTTCACTTGAAACGATTGCGCTAAACGGTATTTCGGCTGATCGCTATCGCCAGTTCGTACACAGCAATGACAACATTACGCTTGGGGAAATCACGACCATGCTTGATTTGTTAACGATGTCATTTGCAGAACTCTGGATGGATACTGATGAATGGGATGACACCCATGGGGTGCAACTAGACGGGGCCCAAACGATGTCGGCTGAGGAGCTGGCGCAGAAACGTGATAAGACGGAACAAGAGTATCGAAATACTGGTTACAAGGGCTTCCATCTAATCGCCTTGACGTTCGATGTTTTGTATAAGCGACGTGTGCAAGTGTCGTATCGCGAGCCACTAGACGCGTTGTTGGGTGAATTGTCTCGTTATCAGATGTTCACCCATTTTGAAATGCAGGTGTTCTCGCAACTTGCACCGGTATTACGGGCGTCGGAATTCTACCAATTATATGAAATCTTTATTCGTAGTGTCCCAGAGTTCACAAGTTATATTCCGCAACGGGTTGGTGAACTAGTTTTGCGCGTTCATTATCGCGCGTTGGTGTTGTTGATTCATGATTCAGTGAATTCAGTTGAGACGATGCGTTTCGTTTTGCATGCGATTTCAAAGCAACCCAATAATGCTGGTAACTTAGAATTGCGTATGCTGGCTCATTATGCAGAACTGCTGGAAGAATATTTCTTTGGTAATCCAGTTCATGCAGCTAATGAATTTAGAATCTTCATTGAGGCTGCACAGCGACGACAGGTTGCGTTGATGTCGTTTGGTGAAATGACGTTCGACTTAGCAGGTATTTGGCAAGTGGTCACGTCAAAGCGCCACCACTTGAAGAATGACGGTAAGAGCTTATTTACCAAGCCATATGAAGAGCAAACGTTTGTGTCGTTGAATGAAAATATTCGTGATAGCGTGGCAGACATCTGCATGGTGAAGGGAATTTCAAAAGATGAATTGCTGAGTTTCGGCATTTCAAAGCAACGATTAGACGTGATTGTTGACCAGCCAGAATTAATGACGCTCACGGAAATGCTTAAGATGATGCATATTCTACGTGTTGAGCCGACAGATATCACAGTATATGCGAAGTTGACGGTACGAACGCCAGGCGTAGACTGGAACGATTCATTTGCGGCTTGCACGGCCGAAGACTTTAAAACGATGATTCAAACGGAAGAAGATGCGTATGAGCGCACTGAAAACCCACGTCACTTGTTAAATAGTTTTACGTATCGTGGTTTAGCGGGGCAACATCTGATTGATAAATGGTTGTTATCAGATGATGCCGCCCAGTTAGCGCGCGATGTGCAGGGGTATCTTGATAGCTTGCAGGTTTGGCAGGAAGCGGACCATCGTGTCGCACGTTGGGCGATGCTTGATTGCGAAGATATCGAGGACGTCATCTATCGCGCATTGTTTTTGAGTCGTCACGTGGAAAATCGAGATATCTTCCGGACGCCACTTAATGTGGTGTTGCATGACTTGGAGCCGGTTTTGATTCAGGCGTTGCTTAAGCGAGATCAAACCCGCTTTGACAAAATTTTGACGGTTATGAACCGCGCTGCAGCTGGCGACAGCAAAATTATGCAGTGGGCAAATTGGCGCACACGCATGGCAATTAATAATTTGTATGCGACATTTTTCGATGATCCGGTTGAAGCGATGCGCCAGTTAGAGCGCTTCTTTACGGATTATCACATGCTGACGGGTAAGCCGTTTATCACGGCACGCTATCAAGTGTTGCTTAACGACATTAGTGATAGTTACGGCTTAGCCTAAAAAACGACCCACACAAATCTGTGTGGGTCGTTTTTGCTACTTCTTCAAGGCTTTCTTAGTCGTCTCAACGTGTGCTTCGTAGGCTGCACGCGTAGTGGCAGGCATTTGTGTCAACATCCAGTTTGGCATCAAATTCTTCATGAAAATCCTCATCTCTTTTCTCTTGATGTTATTAGTATAGTTGTACGACAGTCCTATTTAACGGAAAGTATCAAAAATGAGACAAAATCGCCCGCTTTTTTCATAGTTTGTGGGTATCATGAAGGAAATGATGAAAGGAGCAGCCACCATGACGCAGATGATTGCTGAACGAATTAATGAAATTCGTAAAAACAAGAACGTTTCTGTCCAAACAATTGTGGATAACGGGATTTCGAAAAGTAAATATTTTGCCTTTATTCGCGGCGAACGTGATTTGGCAATCAGTGATCTGCAGATTTTGATGGATGTGCTGACGATTTCATTTGCCGAATTAGTTGTGGATACTGATGTTGTCCAAGCGCCGTTCACGTTGAATTTACTGCGTGCTCGCGATTTGACGTTAACTGAACTAGAGGTTTACCAAAAAGCCTTGTGGGAAAAATATCAACGAACCCAGCTGGTGGCGTATTTCCAATACAATTTGGCGTTTCAGTATCTGATTGCGCATAAGCAGGAAGTGGATTGTAAGCCATTCGTGACGGCTATATATGAAGAACTGAAGGATTACCAGTTGTTCACGTTCTTTGAAATTCAACTCTTTTCGATTATCGCTGATAAGCTGACCCCGAAAAGATTCTATCGAATGTACGAGATTTTCACTAAGAGTATTGGGATTTTCGCCGGCTACATGCCGATGCCAATCTACCTAACGATTTTGCGTATTCATTATTACGCGCTCGTACACTTGATGCGTCCAACCCTAAAGTCACTGCCGACGATGTTATTTGTGTTGGATGCCATTATCAATCAACCTGCGCGACCATCCAATGTTGAACTGTTTATGCTACGCCAATTCGCGAAGATGCTGAAGTCGTATTACATTGAAAACAGTCCAGCGGCTGAACGTCAATTTGCAGAGTGGATTGCAGTGGCTGTTAAGCGAGGAAGTCAGGAAGTCCGAATGACATATGACACCATGTCATTCCCTGGACTCTGGCAAGCACTTACAATGAAGCGACACCACATGAAGCACGATGCCCCAAGCATGTTTTCAACAACTTACGATGACTTACCTAAGGCGGAAATGCCAGATAGTTTTGGAGTTGCCTTGCGTTATTTGATTAAGGGAAAACATATCAATAGTAGTGAATTAACGCAGTACGGGGTCACACGGTCTAAGTTGTACCGGATTATTCACCAGGAAGTGGCGATTCGTTTGGAAGACTTGTTTGATATGATGAGGTACCTGCGATTGCTGCCAGCGGATTTAACTGTGTTTTTCCAGGTGAATCCGAATTCAAAGGCTAAGAATCGTTTTGCGGCCTTCGATGTTAATCCATATGACTATCAAACTGTGGCTGAACAAGCGCTAGCAGAGTACGGTCGGACTGGTAATCACGCTGATTACGAAACGGCGTTAGAGTTTCAAGTCTATGTGAATCAACAATTGTCTGATTTTGATCCGACGAGTATTATCCAAATCGACTTGGCAAAAACAATTACGGAATACTTGCTACATTTGGATGAATGGCACGAAGCGGAACACCGCCTGGTTACCTATTCGTTTGTTGATTTGGATAATGTCGACCTCATCATTAAGCGACTCGGAATTGCGGATGAGTATATGCACAATCGCCAGGTTTTCCGCGCGCCGATTAGCTCAATTCTAAATAATGCTGAGTTTGTGTTGCTGAAGTACTTACTCGAAGACAATCGCGAAGCCTTTGATCGCATCCTAAAGATTGCAGAAGGTGAGGTTAAGCGTGATCCACGTATCTTCACGTTTGCAACGTGGCGCTGGCGCCTAGATGTTTACCGGGTTTATCAAATGTTCTTCGATTATCCCGAAGTCGGTTTGGCCGCGTTCGAGGACTTTGTCTGCGACTATCAGCGTCTAACGGGGAATCAGTTATTTAAAAACGAACGGAATTTCATCGCTGATACGCTTCGTCATCACTTCAATTTGATTACCGGAATTGCGCAAATGCAAAACGATTCGCTTGACGAATAAAAAAAGTTGCGATATTTGTGTCAATTCTGGCACTTTTGGGTTGATGCCCGCACTTATGTCTTAATCTTAGTTCATAGCCAAGGGGCAAACGGAAAAAGAAGAGATAGAAAGTGAGAGGTGGAGACATGAATTGGATTCCTGAGATGATGAAGCGCGCGGCCAAGTATGGTGGTGATTTGGATCACCCTGAAGTCGTGGCATGGGCACATGAACAATGGCAAAAAGCAGCCAACGAGTGGCGTTATGAAGTCGACGGTGAACACCGTTTCCGCACGCAAGCTGAACTAGCTGCGTACCTCCACGTTGGTAAGATGCAATTGACCAAGTTTATCTCAAAGGGTGTTGAAGAGTTCCAATTGCGCGGACACATGATCCGCGTCAACGACGACGTCTTTATGGCCCGTGAACAAGAAGCACAAATTAGCTAATCACAAACACTGCAATCTTCGGGTTGTGGTGTTTTTCGTTTTAGTAGTGTGTGTCGTCGCTATCGCGCCGAGGCATGGGATTTGGTTGGGGAGGCGGTGCTCCGTCCTACAATATAAGCTGGTGGCAACGGAGTCCCATTCTCCCTAAGCCTCAGCGTATTTCCGCGCCTGCCGGCTTGAAATCCACTGCTGCTAAGTGATAATTGGTGCTCCTGTCCTTGCTTGGTCACCGGCTAATATCGCAGGAGCTCCGCACCGCCACCCCAACCAAATCCCATGCCAGCAACCAAGATGTTCTAGTCTGTCTTAGATGATCATCTACCGCGAATTAAATAGGTGAACAGTTTCACCTCGCAGTATTTCGGTGGATGTAGATCAAACAAATAGAGTATTACTCAGCTGCTGTGCTTGGCCCTGCCACGCGTATAGACACGTACCTCAGAAGGAGCCAAGCACTCCGGCCGTCAGGACGGACACACACCACTACCTCCATTTAACTAAACAAAAAGAAGCATTTAACCCAATTAGTAAAATGTAATTAAACTGTAATAAAAACAAGAACCCTATCATAGCAACACGTTAAACGTTTTATGAAATTTTGATTGGTAAAAAGTCATATTTACGTCATGAAATGCCCGTGCTATAGTATTTTCAACAACAAATAACCTTTTAAATTTTTAGTCCCGTGAGGCTACAAAGGGTTGCGTTGATTAGGGGTACAGGGGAAATTCAACACTCGCATGGGGAAGGACTACCACCAGACTAATCAGAAGCACAGCCTCGTGAATCACTGGATTCACGAGGCTTTTTTATTGCAGAAAAGGAGTGGCACATGCGGCATTTTGTTAACTTGAACGATTTACCAACCGAGACGATTATGACTTTGATTGAGGATGCGTTGGCTTATAAGAACGGATCAAAAGATGTTAAACAGTCAAATCGATTGGTCGCCAATCTATTTTTTGAGAATTCAACTCGTACACATTCGAGTTTCCAGGTTGCCGAAACGAACCTGGGTTGGCACCAAGTCATGATTGACCCACAAACCAGCTCGACCCAAAAAGGTGAGAGCTTGAGCGACACACTTAAGACGCTCGGGGCAATCGGGGTAAGCGTTGTGGTACTGCGCCACAAGATTAATGACTGGTATGCGCCCTTGATTAAGGAAGCAACACCTTACATGCCACAGCTTGTTAACGCTGGTGACGGTAATGGCCAACACCCATCACAAAGCTTGTTAGATTTGGTCACTATCTATGAAGAGTTTGGTAAGTTCGAAGGGTTGAAGGTTCGAATTGTTGGGGACTTATTACACTCACGCGTGGCACGTTCAAATGCTGAAATCTTGCAACGACTTGGTGCAACGGTTTCGTTTGCTGGTCCAGAAGACTGGTACCCGGCTGATTTCGACCAATTCGGTACGTATACGACGTTTGATGATGATTTAGCCGACTTGGACGTGGTGATGTTGCTACGTGTGCAACATGAACGAATCGCGACCGTTGAAAATGCTGACTTTTCACCGATTACGTACCACTTTGAATACGGCCTAACTGAGGAACGCTATAACACTTTGAAAGATTCAGCAATCGTGATGCACCCAGCGCCAGTTAATCGCGGGGTCGAAATTGCGGATCAATTGGTTGAGGCAAGCAAGTCACGCATCTTCCAACAAATGACAAACGGTGTTTACGCCCGCATGGCGATTTTGAACGCTTTAACTGAGGAGAATTAACATGGCAAGTTTGCTTATTAAGAACGCACAAGTTGTGTCACATGATGATGAATTGATTAACCAAGATGTCTTGGTTGAAGATGGCAAAATTGCAGCGATTGATGTGGTTTTGGATGCACAAGCTGATCGCGTGATTGACGCAAAGGGAGCGTTGCTAACGCCAGGCTTGGTTGACATTCACGTCCACTTCCGTGAGCCAGGTTTTGAATATAAGGAAACAATTGCAACCGGCTCAAAGGCTTCAGCACGTGGCGGATTTACGACGGTCGCAGCAATGCCCAACTTGAATCCAGTACCAGCAACGGTTGCAGCATTCCAACAAGTTCAAGCTAAGAATACGAGTGATGGTGTGGTGCATATCGAACAATATGCCGCAATTTCAGAAGGTTTGACGTCAGATGATGTGAGTGATATCCAAGCGTTGGCTGATGCCGGCGCGGTTGCCTTCACAAACGATGGTAAGGGTGTTCAAACGGCAGCAACAATGCTAACGGCGATGAAGGCCGCAGCAGCAGTTGACCGACCATTGGTTGCGCACTTGGAAGATGAGTCTTTGATGAACGGTGGGGTGATGAACCTTGGTAAGCGCTCAGAAGAACTTGGGTTGCCAGGGATTGACCCATTGGCTGAATCATCACAACTCGCGCGTGACTTGGTATTGGCAAAGGCTGCCGGTGTGCATTACCACGTGGCACACTTGTCAACGAAGGAATCAGTTGCCTTGGTTCGTATGGGAAAGCAAATGGGCGTGAAGGTGACAGCGGAAGTTTCACCACACCACTTGTTGTTGGACGAAAATGACATTGACGGTGACAACGCCTTGTTTAAGATGAACCCACCGCTACGTGCACCAGAAGATCGCGCTGCGGTGATTGCTGGATTGCTAGACGGCACGATTGATATGGTTGCGACTGACCACGCGCCACACAGCGTCGAAGAGAAGGAGCGTTCATTTGTTGGGGCCGCGTTTGGCATTACCGGTATCGAAACAAGTTTCCAGTTGCTATATACGCATTTGGTTAAGCCGGGCATTGCTAGTTTGGAGCAGTTGCTAAACTGGATGATTACACAACCGGTCAAGGCCTTTAATTTGGCAGCGCCAACGACGCTAGCTGTCGGCGAAATTGCTGATTTGGCCTTGTTCAATTTGGAAACGGCGCACACGATTACAGCAGATGAATTTGTATCAAAGGGTGTGAATACACCATTTATCGGGGAAACAATTTACGGACAAACAGTGTTGACGGTCGTTGCCGGCAACGTTGTTTATGAAGCATAAGGGGAAGAACATGAAGCGCTATCTGGTTTTGGAAAATGGTTCAGTGTATGCCGGCGAGGGGTTCGGATCATTGAAGCCGGTCGTTGGAGAATTGGTTTTTAACACAGGCATGTCAGGCTACCAGGAATCAATTACTGACTTGTCTTATCACGGTCAAATTTTGACGTTTACGTACCCATTGATTGGTAACTACGGGATTAACCGCGATGATTTCGAATCATTGAAGCCTGCCGCATCGGCGATTGTCACGCACGAAATTGCCCGTCGTCCATCGAACTGGCGTTCACAAATGTCAATTGCGGAATGGGCCGAAGCAATGGATTTGCCAGGTTTGACGGGCATTGATACACGTGCTTTGACGAAGGAACTTCGTGATTATGGTGTTATGAAGGCAACGATTGTGGACGAAGTAACGGAGACAACGGTTGCTGACTTGCAAGCAACGCAATTGTCAAACCAACAAGTTGCCGAAGTAACGACGAAGACTACCTATGTGAACTCAACCGAAGGGGTTTCAATTGCGATGATTGATTTCGGCTTGAAGAACTCAATTCTGCGCGCCTTGTCTAAGCGCGGGGTGAATGTCATGGTATTCCCAGCGGATGTTGATGCCAAGACAATCTTGGATATGAATCCAGATGGCGTGTTGCTTTCAAATGGACCTGGTGATCCTGAATCAGTTGAAGGTGTCTTAGATGTCATTCGTACGTTGCAAGACCGCTTGCCATTGATGGGAATTTGCTTGGGTCACCAACTATTCTCACTCGCTAACGGGGCAGAAACGTACAAGTTGAAGTTTGGTCACCGTGGCTTTAACCACGCGGTGCGTAACTTTACGAATGGTCGTGTCGACTTCACGTCACAAAACCACGGGTACGCCGTTTCAGCTGAATCAATTGTTGGCACGAACCTTGAAATCACACACGAAGAAATTAACGACCACACCGTTGAAGGCGTTCGTTTGAAGAACCGCCCAGCATTCTCAGTGCAATTCCACCCAGATGCTGCGCCTGGTCCACACGATGCCGAGTATTTGTTTGACCAATTTTTGGAGATGATTGCTGAAGAGAAGAAGGGGGCGTCACATGCCTAAGCGCGAGGACATTAAGAAGGTTTTGGTTATTGGTTCAGGACCAATCGTTATTGGACAAGCAGCTGAGTTTGATTACTCAGGCACGCAAGCTGCGATGTCATTGAAAGAAGAAGGCTATGAAGTGGTTTTGGTTAACTCAAACCCAGCCACAATCATGACGGACACTGAGATGGCAGATAAGGTCTACATCGAGCCATTGTCATTGGAATTCTTGGAACGCATTTTGCGCAAGGAACGTCCTGATGCCATCGTACCAACGCTGGGTGGTCAAACTGGTTTGAACATGGCTAAGGATTTGTCTGAAGCTGGTATCTTGGCCGAGTTGAACATCGAATTGCTGGGAACGAAGCTATCAGCTATCCAAGAAGCCGAAGATCGCGAAGAGTTTAAGGACTTGATGGATCGTTTGAACGAACCGGTACCAGAGTCAACGATTGCTACGACAGTTGAAGAAGCGGTGGCGTTTGCCGACGAGCACGGTTACCCAGTGATTGTCCGTCCGGCCTACACGCTAGGTGGAACTGGTGGTGGTATCGCCAACGATCACGCACAATTGGTTGAAATTTCAGCGAACGGGTTGGAATTGTCACCAGTAACGCAAGTGTTGATTGAACGTTCAATCGCCGGTTTCAAGGAAATCGAATTCGAAGTGATGCGTGATGCCGCTGACAACGCCTTGATTGTGGCTTCAATGGAAAACTTTGATCCAGTTGGGATTCACACGGGTGATTCAATCGTGGTAGCGCCAGTACAAACGTTGGCTGACCGCGAGCTACAAATGATGCGTGACGCAGCCTTGAAGATTATCCGCGCCTTGAAGATTGAGGGTGGGGTTAACATCCAAATGGCTCTGGATCCTGAGTCATTTAAGTACTACATTATCGAAGTTAACCCACGTGTATCTCGTTCATCTGCTTTGGCGTCAAAGGCAACAGGTTATCCAATTGCCAAGATGGCGGCGAAGATTGCGGTGGGCTTGACGTTGGACGAAATCATTAACCCAGTAACGGGTACGACGATGGCTGAGTTCGAGCCAGCTTTGGACTACGTAATCGTTAAGATTCCACGCTGGCCATTCGATAAGTTTGCTTCAGCTGACCGTCGTTTGGGAACGCAAATGAAGGCAACTGGTGAAGTCATGGCTATCGGTCGTAACATCGAGGAAGCCATGAACAAGGCCGTTCGTTCACTTGAAATTGGGGCGACGGGTTTGAACGATATCACGTTTGATAATACGACGGACGCAGATTTGCTAGATGCCTTGATGCCAGCACGTGATGATCGTTTGTTCATGATTGCTGACTTGTTCCGTCGTGGTGTGTCGATTGATGATATTCACAACCGCACGAAGATTGACTACTTCTTCCTTGATAAGGTCTTGCACTTGGTCGAGCTCGAACAAGCATTGAAGCAAAACGTTGGGGATGCCGACACACTTGAATTGGCAAAGCGTAACGGTTTTGCAGATAAGACAATCGCAGGCTTCTGGGGTAAGACAGTTGCTGAAGTGCGTGAAATGCGTCGAACGATGGGATTGCAACCGGTCTACAAGATGGTTGATACGGTGGCGGCTGAGTTTGAATCACAAACGCCGTACTACTACTCAACATACGAACAACAAAACGAATCAGTTGTGACGGACAAGGAAAGTGTCCTCGTGTTGGGTTCAGGTCCGATCCGTATCGGGCAAGGTGTTGAGTTCGATTACGCGACCGTCCATGCGGTAAAGGCAATTCAAGCGGCGGGCTACGAAGCTATTATCATGAATTCAAATCCTGAAACGGTATCAACAGACTTCTCAGTTTCAGACAAGTTGTACTTTGAGCCGTTGACGTTGGAAGACGTGATGAACGTGATTGATTTGGAGCAACCAAAGGGTGTTGTCGTGCAATTCGGTGGTCAAACGGCGATTAACTTGGCCGCACCACTTGCTGAACATGGCGTGCAAATTTTGGGAACGACGGTTGCGGACCTAGACCGTGCCGAAGATCGTGAAGAGTTTGACCAAGTGATTAAGCAACTTGGTTTGCCACAACCGGTTGGTAAGACGGCAACGACCGTGGCTGGTGCATTGGCTGCAGCGGATGAAGTTGGTTATCCAGTCCTCGTGCGTCCATCATACGTTTTGGGTGGTCGCGCCATGGAAATTGTGACAAACCCAGACGAATTGACGGACTACATGGGCCGTGCCGTGCAAGTGTCAAATGATCACCCGGTTTTGATTGACTCATACTTGATGGGTTCAGAAGCGGAAGTTGATGTTTTGTCAGACGGAGAAACAGTCATTATTCCTGGTGTCATGGAACACATCGAGCGTGCCGGGGTTCACTCAGGTGACTCAATGTCAGTTTATCCAGCCCAAACGCTTTCACAAAAGGTGAAGGATGAAATGGTGGCTGCGTCAATCGACTTGGCAAAGGCAATGAACACAGTTGGTTTGATGAACGTCCAATTCGTTATTCATGAAGATACGGCATACGTTATCGAAGTTAATCCACGTGCCTCACGTACAGTGCCATTCATTTCAAAGGTGACACACTTGAAGTTGGCACAATTAGCAACGCGCGTCATGCTCGGCGAGCGATTGGCCGACATGGGTTTTGAAACGGGGGTCATCCCTGAGCCTAAGACGGTTCACGTCAAGGCTCCAATCTTCTCATTCACGAAGTTGCCAGATGTTGACTCATTGCTTGGACCAGAAATGAAGTCAACTGGAGAAGTGATGGGATCAGATTCAACGTTCGAAAAGGCGTTGTACAAGGCGTTCGTAGCATCGAACGTGAAGGTGCCAACATTTGGTAATGTCTTATTCACGGTTGCTGATGAAGACAAGGGGGAAGCACTAGCTTTGGCACGTCGCTTCGATGACCTTGGTTTCCAACTTGTTGCAACAGCAGGAACGGGTGCTTTCTTCGCCCAAAACGGTTTGCGCGTCGATGTGTTGGATAAGATTAGCGAAACTGATAACAATGCTGTTACGGCAATGCGTGATGGCAAGCTACAAATTGTTGTGAATACCACGCGTCAAGATGGAACGACGATGTCAGACGGTCGTTTGATTCGTAACGCAGCCATTGAAAATGCGGTGCCGTTGTTTACGGCATTCGACACAGTGGCAGCCTTGTTGAGCGTTTTGGAATCACAATCATTTGCTGTTACGCCAATGGACTAACAGACATAAAATACCCGGCTACGGCTGGGATACATATAGAAAGAGGGAGAATTTATCATGACTGAAGATCGATTTGCAGTACAACTACCAGGTTTGGATTTGAAGAACCCGTTCATGCCGTCATCAGGTTCCTTTTATTACGGGCTTGACCACATGAAGGATTTTGATTTGAACAAGATGGGTGCGTTGGTTTTGAAGACAACAACGGTTGATGAACGTCGTGGTAACCCGCAACCTTGGATTATCAATACACAAGCCGGCATCATGAATTCAGTTGGATTGGCTAATCCAGGGATGGATAAGGTAGCAACTGAAATTCTGCCTGAGTTGGAAACGCAATTGCCAGATTTGCCAGTGATGATTTCAATCGCTGGCGAGTCAGTGCCTGAGTATCGTACTTTGGCAAAGGTCTTTGATAAGTTCGATTACATTAAGGCATTGGAGCTTAACTTGTCATGCCCAAACGTTGATAAGGGAGGCATGGAAGTTGGAGTTGATCCAGATAGCGCAGCTGAAGTTGTTGCGGCGGTTCGTGAAGTAACGGATAAGCCGCTCTATGCCAAGCTATCACCAAACGTAACCGACATTAAGCCGATTGCTAAAGCTGTTGAGACCGCTGGTGCTGATGGACTGGTGTTGATTAACACGGTGGTGGGGATGAGCTTGGATATTGCATCACGACAAGTTCGTCTATATCGCGGTACAGGTGGTATTTCTGGGGCTTCAGTTCACCCAATCGCTGTGCGTATGGTTTGGGAAGCGGCTTCAGTTGTTGATATTCCAATCATTGGCGTTGGTGGTATCCGCTCAATGGACGATGCGCTAGAGTTGATGTTAGCTGGTGCATCTGCCGTGCAAATTGGGGCGATGAATGCCGAAGACCCACTCTTTATCAGCAAGCTAGTTGATGAACTGCCAGTGGCCTTAGACAAATATAACTTTGCGTCAGTTCGTGAGATTCCGACGGCGCTACAAAAGTTCCCAGCGCCTCTAACGGCATGGGAAGCTAATCACCCGGGAGACAATTAAACAATGACAAAGCCAGTATTTATTGCCTTGGATTTTCCAGATGCCAAAACGATGTGGGGGTTCTTGGACCAATTTCCAGCGAGTGTCCGTCCAGCTGTTAAAGTAGGGATGGAATTGTTCTACCGTGAAGGACCAGCCTTGGTTACCGCATTGAAGGAACAAGGCTTCACCGTCTTTCTTGATTTGAAACTATACGACATTCCAAACACAGTGCAACAGGCGACGAAAAATGTTGCGCGACTAGGTGTGGATTATTTGACGGTGCATGCAGCGGGTGGTGTGCGTATGCTTCAAGCAGCTAAGAAGGGTGCACAAGAAGGGGCAGACGCAGTTGGCGTAACGGCACCTAAGTTGCTAGCTATCACGCAATTGACCTCATTTTCTGAAGAAGAAATGCAGACTACCCAACTTGTGACGGTTTCAATGCGCGAGTCGGTTATTCACTTAGCACAACTAGCTGCTCAAGCCGGTGTGGCGGGAACCATTTCATCTGCATTCGAATCAGCAGACATTCACGCGAACACGCCAGCGGGCTTCTTATCAATTACGCCTGGTATTCGATTGGCTGGGGATGCGGTTGGTGATCAAAGCCGTGTTGTCACACCAGCACGAGCTGCCGAAATGGGCGCTGATGGGATTGTGGTTGGCCGTTCAATTACGCAGGCAACTGATCCTGTTGCAGCTTACCAACTTATTGAAACAGAATTTAACGCTTAAGACGGAGAAAAAACTTATGACAGATTACAAAGCAGCAGTTGCTCAAGCCTTGTTGGATATCGAGGCCATTAAGCTACAACCAAATGATCCCTTTACGTGGGCATCAGGTTTGAAGAGCCCAATTTATACGGATAACCGTAAGACGATTGCTTTCCCAAAGGTTCGCAAGTTGATTGCGAAGGGCTTGGCCAATTTAATTAAGCATGAGTACCCAGAGGTCGAAGTTATCGGTGGTGTGGCCACAGCCGGCATTCCACACGCAGCTTGGGTTGCAGCTGAACTAGAATTGCCAATGATTTATGTCCGTTCAAAGCCGAAGGATCACGGTGCTGGTAAGCAAATCGAAGGTGAACTAACAGCTGGTCAAAAGGTTGTGCTTATCGATGATTTGATTTCAACGGGTGGCTCAGTTTTGGGCGCTGTTGAAGCAACGCGTCGTGAAGGTGGCGAAGTGCTGGGCGTTGTCTCAATCTTCTCATACGAATTACCAGCGGCTGACGAAAACTTCGCAGCTGCCAAGACACCATTCGCATCATTGACGACTTACTCAGCTTTGATTGATGCAGCGATTGCGTCAGGTCAAGTAGATGATGCTGATTTGGAGACCCTACAAGCCTGGCGTCAAGACCCAAAGGCGTGGGGTGAAGCGCGCGGATAACGGATAGATAAGCACTCGAAAAAACTTTTTGTATTTTCGAGTGCTTATATTTGTAACCGCTTACAAGGTGCGTTATTATAAACATGTACCAAAGGAAGAAAGGTAGATGATAACTTTGGAAGAAACAATTATTTCAACCACAGTAGTGCCATCATCTACCGCAATCCATGCGGGCGTGTCACAGTAATGACGCAAGATAACAACACGTATCATTTTTAAGAGATAAACGCATTAGTCATGATTTGACATCTCTTGCGATCATTAGCATCGGTTACTTCGACGACGGACGATAATCCAGTGATGGATGTAAGCTTGTTCAGAGATTGGAGGCCGCTCCCGACACGGTTTGATGAATAAATCAAATAGCTTGGATGCGGTAGAGATGAGACTATAGATTTGGTTGTGACCATACCTTAGCGACAGACGACTAAAACTGCAGATTAGTTCTCTAAGGTGGTCCCTTTACAATTGAATACAGGGTGGTGGAGTAGCACTTCCCTAGCTATGTGTCGCAAATCATAGCTGAAGTGACCGCGGGCCAACGTGCCGGCGGTTTTTTTGCGCAAAAATTTGAGAAGATATCTTTCGCCTGACTAAGGTCAGCGGGGTAGACCAACAGCTACTGTGATAAAAATTCACAAAGCCATCACGACTGCCTATCCCAAAACCGGATGATTGTTGGTAGAATGTAAGATGAGACAAATTGTGAAAGGTGACAAATCATGAATATCGGACTATTCACGGATACCTATTTCCCACAGGTTTCCGGGGTTGCAACATCAATTCAAACGTTGCGACGTCAACTGGAAGCTAACGGACATAAGGTTTATATTTTTACGTCTACCGATCCGAAGGTAAAAAAGGGGACGCTTGAACCGAACATCTATCGTTTTGCAAGTTTGCCATTCGTTGGATTTAAGGATCGACGCATTACATATCGTGGTGCGATTCAGGCCGTACAATTAGCTAAAAAACTACAACTTGATATCGTACACACACAAACTGAGTTTTCGCTCGGCGTAATGGGAAAGTTTGTTGCACGTCAATTGAAGATTCCAGTTGTACATACGTTCCACACGAATTATGAAGACTACTTGCACTACATTGCTAACGGTAAGATTATTCGCCCAGGTAGTGTGGCTGTGATTGCCCGTAACTTTATGGCAGGCATGACTGGTATTATTTCACCATCACGTCAGACGTACGATACGCTGATGAAGTATAAGGTGAAGGCGCCAATTGAGATTATTCCAACGGGTGTTAATGTGCTTCACTCAGCAGCAGAAGATACCAGTATTGCCTTGCGTGAAAAATTAGGCCTTAAGCCAGAAACACCAGTGGTATTATCATTGGGACGCGTTGCTTTTGAAAAGAATCTCGATGATGCACTATCGGTATTCGCTGAGGCCTTGGAAGAGGTGCCAGATGCGATGTTCATCATCGTTGGGGGCGGTCCGGCAATGTCGGCTTTGCAAGAACACGTTTCGGCGTTAGAGATTGACGACCATGTTATTTTTACTGGAGAGGTCAATCACAATGATGTCTATGGTTATTACAAGATGGGTGATGTCTTTGTGTCAGCATCCGTTTCTGAAACGCAAGGACTAACCTTCATTGAAGCGATGACGGCTGATACACCAGTTGTTGCCATTCACAGTCCCTATCTTGATACCATTGTCACTGATGAAAACATCGGGACACTGGTTGACGATAGTTTTGGATTGCTTGAACCAATGGTCATGTATCTTAAGGCTAAGACCACAGGTGAGACGATTGGCAATCCTGAGACACGAGCAGCTGTGTTACATGAGATTGACGAACGAACATTTGGTAAACGCGTCATTGATTTCTATGCAGAAGCATTGGCTGTTTACCATGAAGAGGAGGATACGGAAGCTGCCGAAGCAAACGATGTGGAGTACTCAAAAACATTCCTGCTTCGGAATCCATTCCGACGAGATGATTAATGATTAGAATTACGATGTTTTCTTCAGCTGAAACGGTACCTGGTCAAGGTGTTGGGTCAGCCTATCGTGAGTTGATAAATTTGTTGACGGCGCGGTTTAAAGATAAGTTTCAAGTTCGAATCAATAGTTTGGCACCAGCTGACATTAGTCACTACCACACCATTGATTTTTGGTTTTATTTGAACACGTTCTTACCTGGTCGCGGTCGTCGTGTTGGCTATGTGCACTTTTTACCTGAGACATTAGAGGGTTCGATTAATTTGCACTGGCCAGTTAAGAATATTTTTTATTGGTATGTGATGGCGTTTTACAAGCGTATGGATCACATTGTTGTTGTTAACCCAACGTTCATCGATAAACTGGTGGCGTTAGGAGTGAAACGTGAGAAAGTGACGTACATTCCGAACTTTGTCACGAAGACGCAATTCCATCCATTACCGGATGAGCAAAAGGTGGCACTTCGTAAGCAGTTCGATATTGACCAAGATGCCTTTGTTGTTTTAGGGGTGGGTCAAATTCAAGAGCGTAAAGGTATCTGGGATTTCATTGCGATGGCAAAAGATAATCCGGATTGGACTTTCGTTTGGGTTGGTGGCTTTTCATTTGGGTCAATTACAGCTGGGTATGATGAGCTAAAAAAGGTTTTGGCAAATCCGCCGGCAAATCTAAAGTTTCCAGGGATTGTTGACCGTGCTGTCATTAATGGTTATTACAATGCTGCGGATGTCTTCTTGCTGCCAAGTTATACGGAGCTTTTTCCAATGTCAGCTTTAGAAGCATTTAGCACGGGAACACCAACAGTATTGCGCGATTTGGATTTGTATCGTGCCATTATTGATGGTTATTACTTGGCTGGTTCAGACCGAGAAGCGATGCAAGCACAATTGACGGCTTTGCATGATCAACCTGAACTTCGTGAAGAACTGTCAAAGCAGGCTTTGGCCGCCTCAGAACGTTATTCTGCTGACTATGTGGCAGATATTTGGGAAAAATTCTATACCGAACAAGCGAGCTTGAAAAACAAGGGGTAAGTCAATGACGAGACGGAATGGCATTGTTTTTACCATTATGATGTTAATTGGTTTGGGGATTTTTTACTGGTCTTTCCGTAAGATTAGTTGGACACAGTTTGCATCAGAAGTTAAAAACGCAAATTGGTGGTGGCTGATTGTCGCGGTTGGTGCGATGGTTGTCTATCTACTATTAGAAGCGGTTGTAGTTAAAATTTTTGTCGATGATGCCCATGAAAAGTTGAGTTGGCGTGATGCTATCCGTGTCCCGTTGGTTGAACAATTAGGGAATGGTATTACGCCGTTTGCTACCGGGGGACAACCGATGCAAATGATTACCCTTGCGCAGGCGGGTATCGATCCTGGGCGTGCGGGTTCGATTTTGTTAATGAAGTTTGTTGTTTACCAAGGCATGATCGTCGTTAATTTTTTGATGGCATTAACGATTGGGTATCACTACATTGCGGATAAATTGCATGCATGGGCCATCTTGGTCTTGTTTGGTTTTGTGATTCACTTGGCGGTTATTGTGGGTCTCTTGTTGGTTATGTACTGGCCAACACTGACGCGTACAATGGTTTTGCTAGTGTTCAAACCAATTGGCTGGTTCCGACCAGCTTTAGTTGAAAAGTGGAAGGATGTCGTGGATGAAAAGATTGATAATTTTCATCGTGAGAGTGTCCGCATGAGTCACGACTGGCCAGCGCTAGTCAAAGCGATTGTGGTCACGTTCTTCCAGATGGCGGTTTACTACCTAATCCCGTACTTTATTTTGTTGGGGTTGGGAGTATCGCCGATTAATGTTGTTTTGGTGACAGCATTACACGTGCTGATTGTGATGGTGATTTCGTTGTTTCCAATTCCGGGTGGAACTGGGGGTGCCGAAGCAGGCTTTGCGGTATTATTCTCGCAGTTCTTGCCATCCGCATCTGTATTGCTATTCGCCATGATGATTTGGCGTTTGATTACCTACTACCTGGGGATGTTTGCAGGTATCGTTGCCTTTAATCTAAATGCAGCGAAGAGAAGGAAATAAACATGAGTCGAGAAAGTGATTTGGTACAGATTGCACAACGCATTCGTGCCATGATGATTGATGACCGCGAAGACATCCAAACCCGTCATTTTGACGCATTCGGTGTGACGGTTGTGACAGTAGTCTATGATCGTCCGTCGAAGGTATTTGCGGTTGAAGGTCTACGTGATAATAATCGGCGTTTTGCATTTGATGATGCCGATTTAGTCGCAATTGATATTTATGAAGCACTGCAAGACTTTAAGGAAACCTTTTAAATAGTTGTAGATAGTCGCGATTATTTAAGACGATTTTATGTTTCTTTAATGGAAGCGCGGTATACTGAATATTGTAATTTTTAAGGTCGAATGGACCTAGAGAGAAAATGGAGCGTAATAAAATGCAACGAGTAGTTTCAGTCATCAAGAAATGGTGGCCAGACTTCAACTCAACTGTAGGCTTCTTTATGCTATCGGTCTTCTTGGTATGGTTGAAGACATATTGGGCATATAAGACAAACTTTTCACTGGGGGTACAAGGAACGCTACAAGAGTTCTTGTTGTTCTTGAACCCAATTCCAACGGCGATTATTTTGCTTGGAATTGCGTTGTACTTCCGTGGACGCATCGCTTACTGGTTGATGTTGCTAATTAACCTTGTGCAATCAATTTGGCTGTTCGCCAATATGTTGTACTACCGTGAATTCTCTGACTTCTTGTCATTGAACATCATGGGGTCTGGTGGGTCAGTTGAAAATAACTTGAGTAAGTCAATCGCGGGGATTATTCACGGGTCTGACTTCCTAGTCTTTGTGGATATTATTGTCTTGATCGTCCTTTTGCTAACAAAGGTGATTAAGGTCGATAAGACGGCGGTCCAAAAGCGTTTTGCAGCTTTGGTAACCGTATTTGGTGTTTTGTTGATGTTTGTTGGTTATGGGATTGCCTCAAAGGATCGCTCAGGACTTTTGACGCGCACATTTGATAATAACTACATCGTTAAGTATCTTGGTTTGAATGAGTATGCAGCGTACAACATTTTCAAGACGAAGCAAACGGCGGACGTTAAGAAAGAAGCTAAGGCCTCAGACCTAGATAAGATTAAGAAGTTTGTTGATGGTAATAAGACGTTAGAAAATTCTGTTTACTTCGGTAAGGAGAAAGGTAAGAACGTTATCATGTTCCACTTGGAATCATTCCAACAATTCTTGATTGATTACAAGGTGAATGATGTTGAAGTAACGCCGAACCTGAATGCGTTCTACCATGACCAAAACACATTGGCGTTTGATAACTTCTATAACGAAGTAGGTCAAGGTAAGACGGCCGATGCTGAAACGATGTTGGAAACGGGATTGTTTGGTACAGCTTCTGGATCAGCCATGGTTAACTACGGTACATCTAATACCTACCAAGCCGTACCTGCTATCTTGGACCAAAAGGGATATACGACTGCTGCCTTCCACGGTGACGTCGCTTCATTCTGGAACCGTGATAACACGTACAAGTCTTGGGGATATGATTACTTCTTTAGTAAGCCATATTTCAAGGATGCGGATAACGCAAACTACAATATTGGTTATGGTATGAAGGATAAGATTTTCTTGCAGGATTCTGCTAAGTATCTTGAACAACTACCACAACCGTTCTATTCAAAGATTATTACAGTGACGAACCACTATCCATATGACTTGGATAAGCAAAACATCTCAATTGAGAAGACCACGACGGGCGATAAGACTGTCGATGGTTATGTGCAGACGGCACGTTATCTTGATCAAGCATTCGGTGAATTCTTGGCTTGGATGAAGAAGTCAGGTTTGTACGATAACTCAATGATCGTTTTGTATGGTGATCACTATGGTATTTCAGAGAACCACCCAGCAGCGATTGCAAAGTTGATGGGTAAGAGCTCTGTTAATGCGTATGACTTGGCTAACTGGCAAAAGGTACCATTCATTGTGCACGCACCAGGATTGCAAGGTGGTATTAACCACACGTACGGTGGTGAAATCGATGTGATGCCAACGATTTTGCACTTGCTTGGTGTTTCAACATCAAACAATGTGCAGTTCGGTCAAGATTTGTTAGCGCCAAACCGTAAGCAAGTTGTGCCATTCCGTAACGGTGACTGGGTATCCGCTGAATACATGAAGTATGGTGGTAATTACTACGTTACGACGACTGGTACAAAGATTAAGCCAAAGGAAGATCCACGTGCTAAGCAAATTATCGATGAGACACAAGCGTACGTTGATAAGATGCTGACATACTCAGATGATGTTCAAACTGGCGATTTGCTACGTTTCTATACGCCTGAGGGATTCAAGAAGGTCGATAAGAAGGATTATTCATATAAGAAGTCTGACGGACTCGCTCTCTTGAAGAAGATGGATAAGCAAAGTGATACGACTTTGATTGATCAGCACAACCACACGTCTACAATGGGTGACTATGTGACGGATGCACCTGAATTGGGTGGACAACCACAAACAATTCAACAAGCTGTATCAAGTAGCGAATCTTCAAGTGAAGAGACGCCAACAGACGACGCAGCGCAACAATAAGAACGAAAGCACCTCAGCACTCGCTGAGGTGCTTTTTGTGTTTATGGATTGTTCGGAAAAATTCGATATAACAAAGTAGTTGACGAACGTTCGTGGATGGGGTATATTATTTAAGCACTCAAATGAGCGGTACGAAATGTACTGAATCAATTGGTTGTGATTCATTAAAAAGAAGTTCAAATTGGTTGTTGACAATCGTTTGAGTCTTCTGTAATATATATTAAGTCGTTTCGGGGTATTTAATACTTATGAACGACGTATGAAAATTGATTGAAATTAGTTGTTGACATTTCATTCTTTCTTCTGTAATATAGATTAAGTCGTCAAGGCGACGACGTAGGCCATTGAAAACTGAATATCGTTTCGATGAAACAAATGTGTAGGGTCATCAAGCTAAGC
>JQAY01000006.1:0-9672 GCA_001436895.1 Weissella confusa
TCTACTATTAGTTTACAGGGCAGAGAAAAATCTGTCCGTAAATCTAGCATAAGAGCACCTTGATGTTCTTCAAAAAAATCAAACAATCTTTTTGCTACGTCTGCATTTCCAGTAGTCGCTATCAATACTTTTTGGTCAGTAACTAAGAATTTTTTCATTTCTTTTTCTGAAACCGTACCATCCGATTTTGTTATTTGCGTATCACTAACAACAGAAACGAAGTTACCACCCAAAACCACATTTACATAACTCATTTATAAATCCCTCCATTTTGAGGGATTATATCGCACATCCGAGAATTGTGCACTCACATATCCGGAGCCACGGCACGAACAACAAAAAGTGAAAGTATATTCCTATACTGTCTATTGATATGGATTAAACAGGTTCTTAGTAATCTAGAATTCGATCGATTATTCGCAATCTGACAAAGAACCCGCAACGGAATATACAGGACTCGAACCTGCAACCGTATTACCGGCAACTGCTTAGCAAGCAGTCTGTTTTCCATTCACTTATATTCCATAACACCAGTCAGACGATGATTATTGCCAATCCAATCATTTGTTTTCTTCTGTTCAGTGCAAAATTTATCTTTGATATACTATTCATAAATTAACATAAAAGGTGACGTATAAATGAAAAACAATTACAAAGTTTTCTCCACAACAACATCAGTTAGCCTGTTTGCAATTTTCTATAGCGTCATCCTCTGTTTGTCATTCAAATACTACAATTTCAATTTTTTACATGACTTTATCAACCGGCTGGGCCTTAATCAGAATCAACTATTGATAACGTCCACCGTTTTTTCACTATCAATTCAATTGTTCCTGTTCGCATTATCGGAGAATTTAGCCAATACTTTAAAGGGTTGGCAAACTATTTTAGGTCTATCACCATTTTTTTTAGGCGGAGTCACTTCAATAATTACTTTAAACCTTACTAGTAAATCTCCCGTGATAGTTGTCACTTTTTCAATCCCGGAAACTATGATAATTTCACTACTAATTTCACTAACTGTATTTCAGATTGCGTCTTTATTTTTCCAAAACGCAAAACTGACTATTTGGGAGTTTCTTTCTAATACAAATAGGGATTCAATTGAATTCATAGTTATTAACAACTTAAAAGAGTTTATCTTACCCATTATCGCGGTCATTATTTCTATCTTTGCTCTTTTGATCAGATGAAGAACGTGCGCTTTGATAGCCCAACCAATATGCCAAGCCGACACCGAAAAACATCCAGAAAATAAAATACATCATAGTTATACGTCACCCCCTAAAATAAAAAACAGGCAGCACATACAAGCTCCTTGCACGGTAATAACTATCAAAGTTTATCCTTAATAGTTTTGAGTATGTACGCCAGACACAGCAACTGGTAGTGTCGTTTAAAACAAATACAAGGAAGATTATCCTTTAATTTATTTTTTGCTATGTGATGCATGTGGTCAGGATTTGCACCTGACAGATGACCTATTCCGCCACACATGCTTTGTTTCAATTTTGGTACTCTATCATAATAACTTGGAACACCCGCACCCTGCACGCGGCACTTATGAA
Organism: Weissella confusa; assembly: GCA_001436895.1. GTDB lineage: Bacteria > Bacillota > Bacilli > Lactobacillales > Lactobacillaceae > Weissella > Weissella confusa. Next base: position 1,569 of record JQAY01000006.1, read on the forward strand.
CCATATACGCGCTTTTTCTTCGTAAAATTAGTCAAAATAAAATAAAAAGGTAACAATCTAACTGATTGCTACCTGATGTGAATATGCCGATAGTGGGATTCGAACCCACAACCAATTAAGGGACGGATTTTAAGTCCGCTGCGTATGCCAGTTCCGCCATATCGGCTTATAAAAGCAAAGATTGATAGACATCTGGGTGAGTGTTGTGGCCATATAGGGATGAAAAGGCCTAAGATCTATCAATCCATGCCATGTTCCCTACTGGTCTCGAACCAGTGACCGGACGGTTATGAGCCGTCTGCTCTAACCAACTGAGCTAAAGGAACAAAAGAATACTTCCAAATACAGCGAGTACGCATTCGGAAGTATTAAAAATTACTTATCAAACTTTTCCTTGATGTCTTCAACTACATCTTCCGCAGCATCCTTAACATCTCCAAAGGCATCCTTGGCCTTACCCAATAGTCCTTGGACCTTACCTTCTACCTCACGAGTTTCATCTCCAGTAACCTTACCTTCAACTTCCTTCGCCTTACCTGCTACTTGATCCTTTGCGCCATCAATCTTGTCTTCTAAAGCCATGATCGTACCCCCTCAGGTTATCTATAATATGTTACACACAAATAGTATATCCACTTGGTTAAATAGTCAATAAATAATTAATAAGTTGCGCAACTAATAACTGCTGCTTTCCTTAACTCGCAGATCATCAACGTCAGAAAAACTATCAGCGAACAACAGAAACGCTTCATCGATAATCTCTTGACCACGTCTAGTGCTGTAACCAGTCAGTGCTTCTACTTGTAACCATTCTAAGTGTCGGACGTATCGCAACCACATGAAGTGCCTGTGTGGCTGTGTCATAACCTTGATGGCATGGACAACGGCATCGTAGTAGTACACAGCGTTAGCGTGATTAGTAAATCGTTCATCGTTAGCATTACCAAATGATCGTGCACTTGGCATGTCTGAAATTTCAACTGACTTCAAATCAACATATCCCATATCAGCCATGTTAACAATACGTGGCCACTCACTATCAAAAAACTCTCGAACCGCTTCTCTTGTTGCCTTCTCATTCACCGCTGGTAAAAGTGCCATTCCTACGTCCTCCGAACCATGTTAAAATGAACTTACTCCCTAAATTCTTTTACATGGCGCTGGACTTCTGTCTGGCGCTTTTTGTTTATCCTTCTTCTACCCAATAGTAATAGCCAACTAACCACTTGCTGACCATATGCTTGATGAGCCACTTGCTACTTGTGCGATATGCCTGGCGCTTGTTCCACGTCCGCGCAATCACACGCTTGCCTTCTGGCGTATAAGCGAGTTTGAAGTAGCCTTGCTTATCTCGAAAATAGTAATACTTACGCATGATCCTCCAACTCAATCTGCTTCAATGCTTCGCGCGCTTCGTTGTAACCAACGTCTTCACGGAACTCCAACCAGTTCATGTATCCACGTCCTTCTGCGTATTCCTTCATCTGCTTTGCAGTCACTCCCATGATTACCACTCCTCACGTTCGACTAAATCTGCCGTGCGCACAATTTCGTATGCATCACTAAAATAGCGTTCCTTCAGTAACAAAAGGTTGTCACCGCTCGAAACTGGCTTATGGAATCTGCCACCCATGTTCTTGTTGAACACAGTGTACTTAGGCGTCTTCTTACCCATGTCGTCACACCTCCATCAATTCAACGTCTGCCAAACGATTAACATTATTGCGATTAGCAAACCTGTTTCCAAACCGATAACCACGTTCAAAACAATTTCATGCTTGCGTAACTCTTTCCAAAGGACAAAGTCATTTGTACCGAGCGTAGTAAGTGTGTTGATGGTATCCCTGGTAGCTTCCATGCGTTCCTCGCGCTCACTCTCAATCGTATTCAACAAGAATCGATCGCTTTGTACTCGGTTGTCAGTTTCAACGTATGACCCTTGAACCGAACTCCCAGCCAAACTAATCCTTGCTAATTCGGCATTTGTTTGTTCTTCATTTTTCACCGTAAATCTCCTTCACATACGGGCTTACAGTCTTTTTACCCTTGGCTGTTTATGTTTAATCGACTTCTTCTGCTACGTCGTTCTTGAGAATAATCAGTTGATTCAATCCCTCGATATATTTAATTGACTCATCTGCCTTATGCTCCAAGTCTCGAATGCGTTCAACCGTCATTTTGTAGAAGTTATCTGCATCTTCTTCGCTAGTGTCATAGGATAGGTATGCAAATTTTGCACTATCGCGGTAGATGTCATGCGAAAATGCACTGATGTGATCCATTTTTAGACGTTGTGCCGCCTTTGCAAGGTCGGTTTTGAGTTCATCTGGGAAATCATTCGAGAAGATGTGATAAACGGTCACAATGACCTTGCTGTGAGGATTGATGACCATACCAACTTCACCGCTATGCCATACTTGTGTGCCGTTATTTTTCATCTTGACCATTTCTGCATCCATGTTGAATGACGTCAGCCAGTTCTTCCAATTATTTCGCTCCGTTTTGAATCGGCTCTTCAATTGCTCTGCTGCATGCTCACTGAACTCATACAGCTCAATACGCTTAATTCCCATGTTTACTCCTTTGTTACCCACACTAACCCGTCATTTCTGACACACCCAATATTTTAGAAACGCTGCACAACACGCCTGCCGTTCGCTGTGCGCCCGTTTGACGCATTAGCGGCTAATCGGTCAGCTCGTGTCCTTCTAAGTTCTGACAGCTTCTCTGCTGTCCCCTTAGCCATATCTTCAACTGATGCGTAGCCAAGCTCTTTTGCCATGCGCTGATTTTGTTGATCAATCTGTTCGGCAGTCGGCTTGCTGGGCCCGCTTTCAAATTTTAATGGCTGACCAAATTTTCCTTTTTGACCCCGCAGGCTCCTATTTTTCTCAAATTCCCCAACTTGTTCAGCAGTTGCAAGGCCGTTAGACAACCAAAGCTCCACTTTCTTCTTCACATATGCACTTGAGTAGCCACCTTCATTTTTGGCCGCTCGAATTGCCAGAATTAAAATCTTTCGAGCTTCTTGTTCGCTCGGAGCAACCCTGGCAATATCAGTCAAGAAATAATAGATGTCTTCAGCCGTATATTTGTTCGGCTCTATCTCGTTAGCGGTCCACTCTCGCATAATTTGGGGGTTGTTTCGTGTAATCATTGAAACTACCTTCCGTTCCGTCCGCCGCCGTTTGTACACGCCAAATCCCCTATACTATGAAAGCGGCTCTTCCGGCGGCGGACTGTGTTATTAATATGTGTTCTTCTCCTAGACTTTTTGTCCGGTAGTGTACCGACTTTTTGTCCGGTAGGGTATAGACTATTTATCCGGTAGGGGGTTCACCTTAATACTGCGTTTAATAACTTGCTTAGTACCTTCCTTGTAATGCAATTCAATCGTGATGTATCCATATTTCACCAATTGACTGATGAGCCTAGAAGCAGCATCAACCGTTAATTCGTATCGTTGTGCAAGTGCTGCATTACTGATATAAACGTCACCGTACACATTAGCTAATGAGTAAATTTCACCAAAGAATAGTTTTGCGTTTGGTTTCAATCGGTTGTCATGAGCTACAACTGCTGGCGTGTTTAGATAGTAATTAACACCTTTAAAATCTTCCGCCATATCTCACCGCCTAGAATGGTAGATCATCTTCATTAAACGAAGTTGCATCGTTACCGTACATTTGATTAGGTGTGAATCCACCTTGTTGTAGTTGCTGACCATTCGATGGACCTTGTGCTGGCGCAGAATTGAAACCACCTTGTACCTGATTGCCACCGCTTTGGTTTCGTCGCTGTTCACTTTCTGCCTTGCTTTCTAGCAATGAGAAGTTATCAACGACAACTTCCGTTACATAAACACGTTGGCCTTGTTGGTTCTCGTAGTTACGAGTTTGCAAGCGACCTTCAACCGCCACCAACGACCCCTTAGAAGTGAAGTTGGCAAAGTTTTCAGCTGACTTACGCCAAATAACCCCATTAAGGAAGTCCGTCTCACGCTCACCGTTTGAGTTAGTGAATTGACGGTTAACAGCAAGCGTAAATGAACCAGCTGCTGCACCTGACGTTGTGTATCGCAACTCAACGTCCTTGGTTAGTCGTCCTACTAATACGACGCGATTTATCATTGTCTATTTCCTCCATTCGCTTGAATGTCATAAGTCCAAGACGTTGCAATGTTTCAGGGTCCAACTTGATACCCTTAACGTGATATTTCTGTTCAAATGCTGGCCACCCAATGTTGTGTGCTTCATTGTGGTGAACTCGGCATAATGCAATCAGGTTCTTTTCTCTGTGGTCTACCAGATTTCGGTCGTTACCCATTCCAACTGTGTCAATGTGGTGGACATCAGCAGGGCGTCCACACACCACACAGCTTCGGTGGCTCAACGATGAATACATATAGGCTTCTACATCGTCCATATACGCCAAACCACTCTTAGACATCGGTATGTGGTTCTTAACTGCGTAATCAAGCAGGTATGAAATAAATTTCCGTGCTGTCGTCATATCTGTATCAGCAAACGAAAAATGTTGATCACCTGTTTCTGCTTCATAATAGAATTTCATCCACCACTTAGTTTCTTCTGGTGTATATCCTGACCACTTCGCTATCTCACCGATAATTGCATATGCTTTTTTTCGTTGTACACGACTAATACTGCGTTCATCAGCAATGCTAATAACTGCCTGTGGTCGTTCTTCTGAGGTGTAGAGTGACAACATAGCCAGCTCTTGCGCATCTTCTACCGACATTGTTACTTTGTTGCCGCTGATGTTAGTGATACGCCCCCATATATCCATTACTCGATACCAGCGTCGTTCTTAGCGAATATGGCAGCACCAGCTAACAATGAAGCTTTGTCGGCTGACAACTTGTTAAGTTGCGTATCGTTATTGTCTTTAGAAGTCATACCTCCAGTAGCGAACACTTGCTCCAGCTTCTCTTTTGGTACTGATTTCAAGACTTCCTTCAACTTAGCAATGATCGCCTTGCGAACATTATCGTGTTTAATTTGCTCTTGCTTTAATGCCGTGATGTTCTCACCGTCGTCGTCATCATCAGCGACAATTCCGAATGCAGCCGCCAGACTTCCACGTCGTGCATATGTTGTATTGGCCAACAACTGTTGTGGCGTTGTACCAAACTCAACAGGCAAGCCTTCCACATCGATATACTCACCAGATGAGTGGGTAATCGTTGTAACTATTTGCGCCATAGGCTTACCATTTGAATCAATGTCGGTATTAATTGATTGCGTGTAAGCTAGTGGCTCACTAGATGACTTAATCGCTAGTCGTACAGCGCTATCAATGTCAGCCAAGTCAGCATACTTACCAAAGTGACCCGACTTAGTCTTGGTTGGTTGCACCATATTCAATTGCACTTTCGCCAATGATTCCATAAGTTCAGGTGCTGGGTTATACTCATTTCGTCGCAACATTTCAATCCTCCGCTATTACCCGACGCCCAACTAGTTCCATATAGGCCTTAAGCTTTTCTTTTTCATCTGGAACAAATCCTTCATCTGTGTCCCAACCTTCTGTACCTTGGGCTACTTCTTCGCCTTCAAAATCTTCTCCCCAAGGCATTTCATCATCAGGTGGATCAAGTAGTTCATCAAACATGGTCAGCCACCCAATTCAGAACATAGGCAACACCCATTTCAAACTCCGAAACAGTACCATCATTGTTACACCGCTGTTCTGCCTTGAAGGCTCGATTCATACGTTTTTGAGCTTCTAATCGCAATTCGTGTTTCATTTCATACCTCCTTGTGGTACTCTGGAGGAGTAAATCATCCTAAACAGATTTACCCCTTTTCGCGCTTAACGGTTGCAGCCGTTAGGCGTTTTCTTTTTGGTAACGTCCACGATAACGAAGCGATGACAGCGTCACCTTAGACACTCCAATAGCTGATGCAATTTCACTTGCTGATTTACCTGTGTCTTGCATCTTCTTGAACACTTGGTACCGACTTTCGTACTCATCTTTCTTCACCTGATTTTCACCAGGCGTTACCCAAGTAGTACGGCGTTCCAAACGACCGTTATGTTGCAGAATGCGCTTACGCTCTGCTTCGATGTCAAACTCCTTAGCTGGTGCAAAGCTGTGATGCAAATCCGCAACACCTGTTGATCCAATATCATAATCCGCCATGATCGTCCTCCAATATTTGTTTTGTGGCTTCAATAAGATGGTGCTTTTCTGACAAAAGACGATGTACATTCAACGCCAACCAAGGCGGCACTGAGATGCCAACAAACTTTGCTTCACGCATCATGCTCAACGAAGCCACGCTAGTTCCTAATTGTTCAGCCAACTCTTCGTCGAACAAGTTTTCGACACCTTGAACGATGAAGATTGAAAACAATTGTTTCGGTGAAATCATCTCCGGAGTAAACTCGTTCATTTCCATTCCTTTCTGGGTCGCACACCCCAAGACACACACCAACATGTTGTTAAGAGAAAAACAGTAAGAGAAAAAATATTACATGTAAGTGGTTGATGTGCATCTGGCGATGCGCGACCCATATTCAATTGTTATTGATGTGAGTTGTTGTACTCAACAAAGCCATCCCAATATTCATCTGGATCCCAGCCAACATCGGCGGCTGCCTTTTTGGAACACTTCTCAACTTGACTATCAAGTCCAATGAGTGCAATCGCATCGAATGCGTTAGCCAATGCCTTAACAATCGTCTTGATCATCAGTTGCCTCCTTTATCTTCTTCTCCCAATGTGGTCGCAAGTGAATGTTGTGGGTGTCTAGGAAGTCAAACAACCATGCTGTAAACATCACCAATATGAATATGACGAATATCATGTAACCTAATACCAATCGTTCAGCTTCTTAAATCTTTCTGCATCGCCTCGCAAATATGTTGGTCGGTATGCATTAGGCGTCTTATTCGGTACGTTTTGCATAAACTTCTTGGAGAAACGTAAGTGGTCTTTAAACCAATTAACCGAATGACCAAACACCTCTTCAGCGATTTCCTTCTGACCAATCAACGGCTTCAACTTTTCTTCCATATCTATGCCTCCATTTCCATTTATTGATATAATTAGTTTCATTAAGTTATGTTGAGGAATCTTTTATGAAAGAATTCATTTCGTGGGTGTTAAATAATTTCATTGCTTTGATTGCACTTACCGTTTCATTGGTAACGTTAATCTTAAAAATTAGAGATTATAGAACAAAAATTGTGGTTCCAAATGTTTATATGACTGCACCAATAAATGGCACTCAAAAAATAGTATTAGTTGTTTCTAATGAGTCGTCGCATCCAGTGTCAATTACTGACCTGACGTTTCAAACATACGATTTAGAAAATTTAAAGCCAAAATTTGGAAATTATAAAATATGGTCTAACGGTTCTTATACTCGATACACTGACGTGCTTCCAATAACGTTTTCACAAAATGAATCAAAATTGATGATCTTTGAGGTCGATAATCGCAATTTCCGTCGACTATCTATAATTAAAATTTCTACGGTTAAAAAAACATTTAAACTAAAAGTTGCTAACCAAACTAAAATTTCAAAAGACTCGCTAGTGAAAATAAGATAATAACCGGTAAGACAATTGCCAGTATTGGTTCGTGATCAAAAAATTCTAAATAGTCTTGGCTAAAGTTATAAAGTATTCTCTTAAGTTCTTCAAAAAATATTTTTGAGGGCTTTTTTTTATTTTTCATTTCTACACCTCCAGTAAAGCCTTAGTTTCACCAAGAAACTTGTTAATGAAATATTGTTGCCCCTTGCCCGTCACCTTGGGAGTCTTAGTGGTCACGTTCACACCATTAGAGTTGATGTGGTTGTGTTCCTTAATCTCAAACAAGCCAAGCTCCATGCTCTTCTGTGTTGGCATGTTCCGGTCTGAACCTTGTCGCTTAACCAGATAGCCATTTTCACGGAGATAACCGAACAAACGGTTCTGTCCCATATCTACGCCGTTTTGCTTAAGCAACTTTGCCAACTCACCAATAAGAATTGATGACTGACTAGCTGATACTGCGTCAGCAAACAAAGCCTTGGGCGTCATCTCTGCGATGATCTTGTCCTTGTGGTCTAACATCAGTTGAGCTGACTTCAAG
>JQAY01000006.1:9902-161098 GCA_001436895.1 Weissella confusa
CTGTCTTAGACATCATCGCTACGTTCTTAGTCATATCAGTTGTTAAACTGAAATCATCTAATTGACGAATAGCTCCATTATTAACAACCGTAGTTGTAACTACACTTGTAAAATCAACACCTTCAACAAACATCTTGAAGTTTTGATCTACCCAAAGGCTGAAACGAGTTTTGACCCCCAACTCCTTATATAGTTCACGAGCGCTAACCCGTTGCTCACCTTCTTGGTTCGTTTGAACCTTAATCAGTTCGTTTGTCATGTTTATTTCTCCTTTATATTTATGCCAGCCAGTTGTCACCGTGGTATCCGGTGTATTCAAACAATTTACGTAGCTTTTCCTTAGCTGCCTTGCTATCTTCACGGCCATTAACCAAACGAGATACATATTGTTCCGATGTTCCGATTACCTCCGCAAGTTCTTTCCGAGATACTTCGTTTTCATCTAAATGAAATTGAAAATCACTATACGCTCGCTTTAAAGTACGACGCGCTTCCTTAACACTCATATGTGTTTCCTCCTTGTTTATGAAGTTAAATTAGAGTTATCTTGACTTTAAGTATTCTAAAGAATACAATAAAGGCATATAAAAATAAGCATTGCAAAAACCTATATATCAACGTTAGCTCGTCCAAAAGCAATTGATATTTAAGTTATTTTTGCTTGCTGTTTAACTAGATGAATTAACTATGATTCTAAAGAATACTTTTGTCAACAGCAAAAACAACTTTAGAATACTTTTATTTCATCAAATCTCAATGGAGCTTTGATATGACTGTATTTGAACGAATAAAAGAAACAGCGAAATTACGTGGTACTAACCTTAAAAATCTGGCTAAACAAGTCGGATTAAGCGAAAACGCTATATACTCTTGGAAAAATAAAACACCCCGAACTGATAATGTGCAAGCCGTGGCCGACGTCCTCGGCGTATCAGTCGACTACCTATTGGGTAACACTGATGAGATGCACAGTAATAAGAAGGACGACATGCCCGTGGATCTTGAAGAAGTCTTAGACAAGTTAGGCCCTACCCTTCGCTTTGAAGGTAAAGAACTAACTGATGAGCAAAAAATCAAGTTGTACGAAATGTCTAAATTGATGCTTGGTGAATGATGAAAGAATTAAGAGAATATCTTCTCAACTTGGCAAAGCGGAATGATATAACTGTTACTAATGTTGAGACAAAAGACGATGGTCCAGATATGGCAATACCATTTTTATCTATGATCATCATGAATCCGAATTCAAGTACGCAGTATGCATATGAGTTCAGATTAGCTCATGAACTATCTCACCTGCTTTATGGTGACACGGAATCGGATGCAGTTTATAACTTTTCGCCTTACATAATGAGAGTTTCAGAACGTGCAGCCAATGTACAAGCAATACGCATGATTGCTTCATTTTGGTTTGATGATGTCCCGGTAGAAAGTAGAAATTGGCTGGACTTTATGAACTATCTTGGCTTGCAATCGCACTTTGAAGATATGGCCCGCGAAGCGGTTATGCAAGCATGAAAGCGAGGCATTCGTTTGCTACGTACAATTTTAATCATTGTCAACACATTACTATTGCTAATCTCTATATCTCTATATGCTTACTTTAAGTTGAAAGAAGCTTATTTTAAATACGTAGCTGCTTCATTGATAGTTGGTTTCGCAATAGTTGATTTTATCTATCTTTACTTCTTTAAAAATTGGACGTACTAACCACGTTATTTAGAAAAGAGTTATTAATATGAGATTGTGGCACGAATCTTTAATCCCAAAACTCCCTCGTCAGCAATTGCTGGGGCAACATAGAGAGTGTTGTGCACTTCGTGGCGGTGGTTGGGGCAAGAAGCATGCAACTGTGAACTACGTCTTTGACCACTCACCATACAAATTATTTCAATATCACCAATTAGTAATGAATGAGATGTTAAGTCGCGGGTATAAACCTAACGAATTATGGTTAGACCCCTTGTACCGTGGATCTAGGGAAGACTCTTATATTTCACTACCAAGTGAAGTTCTGACTTCGCCGATTTACCCCGAGCATGACAATGCCTATTTAAAAGAGTGTATTGAAAACTTAAAAGAAAAAGGCATTGAGATAGATTAAAAAAGCCACCCTTAAGGTGGCATACATACGTGCAGATAGTATTCACGTTAAAAGCTAAGGAGTATGTTTGTTTATGGACTCAAAAAAGTTGAAAAATTTAGCTAAAGTAAACGGGATTGTCGGCTTAGGCGGTGGAATTTTTCTATTGTTCGCTACGCCCATCACTGTATCAGCCACTTTGAACCAAAGTATGATGGTAGCAAATCTCGCTGTCTCAGCATTTTTCATGATTAAAGTAGCTATTTTTGTTCTTGGGATTGTGGGAGTAGTACAGTTTAAAAAATCTCCAGTAGTTTCCAATTCACCTAGCGTTTTAATGATGGTTGGTGGATCAATTGCTATTATTCCCTTGTTGGAGTGGATTGGCGGAATTCTTGCCATCATCGGTGGTTCTTTATTTCTATCATCTATTAAAAAATTTGATAGCGCGAAAGCAGAAGACTAAAAAGGAACTATCTTCCTAAACAGGAAGTTCTTTTTTAACAGTCGATTGTGATTGATCAACACACGTGCAGATAGGATTCACGTTAAAAGCTCAGGAGAAGTACAAACATGGAAGATAAAAAATCACTACTTCTTATTGCTCGCATCGCTAGTGTGATGTCTGTACTGATGTACGTTTCATATATCCCACAAATCGTGGATAATCTATCTGGTCACGCAGGTGATCCAATACAGCCCTTTGTAGCTATGTTAAATTGCATCTTGTGGACTATTCACGGATTGTTTGGGACGGACGGTCATACCCGTGACATGCCAATCGTAATTGCAAATGTGCCCGGTATTTTATTTGGATTCGCAGCTTTTATCACTGCGATTATCTAATTGTGAGTATGCGTACCTACCCGCCCAGCGGGATACATAAAAAGCCACCCGTTAAGGTGGCATACATACGTGCAGATAGGAATCACGTTAAAAGCTTTAGGGAGTATTTAGTTATGGGACTATTTGATGGATTAATGGGTAACGCGACAAAGGTATCAAATGATTCTGTTCGTGCGGAAATTGAGCCACTATTGATTTCAGGGGAAGTAATCGAGCACTCTTACAAGCTTGTTCGAGACTTGGTAATCTTTACTGATAAGAGACTAATCATCGTTGATAAGCAAGGTTTGACTGCTACCAAGGTTGAATATAAGTCAATCATTTACCGTTCAATTGCTAAATTTGCTACTGAAACTGCCGGACACTTCGACTTGGATGGTGAAATCAAAATTTGGATTTCAGGACAAGTTGAACCATCTGAAGTATTGCAATTCAAGAAGGGCGAGGCTTTATCAGACATTCAACGATTGTTGGCTGAGAAGGTTTTGTAAGAGGAATCCTCCCTGCATCGCAGGGATACATAAAAAGGCCCCACTCGATTGAGTGAGGCGTGACCGAAATGTCGTTAAACTATACCGCCTATAGACCACTTAATCTGCCAATTTTACGTTTCAAATCGTTATTAATAGTGTAAAGCTAATTAACGGAGGAACGTAAATGACAAGAATGGAATTTCTACACGCCACCCATAAGATTGACAAAGCAGTATATAACATAGCCATGCAAGTGCCGGCTAATGCTGTTTGCTCATGGCTTGGCATTTAAAAAATCCCCGTCCATTGGCCGGGGTGGAAAGATTATTTTATATGACAGAATCATCACTTACCTCTTTAAATCTAGAGCAGCTTACAAATGCTCTAGCAATCGTCGATGTTCCCAGCACTACCAAAGTCTGGTTTGTTAGAAGTGGACAAGGCGGACAATACTGGGATGACTTCAGATTAAACGGATACATTGGTATTGATCACGAAGGGGTTGCCCCCTATCCTGTGTCAGATGCTAACAACCTAAATCTGCGAACAGTACAACAATACTATCGCGAAGCACTGTACGATATTCTAAAATCTAAAGAGAATTTTGAAAATCTGTCTGAAACCGAAATCGCCAATAAAAAGCAGAGTCTTATGCGAAAGGCGGGACGACGTGCGGGTGTACTGCGTACGTTCAGGCACGAAGTTTCTAAGGGGGACATGGTCTTGTCGCCTGGAAAAGGCACCAAAGAATTTATTCTTGGGGTCGTTACAAGCGATGCTCAACTAGAGACGCCAGAACACGTTGAACTAGACTTCGATTACGATCAATCACCCTATTCAAACATTAGGACTGTTTCATGGATCAAGCGTGTAGATTTTGTAGATATTCCGAATGAGGTAAAATTCATCCGCCATGGAAACGGATCAATCTTTGATGTTTCTGAGTTCATCTCAAAATTACTTCCTCTATTTTTTAACTATTATTTCTATGAAGGATTGTTTAGCGCACGTGTTACCGTTGGAACGAAGCGTCCAGTAACTTCTGACTCTTTGTATCTACTACAAAAAGTAATTGTAGAAATTAAAAACAACCCTGAAGTATCTATCACTCAAAAGACCAAAATCGAATCACCTGGCTATATCATCCTGACATCCTTGGCAACAGACGCTGCAAATTTACTGAACGTACTAAATGGACTGGGCGTTGCCGGAAGCATTGCATTTATTGTTAAGCATTCAGACAAGCTTGCAGGATTATTAGCGACAATTCGCGACTGGGGTCACAACAAAAATATGAACAAGCTGGAAGAAGCTGCAACAAAGATGGAACTTCTAAACTCAGTAAATCAAGACACACTAACTCCTGAGCAGAAGGCTGATCTAAATCAAGAAATGCTAAAAGTCACCCAACAATTCAAATTGTCGGATGACCCAGTCGGCGAAGATATTAACCATGATGAGTTGTAATTCTTAACCCCAATCTTGCGCCAAAGAAATCAATAGTTCCATTTTTTCTTGATTCATACGTCAACCTAAATGGTGCCAACGCAAGAATGATAGATAATATAATCTGCCAATAATCGGACAGACCGGTAGAAAACAACCAATCAAAGAAGGCTACAAATAGTGACATCATGCCAATTAACACGATGTTCAGAAAAAACAATTTAACATATTTCATTTTTGTACCTCCCGTCTACGTTTATTCTACCTAGGTTACACGATTTCTGCATTAGAAAAGTCCCACTCCGAAGAGTGAGACCCCTTGCAAGATTACTTCTTGTTATCGAAGCACTTCTTGATTGCGTCAGCGATCAACGTGACAAGTACGCCAGATACAACTGACAAAACGAATTGTAACATCAAGGTAGACACCTACCTTTCTAGTGCCGATTGTGAATGTGGCACGTCAACTAGCATACCATAAAAAAGTGCAAAAAAAATACCACTCGCGCATTCACTCACGGGTGGTAAGCAGAAAGGTAGGTTACCCTTGCCACAATTCGTACTTAAATTATAACACAACATTAAAAAATACGCACACCCCTGCCGGCAAGCTAGAAGTGTGCGTATCGAACAAAACAGACCATAAATGCCCCGTTTCCGTATTCTATTGTACCAGACCTGGACATGTCTTTAAACTGTCCAAAAATTCTATATAAAGGTTAGGTTTAAACTAATGGCAGTGTATAAAACCGACACCGGTTGGCGCGTTGAAATATCATTTAAAGACACGACCGGAAAATATCGCAAAAAAGGTAAGCGTGGTTTCAAGACCAAAAAGGAAGCTGAAGCTTGGGCGGCTGAATATTCAGTTGCTAATAGCAATCCAACACTTCAAAAAGGCACGCTTACCCTTTTCAGCGATTATTTCGACGAGTATCAACAATTACGGTTCGATGCTGGTCTCAAGGAAACAACAAAAGAATCATGGCATGCAGTTCGCAAATACGTTGTTGATGTGTATTTTAAGAATGTAACACTGGATCAGATTCCTCGCCAAATGTATCAAGCATTCTTGAACGATTATTCAAGCGACAAGAAACGTAAATCTGTACTTAAGCGTCACCAGATTATGAAACAAGTAATCGAACAAGCATTTCACGATGGTTTAATAACAGCTGACCCCACCTATGGCGTTATTATACCAGGCGCTGATTCCAAGTCTGCAGATGAAAAATTCCTTCAAGTTGATGAGTTTAACCAGCTACTTAAATACATCGAAACTAACGACAAGCTAATTAAGTGGAACACGTCATTCATGATTTATTTGATTGCATTGTCAGGTCTGCGTGCGGGTGAAGCATTAGCACTTACTCGTGATGATGTTGATATTGATGCACACAATATCAGCGTAACAAAGACCAAGCAACGTTCTGGCGAAACAACCACGCCAAAAACAAAATCATCTATTCGCACTATTGCTATGCCAGATCGTTTCTTTGATAACTACGAAACGTTTGTTAGTGCAAAGTCTGAATGGAACGATGCCAATGAATTATTCGATGGCCGCCGTTGGGCTACTATCAATAACCACTGGCTTGAACGAGTTGAACGTGAACTTGATTTTGAAAATATAGTTTCCGTTCATGGCTTGCGTCACTCACACGTTTCTTACTTACTATCGAAAGGCGTCGACATTAATTATGCATCTAAGCGTTTAGGCCATTCAAACGTTACAATTACGCAACAAGTATATGCCCACCTACTACGTGACAAGCAACAAAGCGAAGAAGCAAAGACCCTTAATATTCTTGATAAAATCGACTGATTTTTGGCGCAAATATGGCGCAAATTTTTTTAAAAACACCCATTTTGGCGCAAATTGGCGCAAATTTTTTGATACTTTTGCACACTTTCAGACATTTGAAAATAGATATGAAAAACCGCTGGAAACCAGTCATATCAACGGTTTCCAGCGGTATATCAACGTTTGTATTTAGCTTATGGCCACAAACGGTTCATCGTACGTGGGAATGGGATTGCCTCACGGATGTGCTCCTCACCTGTAATCCAAGTAACGGCACGCTCCAACCCAAGACCGAATCCTGAGTGAGGTACTGAACCATACTTACGCAAGTCCAAGTACCATGAGTATTCCTTCAAGTCCAAACCTTGTTCCTTGATACGTTGCTCAAGGTAATCGTAGTCTGTATCACGTTCTGAACCACCGATGATTTCACCGTATCCCTCAGGTGCCAACAAGTCGGCTGAGATAACGACATCATCGCGATCTGGGTGGCGCTTCATGTAGAAGGCCTTGATTTCCTTAGGGAAGTTCGTGATGAAGACAGGCTTAGCAAAGTGGTTTGCCAAGAACGTCTCTTCAGGTGAACCGAAATCAGCACCCCATTCAACATCAAAGTCGTTCTCTTGCAACAACTTGATAGCATCATCGTATGAGAAACGTGGGTATGGCAATTGCGTGTATGACTTCAACAATTCCTTGTCACGTCCCAACAAGTCCAATTCGTACTCGTTACGATCCAAAACAGCTTGAATCAAGTAAGCGATGTAACGCTCTTGCACTTCAAGTGATTGTTCTTGGTGCATCCAAGCCATTTCTGGCTCAATCATCCAGAACTCAGTCAAGTGACGACGTGTCTTTGACTTTTCAGCACGGAAAGTTGGTCCGAACGTGAAGACACGTCCAAAGGCCATTGCCCCAGCTTCAGCATACAATTGGCCAGTTTGTGACATGTAGGCATCAGTATCGAAGTATTCCGTGTGGAACAATTCAGTCGTTCCTTCAGGAGCTGAACCCGTCAAAATTGGTGAATCAATCTTAACGAATCCTTCCTTGTTAAAGAACTCGTACGTTGCAGCAATAATCGTGTTACGAATACGCAAAACAGCGAATGGTTGGATGTGGCGCAAGTACAAGTGACGGTGATCCATCAAGAAATCCGTACCGTGCTCCTTTGGCGTAATTGGGTAACCTTCTGACTCCCCAACAACCGTCAAATCCTTAACTTGCATTTCGTATCCGAATGGTGAACGCTCGTCTTCACGAATCGTACCAATCAAGTACATGCTCGTTTCTTGCGTCAAAGCCTTGGCCTTGGCAAAGATTTCTTCACCAACGGCTTCCTTTGAAACAACCCCTTGGAAAAAGGCCGTACCGTCACGCAATTGCAAGAATTGCATCTTTCCTGAACCACGCTTGTTACGCAACCAAGCGCCCAATCGAACCTCTTGGCCGACGTAGTTCTTCGCGTCTTCAATGCGAATTGTATCCATCTTCTAAACTCCCTTAGATGTGTAATCTCTTATAAATGTTGGATGGTCCGAACTGCCTTACCATCCGCAAATTGATAGGTGATAAAGTTCAAATTGCCTTGTCGATCTATAAACGTGACTTCCCACACAGGAACTTGCTTATAGATTGCCAACCCGAGGCTTGTAATTCGCTTTGGGTTGTACTTTGACTTCACAAGTTGTCGCACCTCAGCAGCCGAAACACCATCAGCCATTTTAACGGTGACGAGTTTCTTTGACTTTCCTTTTACGATAACACCAATTTTTTGGTGCTTCTTGTTCTCACCAACCACACTGTAGTACGTGTCGTTACGAGAAACCGCGTAAAATTGGGTTGCTGAGGTGATCTTATTTCGCTTAACCGCCAATTCAGTCACTCGTTCACGCGCCGCAGTAACCGGGTGCATTGCAACCGACACAATCGTAGCACCACTAATGAGTAGTACTAACACAACGATTAAGCCAATTAGCCAGCGCCATCCGTGCCGGCGACGTCTTGAACGAGCGGTTGATCGCATTTCCATGTGTCGTGGCTCCTTCTGGTTAGTTCTGCGTGAACAGAACAAAATCAATTATTACTGTATCAAATTTTACAGCAATATTAAAGACCTTGCGTTAATGCGCATCAAAAAATCGCTTCACCTTTGGGACAACTTCATTATCAGCCAACGTATATTGTGGCATTTCCTCCGGCAACATATTGCGCAACGTCTTTCCGTAAGACTTCGTCAAGATACGTGGGTCATAAATCACCACAGCACCAAAATCATCCGGCTTGCGAATCAAACGACCAACACCTTGGCGCAAACGTAGCACTGCCTTTGGCAACGTGCTTTGATAGAACGGTTGCTTACCGTGTGCCATCAAGACCGCTTCTTCAGCGCGAGCTAGCACGCTATTTGGTTGGTCAAATGGTAGTCGCGCAATCACGACCATCCGGAGTTGATCACCAGGCAAGTCGACACCTTCCCAAAAACTATTGGCACCCAAAACAACCATATGTGATTCGTTTTGCAGGCGCTTCATAATTTTGCTGCGCGTCCCCGTCACACCTTGTGCCAACAACGTCATATTTCCTTGCTGCCAAGTTTGATTTGACTGCATGTGATTATAGACTTGCTGAATGGTGTCTAACGAATTAAACAGCACCAGCGTGTTTTCTTGAACCGTCGTCGTCAATTGCACCAATTGCTTGGCCAAATAGCTGACGTACCCTGAATCAGTTGGAGACGGCGCATTCTCAACCATTACCAATTCAGCTTGATTCTTAAAATCAAACACTTCAGGGTAACGACGAGCAAATACCGTATCACGATCAATATTCAAACGATCATATAGATAACCTGACTTCGTTGATGTAAACAACGTTGCCCCGACAATGGTTGGTGGCATAAAGTGCGGATAAACCTTGTCTTTGAAGAAATCCAAGGTGTGTAGCAACCCACCACTCAAACGCAAGTTGCTGCTGTCATGGTTTTGATTTTCCGTTAGCCAGAAGACACTCGCATCTGGGAAATCAACCAAATCTTGTTGGAACGTCGTCAAGCGTTGCTCATACTTCGCAATACTCTCTAGCAAACGACGGAAATCCGCCAAATGTTGACGCTCATTCAATGAAAATGCGTCCTTGGTATTACTGAATTGCTCCAACAAATAATCCATCGATTCGCCCAAATCACGGACTGCATGGCGCATACTCGTTAGGTGGTGTCCCTGGTCGACCCAGAACTGTGCCAACTCAGAAATCGGTAGTTCCACTTCGTAGTGACCTTCCGTCGCTGGTGTATGCCCATTGAGCAAGAAACGACGATAGAACGCAACTTGTAGCTTTGGTAACTCACTTGAGAGCACTTCCAATTGCTGCAAGAAACGAGACTTCAATTGTTGCCCACCGACTAAGCGATTCAAAATCACCCCAATTGAGGGATCGTTATCACGCAAAATCAAATTCGTCGCGTTTTGAACACGCGTCAACCAAACTTGGAATGGCAATTGGTGACGGCTTTGTTCTAGAACGGCATTTGGCAAGTTCTGGGCTTCGTCAATCACCAAGTATGGTGAATCTTCAGTCGTTCCCAGCTCTTGGGCATATTCAGCCAAGTACGCATGATTAACAACCAAGAATTGTGCATTCTCAGCCAAGACATGCTGACGTTCGCTAAATTCGTGTCCATAGTAAGGTGACCCAGCTGGATTATTGGCCGGCTGTGACAACTTAGCCATAAAGTCTGGCTGCGGATTAATCAAATTCAATTCGTCAAAATCACCGCTCAAGGTTTCAGTTAGCCAAACCAAGATTTGTGCCTTGATAAATTGCAATGACGTTGATCCTTCGTCGACGCGCAAAGCACGCTTGAAGCTTTGCAAATTCAAGTAGTGCGTACGTCCCTTCAGGCTCGCCCCACGTACTTCAAATGGCAAAATGTCCTTCAACGTCGTATTAATCGTATCGGTCACTTGTTGCTGCAACGTAATTGTTGGCACAGCAACAACTACTTGCTTCTGTTGCTCATCCGCTAGATAAGCATATGGCAACAAGTAAGCCAACGTCTTTCCCATTCCCGTTGGTGCCTCAGCAACAAATGCCGTCTTACCAGGCTCGGTTGATAACTCAGCTTCTGTGTAATGCGTGTAAATTGCATTCATCAACTTTGCTTGTTGCTCACGGTAAGCAAGTTCCTTGCCATACAACTGTTCTTTTGCAGCTTTTTTAGCTGGGAAAGCCGGTGCATGTCCTGTAACCAACGGTGCCGGATCAGAGAAACGGCGCAGTGCCAATCCATCAATCACTTGCAAGTGCGCTGGTAATGGTTGTGGCTGGGCTTGATTCTTGGCCAAAGCCTTTTCAAATACTGTCTTCGTGGCACGTGGCAAAACCAGTGGCAAATCCGCCAACGTTTGTAGGGTCAACATTGGCAACCCTTCAGCCCGATTCAAAATCGCAATAAGCAAATCAGCTGTTGCCAACGCATCACTGTCCGCTTGGTGCGGGTGACTGTGTTCCAGCGCTAGGTAGTTGGTCATATCAACCAAACGATATCCTGGCGCAGTTGGCCACAAAATTTGACTTAACGGCACCGTATCCAAAGCAGTACTCTTCAATCCTGTTAATCCCACACGCTCAAATTCAGCGTTCAAAAACGGCAAATCAAAGTTAACGTTGTGGGCAACAAAAATTGTGCCTTGTAGCATGGCATGTAGCGTCATGGCGACGTCCTCAAAAAAAGGCGCCCCCTTCACCATACTTTGTGTAATACCCGTTAATTGGGTAATGTTACGTGGAATTTGCTCGCCAGGGTTAACCAACGTTGAGAATTGGTTAATGACTTTTTTATTTTGTACGAATGCGACCGCAATCTGAATGATTCGGCCCGATTCGCTCGTTGTACGGGTTGTCTCTAGATCGACAACCGCATAGATGTCTCGATTTAGCATCAGAGCGTACCACGACCTTCTTTTAGTAGTACCTTAATTGTATCATGAATTCCTCACATTTATTTCCCTAATATAATGGGTTTTGGTATGATAATAGCAGTTTGAAAAAACAATTAGAGAATGGATTGGTGATTTTACAGTGGAAAAGCTAGCAACTGGTACTAGCCACGCCAAGGTGATTTTACTTGGTGAACACGCGGTCGTTTACGGCCAACCTGCCATTGCCTTACCCCTACCGGATTTGGCCATGACAGCTACAATCGAGGCTCGTGAAGAAGGACAAATTGTAATCGCTCAAGGGTATCAAGGCCCTCTAGCGACCATGGCAGAAGTATATGAAGGCGTACGACAATTGATTGTCCGTTTGCTCCGTCACTTCAACGCTATCAAGACGCCTTTTACCTTGCGTATCCAGTCAAGCATTCCACAAGAACGTGGTATGGGGTCTTCTGCGGCCTCAGCGATCGCCATTGTGCGTGCTTTCTTTGCGTTCTTCGAGACAGAATTAAGCGATGCTGAACTACAACGCTGGTCCAACATTGAGGAAGCCATCACACACGGCTCACCATCTGGTATTGATGCTGCGACAACCGCGCACGATGTACCGGTATGGTTCGTAAAGGGCGAAAAGCCTGAGCCAATGTCAATGGCGCTTCACGGGACATTAATCATTGCCGACACTGGCGTACATGGCCAAACTGGCCTTGCCGTCTCAGTTGTCCGTGAGCAACTTGATAACGAACCCGAAGCAACGCGTCCGCACATCGACGCACTAGGTCAAATCGCTCGTGAAACCCGCGAAGACCTAGCTAATGACGATATTCAATCATTGGGTCGTCACATGAACGACGCCCAATCTCACTTGTCAGCTTTAGGTGTTTCTCACCCAAAGCTTGATGAATTAATCAACGCTGCCAATCAAGCTGGTGCCCTTGGCGCTAAGTTAACTGGTGGTGGTGTTGGCGGTGCTATGCTCGCCCTTGCGCAAAGCGATGAAGATGTACAACGCATCATCCAAGCGCTTGAAGCGGCTGGCGCACAAGAAGTTTGGGCTCAACGTTACCCACAAATGTAGGAGATAACTCATCATGATGCATGTAACTGCCCGCGCGCACACAAATATTGCGTTGCTAAAGTACTGGGGTAAGCAAAACGAAAAACTTATCATGCCAACTACGACCTCTGTGTCACTCACGTTGGATGAATTTTATACTGATACAACAGTCTGGTTTGACGATACTTTGAGCGCTGATGAACTGACGTTGGATGGTGAACCATTGACTGGCAAAGGGGCAACGAAAGTTATCCGTTTCCTTGATATGGTCCGTGAATTAGCTGGCGAAACCCGTTTCGCCCACGTTCACTCAATCAACCACGTCCCTACTGCCGCCGGCCTGGCTTCTTCAGCTTCAGCATTTGCTGCGTTAGCTGGTGCTGCCAGTAAAGCTGCCGGTTTGACACTGTCAGATGCAGACTTGTCACGTCTTGCGCGACAGGGTTCCGGATCAGCTTCACGTTCTATCTTTGGTGGTTTTGCCATCTGGGAACGTGGTACTGATAGCGAAACGTCAGTTGCCCACGCTTTCCAAGAAAACGTCGATTGGCCAATTCAGCTATTAACGGTTATCGTAAGTGATCAACCTAAGAAGGTCGACTCTCGTGGTGGTATGCAACATGCCCTCACAACATCACCGATGTATCAAACGTGGGTTGACTACACGAATAATCACGTTGACGATATGACAACTGCAATTAAGGCACATGACTTAACCGCAATTGGTGAACTTGCTGAAACAGATGCACTGATGATGCATGCAACCAATGCCACATCAGTCCCTCCTTTCAACTACTTAACAGATACGTCTTGGACAATCATCACTATCGCGCAGAAGCTACGTGAACAAGGTGTCCCTGTGTACGCAACCATGGATGCTGGTCCAAACGTTAAGTTGATTTCACAACCATCAGATACCGACACGATTCTTGCGGCACTTACAGCCGAGTTGCCAGGTGTGCAAATTAAGGTTGCAACACCTGGCCCTGGAATCAAAATCGTTGAAGGAGATGAAATTTAATGACAACTGCTAAAGCTCCTGGCAAGCTTTATCTTGCCGGTGAATACGCGGTCACGCTTAGTGGTCAACCTAGTGTTGTTATCGCAGTTGATCGATTTGTCACTGCTGATGTCACGCGTCGCACAGATGACCAATTAGTGGTTGTCAGCGATCAATTAGGCGAGCAAAATTGGCCAGTCAGCGAACTTCCAACTTTGCCCCTCACTGATGATTGGCGCCTTGTGATTCGCACTTTGCAGGTATTAAATGATTATCTTCTTGACAACGGTCAACCTGTCACAGGGTTGACCGTTTCCATTAAGAGTCATTTAAATGCTGACAATGGCCAAAAACTTGGCCTTGGTTCATCAGCTGCTGTCGTGGTCGCCCTAATTAAGGCGGTCGTTGATGACTACGAGTTGCCAATGACCCCTGAACAACGTTTTAAGTTAGCTGCGTTAATTACGTTAACAACTCCAAACTTCAAAGCTGGTTCAATGGGTGACATCGCTGCTGCAAGTCTCGGCGGCGTTGTTTTGTACAGCAAATTTGATACTGAGGTTATAACTGAATGGATTGACAGTAATCGTTATTTCTCAGAAATCATTGCGCGTGATTGGCCACTACTTCGTCTTGAACGACTTGGTTTCCCCGCTGACTGGCAACTGTTAGTTGGTTGGACAGGCGCACCAGCAGATACGCAACAACTGTTGGCACAAGGCGCCACAACAGTTGATAAGCAACATGCTAAACAATTATTGGCCCAAAACACGGCGCCACTTGTTAACATGTTAGTTGAGGGCCTGCGTCGGATGGACTACGATAAGGTCGCCACGGCGCTTCGTTTGAATCAAGAACAACTATTCACTTATACCAGCCAAGTTGGGTTATCATACATGACACCTCAACTGTTAACACTCCTTTCAACTGCGAGTGACCTTGGTGCAAGTGCTAAAATATCAGGTGCTGGTGGCGGTGATAACGGGATTGCCATTACGAACAATCCGTTGGTTGCTAAAGCGCTCACGCAAGCCTGGCTTGCAGCTGGCATCCAACCGCTACCACTCTCAATTGCAACTTTATAGGAGAAAATGATTATGGAATCTGCCCACGCACACCGCAAAGATGAACACCTAGCTCTAGCGGAAGCCGAATTCCGTCGTAATGCCCCAACGTCATCATTGCACGACGTTCGCATTATTCACCGAGGGTTGCCAGAAACACGCGTCGCCGACGTTGATTTAAGTGTGATGGACCCTTACTTTAACTTTACAACTCCCTTCTACATCGAAGCGATGACTGGTGGTAGCCAAAAGACTGGTAAAGTGAACGCTCAACTGGCAACCGCTGCCAAGGAAACTGGTTTGGCCATGGCTGTTGGATCACAAAGTGTCGCTTTGAAGGATCCTGAAGCAATCGCCACATTTAAGTCAGTTCGTGAAATTAACCCCGATGGCTTCGTGATGGCCAACATCGGCGCTGGTCACACGGCTGAACACGCCCAACAAGTTGTTGATATGATTCAAGCCAACGCCCTTGAAGTTCACATTAACGTTGCACAAGAAGTGGTCATGCCTGAAGGTGATCGTGAATACATTTGGGCTGAAGAGCTACAGCGCATTATCGAAACTGTGTCTGTTCCTGTCATTATCAAGGAAGTCGGTTTCGGTATGTCACAAGAAACGATTGCGCAAATTCGTGACTTAGGTGCCCAATACGTTAACTTAGGTGGTCGTTCAGGGACGAACTTCGCTGTGATTGAAGATCGCCGCAATCGTGAAATGACGGCTGCTCACGGCTACCTTTACGACTGGGGTCAAACCACTGCTGAAAGCTTGCTTGAGGCACAATTGGTTGAAAACGCGCCTACTGTATTTGCTACTGGTGGTATTCAAGACCCATTGGACGTCATGAAGGCCCAAATCCTTGGTGCCAAAGCAGTTGGTGTTGCTGGTCACTTCTTGCACACTGTGCTAAATGAAGGCACTGATGGTTTGATTACCGAAATCACTCGTTGGCAAAACCACTTGGCAAAGCTTTACGCCATGGTTGGTTCAACGAACCAGGCTGACTTAGCGAAGGTTAAGACGGTTTTGTCACCTGAATTGAAAAACTATATTGATCAACGCCGTTAATGCAGCCGATTTGATTAACGAATCATTAAGACAAGGTTACGTTTGTAGCCTTGTTTTTTTAGTTTTCATGGCATTTTCAAAGGATTAGTAAAGCGAGTAAAGGTCACCTTGCGATTGCCGGTTATCACTGACAGCTAGTCGTTTTACTCGGTATATTAGACGCATGAAGAACATGTTAACGGAGAGTATTCGTCAGCAGACTGACGATCAAATTATTGATGCAACGCTGACTTTGTTGCAAAGCCAGTCCTATGACCAACTTGCGGTTACTGAAATTACCCGCATGGCAGGCGTGTCACGGATGGCTTTCTATCGCCATTTTGGTACAAAGGAAGCAGTCATCAAGACGATTGTAGAACAACTTACAGATGACTTTGCGAAGGAAGCCGCTGCCCTACCGTTGGAAAGCGAAATCATTGCACGCGAATTCTTCGGATTCGTGCAAGCTAATGGTATGGCAATTGCAGTTTTGCTAAATGCCGGCCTTCGCGAACAATTCTACCCACCTTTGCGTGATATCATGCACGGCTTGTACGCGGAATTGTTCCGTAGCCAAGCTAGTCACTCAATGTCAATTGACTATGTGTCTGACTTTACTGCTTCTGGTATGTTGGCTTTGGCCATCCGCTGGATTGCTACGGGGATGCACGAATCAGTTGATGAAATGGCCAAGATTGCCACTGAAATGACTGACGCACAACACGCGAACCTATGAAATAAAGGACTTGGTACTATACCAAGTCCTTTATTTTTTGTCTTTAGATTCCTGAAACACCGAAGTATAGACCGTCTGGGTTCGCAAAGTTAAAGACCTTTTGGAGACCCATTTCGACTAATTCGCCCTTTTCAACATTCAATTCCGTCATCTTGTTGTACAACGCTTCCACGTCGTCTGAGTGGAACATAATCGAAGGTACGTTATCAACAACTTCCGGTGAGTTCTCCTTGATGAACTCACGGTCAAAGATATTCAAGGCAAATGCGCCATCTTCTGAAGGTGCCACTTGCACCATTTCAGTCTCGCCCATATCTTGACGATCACGCTCAACAAACCCCAAAGACACCCAAAAATCAGCTTCACGGTTCACATCACTTACGTACAACATTACTTCAACGTCATTATTCATGTTCATTCTCACTTTCAGATTGTACGTTAATGTTAACATTTTGCATGGCAGTCACGCAATTTAGTAACGCTGCGATTCCTGAACACCTTGTTTAAATCCTGCAATAGTATCTTGCGTTGCTGAAACGATGTACGGTGTCGCAACTAGCAGTAGCCATACCATTAACAACCAAAACAACTTACGATTACGAAGCAGTTTGTTTACGTCTCGCCAAGGAATATTCATCATCAATGCCACAAACGCAACAAGTTGTGCAAACTCAAATAATCCTTGTGCCCAAACGTCTTGAAAAAGACTCGGCCACATACTAACTGATACAAAAGCAAGTATGCTAATGCCAATAATTGAAAAGACAACTTTTTCTGTCGGTGAAAGTTTGAATCCCTTATCCTTTTGATACTCCTCAATCAACCGATCATCCCCACGCACCAACTCATCCAACGAAAGATTAAACACATCCCCAATCATCAACACGCTTTTGAAACTTGGTAGCGCTGTGTCATTCTCCCACTTTGAAATTGATTGTCGGGTTACTCCTAATTTGTCCGCCAACTCTTGTTGTGACATGCTGTGCTGCTCACGATGCAATTGAATGTTTTCACCAATCCTCATGTTATATCCTCCGCTTTCCTACCCCTTAACTTTACAAGAATGCCGGTATATCGCCAAGCAACTGACGGTTGCACTTGAAAAACATATCGAAATTAACGACATTCGACAACAGGGCATAAGAAAAAAGCGTACCGATTGGCACGCCTTTCCTTTAGTTAACCGATATTGTCACACTCACCGAATAATCCTGGTCACTTGGCAATCGATACGCTGGTTGCACATCACTGCCCCAACTATCGATACCACCAACACCGCGAACTGCGCCGTAAACCGTCAAAACCGTTCGACGAGCCGGTGGCAATTCATTTTGATGGGTTGCTGATTCTAATTCAACCGCCGTGTATGGTAATGCTGAAAAGGCAAATTGATTATCTGTCTTATCCACACGTAAATGAGAACCAGTATGGTGGGTTAATGTCACCCAGTCCGTCTTAATATGCATCCCCATCTCTTGTGGCACCAAATATGGCGTAACCGGTAGACCTTCAACTTGATGAATACCCGGTTCACCACCTTGCCAACGATCAGGATACGTTTCACCCGACAACCCCTGATACGTGAAGCCAGTAACTGGCGCAGGCATTACGAGTCGCAACCCGAAAGCTGGCAACTCTGGCAAGTCCGACTGACCTAAATAAGTTGCGGTAATCGTTAACTCACCACCATTAACCACCTCATAACTCACCAACACAGTTGTTTGTGGTGAAGTTGGTGTCTGATAGGTGAACGTGATTTTTACTTTGTCGGCTGTTTGCTGATTATCGTATCGATTGTTTTCAGGCGCCACGGGCTTGGCAATCTCAACCCCGTCGACTATAACGTTGAAATCAACGGCCGCACTGAACTGGTCGGCGCCAAACCATTGCGCGCTCTTAGTTGAAAAGCCATTCCCACGGTCGTTGTCCGTAGTTGCACGCCAGAAAGCTGGCTTTGGTACACGGTACAACCACTCAACGTCGTTCACACGCAACGATTCCAAGCCGCCTTTTTCATAACTGAATAGGTAATGCGTATCGGCTATATGAACACCGAGGACGCCATCACCATACACAACCTTCAATTTATTTGTTTTCATATCGCTCATAGAAATATTTCACCTCTTGCATTGCTGGCTTCAACTGACGGTCGGCAAAGACAATACCGTTACCTGAGAATTCATAATCAGAATGGCGTTCGTTAAAGTCACCACCATAGGCTAAAAATCGTTGCCCCGTAATTGGATCGTCTTGCCACAAGGCCTGATCTTTGAAATCCCAAATGAACCCGCCACCATATGCAGGGAACTCATCGTACAAGGCCATGTATTCGTCAAATCCCCCCACTGAATTACCCATGCTGTGCATGAACTCATAGTTTAGATAAGGCTTCTTAGGTTGTTCAGTCAGATAGGTCCGAATATCAGCCGGCGAGGCATACATCCGACTTTCCACATCTGAAATCTGGTCGTCATACTCCCGGTTATGGAAGACCCCTTCATAGTGCGTTAGTCGCGTTGGATCAACCTGCTTAAAGTACGCATTCATATCAGCGATGTTATCACCAGCATACGATTCATTACCAAGCGACCAAAATAGAATCGACACGTGATTCTTAAATTGCTCATAGTTACTCTGTGCCCGGTCCATCACGACATCATGCCAAGCCACATGTGAACCAGGGACGTTAACGGATGGTTCAACTTGTCCCATCTTCTGCCAGGTACCGTGTGATTCCAAATTCGTTTCCGCCATTAAATAAATGCCAGCTTCATCGGCCATGAAATACCAAGGCACCTGGTTCGGATAATGGGATGTTCGCACTGCATTGATATGATTTTCTTGAATAACACGCATATCCTGGCGCATATCGGCTTCGTTAAGCGCACGCCCCGTTTCAGGCGACCATTCGTGACGATTTACCCCATTCAGATACAAGCGGTGTCCATTCGACTGCAACTGATTATCAGCGCCGATTGCAATCGTTCGGAAGCCAAATGGATAATCCACAAAAGCAACCTCGTCACCGCTTCCATTGGTCACCGTCACTTGCAAATGATAAAGATTTGGCTGTTGGTGAGACCACAGTGCAATGTCTGGCACAAGCAAGTCTGCCAGACTCACTTGCTCGGCAGCACTAATCTTCGTTTCTAATAGCGATTGCTGATTATGGTCTAAAATCGCAATCTGAACGTTACCCGTCACTGGTGTTGTTGCTGATAACTGCAACGTGACATCAACCATGCCGTTGCGACCATGCACAGTTGGCTTAATAGCGACGTCCGTCACGTCAATTTCAGGTAATGCGCGCAACCGCACACTTCTGAAGATACCCGAGAAGCGGAACATATCTTGATCTTCAATAAACGCTGCCGTACTTAGCTTATAGACAGCTACTGCAATCATATTTTGTCCTGCATGTAACTGCTCAGTTATGTCAAACTCAGCTCGGCTAAAACTATCTTCAGAATAGCCCACGAAGTTACCGTTCACCCACAGATACATCGCCTGTTCCACACCGTCAAATGTGATATGCATCCGCTTATTTTCAAAGTGCGTTGGTAATTCAAAGACCTTAACATATTCGCCAACCGGATTATCCGGCGCGTCGCTGAAAATGCCCGGCACCCCTTGTGTATCCCCATCCATAAATGGTGGACGACGGTATTGTTGCCCATCCCATGGATACAGTGTGTTAATGTATTGGATTTGACCATATCCTTGTAATTGGATGTGGCCAGGAACCGAAATTCTATTAAATTCCGCCCGCGCCGTTGCCACCTGTGGATCATAAAACTGTTCCGTTCGTTCGCGCGGTGATGCCCCGTAATGAAAATCCCACTCACCATCAAGTGACAACGTATCAGCTTGGTTTCCCGCCTTGTAATCTGCCTTATCTCGATAGATTTCGTGATCACTGTGTGCTGGCAGTTTGCCAACACGGAATACACGCGGATCATCTAACCATTCAAGTTTCGCTTCCATGTTTCCCTCCTCTTTTGTATGCGCTTACAAATCATTTTTGAAAAATGGCACCTCCAACACTGTTGGAAGTGCCATTTAACTGTTATTTACCTGCTGCTGTTAGATGTGCGATAAAGCGCTTCAGTCCCTCATGACCACTGGCGTCATACTTATAGACCCCTGCATGAGTCAGCACTTCAGCAAACACCTGTCCAACGGCTTGTTGCACAATTTGATGGACATTGTCAGGCGTCACCGTATGTTCACGGGCCAACATTTCAGCCCATGGCCGGTGTCCTTCAGCGACCTGATTGATGTCCACCTCACCAAGCAAGAATGCTTCAACATCACCGAGTTCATCTTTCAAACGCGCTGGCAAGATAGCCAACCCCATCACTTCAATCAAGCCGATATTTTCGCGCTTGATATGTTGTACGTCTGGGTGGGGATGGAAAATTCCTTCTGGGTATTCAGCTGACGTCCCATTATCACGCAAAACCAAATACATGACGTATAATCCCGGACGCTTCATTGCAATCGGTGTCACCGTATGTTGTTGTTCACCACGTTCACTCGTCGCATGAATATCCAAACGGTCATCCGAGTATCCTTGCCAAGCTTCACGAATAAATTCGCTAGCTGCTACTAGCTTCTCTTTATCGGTTGCCGTTAAACGAATGGTTGTCATTGGCCAACGGACAATATCAGCTCGAATATCCGGAAAGGCCGGCATCGGAATTTCGCATTCTGTCGGCGCTTTCATCAACGGAAAGACATGGCGTCCACCTTGAAAATGTTCTTGTGACAGAATTGATCCACCAACGATTGGCAAATCCGCATTCGAGCCCACAAAGTACATTGGATAGCGTTCCACAATCGTCAGCAAGTTTTCAAACGTCGCTTGATTAATCACCATCGTCTCACGTTCAAAATCAACAAATATCGCATGCTCCCCAAAGTATGCATATGGCGAATAATGCCAGCCCCATGTTTGCCCTTGCAATGATTCACGAATAAAGCGATGTGTTGCGCGCGGTGCTTGTGTAATCGAGCCGGCGTACCCTTCATTCGTATAATCCAAGGCAGTTGGCGGATACGCCGCTTTTGGTGCAGCCGCAGCCGCCTTGATTTCTGCCGTCGTCTTCTCCGGCTTCGACAAATTAATCGTAATTTCCAAATCACCAAAATCAGATGTCGCTTCGTAGGCAATATTCTTTTGAATATCAGCTACTTTAACGTTTTCAACGGCCCGGCTTAAGTCATAGTAATAAGCAACTGCTTTTTCAGGGCTCTGGGCATACAACTTTTCAAAATTGCTTTGTAGTCGATCAGGTGTTGGCGTCACAATGTTCAACAAGCGTGCTCGCATCACATCTAGTTGCCAACGCTCATCGGGTGACTTATCAGAAATATCCAGCAACAATGTCGTCAATTCACTTAGCGAGCGCTCAGTATTCCCTGTCTGTCCATCAACAATCCCATCAAGACCGATTTCAGCCAAGACTAAGTTAGTCCGATAAACTGTTTCCATTTCTGAATAGGCCTGTAGCTTAACACCCCATGCCACGAAATCTAAGACCAATTGACTACTATGTGAATCTAACATAACGACTTCCTCTACTTAATTTCATGCGTACCAGCAACAATTTCGGCGACGAAAAATGATGGCTGGTAGCCAATTTTGTTGGTGTATGCTTCACCAACTGCTGCCGTGATTTCAGGTACACGGGCTTCTTCAACTAACGCGATGGCTGAACCACCAAATCCAGCACCAGTCATACGAGCACCTAGCACGCCAGTTTGTGCCAACGCTGCGTCGACCAGTGTATCTAGCTCAACACCAGTTACTTCATAATCATCACGCAACGAATTGTGCGACGCTGTTAACAATTGCCCAAACGTTTCCAAATCGTGGTCCTGCAAAGCTGCCTTTGCTTCTACCGTACGTTGGTTCTCAGTCACCGCATGGCGCGCGCGACGCATAATGACCTCATTATCAGCCGTTAATGACGCTGACGCTGCCAGGAATTGGTCCGTCGTTAAATCACCCAACGTTTGGATATCAACACTTTCTTGGAGCAAAGCCAATGCTGCTTCCGTCTCCGCACGACGTTCGTTGTACTTTGAATCAACCAATTCACGTTTCTTATTAGTCGTCATGACCAGCAAACGATACTCACCAAACTCGGCCGGTACCATCTCATATTCAAGCGTGTTAGTGTCCAAAAAGATGGCCTGTTCGTCTTCACCAAAGGCGACAGCGAATTGATCCATAATACCTGTTTTTAGTCCAAGATAATCA
Organism: Weissella confusa; assembly: GCA_001436895.1. Taxonomy (GTDB): domain Bacteria; phylum Bacillota; class Bacilli; order Lactobacillales; family Lactobacillaceae; genus Weissella; species Weissella confusa. Next base: position 32,667 of record JQAY01000006.1, read on the forward strand.
TTTTCAACTGCTTGACCCATCTTCACAATGGTCAACTTATCAATCTCATATCCCATCAAGTCAGCTAGCATATTAATGAGCAACATTTCCAATGAAGCTGATGATGACAGCCCTGATGCTGTTGGCATGTCACCAACAATTGCCAAGTCAAACCCTTTTGTTACGGGGTAGCCAAACTTGGCCATTTCAGTAATCACGCCACGTAAGTACTTAATCCATGTATCATATTGACGCAATGCGATATCATCCAATGCAATCAATTGAATCCCAGCCTCTGGGAAGTTCGCTGAATAGGTGCGAATCTCTTGATCATCACGTGGTGCAATCGCGCCATACGTCCCAACACTAATTGCAGCTGGGAAAACATGACCCCCATTATAATCGGTGTGCTCACCAATCAAATTCACGCGACCTGGTGAAAAGTACAACTTCGCCGGCTCATAGCCAAAACGCTTCTCGAATGATTGTGCTAACTCATGATTTAATTCATAAACCATTTTAATTCTCCTTCAAACGTGCTTCCAATTCCGCCACAATCTCAGCGTGACGTGCTTCAGTCAACGTCACCTTACGCCAGTAAATCAAAACTGACACGATGATCAAGACCATTGGACCATAGAACATAAACATCTTAAACATACTTAGGCCATGTGCAGTGATATCTGATGGCTTAGCGCTACCAGTCATCCCGGCTACAACCGCAGCGAATCCGACAACACCGTTAGCGAACGCACCTGCCAACTTATCCAACAATGGTCGAATTGCCAATGTCACTGATTCGTGACGAGTGCCAAGCTTCCATTGACCATATTCCACTGAGTCGGTAATGGTCATCAACACAACCAAGAACATGATTGGGTATGGCATAAAGAACATCGTGACAGCCGTCAAAACCAACGCCAAATTGTTACCTGCGACCATAAACAACAAGTAACCTGCTAACATCACAACCGCACCACTAAAGAAAATAGTGCGACGAGCCAAAAACTTCGTTAACGTTGGGAAGATGGCAACTGAAATCATTCCTTCAATTGCTGTAAAAATACCAACCAAGTAAAACTCATTGTCTGCACCCATAACGTACTTGAAATAGTACAACAATAGTGAGTTTGTGACAACATACGCAAGCGCGAACATAATGTAAGAAACGGCTTGCCACATCAATTGATCGTTCTTTGCAACAACCTTAAAGACTTCGAGTACACCAACTTTTTCCGTATTTTGACGGACGACATTGTCCTCTTCTTTAGTGCCAGCTGCAGTTAACAAAGCACCAAGGTAAGCAATAACCGCAATCATAACGGCGAACCAGAACCAACCGGTCTTCGTTTCAGTATGTGCCCCGGCAAAGGCCATTGAGAAGAACATTACCAATGGCACAACAACGATTTGTACACCTTGTTGACCTAGCGTTGACCCAAAGCGGGCTACCGTTCCAAACTTCTCACGTGTACTACTATTCAATGACAAAGCTGGCAACATTGACCAGAAAGCAATGTCCTTAAATGAGTAAAACGCATCCAACGTAACAAACACAATCCCAAACAATACCAAGTAAAGGAATGGGTGTGATGTTGCTAAGCCCCCAAAGTCAGTAAAAATAACCACCAACAAGAACGAACTAATAAATCCTGCGATAATTAGCCATGGCTTAAACTTTCCCCATCGTGTCCGTGTGTTATCAACAATTCCCCCAATAATTGGATCAAACACAATTTCAATCAAACGAATGGCAACAATCATTGTTGTCACCCAACCAATCATTTGATTGTTAAATGCTTTATCTGGCGTATCAAATAATTGACCCGTCACAAAAATCATAAAATACGTACTAAGCGTTGCATAGAACGCATCGTGTCCAAACGCACCTGCCGCATAAGACAGATACTGCTTCACATTTTTCATGCTTATATCCCCCGATATTTGGTTTCATAATTAACCTACTCACTTATAATAAAGCGCTTTCATTAGCTAAAAAGGCACTTTTATAACCAAATATCATGATTTATTGAAACCCTGTGAATTGTCGCACAAAAAAACCAGCAGAAAACTGCTGGTTCACCATTTCATGTTTGCCATTGGCGATAATTTAACGGACTAACACCGGTTTGCTTTTTAAAAACTTTGCCGAAATACGTGGGGTCTTGATATCCACTTAGATTAGCGACCGCTTCGACACGTAAATGACGCTGGGAAATTAGCAATTTTTTCGCATTACTAATTCTGATTTGCGTCAAATACTCATTCGGTGTTTGTTGGACGAGACGTTTGAATACACGATTCAAATACTGCGTTGAAACCGATAAGGCTTCCGCCACCTCTGCAATCGACATATTTTCAGCAAAATGATTCTGCATATATGCGATAGCCGGTCCAACATAATGTTGATAGTCTGGTTGGTGCTGATCGATGGTTTGTTTTTGTTGACGCGTTAAGCCCAACAAAAGTCGATAAGCCGTCGTTGATACAGCCAAATCATCTACCGGATCAGTTGCTAATTGTTGCATTAACTGCTCGTGTAAGGTGGCATATAATTTGGCTTCTGTTGCTTCAACTAAAACAAACTCGCTATTCACCATTTGCTTCAGTAAGTCATCCACTAGTTGCCCCTGGAATGTCGCAAAACGTACTTGCCACGGCCGTTTACCCAAAGGTTCATACCGATGTGGCACACCTGGTGCAATCAAAATCCCCATCCCCGGCGATAATTCATAGCGTTTATCTCGTACCCAAAAAGCCCCCATCCCTGATTGCGTTTGTAACCAATGAAAATGCGGGAAGCCTTGGTGACGAATGATAACCCCCTGATTCCACTCAGCCCCAAGATGTTCGGCCATTACTGGCAAACTCAAATCTGCAATGTTATAAAAAGTACGCATAATAACCCCCATACTTACTATAACAAATCAAAATCAAGTTGACTTAGCCATTTTTGCAATTTGCCCCATAACGTAAAAAAGAAGCAGCCACATAATTGTAGCTGCTTCGATATTATCTTAAATTAGAAGTTGTACTTCGTGTCTTCGTCGTTAACCTTAACAACTTGTGACTTAAGTCCTTCTTCTTCAAGGAACTTACGGAATGGCACAAGTTCTTGTGCGTCATAACGCTCCTTGAAAGCCTTGATTTCTTCTTCAGATGCTAGGGCTGGATCAAGCTTCAATCCTTCAACAGGAATTGGACGCTCCTTCGTAATCTTAGCATCAACCACAACAACACGGCCTTGCTTGTAGTAGTCAACGGCTTCTTGCATCACCTTATCGATGTCTGCAATGCTGTTAACCGTCAAACCAACGGCACCTTGTGCTTCAGCAATCTTGGCGTAGTCAACGTCACCAAAGTCAACGATTTCATCGTTACGGTAAGTGTTCGTATCCTCATACTTATCCTTGATGAAGCCGTATTGCGTGTTCGTCATAACAACGTTAATAACAGGCATGTTGTAACGAACCGCCGTCACGATATCTGAATCAGTCATCGCAAAGGCACCGTCACCGGCGATGTTAAATACTTGACGATCTGGGAAGACGTTCTTGGCACCAATTCCACCAGGGATGGCAATACCCATCGTTGCGAACAATGGTGACGTACGCCACATGTTCTTTGGTGTCATGTGCAAGTGACGAATTGACATTTGCGTCGTGTCACCAACATCAATTGAGAAGATTGCATCTTCATCAGCGTACTTGTTGATGGCGTTGTAGACTTGGTAAGCCTCCAAAGGACCTTCCGTCTTCGTCTCAATCTTGTGCATGTAGTCACGCCAGTTTTGGGCATCCTTCAAAGCAGCGTTCCACCATGCTGACTCAGCAACTGGCTCAACCTTCTCCAAAAGCGCTTCAACTGCCAAACCAGCATCAGCCAACATCGCAACGTCAGCCTTGTGACGACGTCCTAGACGAGCTGGGTTACTGTCGATTTGGATGAAGTTCTTAACACCAGCCATGAAGTTCTCAACTTGTGAGAATGGGTAGTTGTTACCGATAAACAAAACAGTATCTGCTTCGAAGATAACATCGTTACCTGACTTCCAAGCGACACGTCCAGCAGAACCCATCAAACCTTCAAAGTCGTAATCAAAGGCTTCGTAGCTCTTGGCAGTCGTCAAAACAGGTGCCTTCAACTTACGAGACAATTCTTGGACTAGCTCACCGTGACCGATTGTTCCGAAACCAGCGTAGATTACTGGACGCTTAGCATTCTTCAAAATTTCAACAGCGGCATCAACATCAGCAGCCTTAGGTGCAACTGGGTCGTATTCCTTGTAAACATCACCAGAAGAGTAAATTGGGTTAGCGTAGTTCATTTCAGCGTCAATTTCAGCAAATCCGAAATCGGCTGGCACTTCAAGAACAGCGACACCCTTCTTTGAAATGGCATTGCGGATGGCATCGTCAATCATGTATGGCAATTGCTCAGGAACAGCAACGCGCTTGTTGTAAACAGCGATGTTGTTGTACATTGGGTTTTGGTTCAACTCTTGGAATGAATCCATTCCCAATTCACGTGATGGCTTTGAACCCAAAATTGCCAAAACTGGCGTTGCATCCATAGCAGCATCGTACAAACCGTTGATCAAGTGAGTAGCACCAGGTCCACCAGATCCGACAGCAACGGCCATCTTACCACTGAACTTGTATTGCATGGCAGCCGCCATACTTCCAACTTCTTCGTGCTTAACTTGAATGAACTTGATGTTGTTCTCAGGATTACTCATCGCGTTCATCAATCCACTCAAAGTTCCAGAAGGAATACCGTACATTGTGTCGATACCCCAACCTTCCATAACCTTCAATGCAGCCAAACCGGCTGTAATCTTCTTATCTGACATGAGATAAGCCTCCTGTTTAGAAAAACAATTATTCTCCGCCACCCTAGCCAAACAACTAGGCCGATGAAGATGATTAATTAAATAATTACTTACGTTTAGTATGACGCTTTCAAACACTTAAGACAAATAAAAAGGTTTATTTTCCTGGAAATAATTGTAAGCGCATTCCAACACAATTATATTAACGCTTTTCCAAATCGATGGGGCAAAAAAAGAGCACCTACTCGAAAGTAGATGCTCTCTTTAAGACTTAAGGTAAAATGCAGATTACCAAGAAGCCTTCTTAACACCAGGGATCAAGCCCTTGTGTGCCAATTGACGGAAGTTCAAACGTGACATTCCGAACTCGCGCATGTAAGCGTGAGGACGTCCATCAATCTTATCACGGTTGTGCATACGTACAGGTGAAGCGTTGCGAGGCAACTTTGACAACCCTACGTAGTCACCAGCAGCCTTCAAGGCAGCGCGCTTTGCAGCGTACTTCTCTACAGTTGCTTCAATCTTCTTAGCCTTAGCGATCTTTGACTTCTTAGCCATGATTACTTAACCTCCTTGAACACAGTGACACGACGCAACTTTGGAGAGTACTTCTTCAACTCCAAACGGTCTGGCGTGTTACGACGGTTCTTAGAAGTCAAGTAGATACGCTCACCAGTTTCGGCGGCTTCCAACAAAATGTTAATGCGCATTAACATAACTCCTTGAATTTAATTTGTGAGGTGCCCCTCACCACTAATTTGAACGACAGGATTAGCTGCATTGGGCTAATCCCCAAGCTTGCGCCGTTACAATATAGCTAGTAAATTACAAATAATTATATTACACAGTTTATTGAGAAAATTCAAGTGTTTTCCCTAAAAAAGTGACAAGTAATTTTACTTTACGCGTTTTAAGCTTGATTTATCAAGGAAAATACGCATTTTTTCAATGCAATTACTTCAAATTCCAAGCCGCACTTTCAAACCCGTTGTACAACTTATTAATTTCCTTTTCAGTTGTCTTGGTCTGATAAACCTTAACAATTTCGCGATAGGCTTTCGTCTTGGCCTTATCCTTACGCGCCGCAATGATGTTGATGTATGGCGATGCCGTCTTTGGATTAGACACATCTTGCGTCAACAAAACATTTTTGGTTTTTAGTCCGGCATCTTGTGCGTAGTTACCGTTAATCACCGCTGCGTCTGCTGACTTCAATGCTGACACAGTTTGGTCGGACGCAATTTCAACAATGTCCAACTTCTTATGATTATCTGTAATGTCCTTTACAGTTGGTGTATCAACACTCTCATTATACTTAATCAACTTGGCTTGTACTAACAAATTAAGCGCGCGTTGTTCGTTCGTCGCGTCATTTGGAATTACCACTTGTGCCCCATCCTTCAAATCAGCAAGCTTGTCATGCTTCAATGAATACAAACGAATCGGTGAAATCACCGTTTTACCAATCGAAACCAGCTTATTACCCAGCTTCTTATTTTGGTCATCAAAGAACACCTTTGTTTGAAAGGCATTCAAATCCAAACTACCGTCCACAAGGGCTTGGTTCGGCTTTACATAGTCACTAAAAACCTTGATTTTGATTTTCACGCCATACTTCTTCTCGGTACGCTTAGACACATTTTCCCAAAGCTCACGTGATGAATCACCAACAATACCAACTGTAACGGTTTTATCATCAGTATCAGCCTTCACGTGATTAATTATTGTCGTACCTACCGCAATCGTCGTTGCCACTGTTACAGCAGCCCCAAGCCAAATCTTCTTATTAACCATCTGTTTTCCCCTTAATCTTTTTCCGAATAATCCGCAATAAGTGCGGCTACCAATGCCACATGATGCTCGTAATCACTTAACCGAATGTTTTCATTTGGCGCATGGATTTGACTGCCATCATAAGCTAACCCAACTGCTGCAATCGGTGCGCCAATGTATTTGTTCGCCCAGTACATTGGGCCGGTACCAGCCGATGTTGGTGACACTTCGACGGTGTGGTACAGCTGTTCAGCCAATGTGACCAACGACAGAATTCGTGGTGCTGACATGTCTGAACGGTATCCTGGCGTCGCTAATGTTAACGTCGCTTCAACATCGCCGAATCCATTTCGTTTTAGCTGACCCACTAGTTTGTCAAACACATCTTGTGGTTCTTGGCCTGGTACTAATCTAATTTCCAACTTAGCCCTCGCGCTTGCTGGTGTGACTGTTTTAACGCCCGGACCCTGATACCCACTTTGGATTCCCTCAATATTCAGGTTGGACTTAAAGAACAAATTGTCATAGAAATCCTCACCCGTCGTCTCAGTCAATAACGGCCGTCTCAACCCAAAGTCACGTTTCAAGCTTGCTGGTGTGACTTCACCACCCCGTACTAAAGCTTGCTCGCGTTCATTCGGCTCGCGAGCTGTCTCATAAAGCCCATCAATTAAAATTTCACCATCTTGTCCTCTTAGTGACGCGATGGCATCAATCAAACGCCAAGCCGCTGAATCAACGACTGCTGCAAACGATGAATGAATATCTTCTGCCGCCGTCTGTGCTGAAAGCGTGAACGTAATAATCCCCTTATTACCCCCGAACACCTCCAAACGATCATCACCATGGACGGTACCAGATTCCCAAATAACTAAATCGACATTTTCAAATTCATAAGCATACTTTTCTAGGTAATCCTTAAAATGTTCAGATCCGGACTCTTCAGCACCTTCAACTACAAAGTACACATTTACTGGCAATGTTTCATGCAGTGCAAGGTAATCTTCAACTGCTTCCAATCGTGCCGTGATATGCCCCTTATCGTCCGCTACACCACGTCCATATAGTCGCCCATCCTTTTCGGTTAACGTAAACGGATCAGTTTCCCATAGCGCAATTGGATCTTCCGGTTGTACATCGTAGTGGTTATAGAGCACCAACGTCTTCGCATCTGGTCGATTGCTTAAAAACTTAGCGAGGACAAACGGCGCTGGAAAACTGTCATCATACGTAACTTCTGCACCGGCGTCACGAAAGACATCTCTTAAATATTTTGCTGCAACATCTAATCCCTCTCGACGAGCCGAAACGCTCGGTATCGCAACTAAATCCGATAATACCTGTAAATTTTTCTCTCGATTACTACTCATCCCTGTTTCCCTCATTTATTCATTAACTCACATCGAATCCCGCGTTAATTCGATGCTGTCGGTTGGATTTTCCACAAAAAAAGTCCCAGGACATCCAAATGGACATCCTGGGACGACATAATCGTGTTACCACCCAGTTTTCCCTTTTTATCACCAAAAAGGGCTTCATACGTACGCCTTCTGACCGGACTAGTCAACGGTCGCCGGATATACGTTTGCGCGATAACGGGCGCACCCGGTTAATGCTTGCAAATCTGCTCACATCAACTCTGACTCAAAGACCATTTTCACCCCTTGCCAAATGCCAACTCACACCAACCGTTGGCTCTCTGTGATTTTTTCAGGACTTACTTCATCTCGTCGTTGTCGATAAAGTAAGTATATTTGCTACATTAAAGAATGTCAACATATTTTCTAATGCAATTTTAATTTAACGTGGCAGTTCATTATAATTCGCGATGAATATTCTGGAAATTTTGCTCAATTTGATTCAGCTCATTCGCATAACCAATCAAGTTATCAGCAAACTCTTCAACACGTTCTGCGTCAGTTTTGTAGCGCAACTTGTGTTCCAAGCTGGCCCACATGTCCATACCGATTGTTCTGATTTGAATCTCAACCGGTACACGTTCAACACCCGTCGACCTGAAGACGGGAATTTCAACCACTAAGTGCAAGCTGCGATAGCCACTTGGCTTAGGATTTTCGACATAATCCTTGCGCTTTAACAAAGTGACATCATCTTGGGCGACTAGCAAACGTTCAACCGTGTAAATGTCATCAATATAATTCGTGATGACGCGAATGCCCGCGATATCAAAGATGTTATCTGGAATAATATCCACAGTCATTGGCAAGTTTTTCCGTTGCAACTTGCCAAACAAACTTTGCGGATCCTTCATGCGTCCCTCCAAATGATGGATTGGGTTATGGTTATAGTTCATTTGAAACTCAGCATCAAGATTTTCTAATTTCGTCGCAATCTCATGTTGCGCAGACTCGTACGTTTGATACATGCGGGCGAATTTCGTGAGTTCTTCGACTTCTACCCCGATATTTAGGCCCGACGTACTTAGCATGTCGCGCATTTGGTTGACGTTTATCGTTGAAGCTCGTTGATTAATCATTGCTACACTCCGTTTCAAAATCTTTGTATATATTATATTGAAACAGGCCAACCTTATACCAGACTATAGATTTATAAGTTCGAAATAATTAGCGTCGCTTTTCCAAACCACTATTTTGCCCATCTAGAATGCGCGTCGCTTCCTTCGCCAAGTCAGCCAACGTAATTGGTCTAAGTCGCTTAGCGGGAAGCTTGGACAAGATACGACCAACGTAATAACTCATCTGGCGTTTCCTATCATAAATAATACCTGGATACAGCGTCGTTGCTCGCTGTGGCAAACGCAAAGCCATGTAATTCTCCACTTCTTGCTTCGCACGCATGTATGGTGCCATGAAGAAAGGTGCGTAATTGGCCGACACGAACATGAACTTAACCTCTGGGCAGGCGCGTACAGCGTCAATTAAAAATTGCGCCGGTAAAACGCTGCTATTGGCATACGTTTGATGCTTAATCGGATTCGGCAGCAGAATGCCAATCACATCAATCACCCAATCCGCATCCCCAATCACCGCTAACACCTGATCAGTTACGTGATAATCAACTTGGTGGTACGTTACTGACTCGGTATCGGTTGTTACGTGTCGGCGCGTCAGCACATGAATGTCATATTTTTCTGGTGATAATGCACTGGTAATACCTTGACCAACAAAGCCAGTGCCCCCTGCAATCACAATTTTCTTTTTTGCCAAATGAACATCCCCGTCTTTCAATGTGTCCTAGTACTTCAAGTTTACACATTGTAAGCCACGAACCCAAATCAAACTTTCAACACAGGGTACAAAAAAGCACCCCGCAAAAGCGAGATGCTTAATTAAAATTCTTTATTAATCAGTTGCCTTAGTTTCGTCACGAATTTCTGGCGTATCATCGATAACACCAGCGTCACCACGCAACACAACCCCACCGAACTTCTTAACGTCCAAAACCATGTTTGGCACCATGTAGTCCTTTGAGTAACCCTTGATTGGCAATGGACCGATGTTTGAATCGATTGTCTCGTCAAACCATGGCTCCAAAGGTTGATCACCGCGAATAACAGCGAACACGAATGAAACTTGCATGGCAACTTCACCGTGGTGTGAGTAAGGTGAAACCCCGTCTTCATACATCATAATCAAACGACGACCTGGCTCAGCCTTCAAAATTGGGTTAATCTTTTCCATTGCAGCGTCAGTAATTGTCAAATACATCTTTCCATCCTCCTTCAGAGTTAGTCTGAATTTATTCATTTCATATCTCTTTCAACACTTATAGTGTAGCACTGTGTTAAACGGATGGTAGAAAAAAGGGTTATTCAGCTAAACGCATGAAGTACCAACTGATGTATCCCATGGCAACCGCCAAGACGTCAATTGCCAACACATCAAAGAATCCTGATAATTGCCAGCCAATTAACGTCACTGCAAATTCCAAAAAATTAAATAGGACGTACAGAATTGCAAAGAGCTTTAAGCCATTGGCCAACGTCGTCATGTCGTGTGTTTGTGCCGCACTCCCCACGCGCCAGATTGTCCAACCAAGCAAGATGATTAACAATCCAAACACGATATTACGAGCTGATACAGCCGGTCGCAGAACTGCCTCCACGATACTGTTCAATGGCCAAATAAAGTTTAGCAAGACGCCAGCCAACCAAACCAGAATCAACTGTTGAACCGTTTTTACCAAGTCCGTGTAGTCCTTATAGCGTGAATAACGCCATAGCGCTGCTAAACCCACCGCAATCAACAAGCCAGCAATCAGTTGCAATCCCTTAAATGCTGTCGCATATTGTGAATCAGGCGCCGTGAGAATAGCCAATGGATAGGCGACCATCCGATACGCTGGCCAAATAATCGTCGCGATCACACTTTGCAAGACGTATAGCAACATGCCTACCATGCCAACGCCTAAAATTAATTTACTTTGCCACCATTGTCGCATGTCTTCACCTCATCATTTTTCAGTAATTCTATTTTACGCAAAAACGCAGTCAACAACTAGTAGTTGACTGCGTTTTATGTTATTTCATTAACTTTTCAATCTGTGTTTGCACATGATACCAATCACGGTAACGCACGATATCGTTAAACAAGACCGCTCGCATCAGTAGCCTGATAGCGAGTAATACAATCGCAACCACTAGCGCAACTAATGAGATGCCACTGTAGGGCCACAATTCCCCGTAGAATAGTCCGGCTGTTAGAAAAAACAGCACGATATTCGCTACAATCAGCAATTTTTCATGGATGTTGTACGTTGTTTTAAGCTCGTTTTCAACATCATCAGGCTGCAAACCACTGTTCCACCAGTTCCGAAATAGGCGTTCGCGTCTCTTAAAAAACATGTCCTTCCCTCTGTTCCCCAAAGTATGTTACATCGCTTACTTTAGGTACATTCTAGCCAAAGAATATGATTTTTATGTGAACTCTCCTTAGCCTGGTTCAACTTCGATCAACAAGTCACCACCCGCCACTGCTTCACCAGCAGCAACGTGGACAAACTTAACCGTTCCATCGAATGGCGCTTGCACAGTCGTCTCCATCTTCATGGCTTCCGTCACAATCATGACGTCACCTTGCTTCACCGCTTGACCATTTTCAACGTGAACTGACAACACATTACCAGCCATTGTTGCGCCAATCTCATTTGGATTCGTTGGCTCTGCCTTACGACGGGCAACTGTTGTCACTTGGACGGATTCGTCTAGCACATCAATCTCAATTGGCGTACCGTTCACATCAAAGTACAACGTCCGCATTCCCTCTGGATCAACTTCACCAATTTCTTGAAGTTGGAAGATAACGACCTTTCCAGGTCCCATTTCGATATCCACACGCTCACCAACACGCATCCCCTGGAAGAACGTTGGTGTATCCAAGAATGTCATTGGACCAAACTTTTCTTGGTTGGCCACATAGTCCTTAAACACTTGTGGGTACAAGATGTACGAAATAATCTCTTCTGATGTTGCCTTACGCTTCAAAATCGCTTCGATTTCAGCCGTCATCGCCTCAAAGTCGGCCGCTGGCGTCAATGAACCAGGACGTACCGTCAATGGCTTGCGACCCTTCAACACGACTTGTTGCAAATCTTCTGGGAAACCACCAACCGGTTGGCCAAGATCACCTGCAAAGAAATCAACAACTGATTGTGGGAAGTCCAGCGTTTGACCTTCCGCCAACACCTTTTCTGGCGTCAAATCATTTTGAACCATGAACAGCGCCATGTCCCCAACAACCTTTGATGACGGCGTCACCTTGATGATGTCACCAAACATTTGATTAACAGTAGCGTACATCGTCTTCACGTCATCCCAACGGTCACCCAAACGCAATGCTTGCGCTTGTTGTTGCAAGTTAGAGTATTGACCACCCGGCATTTCGACTTCGAAGATGTCCGTTTGGGCACCAACCATCTTGCTCATAAACTGACCGTAGTATGGTCGAACTTGGGCCCAGTAGCTGTTAATGTGCTCAACAGCCGGCATGTTCAATTCTGGTTGACGGGCATTACCACTCAACGCGTAATAGGTTGCACCCATTGATGGCTGGGATGTCGTTCCTGACAAGGCTGACATCGCGACGTCGATAACATCCACCCCCGCATCAACCGCACGTGCATATGTGTAAACGCCATTACCAGTTGTATCGTGCGTGTGAAGATGAATTGGCACATCAACCGCATCCTTCAGCGCGCTAACCAACTCATAAGCAGCTTCAGGCTTCAACAAGCCCGCCATGTCCTTAATCGCAATCATGTGTGCACCGGCACTCTGCAACTCCTTAGCGAAGTTTACGTAATAATCACGCGTGTACTTCTTACGCGTTGGGTCCAAAATATCACCCGTGTAAGCCATCGCAACTTCGGCAATCTTGTTGTTGTCGCGCACATATTGGATTGACTTTTCCATTTGTGGCAACCAATTCAAACTATCGAAGATACGGAACACATCCATCCCGTTCGTCGCTGCTAAGCGAATAAACTCTTCAAGCACGTTATCTGGGTAATTTTGATAACCAACGGCGTTTGAACCACGGAACAGCATCTGCATCAATGTACGTGGCATCTTCTCACGCAATGCACGGAGACGCTCCCATGGATCTTCACCCAAGAAACGGTAGGCCGTATCAAATGTGGCACCACCCCACATCTCGTTTGAGAAGAGGTTCGGCATCGCCAATTGCGTTTCATCCGCAATTGCCAACATATCCTTCGTACGCATGCGTGTGGCGAACAATGATTGGTGCGCGTCACGCATCGTCGTGTCCGTCAACAAAACCTTATCTTGGTTCTTCACCCATTGTGCCACCGCATCTGGTCCTTGGGCGTCCAAGATATCCTTGGCCGTTACCAAATCAGAAGGCAACACCAAATCAGCATTTGCTTGATAATGCAATGGCTCATAGAGCTTCTGGTAATCGTGATCAATGCCTGGGAAACCGTTAACCGTTGTCTCACTGACATAGCGCAACAACTTGCGATCGGGTTCCTTTTCTGGCGCAATTTCAAACAATTCTGGGTGCTTGTCCACAAACGTTGTTGGCGCATCAGCTGCACGGAACGTTGGGTGCGCGTAAACATTCTTCAAGAATGGAATATTCGTCTTAACCCCACGAATGGCAAACTCGTTCAAGGCGCGTTGCATCTTATCAACCGCTTCAGTGAAGTCAGTTCCGTGCGCCACAACCTTAACCAACAACGAGTCAAAGAACGGCGTCACAGTGGCACCGGCGTACACGTTACCGGCATCTAGACGAATGCCAGTTCCACCTGGTGAACGGTACCAATCAATCTTACCAGTATCAGGCATGAAGTTATTGGCTGGGTCTTCCGTCGTAATACGTGATTGAATCGCCACACCGACCGCCAACAACTTATCTTGGGCTGGAATGTTTAATGGCGCTTCATGCAAGCCGTAACCTTGGGCAATCAACAGTTGTGACTTCACAATGTCCACGCCAGTAATCTCTTCAGTTACCGTGTGTTCTACTTGCACACGTGGATTAACTTCGATGAAGTAGAAATCGTCCCCATCAACCAAAAACTCAACGGTTCCAGCACTTTGATAATCGACACTTTGCATCAACTTGACCGCGGCATCTTGGATACGACGACGCATATCAACGGATACAGAAACCGCCGGTGCAAACTCGATAATCTTTTGGTGACGTCGTTGAATTGATGAGTCACGCTCAAACAAGTGCATCACTTCGCCTTGTTCATCCGCCAAAATTTGAATTTCAACGTGCTTAGGGTCTTGTAGATACTTTTCAAGATAAATTTCAGCCTTACCAAAGCTTTGTTGTGCTTCAGAAGCGGCACGTTCAAAGGCTTCACGTAGTTCATCATCGTGCTCAACAACACGCATACCACGGCCACCACCACCGGCAGCCGACTTAACAAACAACGGATAGCCGTGTTCAGCACCGAAAGCCAACGCCTCTTCAATTGATTCGACCGGGTGATCAGTTCCCGGCACTGTTGGCACACCGGCCTTAATTGCGGCTTGCTTAGCCGTAATCTTGTCACCAAACATCTTCAAGTGTTCAACGCGTGGCCCAACAAACTTAATGCCGGCTGCTTCGACCGCAGATGCGAACTCGTCGTTTTCTGACAAGAACCCATAACCTGGGTGAATGGCATCGGCGCCAGTTTCCTTAGCAATACGAATAATATCGTCAATATCCAAATAAGCGGCAATTGGCGCCTTACCTTCACCAACTAGATAAGATTCGTCCGCCTTGAAACGGTGAACGGCAAACTCATCTTCCTTGGCAAAAATAGCTACCGTCTTAATCCCTAATTCTTTACCAGCTCGAATTAAACGAACGGCAATTTCCCCACGGTTAGCAATCAACAATTTCTTCATGAAGTGTCCCCTTATATCGTTTTGGCCGTTCTCTGACGACCGCTTAAAACGTCCCATACGCGCAGATTCATTCATTTTTCATCTACATCAGAACTTTCTACCCATTATACCAAATAAAATACGCCATAACGAGTACGTTATGGCGTAAATACTTATCTAATCTTCGTAGTTTTAATTTCTTCGAATTGTCCTTCAAAGGCATTACGGCGTGAACCGTTCATGCTTTGATCAGAAAATGGCATTTGTTGCTCAACGTGGGCCACCGCACGCTTAATGCGGTGCTTGCCGTAGAACCAGAGGCCAATGACTGCGATGATAATCAACGTAAACATCTTAGACTCCCCCTTTTCGGTTTCAATGACAATAGTCTAACAGGCGAACCTTAACGATTACTTACCTGCTTGCGCCTTTAAACGTTCAACATCGCGGGCGATTTCAAGCTCTTCATTCGTTGGTACCAACAATACCTTAGCTGTTGAATCATCGGTTGAAATGACACGTTCAACACCACGGACATTGTTCGCTTCCTTGTCCAACTTAATACCCAAGAAGTCCAAACGATCGATGATGTCTTCACGCACGTTTGCAGCGTTCTCACCGATACCAGCTGTGAAGACGATGGCATCAACGCCACCCATTTCGAATGTGTATTGACCCAAGTAACGGATGACACGGTTCAAGAACATATCCAATGCCAACTTAGCGTGCTCGTTGGTGTCAGCCACTTCTTCCAAGTCACGCATGTCAGATGACAACGTTGAGACCCCAAGCAAACCAGACTTGTTGTTCAAAATCTTCAACATTTCGCCGTTTGACAAGCCTTCGCGTTCTTGAATGTAGTAAATCAATGATGGATCAACATCGCCAGCACGCGTTGCCATCATCAAACCAGCCAACGGCGTGAAGCCCATTGACGTATCGAATGACTTACCATCCTTGATGGCCGTGATTGAGGCACCGGCACCCAAGTGAAGCGTGATAATCTTCAACTCTTCAAGTGGCTTACCCAAAATATCCGCCGTACGTTCAGCAACGTAGCGGTGTGACGTTCCGTGAGCACCATACTTACGTGCACCATACTTCGTGTAGTACTCGTATGGCAATGGGTACAAGTAATTCTCACGTGGCAACGTTTGATGGAAAGCCGTGTCGAAGACTGCTACTGAAATAGCATCTGGCAACAACTCTTGGAATACTTCAATTCCCGTTGCATTGGCTGGATTGTGCAATGGTGCGTAGTCCGCCAAACGGTGAATCTTGTGCAACACTTCTTCATCCACGATAACTGACTTGTTGAACCATTCACCACCAGCCACAACACGGTGCCCAACACCTGTAATTTCACTCTTGTCAGCCACGTTTTGTGCACGGAATTGCTCAAGCATTTCTTCAATTGCTTCCTTGTGGTCAGCGATGTCACGGACGATTTCAGTCTTTTCCCCGTTAAACTTCATCGTGAATACACTTTCAGGCAAACCAATACGCTCGATTTGTCCCTTGGCAATCACTGTTTCAGCCGGCATTTCCAATAGTTGGAACTTCAATGATGAAGATCCGGCGTTAATTGCTAATGTCTTAGCCATAATTCATGCTCCCTAATACGCTGGAAATAAATCCAGTTAATAGGATTAGTGTAACATGTAAGCGTTACCATTACCATACTTTTTGTAACAAAAAGGCTAACTAGATTAACTAGTTAGCCTTTTGAAATTATTTAAAATTACTTTGCTGCGTTCAATTCAACAATCTTCAAGATCGTATCAACCGCTTGGTGCATCACCTTCGTTGAAACGTACTCGAAACGACCGTGCATGTTCTCACCACCAGCAAACAAGTTTGGCGTTGGCAATCCCAAGAACGTAATCTTTGAACCGTCAGTACCACCACGAACTGGTTCGATGACTGGCTCGATGTCCAAAGCCTTCATAGCGGCTTCGGCCAAATCAACAGACGTCATGTCGTCCTTCAAGACTTCACCCATGTTGTAGTATTGGTCGTACATATCCAACTTGATACGCTCAACGCCCAATTCACCGTTCATCTTTTCAACGATGTCACGCAAGGCTTGCTTACGCTCTTCGAAGATGATGCGGTCGTGGTCACGGATGATGTATGACATTTCAGCTTCTTCAGGTGTACCGTTCAACTTCAAGATGTGGAAGAATCCTTGACGACCTTCCGTCAACTCTGGACGATCACCGGCTGGCAAAGCAGCGTGCAAGTCCATTGCAACTTGCAAGGCGTTAACCATCGTGTCCTTGGCAGAACCAGGGTGCACATTACGTCCTTGAATCTTGATGTTAGCAGCTGCAGCTGAGAACGTCTCCCACTCCAACTCACCCAATGGACCACCATCGACTGTGTAAGCAAAGTCAGCACCGAATTCCTTAACGTGGAAGTTATCGGCACCAATACCGATTTCTTCGTCAGGTCCGAATCCAAAGACAACCTTACCGTGCTTTACCTCAGGGTGGGCAATCAAGTATTCAGCAGCTGAAATAATTTCAGCAACCCCAGACTTGTCATCGGCACCAAGCAAAGTCGTTCCGTCAGTCGTAATCAACGTGTGTCCCTTGTACTTCTTCAATGAAGGGAAATCAGCTGGTGACAACGTGTAGTCGTCGTTCAACTTGATGTCAGACTCACCATCGTAGTTTTCAACGAATTGTGGGTTAACACCTTCAGCGTTAAAGTCAGCCGTATCAACGTGTGAAATGAAACCAACTGCAGGCACATCAGCGTCAATGTTTGAAGCCAATTCAGCAAAGACATAACCGTCAGCCATCGTACGCACGTTTTCTAGGCCAAGACCCTTCAATTCTTCAGCCAAATCAGCCAAGAAAGCAACTTCCTTAGGATCTGATGGCACCGTTGTTGACTCTTCGTTTGAACGCGTGTTGACCTTCACGTAACGGATAAAACGGTCAACCAAGTTTGGATATAGTTCTTCTGACATAATAGTAATTCCCCTTAAATTAAATATACGTATATGGATCCGTGTTTTCAGTTGAGGCGAAGACACGGTCTAGGTCCCAATTGTTTTCGGTTTGCCAAGCATTAACCAGTTCAACTAGCTTATCCTTGGCAATGGCCTCCATGTGGTGATCCGGATCAATCACCACAAAATCATCGGCCAAGACGTCATGCGCCGTGTGGTAGTAAAAATCAGCTGTCACATAAGCGTCAGCACCAGCTGCCAAGGCATCTGGTTATTCACTACCGCCATCCCCACCAAGCACCGCAATGCGTTGGATAGAACGGTTCATGTCGTTCGCAATCACGCGCACGTGCGCCACATTGAACAAATCACGCACGAATGTTGCGTAATCTGTCACTGTTTGTGGCGTCGCTAGTGACCCGATACGACCAAGCCCTGTCTTGCCATCAGCATTCGGAATTAATGGCGTCACATCAGTCAGCTGAAGTGCTTCCGCCAACCAATCATTCATGCCACCTGCTGCTGCATCCAAATTTGTGTGCGCCGCATAAACGACAATGTCATGCTTAATCAAATCCGCATACATCTTGTTTTGTGGAACCGACAAATTCAAATTCTTCGCTGGGCGGAAAATCATTGGGTGGTGTGCAAAAATGAAATCAACATTATTCGCAATCGCTTCTGCCACAACCTCTGGACGCACATCGAGTGCTGTCATCACTGTATGAATCTCTTGATTTGGATCACCAAGTTGAAGCCCGATTGGATCACGTTCCCAAGCTAGGTCACGTGGTGCATAGGCTTCAATCTTGGCGATTAACTCAGTTGCTTTCATAGCCCCAACGCCTCACTAATTTCAGTTACTTGTTGTTGATACTCACGGTATGCATCTGAATCTTGCTTGTTAGCTGATTCCAACTTAGCCATGATTGTCTTTACACGGTCATATTCACGTTGCCAATTGGTTTGCCAAGCTTCAGGACGCTTTTCCAAGTTGAATGGTCCGAACTTCAACTCTGTTTCAGAGTAGTCGGCATGACCAGGGACTGCAATCAAGACCTCATAGAAATGGCCGTCATCTTCAACAACCGTTTCGTCTTCAAGTTGATAATCATTATCCATCAACCAAGTACGTACGACATCGATATCGATGTTCGGTTGCAAAATCAAACGTTGGTAACGTTGCCCGTCCGTGTGACCGTCCGCAAGGATTTGTGCAATCAAGCGACCACCCATGCCGGCAATCGTGACCGTATCAATCAAATCTTCGGGCGTGACAGCAGCCAAGCCATTTGCCAAGCGGGGTACCAAAACATCCCCAAGGCGGTGACGGTTAATTTCAGTTTGGACATTGTCCAGTGGTCCTTGTGCCACCTCACCCGCAATCGCGAATGAAATGTGCTTGTTCAACAACAAGTTTGCTGGCAAATAAGCGTGGTCAGAACCAATATCTGCTAAACGCGCACCATCGCGAACATATGACGCTACAGTCGCCAATCGTCGTGATAATTGCAATGCATCCATGGCAGTGTCCTCGTTTCCTAATATGATAATATTCTAATTTTAGCACAAAAAACGCCGGTCAGCTAAAAGAACCGACGTTTTCGATATGGTTTTAATCTTCAATCTTAATCGCTGACTTCTTAGCGACTTCAGCCTTAGGCAACGTGATGTGCAACACCCCGTTCTTGTACTTGGCAGAAACCTTCTCACGATCTACGTTTGGTAGGTAGTAAGAACGGCCGACTGAACCAAAGCTGCGTTCTGATTGCAGAATGTTCCCATCCTTGTCAGAGTGATCCTTGATTTCGTGACGCGTTGCTGAAATTTGCAATGTGCCATCTTCATAATCGACCTTGATGTCATCCTTATCAACACCCGGAATGTCAGCAACCACTTCATAGTGATCGTCCTTTTCAACAACGTCTGACTTTACATCAGCCCCAAACGCTGGTGCTTGCATCAATGACGCGTTCATCTTATCCAACAAATCCCCAAATGCGTCGTGACGACGTAGCAAATCATGTGACATAGTTATGTATCCTCCCGTAAATACAAAATATTTTTCTCTATGGTTCTTTTGTATCACGTCAGACCAATGGAATTAAAACGATAGCCCTCAAGGTCACAAACTGTTCAGGAAATTGATTTTTCAATGAAAAAACACGCAATGACCAGCATTACGTGTTCTAACTTATATTCTATTGTTGGCTGTCGCCTGGCTTTGAACCAAGTGTCCAAGTCAAAACAGCCTCATAATCTCCCTTTTGGGCTGCACCGCCTGGCACATGCAACGTTACAGCATCCGTTTGATCTTTTTTGATAAAACGAGTTAGCCACGTTGCTTGTTCAGGACTGGTTGATGACGCAACATTCATCTCGGTCTTGTCATCAAAATTAAGTTGTTGACCAGCAAAGTTCGTCTTTACCTTAGAAACATCGTTATCCTTCGATGTCGTCTTGACGTCAGATGACCCGAATGTCATGTACGCACCTGACAAAACACTCTGCGTCGCCTTATTAGTCATTGGACCAGCCTTCACATCTAGCGTCCAGTTGCCTGGGTCAGTACGCACATCAGTCACCTGTGCAAACAACGGCATATCACCTTGACTCGTCTTCAAATCATCAGCCGCATAAGTCGTTGTGCCACTCTCAATTTCGTGTTTTCCGAAATTAAAATCAGGCACATAATCTAGCGACAAGCCATTTGACGTGTTTAGATTTTGCTTAGTAGATGTACCATTGGTTGGTATCACTGGCTTTGTTGGATCAACGACACCGTTTGCGCCCGCATTCAATGGCAAACTTGGCGTTGGGTAATACGTCACCAAATCCTTGTGGTCACCACTATAGGTTCCAGTAACAGTCGCCTTATCAGGTGTGAATCCAGGAACAGTTGGTGTGTCCTCAGTGTACGTTTGCCCGTCATCACCAGAGTCGTCTTTCTTGTTGAAGTAAACACCTGGTTGGTTAGCAAACTGGTAATCCACGTACTCGGTTGACTTACGGTTATATTTCAACGTAAATGTTTGTTCGGGAGTGCGCGTGACAGTAAAGATTTGGTAGCCTTTACCATTTCCAACATAACCATATCCCGCAACTTTAGGCACCCTATAAACATAAGCGGACTCAAACAATGGATCGCTCTTAGCGGCGGCTAGACCCTCGGCAGAATCAACTACGGTAATGTGCGTACCAACAACTGCTTCCTTTGGAGTCTTTCCAAAATCGGGTTGTTTAAATGCTGCTTTGTCAGCATCTGATATAGGCGCTCCATTAAACGTAACATCTGCAGTTCCAACTGTCAGCTTGAACTCATCGGCTGTCAGCCCCATATTTGACGTATCACCACCGGTAGCAGCGTTGACGGCTAGTGACATTTCGTGAGCAGTTGTGATTTTCTCTGTCCACGTGTGTCCCCAACCAGTCGCTGTTAGCGTACCTGAGATTGGACCGCTTTCTTTATTCTCATCTGCTTTGTCTGGTGTCCACGTCAACGTGACCTCGTTTGATCCGTGCTTGTTTAACTGCACCGGATAAAGAATTTCTGGATGGTCATCAGGGGTTAGATTGCGGATGTTATCCAATTGCCCTTTTCCATCAGTACGACGAAACATCACAAAGTTTTTGCCTGGGTAACTGCCACTATTCATAACATTCGGATCTCCAAATTCAGTGTTCCCATCAAAACTTGTATCCGGGTTTGAATTTGGATCCACATCCCAAGGTTCGACGTTATAGTGCAAATCAGCACCCCAATAAAAAGCATTGTCAAAACCTTTATCACCGTACATTTCAGGATGGGCAAGCTTTCCGATACCGAGGTATCCACCACTTGATCCGTTATCAATTTGGTCTGGCTCAACTGGTGCCAAAATAAATCCAAGTGAATCTCCCAAAGTATTTCCAGGCTGATCAATGTTCAGACTACCAGTGAAGGTAAAGTCATGAGACATATCAATTGCACGTCGGAACGTTAAACTTCCAAATTGCAGTCGTTTATTTTGTGTCAGACTTACTGTTTTATCCTTTTCCATAGGCAACGCTTGACCTTGGCTCTTAAAACCTTTGGTGAAGTCTTCATATGACTTATAATCCGGTTGCGGAACACCAAAAACAGTTTGATCAGCCAATGCTGGCTTGCCACTCACTTCATCGGCGTTTCCTGTTTGTTGACTATTATCAGCGTATATCGGCGTACCTATCGCTGCTAACGGTGCTACCGACCCCAAACACGGTAACTGCTAACAACAGGCCAGACAGGCCATGTTTAGTTGCTTTTTGCATTATATTCATACCTGAATCCCCTTATACATATTTATTTAATTTAAGTTTAATATGCACCGTATATGCGATATTGAATTCCCGCTTTTTTAGTACGTTATCCTGCGTGCTGTTGTTTATTTTTAATATTTAAAAATCTTTATCGCCATCATGTAAAAAAAGCCAGAACCGTGACTAGTTCTGGCTTTAGCTAAAGATTAAAGAAATCGCATCACAAGCATGATAATAATCAATGCGAGTAAACATATCACAATAATTGGCAACCAATTACGCCACCATAAATCATGACAAATTTGTTGCTTTTGTTCTTTTAGAACACCCGCTACTTTCATTTGCGACTGTCGCGCAGGTACGGCCTTCACCAAATCCGCCGAAACCAAAATTCGGTTAGGCGTTCGGGTTGCTGCTGAGCAAGTCACCAATGTTAATTTGGAAGTCATCGTATCTTTCACACGATCGATTTGGGTTTCTTTAATCGTCGACTTTTGGCGCACCAGATAGAGATAACTGTGGCCGAGGTATTTCAGATAAACCTCATCGCCCACTGAAACGTTTTGCAACGCCCCGAAGTGCAAATGACGCACACCCATATTATGACCAATCAGCACAACATTGTGGTTTTGAACCGGCCGGTCAGGAAACAATGACACAGCCCCAAAACTCAGATTAGCATTTGTTAACCCTGCAAATACATTGGTAACAAGACCAACCTTTGGAATCGCCACCTGACCAAGCGCTGTTTTTGACTGATTATTATTAGCAAACGGATTACCGCCGTCAAACGCATGAATCGTTTCAGTTGCCGGTATACTTTTCGGCATTTGTTCAGTATAAGTCACCCGTTGATTCATGATTTTGCTTGTCACAAGTGACTTTTGTAAAAACGTCCAAATGGCAAACCCCGCGGCAATCAAAACTAACCCAATAATAGCGTATTTAATCAATTGATCCGTTCGATTTTCGTGCTTACTTCGCATTGTGACTAACGATGGTCATCACGTGACCTTGCTTCTTTAAACGGCGGTATTCTGACTGGTTGACCTCACGAACAATCTTAACTTGCTCACCACTGGCACTTTCAGCCATTTCTTCAATCGTGATCTTTTCATTATCACGACGACGCTTTAGCAACAACAAAAGCAACAACAAGGCAATCACAACTGCGATGACAGCTGCTAGTAACCAGTTAAATGGCTTAATCGTCACATCTTGCTTATTCAAGCGCTTAGCTGTCGCACCAGCAATCGTAAACGTCTTGGTGAAGTGCCAAGAATAACGGTAATCCGTCTTTTCACCAAACATGGCCGTCTTGAACGCACCCGTATTATCCTTATCCGCATATGCTGTCAAATCCAGCTTATACTTACCCGGCTTCATACGCGTTCCATCCCCAAGTGGCACACTGTAATCAAAGTTGGTATTTGGTGCCATTTGCATGCTGTTATTTTTCGCCTCATACAACACCTTAGACTTGTTCGCCTTCATCACTTTGGCGTCAACCGCGAAGTTGTTCAAGTAGATGCCGTCCGGATTCTGCAAATTAGCCGCAATCACATTTCGGTAATTCACTTGTGTTGGCTTAACCGACTTTAGTTTCAATCCGTTTTCCAACAGCATCTGGTCTTTATATGGTGCATCCGTTGATTCACGCATCAAAAGACCAAGTTGGAATGAATAAATATTTTTGATTGATGTTCCCTTTGACTTTGTTGCTTCGTTAGCCTTATCAGCGGCTTTATCAGAAAAAGTTAGACCACCGGCAATAATACCTGGCACTTGTGCATTTGGCATTGTGACATGGACTGGCACATCCTTCGTTTCGCCCGGATTCAACGCCACCTTGTCAGGCACGTTCACCAAATCTTTCATATTGTATTTCAATGAAACATCCGGCTTAATCGTGTTCGGTCCATACTCAACGACCCCGTTTTGATTTGTCGACGCAGGTGCCACGCTCGTTGACACTTCAACCGGTTGCTTCGTGTTGTTAGCATAAGGCAACATCAAATCTTCTGATGCGCCTTGATCCAACTTAAGATTGAAAAAACCGTCCGTCTTATCAATTTGATTATCCGGCAAAACTGGCGTGACGGAGAACGTCAATTGATTAGCCGAAACACCAGTTGCAATTACCAACGGTGCCGCCATAGCCAGAACAGTGGCCCCCAACACCTTGGTCCACTTAGCTGTATTTTCCATTCCTCTGTTCCTTTCTTCTAAGTATGTATAAAACGACCGACACAATTGTCTCGGTCGTTTTTTATTGATTAATTGAATTAATCGATAGTAGTTGGCGTCTCACCAAGCGTCCATTGCAAAGTCGTCGTGTACATTTTAGCCATCTTGTCGGATGCACCTGGTACATCCAACGTTACAGATGGGTCAACTGTGTTTGCACGCTTCTCACCATTAGCTTGCGTGTCATCGGTCTTCAAGCTGTCATCATTACCGAAGCGGATAATGTGCGTACCTGACGTACCGTTTGTCTTACCGTCAGCAGCCTTGGCACCAGACATGATGTTGACTGAAGCACCTGGAGTTGTATCGTCAGCACCTGGCTTGATAACAAAACCGGCGCTTGGCATTGAGACATCAGTCTTTAGCGTGTTAGTCGTTGCGTGGTTCAAGTTCTTAAAGTTAATTTGTGTGGCCTTCAAATCAACTTTAGTTGAAGTGTGGAAATTATCCAGTTCCTTAACTGACAAGGTCCAACCAGCAAATGTTCCGCGGTTATCAGTGATTTGGGCGTAGTCTGGGACATACTTACCATCACCAAGCAATTGAGCTGAAGCGTTGTACGTCTTATCCACTGATGTGATTTCTTGCTTTCCGAAATCAAATGATGACGCAAAGTCAAGCGTGATTGGGCCCTTAGTACCAGGGTTCGGATTCTTTCCATCAGGATTTTTTGGGTCAAGTGGCTTGTTTGGATCTGGGTTAGTTGGATCCAATGGCTTGTTTGGTGTGTCTGAATTGGTTGGTGCAACAAACTCAACCGTTCCCTTTGAATCGTAAGTAATTGGGGTCTTTGATGCTGAATCATCAGCGAATCCAATCGTTGGTACAACCGTCATAGCTGCCAATGCTGTAGCAGCAAATAGTGTTAATTGCTTCTTCATTGTGTTACTCCTTAAAAATTACATGGGGACATTGTTCAATGTCCACGTTAACGTTGTTGTATAGGCAACCGCTTCTCGTGGTGTTGATCCTGGCACATTTAAAATGACATCGGGATCTGTTAAGACAGTAGTTGTCTGATTATTAGCTAGGACCTGGTTTTCAGATTTCAAAATGTCATCTGCACCCCAAGGCATCAACCAAGTTCCGGCACCCTCACCTTTGGTTGCGTTCATCACTACGGTTTGATCACCAGCCGGTGGCAATGTTTCATCACGCGTTTGTGGTGCAGGCGTCACCATGCGCCCAATAGCATGTGACCCACTCAAAGTCACAGTGGCACCCGTCAACACCTTAGCGCGCTTGGCATCGTCTGACTTAAATTGAACGTTTTGTGCAACCCGCAACGACCAACCAGCGTGAGTACCGCGATCATCAGTTACCTGAACATAATCTGGTACCTCTTGCTGGGTACCGCCGTCATTCACCTTTTGCGCCTTCGCTGCATAACTTGCATCCGCATTTTGAATCTTATGCGTTCCAAAATCAAAATTCGATGCAAAATCCAACGAAAGCGGACCAGCCGTACCCGGTTCTGGCTGTTTTGGATCAACTGGTCCAACTGGGTGATTTGGATGATTTAGGTTATAAGGTGGCGTCACACCATTAGACGGCGTAAAGGCCACCGTTCCCTGACTTGGTAGTGATGAACTTGCGAATGTCACAGTTGACACGCCTAATAGAGAAACCGTGGCAACCAAGGCGGTAGCAAACAGTTTGTTTCCCATTATGTGCTCCTCTTAATTAACCTTTGTCGTTTGTCGATACTTTATAAACTGCGCCAATCCCCGGACTAGAATCGGAAAATAACGACTTCATCTTGCGCATCTTCATTACTCCTCCTCATTTAGCTCAGACACATTGTTAAGAATGGCTTGAAAAATGATTTGAATGCATTCGTGTCACGCGATAGAACGCAAGACTGATGGCGAGCCCGAAAGTCGCGAGCGCTAATCCAAACTGTTCCACAAATGATGGTGCACCTGTATTTGGCAATACTGGTTGGCCATGTTGTTCATTTGCTGCCCCGTAGAATGGATTATGCGTGTCAGTCGGCTTGACCACACTATCACCAGGATACGTATAACTCCCTGTAAATCGTGCAACGCCTTGTGTCTGATAAGTCACTGTGTCAGTATTAGCTTCCACTAAAACTGGCATTGCCATCGCTGATACCAACGCAATCGTGATCCCGATAACAGTTTTCTTATGCAAAACAACTCATCCCCCTTCAAAACAAATAGCTGATTGTATTTGTACGCTATTTATTTTTAATATGTACGTTGTCATTCTAACGGGAATAAAAAAAGGATGGGTATTATCGCTTAAAAAGAAGTGATAATACCCATCCGGTTGTTATTTTTAAAATTTAGAAAATTATAGTCCCTTTTCTTCCTTAAGTTGGTCGTATAGTTCAGCCATCTCAAGATCATTAGGTGCTAATTGCGTGTAATTGAACAAAGCTTCTTCAGCCAAAGCCGTTTCACCCTCTTCACGGAAGTAGAAGTAAGCAGGCTTCAAGAAGTTAATGTTGTCCAAGAAGAATGGCAAAGCGGCATTCCAGTACTTCGTTGCCATTTCGAAGTCTTCCAAAGCCGTGTAGCTTTGTGCCAAGTTCCGGTACAATTGTGGATCAGCTTCAGCATCGTCGTCAGCCAAGAACTCGTTCAACAAGTTGATGTTTCCAACGTGGTCTCCCATGGCAACCAACAAGTTTGAGTATCCAATCGTCAACGTCAAATCTTCTGGGTTGTTCTCCAATGCCTCGCGGTAAATACGGTCAGCTTCTTCGTCCTCACCTTGTGCTTGTGCAACGGCAGCAGCACGCGTGTACAATTGCGTGTTAAATGAATCAACCGCAATACCGGCTTGATACGTAATCAATGCTTGTTCCAAATCGTTCTTGTCTTCGTACAATTGTCCCAAAGGCTCGTACAAACCAGCGTATGATGGATCAAGTTCTTGCAACTCTTCCAACGTATCGATGGCCTTGTCGACCTTTTCTGGATCAACTGCGTACGTCATTCCCAATTGGAAGCGGACATCAGGCGTCAAATCAGCATCCTTGATTTGCTCCAAGTAACCCAATGCATTCGCAAAGTTACCCGTCAAAGCGTAGGCAACACCGATACGTGATGCGATATCCAAACCTGAGAAGCGACGCTCACCGGCCTTCAACAAGTCACGGTAGAACGGAATAGCCGTCTCATAACGACCCGTAGCAAAGTAGAACTCAGCCAAAGCGAATTGGATAATCGTTTCTTCAGGTGCTAGGTCAAAGGCTTCACGCAACTTGGCTTCTGCCGCTTCGTTTAGACCTTCAGATTGGTACAAGTCAGCCAACACCAACAATGATTCAATGTAAGCCGTTGAATCAGGTGAAATCTCGGCTAGATAAGTAATCGCTTCATCCGTCTTATCTTCATCAATCGCAATGTCAGCCAAAGCCGTACGCAATTGATCTTCGTCGGGATACTTCTCCAACAACTTTTGGTATGCACGCTTAGCTTGGGTTGAGAATCCCAAACCATACAATTCTTCCGCTAATGAATAAATCGTGTCGTCATCATCATAACGTAATGATGATGCGAATGACTTCTTCGCATCTTCCAATTGTCCACCAGACAATTCATCAAGCATTCGTTCTGCAAATGTTGCCATATGTACCACTCTTCCTTCTTGTATAAAGTCAATAATATATCATACATAAAAAGCGCTAGGAATGCCAATAAAAAGGTACCTAGCGCTAAATGCTACTTATTTTCAGATGCAGCCTTTGCCTTCGCGCGTGCTTTGGCCAACAAAGCCTCACGTGCAGACAGCTTTTGATCACGGGTAACAGCGCCCTTTGACGCTGCCCCACGTGCAAAATCATTTGACTTGATTGTTCCCTTGCCCATCATGTCTACCTCTTTTTCAATCTCGTTACTTACATTATACCCGAGATTGCCAAACTACTTCAAAGAGTTGTTCGTCAAATTGATAACATTGGCAACTGATGCACCCTTAACCGTCTTCACCTTCAATGTGACATCGTCACCCGCTTGCATTAACAACGCGTTTTGCATCTTAGAAGGATCCAGCGTGTACATTGTCTCATCATTTTCAAGCTTGAAAATCACGACTTGCTTATCATCCAACGTGGCATTGGCGTTAACACGCGCAACCTTACCACTGATGCTTTCAGTCTTAATTGAGGCATCGTTAGCACTGGCCGTTTGAACACTACCAGCCAACGCATTACGGTAAGCAGCCAACGCGTCTGAGGCATTAGCACCTTCACCAATGACGTTTTGGTCCGCCCCCTTGATGTAGGCGTACTCACGGAAACGTTCATTCTGATCCATCATTGAAACCACCCAAGTTGGTGTGCCGTCAATGTTCATGATGACTGGGTTTGACCCATGCCACTTGTTTTGGGGATGCAATTGCTTAGCAACCTTAATCGCCCCATCAGAGTCCATGATACCAACGTTCTTACCCGTGTAGAATGACAGCTTACCCGTACGCGTGCTAATCAATGAGTATCCCTTATCAGAATCAGCATTTGACGTCACCGTTGTGAAATCATCAAAGTATGAAATTGAACGGTCGTTGTTGAAGACTGGCGTTACACCACTCTCTGAACCATTTTCAGTTGGCTTGATTTGGTTCTTGTGACGGAAGTTAAATGCATATGGGTTACCGTAAGCACGGTTCATACGCGTTGCTGCTTCTGGTGACACACCCGCATCAACCCATGCTGGCAAATCCTTGGTGCTGTAGACCGTCGTCTTACCAGTATCAGCGTTCGTCAATGACACGTGGATATCATCGTACATCAATTGACCAGCCCAACGCACATTAAGCAACGTTTGTACCCAGTAAGCTTGGTCATTGTTGTCGATTTCCAAAATTGGTTCACCCACTTGGGCGTACTTTGGATTACGCATGTAAATCTTACGCGCGATATTGTGTGAGAACCAGCTAGTCTCTGAGTAATCCAGCTTTTCCTTCACAAAGTGTGCCGTGTCATTAATATCCGTTGCCGAAATAATAAAGTATCCTGGCAATGTCCGGTTCATTAACCATGACATGAAGCCGTTAAACTCAACTGGTGCCACGTAGTATGGCTTACCGTTGATATATTGAGCTGACAAATCACCCAAACGGTACATTGAAGAATCAGGCACTTGAGAGAAAGCCTTCTTCATCATGTTTTGTGAGGCTTGGGCTGACAAGGCGATTGGTTGATCATCCTTAGTCAAGGGGGCTTCCTTCTTAACCGCCGCTTGCACAGAGTTGTACATTGGACGAACCGTCAACGCTTGTGAAACACCAGCTCCCAATGAAATCAAGAACGCGACGATTGGAATAATGAACGGCCAAATCGTCAACCCTTCAAGGCTGATGTGCGTACCACGCTTCGTTACACGTTGCACAACTTGCGCTGATGAGCCGGTAATCAACGCCCACACAACGACAATTGCCGATTCAACCGCAACCGGCATCACCAATTGTGACAACGTTGGTACTGGCATCAACCAGTACACATAACCCGCGTTCAAGATTGTCACAATCAACATCGTAATCCATGTTAATTTTGTAATCTTAAACTTCAAAGCCCATATCAATGAGATTAGGGCGGTAATTTCTAAAACCAAAAATGAGGTTAGCATAAGAACTCCTGTAATTCGTTTGTGATAAGTTTAATTTTAGCTTAAACCGCCCTGAGTTACTAGACGAAAAAACGGACATCCGCGTGGGACGCCCGTTTTGTTACTACTCAGAATCGTGCTTTGACTTCAACTTAAATGTTGGCACGTCATCATGTGCGTGTGTGTGACCGAAATTAATTTCTGGAATACCGTGTTCCAACATGTGGTGATTGCGGTGTTCAAATTGATCATCTTCCCATGCCGCATCCACTTCTTGCCATGAGCCAGTACGAGCCAAAATTTCGCGGTACTTCGCTGGCATTTGCTTTGACCCAATCGCAATCAAAGCATCCGCATGGGCTTGAAGAGCCTCACTAAAGTCAGCGTGCGGTTCAGCAATCCAAGCGAACAAGCCAATTGTTTCCAATTCAAGTTCTTCGTAATCAGTTGGCGCAACGTCAACAAACGTATCTGGTGCAATGTCCATTGCCTTAGGCGCCACTAGCATCTTAGGGGCGACTTCCCACTCGTAAAAGCCAGGAACATCACGTGACTTTGACACTTGGTTAATCGTGACAATGCCAAGTTGGTAACCCATTGCCAAGCCCAGTGAATATTCGTCTGGTAGTGGCTCTTTACCAGATACCATCAAAAATTCCGTTACCCCTTCATCAGGTGCATACGGAAAGGCAATGAGCGCTTGTTGGCCAAGCATCACGTCATTTGCAATTGGTTGGGGCACAATCAGTGCTTTCATCATGTTGTCCTCGTTCTATTAATCAGCTAGCACATCGGCCATGCGGTTCATCAAGTAAGCCTCGGCTGCTTCGACTGCATCCTCAAGCTCTTCTGCATCATCTTCAGTAAAGTTACCAACCGCCTCACGATTGTGTAGGTTGCGAATGGTCAACAACGTTGTGCGCTCGCCATCTGATAAATCAGTGTGCAAGTTCGCCAAAGCCTTGGCAACCGCCCCATCGTTAGCTGGCAAATCAGCGAACGCCAAGAATGAGCGCATAATCATTTCACGCTGTGCTTGATAGTCGGCACGTACGTCAGCTTCCGGCAACTTTCCCTTAGCGACTTCGGCCTCCTCGCGCTCGGAAACACTATCAAGGTAGAGTACCGTTCCCAATTCAATGTTAAATTCATCAAAAGTCATGCCAAAATCTCCTGTGTAAAGGTTAGTAGTCTTGTTGCACTTATTGTATCACAGGCAAAAGTGCTTTTTGAAATTCTGCGACCGAACGGATACAATTGAGAAAACGACGATTCGGGGTATTCACAATGGTAATGGAGAATTATTTCAAAGACCTGCGCGCCAAAATTGGGCACGATGAAATTATTATGCCAGGCGTAGCTGGTATTTTATACGACGAAACACGCACAAAAGTACTCCTAGAGAAGCGTGGCGACGGCGAAATCGGTTGGAGTCTGGTTGGGGGGATGCAAAATCTTGGCGAGTCATCGATGACCTCTTTGCAACGTGAGTTCAAAGAGGAAGCCGGTATCGATGTTGAAATCGCTGCATTGGTCGGCGTTGACACAAACTTCCACCACGTCTTTCCGAGTGGTGACAAAGCCCAAATCCCAATGTTTTTGTTTGAAGTCACGCAGACTGGCGGGGAATTGCAGGCTGATGGGGATGAAACGCTTGCCTTAGAGTTCGTTCCGCTCGCTAGTCATCCAAAAATGTATAACGTACAACACCAACTCGCTATCGATCAGCTAATCGCTGAGGTTCCGTACGGTTGGTATAACTAGAAAAAAGCACTGGCAGACGACCTTAACGATCGCCTGCCAGTGCTTTTTAATTACTTATCTTCTGACAAGAATGATGCAATTTCATCTGGCGTATCAACCAATTCGATGTGAATCAATCCACGCTTCAATTGCAATTCTGTTTCCTTTGTCAAACGAGTGGCTTGCTTCTTAGCTAGCTTTTCTGACTTCTTCATGGGTGAAATGCCTCTTTTCAGTTAATAAGGTTATTATACGCTATTGTTCACCCGTACGTCGAATTTGCGCTAAGTGAATCATCACCCATTCTTCAATGCGTTCACCAAGCTTCGTGTAGGTCATGATAAACCATGCCAGATAAACTACCACCAAAATACCAAAGGCACCAATCTCTGAATCTAAAATCGAGAGTCCGAAGTGTCGCAACACAACATTATCCAACAACGTGAACAAAATAGGCGCCACAATCACCAACGTTAGCGTCATCATCAACGTATTTTCACGATTCGTTTGTCGGGCATCGGCCTTTTTGTACTCTACCAACGTTAAATCATGTAGTTGAGGAATCGTTAAAATCTCCGTGTCTGCATGTGTTAAGGCCGCTTCATGCTTCAAGAGCATCACATCCGTCATATTTTCGCCATCCGTTAGCGTCACCAATAATTCAGCACGACGGCGTGGCATCATTGTGTATAAGTCGGTTGCGTCAATTTTTTCAACTTGGTAGCCATTTTCACCCTGGAAGTGGAATACGATTTGGCCGTCCTGATTTTGAACTAGAAAAAGCATAGCGCACCTCCTTCATGAAACTTTTTACCTTACTTTTTCTCTGTGCGAAAACCATTATTAACCAGAAAAAAGGTCGTTTCAATCTAAAAGTTCCATGAAATCGGTTACAGTCCCTTATACCATGCGATAAGTTAATTTACTGCGTCCGCTACCTTGTTTTGTGACCACCATTTGCTGTGGAATTTGTTGTTTCATTGACTCAACGTGTGAGATAACCCCGATCAAACGGCCACTTTGTTCGACTGATGCCAAGGCTTCCATTGCTTGTGACAATGTGGTTCCGTCAAGCGATCCAAATCCTTCATCAATGAATAACGCATCAATCTTCGCCCCACCGGCCCGGTGTTGCACGACCTCAGCCATCGAAAGTGCGATAGACAGCGCTGCGATAAATGATTCACCACCAGACAGTGTGCTCGTTGAACGTACCTTACCGGCGTCTTGATCGTAAATATCGATGTCCAAACCGTTTTGGTTGGCACGACCAGCTTGACGGTTTGAGAGCACAAATTGGTAACGACCAGCTGACAAATTCCCAATATAGTGTTCGTTCGCATAGGCCAACACTTCGTATAGGCAACTGCGCAACACATACGGCTCAAGTCGAAGATTCTTGGTGTTCACCCCATCGACAGCCTGCGTCAACTTAATCAAATCAGCTGACTTTGCGGTAATCGCCGCAATTTGTTCTTCCAAACCAACGACCGTTTCGTGTTCCTTGCGCAATTTATCCAATTCAAATTGCAATTTAGCCTTAAGGTCACGTGCGATCGTCTCTGCTTCGTTAGCCTTCTCTTGCTGGTCTTGCAACGCGACAAGATCCGGCGCCGTTTGGTCACCAATTTCAGCAGTAACGGACGTCAATTGTTGCTTATTTTCAGTAACTTGCGTGTCATACGTGGCGATTTCAGCACTCAACGTCGTAATCAAAGACTTATCGGCATCTAAGCGCGCCAGCAAATCATTGAAGGCTGTCTCATCTGCCACCGGACCGGCCGCGATTTCAGCACCCAAGCGTCCTGACATTGACGCAAATTGCTCATTAGCTGCCGTCAATTCAGCCGTTAGTTCGGCTTGACGGGCTTGCAGTGCTTGGACCGTTTGTTGGGCGCTACGGACGGCTTCTTGCACGGCTTGTTGGCGCTTTTCAAATGTCGCAATTTCTGCCGCTAATGTTTGACGCTCATCTTCATACGTCGCAACATCCCCTAGCTCACCTTGCGCATTCAATTGTGCCAACGCCTCTTGATCAGCCTGCAATTGGCGTTCTTGTTCTTGTAATTGCGCCGTTGTTGATGCAACTTGCTCTTTATACTTACCAAGTTCTGATGTCAAATCAGCAATTTCGCGGGTTGTCTTAGCCTGCAACGTCGCGTTCTGCTCAACTGTAGCCTTCACGGCATCGTACCGTGCAGTCACCACCTCTGACTCATACGTATCTGGCAATAAATCAGTTGGGAATACTTGGCGCCAATCGACATACAGCGTTTCATATGACTCCGCTAGGTCGACCTTTGCTTGGTCAAACGATGTCTTAGCCTTCGCAACCGCATCTTCCAGTTCATTAACTGATGCCTTCACACCCGCTTCGTCCGCGATAGCACGTTGCTCAGCTGTTTCAGCTTGTTCAACGGCAGCCATCGCTACCTTCAAATCTTCGTACGTCGTTTGCACAGCGTGGGGGTCTTCGTTCTCACCAGTGTAAATCTGACCGCAGACGGCACAAGGTTCACCGACCTTCAGCTCATTATGTAATTGCTGAATCATCACATCGCGACGAAGCGCTGCCTTGGACTCACGCATTGCAACCACTTCTGCCAATGTTGTTTGCGCCGTGGCTAACTTGTGTTGTGCGGATTCGTATGATACTTGTGTGCTTGCCAAGCTAGCTTGCTGTTGATTCAAACGTGCCTGTGCCTGTGAAAGTGATGCAATACGACCAGCAAAACCAGCCAACGCCTTTTGTTGCTTTGCAACATCGGCTAGTGCTGTTAAACGCTCATTTGCATCCGTCATCTTTTGGGTAACTTCTGCAACATGTTTTGTTGTACCAGCTTGCATGTCATGCAATGCCGTCAAACGTTCTTCAGATGCGTGAATCGTCTTTTGTAAATCGGCTTGACGCTTGGCATTTGGTAGCAACGTTTCCGTCACTAACGTCAATCGCTCACGTTGCGCAACAACTGCCGTTTCGCCGGCTACCAAAGTCGCCTGTTCTTGACGTGCGGTTGCTTCATTCTTTTCCGCTTCGACTAACTTATTAGCTGTTTGCGCCGCTTCGTCAGTCAAACGTTGGACCGTTCGCTTTGCATCGGCAACCTTAACCACTAAGTCACGTTGTTCATTTCCCCAGTTTAAAAGCGCTAAGTCCGCGCGCTTTGCTGCCACATCTTCTGCTAAAGTGGCCAACTGTTCTGCTTGTGCCTGCAAAGTTTGTTGACGTTCAATCGCTTGCGCCAACTTTTGACCAGCCTGTAATGCGGCTTGAGCAGTCGTCAAACCGGCGACCGATTGCTCATGAACAGCCGTTTGTTGCGCAACCGCAGTTTGGGCGTTAGCAACTTGAGTGGCTAAATATGCCACTTGTTCTGTTGGTGTTGGGGCAATTTCAGCAATGTTTGGCACATCCCAGCTGACTTGCTTCAGTGCCGCCCGCAACTCATTCGTCAAACTTTCAATCTGCTTGTTTGTATCCTTACGTTGATTCTTCAATGCTTCAGTAAACGCATCGAAGATTTCTGTGCCAAATAGGCTACGTAAAATCGTAATCTTGTCATCGCTTTGAGCCGCCAAGAATTCACGGAATTGATTCTGTGGTAGCAAAATAATCTTGCGGAATTGGTCCGCCGTCAAATGCAATAACTCTTGGACAGTTTCATTAACCAGGGTTGCCTTTTCACCCAAATCGGCGATCGGCGTTTGCAAAGAATCGTCCACTTCAGCAAATGACACTTCAGCCTTACGCTCTGTCGTGTCATCATCTGACTTAGCACCACGCTTCTTTTTCAGTTGTTGTGTTGGCTTACGGGCAATACGGTAGTACTGACCATTATGCTCAAACCAGAACGTCACCGCCGTTTCAGCCGTCGTCGGCGCGAACTCACTACGCATCGCTTCTGGCTTGCGATCACCTGTTCCTTCACCGAATAGTGCATATGTCATGGCGTCGAACATGGTTGTCTTACCAGCACCAGTATCACCTGTAATCAAAAACATCTTGGACTCCGTAAAACGTTCAAAATCAACGGTCGTATCCTCATACGGCCCAAAATATTCAAGATGTAATTTAATAGGTCGCATATTATCCCTCTTCCGCTTGTGAAATCGCAACTAACGTGTCTGACACCAGCGTTTCTTGCATCGACGTCAACGATTCCCCCATTACTTCTTCATAGAACTGACTAATCAAGTCTTCATTCGAGATATCATCATCGACCGGTTCCGGTACAACTTGCTGATCCAATGCAATTTTTGGCATGTCATACTGCAATTCCATGACATCCCCGTAAATCTCCGTCAAATCCGCCCGCGCGTTTGACGATTGCGCCGCACCTTGAATGCGAATACTAAAGAAGTTTGCATGGGCGCGTTCATATTGTTGGTAAAATGCTGGATCAGTCAACGTTTCAAACGTTTCTTGCAAGACAATCAAATCCTTTGTCGGCGCAATTGGATGCCAGCTTGTCGTCACACCTGCTTCAGTTACATCAACAATGTAAACACCCTTTTCAGTTTGGGCTTCCTTGGTATTGAACTTAACCGGTGAACCTGAATAACGAATCGTTTTTGTTGGACTGGCTTCGCGCAAGTGCAAGTGGCCCAAGGCGACATAATCGAAGTCTGCAAATTGTCCCGCCGTAATGCCCTTCAAACCACCGACACGTGAGTTCGTCTCACTTGTAAATTCATAATCTTCGTTGTCTGAACCTGTCACATAATAGTGCGTTACCAAAATATGGCGCTTGTCTGGATTAAAGTTTGCGACCATCTCGGGCACAATACGCGCCATGACTTGTTCAATCGATTGATAGTCCGCAATTTCATCTTCAGCCACTTGATAGTAAACACGCGCAGCCGTTGGTTCTAAGAATGGCAGCATGAAAATTTGTGCTTCCTTAGTTTCGACCGGCGTAAAAGCTTCCGCCAAAGTCGTATTGATGTACAAATTAGTTTGTTCACGCCATTCGTGACCGGCTCCCAGACGCGTTGCCCCATCGTGGTTTCCTGAGACTGCATAAATTGGTAAATGATGCGTCAAATTCATCTCGCGTAGCATCGCCTCCAATGCCGTCACAGCACTTGTCGGTGCAATGGCACGGTCATACAAATCACCGGCCAAAATAATACCGTCAACCTGTTCATCCAGTGCCAACTGTAAAATCTTCTTAAAAGCGGCTTTCTGTTCCTCTAACAATGAGAAGCCACCCAGTTCTTTACCGATATGCCAATCGGCAGTATGCAAAAGCTTCATAAGCCTTCCTTTCATGCACAATTAGAAAAAAGTGGTCCAATCACCAGATTGAAGCCACTTTTTGTGTTTTTAGAGTGTATCCACAATTTCGTCGAAACGTTGTTGGATGTAGTCACGTGATTGCAAAAGCTTTTCTTGCTCATCCGTCGTCAAATCAAGCGTCGTTTCTGCCAAGACACCATCGCGACCAATAATCGCTGGGTATGACAAGTACATTCCCATGTCATCGCGACGATTTGAGACAACCAATTCAGCATGCGCGTCAGCCATAACAGCCTTGGCAATGCGGATTGCTGACGTTGCAACACCATAACTCGTGTAGCCCTTACCATTCAAGACCGTGAAGCCACCCTTACGTGCTTCCTCTTCGATGGCCGCCAAGTCAATATCGCCGGCATCAGCCAACGTCACGATTGGTTGACCCATCACGCGCACCGTTGACCAAGCTACGAATTGTGAGTTACCGTGCTCACCCAAGTTGTAACCTGAAACAGAACGTGGATCCAAATCAAACGCCTCACCAACTGCACGTTGCATACGCGCCGTGTCAAGCAAAGTACCGGTTCCGATAACCTTGTGAGCTGGGAAACCAGTCACGTGTTGGAACAAGGCCGTAATCACGTCGACCGGGTTTGAAATCACGACCAATACGCCGTGGAAACCAGATTCCTTCAAGTTTGTGCCGACTGATTGCACCATGCTGCTGGTAAACTTCAACTCAGCAAAACGGTCACCGGTTGGGTTGTCTTGTTGCAACTTGATGTTCCCCAGTGTTGAAATCACAACATCAGCATCAGCCAAGGCTGCCCAATCGTTAATCACAATGTTACCGTGCGCTTCCAAGTTCGCCATTGCGTCTTGGAAATCAATTTGATCAGCCTTCACCTTTGCTTCGTTTGCATCAATAAAGACGTAGTCGTCGGCTACACCTTGTGCAATCAATCCGTGCGCTACTGCAGCCCCAACGTTTCCAAGGCCGATAATTCCAATCTTACGTGCCATAATATCCCCCAAATTGTTTTTGTCGTATGTTCATTATACAAAAAAGAGACGTTGTTCACCACTGAACAACATCTCATCATTATTTTAGTCAAACAAATGCTTAGTCATCGCCATCATCACGGCAGCGACAATCATCACAATCACCAATACCAAATAAACGACGTTTTGGATGACCCCATTCGGATTTGCGGTAAAAGCCATACCATAAAGCATTGGACCGAATGCAGACATAAAGTAACCACCAGCTTGCGCCATACCTGACAAACGGGCCGTTTCAACTGGCGAAGATGTCTTAGCAGCAAACATTGTCATGGTGTACAAAAAGAAGAATGACGTTGCGAAACCAATCAAAATCGTCAAGAAGAACCAGTACACAACTGAAGACGTTTCTTGATCAAATAGCATCACGGCAGCGACTGCGATAGTCGCCAATGTCCCCTTGCGACGCATGTTTACCAGAATATTTGGCACCAAAATTGAAATTGGCATCCCGATAAATGAATAGAATGACATAATCACCGAGATTGATCCGGCTGAAACATGATGCTGCGCCATCATGGTTGGTAGCCAAGCCACACCCGTGTAATTAATAATCGCTTGTACCCCGAATACAACCAAGAGTGGCCACGCCTTAATGTTGGTCCAAATCTTCTTCTTGGGTGTGTTAGCATCGTGATGACGACCACGCGTTGCAGGCACTTTTTCTGGCACACGCATTGACGTGTAAATCCAGAATCCAAGCACGATGGCTGGCAACAAAACTAGTAACCACATGACAGCGTGCCAACCGAACGTTGCCACCACCGGCGCCGTCAACAAACTAAATGTCGCTGACCCGATCATAATCGTGAGTGAGTACATTGATGTGTATACACCCACCTTATGTGAGTAATATGACGCGACGAATGTCGGCATAAAGACGTTCAAGTGCGCAATTCCTGCACCAACCAGAACCGTACCAATCAGCATCGTTGGCATCGTCACGACCAAGCGCAACGCTGTCCCCAAGAAGATTGATGCCAATGACAACCCCAACGCCTTTTTCAAGCCAAAGAACGCCATCGTCTTTGACGCAAAATTAGAAATCAGCAGGAACATAACCAACGGAATCGTCGTCAAGATACCAAGTTGTCCTTTATCAACACCCAACTCACCTGAAATCTGCGTTAACATCAAGGGGAGTGTCGTAATGGGTGATCGCATAATCAAGCCAATCAAGAGGACACTTGCTGCTAAAATTGCGCCAGTTGACGCTACTTTTTTATTACTCATACTCACCCTGCTTTCAAAAACGTAAAAAACCTAGATTTCTAGAATATCATTTTTTCGGGCAGTAAAAAAGCCGTCATCCGACGAAATGACAGCTTTTCTGTATTATTTACGCAACACCTTGCGGAATGGCACACTTAGCAGCAATGCTAGAATAAAGCCAACCAAGACTTGCATGATATTTGCCGGTACGCCAGTCAAGCTTGCCAAAGCTGCGCTCGGCATAGTCATCTTGGCGCCACCGGTTAGCCAAATCAAGAAAGCGCCGGCAATCCAGTAACCAACAACCATGACCGAACCACCTAAGAAGTTACCCCAGACACGCTTGCCGATGCGTTCGTCCATCGCAAACTTACCAAGCACCCAGCCTTCAAGGCCGTGAATAATGAATGAAAAAATCATCCATTGTGGGTAACCAGCTAGCAAATCAAGCAGTAAGCCCGTCAATCCACCAACAAAAGCCCCAGTTTTTGAACCATAATGCCAAGCCGCAATGAAGATTCCTGTTTCGACCAATGACACGAAGCCAGTTGGCGTTGGCAACTTCACCACGTAACTCAACACAATATTAACAGCAATAATAACCGCTGCAATCGTTAATTGCTTTGTTTTCATGTTATTTACCCCTTAAACGGCGGGCAGCTTGCCACACATTACCAACAGAAAAATCATCGTTTAATGCGACACCGTTTTTAATTCCCCAATAAACAAAATCTTTAGCATCTTTCACCGCGTCTACCGGCGTTTTACCGGTCGCTAGTTGACTTGCAATGGCTGAGGCAAATGTACATCCGGCACCATTGTTAAACGCACTGTCGAGCTTCTGAGAGCCTAGAAAGGTAGGTTCTGCCCCAGTCGTGAC
This sequence comes from Weissella confusa, assembly GCA_001436895.1. GTDB lineage: Bacteria > Bacillota > Bacilli > Lactobacillales > Lactobacillaceae > Weissella > Weissella confusa. Next base: position 72,772 of record JQAY01000006.1, read on the forward strand.
AACATCCGTCGCCTCGTTACCAGCTAAGCGTGCCCCACCTTTTACAACAACCGCGTCAGCCCCGAAACCACGAATAATTTCTGCAGCTTGTGCTAAATCGGCTTTATTCTTAATCTTAATGCCAGCCAACAATTCGCCTTCAACCAAGTTAGGCGTCGTCATAGATGCAAGTGGCAACAAGTCCTTTTGGAAGGCTGCCACCAACTCGACAACATCCACATCGTCCGTTTCTTTAAAAGCCATCACCGGATCAATAATCACCGGCATGTTCGTCGCATACCGACGTAGATAATCCGCCACCATGTGTACGTGACCGACAGTCGGCAATAATCCAACCTTCACACCAGCGATATCATCCAAAGCGAAAATTGACTGTAGTTGCGCATCAAGGACATCCAACGGCACGGGATGAATCGTAAAGTCATCCTTAGTCACCGTAACAATACTCGTAATCACGCTAAGCCCAAAATAGCCATACTCATTAAAGGTCGCCAAATCAGCCTGTATCCCACCGCCGGCTAAAATATCCGAGCCAGCAATCGTCACCATTTTCTTTGGATTCTCCATCAACTTCGCTTCCCTTCACAAGTCATACATGTAGTTTATCACAGAATATATTGTCAGAGTATGGAGAACTGATAGAAAAAAAGAGATGAACCAATAGGCGCATCTCTTTCTCAGGAAGTCTTACTTCACGGCATCCTTCAAGGCCTTACCAGGCTTAAATGCAGGAATCTTTGAAGCTGCGATTTCGATTTCTTCACCAGTTTGTGGGTTGCGACCCTTACGAGCAGCGCGCTCACGAACTTCGAAGTTACCGAAGCCGATCAATTGAACCTTTTCATCCTTTGCAAGGAATTCTTGGATTGCGGCGAATACTGCATCAACAGCTTCGTTTGCATCCTTCTTCGTAAAGTTAGTTGAAAGAACAACCTTTTCTACCAAATCTTGCTTGTTAGCCATGCTAATGTTCCTCCTGCTTAATAGCTTAATGGAATTTCCCAAATGTACGAAATTGAACGAATCGTTCTTTGATTTCGTTATTTAGAATAGCATAGTTAAAACCCCATAACAACCCATAATGTGCTAAAAACGTTGATATAACGCGGTTTTTCCCACATTTTCACGTTTTATTCACTGAATGTTTGTTTTTCAGTACTTGCCTATTGTTCGGTATTCTTAGGTATGCAGCCAAATAAAAACCTCATAGTGAAAATCGCTACGAGGTTTTTATCATCTATTAAGTACGAGCACGCTTAATCAAGTGAATTGGCGTACCAGTAAAGTCGAATGACTTACGAATTTGGTTTTCCAAGAATCGTGCATATGAGAAGTGCATCAATTCAGGATCATTAACAAAGACCACGAATGTTGGTGGTTGGATAGCAACTTGAGTCGCGTAGTAAACACGCAAGCGCTTTCCGTTGACCGTTGGCGTTGGATTCAATGCCAAGGCATCCATGATAACTTCGTTCAACGTTGCTGATTGCACACGCTTTTGGTGGTTCTCGTTAACTTGCTTAATCAACTCTGGCAACTTGTTCAAACGTTGCTTCGTCTTAGCAGAAACGAAAATAATTGGGGCGTATGACAAGTATTGGAACTCATCACGAATTTGCTTTTCGAAGTCAGCCATCGTGTGGTTGTCCTTCTCAAGCGTATCCCACTTATTAACGACGATGATAATCGCACGACCAGCTTCGTGGGCATATCCAGCCACGTGCTTGTCTTGTTCGCGAATACCTTCTTCGGCGTTCAAAACCATCAAAACAACGTTAGAATCATCGATGGCACGCATGGCACGCATAACTGAGTACTTTTCAGTATTCTCATATACCTTACCACGCTTACGAATACCGGCCGTGTCGACCATCACAAATTCATCACCTTCAGCAGATGTGAATCGCGTGTCGATGGCATCACGCGTCGTTCCAGAAATATCTGAAACGATAACACGTTCTTCACCAAGGATGGCATTAACCAATGATGACTTACCAACGTTAGGACGACCAATGAATGAGAAGCGAATTGAATCGTCTTCTTCTTCTTGATCAGTCGTTGGGAAGTGAGAAACCACTTCATCCAACAAATCTCCCAATCCAGTACCGTGGGCACCAGAGATTGGGAATGGATCGCCAAATCCAAGTGCGTAGAATTCGTAGATTTCTGAACGCATCTCGATGTTATCGACCTTGTTTACGGCCAAAACAACAGGCTTCTTTGAACGGTACAAAATCTTTGCAACGCGTTCGTCAGCTTCAGTCAAACCTTCTTGGGCAGAAACCATGAAGATAATAACATCAGCTTCGTCAATCGCAATTTCAGCTTGTTGCACAATTTGTGTCATGAATGGCTCATCAGCCATATCAATTCCACCAGTGTCAATCAAACGGAATTCACGGGTCAACCACTCAGCGCGTGTGTAAATACGATCACGCGTTACACCTGGGGTATCTTCGACAATTGAAATACGGTCGCCGGCAATACGATTAAAAATCGTAGACTTACCAACGTTTGGGCGGCCAACAACGGCCACAACAGGAAATCCCATGTTACCCTCTTTTCTGTCAGTCACCCAAATGGATAACTAACGGTTACTTACTATTCTCTATTGTACCGGTTTTCACCGGCACTGTCTGTTGTCGTGACCAGTAGAAAATCGTGTTTTAACGAAATTAAGCGTGCGTTGAGACAACCCAACACACGCTTAATCTTTTGCGCTATTTAAAGCTTATTAGTTGAAGTCCTTGAAGATATCTCCAAAGGCGTCACCCAACGTAGCTGAACCCTCTTCTTCTGAAGTTGAGTAGTTAGTTGGTGCTTGCTCTTGGCGAGGACGACGTTGACGACGAGGACGGTCATTGTTGTTTGAACCTTCTTCGCGTGCAGGAGCCTCTTCCAAAGCCTTGATTGACAATGACAAACGTTGCTTGTCAGGGTTTACTTCCAAAACCTTAACCTTAACCTTGTCACCGGCCTTCAAAACATCACTTGGGTTAGCAATGTGCTTGTGTGAGATTTGTGAAACGTGAACCAAACCTTCAACACCAGGGAACACTTCAACAAAGGCACCAAAGTCAACAACGCGCTTTACAGTACCTTCCAAAACAGTTCCTTCTGGAGCTTCAGCTGCTGCTGCTTCCCAAGGACCAGGTTGCGTAGCCTTGATTGACAATGAGATACGCTCCTTTTCAGGGTCCAATCCCAAAACCTTAACCTTAACTTCTTCACCAACTGACAAAACGTCTGATGGTTGTGAAACGCGCTCGTGTGAGATTTCAGATACGTGTACCAATCCGTCTACACCACCAAGGTCGATGAATGCACCGAAGTTAGTCATGCGGGCAACCTTACCTTCAACGACGTCACCAACTGACAATTCGTTGAATACGCGTGACAAAGCTTCTGAACGCTCTTCGTTCAAAACGTCACGACGTGACAAGATCAAGCGGCTGTCAGCAGCGTTGATCTCGATAATCTTCGCGCGGATAGTTTGACCCTTGTATTGGTTCAAATCTTGCACGAAACGGTTCTCGATCATTGAAGCAGGTACGAATCCACGTACACCTTCAACGTCAACAACCAATCCACCCTTAACGACTTGCGTTACTGGTGCTTCCACAATGTCATCAACATTGTGCTTGCTTGCGATTTCTTCCCAAGCACGACGAGCTTCCAAGCGACGCTTTGACAATAGGTATGATCCACCTTCCTTGTCAGAACCGATAGTTGATACAACTACCAAGTCCAATACGTCTCCAACCTTGACAAGGTCGTTAACGTTTGCATCACGGTCAGCCGTCAATTCGCGCATTGGGATAACACCCTCAACACCGGCACCTTCGATACCTACGATAACTTGACGAGCATCGTCAATTGCCAAGACTTCACCCTTAACTACATCGCCAACCTTAACTTCGGCTACGCTGTCAAGAGCTGCCAATAGCTCGTTGTTCTCTTCGTTCATTACAATATATCCTCCTGGTCACACGACTCTAGTAGTTATTATACCGAATCCTTTTATAAATTACTAGTAGTCTTTTACAACTTTCTTTATGTTTTTTGTTAGTTTTGCGTCTTTTCCGCAATAATGGCCTTAACAGCGTCAACGACACCGTCAATTGACAAACCAGTCGTATCCAATTCAACCGCATCATCCGCCTTCTTCAAAGGAGAAATTTCACGGTGTGAATCAAGATAGTCACGCTTCTCAATGGCTGCTTCAAGCTCTTCAAGTGATGTGTCCATCCCCTTAGCTTGGTTTTCCTTAAAGCGACGTTGGGCACGCTCTGCCACTGAAGCAATCAAGAAAATCTTGACTTCTGCATTTGGCAAAACCGTCGTGCCAATATCACGACCATCCATGACAACACCATTCTCTGAAGCAATGTCACGTTGCAAGGCTGTCATTGCTTCACGAACAGCGGCATATGAAGAAACAGCTGAAACATTAGCCGTTACTTCGACTGAACGGATTTCTTCAGTTACTTCTTGACCATTCAAGAAAACACGTTGCACTGGCTCACCAGGTTGGAACGTAATGGTCAAGTCAGGCAACAAAGCTGTTACGCCTGATTCGTCATTTGGATCCACACCGGCTTGAAAAGCAGCCAACGTGATTGCGCGGTACATTGCACCAGTGTCAACGTACACAAAATTTAAGTCTGATGCCAAAATCTTGGCAATCGTTGACTTTCCAGCAGAGGCTGGTCCGTCAATTGCGATTTGAATCGGATTCATAATCAATTGTCCTCACTCATTTAGATACCAACTAATTGTACGTTAATTTCGCACAAAATAAAAGACACACTCCCAGCGGAATGTGTCTTTTTGGGATTACTTAACCTTCAAATCTTGACCATAGTAGGTTGAATAATTTGAGGCAGTCAATCCTGGGTTCAATGAGTACAACGCTTCAGGCGTCGTCCCATTGGCAACTGCGAAACTGTACAAAGTACCAGATTCAAACTTCACCGTATTACCATCAGATTCTGAACTAGAACTTGAGGCTGATGAGGCTTCAGATGACGAAGCAGCTGACTCTGAAGCAGCTTTGCTTGACGCTTCTGCTGCTGATTGGCTTGCTGCCTTGGCTTTCTTCTCAGAAGCACTAGCCGCCTTCTTAGCGCGTGACTCTGACTTTGCAGTTTCCGTAACTTTGCTCGTTGTAGTGGTTGTCTTTGTTGAAGTCGTTGCTGGCAATTCAGTGCTAGTTGTGGCATCAACTGGCTTGTTCAACGCTTGCAAATACTTATAGACAGGCACAAATGACAGAGCAATCACAATCAATACCAAAATCCCAACAACCATACTTACGCGTTGAGACTTGCGTCGGTTTTGCGTTCGTGAGTATTGACCGGTTGCTTCATCTTTAAAAGATGCCTCCCATGGCTGTTGTTCATTATTCTTCTCGGTCATGATTGGTCTCCTAACTTTCTCTCTTTGAATACTTCTAAGCATACACTAACTCGCATTCAATTTTGAGTGTCACACCTAATCCTTAACCTAAATTAAAAAGTTTTGCGACTTGCGTGCGCCAATCCGTCACACCTGCTAGTTCTGTAGGCGCTTCAGTTGCCACCAACGCGAGTTCTTCTGGGTGCCAATCTACGACACCAACAGACTCAGCATCATCGTTAGACTGTGCATCATCGCCGAAGTGATCTAGTAATTGACGTCGCAACCCGGCGTCTGACTTCGCGTAATTAACGAGATTGTACAAATCTTGTTGACGTTGTTGACGGCGCGTTTCAAACATCGTCGCAACCTCATCTGGATTCATACCTTGCTTTGCGTAAAAATCAAGCAAGTTTGCCTTGTCACGGCCAATTTCATCGGCACCGAAACGCTTATCATAGTAACCCATGACAACTTCGCGGTTCGGAATCGTACCGTCGATCATGTTAAGTTGTAGATTTTCGTCACCAGGCACATACAGCAAGATGGCAGCCGATTGCTCACCATCACGACCAGCGCGACCGATTTCTTGTAGGTAATTAGCCAAGTCATTACTCAAGTGGTAGTGAATGACATAGCGGACATTGTCCTTGTCGATACCCATTCCGAACGCCGACGTTGCTGCAATAACATCGATTTGCCCCAACATGAACTGTTGTTGGATGCGGTAACGTGACATCGTATCAAGACCAGCGTGATAAGCAGCGACACGACGGCCGGTATTCTCAGCCAACCAATCCGCCATTGACGTTGCCAACTTGCGACTTGAGAAGTAAACAATCCCTGGTCCTTGTAGTTGGCGAACCAAATCAGCTAAGCGTTCACGCTTCTGGCCTTCGTTCGCTAGCGTTTCCGTGTGCAAATAGATGTTCGGACGGTCTACAGATTGACGATAGATAAACCAATCTGATTCAGGCAACCCAAATGGTACCGTGATATCCGTCATCATCTTTGGCGTCGCAGTTGCCGTCAACAATAGCAATTGTGGTTGTCCAAGCTTCTTGTGGACTTGTGGCAAAGCCAAGTAATCTGGTCGGAAATCCGGTCCCCAGCTAACAATTGTGTGCGCTTCGTCAACGACTAGCAAGTTAATCTTCACCTTACGCAAAGCAGATTGCACAACGGTTTGTCCCAACATTTCTGGTGACACAAACAAGAACTTGTATTGATCCAAGCTACGCAAAATCGTACGGCGGGCATCCTGTGGCAACGTTGAATTCAACGCGACTACCTTTGGTTCACCGGCGTAATTTAAACGCGCAACTTGATCTTGCATCAATGACAACAATGGCGTCACGATGATGACCAAGCCATCACGCATGTTACCCATCATTTGATAAATCAATGACTTACCACCACCAGTTGGCAACATGGCCAAGGTGTTTTTTCCAGCAGTTAATGCTTCAAGCACTTCTGCTTGACCCGGCTTAAATGAGTCGAAGCCAAACTTTTCTTTTAAAACCGCAGTCAAAGCTGTCTTATCCACGAGCGGCCTCCTCTTGCTTCGTCAAATAAATCTCGTACAAACGGAATAGGAAGAATTCGAGTGGGTCGTCAGATGTACGAACCATACTAAACTCCCAGTCGTTAATCGGACCGGTTAGGTGTTGTTCAAAATGTGCAACCACATCCGGTGTCAAATAGTTCTTATATGGAAAATCATTCATTGGTAGCCAAATTGCCGCGGTCAACAAGTGTTCGCGAATCGTACCAATCTTCAAACGACGGCTTTGGACCATTTCATCCATTGGTCGACCAGCGATAACACCGTTGTATGAAGCTTGCACACTATTAGGCAATAATGGGCGGTGCGCAACCAAATCCCACAACAACTTCAATGGCGTGTTGGCCCCACGTTGCAACTCTTCAGACCAAATGGCATATTGATCAATTTGCCAGAAATAGAAGTCATCTTCGGTCCAAGTTGCCGGGAATCCCAATTGCTCAAGGTTAAGTCCTGGTGTTTCGTGGCCGACCCATGTTGCAACCAAACGATCTGCATCTTCTTGTGGACGACGTTGCAAGAATCGTTGAATCGTCAACGCCCAAGTTGCAACCAAGCGTGGTGAATTCATATTGCCATACCACGTCTTAACCGTCAGCATCGTACGTGGATCAATTTGCAATGGATAGTACTTCTTATTGCTGTACGCCACTTCTGAAACCACTTGATTTGCCAACCAAAAGGCTTGCATAAAGGTCAACACATCGACCTTAAGCAACGTGCTCAAATGCTTTGGCATATAGTGATTTGCGGCATACTCAGCTTGTGCTTCTTGACCGGCTGGCGTCAAAACAAGTTGACCTTCTCCTGACTCAGCCAGCAATCCTGCTTGCTCCAATGCGGCAATACGGGCATCAAATGTGTCCTTATCTAGGCGAGGCATCAAACCTGAAATTTGCAACAACCCATAGCGCAAACCCCAATATTCCGTTGACACTGTCACCTGACGCTTCAATAAACCAAAAATCACCCTGTGACGACGAGGTTCAGACGCCGAAAACAGGGTGATCAAGAAATCATTTGTCAACTGCTTGACCACCTCTCATGTATTTCTTCCAAGTGTAATGAAGAAACCAAAACGGTGCAAGCAGAATAGGACTTATTTAATTAAGTTGTGAGCGGGTCGTGTTAATAATTTGACGCAACCCCAAATAGACCAAACCTGAGACAGCTGTCAGAATAGCCCCTTCAATCAAATTGAACGGAATAACCATCCATAATAGGTACGTTCCAAGACCAATCGTCTTCGCAATATCAAAGTTGGCAAACATCGCATATAGTGGCACTGCATACACGTAGTTCAAAATCACCATCGCCACTGTTAGACCAAGTGTTCCTAGTACAGCCCCAACGACATATCGCTTCGGTGACATATCTTGACGCTTCACAATCACCATGATGACCGTCAACAAGACTGCCATCGCAATAACGTTCATCGGCAAGCCAATGTAGTCGTTCACGCCTTCGTTATTCAACAGTAGCTTCAATAGTGAACGGAGCAATAAAATGGCATAACCACTTTTCAAATCAAGCATCAACGCACCCAACAAGACAGGTACAAATGAAAAATCAATCTTCAAAAATGATGCCCCAGGAATTAATGGAAACTGCGGAAAAATCATCAAAACAAATGATATCGCAGCCAATAATGCAATAACGGTCAATCGACGCGTCTTATTCATAACAACAAACCTCCACCTGGTCGTAAAAACAGCCGGTTCCTTCGTGCCAGGGCGACACAAAGAAACCGGCTGTGACCAGTCAATCTATTTTTTCTTCTGCATACCAGACTTTACTGTCGGTCACGGATTCACACCGTGTCAGCCACACCAATAACGGATGCGGGTCGCGGACTTCTACAAAACGCAGTTACCGCCGGTCGGGAATTTCACCCTGCCCTGAAGATATTCAATTGTAGGTTAAGACTATCACGCGACTAACTAACGGTCAACCGTCTAGGTCAACCTTGTGACGTAGCTTGTCATAGGCGTGCTTCTCATTATTCAACAAATCATAGATGCGACGAATCTGTGGGGCGAACCACTTCAACGTCAAATCTTGGGTTCCTTGCAACGTTTGAATTTGCAAACGACCACGAATAATACCCGTGTCCGGATTAATCGTGTTCACTTGATCAAGCGTCATACGCAAAGAGTCCAAATGGAATGGCCGCCAATGCGCAAAATACAAAGTCCCGGAATCACCAAGCGCAAATGCATACCACTTGAAGCGACCAGTAGGTTCTCCCGCGTCGGTCAGTCCAGCCATTTTCGTTAAGAAAGCGACCACAACCGTTTCATCATCAGCAAGCGAATTCTCAATATTCTTAAAATGCTTACGGCCAAGCCAGCCCATCGGCTTCAATAGCCAAGGCCAACCGGCAACTTTGTGTTCCTTCGCAAAGGCGTACATGCCAGGGCCAGTTTTCATATAATTACGGCCAGAACGTGTATCTGGTGTTGCCATCTTGCATCCCCCCCATTCATATTTCATCACAATCACTGTGAAACGTTTCTGTGAAGCAATCAATCATCCTTCACACTTCTTCATCTTACTGTAATTGTAACAAAAGTCGAGCGGTTACATGTCCTGGATAGCTCGAACGTGGATGACATTACGCAAAAATAGCCAACCACCTGAAATAACAAAGACCATACCACCAGTAATCGGTGGCCAAACAAATGCCAAGCCAGTACCAATGAGACCGATGCCAATCAACCAAAGACGACTGCGATTAACGCGCCACATTCTTTTTTGTTGTGCCGGATCATCCAAATGCTTAGCGATAACGTGGCTCAAATTGTATAAAGCAATCACGGACATGACATACACAATACCATACGTCACACTCGGTGCCACACGGGTTGGGAATTCACCAAACCAAGCTGTCGTAATTGGCACCAATGACATTGGCAAAAACGTCAAGGCATTGGTCCACAACACACCACTATCCCCTTTCTCGATATTACTAATAATCAAGTGGTGACTAACCCAAAAACTAGCCGTGATAATGAAGCTCATTAAGTAAGCCAAGAATGTACTTAGCCACGCAGCATTGCCAATCCCCGCCCACGTACCGATTGACGGAATTTTCAAATCCAACACCATAATTGTGATGATGATTGCAAAGATACCATCACTAAACGCTTCTAATCGACTTTTACTCATAACCTTCCCCTTTATCGACAAAAAAAGAGGCCTCCAGGAAGCCCCAGACGCCTCTATTATAGCTTACCAGCGTCCTGCTGACTTGCGGTATTGCTTTCCAGCCTTCAACGCTTGTACTTCTTCGTAACGCAAAGGACGGTACTCACCTGGTGTCAAGCCAGTCAAATCAAGCATACCGTAACGCTCACGAGTCAACTTCAAGACTTCGTGCCCGACCGCCTTCATCATTTCCTTGACTTGGTGATACTTACCTTCGTGAATCGTCAACTTCACAATCGCCGTGTGGTTCTTTGTGTTCGTTGATTGGATTTCAGCACGAGCAGGTGCAGCGTTGAATGTCGTGTAACGACCGTTTTGCTTTGTCTTAACCGTGACACCGTGGCGAAGCTTTTCCAATTCTTCATTCGTTGGAATGCCCTTAACCTTAGCCACGTAGACCTTGTCGATACGGTAACGAGGGTGCATCAACTTGTTTGCCAACTCACCATCGTTCGTCAACAACAAAACACCGGTCGTATCGTAGTCCAAACGACCAACTGGGTAAACACGCTCCGGCTCATCAACGATGTCCATAACCGTTGCACGGCCCTTATCATCACTATTTGTCGTCACAACGCCACGGGGCTTGTTCAACAAGAAGTAAACCAACTTTTCGCGTGAATCAATTGGCTCACCACTTACTTCGATCTTATCTGATGGTTCAACCTTGGTTCCCAATTCACGAACCGTCTTACCGTTGACCGTTACCTTACCATCCAAAATCAATTGTTCTGATGCACGGCGTGATGCAACTCCCGCTTGAGCCATCACTTTTTGCAATCGTTCTGCCATATTCTTAATCTCTTTCTGCTGTTTCAGCAAGTTCTGGCAAGGCTACATCAAATGCAGACCCGCCTTCTTCTCCTGGCATCAAAGGCAATGCCACATCCTTTTGGGCACGCAAGGCATCTAGTGCCTCAGCGGTTACCAACGGTGGTAACTCTTGCAAATCACTCAAACCAAAGTAGTTCAAGAAATATGCCGTTGTCCCATACAGAATTGGTCGGCCTGGTTCATTAGAACGGCCACGTCCTTCTACCAAATTACGTAGTGCTAATTTTTGAATCGTTGCCTGTGATTGCACACCACGAATTTCATCAATCTCAACGCGCGTGATTGGTTGCTTGTATGCAATAATTGCCAATACTTCCAGTGATGCTTGCGACAAGGCTGTCGTCAACGGCGCCGTAAAGTAACGGTGAATCGTCTCAGCAAGCTCTGACTTAGTCACCAGTTGATACTGATCATCAGTCTTCAAAACGTCGAGCGCACTATTCTCGTCGCTCTCATATTTGGCGGCAAGATCTTCTAACAAGCCAATGACGGCGGGCTTTGCGAAACCAGTCGCATCAGCCATTTCCGCAACCGTGATGCCTTCATCCCCGGCTACAAAAAGCAAACCTTCAATTTGTTGTAAGCTAGTCTTCATCGTCAAAATCGACTCCCTCATCTGCAGTTTCGTCATAAGGTACATCACCTAGTGTCAGGCAAATTGCACCATATTCATCTTCTTGGGCAACTCGCAAATGTTGATGACGGACCAATTCTAGCATAGCTAGGAAGGTCGTCACCATCTTATCGCGACTATCATGCTCCCCAAAGAATGTTTCAAATTCTATTGTTTCACCAGGTGTCATTCGTGACACAATGGTTTTCATTTGCGCGCTGATTGACCACGTTTCACCACGCATGGTGCGCGGACGAACTTGTTTCTTCGTTCGGTTAGCGACCATTTGATTAAATGCTAGCTGCAAATCGAACAAGCCAAGGCCTTCTGGCAACGGCGCAACGTCAATATCGTCCGGAATCGCCATTGGTGCACGTGAAAATTGCAATTGACGCCCTTCTTCACGTTCACGCAAGTCATCAGCCGCTTGTTGATAACGTTGATACTCCAGCAATTGTGCCATCAAGGCTTCACGTGGATCTTCTTCGTATACAAACTCCGCCAATTCTTCGTCATATGTTAGTTCCTCATTCTTCGGAATCAGATATGACGCTTTAATTGACATCAACGTAGCAGCCATCACCAAGAACTCGCCAGCGATATCCAAGTTCCGTTCTTCCGCTTGATGCAAAAACGCCAAGTACTGTGCCGTAATTTCAACAATCGGAATATCCATAATATCCATCTCGTTAACTTTGATTAGGTGCAAGAGCAAGTCTAGTGGTCCTTCAAAGTCATTCAAGCGATAAGTTAAATCTTCAGCCATGCAAATACTTCCGCCATTCCGTCAAGATTGGTTGCGTGCTAATCGTGCCAACAATCGTTTTGTCAGGGTATCGCAACTTCATCGCCTCATATATGTCTGAACCGACAGCAATGCGTGACGTAACCGGCACTTCCGGTCCGAACACAACCAAGCGCAACACGATTGAATCAAACACTGCTTCAACACCTAAAACAGCAACGTAATGTTGCGTTTCAGTTGACTGCCACAGCAAGATTTCACGAGCCTCGCTTGCTTGATACCACTCGATTTCACGTTGCACAGAAGCCACATCATGTAAACGTGGCAAGTATGACAATAATCCCATCGCAATTTTCGGTTGATCTTTGCGTACCACAACTAGCATGTGTGGCCTCCTTTCTTAATTAAGCACGCGGATGACTTTTGCCATAGACTTCAGTCAAACGCTTATTTGAAATGTGTGTATAAATCTGAGTTGTCGAAATGTCGGCGTGACCAAGCAACTCTTGCACAATGCGTAAATCAGCACCGTTTTCCAAGATATGCGTCGCAAATGAGTGGCGCAACGTGTGTGGTGACACATCTTTCGTAATGCCCGCTGCCTTCACCCAACCCTTAATCAGCTTCCAAACACCTTGGCGCGTCAATTGATGACCATGGTCATTTAGGAAAATCACCTGCTCATCTTGTTGCTTACCAAGGAATGGTCGCCCGTCGGCTAGGTAACGTTGCAACCAGTGTGACGCTACATCCCCAATTGGAATAATGCGCTCTTTGTCACCTTTTCCAAGTGTCTGAATCAGCCCCAGTTCTAGGTGTAAATTATCCAAACGCAAATTAACCAGCTCACTCACACGCAAACCCGTCGCATACATCACTTCGAGCATTGTACGATTGCGCAACCCCAACGGCGTGTTTGGGTCAGGCACCGCCAACAACGCTTCAACTTCAGTCAGCGTCAAAACGGCTGGCAGGTGTTGCGCCTTTTTAGGCGGATCAACTTGTGTCATTGGATCAACGGCCACCCAGTTATTGCTGGTCGCAAATTGGAAAAACTTTCGCAATGTCGACACCATGTGAATGACCGTGTTACGTGACTTGCCGTTTTTCTCCAGTTCACCTAGAAACGCCATAATCGTAAAACGATCAATATTTGCCAACGGCATCGACTTTTCTTGTTCAATTAAATACGTAAAGAAATGACGCAGGTCTTGCTGATAGGATGCCCGCGTATTGGCTGACAACCCCCGCTCCACCGTCAGATAGTGCAGGTAGTCAACCATATTATCTTCATATGGACCTACCTGATGTAGCATCTTATTCGCCGTCGCTTTCTTCTACCAAGAACAAACCGTTCTCGTTTTGCGTAATCTTACGTTGCTTGTACAAGTTTCCCACAGCACGCTTAAATTGTGACTTTGACATACCAAAGTACTTCTTAATTTGCTTTGGGTCTGACTTATCAGTAAATGGCAAGCTGTGCGTTGATGAACGTTGCAACAACGTCAACAACATCGCAGCGTCATCTGAAATTGCCTCGTAAGCGCGTGGACGCAATGACAAGTTCAACACACCGTCTTCACGCACGCCGATAACACGTGCATCAACTTCTTCACCAAGACGTGGTTCGCGTTGACGCTCATCTGGGTGAATGAACCCAAAGTTATACTCTGGTGTGATAACCAACGTTCCGACCATCTTCAAACGGTAAACCGTTGCCTTCACCTGCTTGTTCTTCATATCAGGCTTAGCTGGGATACGCACAGCTTGTAGGATGTCAGCTGAGGCCAATTCACCCCACAAACGGTCCTTCTTATCAATGCGCAACGTAATCATCAACTTGTCACCGCGTTGTGGCCACAATTCCTTAATTGTTGGCAACTCATCCAGTGACACAACCACATCCTTGTTTGGCAAACCGATATTCACAAAGACACCAAGGTCACGGCGAATATCCGTTACTTCACCCCATGCATAGTGACCAAGACGAACGTCAGGAATATTCTTCGTAATTTGCAAGTTGTGATTTTCGTTCTCGTATGCAAATCCAGTTACAACGCCACCAATCTTCAATGGCTTTTGCAATTCACTCTTGTCGATTTCGTATGTCAAACCGTCAATTTGTGCGTAGTAATAGTTGTCGTTCTCATCCGTCACCTTGGCTGAGATGATTTCTCCAATTTTGTGTGTCATATTATTTTCTCCATATATCTCTTTGCATCAGCTGCATCAACCTAAGGTAGTCCGATGCCACAGCGCTGGCAAAGCCGTTGTTCAACTGACATGCCGTCAGTAAACCCATTTTCTGTCTACTCTAGTTTACCAGAAGTTAGGCGTTATATGTAAACTAATTCGAATTCATTTCTGACATTTTCCCAGAGTTTTGTTAAAATAAGTAGACATCTATTTATTTGAAAGTGAGATACATCCTATGAAGGCTGTTGGTATGGAACCACAAGTCTTGATCGACATCTTGGTCGGATCAAAGATTGGTGTGGTTTACCCATTTGGAACTGATCACCGTGGCGACTTGGTCGTTACATCATACGCATTGAAGCAAGCTGGTTTGCCATCAAACATGGCTGGTGCTGTCGTGCAACTTGAAGACGTTGAAGAAACTGCACCAGGTAACTTCGTTTGGAAGTTTAACCCTGATGTTAAGTTGATTCGCCCATTCCGCGTTCACGGAACGATGGAATTGTTCGACGTTGAAGATGACTTGATTCACTACGAGCCAACGAACTGGTTCAACGTTGAAAAGGAAAACGAAGGTCACGCTAAGATTGCTGACTGGATGGAAAGCTATGTTGCTGAGCACCCAGACATCGACCGTATCCCACGTGCCGACATTCCTGAAGACATTGCTGAATTGGCCATTTCTTTCGATGACTGGCGTGCAGCTTACTTCGACTTCTTGTTCAAGCCAACTAAGGCGCAAAAGCAAGAATTGCGTACGAAGCGTTACGACGTTGACCCATTGTAAGATATAAACTAAACAGGACCTGATGACTCACAACGAGTTCTCAGGTCCTGTTTTTTAATTGCTTCTATTTAACTTTCGCGATCAACGGACGCATCATCAACGGCGCAATGATTGTTGAGGCAATGATTACGATTACCATTTCACCAAACACCTGGTTCGACAAAATGTGGCCAGTTGCACCGATTTGGGCAATAACCAACGCCATTTCACCACGTGAAACCATCCCCGCGCCAATTGCGTTACTGGTGTACTTATCCAGTCGTGCCATACGTGCACCGAATCCAGCGCCATAGTACTTTGTTGCGACTGCCAAGGCTGTTAGCAAAATCATAATCCACCATGTTTCAGCCAGGTTATTAAAGACGACGTTCAACCCAATTGATCCAAAGAAGATTGGGAACACCGTCCATTCACCAAACAATTCAGTCGTATGCAACAACTTATCTGACTTTGGCAGCTGACGGAGCAACACACCAATAGCAAACGCAATAATTGGCATCACCGTGTTTAATCCCAGTCCTGATCCACCGATAAAGGCTGCATAGGCCGTCACCAATAGCAACGCTAAAATATCATCTAGCACGGCGGCGCCCAACACAACGGCGCCCATAACAGTTCCAAGCTTTCCTTGCTCACCCAAAACTGAAATGGTAATTGAAATTGACGTGGCGGCGAACACGACACCCCAGAACAACGCAATTTGCCACTCGTAACCAAATAGCAAGGCAACAACCGGGAATACCGCTAACGGTGCCACAACTCCCATCAAAGCAACCAAATTAGATTCCTTGATATTTTGCAATAATTGACGCGCATCAGTTTCCAAACCGGCATTCACCATCAGCAACATCACCCCAAATTCTGAGACAACGTGCATCAAATGTGATGGGGCAACCAATCCAAGCAGTGCCGGTCCCACAACCACACCGGCGATTAGTTGACCCACAACTTTCGCAAATCCTAACTTACCGGCAATCCAACCAAATCCCAGTGTCACAACCAGTAATCCCAACATCATTACTATTTCCATCTCTACCTCCTACAACTTACTTAATATAAGTTCAACAAAAACAAAAAAGCGCACACTCCAAATTCCCCTGGTTACCCACCCAGGAAACTTGAAGCATACGCCCAACCGAAATCTCTATTCACTTCTACAAATTATTGATTGCGTGAGAACAAGTTGCTAAATGGTGACTCACCAGTGTTCGCAACTTGCGTCAAGAAAATCTTGATGGCTGTTTGAGTTGTCAAACCTTGTGACTTGAAAATCTCATCTGCCTTGTCCTTGACATTGTCCTCGACGCGCAATTGAATCAGCTTCTCTGCCATAACGATACTTCCCTTCGCAATTGTCTTAATTTGTATATCTGTATTGTAGCACACGCGCAACAGACAATACTATCAATATCATTGCATATTACTAGGGAATTGTAGGGCGAAACTATGACTTTTGTTTGACCACGTCAAAATTCATATTATTTATTATCGGTATCAAAGATAATTGTAACTGGTCCGTCATTGACCAAGCTGACTTTCATATCAGCGCCAAACTCACCAGTAGCAACTGTCAAGCCCGTCGCTGCCAATTTTGTATTAAATTGGTCATACATCTTTTCAGCGTACGCAGGTGCACCTGCATCCGTGAAACTTGGTCGATTACCGCGACGCGTATCGGCATATAGCGTGAATTGAGAAATTGACAGAATCGATCCGCCAACATCTTGAATACTTAAGTTCATCTTACCAGCTTCGTCTTCAAAGACCCTTAAACCAGTAATCTTACGAACCAAGTAATCCAACTCTGCCTCCGTATCCGCATCCTGAATCGCGACCAGCAACATATACCCTTGCCCGATTGCACCCAACTCTTGGTCGTTAACCGTCACGCTCGCTGATGATACTCGTTGTAAGACAACTCTCATTACTTAAATGCTCGCTTTACTTCGTAGACATCCTTGACATTCTTAATTGAATCCATGATGTGTTCCAATTGTTCCAAGTTACGCACGCCAACACTCAATGAAATATTCACATTGTTATTGTGATCAATGCGACCGTTCACAAAGTTCAATGACTTCGTTGTGTTATTCACCGTACGAATAACGTCATTCAACAACTTGTTGCGGTTAGTTGCTGCCACAGCTAAGTCAGCGTCATACTCGTTCTTCGTATCACCTTCTGGCTTTTCCCAGGCAACATCAACCAAACGTTGACCTTCCGTTTCAGCCGCACGCAAGTTTGGGCATCCCAAACGGTGTACTGATACACCACGACCCTTGGTCACATACCCGATAACTTCATCACCGGGTACTGGTGTACAACAGCGACCCAAACGAACCAACAAGTTGTCGACACCTTGAATCACAATCCGATCCTCACCGTGTTGTGGCTTCTCCTTCGACTTCTTGCTTTCGTTTTCAATCGTTTGGTGTTCTTCCAAAATGGCCTTTTGTTCGGCGGCTTGACGGGCTTCTTCAAGCTCCGCACGCTTTTCTTCTGTGAACTTGTTTGCTACACCTTGAGGCTTCAAATCACCAAAGCCGAGCGATGCATACATGTCATCAACGCTTAGGAAGTGCAACTTCTCAGCTGCCTTAGCTTCGTTGTCAGCTTGCGTCAACTCTTCAACATCAAAGCCTTCCTCAGCTAGCCAATCGGCAACCATCTTTTTACCAGCTTCGATGTTGTCGTCCTTATCCAGCTTACGGAAGTATTGCTTAATCTTGTTACGGGCACGACGCGTTGACACCAAATTCATCCAATCACGATTTGGCTTGGCGTTTTGTGACGTCACAATTTCAACAATGTCACCCGTCTTAATTGGGTAATCCAACGGCACCATGCGGTCGTTAACCTTGGCTCCCGTTGTGTGGTTACCAACATTGGTGTGAATGCTGTACGCCATATCCAATGGTCCAGCACCCTTTGCCAACTCAATAACATCACCCTTTGGCGTGAAGGCAAACACGCGGTCCGTGAACAAGTCGCCCTTAACAGACTCCATGAAGTCATCCGCATCACGCGCATCTTCCTGCAATTCCAAGATTCCTTGGATCACATTCAACTTTTGCTGGTCCGCATTTTGGACATCCGCCCCAGCAAAGTTACCTTCCTTGTATGCCCAGTGGGCGGCCACACCGAATTCAGCGACTTCGTGCATTTGGTACGTACGAATTTGCACTTCAAGTGGACGACCACCCGGTCCGATGACTGACGTGTGCAATGATTGGTAACCATTTGCCTTTGGTAGCGCAATATAGTCCTTGAAACGACCTGGCATTGGCGTCCAACGCGCGTGGATAGCACCCAATACGGCGTATGTTTCAGGAATCGTATCTACCAAGACACGGATTGCTAACAAGTCGTAGATTTCGTCGAACTTCTTCTTCTTGTCCACCATCTTACGGTAGATTGAGTAGATGTGCTTTGGACGCCCGTATACTTCTGCATGTTGCAAATGCAATTCCGTAATCGCTTGCTCAATATCGTTAACCGCTTGGTCAACAATTTCCAAACGCTCTTGACGACGCAATTGCATCGACTTAGCAATGTCGTGGTAGGCTTCTGGCTCAAGATAGCGCAATGACATATCTTCAAGTTCCCACTTGATTGTCATAATTCCCAAACGATCAGCCAATGGTGCGTAGATTTCCAACGTTTCTGACGCAATGCGCTTTTGCTTTTCTTCACGCAATGCACTCAACGTACGCATGTTGTGCAAACGGTCCGCCAACTTAACGATGATGACACGAATATCGTGTGACATTGCCAACAACAACTTACGGTGATTTTCTGCTAGTTGCTCACGTGATGACTTATATTCAATCTTTGACAACTTTGACACGCCGTCAACGATTACAGCCACATCATGACCAAATTCACGTTCAACATCTTCTAACGTTGCTTCAGTATCCTCGACAACATCGTGCAGGTAACCCGCCACGACTGTATCTGGATCCATATGCAAGTCAGCCAAGATGCCAGCGACTTGAATCGGGTGAATAATGTAAGGTTCACCTGACTTGCGCTTTTGTTCCTTATGCAAGTTGTAAGCAAAATCGTATGCTTTATCAACTTTTTTAACATGGTCCTCGTTCATGTACCCAGCAACGAGGTCATGCACTTCTTGTGCGTTCAACACTTTTGCTTCTGCCATATATTTATCCTCTGTTTCCAAACAACCGCCGATGGGGATTCGAACCCGCAGCGTGTCATTCGTGCTATATCCATCCGGATAGTTATTGTTTATTGTAACGCATTCACACCCATTTTTAATAGTTATTCGTATTACAAGCATAAGTCATTTATTCTTCCTGCAGTTAATCTGAGAAAAATAAAAAGCGAGTTCTCATAATTCGGAACTCGCTTCATTAGAAACAGTCATTTAATCTGCTTGGAAAACCACGTTGTTGGCGCCCAAAACTTCTTGTAGCGCCTTCATGGTCGCATCCCCAGCCGATAACCAATTACGTTGACCCAATGCCAACTTTTTACCATCGGCTTCGTATACTGCCAACACTGGATTATTACCGTGGTGCGACATCACAACCGCATTCAGTGCATCAAGTGCACCAGCCGCTTGAGCTGCTGCTGTGATACGCAAATACCAGCGTCCAGTACCTGGCTCAGTTGTCGCAACTTGATCGGTTTGATTTTCAAAACGCTTGATAAACTGGCTCGCTTCAACAATCGTATTCGCGACAATCTGAATGTCATCACGACCACGTTGTTGCTCGACCTTACCCGTCACTACCAAAACCTTTTCAGGTACTAACAATGGGGCCACGCGTTGGAAGAGTTGTGGAAACAGTGTAATTGAAATCGAACCTGACAAGTCCATCCCATCCACAAACGCCATTTGATCGCCCTTCTTCGTGCGAATCTTTTTAACGTTTTCAACGTAAATCACGACCGTCGCCTGATTCATGCCAACCGCCAATGACGAAATATCAGTGTGACTGTTGTCAGGAATCGCCGCCAAGTATGGCTCAATTGGGTGCCCGCTGAGGTAAACACCCAAGTAATCACGCTCATACCCTAGCTTTTCAGCCGGCGTAAAGTCTTCAATTTCACGAACCTTTGGGGTTAACGAAGCAAACAGCGACATCGACTCACCTGCCAATCCAATCGCATCAATGAATCCTTGCAATGACGCTAGAATTGATTTGCGATTGAAACCAAATTCGTCGAGCGCACCCGCATAAACCAGCGACTCAAGTTGTTCAACCTTACGATACTTGCTCTCAAGACGGCCAATCAAGTTGCCCAGATCCTTGTAAGCCCCGTTTTCTTGGCGCTCCTTCAGGATTGATTCACGGAAATCACGACGCATACCTGCAATTGAAGCCAACCCCATCTGGAGCTCGCCTTGCTTGTTCATTGAATAACCTTGCCACGAATGATTGATACTTGGCCCCAGCAACTTAACGCCAGATGCCTTCGCTTCAGCAATATACGCGCCAACCTTTTTCTTGTCAGCAATAGCATCATTCAAAACAGCCTTGTAGAAAGCGGCTGGATAATGCGCCTTGATATAAGCCAACTGGAAGGCCAGCTTTGAATAGGCCACCGCGTGCGAACGGTTAAACCCGTACTGGGCAAACGTTTCAATATAACCAAATACTTGTTCGGCGACCTTTTCGTCATGACCGTTTGCTACCGCCCCAGCAATAAAGTCCGTCTTCATCGCGGCAATCTTAGCACCGTCCTTTTTCGACATCGCACGGCGTAGCAAATCGGCACCACCTAGTGAGAACCCAGCGAATTGTTGCGCCACACGCATAACTTGCTCTTGATAGACGATAACGCCATAGGTTGGCGCTAGAATATCCGCCATACTTTGGTCTGGTACGTCTTGCTTCTCTTGTCCATGCTTACGAGCCACGAAATGTGGAATGTTTTGCATGGGACCTGGACGGAACAGTGCGTTCGCCGCCACGATATCTTCAAAGCTGTCTGGTTGTAACTGACGCAAGATGTTCTTCATCCCGGCTGATTCAAACTGGAACACACCATTCGTCATGCCGTGACGGAACAAACGTAGTGTCGCATCGTCATTTAAGTTAATGTTGGCAATGTTAAAGTTGGCACCCTCTTCGGTCTTTTGAATATCACGTAACGCGATATCCAAAATGTTCATGTTAGAAAGTGCCAAGAAATCCATCTTCAACAAGCCAAGCGCTTCAACTGGTCCCTTTGGTAATTGCGTCACCAAACGACCATCTTCACCCAGCTGCACTGGCATTGTTTGCACTAGCGGATCAGCTGAAAGGACGACACCGGCAGCGTGTAATGATGAATTACGTGGTAAGCCTTCTAACTTACGCGCTGTTTGATACAACAATTCACCATCAACTGGCAAATCAATCAACGCATTACGGAAAGGTTGTGATGATTCATACGCCGCTTCCAGATTAGCTGCATCACGTGGCATCGACTTCGATAGCGCATCAATTTGCGTTGGATTTAAGCCAAACACACGCGCCACGTCACGGATAACCGCGCGTTGTGCCATCGTTGAGAACGTGATAATTTGCGCTACACGCTCATGACCGTACTTCTCATGCAAATATGACAATACTTCTTCACGACGATTATCAGGAATATCAATATCGATATCCGGCATTTGCGCACGTTCTGGATTCAAGAAACGCTCAAAAAGCAAATCGTACGCAATTGGATCAACATCGGTAATCCAAAGTGTGTATGCCACTAGCGAACCAGCGGCTGATCCACGTCCTGGGCCAGTGCGGATAGCGCTTTTGTGCGCAAAGTTCAGCACATCCCAAACAATCAGGAAATAATCCGCAAATCCCAGTTCAACAATGACATCCAATTCGTGCGCCAAACGTTCTTGATACACCGTCTCATCAACTGACAAACCATGCAAACGATTCTTTAACCCAGTTGTCGCCAATTCACGTAAGTAGTCGGCCGACGTTTGGCCATTCGGCGTTTCAAACGGTGGCAACGTTACCTTTGACTTCACTAATTCAAATTCACTGTGCTCAGCAATCCAATCAGTATTCGCGACCGCATCCCCCAAACCACGTGCCACAAATTCAGCCGTCCACTCTTCAGCAGATTCCAAATAAGCTGTGGCAGGTTCGCGTTGTGCCTGGGCGACATTCGCAATGACCTCACCTTGACCAATTTTGCGAATCACTTGCGCCGCAAATTGATCTTGTGGGTCAGCATAGTCAACTTCCGTCAACGCTAGCAAACGGGCACCGGTGTTCTCTGACAAATGGCGTAATTGCATAATTAATTCATCACGCATTCCCGTCGACACACCCAAAAAGACATGGTTCGCATCAGTCACTGCACTAATACTTTGCACCATATCCATTGCGCGTTCCGGTTCGGCTCCCAAAATAACGGGCAACTCACCAACACTTGGCAACACAATATATAGGCCAGCCAAATAAGCCGTCAACATGTCAAACGTCACAACTTCAGATGTTGTCTTCAACAAGCTACTGATTGCCAGCAAATTGTGATAACCGGTTTGATTCTCAACCAACAACACCATTGGATAATGCTGTGAAGTTGCCAATCCTTGAATTGTGATTGTCAGGCCAAGAATTGGTTTAATGTCAGCTGACTTGGCAGCACGGTAAAAATTATCCATGCCGTATAAGACATCATTGTCCGTCATCGCAACCGCGGTGTACCCCTTTTCTTTTGCAGAGGCCACGAGTTGACTTGGCATCATGGGACTTTGTAACAAACTGAATGCCGTTTTTGTTTGTAGTGGTACCATATCTGCCCCTTCCTGAACGTCATGGTTCAAATTCGTTTTAACTTAATTTCATTATAGCGATAACCCGAAAAAAAGACCACCCGCAGAACGGATGGTCTTTTAGAGTCGTGTGTACAACTATTAATCTTCCGCCTTGGCCGCATCCTTAGGAGCAGCAGACTTTGAGATAGCTGAAAATGCAACCGTACCGATTACACCAATCACCATCGCAAACAATGACGTAGTAGTTGCGTTGTATGAAGTTCCTTCAAGGGCACTACCGATGTAACCGATAATTTCACCCAAGATGAACGTCCAGAAGAAAGTTACGACGTACTTCATTTTTCTACCTCTTAGCCTCTTTCGGCCAAAATGATTTTACCTGAACAGTCTACGCCTATTTTCGAAAAAAGTCACACGTTAATTGCCACGCCTGCCAAAATTAGCGACGCGTGTACTTCACAATGCGCCAATCGTATTGATTGTCGTCATTAGCTGGACCAGAAGCGATTTCCTCACCAAGCCAAATCGTCTTATCAACAGGTGCCATCAAAACGTCACCCATAAAATCAGTGTCTAAGTACGTCACGTATAGAATGTCGGCTACTGGCAAGTAACTATCATAAATCGCCTTACCACCGATAACCGCAAGCTTCATGTTGTTTTCATCAGCAATACGCTCAGCTTCATCCATGCTATAAACTTTGTCAAAACCAGCTGGTACTGCCAAATTTTCGTCGTGCGTCAACACCATGTTAATGCGTTCTGGCAATGCACGTCCGCCAAAGCTTAGCATGGTATTACGTCCCATCAACGCCACTTGGTGAATCGTTTGTTCCTTAAAGAACTTCATGTCGGTCTTTTGACGCCATGGAATCGATCCATTCAATGCAATTGTCCCATTGTTAGTTTGTGCCCAGATCAAAATCTTTTCAGCCATTATCGCTTACCCCTCTACGCGTTCTGATAGCTCTTCCCAGCGCATCATCTTATCTTCGAGCGCTTGGTTTGTTTCATCTAATTGTGCTTGCAACTCGCTTAACTTACCAAAATCAGCGCCATTTTCGACCATGTCGGCCTCAATTTGGCTAATCTTCCCCTCAAGTTCAGCAATGTCGTCTTCAATTGTGTCCCATTCTTTTTGTTCAGCCCACGTCAACTTCTTTTTCTTTGGTGTCTCAGCAACCGGCTTCTTTTCAGCAGCTGGCTTGGCAGGTTTTGGTGCATCCGTTGTTGGCGCACCAAATTCTGCTAAGTAATCACTGAACATCCCACGGTAACGGGTAATTTGACCGGCACCGCGGAAGATAATCAATTGGTCAGCAACCTTATCCAAGAAGTAACGATCGTGGGAAACCGTAATAACCGTACCAGCGAATGAACGCAAGTAATCTTCCAAAACCGTCAACGTGCCAATATCCAAATCATTGGTTGGCTCGTCCAAAAGCAATACGTTTGGTTGTTGAATCAACAACTTCAATAGGTACAAACGACGCTTCTCACCACCTGAAAGTTGACGAATCAACGTACCGTGCATGAAGCTTGGGAACAAGAATTGCTCCAAGAGTTCAGCAGCCGATACGACGTTTCCATCACGGTCAGTCACTTCTTCAGCAACTTCAGATAGGTACGCCAACATGCGCTTGTCCTCAGGGATTGGTTCTGTGACTTGCGTGTAGTAAGCAATCTTAACCGTCTCACCGATTTCAATCACACCAGAATCTAGTTGTTGTACCCCCGCAATCGCGTTCAACAACGTTGACTTTCCAGTTCCGTTTGGACCAGTAATACCAATGCGTTGGTTGGCTTGAATCAATTCATTGAAATCATCCAAAATCACACGGCCATCAAAGGCCAAGCTAGCATGTTCAATGTTGATAACCTTCTTACCCAAGCGTTGTTGACCCATGTTAACTTCAACATCACCTTCAACTTGACGGGTACCTTGTTGCGCTGCCAAGTCAGCAAAGGCGTTTTCACGGGCCTTTTGCTTCGTAGAACGGGCCTTAGCACCCGTACGCATCCAAGCCAATTCCTTCTTGTAGAGTTGGGCAGACTTGTGTTCAGCAACTGCTTCCGCCTCAACACGTTCAGCCTTTGACGTCACATACTTCTCGTAGTTACCGATGTATTCGTACAACTTACCAAATGACATTTCAAAAATGCGGTTCGTGACGATATCCAAGAAGTAACGATCGTGGGTAACCGTCATCACGGCACCCTTGTAATCAGACAAGTACTTTTCCAACCACTCAATTGAATCAAAGTCCAAGTGGTTAGTTGGCTCGTCCAAAAGCAACAAGTCAGGTGCTTGAATCAACACTTGTGCCAATCCAACACGCTTACGTTGTCCACCAGACAAAGCTGACACTGGCAAATCCAAATTAGGCAAGTGCAATTGCGTCAAAATTGTCTTCACTTCAGACTCCGCTACCCAAGCATCTTCTTGCGTCATTTGTTGCTCCAACTTCGTGTAGCGGTTCAACAACTTCTCATCAGTTGGGTTAGCTGAATAAGCTTCCAAAGCTGCTTCGTAATCACGAATCAATTGGAATACCGGTTGGGCACCAGCGAAGATGGCTTCCATCACCTTCTTGTCGCCATCTAGTGGTGGCTCTTGTTGCAAATAACCAATCGTGTAGTCATTTGGTGTGTCGATTGACCCACTATCAGCAGGGTTTAAACCAGAGATGGCATTCAACAAGGTCGTCTTACCAGTTCCATTCACACCAACAATCCCGACACGGTCACCCGTTTCAATCAGGAAAGATACTTGGTCAAGCAGTGTTTTTTCACCATAAACACTCTTCAAATCAGTCGCGCGTAGTTGCTTCATTACTTATTCGTCTCTTTCTCTACCATCTTTTGTGCTTCAGCTTGCAAAACAGCGTGGTTGTTCGCCAAATCACCTGCAACGACCTTACGTTCAAGGGTTGCCAAAATCTTACCAAACAATGGCCCTGGCTTAAGGCCCATGCCCTTAGTCAAATCACCACCGTTAAAGGCCAATTCGTTCTTTGTCTTAATCTTCAAGTCACCATAGCGACTTTCCAACTTTGGTACATCTACCACAAGCTCACTCAACGTCGCAACACGAAGCGCATTATCAATAGCTGCACCAGTTTCGTACAAGTCCCAGGCTTCAACGTCGCCCAAGCGCAACTTGTTCAACAACTTAATAGATGCCTTGATTGTCTTCACCATATCGTTTGAGTGCTTCCACTTCTTCAAGAACAAACCTGCATCTTCAGGCGTCAAACCAAGTTCGAAGACCAACAGTGTCCAAGCTTCTTCATCGTTTGTTGGTTGCTGGTCAGCCAACAAGTCAGCATAACCAATCAAATCAATGTCGACTGTTTCAAGACCAGGCATGTACTTATTCAACGTCGTGGCAATCATTTCTAGCAAACCATAACGCGCTGCCTTACCTTGAAGGAGCTTCGTGAATTCGACATTCGTACGCTCAATCGCAATGTTGGCCAACAAGCGTGCGTTATCCTTAATGGCTTGGAGCGTCTTTTCTTCAATCTTGAAGTCCAATTGTGCTGCAAAACGAACGGCACGCATCATGCGCAAGGCATCTTCGTGGAAACGTTCTTCTGCTTCGCCAACGGCACGCAAGATGTGATTGTCCATGTCTGACAAACCATCAAACATGTCAATGATTTCACCATCCTTAGTCAACGCAAAGGCATTCACTGTGAAATCACGGCGCTTCAAGTCTTCTTCTAATGAACGGACAAATGTAACTTCATCAGGACGACGAAAATCCGTGTACGTTGATTCCGTTCGGAACGTCGTCGTCTCATAACCTTGGCCATGATCCAAAATCATAACAGTGCCGTGTTCGATACCAGTATCAACCGTGCGATCAAACAAAGCCTTTACTTCTTCAGGATAGGCAGAAGTCGCAATATCAACGTCGTGGATTGGCTTGCCCAACAAAGTGTCGCGCACTGATCCACCGACGAAGTACGCTTCATAACCGGCTGCTTCGATTGTTTCAAGAATTGGTAGCGCCGCCACGAATTCAGCGGGCATCTTTTCTAACTTCATTTTTGAGTCCTCCTTGGACTTACTCGTCCCTTAAGTATACCAGGAAATGACCGCTCGTATGGTATTTAATCAAAGCAATTCGCGTTTTAAAAGAATGAATATTCATTTATGAACGCCATGGTGATTTTCCTGCTAAAACACTAAGCTTCGGCGTACGGTACAGCACACCAGAGAGCAAGTACGTGAGGCCGAAGACAACTAGTAAACTAACTGGCACCGTTGCCAACAACAACCCTGAATCCACTGAAATACGTGACAATAACACACTTAGCGTAGTCAAAATGACCGTTTGACTCAGATACATCCCAAACGAAATCTTTGAACCAAACGTCACGGCACTTACCACCCACTTTGGTAACGCATTTGTTTCGCGTGCTTGGGCATATCTCATGCCGATTGTCATAGCCCACGCAATAACAACTACCGCATAGAATAAGACAAACGGTTGATGCACGTTTTGTGCTTGATCAATTGTACGGTCCAGTATGCTACGGTTAATACCAAACACAGCAATCGTTAAGGCGCCTAACACCCCAACAGCCACGGTCAGTTGGCGTCGGTACAGCATCAACTTCGGCATCACTTGATGATAGTGAATGGCAAAGTAACTCCCTAATACAAAATAGAATTGGTACGTCAAAAAATTGTACCCATACTCTCTGAACCACCACAACCAGCGCGACGTATCTACGTTTGGAATAACGTATTTGATGACTGTTAGTGTGATTAGCTGCACTGCCAGTGATACCGCAACCAATCGCTCGTGTTTAAATCGCTTGAACAACGATCGTAATGCTGGGAAGACCAGATAGAACTGTAAAGTCACAATCACGTAGTACATGTAGAAATCATCCCCGTACAACCAGTTCTTTGTGAGTGTCTGCCAAAATTCGGCAGCCGTCGCATTTTGGATAGCTGCTTGGATGATTGTATAGATTAGAATCCAAAGCAAATATGCCCAGATAATCCCAAAGAACCGTTTCCGCCAGAAACGCCAAATCTCCAGTTTCTTTGCGTAATAGTTCAAAAAGATGACCAGTCCCGAAACAAACATAAAGCCCAATCGGCTAAAATGCAGCGTCATGTGCGTTGCAAACAAATACTGCGAAGCGAATGTGTCATTCGGAATTGCTTCATTAATCTTCGTTGTCACGTGCGTCGCAATCACACTGAAGATAAACAATACCCGCAACAAATCGACCTCATATAGATATTTGCTCGGTTTCTCAGCATTTTCACTTGGCATAGGAGCCTCCTCAATATCACTTTGCCTGATATGGTAGTGAACGCGACTTAAACCAGACTTGAAGTTAATTTGATTGCTTGAAAAATCAAATTAAAAAATCCTGTTCAAATTCACAATCGAATTTAAACAGGAATCCATTTATTACCAAAGATCATTTAGTTGTTCATTTGGGTTAGTGATTTCGATACTATCATCTGGCAGCAAACCAAACTCTTGCAATTCTGCCTTGATGATTCGGCGTTCGATTTCATCATCGAACGGTTTACCGTTATTTAATTCAGCCATAATATAGGTACCTCCTCATTCAATGGTAAATATGATTCAGTTGAAACTTAACATGGTAACCATCCTTTTGCAAATCACCCCACTATAGAAAAACTGTCGTAATCAAAAATTCGATCAGTGATTATGGTTATTCTCAGGATCCCCAAAAAGTCAACTCTACCTTTCGTACTTTTTTGCTGTTACACTGAAAACTATGACGGGCAATGGATTACCTTGTGTCCTAATTTGTTTAGCGTTACAAATTCCAAATCATTGCCAACACTAACATGTTACCTTTTCGCCATTCTTTCATATGTCGATTCACTTCTGACTTTGTTTTAACTTTCATCGGCCAATAAGTTTGACAACATTTATATAACATGGTCTAATTAAGGTACAAATTATGTCGCCGGCTAGTAGCGGGCCCAAAAGAAGTTCCTTATTACATTTATGTAGTAAGGAGCTTTTTTTATGGCAAAACCAATTCAGGAATCATCAACGATTCCTGAACAATTGCAAAAATTGATTAGTCGCGGATTAATAATTAACGATATTTTCTACGCTAATGAGCGCCTATCATCCATAGGCTATTACAACATCATCAATGCCTACAAAGCACCTTTTTTGAGGACAACGGGCGCAGAAAAATTCATTCCCGGAATAACGTTCGAAGACATTGATAACATTTATCGTTTTGACAAACGCCAACATCGAATACTTCAAAACACTTTAGAAGACATTGAACAGCAATTGCGTCAAATCACTACTAGAAAATTTATCGAAGTTCACGGTGATGACCCCGAAAAATATTATGATATGAAAGCTTTTAGGGCATTTAAAAATTCTGACGCCTATCGCCGATTTAGCAATAAGATTACCTACCCCGCTCTGGAAAATCAATTTCAACCTTTTAAACACTATCGAGAAAAATATAAAGGGGGCCCTCTGTGGGTTGCTATGTCTGATTGGGACTTCGGCACATTAGAAACATTCATTCGTCAACTAAAGCCCAATGTTAAAGAAAAAATTATTGATGAATTTTTCTCTGATGACTTCAAGAACGACATGCACAACGAAAAATTTGGTCTCGAAGGCTTCTTCGTCGAATTTTTAATACTATTGCGAATGTTTCGCAATAGGGTTTCCCATGGATATCGCGTTTATAATTACCGACCAGTTGCAGTTTCCAAAGAAGGTGTGACTAGGCCCGTGCTAAAATACTATCGCGGGTTTCAAGGTTTAGAAGGAATTACAAAGTCCGCATACAATAAAGGAGCCGGAAACGGAGATATCCACCTATTACTTGTGGGCTTAGGAAAGCTCAGATACAGAAGTCCATTTATACAACTAAAAAATGAGACATTAGACAATCTGATGCAATCTCTTCAGGATCATCAGTCTGTCGATTATCACTTAATGTCATCTATGGGATACCCGGTAACAGCTATCGCGGCATTTGTGAGAAATTCAATCGAGCGAAATAAAATTTTACAAGTTCAAAATCCAAAACTGTCAAATATATTCAATTATTATTCAGTAGAATCGTCAGCGGACTTAATTGTCGTCAAACCTGAAGATCTACCAAGTCATCTAATTAACAATCATGCATACTAAAAAAGAGATAACCCCCGGAGCAAAGGGATTCTAAGGCGTAAATACCCTACTCCCATCCGGGAACCCAGCTTTATCCTTCTAAAGTTATCTCAATAATTACATTACACTAAATTAACTATCATTCAACAAAAACACCGTTGCAACCGAGCTCACAGACTCGATTACAACGGTGTTTTGTGTTTATTTTATTGCACAGTCACTGACTTAGCCAAGTTACGTGGACGATCCACATCTAGGCCGCGACCCAATGATGTGTAATAAGCCAACAATTGCGTTGGCACAACTGATAGCAATGGTGACAACA
Organism: Weissella confusa; assembly: GCA_001436895.1. Classification (GTDB taxonomy): domain Bacteria; phylum Bacillota; class Bacilli; order Lactobacillales; family Lactobacillaceae; genus Weissella; species Weissella confusa. Next base: position 103,343 of record JQAY01000006.1, read on the forward strand.
ATTCGTTGACGTTTGGCAAGATGAAGTCATCACCTTCCTTAGCCAATTCTTCAGTCACGATTGTGTAAGCACGTGAACCACGAGCTTGTGTTTCAGCCAAGTTTCCACGAACCAAACCAGCTGTCTTTGATTGCGTAATCAACGCAATCACTGGCGTACCTTCTTCGATCAAAGCCAACGTACCGTGCTTCAACTCACCAGCGGCGAATCCTTCAGCTTTTACGTATGAGATTTCCTTCAACTTCAAAGCAGCCTCCAATGAAACTGTTGAATCAACCCCACGACCGATAAAGAATGCATTGCGTGACTCAACCAACATCTCGTTGGCTACGCGTTGCAACGTTTCCTTGTCATCGACGATTCCTTGGATACCAACGGCAATCTTTGACAAGTCTTGCTCCAAGTTGAAGCCTAGCGCATCACGGTCAGCGACTGCGTATGCCAAGATAGCTTGCAAACCAACTTGCGCAACGTATGCCTTCGTTGAGGCAACGGCAATTTCAGGACCGGCCAACAATGGCAAAGCGTACGTTGCTTCACGCCACAACGTTGACTTTTCAACGTTCGTCAACGTCAATGACTTGAAGCCTTGAGCGTTAACGTTTTGCAAAACTTCACGTGAGTCAGCCGTTTCACCTGATTGCGTCAAGAAGATAAAGAATGGCTTCTCTGACAACAATGGTTGCTCATATGCAAATTCAGATGACAAGTGAACTTCCGTTGGAATACCTGCCCATTGTTCGAACAAGCGCTTTCCAACCAAACCAGCGTGGTATGACGTACCAGCAGCAACGATGTACAAACGATCAGCTGCCTTAATGTCATCCAAGATAGCTTGCCCAACGTGAACACCACCCTCACTATCCAAGTACTTTTCAATCAAGTGGCGGATAACGATTGGTTGCTCGTCGATTTCCTTCAACATGTAGAATGGGTAAGTTCCCTTATCCGTTTCTGACGCATCAATGTCCAAGTGGAATGGCTCACGTGACGTTTCAACACCATCAGCACCGAACAAACGAACGTTATCAGGCTCGATGATAGCAATTTCACCATCGTGCAATTCGATAAAGTCGTGCGTTTGGTCCAACATGGCAACCGCGTCTGACGTTACAACGTTAAAATCTTCACCAACCCCAATTAGCAAAGGTGACTTTTGCTTTGCAACATACATACGCTCTGGCTCATTACGATCCATCAACAAGAAGCCGTAAGCTGAGTTAACATCCAACAAGCTGATCAACTTCTTCAACGCATCAAACGTCGTCATACCTTCATCAACAAACTTACCAATCAATTGTACGGCCACTTCAGTATCTGTATCTGAGTGGAACGTAACATCTGACAAGTACTCTTGCTTCAACTCAAAGTAGTTTTCGATAACCCCGTTGTGCACCAAGTAGAAACGTCCGTCTGCAGACAAGTGTGGGTGTGCGTTGTTAATTGATGGCACACCGTGAGTTGCCCAACGAGTGTGCGCGATACCACTCGTACCGGTCACGTTCTTCGTATCAACCAAGGCTTCAAGTTGCGCAACACGCCCCTTTTCCTTAACCAATTGGTCAGTCCCCAAAGCTTGGTCAGCCACGAAGATACCAGCTGAATCGTAACCACGGTATTCAAGCTTTTCCAATCCTTTCAACAAGATTGGTGCTGATTGGTAATTCAAACCAGTAAATCCAACAATTCCGCAGAACATAAATATTTCCCCCTAATGCACTTTTATAAACCAAGTGGTATACCACCTAGAGTTTTCATTGCGTTTTAATACAAAGACTATTATTGCACAAATAAAAGCATGGTCAACCAAAAATCGGACTGTTATGAATTAATTGGTATAAATTGGTATAGGCGAAACTATACAAAATTTAGTGAACCGTAAAACGTTTTAGAATTCACACAATTTCCTACATGCACAGAAAAACGCCGAGTCACTTTCGTGATTCGGCGTTTCAAGTTTAGCGACTTAACGCTTCTTAGACTTCTTTGCGGGGCGATAGTCCGGATCCAGCTTCTGATACTCACGGACGGCGCGATCAATTTTCTTATTCAATACATTCATTCCAAACATACTGTAACCCCCTTTTGTTCTTTGTCATTGTAAAGGAAACCTTTACAAATCTGTAATATTAATTTACTCCTAATATCGAACAATGTCAACAGTCATTAGCGTGTTGTTTGGATTTGCGTCACAATTGTTTCACCATGTTGCCACAAATCGACGCCGGTAGCCTCAGCCTTTTCGTTCACACGCAATGGCGTTATCACGGCAACTACTTTCGCGATTACCCATGTCATGACAACTGATAAGATGATTGTCAACACAATTGCCGCTACTTGAATACCGAACAAATGCCAGCCACCGGCCAGCAAACCGCTTTGACCTGACAAGGCCTTGGTTGCAAAAATACCTGTAAACAAGCCACCAGCAACACCACCAACACCGTGCAATCCAAAGGCATCTAGTGTGTCATCATACCCCATTCGGTACTTGATAACCGTTGTTGCCACGTAAACGATCAAAGCCACAATCCCACCTGTGATAGCTGCGCCAACCGGCTCAATGAATCCAGCGCCCGGCGTAATGGCAACCAAGCCTGCGATACCACCCGACACAGCACCCGATACCTTAACCTGCTTAAATACCAACAAATCAAACATCACCCACGTTAGCATCGCTGTCGCTGCCGCAATACTTGTGTTCAAGAATGCCAAGACCGCTACGCCGTTGGCTGCTAGCGCTGAACCAGAATTAAACCCGAACCATCCGAACCACAACAAACCACCACCAATAACGATTGATAGCATGTTGTGTGCCGTTAGCTGGGTAACATGCTGACGCTTACCAATCAACAACGCTAACACCAATCCTGAAACACCTGATGAAATGTGGACTACATCACCACCAGCAAAGTCAATGGCACCCATTTGAGCTAGCAATCCGCCACCCCAAACCATGTGCGCCAACGGTACGTAAACCAACATCATCCAACCAATCAGGAACAACACGAACGCTTTAAAGTTCATGCGACCCACAACCGCTCCAGCAATGATTGCCATCGTAATCATCGGAAACATCCCCTGGAACAAAGCAAACGCACCATCCGGAATTGATAACCCGCGTGTGCTTTGCGTCATTGAAACCCCGTTCAAAAAGGCATGCTTCAAATCACCAATAATTGGTCCGGTACCACTAAACGTTAATGAGTAGCCAACTGTAAACCACAACACACCCCCAATGGCGATGGCAATTAAAACCATGGCCAGCGTGTTAACGGTTGATCTAACGTCTGAAAACCCACCATAAAACAATGCCAGACCTGGCACCATTAGCCAAACTAACGCTGAACTCATTAATACCCACGCTATATCCGATCCGCTCATGTCGTCACCCTCCGTCTTTCTAATCGTTCCTTAACTTTACGATTAGTATAGGCGTGATTTTCGTTATCGGAGCAAACCTTGTTAGGAATGCTTACATATTGTGGTATAGGCCAAATTCCCCTGTATACACAAAAAGACTAGGTCTAAATAGACCTAGTCTTTTGTTGAAGTGTTAAATACCTAATTAGATAGTCAACAATTCCTTTTCCTTTTCAGCAGCAATGCTGTCGATGTTCTTCACCGCAGCGTCAGTTGCCTTTTGGATGTCATCTTCAAGCTTACGAGCTTCGTCTTCTGACATGTCACCGTTCTTCAATGCCTTCTTGGCATCGTCCATGGCGTCACGACGAACGTTACGAACTGCAACTTTAGCCTTTTCAGACTCACCCTTAACTTCCTTAGCCAATGACTTACGAGTTTCCTCAGTCAAGGCAGGAATTACCAAACGGATAACAGATCCGTCGTTGGCAGGCGTCAATCCAAGGTCAGAAGCAAAGATAGCTTGCTCAATGTCCTTCAAGATTGACTTGTCAAATGGTGTAATCAACAAAACGCGGGCTTCAGGCACCGTAATTGATGCCAATTGGTTCAATGGTGTTTCAGCACCATAGTACTCAGCCGTAACGTTACGCAAGATTGATGGGTTTGCAACACCCGCACGGATGTTACCTAGCTCATGACGCAAAACGTCGGCAGCCTTGCCCATACGCTCATTTGCTGAATCAAGAATTGGGTTTGCCATGTTACTTTACCTCCACGGTCGTTCCGATATTCTCGCCCAATACAACACGCCTGATGTTTCCAGCCGTGTTCATGTTAAAGATTACCAAATTGATGTCGTTATCCATAGACAACGTTGAGGCCGTTGAGTCCATGACCTTAAGTTCCTTCTCAATGATGTCCTTGTGAGTCAAAGTCTCATACATCGTTGCATCAGGATTCTTACGTGGGTCATCGCTGTACACACCGTCAACACCGTTCTTAGCCATCAAGATAGCTTCGGCATTGATTTCAGCGGCACGCAAAGCAGCCGTTGTATCAGTTGAGAAGTATGGTGAACCAGTTCCGGCACCAAAAATCACAACGCGTCCCTTTTCCAAGTGACGAACAGCCTTACGACGTACGTAAGGTTCAGCCACTTGTCGCATCTCGATAGCAGTTTGTACACGTGTAGGAACATTGTGTGACTCCAAAGCATCTTGCAATGCCAAGGCGTTCATCGTCGTTCCCAACATGCCAACGTAGTCAGCTTGGGCACGTTCCATGCCTAGCTTAGCGCCAGCTTCTCCACGCCACAAGTTACCACCGCCGACAACGATAGCAATTTCAACGCCAAGGTCGTATACGTCCTTAATTTCTGCCGCAATACTGTTGACAGTTTCAGGATCGATTCCATAGCCGCGTTCACCAGCCAAAGCCTCACCTGACAACTTCAAAAGTACGCGCTTGTACTTTACGTCTGCCATTTTATAGTAGCCTCAGTTCCGGATTAACCGATTTGTGCGGCAACTTCAGCAGCAAAGTCAACGTTAGCCTTTTCCATACCTTCACCAACTTCGTAGCGAACGAATGAAACAACCTTGCCACCCTTTGACTCAACAAACTTAGCAACAGTCTCCTTACCGTCACCCTTAACGAATGGTTGGTCAACCAATGAGATGTCAGCCAAGAACTTGTTCAAACGACCTTCAACCATCTTTTCCTTGATGTTGTCAGGCTTTCCTTGCAAGTCTTCTGAGTTCATTTGAACTTCCTTCTCGTGTGCCAAGACATCAGCAGGAACTTCTTCACGTGAAACGTATTGTGGTGCAATAGCTGCAACGTGCATAGCGATATCCTTTGCAGTCTCTTCGTCAGCACCGTCCAACAATACTACAGATGAGATACGTCCACCCATGTGTGAGTAAGTTCCGAACTCTTGTCCTTCACCCTTTTCAACGATTTGGAAGCGACGCAAAGTGATCTTCTCACCAGTAACTTGCGTCGTGCGGATGATCATTTCGTTCAACGTAGCGTCTTCAGAAACTTGCAAAGCCAAAGCAGCTTCTACGTCAGCTGGCTTGAATTCAACGATTGCGTTTGCAACAGCGTGCAACAAGTCGTTAAACTCAGCGTTACCAGCAACGAAGTCAGTTTGTGAGTTCAATTCGATGATTGCAGCAGCGTTGTCCTTAACGGCAACGTAAGTCATACCTTCGGCAGCAACGGCATCAGCCTTCTTAGCAGCCTTAGCCATTCCCTTTTCGCGCAATACGTCGATTGCCTTGTCCATGTCACCGTCAGTCTCAACCAACGCCTTCTTGGCGTCCATCATTCCGACACCAGTCTTTTCACGCAATTCCTTAACTTGTGAAGCAGTAATAGCCATTGTTATGGTCTCCTTGTAAATGCTAAATCTTTATCTATAAAAGTATACATGATTTCTTAGGTTATATCTAGTATACCAACATAGAACTTTCAAAATTAAAAATGCTTAGACACATCTTCTACTTACAATACGAAAAAAGAGCTACATCTGCAAGCAGACATAACTCCATTAGTACTTAATATTAGTGGATGAACAATACACCGGCTGGTGAAATCGTACGTGATGACACAACGTATTCACCTTGTGCGTTCATTTCTGAAATCGTTACCATGCCACCGTTAACACCCGTCACAACGGCAACGTGACCGTATGATGAGGCACCGGCTACACCTGGCATGAAGACAGCAACTGATCCAACGGTTGGGTTTGAATCAACCAAGCGACCTGCAGCGGCTGCACTGGCTGCCCATTGGTTAGCGTTTCCCCAGAAGTTACCAACCCATGACAACGTGTTCTTTACGTACCACGTGCATTGACCAGCGTAGTATGAGTTACCAGGTACGGCCGTCATGTCCGTGTTGTAGTTTGGTGTTTGGGCAACAGGCTCATCAGCCACTACTTCTTCGGCAACCGGTGCTTCAACGACAGGAGCTTCCACAACTGGTGCTTGTTCTACAACAGGCGCTTCAACTGGTGCAACCTCAGCAGCTGGTGCAGCTTCTGAAGCAACAACTGGCGCTTCTGAAGCAACTGCTGCATCAGCAGTCAACTTGATCTCTTGACCAACCAAAATGAAGTGCACGTCTGAGATGCCGTTAGCGGCAGCGATTTCGTCAGTCGTCAATTGAGTAGCTGATGCGATCGTTGACAATGTGTCACCAGCTTGCACAACGTAAGTCTCACCCGCAGCTTGCACAGCAGTTTGCACGTCTTCAACTGTCTTAGCACGCCATGATGACGTTGGTTGTGCTGACTCATCAGCTGATACTGACGTCGTCATTGCCATTGGTACCATTGCAACTGCAACAGTTGCCGCCATTGCGGCTACCCAGTTCTTACCTGCTTTGTACATCTTCTTGTGTGAATTAGCGTTTTGCATGATTAACTCCTCTTAATGTCGCTCGTGTAAAGCGTTTCTTCTTAGTTTCTGTATTTGTGTGTTGCTTTTTGTGATTAACTTAACAACAGGTATAAGATTACAGATGTTTCATGACAGCGCAATAACAACACCGCGACAACTTGTGATTCACACAATGTTCACAATTCCAAAAACACTAAACAAGCATCCCCACTGACTTTCCAAACACGTCCTTTACATTTTTATTCACAATTTCCAAAATTCGATTACGTCGCATTCTCCACTTTTATGCACAAAAAGTGCGTTAAATGACAGCTATGTAACACGATTTCAGAAAAAAAGAGCGATTGCTTGTCGCAATCGCTCCCTATCTTGATTTGTTTTAGTTAAAACTACCCGTCATTTGGTCCATGTGCGTCACTTGTCCAGTGGTTGCATCATAGCGGAACAATCCAGCCATGTTCGTTACTGATGGATCATTTGGATTATCTACACGAGCTTCGACTTGGTAAACTGAGCCAGTGTTAGCCGTAATAAAGTACGTCACGTCTGAACTTAGGCCGCCATTAGCACGTTCGTAGGCAATCACTGCATTAATCGCATCTTGTGAAGCATTCGCAGTTGATGGTGCAGTTTGCGCAGCAACTGCTGGTTGAGATGAAGAACTCTCAGCAGCAACCGTCTCTGAAGTTTCATTCTTCACTGAAGGTGTTGTTGCCGCTTCAGTTGAAACCGATGAACTGACTGATGATTCTGAGCTCACTGCAGATGTCGAGATTGAGCTTTTCTTGCTACTTGCAGATGAACTAGACTTGCTTGACTTTGATTGACTCACTTCTTCTTGTGTTGCATGACGTCCGTCGGCAACTGTACTCCAGGCCATTGCTCCTCCGAAGCCTAGCAGAAACACCAACGCCACCACGCCAATTACTTTTACACCCTTCATTACGCCATCCCCTTTCAGCGACTTTTTTGATAACGTAATCATAACACAGGTTACAATAATGTAACAGGAATATTTAAGTACGTTTCCATGAAGAAATTAATCACCAATACCTCCATATGCCAAGCCGAAATCAACTGACAGACATGCAATTACATCGACTGGATTTGGCCAATGTTCTCAGTGCCGTCAATGTAGTTATATACAGTCGTAAGATTTTGGCTATCGATAAATTGATTATATTCATCTACACTCAAATCTAGCTCATCCAGCAACATTGACACCCATTGGGTTGAAGAACCGTGACGAAAAACAAAATTCTCTCTCAACGAGGATGCCAACAGGAAGCGCAGCTTATTGAAATTCTGCTGCTGAACGTCATTCAACGACGCAGTAAACGGCTCAACCCAATCAAGCGAAGTCTGCTCCATGAGATGATCGAATATCATACTGATGATATTGACAATAAAATCAGAAATTTGAATCAGAATATTGTCAGCGCTATCCCCATTTGATTCAATAAATTCGTAATTTGTTAATTTTTCCCCGTCAAGAGATAAACCACCCACCTTCTTTAACCAACGTTGAACCTCAACTTGTTTATCGAAGTTGCTAAAGCTATTAAGGAATAGCGTTGGATGATCAATATACATGAAGTTGTATAACTCGTTAAAATCCGCTAAAAGATCAGGCGTGTTGTTCTGTAGAAGCACCCCATCATAGCGTTCGTCTTGTTCGATTGCCCGCAATAAAATCGTCAGCCCTTGATCTTGTTGGATTAGGTCTGGCTTAGAGGCAATCAAATCATAAAGTTCTGTGTAGCACGCTCTCGAATCAGGTACGTTTGGATAATCATGCCGTTGTAGGAAGTCAAGTCCTTCGTCCTTTAATTTGAAGAAAAACATTCGTAGTGCACTTTTTACGCTATCTCTAGCAAGTCGGTTCATCATCATTAACGCAATTGCGACATCATGCGTATTTCCGATAAATGAATCAACAATGTCCACTAATCCATAGTAAAGATTGTCAGCATAATAATAATGCACAGAAATCTTATTTTGAATTAGGAAGTCCATCAAGATGCCGAATGATGACTTTGATAACAACGTTTCAAAGTTCTTAGCACCATTCAAAAAGTGCTTAGATTTAAATTCTTTAATATGAGTCTGTGGATTAGTTGAACGCATTCTTTGTTGAAAAGATTGGTATTCAACCTCGGAAAGGCGATTTTCTTGTTTGAAAACAACACCACCTAGGATAAAGAATTTGTTGAATCTGTTGAAATCATCTCGGCCCTTTGAAACAGTAGATTTACCAACATTGTTGGTTTCGTCATGGTAGAAAGTATAGACTTCGTCCAATCCAACCATGTTATTTAGATAAATGTTCTCTCGCCTTACGTCTGATAATTCAAATGTCATTTTCGAATTTCCACCTCTCTACAACTACCTTAATTGTAATCTTTATAACAATTAAATTTTCTTTGGCCATAACTACTCTCCCTACATAACCTCATTACTAAATAAAAGCACCCGCTAAAAATTAATTTAGCGGGTGCTTTTTAACCGATTAAAATCGAATTAGTTGTTACCTTCAACGATTTCAGTCAATTCTTCGATTGAAGCTGCCTTGTCAGCACCTTCAGCTGCGAAGTCATCTGCAGAAACTGCGTCTTCACCTTGGTTACCCTCGATGATAGCGTCAGCCATCTTAGCAGTGATCAAGCGAACGGCACGGATAGCGTCGTCGTTTGATGGAATCTTCACATCGATTTGGTCAGGGTCGGCGTTCGTGTCAACCATAGCCACGATAGGAATGTTCAACTTGTGTGCTTCTTGCACAGCCAATTGCTCCTTGTGAGGATCAACGATGAACAACAAGTCAGGAATCTTAGGCATATCTGCGATACCACCCAAGAACTTCTCCAACTTCTCGCGTTGCTTGTTCAACAAAGCAACTTCTTTCTTTGGCAAACGATCGAAAGTTCCATCTTCTGCCATTGCGCGCAATTCCTTCAAGCGTGCAACACGCTTTTGGATCGTTGACCAGTTAGTCAACGTTCCACCCAACCAACGGTGGTTTACGAAGTACATGTTTGCACGAGTTGCTTCTTCAGCAATTGCATCTTGAGCTTGCTTCTTAGTACCAACGAACAAAACCGTAGCACCGTTAGCAGCTGCGTCGCGAACGTAGTTGTAAGCTTGGTCAACCAACTTCACCGTCTTTTGCAAGTCGATGATGTAAATTCCGTTACGCTCCGTAAAGATGTATTCTGACATCTTTGGGTTCCAACGACGAGTTTGGTGTCCGAAGTGAACACCAGCTTCAAGCAATTGCTTCATTGAGATAACTGCCATGAGTATCTGCCTCCAAATGTTTTTCCACCTAGCCTCGCATGTAATTCCGCGACCCTTTGCGGGCACACCGTAGAACTATTGAGAACTAGTGAGTAATTTTTTATGGTCTAAGACCAAGAACAAATGATACATGATTTTGGGTAAGTAGTCAACTGCTAATCCCGTTTTGCTGGCTCGAAATCCGTCACACCACGTTCTTTTAAAAACGCCACCTTATCAATACGCTTCAATTTCTTAAAAGCTGCTTCAGCTTTCAGCGCGTCTGACTTATTATCAAATGCCTCGGCGTACAACAACTTCAAGGGGTGGCGACTAGCCGGCCGCGTGTACTTGGCCCCCTTACCTGCCTCATGTGTTGCGAAGCGCTTACCAACATCATCCGTAAAGCCACCATAAAAGGTGTTATCAGCAGTCAACAACACATACATATAGTACGGTTTAGTCATTACTCTTGCCTTCGTAAATATCCCAAACAGCCTTCGTGTACGTATCATCATCATTGTGCGTCACAATTGGTGGCAAAATAGTTGCACCTGTTAGTGCGCCGTCTTTAATCGCATCAATCAACAAGACGTTGGCTGGTTCACCAGCTTTTGGATACACAAATTGAATACGCTTAGGTGCCAAATGATTCTTCTGCAATGACTCAAGAATTTCAAACAAGCGATCTGGTCGGTGCACCATGAAAAAGTGCGCCTTGTTCTTCAATAACTTCTTGGCCGTGTACGTCACAAGGTCCAAATCGGCCTTAATTTCGTGACGCGCAATTGCATAGTGCTCATCTTCGTGCATCACCGTGTTTTCGTTATCAACTGTAAAATATGGCGGGTTTGATACAACCATATCGGCTGAACCTGGGCGAATATCGTCGAAAATATCACGCATATCTTTATTGATAATCGTAATCTTGTCCGTCAAATCATTCATTTGCACTGAACGCGTCGCCATATCGGCCAAACGCTCCTGAATTTCAACCCCAACGATTTGGCCAGTCACCTTGTGGGCCATAAACAATGACACCGCACCGTTACCAGCACCTAGGTCAACATTCAAGCCACGCCCATTTTTACGAGGTTGGGCAAAGTTCGCCAACAAAACGGCGTCTAATGAAAAGGAAAAGACTTCCTTGCTCTGAATAATATGTACTTCATCGTTATAAAGCATGTCGACCCGCTCGTCGGGTAATAGTTTCACGTCCATTGTGTTCTCCTGTTAGTTTGCCAAGATTGCCTAACCTGTGGGATAATAAATCGTTATTATTAGGAGGATTAACCAAATGTTCTATACATTTATTCGTTATGTCGCTGCCGGAGTGGTATGGCTAATTAACGGCCGTTACACGTTGACAGGTCAAGACAAACTACCTCAAGGCAATTATATTTTAGTTGGCCCACACCGTACTTGGTGGGACCCAATTTTCTTCGCTCTTGCTGCTTGGCCACACAAGTTTAGCTTTATGGCTAAGAAAGAGCTCTTCAAGAATCCTATTTTACGCTGGATTTTGGTTCACGCCAATGCTTTTTCCGTTGATCGTGAAAATCCAGGTCCATCAGCAATTAAGATTCCAGTGAACAACCTAAAGAAAACTGAACTTGGTGTTATCATGTTCCCATCAGGAAGCCGTCACTCACAAGAAATGAAGGGTGGCGCAATGATGATCGCTAAGTTGTCAGGCGCCCCACTTGTGCCAATGGTCTACCAAGGTCCCGTTAAGTTCGGCGACTTGTTCAAGCGCAACAACGTGAAGATGGCGTTTGGCGATCCAATCTACGTTGACAAGAAGATTAAGTTAACTGATGAAACAATGGCCGAGTTTGGTGATACATTGACTGAAGCTTTTGATAAGATTGATAATTCAATCGACCCAACTTGGGTTTACATCGACCCTAAGCCAAAGACAGAACAAATTGAATCAAAGTAACGTAAAACGCCGGTCAACCAAATGACCGGCGTTTTAATTATGACTTGAACTTAATCGACAAACCAACACCTGTGCTGATAATCATCGCCAAAAGCAATGACGTAAGCCACCAAGATGGCTTTGCGTTTGTATCAGGTAGGTTCACCTCTTTATTTGGTGACAAGGTTGGCTGTGACGTTTTATCACCCGTTAACGTTGACGTCTCGGGTTGTTCTGGATTAATTGGTGAATCAGGCTCATTCGGCTGGTTAGGCTCGATTGGCACAACTGGGTCAATTGGATTCAAGACGTTTGTGAAATTATAACCGTCTTGCTTTGTTGTATAACCTGCGACCTTTTCTTCACGAACCGTATAGTCATATGGCGTACCGTTATTATCCGCTTCTGGCAAGTTATCAAAATGATACTGCCATTGCGTTGCTGCGCTTACCCGCTGACTATCAATCTTTTGACCATTGCGATATAAATCAATCGTAATCGCATCTGGTCGCGTGTTCATAATATTATTTTGGTCTTCCCAAGTCTTCTGTCCAGAAACTGAAATGGTTCTTGGCTGGTGATTAAACATGGTTAAATCAAGCGTCACAAGTTGACCGTCTACTACGGTAAACTTGACTGGTGTTTCGTCTAGCACGTAACCTGTTGGCGCTTTTGTCTCAATAAAGGCGTAATCACCCGGTCGCAAGACACCTGAGTGAATCGTCCCACTCTCATCCGTCGTCAAATTTTCTTTTACAGTTCGACCCTTGGCATCAACCAATTTAAAGACAGCTCCCGCTAAAGGATTACCGGTTGCTTCATCAGTCTTATGCAAAAGTGCTGAGTCGATATACGTTGTAACATCATTACTAAAGATTGTTGATTCAGCATAGGTGTAACTAGCTTTATTAACAACTTTAGCAACACCGTCATCACCAACCAGCTTAACGTTGAACACTACTTTCGCGTGTTGTCCAGGATTCAAATCATGTTGCAAGACATAACTAACGGTTCGTGTTGTTTCATCATACGTCACATCAGAATAATCACTATTCTCAACAGTTTTACTGAACGTCACACCTTCTGGCAACGGATCCGAAACCACAGTCCCCGCTGGAATAACACCTTCTCGGCTTCCTAAATCCAGCCCATACTGTAGCGTTGCCGTTTCAGACGCAACTTGTGTTTTATCAACCGTCTTCAGCAAATAGTTCTTTTGAAAACTCGTATCAGATAAAATCAGTGGCACCTCTGCCTCGTAGAGAGGATTGCCATTCTCACGCATTTCGGCGTGATTGTATTCCGTGCCAAACTTTTCCGCATCTTGATACTCATCATCAACCGAAGCGCCATAAGAAATAACATAACTCTCGTCCGCTTCAACACGGCCAAAGTGCACCGATACCGTCTTATCAGTTACCTGGATATCGTTAGCAAACTGATCCGTGACGTACTGCGCATGCTTATTACCTTGTTCATCAAAAGTAACACGATAAATCTTCAAGTGCTCGATATTAGCATCGTTTCCGGTGGCCGTCGGGAAAATGCTGTATGAATCAGCCAGTGATAGCCCCTTTGGCAATTGATCAACAACCGTCAAATCTGAATAAGTCTGCTCATTATAATTAACAATCAAAACAAAATTATTATCACTCGGAATAATTAACAATCAAAACAAAATTATTATCACTCGGATTTGTTGTACTCATCACATACTTAAATTCACCGTTAACATTAGTACCAGGTGCATTTGTGTACTTCGTGAACACAGGACGCTCCGACTTTGATGGTACTGTTTCAACCGCAGTCTGATCAGAACTTACTGTTGCCCCGTTAATAATCAGATCATCACTGAAGCTAATTTGCTCAGCTACAGTGCTGTGATCTTCAAAATACGATGCTCGGAAACGAAGTGTAAATGTATACCCATTGGCAGCTTGCTGATCAATTTGACTTGAATCATAATTTACCGTCAAAATGAAATTTCCCTGACCATCATCGGTTACAGCATTATTGCCGACATAAAACGGCTTATCAATCCGTAATCCGGTTTGAAGCTGCTTTGAATCTGCCACAATCGTTTTAGGAATTTTAACCTGTATTTCGCCCGGCGTTTTTAACTTTCCTGCCGACCCAGCCAATGTAACCGTCAAATCAACATTACCATTTGACTGAATTGGCGAATTAGCCGAAATTGACACACCCGGATCATCTCCGGCCTTTGCCAATGCATGCACACCCATCAATCCGGTCCCACAAGCAATCACTAGCAGCATCGCTAGCACTGCATTCAGTACCTTACGCATTGCCTCACCTCCATTAGTTGAATAACAAGCTAACTTTAGCAAAAGCATTGCGATTGTCTTGACGGAAATTTTCGGAAAAAATAAAAAGACTACCATAAAGATAGTCCTTTAGACATTAACAGAAGTTGTTTACCAGCAATTTTATCAGCGTACAACAACGTTCATCATTTTTGGTAAGTTCCAGCCATTTGCGGACTCGTTCCCATTGATAAATGCCCATGTTCCTTTAGAAATCCAGTATTCTTTATTTACAGTCGAATATGGATCAGAAATCAAGAAGCTATCTTGATTCATACCAACAATAGTCATGACATGGAAAGCCTGGTTTAAACGCCAAGTGTAATCGCCCCATGTCACAACTGCATTTCCTAAGCCAATTTCACGTTCGATATCTGCAACAGATGCGCTGACAAGGTTTTCAATCCCGCCATAGATTGACTTCGTTGCCTCAGCTAACCTACGCGCAGTTACCGTTTGGGTAGTCCCTGTACCGCCGCCCCAAGGGTTGCCATAAAAGTTTGAATCAGGATTGCCGTACCATCCATAGCCTGTTCTATTGTAAATATCTTGTAGTGATGCCCACCTTCCCTTTACGGAAAGTGCAATCTGCAAAGCAGTCGCTTCACATCCTTCAGGTGCACCTTGGTTTAATTGTGAGTACCAAGTATGTGACAACGTCGTAATATCAACCACGCCATCATAACTATTTGTATGAATTGAACGTCCAGGTAGATTACGCCACTGATCCTTCACTTGAATACCGTTGTCATCAAAGTATTTTGTTCTGCCGTCGAGTACTTGTAACCCTGTTACTGCCTTACCATCATAACTGCTTAGGAAGTACCAACGATTTTGTCCAGTCGTACGCCAATCATTTTTTGATTGGATACCATTGTTATCAAAATACTTGTAACCACCATCAAGTTGTTGGAGACCAATCACTGCTTTACCATCGTAACTATTTAAGAAGTACCAACGATTTTGCCCAGTCGTGCGCCAAGCGTTTTTTGCTTGGACACCGCTGTTATCGAAATACTTAAACCCACCATCAAGTTGCTGGAGGCCAATCACTGCTTTGCCATCGTAACTATTCAAGAAATACCAACGATTTTGTCCAGTCGTACGCCAAGTGTTCTTTGCTTGAACACCACTGTTATCAAAATACTTGTAACCACCATCAAGATGCTGAAGGCCGGTTACCGCTTTGCCGTCGTAGCTATTCAGGAAATACCAATGATTTTGTCCAGTCGTACACCAAGCATTCTTCGCTTGAACGCCGTTATTATCGAAGTACTTGTAGCCACCGTCAAGACGTTGCAAGCCAATGACCGCTTTACCATCATAACTATTCAAGAAATACCAACGGTTCTGTCCAGTCGTACGCCAAGCGTTTTTCGCTTGAACATACGAAGCATCAAAATACTTGTAGCCACCATCAAGATGTTGCAAACCACTAAGCGCAACACCATCCGTGCCAAAATAATACCAGTCATTTTGATTCAATCGTGTTTGCCAGCCAGTTTGTTTCACACCATCAACAAATCTATAAAATTTATTGCTAACGGTATAAAAACCAGTGGCAGCTACGTTATTGATGTAGTACTTACCATCAACCCAACCGTTTTTTACTACCGCTCTAGTCTCTGCTTGCACCGAATCGGTTACTTTTTGCTCGTTAGTATCATTCTCTGTTGGCTTTGTTGACTCTATATCTGGTTTTACAGTTACTGCTTGCAAATCTTTATCACTATCTTGGCTAGAATTCACGGACTTATCTGGCTCAGAATCCGCCTTCGTCTCCGTGTCAACAGTTGTCTGTTCCGGTTCGCTTTCCGTGTCGGATGTTTCCGATGGATTTGAAATCGAATCAGCACTTGTGGTCGTATCAGGTATCTCATTCTCGACCGATGTTGAAGTTGTGCCATCGTTTTCTGGGCTAGCATCACTAGTTACGTCGCTATTCTCCCCACTCTAGATTTCTTTTTCCTCAGAATTCACACTTCAGGATTATCTTCTGAAGCTACACCGTTTGTTGCCAACGTGACACTATTCGACGGTTTCTCCTGAGACCGTTCCACTTGAGTTGTGTCGCATAAACAATTTGAATCTTCGGTATCCGCATGTGCATCCCCCTGTGAAATCATCATCACAGACCCCAACATGATGCTAGCCGTTACAATAAACTTACCAGCTTTATACAATTTATATTTCATAACATGTCCCCTCACATTACTCTTAAACCTATATAAATATGTTACCATTTTGTAACTTTGTACATCAATTGAAAGCCCTTCATTTAGGACACTCCATAGCTACGCCTAACAATACATAAAGCTTTATATTCAAAAAAACTGACCAAAAAAGAATTTGATACAATACCAAAATCTTTTTAGTCAGTCCAACACTCAAAAGAATCCAAAAAACGGGTTAATCTTAACACCACACTAAGTCGTTACTTCGACGCACTGCAGCATGCGTTTTAATGACATAGTGATCTCTTTTCAAAAAGAAAAAGACTACCGAGGTAGTCTTTTTACAAATTACTTCTTTGAAGAAGCTTGTGATTGTGCCTTCATTTGAGCCATCATTTGGTTCAAACGCTTTTGTGAAGGCTTTTGACCCATTGAAGCCATCATTGACTTCATCATCTCTTCTGAGATAGGTGGGTTGTTCTTCAAGTACGTTTGCATTGAGCGACGTGCCAAGAAGAACCCTGCAACTGCACCCAAGACTGCGGCAAGGATGACAATCAAAATCCAAATACTAGTGCTCATCATATTACTCCATTATGTTATTCGTATATTATTGTAGCGAATAAACGCCCGTTTGACTAGGTTATCCTGGGTTTCTTCCCAAAATACTCACTAGTTGTCACGCAATCCCTTGTCACGTTGAATGTCCTTCACCTTTTCAGGTGTGACTTCATTGCCGTTTTCATCGAAAACTTGCAACATTTCAACTTGTGAACGGAAAGCAGCCTTGAAGTTATCCAAGAACTCCGTACGCAATTCTGCACGCTCTGCAATTTCGTCGTCAGTCAATCCTTCAGGCGTCTTCGCCTTGGCTGCCAATTCATTAATGCGGGTACGAACAGCCATCATACGTTCTGTTTCTGCCATGGTTTTCACCACCTTTATCTGCTTTTCATCTATTTTAACACGAAAACGCAATCATTCCTGCACCCACTTTATTTCCACCCGAATAAAAAGTAAAATAGATAGTAATATATTCGAATTAGGAGGTCCTTCAGCTCATGGCCGAAAAAGAAAGTAATCAAATTGCGATCCTCCGTTTTGTTTACGAAAAACAACTCGAAAAAGGGTATCCGCCAACCGTTCGAGAGATTGGTGAAGGCGTTGGCCTATCGTCATCATCAACGGTGCATGGTCACTTAAGTCGTTTGGAAAAGAAGGGTTTTATTCACAAGGACCCCGATAAGCCACGCGCAATCGACGTCACGCCGGAAGGCATCAAGGCGCTTGGCCTTCACGAGCCAAACAAGACCATGATGCCAATTATGGACGAAAACGAACCCCTGACATCTGATGAACCGTTAAGCAATCACATTGTTGATTACTTCCCTGTGCCAGATGATTTGATTCGTTTCGAAGGTGATCTATTCATGATCCGTAACCGTGGTAACGCCATGATTAACATCGGCATTCTAGATGGCGACTACATGATTGTGCGTCGTCAAAATGATGCGGACAACGGTGACATCGTTGTGGCAAAGCCAGATAACGGTCAAACCCAAATCAAACGTTTCTTCCGCGAGGCATCACAATACCGCTTACAACCCGAAAATGATAACCACGAACCAGTTATCACCACTGACATTACGATTCTCGGCAAAGTTGTCGGTTTGTATCGCGATTCAATTTATTAAAAAATAAGGACCATCCGTTCAAATCTGAACAGATGGTCCTATTTTTGTTAGTAATTCATCAATGCCAACAACTCGTAACCGTCAAGACGATCACGACCGTGCAAAGCATTAAGCTCAATCAAGAAAGCCAAACCAACGACTTCACCACCAAGGGCTTCAACCAACTTAATTGTGGCTTCAATCGTACCACCAGTGGCCAACAAGTCGTCCGTAATCAACACCTTATCACCAGGCTTGATAGCGTCCTTGTGCATTTCCAAAGTTGCTTCACCATATTCTAGCTTGTAGCTTTGGCTGATAACTTCGCGAGGCAACTTGCCTGGCTTACGGGCTGGGATCAATCCGATACCCATTTGGTGGGCAACCGGTGCCCCAACCAAGAATCCGCGTGATTCTGGGCCAACGATAACGTTAACACCACGTTCCTTAGCGAATTCAGTAATTTGACGCGTTGCTTCCGCATAAGCGGCACCATCTGCCAACAAAGGCGTAATGTCGCGGAACGTAACCCCTTCTTCTGGGAAGTTAGGGATTGAGGCAACGTAATCATGCAAATCCAACATCTGCTTAGCTCTCCTGCTTACTTAGGTTCGTGAGCAACGATTCCAATTCAGAAGTTGAACTGTAAATCAATTGCTCTTCAAGTTGCCGACGAGCCAGGAATTGCTGATAACTAGCAGTTTCCTCTAACGCCATTGGCGCTGGCTCAGGTACGGCATTTAAAACACCATCAACTATTGTAACAAACTTTGCGTCCAAAAACACCTGTAATATCAACGTTAACATCGAACGTTCCATCCCCAAGTGCGCCAAAACCGCATCATATTGCGTTCTCAGTGCGATATCTTGGAATGAACGGGCAAACTTATATACCTTTGCAAAGTCTGCTTTTGAAGGGACTTTTTGCAAATAAGCCGGTGTTTTGGCATAAAAAATCGGTGCCAAACGACCGGCTGGTACAAACTTTAGCAAATCACCAAGCTGTGACATATCATCAGGAATATCCACAAAGGCCATTGTGCCAACGCTAGTGCGATTGAAGGCATCTTCCCAATACACCGCTTCAGCTGGTGCCTTAATTGTTGGCGCTAGCTGTTCGTAGTGTTTCTTGTTAAAGAAAATATAGGTCGCCGGATTAGCAAATGTTTGCGTCGTCAAACGCGTTGTGCGCCAGTCCAATAACGATGAGCCTTTCGCTTCGATATCTGTCAGCATCATTTGATATGACACATCCCCACGGAAACTATTCTCGCTCATCGTACCCACGATGCGAATTGACTCAAAGCGACCGGCTAAATCTTCAGCCAGTGGCCCACGACCAAACGCAACCACCGGCAACGTTCCGGCAGACGTTTCTGCTGTAAAACGTAAGTGCTTGCCTTCACTCATCGTTTTCACGTTCTGGACACCCGCCAAATTAACAGCAAACAACGGTTCAGGGTTCCCCTCACCAAATGGCGCTAACACCTGTAGTTGTTCATAGTTTTGTCGGTTAAAGTCCTTTGCTGTCACTTCAGCTGCAATGCGAATTTCAGGCAAACCAGCTTCAGCCAAATGTTGATTGGCTGCCTCTTCACGCAAAACATCCCGCACTGCTTGGAGGTTAGCCGTTGGAATCGTCATCCCCGCTGCGCTGGCGTGACCACCAAACGCCGTCAACAGATCACGGTGTCCATCAAGTGCCGCAAACAAATCAAAGGCGGCCACTGAACGACCAGAACCCTTCATTTGGCCATCTTCGTCATTCAAGACAATCGCTGGCTTGCCAGTTGCTTCAACTAACTTGCTGGCAACAATTCCCAAAACACCTTCGTGCCAGCCACTGCCAGCAACCACCAATACTGGATCTGCTGCCAGTGTGGCTGCTTGAGCAAGGGCTTCTTCAGAGATTGACGCCACCAAGTCTTGGCGCTCACGATTCAACTTGTCGATTCGCTTGGCCAATTCACTGGCTTCTTCAGGATCGTCTGACAACAACAAACGTACGCCGTCTGTTGCATCGGCCATACGTCCCAACGCGTTCAAACGTGGTCCAATCGTGAAACCAATCGTCATTGAATCAATGTCAGCTTGCGCAGTACCGGCAACTTCTAACAAAGCCGCCAACCCAGGGCGTGGATCTTCTTTTAAGTTCGCCAAGCCCATCGCCACAATCGCACGATTCTCATCAACTAGTTCCATCACGTCGGCAACCGCACCTAAGGCAGCTAGGTCCATCACCTCGTCGGCCGGTTCTTCCAGCAAAGCTGACGCTACCTTGAAAGCGACACCAGCACCTGAAAGCCCACCAAATGGGTAATGTCCTTCAGGGTGACGTGGGTGCACAACTGCAACTGCATCGGGTAATTGTTCTGGCAATTCGTGGTGATCCGTCACAATGACATCCACACCATTGGCCATCAACCAATTTACTTCTTCACGACCAGAGACACCATTGTCAACTGTAATCAACAACTGCATCCCTTCGCTAGCCAAGCGCTGATATTGCGCCATATTAGGCCCGTAGCCGTCGTTAAAACGGTTCGGCACATAATAACTCACATCGGCACCCATCAACTCAAGGGCCCACGTCATGATGGCTGTACTGGTAATACCATCGACATCATAGTCACCGTACACGACAATCTTTTCACCGTTGTCGATAGCGGTCATGATTCGTTCAATTGCCACATCCATATCGTGCAACAAAAATGGATCATACAGCGCATCCATCCCTGGCCGCAAAAAGGCATTGGCACTTTCAATCGTGTCATAGCCACGATTAACTAAGATTTTGGCGACCAAATCTGAAACACCGAATGTCTCAGCGATTTCTTTGGCAGCCCCTTCATTGGCTACAGCTGGAAAATCCCATTGATAGCGTGGTGAAATCATCGTTTGGTCCCCCTATCCTTCTAGTTCTTCATCATCATCAACCGGTGTTAATTTGATTGGCTTGCTGTTACTTTGCTTCCCAAACGGAATGTCAAAGACATCAAAGTCATTCACGACACGTGTGTTTTCAAACGTCGTACGTGCTTGGTAGGCAAGCTCATTCGCTGACTTACCCGCATAGCGCGCTGAAATGTGTGTCAACAACAAACGACCAGCCCCGGCTTCCTTCGCCACATCAGCAGCTTGCATGCTCGTTGAGTGGTAGTGATTACGGGCTTGCTTACCTTCACCCTTGCCGTAAGTTGATTCGTGAACCAGCACATCAGCATCACGCCCCAAAACAACAGAATTAGGCGTCTTACGCGTATCACCCAGAATTGTCACGGTACGACCCTTCTTGGCCGGACCAATAACATCGGCACTCTTAATCGTACGACCATCAGGCAACGTCACATCCTTACCACGCTTCAATTCACCGTAAAGCGGCCCAGCTGGCACATTCATCTCACGTAAACGATCAACCAACAACTCACCAGCGTGGTCATGTTCCACAACGCGGTAACCAAATGACAAAATCTTGTGGTCCAAAGGCAAAGCTGTCACTGTAAATTTGTCCGTGCGCAACACTTCGCCACCTTCGTTAGGCAATTCCACAAACTTAAGTGGATATGTCAGGTGCGTTTGCGCCACACGCAAACTCGTTTCAACGAATTGCTTGATACCATGAGGTCCATAGATAACCAGCTCATCTTCACCGCCTTGGAATGAGCGTGATGACAACAATCCTGGCAATCCATAGATGTGATCACCGTGTAAGTGGGTCACAAAAATCTTATCAACCTTTCGTGGTCGAATTGTTGAACTCAACATTTGGATTTGCGTGCCTTCACCGGCATCAAACAACCAAACGGAATTAATTTCTTCAAGCAGGCGTAGCGCGATACTCGTCACATTACGAAAACGCGCTGGAACGCCGGCACCAGTTCCTAAAAACTCGATTTGCATGGCTTCGGAACTCCTTATCTTTCATCTCTACCAAATAAAAAACCGCCATACTGACGGTTTAAAGCTAACTATTAGTTTACCATTTTTAGCAAGTCTTTGACAGACCGTGCCCGTTAGAAGTTGACGTCCAACGACTCTGAGGCTCCAGTCAATTGTTGACCATCTTGATACGTCGGTGCAAATTGCAAGGCCACATTTTTCACGGAAACCACCAAAGATTGAGGCACTAATAGTGCAACAAATGTTTCTTTAGTTTGCCCAGGTTCAACCCCTGACACAAGTGTGTGATCATTATCCAAGCCACCACCCTGAACAGAAACAACACTACCATCGCTAAATTCAGCCGAATTAACACCGTCTGTAATAATCGTTGCTGCAGCATTATTCGTTACCGTATAGCGTACAATCAAAGTGGTGTAGTTACCTGTAATATTGCGTGTGTTAAATGCCATTTGAGCCATTTGAATTGCTTCATCAGTTGCTGGCGAATTTGCCATCTTTCTTACAGAATCTATCTTATATGACACTTGTCCATTATCAAGTTGACCCGTCACTTTTGATTGTTCCGCTAACTCAGCTTTATTACCCTGCTGGTTAATCGTGTATTCCCCAACTTTACTTGCCGCACCGGATGACACGTAGTTACTATTCTTCAGATCTTTTTCGGGAACTGAATAGCGACTACTCTTTTGAACCTTACCATCTTGCAATGGCTTTGTTACTGAACTTTCGTGTGCTTTGCTTTGCGTTTTAACGCCGTTATCTTGTGTCATAAAGACCGCCGCAGCAACACCACCACCGACAACTAACACACCAACTAATGATCCTAATAATGCCTTTTTCATACCGATTACCCTATCCTAAAAACTCACCTTTAATGGTTTTGTTGCTTTAGTAACTTGTACCCCACGTGAATCGAACAGCGCTGAAAATTGGAGCGCTACTTCATCAACGTTTTTTCCAATCTTCTTCGGCACAACCACTGTTACCGACCCGTTCGCGCTATCACCCGGCACAATTCCCATGCTTAAAACTTGACCGTTATTTACCAAGCCAGTCAGGCGTGACATCGTCTCAGCGTGATTAAACGCCGCCGTAGTCACACCTCGCGTCGCAACAGTTCGAACCGACCCGTTCACCAACGCATAAGACATTGTAACTGTGTAATATGTCGCTGGCAAATCAGGTACGTTATATAAGCGTCGCGCGACACCTAACGCCTTATCGTCGCGCGCTTTTTCGCGTACAACCGCTACTCCCGTCACCTGATATGACATATCACCAGCCTGGATAAATTTATTGACTGACTTCAGCTTGATTAATTTTTGCTCGATACCATCAGCCGTCAACCGATATTGACCAACCCGACTCAATTGACCTTCGCCAACGAAGTTAGATGATTCTCGATCGATATCAGTCGCTTGCCCGCCATTTCCTGACGAAGAACCAGCCGATTTCATCATCGATTCCGTTCGCTTGGTAACACTGTTTTCAGCGATTGTGTTTTTTCTGCCTGGGTTATGCCCTGAGACATAAATAAATGTCGCAACGCTAACTACCATAAGTACCAGCAAACTAACAATCAGCCATCTTAAACGCTTCTGCATGTCTCTCTCCACTTTAACCTAGCACCAACTGTTCCGCAACCACACGGTAACCAAAAACAGGGTGCAATTGTTGTGCATCATCCCGCACAACCAGGTTCAAATTATTATCTTCTAAAGCGATGACGTCCGATAGTGTGACTTGTCGGTCTACATCGGTGCCTAATACTAGCTGGTCGTTATCAATCCCGACCAACCGCAATGGTACAATCTCGTCATCAACTCTTGCTGCCAACAGCCGATCAATCGGCATACCAGCCGTTGACAATTTAAAATCTGCTAGCAACATGTTTATCACCTTTTCCTATTAGCCTATTTTGCCATAAAAAAAGATGACGAACCTTAAATGGTTGCCATCTTCCCTTAAAATTTTAAATTATCCGAAGAAGCCCTTCTTGTGCTCACCGCTCATCGCAGCTTGGAAGGCTTCAAGGGCCTTCTTTTGGTCCTTGTTCAACTTCTTAGGCACATCAACGTAAATCGTCACAATGTGATCACCTTGGCCACCACGCATAAATGGTGCACCTTGGCCACGGAGACGGAAGTTTGCTTCAGTTGGCGTTCCGGCTGGAATCTTCAACTTCTTCAAGCCGTTAACGGTCTTAACCTCAATTTCACCACCAAGGACAGCCGTTGCATAATCAATCGCAACACGTGAGTAAATCGTGCCACCATCGCGCTCAAAGCCATCCTTTGAAGGCGCAACACGGAAGACCACGAACAGATCTCCGTAAGGGCCACCGTTGTAACCAGCTTCACCTTGACCTGACAAGCGCATTTGTTGACCGTTTTCGACACCAGCTGGTACCGTCACCTTCAACTCCTTGCTCTCTTGTCCACCGTTCTCCGTTGAACGAGTATATGAAATTGTCGTTTCCTTACCAAAAACAGCTTCCTCAAACGTCAAGTTCATGCGATATTGCAAATCTTGACCCTTACGAGGACGGTTTGGATCTTGGAAGCCACCACCAAACATTTGGCTGAAGATGTCACCAAGGTCTGAGAAGTCGCCGTATTGACCGCCACCAAAACCGCCGAAACCACCTTGACCGCCAAAGCCGCCAGCTTGACCATCGGTTGCACCGTATTGGTCGTACATGGCACGCTTTTGCTCATCACCAAGCGTCTCATAGGCTTCTTGGATTTCCTTGTACTTCGCCTCGGCACCTTCCTCATGGTTGATGTCTGGGTGATACTTCTTTGATAGCTTACGGTAAGCCTTCTTAATCTCATCTTGTGAAGCGCTCTTATCAACGCCCAAACGCTCGTAGAACTCTGTGTTGTTCATGAGGCCAATCCTCCCAATTTTCTCAATATGTATCACAAAGCGAGGCATTGCGGCCTCGCTTCGTGTCACTCAGTAACCATAGGGGTAGTTAAGAGTGTGTTTTTAGTTACTAAATTACTTCTTGTCGTCAGAAACGTCTTCGAAGTCACCGTCAACCGTGTTGTCATCGTTTGATGAAGCACCGTCAGCAGCTTGTGCACCTTGCTCAGGAGCAGCTTGTTGATACAACTTAACTGCCAATTCTTGAGCAACCTTCTCCAAAGCTTCCTTCTTCGTCTTCATGTCATCCAAGTTGTCAGCTTCCTTAGCAGCCTTCAACTCAGCAACTGCGTCTTCAACTGGCTTCTTGTCAGTATCAGGCAACTTGTCGCCAACTTCTTCCAAAGTCTTTTCTGATTGGAAGATCAATTGGTCAACGTCGTTGCGCAAGTCAACTTCTTCCTTACGCTTCTTGTCGGCCTCTTCGTTAGCCTTGGCGTCATTCATCATACGCTCAATTTCTTCGTCTGACAATGAACCAGAGCTTTGGATGGTAATCTTTTGCTCCTTGTTCGTTCCCAAATCCTTAGCAGATACAGAAACGATACCGTTACGGTCGATGTCAAACTTAACTTCGATTTGTGGTACACCACGTGGTGCAGCAGGAATGTCAGTCAATTGGAAGCGACCCAACGTCTTGTTGTCGGCAGCCATTGAACGCTCACCTTGCAAAACGTGGATGTCAACAGCTGGTTGGTTATCAGCAGCAGTTGAGAACACTTGTGACTTTGACGTAGGAATCGTCGTGTTGCGGTCGATCAACTTCGTGAACACACCACCCATCGTTTCGATACCCAATGACAATGGCGTAACGTCAAGCAAAACAACGTCCTTAACGTCACCAGTGATAACACCACCTTGTACGGCAGCACCCAAAGCAACGGCTTCATCAGGGTTGATTGAGTGATCAGGCTCCTTACCAGTCAAAGCCTTAACAGACTCTTGCACAGCAGGAATACGCGTTGAACCACCGTTCAAGATAACCTTGTCGATGTCGTTCATTGACAAACCAGCATCCTTCAAAGCGTTGCGAACTGGCTCTTCAGCACGCTTTACCAAGTCAGCCGTCAATTGGTTGAATTGGGCACGCGTCAAAGTCGTTTGAATGTGCAAAGGACCTTCGTTCGTTGCCGTGATAAATGGCAAGTCGATTTGTGCTTCGTTAGCTGATGACAACGTCTTCTTTGCCGTCTCTGCAGCATCCTTCAAACGTTGCAAGGCCAACTTGTCAGCCTTCAAATCAACACCGTGCTCGTTCTTAAAGTTCTCGGCCAACCAGTCGATAACCTTCTCGTCGAAGTCGTCACCACCAAGGTGCGTGTCACCGTTCGTTGACAAAACTTCAAAGACACCGTCACCCAACTCAAGGATAGAAACGTCAAACGTTCCACCACCCAAGTCGTAAACAAGAACCTTTTCATCGTTCTCCAACTTGTCCAAACCGTATGCCAAAGCAGCAGCCGTTGGCTCGTTGATGATACGCTCAACTTCCAATCCAGCAATCTTTCCGGCGTCCTTCGTAGCTTGACGTTGGGCATCGTTAAAGTATGCAGGAACCGTGATGACAGCCTTATCAACCGTTTCACCTAGGTAGTCTTCAGCGTACTTCTTGATGTATTGCAAGATCATTGCTGAGATTTCTTGTGGTGTGTAGTCCTTGCCATCTACAGTTACCTTGTAGTTGGCATCGCCCATGTGTGACTTGATTGACAAAATCGTGTCAGGGTTCGTGATGGCTTGGCGCTTTGCCGTGTCACCAACTTGCACTTCGCCGTTCTTAAATGAAACAGCTGATGGTGTCGTGCGACCTCCATTAGGGTTAGTGATAACCTTTGGTTGTCCACCTTCCAAAACGGCAACAGCTGAGTTTGTAGTTCCCAAATCGATTCCAATGATCTTTGACATAATTACTTTACCTCTTATTGATCAGTTTTTTGTTTTATTAAATAAATGACTAGTTGTTTAGTTATAAACAGCTACCATTGCTGGGCGAATCACGCGGTCCGCCAAGACGTAACCCTTTTGAAGAACCTGAGCAATCGTATCTGCTGGGTGATCATCATCAGCCGGTACAGATTGGATTGCTTGGTGGAAGTTAGGGTCAAACGGTTCACCTTCGGCACCAACGGCCTTGATGTCGTTATCTTCCAAAGCAGATACAAGCGTCTTGTACACCATCTCGACTCCCGTCTTGATTTGTTGTGCCGCCGCATCGTCTGCTTCAACTTGCAATGCACGTTCCAAATTATCAAGCGCTGGCAAAACTGACTTTGCCAAGTTTTGGCTAGCGTACTTCACTGCCGTTGCTTGTTCCTTTGCATAACGTGTTTGCATGTTTTGCATTTCTGCATGAGCACGCAAGTACTTGTCTTCTGCTTCAGCGATTTTTTCTTCCGCTTCTGCAATCTTCGTTTCTAGCGCAACGATTGGATCTACATCCGCCGTTGCGTCGGTGTCAACATCCGGTGTCTCAACCGTTTCTTCTACAACTTCTTCTTCAGGAGTTTGCTTATCCTCTGCCATGCTCACACCTCTTTTCTAACGATAATATTCTAATAACTGTGTTGATAATGTACTGCGGTAGGCATCTACCAAATTAACAACATCCGCGTAACGCATTGCTGTCGGTCCAAGCACTGCCAGCGCACCAACACCATGTTGTGGCACGCGATATGTGGCTGAAATCAAACTGTATGGTGACAACAAGCTGTTCCCGTTTTCATCCCCAATTTGAATTAACACCCCATCGTTTGCGTTCCCCATTACCTGGCGCATTGCACTTGGCGCGTCAAGCAATTGCAACAATTGCTTGATTTCTTGTAGCTCTGTGTCGTCCGTGTAGTCCAACACATTTAGTCGACCACCAACAAACACCTTATCGCGAATTGAACGGGCCAAAACGTCGCCGAACAATTGCAAGAATGCAACTGGCGTCCGAATTGTGCGTTCCATCTTTAATGGTAGATCTCCTGACAACGTTAGCAACACATCAACAATCGGTTGATTAACCAATGTTTGATTAATGTAGCGCACCATGTCATCCAGACCACGTACATCCATTCCCTCGGGTAGCCTAAAACTCTGACTTGTAACCTGGCCGTCGTTCGTGACGATAATCGCCATCACTTGTTGACCGTCGACCGGTACTAGCCGGAACCCAGACAATCGCGTGTCAACTGATTCCGGCTTCAATGCAACCACCGTGTAACCTGTTATATTTGCTAATTCAGTCACCATCGTCTGCATCAAGTCGTCAATTTGTTGAAAATTACGATTGAAAACACGTTCAAGAGATTGCTGGGCAACCTGGGTCATACGTTCGCTACGCATAATCTTATCTACATAGTAACGATAACCACGTTGTGATGGCACCCGCCCCGACGATGTATGTTCCTTTTGCAACAAACCTTGCTCTTCCAATGAGGCCATCTCATTGCGAACCGTGGCTGAGCTAACAGCTAGCCCTAATTCTTCAAGCAATGTTTTTGATCCAACAGCTTTACCGGTTTTTGCGTAATCTTGAATTATTGCGGCTAGAATTAACCGCTGCCGTTCTGTTAACATACGCTTCACCTCTCTTAGCACTCTCAACTACTTCGTGCTAACGATTATTATAATACACGCTCTATAGACCCTTGTCAACAATTTTAGCACTCTGAATTTCAGAGTGCTAAAAACACAACGATTGCGTTTACAAAAAGGCCGCTGATTCCTGTATTACGAAATCAGCGGCCTAAACCAAACTTTGTCTTATTTAGTTTTTACTAGCGAATCATATGTTGAGTAGAACTGCTCAACTCATCGACCATTTCTTGTAGAATGACTTGTTCTGGTTGCGCAACTGCAAGCCAAGGTTTTACATTTTCCTTTTGAACATCCGCCAAATCATCTTCAGTCTCACTTAGTCGTTCCACGGCTCCCAATGCAAGAGCTATGTCATCGAATCGATGAACACCTGCCATTAGTCGTTCACCAAACGAAGTAAACTGTACGTGCCCTTCGTTTTCAATGTAAACAATTGGCTTACCGATAACTTGTGCTTCGTACAAAACGCTAATGCCATCCGATAGAATAACATCTGCTGCCGCTACTGCAGCATAACTGCTTTTACCAACAAAGTATTCAGTATTATCGAGCTTATTCCACTCTTCCAAAAATGCCTCGTATTCATCACTAGAAATATCTCCATCCCCATTGGCGATAACCGCCTTTAAACTAGGGTGTGGATTAAGCACAATTGAAAACTCTGGATGATTTCTAGCCCACTCAAGCACTGCTTGATAGGTTTTATCAAACGTCCCAAACGCAAACCATTGATTACCAATTGAGTGATGTGGCATCCAAATAACCTTTTTCTTTGTCGTCTGGACAGGCCACTCAGGCACCAATTGTTTTAATTGAACAGCTTTCACTGATCCAACAGCCTTAAAAGCATCCTCAGAAATAAACGTCTTGGCAAGCAACGCCTTATCATCAACCGTCAAATCATTCGAAATGAAATAACGCCAAACCTTTTCATAATAATCCAACATAAAGAACGGCAAATCACCATTCGGATTAAAGACTAGGTTTTCCGTAATCACATATGATGTGTGCGCAATGCGCGTCCAATACAGATTATCTGCCGACAACTCGACAGGGAAGTCTTGATCCCATTCTGATTGTCGGAAGAGAAAATCAGGTTGCCAGTCACGAAGACGATTCACATCAATTTCCGCATTACCGCTGGCCTCAACAACAAACAGACCTTCCTCGAGCAACATTTTATCTAAACGTTCTTTTGTACCCGCTTGCACACGACCACGGAAAATTCGATCAAACGTTAGTATACGGACTTCAAAACGCTCATCAGCCACCGCCGCCTGAATTAAAGGTAGTTGTGCGTCTAGCGTCTCAACCGCGTTTAATACAAACGCCACTCGAATGCGGTGTCGGACATTTTGCGGATTTGTCATCGTTGTAGCAAGAAGAGAGCGTTGTAACTTCGTCACACTGTGATCCACATGCTCTCTAATTTTGTTTGCTACATCAAGTGTGCTTTCGCTATTTGAAACAACACGAATCTCATGATGAATCGTTTCATCAGCCACGAATGTTCCAACCAACGCATCCGCTGCATCAACTGCAAGTAGCTGAAACGTTGTCGTTGGATTATGTGATTCATCCATAATGGCAAGTACATCGTCGTCAATACGCCAATAACTCTCATTAGGACTTGCATCTAGGCCAAACTGGACAGTATTGTCTCGTTTAAACGCCATCGCTTTTGTGTACGGTGTATGGTCAACGCGGCCGAACGAAAAAGTATTGCCCGTCAGCCACTCATACCAATTTATCTTTTTTCTAAGCATAAAGCTCTCCTAGTTGTTTATAGTATCGTTATCGACATTCTCAGATGAAGACGAATATGCCGGTGCTTCAGAACTGGACTCATAACTAGAAGATGACTCTGAACTTTCGTCAGCATCTGAGTAGTGTGAACTTGATGCACCGTTAGTAGTCCCGAAAGTGTCTTGCGCCACTTCCGCCACCGTACTTACCGACGATTGTGCTGACTTGCTCTTACTTGTAGCTATGCTATCATCGACTAATTGGCTTCGCGCACTAATACTTACAGCTATACTTGCTTGTTCACTAATTGACGCAGCCACGGACTCTGCATATCTTTGCGAAGCAACCTCGCTGGCTTCTTTCGCTTTAGCAATCTTGTCAAGTTCTTTCAAACGATTATTGACAGCCTTTTTATATTCCATCCTCAATTGATTTAGCTGTAATTGATAGTTTTCTTTTTGATTCTCAGTTAAAACATATAACTTAGTTTTATATCGCTTAACGTCTTCTGGCGAATACTTATTAGGTTTCTCCCATTTGTGAAAATCAGCAACATAAATCTGAATTTGTTTTTGTGCCGGCACATCAACAGACATTACGAATTCGTAGGCCTCTTTAGGAGTTTTTGCAACCTCCCATGGCAAGTTATTCCGAGTTGTTCCCAACGGCAATTCACTAGACCGATGTTTAACAAACCACGCCTGACTGCTTAGTACCCGGTTATAAATCTGCGTATTAACTTGATTAACTTTGTCTTCGTACATTCTTTCTTTTGGAGATACGTGGTTACCATTAACAAACAACAGAATTAATAATATGGCTAAAACTCCGGCAATTATCTTGTCTAGTTTACTTCTCATCGCAATCTACGTCTCCTAAGCAAAGGTATCTCTGCACCCCCCAACAACACCACAAACAACACTGTAAGTAAAAGACCACTGGCGCCAGAAACGCTCTGACTATTGAAGAACACATGCTCAAACGTCATCATCGTACCAAAATAAACCATAAACAAGAATCCTGTCAGAGATTTTTTACCCACGTAATACATTGCTACTGTAACAATTACCAAAGTTATTAATGCACCCACTACACCTGTTGTAAAAACAAACCATTGTGGTTCGCCATCCAAACCGTAACTTCCAGACCAATCTGCAAAAAAGGTATCTCGAATGTTCGCTTGAATTCGCATGCCTGTTCCAAAAAGTATTTTCGAAGAGTTACTCAACTGTTCGAATGCAATCGTTCCCAATTCCGAGCGTTTAGAAGTAAGCGAACTTATTATACGAGCTACAGCTGACGTCTGGTTAACAGTTCCCATAAATAGGCCATACGCGAACTCGCCAATAAAAAAAGTACCTGGTAACAAGAAATAAACCGCGACACGATTTCGTCTTCCTACACCAAGCCAAAATGCAAAGGCTGCCAGTGTTGCTATCAAGGCAAGCATTGATGATCTTGTACCAGAATTTAACAATAAATATAGGCCAAACAAAGCCGTAACTGCAGAAGAATACCGGAATTTACTTCTAAAGACATTCACCAAAGAAACAAACACTAGCAATCCTGACAGCCCCCCTAAAATATTAACATTATAAAAACCGATGCCAACACGAGCTATTCGACTATTTTCAAAGACTCCAGCGAGCAAGTCTGGCGCATACGTCATCAGCTCAGAATGGAAGAGAAACGCCATCCACCCTAATGAAAGCGTCAAGCCTACCTGTACAGACTCCCAGACTAATTCCATTTTATTAGAAAGGCTACTTGCCAACGAAATAGCCATAAGAATGTACACCCCGATATCCAGTAAGTACGCAGAAACTTGATGTACTTGTACCAAGTGTACGCCACTTATGCTAAGAACGAATTCATAAATATTATAAAACATCCATAGACCAATTATAATTGCATTCTTCTTGAACGAGATTGGCTGCCCTATAACGATTATAAATATCGCTATATAACGACCAACATTAGTCCAAAATACAGTCTCTTCGAATCCACCAGGTGCGCCATACTTCATGACCCAAGAAATCACAAATAAGGTAAAACCAATAAACAATAAACTTGGTCTGACTTTTTGGAATTTCTCATATAGAGATTTAACACTCATAACATCATTTCTCTTTCAAAATATTAATTGTTTCGGATAGTGCTTCACGCATTTCAAAAACAGAATGCCAACCAAGGCGTTGGAGCTTAGTTGCATCCATAAGAGCTCTTGTCGCCTTCGAATATCCTTTAGATTCAATTTCATCAGGGATTTCATAGACAACCTGTGTGCCACTAATATGACTTATTAGTTCGGCCATCTCTCCAAGAGACAGATTATATTCCGCATCCGAAACGTTATATGCCGCTCCATCTAGACCCGCAAACAATAATAGCAAGATAGCTGAAACCACATCACCGACATATGTATACGAAAACCTCTGGGTGCCCGCACTTTTTAACACTATGTCACGTTCATTTACACCGTTCGCAATGAACTGGGACAATGCCTTAGAGTCACCCAATTGCATTGTAGGACCAAAAACTCGGCTTAAACGGGCTATAACAGCATTTACACCAAATTGACTTCTATACGCTTGTATCAACGACTCCGACACTCTTTTTGCTTCTGGGTAACCAGCCCGGACCGTATTGCTATCGATGTAACCCAGATATTGTTCATCAAATAATTCGACATCCCCAGCGTTCTCCCCATATATTTCAACTGAAGACAAAAACAGCACTCTTTCCGTACCCTTTCCACTAGCAAAATCCATCACCGATTTGGTCCCCAGGACATTGGTTAATATCGTTCCAACCGGATCTGTTGCATAAGCCATTGGATGTGTGTTACTGGCGCCATGCAAAATGAAGTCTATTCGATGTTCAAATTTCATTTCTTCGGTTACGTCAGCTTGAACAATTGAAAAAAGTGAAGATCCTTCATATTCACTGAATCTATTTGTCAGCTTCGTTAAATTTCTGGCCATGCCAAAAATTAAAATGCTTCCTTCGTGCTCGTGGTTAAATCGCATCAATACGTCAATTAAAAAGGTTCCAACTAGTCCACTTGCACCAATAATCAGAATACTTTTCCCATTCAGAAGGGCAAGTTCCCTTTTCCGAACACTAATGACTTTATCAAGCTGATGAAGATAAACTTCATTTAATCTATTCATCGTATTAGTCCCCAAGTTCTAACAGCGCCTTAAAAATTAATAAATCGTCGGGCCGCGTAATTTTTATATTTTTTTCAGAGCCGAGCGCAAAATACAGTTTATACCCCAACTCCACCATCATCGTATTTGTGTATGATGAATCTGTCATCCCCACGTTATCTGCTAATGCTTTGTCATACCCATCGACTAACAAATCAAACCGATACGCTTGTGGCGTCATGACTCTCATAATGGTATTTCGGTCAATATAGTTAGACGTTGACTCATCATCATCCTTCAAAAAAATTTGTTCATTATATGGAAGTGCAGACACAGCGTTACTTTTTTCTTCCGCAGTGAGCACAACATCAGAAAGGACATAATCGTCGACTATCGGCCTAATCCCATCGTGAATAACAACGGTATCTTTTCCTGAAATCTTATCTTTTAAAAATTGAACCCCGTTATTAATTGACTCTTGACCAATTTTCCCACCAGCAATAACCCACTTCACCTTTGTTAGCTTGTACTGATCGACATAACGCCAAACCATATCTTCCCAGCCATTCTTCACAACTAAGAGAACTTGATCAATCAAAGGATGGTTTTGAAATGATTCAACTGTATAGATTAGTATTGGCTTTCCATTCACACTCAAAAATTGCTTTGGAATGTCTTGCTGCATTCTTTTACCAGATCCCCCGGCAATTATTATTGCTGTTCGCATATTATCTCCAATACTTTCAATGTATTTACACGGCACCTATTCGCAAGCACACGTTTAAACAATGTTTCTTAATTAAAAATCGACACTTAACATACATATTCCTGTAAATTCCTAAAATATTATTTACGCCGTTCAATTTTGCAAAATAAACATATGTTTTTAATTGGATTACAAAATCAATGGAAGATGTGGTAAGAATGTTCAACCCAAAAATAAAATTATCAAAGATTGTTATTTACACTATACTTTTAATTATTTTTACAGTGTGATTGTGAATTGAAAAAAGCAGAACCTTCTTGCAAAATAAACGATTAAAACAAACCCCTGATAAAATTGATTGCATACAACCAATTTTATCAGAGGTTTTTAAAACTTTCATCTGTATCACTACTTAATAAAATAATGGAAACAAGTAAGCCAATCCTAACTACAAAAACACTATTTTTCGTCCACAGATTCTGAATCGTCTGTATAATTAATGCCTTCTCGAAGAAACACCGCGCGAAATGTCAACCATACAATTTTCACTTCAAGGGAAAAGCTTAATTTTTTTGCATATTCTGAATCGTACTGAGCCTTCATAACGTTTGTAACCTTGTTTCGACCATTCACCTGCGCCAGACCAGTGATTCCAGGTCTAACTGAATCTCCACCGTTTTCTTGTCTAAGATTAATGACCTCATAATCTGTATCAGCCAGTGGCCTAGGACCCAATGACATATCACCCTTTAACACGTTCCATAACTGAGGTAATTCGTCTAGCGAAGTTTTCCTTAAAAAAGCTCCCACACCCGTCATGTAATTTTCCATGTTAGAAAAGTCTTGATTTGCAACTACAGGTGCTCCATACGCCATTGATCTAAATTTATACATAATGAATGGCTTTGAATCAAGTCCATACCGTTCTTGCCGAAATAAAACGGGGCCTTTTGATGTACCTTTGATGGTCAGTGCAATAATGACCATTGGAACGGCGGATACTATCAAACCAATAACTGCGAAAAGAATATCTAAACTTCTTTTTACATAATTTTTATACAACATACTATACTCAATCCTTAAAAATACCCTAGGCAGTTTAAAAGCCTGCCTTGATAATTGTATCACATATAAGCTAGCCATAGAAACCGTTCCTTGAGCTACTCTCCTTCAAAGAAATATTTACTTAGTTACTTCCAAATACAATATTCCCCACCACATATTACCATACTTCATTTCCATCCATTATCAAACACGTCAGACCACAATCATTATAAAAAATTTAACTAGCCTACAATTTCAACATTAGACATCATTTTCCCGCCCCCTCGCTACTTGTACAAAAGCATGATTTGACTGTATAGGTGCATGTCAAAGTGTACAAAATTCCTTAGTGTACTCCGTCGTTAAGAATTCCGTACCGTTAAGCGACATATAATCGCAATTTCAGAAAAAAGAGAGTAAGCAAGACTCTAATCACCACATGTAGAACAATGCGTACTTTTTCAAATTAATTCTTTTACAAGCAATTAGATTTAAAATGCGTGGTATTGCTATTGAGTTATGCTTTAACTTTGTCTTGCCTCGATTGAGTTCTCGCGATCCTTCTATCTCTCACAGCTAAAGAAATGCGACTCAATTGCGAAGAATACAGATACACAGTTCATCTCTGCAGCTGCTTAATCTTTTTTGAAGTCTAAACTAAAACCCCGAAAGTTAATTTAACTTTCGGGGTACACCACAATAACTCATAGGGTTAAGACGACTAATTTAATTGTCTTAGTATCGACATTCATCGGAGCGTCTTGTCTTCAAAGAGACGCAAGGCATCTTGCCAACTGATAATCTCAAAGCCGGTACTTTTTGCTTTCTCAAGTGATAGGACAGAATTGTTAGGCCTTTGTGCTTTAGTCTTAAATTTTTCAGAAGAAACAGGCGTAAGTTCAACATCACTGTCCTTTAAAATTTCTTCTGCGAAACCAAACCATGTTGTATCGCCGTCATTACTAAAATTATAAATGCCCTCGTCGGCTGATGTAGTTACCAAATACAACATAAACTCCGCCAGGCTACGGGTCCAAGTTGGACGTCCGTGCTGATCGTCAACAACCGATAATTCGCTCAATTTTCGTCCTAATGCTTGCATCGTAAACACAAAGTTTTTTCCATATTCTCCAAACACCCAAGACGTGCGAACTATATAGCTAAAAGCACCGCTTTCAATAACATATTTTTCTCCAGCCAACTTAGCTTTTCCGTACTCATTTTGAGGATTAGTATCATCCGTCTCCATGTATGGTCCAACTTTCCCCCCATCAAAAACATAGTCCGTCGAAACGTAAATCAACTTTGAATTGACCGTTTTAGCTGCATCGGCCAAATTTTTGGTTCCTTCGGCATTGACACGCCAATTTAAGTCTTTCCCTTCGTCCTCTGCCGCATCCACTGCCGTATACGCTGCCGCATCAAGTAAAACATCCGGGCGCTCTGACTCCAATGTTTTAAAAACCAAATCTCTGTCCGTGATGTCGAGGCTTTTAGAATCAAAAGCGACATAAATAGCATTGCGCTCATTCAACAGGTGCACCAATTCTTGTCCCAATTGTCCATTTGCACCAACTACCATATACTTCATAACACACTTCTCCTTTATCAAAAAGGCTCGGACAAAAGTCCGAGTCCTTTTTATTGGTTATTTGCGGCGTACTTAGCCTCAACCTCGGCCTTTTCAGGCTGCCACCAATCTTCATTATCGCGATACCAAGCAATAGTCGCCTCTAAACCAGACTCAAAGTCAGTATATTTAGGTTCCCAGCCCAGTTCTTCGCGAGTCTTAGTAGCATCAATTGCGTAACGCAAATCATGTCCTGCGCGGTCTTGAACGAAATCAAAATCATCTTCGCGCTTTCCCATATCTCGTAGAATCATCTTAAGTACTGTCAAGTTATCTTGTTCACCGTCAGCACCAAGCAGGTATGTTTCACCAATTCGACCATTTTCTAAAATTGCCCAAACTCCGGTGGCATGATCGTAAGTGTGAATCCAGTCGCGCACATTCTTACCTGAACCGTATAGCTTTGGCTTGATGTCACTCATAATGTTCGTCACTTGTCGTGGAATGAATTTCTCAATGTGTTGGTATGGACCATAGTTATTGGATGTGTTTGAAATCGTGGCCTTTAGCCCAAAAGAACGAACCCAAGCACGAACCAACAAATCAGACCCCGCCTTAGTTGATGAATATGGCGATGAAGGATTGTAGCGTGTCGTTGGCGTAAACTTTTCGCCCTCACCTTCACCGTGACCAGGCAAGTCTTCACGCAGTGGCAAATCACCGTACACTTCATCAGTCGATACGTGGTGGAATCGAATGTCATACTTTCGAGCCGCTTCTATTAGTGTATAAGTACCGATTAGATTGGTTTGAATGAATGGCAAAGGATTCTTCAAAGAATTATCGTTATGGCTTTCTGCCGCATAATGAATAATTGCATCTGCTTCTTTCGCCAGATTATCAACCAATTCAGCATCAGCAATATCACCAACAACCAACTTAACACGATCCTCAGGCAATCCTGCAAGGTTTGCTTCATTACCAGCATAAGTCAGTTTGTCTAGAACTGTAACAAAAACATCAGGATGCTCATCAACGACATATCGAACAAAATTTGCACCAATAAAACCGGCACCACCAGTCACCAAAATATTCTTGTATTGTGACATTTAAATTTCTCCATAAATAAAATTATTTTCTGCTTCAGAAAGCTTTGGATGAACCTTGTCTTTTTCGGACATAACCAAGTGGTCAACCGACATTGGCCATTCAATGCCCACCTCAGGATCATCAAAAGCAATACCTCTATCAGCCTTTGGCTCGTAATAACCATCAACTTTATAAGCGAAGTTAACATTTGGTGTCAATGTCATAAATCCATGAGCGAACCCCCTTGGAACAAGAAGTTGACGATGGTTATACTCGCTCAGAATATATCCTTCCCATTGTCCATAAGTAGGTGAACCTTTCCGCATATCAACTAAGACATCGTACACAGCTCCCGTCACAACTCGTACCAGCTTAGTTTGCGTGTATGGCGCTAGTTGATAATGCATGCCTCGAAGTACACCGGGTTGAGTTGAAAGCGACTGATTATCTTGATTAAAATCAAAATCAATCCCTGCTTCTTCAAATTTATTGCGGGTAAATGTCTCAGTGAAAAATCCTCGATGATCACCGAAGACTTCAGTTTCAACTAATTTAACGTCCCGTAACTTTGTTGGAATGATTTTAATTGGCATCCGTAACTCCTTCTTGCTCCGCCAAACGGAGCAAATATTGTCCATAGTCATTTTTCTTCAATGGTTGCGCCAATTCAACGAGTTGTCCCCCGGATATGTATCCCATTCGGAACGCAATTTCTTCTAGTGCCGCTACCTTTAAATTCTGTTGCTTCTGAATTGTCGCAATAAAACTCGAAGCCTCTAGCAATGAATCATGCGTACCAGTGTCTAGCCATGCATACCCTCTGCCCATAATTTGAACATGTAGCTTTCCCATCTCGAGATACTTTGAGTTAATGTCCGAAATCTCTAATTCACCACGCGCTGAAGGTTCGATTTGTTTAGCTATTTTCACAACATTATTGTCGTAGAAGTAAAGACCAGTTACTGCAAAATTACTTTTTGGTTGCTTCGGCTTTTCTACGATAGATACAGCGCGCATCTGATTATCGAATTCAACAACACCAAATCGTTCCGGATCGTGAACCTGATAGCCAAACACAATCGCCCCATCCGTTAACTTTGCGGAGCTTTGAAGCAATTCTGATAATCCTGCGCCATAATAAATATTGTCGCCCAATACCAGTGCAACAGCATCATCACCGATAAATTCCTCGCCAATTATAAAGGCTTCGGCGAGTCCCCGTGGTTCTTCCTGAATTGCATATGAAATCGTTAATCCTAATTGAGCCCCATCCCCAAATAAAATCTTAAAAGACTCAATAAATTCAGGTGTAGAAATGATCAAAATATCCTGAATACCCGCCAACATCAAAACTGACATCGGATAATAAATCATAGGTTTGTCATAAATTGGAACCAGTTGTTTACTGGTCGCTTTTGTAATGGGATACAGTCTCGTTCCTGATCCACCGGCCAAAATAATGCCCTTCATAAATATAACTTCCTTACTGAATAACGTATGGCATTAAACCACCAGGTCAATACCAAACAGTATATCACTATTTTATTTTGCTGTTACGTCATTTGATTATTTCCTTCGGTGGAACCGACTGTTGTAAAACACTTTTTAATGGTTCTTCCAACAGGGAATTATCTTTTGATTGATCTCCAAACCGTTCACAGGTTGTAATTACGAACTTATCTGTGCTTCCAATAGAACACCACGCCCGACCAAGCACCTTTTATAACAGCACTAGCCCGCTTTGTACGAAGCGTTTGAGCTTTTAAAAGGACAGCTACTGCTTTGACATGCAACTGAAGCATTTTAGCAAGTGAGAATAACAGACCCTTATGCTTAAATGCCACGAATACGTCATTCCGATAGAGATAAAAGAAACGGCTGATCATATTTTCTGGTGCCGTATAAATCGACCTTTCGGTTTCAAACAGCTTTGTTTTATGTAGTACCCGACTATCTAAATCAAAAACACCTGCCCCAAACATCGAGGACATTCGTAATGAATATTCTGTGTCGTCACCCCAGATAAACATATCCTTTTCAGGAAGACCAGCTTTATTAATCACGCTTCTTGGAATTAGCATCGAAACAAAGGTCGCAGTTTCTGTACGTAGTACATTGAACTGCAGTGATGCAGCCCAGTTTTTCGCCAGCTTTGGAAGATTCATAACTCGTTGATCTTGCCATTCGACGACAGAAGAATAAAATGGTGCGTCAATTTTTTCCTGCTTTTCAAGCAAACTTGCCAATGCCGAACTCGTTGGAATCGTATCATCGTCCATAATCCATACGTCGTCGGCAGTGGTTTGTTCAATAAAAAGCGATAATGCCGTATGGAAGCCACCGGCTCCACCTAAATTTTCCGTCGCATGTTTAATGATGAATTTCGAATCGGTTAATCCATCTAAATATTCTTTAGTTCCATCATTACTGTTATTGTTAACGACTATGATGGTTTGAATCGGACTTGTTTGTCCTTCTAATGCGTCTATCGTTTGTTTCAATAAACCTAGTCGATTATATGTAACGATTACCACCGCAATGCTCATGATTATCTAACTCCTAAAAGCCCATATATGGCAAAATACCTTGTAAATTCGCCATAACAATATGCGCGAAATTTAGCAAAATGAATAAAAACTCTGCACCAACTATCACCAAACGTTTTGTTTTACTTGCTTGTGAGACATTTTTGTAAATCTCAGTAAACGTGACACCGATAAATGGCAGCACATAAAAAAACAAACGATACATCAGTTCAGAACTACCTGCAAATGGTGAAACGATTACGTACAGTAACGTCATTCCTAAAGAAACTTTCTGCAAGAATGGTTGTTCAGTCGTGTTGTCCCTCTTTAAAAAATTTGAAAAAACAACAATGAACAAAACCATTAATGCATTAACAATCGCCGTCCCTGACCTACTGTTCATTAACAATGGGGAGTCTGCGTACGCATGTGCGTAAGACACGCCAACATACCCCATAAGCTTCAGAATCCAACCAAAGTTTAACGGCGGGATTAGAATGCCCACAAAAGTCAATCCGACCAGTAACATGTTTCGTCGTGGTATCTCAACATTGTTCAACAGCCTACCAATCAGGTAACCCATAAGCACAAAAACGGCCCCAACAACAATCGTCTTATGTACGAAAATACCGGCCAGAACAAGAAGCGCACTCACTCCTAATCGGACCAGGCTGTTGTCTGAAAAATTAATTACCACTACCATGAGTAACAACATGCTAATGGTAATTCCTTGTCTCATATTGTTAAAAAGCACAAAATAAGGTCCAGCCAACAAAAAGAAAGTTAACAAAAATAGCTTAGTCTGTAACGACTCTTTTCTCATAGACCAGAGAATTGCACCAATTCCCACAAAACTCAATACCCCGACTATCACTTGAAAAAAAGAAAAACTACCGATCAAAGACTTAGACAGCTGACTTAGCCATAAAAATCCAGATTCCATTCCGTTTGCGTACCGAGGATTCCAAAACACCAACGCATAAGCCGGGGTGTCAGTTCCGGTCAGGCCACGAAATCCAAGTATAAACACCGACACTACTAGGATACCTCCGACAATGCCATTGTCTTTGATTAAGTTATGTTCGCTCACAACAGAAGTTGACGACATCATTACGTCAGTTATTATTATCGCCAACGTTATAATAAATAACGCTATTAAAGCCACAATCATCAGGCTCTTCTCCATTTCAACAGTACATAATAATATAGGCCAATTGTATTAACTAAGGAATGCTTTGTAACTCGATGCTTCAACAACCATTTCATACGAAAAAGAAGCGTTGAAGTTTGAATTTGCTCCATCGAAGAAAACAGTGGCAACATCTCTAATGTATTTTTTAAGTTAACCCAGGCTTTTGAATCTTTCGCCCCTCGTTCAACAATTTTTTGTTTACCTGCGCCGACGACATTACTACCATGTTGTCGATACTTTACAGTTGAAGTATTCAAGTAATACAGGCCGTCATTTTCGAGTGCCATAAGTGAAATCAAATGATCATGCATCGTCACTACACTTGCCTTTAAAGCACCCTTACCACTTAAATAAGTCAAAAAAGCACGGTTAATCATTACATTATTTCCTGTCACAATTGGGTTGAATAGCAAGTCGTACATTGATTTTCTAACAAATCCCGTTGGCAATTGTTGCCCAGCTTTCGCTTCAATTTCACGCCCGCTCCCATCGATCAAATCATAATTTGTAAAGACTAAGATTGGTTTATTCCAATCTCTAACCTGTTGTATCTGCTGACTCACCTTATCATGCGACCAAATATCATCCTGATCAGACAGAAATACAGCGTCA
Source organism: Weissella confusa (assembly GCA_001436895.1). GTDB lineage: Bacteria > Bacillota > Bacilli > Lactobacillales > Lactobacillaceae > Weissella > Weissella confusa. The sequence continues at coordinate 145,536 of JQAY01000006.1, forward strand.
GGCTTGTATTTGATTGTTGCTTCAATGAGTCTCATAAACGCTTGTTGAACTCCTAATTTTTCGCCCTGCATTAGAAAATCTATGGGATAATTTTGGGCAAGAGTCTTCAACTTTTCGATAGTGTCGTCTGTTGATCCATCATCATGAACAAGTAGTTTCATCTCGCCGTCGTAACTTTGATTGAAAATTGAATGTACTTGTTCTTCAATAAATGCAGCACCGTTATACGTTGCCATAACAGTCACTAATTTTTTTGTCATTTTAAATCACTCCAACCAAAACAGGTCTGTCGTGCGCTTGGGGTTGCTCAATCTTACATCAAAGCGAATGTTTTTCTTTCCAAACATTTTTTTGTAGTATCGCTCAAATGTCTTGGTCAATCGCAAGGTTTTTCGGTCCAAAGTAGCCTTGTTATTTCCCTCGACTGCAAACGAACTCACGACCGTATCACCAGAATCTTCAATTCGGATTGTCCTCCTGATGTTGTCTTGTTCTTTATCACTCTTTTTTAGAAATAAGGCTTGCTTTTGACTCTTTACAAAGTCTATAAAGATATGATTTTTGTGCATTTCTAACTTATTTTTACCTTTTGCATACATAGTTGTTTCGATTCGAACCGTATTTGTATAAGAAATTTGTCGCGACGTTTTTAACATAAACAACATTCCACATATCAACAAAAATGCTACCGTAATAATTGGCAGAATACGCCACTTCCAACTCATCAAACCAATCTCCATCCCCACTTATTGAAATACTTAACCATGCTATCCATCATCATCATCATTCCTCTGAAAGAATGGTTATCTCGCTTCCAACCATGTTCCAAAACCAGCCCTGGGTAATATAGCGCACCATTTGCATTCTTGTTTAAACTCTTTGTAAGATCGGTGTCTTCCATATACATAAAGTAACGATCATCAAAACCACCGACCTGCTTAAAGTCAGAAGTTTTTAGAATCATAAACGCACCTGTAGCATTTTGAATTGGCTGAATCGACCCATTGTATCCGGTATTCTTCTTAACAAACTCTGCCTGGCGGCGTGGCATTACCGAACTACCCAGTAATCTAATCGCTAAATCTAGAACCGTTGGTTCTTTACGATTTAACAATTGAATTTGTCCGTCTGCCGATTGCAACTGTGGTGAAAGTAATGAAGTTTCATGAGTCATCAAATAGTCAATTGCCTCATCTAGGTTCCCCACATCCTTCAAGTGAATATCTGGGTTCATAACAATGTGAACATCACTCTCAATTGTTGGTAATAATTGATTATGTCCACCACCAAAGCCAACATTTTCAGCAATTTGTATAAATTGAACCCCATCTGGATACACTACTTGACCAAAATTCTCGGATTGAGAAGAACCATTATCTAAAAAATAAAAAGAGATATCATTTTGTGATTTCTCCATAATATGTATCGCTTCATCGATATTATGTTGTAGGGTTTCTTGGCTCGGGTTATAAAACACTATACCCACACTTACCGAATACTTACTCATTCGTTGCACCTTAACCTTAATCTGTATACTTAAAAGACTTTCACACACCATAATACTCGAATTATTAAGCCCTGACAAATTCAATTAGTAAGTATGCTTTAATGGTTACGGACATAATAAGCTTCGCATTTTTAGAGATTGACCATTTCAACAATGTGAAATCAGCTGCCTGAGTGAGGCTCAAAATATTAAATTTTACTGGTCATCGACACCATTTGACTGTGAAAAAAACTCCGATCAAAATCTGATTTGTTGTAATCAGTTTAATCGGAGGTTCGTTATTTTGTTATCCTTGCGGTGTCTACCGGCTTACCAACAACTCGCTGGTTCTCCACTACGCTAGCATAGAAAGCTCTTGTAATTTCAACGATTTTTCGTGGCAGAATTACAAGGTTCTATTCATTCTGTGTGTTTTTATCCGTGTCCATAAAAATATACTGAAGCATTTAGTCACGCATAAACCCGTCCTAACTCATCATTCATTATATAAACGGTTCCGTTTAACACGCTTATATAAAATGCCAACGATATCCCTATTGAATGCAAACCAATAAATCGCATATGAAATCGATCCGACAATGATTTGCTGCACAGTTTCTACCCAGCCTGAAAAATTCAATAGATTTGTCATAAATATAGTCAAGTACATCAATACTCCTGGGATGACAGACTTCCAAGTTCCTTGGAGTAAATGATTGATCTTGAATACATCCCTTACCATCCACATTTGAATGCCAGCAACTAACATCTCGGATAAGACTGTCGCGAAGGCTGCCCCATTCAGGCCCCATAAAGGTATAAAAATAAAATTCATTACTATGTTTGCAACCGCTCCTAACGAAACAGAAAGAGCGAAATCACGGTTTCGCATTGTTGGAACTAAATATTGCGTACCAATGACATTAGACCACCCGATAAACAAAATCATAGGTGCTAGAATAACCATTGCAATACTTGTGGGATGAAATTCACTACCCATAAACCAGTTTGTGAAATTGTTCGATATTGCTATTAATCCAAAAACAAGTGGAACACTAATTGCCGTAACAATTCGCATCGACAGCTTGATAGACTTTTTCACCTGAGAAAAATCTTCTTTTGACACAAAATTAGCAATTCTTGGCATCATTACCAGTCCGACCGCAGTTACAACTGACAGGGCAACTTTTACAATTTTATCTGCGCTATCATAAAAACCTGCTAAATCCGTTTGACCAGCCTGAAGCACCGGTAACATTGTCTTATTCAGTTGCAAATAAATTTGGGTCGCAATTGTAGGAATGAATAAAGAAACGGTAGGCACAAGATGTTTTCTTACGCCAGATCCGAAAAGGGTTTTCCATCCAGGTTTGAAAACCATAGAAGGTAGGAAAGCCCAGAGCGTTAAATTACCTAGAAACTGTGTCAAACCCAACAATAAAATATACTTGTTAAAGTCAGTCTGGTTTTTAATTAGGGTAAAAATTGCCAGGACCATAGCCATCTTGATCACAGAATTCCTAACCACAGTTTTTTTAAAATCTTCAAGCCCCATAAAAAACCATGAAATATCAAACGCTCCTGCAATAATCAGTATACCTTGCAAATAAAGTTGTACTTGGTATTCCCCATACTTATTTCCAGATGCAACCAAAATAAGGATAGATGCAACATATAGTATGCACGCAATGATCGAAACCATGAAATGCAGACCTTGAATTTGCCAGAAAACAACACTACGTTTTTCATCAGATTCCCGAACAAATGCTATTTCCCTTTGCCCGTAAAGTGTTATTCCGAGGGTTCCTAATAAAACAAAATAACTAGCAATGGAATTTGTCCAAGATTGAACTCCAATCCCCTCTTTACCAAGTACGTGAGCTAAATAAGTCAACGTAACTAACGGCACCCACACAGTCAACAACTGATAGGAGACATTATAAAAATAATTTTTAATCACTTGCATATTTTCATTCTCTTTACATAATAATTTAATTGCTCACGTCAACTCGTCTCCAAAGTTTAAGCATACCTCATTATTCAACAGCTATCAAATTAGATTGTTATTCATGCTTGAATACCCCTGAATAACAATCAACTAAACAATGCACTTAGTCTCTGATTAAACAAAAAGGAATTAAGCACATTGCTCAATTCCTTTGTTAAACTAGCTATCTCAAACTACTATCTCAAATTAGCCATTAAAAAAATTTCAGCTTATCAAGATAATGATTGCCGACAAACGAATCATAAACTACTAGTCTGAATTTATCTAGCAGCTTCTTCTGTTCCTTTGTCAGACTGCGCTCATCAACACTCTTGCCATCCTCAGAGACAAATACCATCCGCCCGTTGGAATCCCTTGTGTATGATTGAACAGCCGGCAATTTTTCGGAAAACTCAGACTGTAGCGCCTCATAGGGAGTTACTTTAACCCCTGAAATTGCTTTCACCGTAGCGTAAAACTCAGATGGCGCCATTACTTTTTTGGTTATACGCCCAGTGCCATTAACAAGTTTTGCAGAATCGTTCTGCCAAATAAAGAAATCTGTTGAGTGCGTTAAAACCGGATTTCTCTGTCCCAAAAACGAATACGCCGATGGCCAATGGTCGCCATAGAAGACAACAGTTATTGGCCGTGAATTGCCATTTAATTTGTCAAGCAACAGTTTGGTTTGCTTATCAGTTTCATGAGCGCCCGTCAAATAAGTCTCTACCGCACCTTGATTATTACCTATATTCTCTTTTACTTGTATCTGATCATGTAAATTAGCATATTCATTGTTCAAGTATGGGGCATGATTTTGCATAGTAATTAGCTGAACGAACTTTGATTGGTCTGCCCCAGCAGACACATTCTCTTCTAAGTCTGCATATGCACTTTTGTCATCAATATTCGAACTATTTCCTAAACGTGATTTATGATTGATATCACCATTGTCAGTGGTTAAAAACTTCTTCATCCCCAATGCCTTATACGCGTTACGACGGTTATAAAAAGTCCCCTTATACGGATGTATAGTTACACTTTTATCAAATTCGCGTAAAATAGATGGTTGATTTAAACTTGTTGCAAGTTGAACATATGGCGTCGTAACAGAAGAATCAAAGATTGTGAGTGGCACCCCGGATAGCGACATATACTCTATGTTTGCAGTTCCACCACCAAATCCTGAAGATATCATAGTACCCGAAACAGCTGATTCTTTCTTGATTTGATTAATATTTGGTAACACATCTGAAGTAGGCGAAATCCCCTTAACATATTGGGGATTTGTTAAAGATTCACTTAAAATAAAAATTACCGTTTGTCCATCGAAATTTGCTCTCTCCCGACTTTTATTAATTTTCTGAGAAACATGATCAAATTCATTTGAGATTTTTATCATTGTTTGTTTATTATAATTCGTCGGTTTGTCAATAGGATTGACCTTTACGCTTTCTAGAAACACCACGACTGGACCGTTATTTGCTGCAGATTCCGCTGAAGACCAATCGATAATTTTGCGCCCAGACATGGTATAAAATTCGCTGGCTTTTGTGGCAGGAATGGCAAACGGAACACTGACGATAAAAGCACTTACAAATATCGCCAACACACGCCTTTTGTTATTAGAAATAAATAGCTAAATTCCATTTTTTTCGCAAATGGATGTACACGAAAACAGTTCCTACTACTATCACAGTCAGAACCACAAACGAGGTGGCTGCCACTGCAATTGGGATCATTGAAATCAATTCTGGGATTGACTTTAATTCATTCAAGTCTGCAAAGACAATTGATTCACCTCGCATTTTAATAATTAAAAATTCGGTGGTTAATAACACCAAGATCGCACTACCGATGGCTATTTCAGTGAGTAGAAATCTATCGATTAGCGCATACACAAGTAAAACAACCCAAAAAATCCAAAAAAATGAGGCGTACGATATTTCGGAAAGAAAAATCCTATGTAGGGCGAAGTTTATTCTGCTCGCCCAACTCATTTGCAGACTTGAAGAAGCTGTAAGAAACAATAATGCATTGATTCCAAATGAAATCAAAAGCAAATACAATATTTTTTTCCAGTTCATATATAAAAGTATGTCTCCCAAGGTTTTAGATGTCCTTCAGTATAGCAAATAAAAATAAACCGGTAAACCAGACACGGCCGTTTGCGCATGAAATACTTCTAGATATTTTTTACGTTCTTGTGGTATTTAGTAGATCATACAAATCGTTGTATATCTTCAACAAAACGCAAATAATATCCATAATCAGAACCCCTGGAAAAATATTAGCATTTCCTAATTAAAACGAAACTAATCAATCTAAAAATGTTTTTTGTCCATTAATAACAGACGTTATACCTTTAAACCTAATCAAGCTTTTCAAAAACCAAAGTCTATTATTCACGAAAGACTAACTAAGCCACATGATATAAACTTAATTCATTGCGACACAAAATACAGGCACTCGCTGATATACAACTAATTATATTCAAGTCGTGCCTTCTCATTTGCGCGTAGCATACTCTTGTAATTCTTGACTATTTAAAATGTAACGTAATTCGAATAAATTCAACGGCCGACTCATACATTCGTTTAATTGCCATGAACATTATCATATTGGTGGCTCTTGCAACCGGAGTGCTAAATAAATAGACAACAACCATATACAATGCCACCCCAATCACGGCTTCCAAAGCAGAAAACTTCGGATACGGTCCTGGGACATTTCTAATAACAGACAACAACCCAAACATCGCTACGACACCGGCTACTGCATAACGCCAGATTACGCCTAGTAACTGCCAAATATCAATCACTCGGCGCAAGAGCATAACCTGTAATAATAACGCAGCTAATTCACCAATCAACGCTGCCCATGCAGCAGATATCATACCGAAGGTCGGTACCAAAAGAATCGTCAACGCAACATTGATGCCCGACCCAATTTGAACTGGAACAGATACATTTCTAAAACCGCGATCTGCAGCCATTTGTTGCAATGCCAGACTATACCGCCATGACGCCACAATGATCACAAAAGCTAAGATTTGTAAAACATCGCCAGTTTTTGCAAATGTTGGTCCTAGGAACCAATAAACCGCTTGTGTACCAACTGTTGCAACACCAACAGCAAGTATAATGCTCAATGCTGAACTGTATTCAATCGCATCATAAAAGGATTTTGCTACCCCTGCTGAATCGCCATTTTGCCTTTGATGCGTCACCTTAGTCATCATAGCCATTGCGATACCAAGAACCAACGCAATACCTACTTTGACCAATAACTCTGCACTGTAGTACACCGCTACATCTTCAGCGCCCTTTGTCACAAATAAAATTGCTTTGTTCAAATACAACGATAGCTGTGGCAAAAGTGAGATAGCAAAATAAAATCCTAGTGATTTCAGATGGATTTTCGCAGTGAAACTATCAAATGTAATGCGCACAAGCGCACTTGGTAGTCTGATCCAAAGCAACAAATTAGCAAATATCGTCGTTACAGCCAACAAAATAATGAATCGACTTAAATCGGATGGACTTTTAACAAAAATAATCAGTGGTACAAATCTGAGCATCTGCACTAAAGAATCTCTTCTAACCACTACTCTCGTCTTGTTTATGCCATTGTATAACCAAGCAATATCTAGAATTGCCCCAATGTAAAACAACAGCTGCAAAATAAAAACTCTGGTATACGGTAGATGCGTAAACATAATAAATGCCCACGTCATTGCAGCCAGCGTAGTGAACAATACTAATTGCACACTCCATACACCCCAAAAAAACGAGGAATTTCCACGCTTATCTGGTGGCATTTTATTTAATTCGCTTTGAGCATATATCCTGATTGCAGTTGAAGCAACAGCGATTGTTAACATAATTAATGTATACGTTCCAACTTGAACACCAAGTGCATGTAGTTGCAAAATATGGGCAACATACGTCAAAAAGAATAACGGTACCAACTCCGTTGTAAGTCGCATAACCGTTTCTTGTATATAAACTTTCAATAACTGCATTACTCTTACGCCCTATCATTTCGTTTCCAACTTAGACAATAATAGCAAAAAAAGCCAGAAAGTTAAAAACACTTTCCGACTTTTCAAATAAACTATTTAAGCTTCTTTTGATCAGCAGCGATTCGAGCTTGCTTATCTTCTTCAATTTCCTTCAAGAAAGCATCGACTTTGGTACTCTTACCAGCATAATCTGATAGCTTACCATTTTCGATAATTTCCATCTCTTCATCAAGAGTAATACGCTCAGTAGGAGCAGATAGGTAACGTGCATGAATCAGCTTGTTAATAGAACGTACATCGTAGTTCTTCAAGCCTTCCGCAAACTCAATTTCTGGATTAAAGAACAAGCCGCGCCAAGAACCCTTGATAATCATGCCTGCCTTCTTCATACGGAACTTAACTGACTTTCCAAGTAATACGTGACGTAAGTCCCAACGGAAAGCCCCCTTAAACATCCCCAACATATCGCGCTTGTTAATACGACGCGCAGTTAGCATACGATTGCGGAACTCATACTCATAGCGCCAAAGACGACCGCCATCCTCTTCACGGACGATGTCTCCGGGCATCGTATTTTCCTTAGACTTGTGAACAACAACCGATTTAACAACCGTGTAACCACGATAAATATCAGCGATACGGTTTGTATACTCAATGTCGTCACCCCAAATGAAGTATTCCTTTTGTGGTAGTCCAACCATTGCAACCATTTCACGCGGAATCATGACAGATACAAATGATGAGTTAACAACTTCAACTCCTGGGTTGTCACCTTGCAAATATACAGGCCAGGTTAATGCACGTGGTGCTTGCACGTTCATCCATGATGAACGACCTTCCAATGTACCCCAACGTACAACAGAATTAACAAAACCAACATGTTCATGCTCATTCATAAATTCAACAAGGTACTTCAAGGCATCAGGTTGCGCAATAGTATCGTCGTCCATCAACCAGACATAATCATCGTCAGTTTCTTCAGCGAAGAGTCGAACGGCCTTGTTGAATCCACCGGCTCCTCCAAGGTTTTCCTTAGAATTATAGACAACTACACGTTCGTCATCCAACCCGTTAAGGTACTCTTCCGTACCATCAGTAGACATGTTATTAATCACGATTACGTGATTTAAATAGTCAGTTTGATTCAATACAGCAGCAAGTGATTCCTTCAACAAATCCAAACGATTGTAAGTCACGATAGCTGCTGAAACTTTATTTCCAGTCATAATTTCTTTTTCCTTAAATGAAGTCAATTAATTGATCCTTAAACTTCAAGTATAAGTGTGAGCCAACAACGGCAAACAAAATTACTTCAAGCCAGAATACGCCCATCAATGAAGGGCTGTTCCAGAACCATTCTTGGGTTAGGAACGTTTCACGCCACCCATTAACAATGTAATAGAATGGGTTAACACGTGAGATATAGTAAATCAAATTTTGGAATGGTGTACCCATTTCAGGCTCATAAAGGATTCCTGAAACGAAGAACAACAAACGCAATACTTGGCGGATTGCTAAATCGTAATCCGGAATCAAGATATTAATCGTAGCACTAAATAGACCCAAGAAGAACAACATCACCAACGCAGCAAATCCGTAGTATAGGATTTGTAGCCAGTAAATACTTACGTGGAAGTGTCCTGTTACTGCCATCGAAATTCCCGCAACAACCGAAATTGATAGAATTGCGGGGAATACTTGCACAATACGAATACTTGGCAAAATCGATACCGGGAACTTAACATTACGCACCATAAAAATTTGTGTTTGAATGGAACGGATAGTATCCGAGAACCCTTGGTTCACCAAGTACCAAGCCGTAAATCCGACAGACATCCACACAAAGTATGGCAAACCTTCTTGTGGTGCGCGCGATTGAAAACCGCCACCAAAGATTACCGCGTACGTTAGCACTTGGAATAGTGGATCTAGAATTTCCCAGAACGATCCCAAGTACTTGTGGGCATTATTTGCTCGTGTATCATACATGGCCAAACGAACGGTCATTGGAAAATAACGAACTTGTTCTACTGCTAATTGCAGGATAGATTTAATCATTACAAACATATCAATTACCTATTCATCCAAATAATCCAAGCCATCAAAGCGAACACGACGATAACTACAAGCCAGACAGCAAGCGGATTGAATCCATCAAAACTCTTATATTTAGTAATTTCTCGGATTTCTTCCTTCGTCTTACCATCTTCGTACAACTCGTCCTTCAATTGGTCAAGTGTGTACATTTGTTGATTGTGCTTCTGTTCAGCAACATAGGCATCACGTTCTTCGTTAGACATTGCGTCCAACTCCTTGGTGAATTGCTGATACATATCAGCCACTTCCTCAGTCGGCCCAAATGCACGCATTTCTCCATATTGAATCCACATTACCTTGTTAGTGAATTCACGGACTTGCTTCAAATCGTGACTAACAAAGAAAATAGTCTTCTTTTGGGCTATGAACTCGCGAATCTTACCCAATGCCTTAGTTGAAAAGTTGCGATCACCAACAGACAACGCTTCATCCACGATCAAGATATCAGGATCGTTGTGGGTTACAATTGAGAATCCTAGTTTTGAACGCATTCCAGAAGAATAGTTCTTAACTGGTTGGTCAATAAATTCGCCCAATTCAGAAAATTCGATAACATCGGGCATAATTTCATCGATTTCCTTATTGGTCTTTCCCATCATCAATTGCTTAAGACGAATGTTTTCACGACCCGTCAACTCCCAGTTCAATCCCTCGTTAATAGCGACGACACCGATTGAGCCATCAAGTTGCAAAATCCCGGAAGTTTGTGGGATAACGCCGCTTAAAATGTTCAACAACGTTGACTTACCAGAACCGTTAGTACCAACGATTCCAATCATATCTCCTTCTTCGACTTCAAAAGACAAACCACGAAGAGCCCAAAAATTAGCCTCACCTTGATTACCTTTGAAAATCGCTTCTAGCTTTTCTGATTGCGTCTTGTACAACTGGAAATTCTTTGTAATCCCCTCAGCACGGACGCGAATCCTCTTCTCTTGATTTTCCATTTTATTCTCGTTTCATACTAATTGTTTTTTCGAAAATAAGTCTTTATTTACAAAAGCACCAAAGTAAAGATTACCATATGGCTCATTAGTGTGCAATAAGCCCTAAGTTTCCTTTACATATAAGCAAACTAACTGAAAAGACAAAGCGCAGCATTGCACCACGCTTTGTCTAAAGTTTATTTTTCTGCGTATTCAATTTCCGGTCTAAACGTAAGTCCGGCTCTCACACCTTTAACCAAAACCGATAGACGTTTTAACCGATTATCAACATTTGGTGCGAATATTAGTCTTATTGCCTCTAATGTAATTCGTATATTCGACTTCATATGACCAACAAAATTACGCTTTGCGCCATAATACACTTTATTTCGATATGAGTAAAAATAACGTGGTAAGCGGTCTAATGAATCGTTCATGATATTTGATCCGACATTCGTCGCCATCTTATGGGTCACCTTGGCGGCAGGAATAAAATAACCTGGAGCTAATCTTGCAGCTCGCTCAGTATACTCAATGTCATCACCCCAAATAAAGAAATTCGTAATTGGCAAACCAATTTTTCGAATTATTTCCCGTTTCATCAATAACGAAACGAAGGTTGCATTCATTAATTCCTCTGGTTCAGTTGCATCCTCAGGAATCTTCTTCAATCGGTTCTTAGGAGCTGGATTATTCATCTTAGCACGCGTACCATCCGTCCAGCGAACATCAGATGCCAGAAAGCCGAAAGCAGGTGTTTTCTCTGCGAATGTTAATAAGTTAGTTAGCGTATCTGAATGAGGAACAGTGTCATCATCCATAAGCCAGACAAAATCATCATCAGTATGTTCCATAAAGTAGCGAACACCTCGATTGAAGCCTCCGGCGCCACCTAAATTTTCACGTAGCCGAACGTATTCAATTTGGTCACCAAGTGAAGTAAGATAGTCCACTGTATCTTGTTTAGAATTGTTATCAACCACTATGATGTGATTTACCGGTGCATCGGACTTCTTAAGCGCATTAACCACTTCTTTTAAATAAGACAACCTGTTATAGGTCACCACGACTGCACTGACTTGCATTGTGTTTCTCCAATTTCTCAAATCCTTGTTAAACCAGGAAGACTGCCATAGAACAAACAATTGTTCACCCCAGACCTTAATCTTCTATATTATTATTTTCTGATTTCAATGATGTTTCTTTTTCTACATAAAGAGGTCGTGCTTTTACCTCTACGAAAATACTTGATACATATCTTCCAACAACGCCCAAACTTAAAAGTTGTATTCCGCTGACGGCTAGTAGAACTACAATCATCGAGGGCCAACCAAATACAGCCGTTTCTGGCAAAACCAGCGCTCTTATAATGATAAAAAGAGCTCCAACAACCGATAGCAAAAATGAAATAAATCCAAGGGCTGACACAACCACTAGAGGCGTGTGTGAGAAGTTAACAATGCCATCAATTGCATATCTCACCAGGGAGGCAAAGCTCCATGAGGTTTTCCCAGAATTGCGAGCTTTGTAATCAAATGATAGGTACACCTGATTAAATCCTACCCAACTGAATAACCCCTTAGAAAATCGATTCCTTTCAGACAATGCTAAAATCGCATCCAGTACTTTCCGATTCATAATTCTAAAATCACGGACGCCAGATAGAATTGGCGTATCTGACATTTTATTTAATAACCAATAAAATGCATCCGAAAATACCGTTCGAATAAATGGTTCTTGCCCTCTAGAGTTCCTTCTTGCTACCGCAACATCTGCTCCATCTTTCAATGCTTTTAGCATTTCAGGTATCAACTCCGGTGGATCTTGAAGATCGACATCCATAAGTCCAATATAATTTGCATCCGGTGCAGCATTATTTAAACCCGCATAAATCGCTGCTTCCTTACCAAAATTACGAGAAAATGCTATGTAGTCAACCCGCATATCCCGTTGCTCTCGTTCACGCTTAATTATTTGAATGGTATTATCAGAAGAACCGTCATCAATAAATAACACTCTAAATTTCGTATCGTACAACGCTTTCTGGATTTTCTCCATCGCGTCCAGATATCCTCCAATAGATTCTCTCTCGTTAAAGACTGGAACAATTATATCCACACTTACCATGTTGCTCTCCTAATTGTATATGCGCTAAGTATGTACTAAAACAGCGATCAATCCAAAAGTTTTGATCGCCGTTTTAATTTGTAAATTTATTTTTTATTATTTCGCACGGATTGATCTGCAAACAACAACATTACAATCGCAAAAAAGGCAAATATAAATCCCAATGAATATCGCGTAGATCCGTTTAGTGGAGATACAATCATCGCTGCCACTTGTACACCGAAAGGCATGATAATCAATAATGAATGCCACGCCCATCGATAGATAATAGCTCCGATTATTATCAATCCCAATACGTTAAACCAAACTCCAGAATTTAGAAGGCTAATAACCCCCTTGTCCTGATGTATAAGTCTATCTAAGAAGTTTCGAACCACATTATCATTTGGTTGCCCATGCTTAACACCATCTAATTCTTCCCCTTTAAGGTTAAAATCAGGTAACGTAACTGTCAGGTCACGAATTTGTGGTGAAAAGACATCGAAATAAGAATAGAATTTCAACGCGGCCGCACGAATAAACACACTAGGATGCTTTGCGAACATACGTAACCAAATTCCGTTAAACCCATCCCAATACTTGGCCTTCATCGTTCGGAATCTATAACTAAACTTGTCATAATAACCTGAAGATTTTACAGGATCAGTATTGTTTGGGTTGTAAGTATCCGCTGCTAATTTTAAGTTAAATATTTTGTTAAGTGCTGCCTTGTCTTTTCGACTTATGTCATCAGGATATTCACGCAAGTATAACGCAACCTGTTGGATTTGAATTCCCTTTGCCTCAATTGGATCATCCTCAATAACGACACCTGTCGAGAACAAAACAGCAAGACTAACCTTAAAAATAATCAAAGGAATTCCTAGCGCCAAAATAAACGGCTTACGTAAGCTCTTATAAAAAATCGCAATTACAAGTTCAGCAGCAATAATCATCCAGCCAAACTTAACTGCTATTAAAATTACAACAGTTGTAATCAGTAATAACCAGAAGGTCCCAGTAGAATTATCGCCCTTCAAATAGGTAATTACAATTCCCAAGAACAGAACAAACGCCGCCGCAAACAATGCGTTCTTATTTAAGTCCATACCAGATATCGGTATCAAAAATGAGATTTCAACAATTAGAAATGCCACAAGCTTGATAACCGTATTTTTAACATACTTGCCTAGCACCTTAAGAGTATAAGCGAATGCAAAAATTGTGAACAACATTTGTGTTACTGCTAGAAAAGCTACGCCGGGAACAAAACTATCAAACCATTGCAAGCTATATTTAGCTACGCCACCATAAATCATCGTCAAGAAGAAATTATGTTGGTTGGTTAGTAATCCATGACCCTCTTCTACTAGATAATGAGCAATCGGATATACATCAGACGGTGCGAACGCATGTTCACGTGCTAAATGTCCTTTGTTATCGACAACTTCTTGTACTTGCATAGCTAGATCCCAGCCAGCGGCTCCAGGAAATATTGCCAACACATAGGGTACCCAAGTTAAGAAAATTACCGCATATAGACGGTCCGTTTTCTTAAATACCCACTCGACTAAATTATTGAACCTGTTTACAACTTTAACCTTACCTAATTCCAAATTAGTCAGCTTCACCAAGAAGAGATACAGCCCAACAACAGCTAGCATTACGACAACACCAGTAACAAAAGAGTTGAACAAATTTTGCCGAATTTCATGCAGCACAGCTGAAATATTTTCAGCATACAGTCCAAATACCGTGCTACCAGCAATAACTGCTGCAATTACGAAAACGTATAACCAGTTAAAACTTTTGAACAATTTTGTCATATTCATTTTTCCATATATAAAAAGGCAGGCTTTTCAGTCTGCCAACCTGCCACTTATTTCTTAAAGCGATACTTCAAAATCCACATTGCATGATTAAAGCCTGTCTTGAAGTAAGATTGTTTCGTATCTCCTTCGCGAACCTCTTGATGAATAAGCTTTTCAGAAAAATTAATATTCTTGTTTTGCATAGCGTTGATTTTAATTTCTGGAGAAAGGTTCCAATCACCACTCTTCAAATTCAAATCAGAAATAATTTCTGATTTGAACACCCACATTCCTGACAAGGCGTCATGAATTCGCTTACCATACAGCACCGCGATTTCTAAATTCAAAATATTAACACCCAATCGTAACATGAAAGGAATGTTTACATCCGCAGGGACTGGGTAACGTGTTCCCACAATGAAATCGCGTCCATCGTCCAAAATTTCATCTACAAACTCATTGATTTTATCATAGGGATAAGTCCCATCGCTATCGGCCCCAGCAATGATATCTCCCGTGGCCGCATTAATACCCGTAATATGGGCAAATCCGTACCCGATACCATCAATTGTCCGATCATCTTGCAAAGCGCGTACTCGAGAATCACCAGTAGCAATACTTTTAACTACCTCAACAGTATTATCAGTTGACTTATTACTAACAACCAAAATTTCATCGACGTAATCTGGAATCATGTCGATAATCTTTTCAATATGGCTTGCTTCATTTCGAGTAGGCAAAACCAACGAGATTTTCTTTTCTCTATACATGTTATATAGAACTCCTATTAATGCATCGTTTTTAATTTTTATTCAAACTATTCATCATACTCAGAATAATATCCTTAATAACTTTACTAGAAATTGCCGAAATACACAATGTTTTTAAACAAAAGAACCTCCAGAATAACAAAATTTTAACCACAGTTATTCCACAGGCTCCTTATTTAAACAATTAATATGCGTGACCTTGCCAGTCAAAGTTATACCAACGACCGTTAACATTTACTGATGTATTCTTGGCTTGACTACCGTCACCCCAGAAATAACTTGTAAATCCTCCCATGTCATGCAAACCAGTATAAGCGTGGCCTACATTATCCATCCAATATGAGTTTCCATTCACA
>JQAY01000006.1:161747-162041 GCA_001436895.1 Weissella confusa
CTCCAGAAATAACTGATAAATGATCCCATATTATGCATACCGATAAATGGTCGCCCATTTCCATCTAGCCAATATGACTTACCATTAGCATCTACCCAACGATTCTTAACCGTGCCTTGAACACCGTTATTATCGAAGTAATAAAAATCATTACCGATTTTGTGAACACCAACCGCTGCGCGACCATCAGCCATGAAATAATAGCGCTTACCTGAAAGCGTCATCCAGATGTTTTTTGCTTGACTACCGTCATTGTTGAAATAGCTAATGTAGCCTTGCTTCATCTTGTGCAAC
>JQAY01000007.1:0-38255 GCA_001436895.1 Weissella confusa
CAATGGTTTACGAACAGTCTTACTTCGGTAAGGCTGTTTTTTTGTACATTTGGACTGTACGTAATCACTGTTTAATTGTCGTTGAACAACGTATAATCATCTATAAAGCAGACTGGGAATGTCGGAGGTTATAGACCTCCGACGTGACCAAGTCGCACTTATCAGGTGCGTCTTTGGTCTTACGCGTGACTAAAGTCAGGGGTTTTAGACCAACAGCTGCTGTGATAAGAGACTGACAGGGGGTTCTAGATTATGGATGAATCAGAAATGCCGTTTGATGCGGATAACTTTATTCCAGCAGATTATGCGGAATTGATTCGACAGTCATATGCTAAGCAAGGGGGCTTGGTACTACCACCGATTGATCAGACTGCGTTGATGATTAACCGTGCTTTAGCGGTGTCAGTCAGCGATGATTTAGTCAAAAAGTATCATGATAACAAACAAGTCGATGATGACTTCGTTAACATTTTCGTGCGTCAAACGGTTGATTATGCCTTTATCTTGACGAATGAAGTGCCTAACAATTGGACACCAGACAATCTTTTCCAAGCAATGGGCATGACGCTGGGCTACTTAGAAGTGGATCGCCAGTATACGGGGCTACTTGTTGAACTGATGGAAGCAATCGTAGAGAACTTGGTTGAACGCGGCCTAATTCGTGATAGTTTCTTCACGCCTGACGTCCGTGCTTGGTTGATGGAGACGGTGCCTGAGTATTTAAATGACTTAGAAGAATCAATTGATGAACCACTTGATGATGAAGAAGTGGAATTGATGCAAAATCTGATGACTGAGCTAGGGTTGGAAGTTACTGAAGATGAATTGCGTGAGACGAATGTTGATTTCGCCCAAGACACAACGACTGATGACGATGACTTGCGTGTGAAGTTCTTCTTTGAAGTGTTGAACGATAGTGGTATACCAGCGCTATATAAACAACACCGTAGCATTCAACCAGTGATTAAGAAGCACATAGCGTACCTAAAGGAACACCAAGAGTTGTTGGTGTTAACAGTTGTTTATGTTGCACCAATGTGCGAATGGCTTGAAACCCAGATTGAAATGGGCGACTGGGCTGACACCCAATATGCGGTGCGCGACTTCTTTGATGGCTTAAATGGGTTGTTCCTACAAGACGTGGTGACGGTGTCTGAAAACGATGAACGTATTCACTATACAGCGGAACTACAGGCGCTAATTACAGGGATTCTAGCGCATGAACCTGATGAGCTAGCTTATTCAGGTGATGACGGTGATGTGCCGGACTACGATGATGCAATTCACGACTTTATGACAGACTTGGTTAACCGTGACGAGCTAACACCAGAAGGGTTGGAAACGGCGCAAGCGATTATTTCGATGGTCTTGGATGAGATAGCGGTTAAAACACACGCGAGTTTGCCAGCTATCACGCCAGATATGTTAGGCCAAGTACTACGCCAAAAGTTCCAAACGTTTGATTTGTTTGGTTTAGATGGTTTTGAATTTGTTGATGATATCGTGATTGAGTTTGCACGTTGGGCAGCTGCTCAAGATTTGATGCCAAAGGCTAACGTTCTGAAGTGGGGTAAAGCGATTGAAACAGTTCAGTTCGATCGTTACGCGTACGCATTAATTGTGGATGCTGCGAATAAACTAGAGATGGTTGAAATCGGACAAGATATGCCGGCAATATATTAAGAAATTTTTAGCTGACCTGGATAGGGTCGGCTTTTTCTTTTCGCCTTTGGTATGGTTTACACAGGAGGATAAACATATGGTTCAAATCCTGTTATTACTAATATATATAAGCGATATTTTACTCACACCACTATTTGGTGTACATCCACTTTTGATTATTTTGCCAGCTATTATTGCCACGTTGACGTTATACATGTTTTTAAAGCGCGTTTCGACTCGCACGAGTTGTTGGGTTGCCACAATTATCATTTTAATTGCCGGGGTCATCTTGGCCGTTCCGGTTGAACACGCCTATTGGATTGCGTTACAACGCGTCATGTTTGGTCAATTATTGGCAGTGATTCTGTTAACGCTAATGACCGTGGGCATGCGTTCCGTACAACACTAATCACGACCCTAGCCACGTGCTATAATGAAGGCACTAAGTATTGAGGAGTTCACCAAGTTATGAAGACATTCATTTTCGACGTTGATGGCACGCTGTTGAGCACAGAGAGCATGTACATGAAGTCATTGCAATTTACTTTGGAAGCCAATGGTATTCACAAGGAATACGAAGATCTTTATGCCATTTTCGGGTTGCCTTCATTGGACGCGTTGATTAAGTTCAACATCGAAAACCCAGAAGAGATGCAAAAAGAGTGGCAAAGTCACTATCACGATTTCTGGAACGAAGTGAAGTTGTTTGACGGTATTCACGACATGTTGGCTGATTTGAAGGCGACCGGGGTTAAGATGGGGATTGTGACCTCTAACACGCCAGAAGAATTTGCGGATCACGCCGATAACTTCGAGATTAATGGTTTCTTCGATGATTTCGTCTTTGCCGGTCAAACACCAAAGATGAAGCCAGCCGCTGATCCAATTTTGAAGTCAATGGCTGACCTAGATGCGGATCCTTCAGAGTCAATTTACATCGGTGATTCAGTGCACGACATGCACGCTGCGCACAACGCTGGTATTAAGTTTGGGATGGCTTCATGGGGTGTCCGTGACCGTGCTGTCTTTAACGATGAAGCGGATATTATCTTTGAAACACCTGCTGACATTTTAAAGTTGGCTGAAAAGTAAGCGATTAGACCTGGTCCTTTACCAGGTCTTTTACTTTTTCACCGTAGATTTCCGGAATAGGCCTGGCAATGTTATAATGAAGACTTAGAAAAAACGAAAGAAGTGAAGATAATGGATAATCGTGCAATTGGTTACATCGATTCTGGTATCGGTGGGTTGACCGTGGTCAAGCAAGCCTTGCTGCAAATTCCTGATGAACAAGTCTACTACGTGGGGGACACGGCGCGTATGCCTTATGGTCCACGCCCACAGGATGAAGTCCTCGGCTTCACTTGGCAAATGGTTAATTATTTGCTGAAGAAGGATATCAAGATGCTGGTCGTAGCCTGCAATACCGCGACTGCAGCCGCACTTCCTGACCTTCAAGCTAAGCTAGACATCCCAGTTGTTGGTGTTATTCAACCTGGTGTCGATGCCGCTTTGCGTAAGTCAACGGATGGTGAAATTGGTGTTATCGCAACGGCCGGAACAGTTAAGTCATTGGCTTACTACAATGGTTTGTTGCAAGGAAACCGTGCAGCTAACGTTGTGCAACTCGCTGCGCCAGAATTCGTCGATGTGGCCGAAAATCACGACTACACCTCAGAATTTGCTCGCCAGGTGGTTAAGGAAAAGTTGACGTACTTTAAGAACCACCAAGTTGATACGTTGATTCTTGGATGCACGCACTTCCCATTGATGGAAGGCTTTATTCAAGAAGCGATGGGACCAAAGGTAACGTTGGTTAACTCTGGTGCCGAGACGATTTCAACGGTTGTCGAGTTCTTGGACAAGTATGATTTGCGTCACGCTGCAGCAAACCCAGCTGATCACACAAACGACGAATACTTTACGACTGGTAGCGTAAAGCGCTTTGCTACGATTGGTGGTCGTTGGTTGGATGATAAGGAAATGACAGTTAAGCACTTGGATATCGTTGGTGATACACTAGTGTTGAATGAATCTGTTACAGACTAAAGTCACAAAGGGGGCCTCATGGCAAAGTTGATTTTTGCGTCAAAGAACGAAGGTAAGGTGCGCGAATTCCGCGAGCTTCTAACGCCACTTGGTATTGACGTTGTGTCATTGAACGAATTGGACAATGTGCCAGCCATTATTGAAGATGGTACGACGTTCCAAGAGAATGCCACGATTAAGGCAGAAACGATTGCGCACGCATTTGGTGTGCCAGTTGTTGCCGAAGATGCCGGTTTGATGGTTGATGCGTTGAACGGTGCGCCAGGTGTCTACTCAGCGCGCTATGCGGGTGATCACGATGATGCAGCTAACAATGCAAAGTTGTTGCACGAACTTGAAAGTACGCCTGATATCGACCGCACAGCCTCATTCCACGCTGTGATTGTAGCGATTAAGCCAGATGGTAAGCGCTTGGTTGCTGCTGGTAAGGTTGACGGACGTATTCTGCGCGAAGCACGTGGTGAAGGCGGCTTTGGGTATGACCCATTGTTCTACTACGAACCATTCGATAAGACGTTGGCCGAATTGACGCCATCCGAGAAGAATGAAATTTCACACCGTGGGGCTGCTTTACGTGAGTTTATGACTGAGTTTAAAAACTGGTGGGAGGATTAAATCATGGATTACTTGATTATTTCTGATGCACACGGCGATCGCCAAATTTTGGAAGATGTCGTGAATCACTACCGCGGTAAGGTAAAGGCCATGTTCTACAACGGTGATTCAGAGTTGTCACGCTCTGATGAGTTGTTCAACGACTTGTTGCCAGTTATCGGAAACATGGATACGGATCCAATGTTCCCAGATGACCGTGATTACAAGGATGATAACTTTACGGCTTACCAAACGCACGGTCACTTGGTACACACTGAGGTATCATTGAACCAATTGCGTGAGGTTGCGTCAGCTAAGGGTGTTGATGTGGTCTTGTCAGGTCACACGCACGTTTTGGGCGCCGAAGAGATTGATGGCCGTTTGTTCATCAACCCTGGTTCAATTTCATTGCCAAAGGGACAATACGCTTACCTTGGTGGTACGTATGCCATTTTGACGGTTGAGCCAACGCAATTTATCGTACAATTCTACACGCGCGATATGAAGCCGGTAGAAGGCCTACGTTTTACGTTTAAGCGTTAATCGAATATAAACAAAGAGACCTAGCAGGACGGGTTACCGCCTTGCTAGGTCTCTTTTAGCCTTCTTCTACTTCTGTGACGCCACCGTTGTGTAGGAAGCCGTCATATTCTCTTAGCCGCTGACGAGTTGCCGACAAGAAAAGTCGGGTCAAGTGCTCATCAGAAAAATCATCGGTTCTGACGGCATATTCAGAACGATCAGTGTCGTAAACCACCAATGCAGGGAAGTTACGAACGCCCATTTCGGCTGCCAAGTTTTGATCGGCGCGGAATGCTTGCACGGCAAGGTCGCTATTGCGATCCTCGACAAACATTTCCTGGTCCAATGCCAAATCGTTAACAGTTTGCATCACCAACTCATCAGAATAGGCGTGTCCCTGTAATAGGGCCTGTTGGGTGGCCATCAAGTACTCACGCGCAGCTTTCTTACCTTGGAATTGAGCCGCCTTGGTATCAACAGCGACTTGATAAAGTGTCTGTGATACGACGTTCAAATCGTGCAAAGAAGGGTGCAATGAGTTTGATGACGCCATCGCAGTTTGGCGAGCAGATTGCATCGTCACAACTGGAATGATTTGCATGGCAACTTTTTTATTTGATTGTTCTACGTATGTCGCTAGTTTCTTTTCGGTCTCTAAGCAGTCACCGGAAAGTGGGTTCACGAAGTGGTACACCTCTAACATAATGAGCCACGACCTCCAAAACTTTTCTTATGGATATGAAAAAATGCATGTCTTTTTCATATCCTCGATTATATTACCTGTTCCACCGAGCGCTGTCTAATTTGTACGCTCCAAAATTCGCAATAACATCAACTCTTAACTCGATTGCAACAAGTGTCACAAAACTTTTGCGTGAGATGCGGAAGTTCTGTGAATTTTTAACCGTAATAAGCATAGCGCATTTGGTGCTAAAATGCTGAAAATCTGTTTCTAATGTCTTGTATTTAGGGCAAAGAATTAGCGGGAAAAAGGCTGGTCATTTTGCTATAATAGAGGAAGTGAGAAAAAAGTCGGGGGATAACGACATGACACAGATTGAGTGGGAGAAATTACTACAACCGTACGTTCAGGCTGTGGACGAACTTAAGGTCAAGTTACGTGGTATGCGCACGGAATTTGAATTGGCAGGTGTGAAGACACCGGTTGAGTTTGTGACTGGACGTGTTAAGGCCATTCCAAATATCGAGGAAAAAGCCGTTCGTCGTCACATCGACCTGGAACGTTTGGAACAAGACATGGAAGATTTGGCGGGGGTCCGAATCATGACGCAGTTCACAGAAGATATCTACAAGATTGTGGATCTGCTGCGTCAACGCAAAGACATGGTAATTTTGGAAGAACGTGATTACGTAACGAATGCCAAGCCATCCGGGTACCGTTCTTACCACATCGTGATTGAGTATCCAGTTCAAACAATCACTGGCGAAAAG
The DNA here is from genome assembly GCA_001436895.1 of Weissella confusa. Classification (GTDB taxonomy): domain Bacteria; phylum Bacillota; class Bacilli; order Lactobacillales; family Lactobacillaceae; genus Weissella; species Weissella confusa. The sequence continues at coordinate 6,280 of JQAY01000007.1, forward strand.
AAGATTTTGGCCGAAATTCAAGTACGTACGATGCAAATGAATGTGTGGGCAACCATTGAACACGCCATCAATTACAAGTACGACGGTGAATATACTGAAGAAATGACTGAGAAGTTGCGTGAAGTGGCTGAATTAAGCATTCGCGTCGACGAATTATTCTCAGAGTTACACAATGGGTTAGACAATCATACCGAGGCCTAATCCAGGTAGCAGGAAAGAAGACGACTAGCATGAAACTAGCAATTTATAGTAACAATGGTGCACAATCGAAAGCGGTTGTTGCCTTGTTCAAAGAGAAATTAGCAGAGCGCAACACGGACCGCATTGTCTTTGACGATGAGCACCCAGATGTTGTGATTTCTGTCGGTGGTGATGGCACGTTGCTAGGTGCGTTCCACCATTATGCCGATCAATTGGCTTTTGTGCGCTTTATTGGTGTGCACACGGGTCACTTGGGCTTTTATGCGGACTGGCAACATTTCGAAATTGATGAACTTATCGATAGTCTGGTGGCCGATGAAGAGTCACGTACGGTCAAGTATCCATTGTTGGAAGCGCGCGTCCGTTATACGGATGGTCGCGAAGAACGCGTGTTGGCGTTGAATGAAGCCGCCATTAAGCGTCCTTTGGGAACGTTGGTGGCGGATGTTTACATTCAAGGTGAGCTATTTGAGCGCTTCCGTGGGGATGGCCTAACTGCTTCAACACCAACAGGATCAACGGCCTACAATAAGGCCATCGGTGGTGCTGTGATGCACCCAAGTCTTGAAGCAATTCAATTGGCTGAAATCGCCTCAATTAACAGTCGTGTCTTCCGAACACTTGGTTCACCATTGATTATCGGTAGTCACGAAGTTATTCGTGTGCAACTAGAGAACGATGGCGCTGCTGTGACGTTGAGTTTCGACCACTTGAGCAAGATTGCCTCAAACATCGACTGGATTGAGTTCCGTGTCGCCCAAACAAAAATTCAATTTGCTGAGTACCGACACATGCATTTCTGGCATCGTGTCCAATCGAGTTTCATCGGCACGGAGGTAAACTAATGGCCCAATTTAGTTGGACAAACCAAGGCGATGAGACCTTGAAAATTAAGACATTTTTGGCACAACGCGGCGTGTCACACCGTATGTTTTCAATTGTGAAGCGCGGTGGTGGCTCAGTTTTGCTAGACGGCAAGCAAGTGCGTACCGTTGATGAAGTGAAGCCTGGTGATAAAGTCACGATTGTGATGCCACCAGAAGAGTCAAACGACGTTGTGGCAATGTCTGATCTACCAATCACGGTTTTGTTTGAAGACGAAAACTGGTTGGTGGTTGAGAAAGAAGCTGGCGTGACGTCAGTTCCTGGTAAGGCTGACCGTGAGACAACCATGGTTAACCGTGTGAAGGGGTATTTGGCGCGTTCAGGTGCTGAAGACTTGGTGCCACACGTGGTTACGCGTTTGGACCGATTCACGTCGGGAGTTGCTTTGCTTGCCAAGCACCGTTTTGCACACGGCTTGTTGGATAAGCAATTGCAAACGCACTCAGTCGACAAGCGTTACTATGCGATTGTTGATGGTGATTTAGAAGATGATTATGGCTTCATCGATGCGCCAATCGGCCGTATGGATGATGACTTTATTCGTCGCGAGGTCCGTGAAGATGGACGCCCATCACAAACGGAATACTGGGTAGTTAAGCGTTTTGGTAACCAAACGTTGGTTCGCGTGCAATTGCACACGGGACGTACGCACCAAATTCGTGTGCACTTCAAGTACCTTGGTCACCCATTGATTGGTGATGAAATTTATGGTGGCCCTATGGATCGAGGCATTACCCGTCAAGCATTGCATGCATACTGGTTGCGCTTCTATGACCCATTCGCACAAATGGAACGCACAGTGCAAAGTGCGCTACCACAAGATGTCGTTGATGTCTTGGACGGGTTCCAAGTGACACCTGACGAAAATTAAAAATAGATTGGGGAGGATAGTTTCATGGCAGATAACATGATGGAAGACATCACAGAGGAGATGCGTGATGAACTGTCCGACCAAGCCCACCACCTTGTTCAATATTTGGAACATGGCGAGCGTGAGGCATTCTTAGACGGCTTTGACGAACTGCACGGTTACGATCAGGCCGTTTTTTATGTGACATTGCCTTCGCAATTACGTCACCAAATCATTGAGTGGTTGACGCCAACGGAATTGGCGGCGGTCTTTGACGAAATCGAGCCAGAAGACGTTGATTTGAACGACTTGTTGGAAGAAATGTCACCACGCTATGCGGCCCAAATGCTGAACCAGATGTACACCGACAACTCGGTAGACTTGCTGGAAGAAGTGGAGCCGCGCGAATTGGCGATGTACTTGGCGTTAATGCCTAAGACGGATGCTGATGAAATTCGTCGTTTGTTGAATTACGAAGATGATACGGCTGGTTCTTTGATGGGAACCGAGTTCGTGGCCATCAATCAGAATTTGACGATTGGACAAGCCATGACGGCCGTGAAGCGCGCTGCACAAGAAGCTGAGCAAATTACATATATCTACGTGGTTGATGACGAAGAAACCTTGGTCGGAGTTATCTCACTGCGTTCGTTGATTGTTTGGCCGGATGAAGCACGCGTTTCGGATGTCATGGATACGAACTTGATTACCGTTGAACCCAGCGATGACCAAGAAGATGTCGCCCGTTTGATGGCCGATTATAACTTTGTGTCGATGCCCGTTGTGGTGGAGAACAAGCTAGTCGGTATTATCACGGTTGACGATATCGTGGACGTTATTGATGAAGAGGCCGCCGAAGACTACTCACGCTTGGCCGGTGTCGACGTCGTCACTCTGGAGGAGAACCCCTTTAAGTCGGCGACGAAGCGTTTACCATGGTTGATTGGCTTGATTTTCTTGGGGATGGGAACGGCTAGTGTCATCAATACGTTTGATGGTTTGGTGCAACAAGCGTCAATCTTGGCGGTGTTTATTTCATTGATTACCGGAACCGCTGGTAATGCGGGTACGCAGTCATTGGCCGTGTCAGTGCGTCGTATCGCGTTGCAAGAAACCAGTTCATTGCTGCGAATGTTGTTAACTGAAGTTTTGATTGGTGCCATGATTGGGACGACTGCTGGGATAACCATTTTCTTGGTTGTCTGGGTTTGGAAAGCAAACTTGCTACTCGGTGTGGCAGTTGGTTTGGCCATGGGAGTTGCCATTTTGGTGGCCAATGTGGCTGGTTCATTTATTCCGTTGATTATGGATAAGATTGGTGTGGATCCGGCAGTTGCATCGGGACCATTTATCTCAACACTGTCTGATTTGACGTCAGTTATTATCTATTTCAACATCGCTGGCTTATTTATCAGTCACTTTGTTAGTGCGTGAAAGTAATCGAAAGGCTATACTTAGTAATAGAAATTTAACGGCTCGTTGCGGGTCGTTTTTTAGTTGAAGGTGAAAGATATGAAAAAGAATATTGGAAAGCTACAGCTATTCCTACTAGGGGTTTTGAGCGCGTTCTCACCACTAGCCATGGATTTGTACTTGCCAGGGTTGCCAGAGTTGCAACAAGATTTGCACACATCAACTTCATTAGCGCAAGTGACGATTACCGCGTCACTATTGGGGTTGGCGCTAGGGCAAGTGATTGTCGGACCGTGGTCTGACCGTATCGGACGTCGTAAGCCATTGTTGTGGGGAACCATTGCGTTTGCGTTGAGTTCGGCAGCAATTGTCTTCGCACCAAATATTTGGGTGCTAATCATTCTCCGTTTGGTACAAGGCTTGGCTGGATCAACCGGAATCGTGTTGTCATTGGCCGTAATTACTGATTTGTTTACGGGTAAGACATTGACGCAACAAATCGCGATTAACCAAACGATTAATGGGGTGTTCCCAGTGTTGGCACCAGTATTCGGTGGTGTCATCATTGCTTGGGCTGATTGGCAAATGACATTCTGGGTTTTGGCCGTGCTAGGTGTGCTTTTGTTTGCTGGGGTTTTGTTCTCATTGCCGGAGACGTTGCCAGCTGAAAAGGCAGCGCCACAAGAAAAGCAATCGGTTGTGGCAGGGTTCGGTAAGTTGTTTAAGCAACGTCAATTCGTACTATTTGCGTTGACGCAAGCCTTTATGACGGCTGCCTTATTTGCCTACATTTCAGGATCATCATTCGTCTTGCAAAAGATTTTTGGCTTGTCGGTGACGACATTCGGAATTGTGTATGCCATTAACGGGGCAGGAATCGCGTTCATGTCGAGCATGTCAGGTCGCTGGGCAGCCAAGTTTGGTGAGTACACAGCGTTGAAGTGGTTTATCCGCGTCGCATTTATTGGCGGTTTGTGGTTGTTAGCAACTGCCTTTATGCCAAAGTCAATTTGGATGATTTTGCCACCATTGTTCATCGTTGTCTCAACGGTTGGTGGGATTATTTCCTTGACGACGGCGTTGGGGATGCAAGGACAGCAAGAAAACGCCGGTTCAGCCTCAGCGTTGCTTGGTTTGGCACGTTACGCCCTTGGTGGTTTGATGTCACCAATCGTCGGGTTGTTTGGTGAAACGACGTATTTGCCAATGGCAGTGTTGATTGTTGTTGTACAAGTAATTGGTGTCTCAATTTTCAGTCGCATTAAGCGTTAAAAAAGACGGAACCGTAGCTGGTTCCGTCTTTTTGCGTCTAAATGGCTTCATTGTACCCATTAGATGATATGTACAATTATCTATACTTTTAAGCAAGTTACCCGTGAATTTTAACCTGTTATCCAAAATAGTGATTTTGCCATTGAATAATTGGGTAATATTAGTCCATCAAATAAAAAGGAGTTAGCAATATGTTAATTCAATTGAAGGACTTAACAAAAACAATAAACGGTAAAAACATCGTGGAACTAGTAAATCTAGAAATTGCGGCGGGTCAATTTGTCTCATTGCTAGGAACTAACGGTGCTGGTAAATCAACGACGATTAACATGATTTTAGGTTTGTTGTCACCGACTAGTGGTGAAGTTAAATCGGGTCTCCAAAAGCCAATCGGCGTGGTATTTCAACAAAGTATCTTGGATAGTTGGTTGACGGTTGAAAAAAATTTGGCGTTCAGGCAAGCCTTATATTCTGATATTGATAACGTTTGGCGACAGGATTTGCTAGAAAGATTTGAGTTAGAGGATAGCTTGTTGCAAAAGAAGTATGGTGTACTGTCGGGTGGTGAGAAACGCAAGGTGGATATCGTGCGCGCGCTGTTGGGAAAGCCGGAACTATTGATATTAGATGAGCCGACCACAGGGCTTGATATTCAAACACGTCAATTAATCTGGCAACAAATTCACAGTTTACGTTCAGAGATGGGGATGGCTGTTTTGTTAACGACACATTATCTTGAAGAAGCCGAAGATGCAGATTTTGTTTATATGATGCAGTCAGGAAGAGTCACGAGAGCTTTGTCACGCCAGGAGCTGAAATCGCGTTTTACACAGCGTCGACTGGTTGTTAACTTGGCTGACGGTACCGCGCAAACATTTTCTGGTGTGTTACCAAATGAGGTGCCGCGAATTTTAGGCAACCAACCCACTTGGAATGATTTCGATTATCGCCCTGTCACGATGGACGATATTTTCGTCAGTTTGGTGAAGGAGGATACACATGCTTAGTCTCGTTCGTAGGGAATTAACCTTATATTTCGGTTCGCTCAGCAACGTATTCATGTCATTATTAGGAGCGTTGATTTCATTTATTTTGTATTTGGTATTTTTGCAACACAATTTAGAACAAAACTTCACGCACGTAGTCAACGGACAGGCCGTTTTAGATTTTTGGTTGCTATCAGGAACCATTGCAGTTGCAGGAATTACAACAACTTTTACAGGAATGAGTTTGTTTGTCAGGGACTTAGAATCGGGTACGATTGCTGATTTCTTAGTTAGTGGCGTGTCAAAAGTTAAAATTCGGCTGAGTTATTTGATTTCCACGTACATTATCGGCGTTTTGATGCAATTGATGGTGTTTATCGTGATATTTAGTTACTTTGCTAGTGTTGATCAAATCACTTTGTCATCATCGCAAATAGGACACACAGTTGGTTTGATTTTATTTACCAGTGTTTTATGGGTGATACTAAACGCTTTGTTAACATTACCAGTAAAAAATAGTGATACTTTAGGGCGTATAGGCTCAATTATTGGAACCGCGGCTGGATTCTTTACGACTGTCTATATTCCAGTAGGGACTTTGAGTCGTGGTGCCCAGAATATTATTGGTCTTACACCCGCGCCTTATGTGTCGACATTGTTTAGGCAGGCTTTAATACCACAATCAAGTTTGCCTAGCGACATAAAAGACCTACTGGGATTGACGTTCACAATTAATCGCGTTACGCTCGAATCATTCAGCGCGTTGGTGCTCATCGTTGCAGCGTTTTTGTTTGTTTATACTGCATTTTTGGGCGTTGCCGTATTACGTAGAAGGGATTCAAATATGATATGAAGATTCGGGTAGAGTTGGATCAAACAATGGCAGCGGATGAGCTTGTTATTAAAGCAGCGACACTTTCGTCTGATGTTGCACATATTGTGCAGTTGGTTGAACAAGACACAACACAGCGCAGAATCGCGATTCCAACTGAGGATCGGACGATGTTAAAAAATTTTGATGATATTATTGCTATTTCGGTGACAGGTGAGACGTTAACATATTATACAAATGACGAAACCTTGGTTGCCCATGGCACACTGAAAATGGTTCTCCAAAAATTAGATGCGAGTCTGTTTGTACAAGTATCTAAGCAGAATGTCATTAATTTAGACGGCTTGTTATCGCTAGAAGCTGGCTTCAGCGGTAGCATGGTGGCTGTTATGCGACGAGGGATTAAGTTAGATGTCAGCCGACGTTATTTGCCAGAACTTAAGCGACACTTGGGGTTATAGGAGGGCAACATGAAAATATTAATTGATATGATTCGCCGGTGGGTTATCGGAGATTTAATTGGATCACTGGTCATGATGATTTCGATTATCTTCGTCGGTCCTCAAGTCACTTTGAAACGTTCAGAAATTATCGCTATTCTTATAATGAGTGGGTTTATCGGCTTGTACTCGGCGCTATTCAGATACCTGGATATCGCTTTTTACCAACTTTTCTTACTGCATTTTGTATTAACAATATCCACTGTTTTGTTAGCGAATTGGTATTTTGAAGCAAACAAATTGGGTGTTCACTTCGAGGTTGGGTACATGTTGTTTATCTACCTAATCATATGGATTGGCATGTGGTGGTGGGAACGCGATGATCGCCGTCGAATCAATAATCAAATAAAAAAGCGACAACGAACTGACTAGCGCTTTCAGCACATTAATGCTGGAACGCAATTAAGTGATAGTCACGTTTGAATGATTCGCTATGAAAAAAGACGGCGCAGGTGCGTCGTCTTTTTTGCTGTCATTAATTTGATGATGGTTGTGGCATGAATGGCTTTAGGACATTCGCAAAGTTTTCGATGTTCAATGATTGAATCAAAATCTTTCCGGTTCCGTTAAAGGTATTCACGATACCTTCGCCAGTGCCGATTGACCCAATGACACCGCCACCTTCAAGGTGAATGTCATAGTTCAATGATGTCTCCCAGGCAACCACGTGGGCGTTATCGATGGTGAAGTCGTGGGCGTCTTGCAAATCAATTTCCTTAATTGATCCAAATGCAGCCACCAACAATGTGCCTTCACCGCTCGTCTTCATGACGAACAAACCACCTTGACCACCGAAGAAGGCACGACCCAATGATTGGCGTTCCATTGAGTATTGCACCGTCCCGTCCATTGCAAGGAAGGCTGAGTCGTTTAAGTAGTAGTTCTTATCGCCAGTGACTTCCAAGGCTTGAATCGTACCAGGAACGTTAGGAGCGAGGGCCAACTCACCACCTTGAGAACCAGCCGTAACTTCAGTAATGAAGACTGATTCACCACTAACCATTGAGCGACCGGCTGCACGAATCAACTTACCGATACCTGAACCGCCGTTTGCGTTCAAACGACCTTTAAGTTCAGTATCGCCAGTGTGATAAACCATGGCACCACTTTGGATGCGCACAGTTTCATGGGGCAACAAGTCATAGCTCACCAATGGGAACTGCATATTAGATTCGATCTTGTAATCCATTTTTGTTTACCTCGATATATTTTTAATTACTGACAGTATATCTGAATGGTAGACAAAATACATGATGTAACTTTTATTTTCGAATTAAATCGTGTCGTTTATGAATTGAAAATATCAGTGTGAGTCGTTTCTTTTTCGATAATTAAAATGATTAAAAAGTTTGAAGGTTTTTTCACAAGTATGCGGTGTGTTACGCCAACCGTGGCACGATGGGCGTATTGTTACATCTCGTAAAACGATTTACTAAACATTATTTATCGGAAAGGATATCAATAGTATGAAAAAGACTGGTATTTTGAATTCAAGAATTTCAGCCGTTGTTGCTCAAATGGGGCACAAGGACACGTTGGCTATTGGGGATGCTGGTTTGCCAGTTCCAATGGGCACTGAAAAGATTGATTTAGCAGTTAAATTGCAAGACCCAACATTCCAAACGGTGTTGGAGACTGTCTTGACTGAATTGGAAGTCGAAGGCATTACGCTGGCCGAAGAAATTAAGACGTCTAATCCAGAACAATTGGCTGCCATTAAGAAGGTGTTGCCGGATGTTGAGGTGACATTTATTTCACACGAAGACTTCAAGAAGGAGCTGGCCAACACACGTGCGGTTATCCGTACCGGTGAGTCACATCCTTTCGCGAATATTATTTTACGCAGTGGCGTTATTTTTTAGGTGGTAACAATGGATAATACGAATGCAACTGCTGTGCGTCCTTTTACGAAGCACATTAATGAATTGTCTGACGGTTACTTGAGTAAGACACCACTCTTTCAATTTATTGTTATTTCTTTGATTTTCCCAATGTGGGGAGCTGCCGCAAGTCTAAACGACATTTTGATCACACAATTCAAGACGGTCTTCCAATTGAATGATGCGTCAACGGCCTTTGTGCAATCTGCTTTCTATGGTGGTTATTTCTTAATTGCCATTCCAGCCTCAATTGTCATTAAGAAGACGTCATATAAGTTTGCCATTATGTTGGGCTTGATTGCCTACATTATCGGAGCAGGTTTGTTCTTCCCAGCCTCACGCGTGGCAACTTATTCAATGTTCTTGGTCGCTATTTTTGCGATTGCCATTGGTTTGTCATTCTTGGAAACGTCATGTGATACATTCAGTTCAATGCTTGGCCCTAAGAAGTTGGCGAATGTGCGTTTGAATATTTCTGCTGCATTGACGCCACTTGGAGACATCGCTGGTATTTTGCTTGGTAAGTACATGATTTTCAGTACTGGTGGCAACTTGGCAACGAAGATGGCCGGTATGCATGGTGCAGAACGCATTGCTTATGGTGAGAAGATGTTGCAATTAACATTGCAACCATACAAGTACATCATTGCGGTGCTTGTTGTTGTCTTGCTTGTTTTGGCCTTTACGAAGATGCCAAGTGGAAAGCCAGCAGTGGCTGCTGGTGATGACACGGCAGCAACCAACACGCCAAGCGTTTCATTGATGGAAACGATCAAGTACTTGGCTGGTAATTTCCGCTACAAGAAGGGAATCTTGGCGCAATTTATCTATGTTGGTATGCAAACAACAGTTTGGTCATTTACCATTCGTTTGGCGCTTGATTTGAACCACCACATTAGTGACGCCGATGCGACAACGTTCATGGTTTACTCATACGCCATGTGGTTCATCGGTAAGCTGGTGGCAACCTGGTTCTTGAGCAAGTTCAAGGTGGCCTCAGTATTGAGTGTTTACTCAGTGCTTGGAACGATTACGTTATTGGTTACAACATTCGGACATGGTATGTTAGCTGTTTATGCTGCTGTGTTGGTCAGCTTCTTCTTTGGTCCACAATGGCCAACGATTTACGCGCACACCCTTGATAACGTGACGGATAAGAAGTACACCGAAACTGCCGGTGCCATCTTGGTTATGGCGATTATTGGTGGTGCTGTCTGGCCATTCTTCCAAGGTTTGGTTTCTGACTTCTCTGGTTCAATGCAATTCTCATTCATTGTGCCAACCATCGCCTTTGTTTTGCTTTCATGGTACTTTATTTCAGAAATGAAGTACGACAAGAATTAAAAACTATCAATATACCCCAAATATGTTAATAGTATAGAAGTCCTACTCAATACGGATTGCGAGAGTAGGACTTTTTAATTTGTGTTCGAATTCGACCCTTTTTACGTGCAAAGTTTTAGCAGGTTGGGTATTATACTCACATAAAGTAATAAACAAAAAATATTGAAACAGATAAAAGAGGGTTGTTAGTTATGAAGACTCACCACATTTCATTGTTGACTGGCGATGCCAAGTTGAATGCAGATTACTACGTTGGCGTATTGGGAATGCGTTTTATCAAGAACTCAGTTAACCAAGCCAACCCAAAGAACCGTCACGTTTACTACGGTGACTTTATGGGAACACCAGGAACGGTTATCACGTTCTTCCCAATTGACGACTTGCGCGACCGCACTGACGGTAAGATGTTCTTCTCAGGAATTCACTACTCAATTCCTGAAGGATCAACGCAATACTGGTTGGACCGTTTTGCTGAAAAGGGATTGAAGGCTGAAGTTGACGCAATGGGACGTATCCGTACGGCTGATTACGAAGACTTGCCAATCCGTATGCAAGAAACTGAAGGTAAGAACTTCGACTGGCACATTAACTACATGTCAGATGTTCCTGCTGAGTTCCAAATCACTGGTGTTATCGGTGCTGAATTGCACGTGCCAGATGTTGCTGCAACTGGTCGCTTCTTCGAAGACTTGTTGGAAATCCCAGTTAAGGGTAACATCATCGACTTGGAAGGCGTTGAAGCTATTGAATTGGTTCAAACGGCTGAAGATGCACCTAACTCACGCTTCGGTAAGGGTTCAACTGACCACTACGCTTTGGGCGTTGAGTCAGAAGAAGACTTGAAGTACTTCTGGGAGCGTGCAAAGGCTTTGGGTTACAAGCGCGAAGTCTTTATCGACCGTGGATACTTCCGTTCAGCATACTTCATCGAGCCTGGTGGAAACCGTGTTGAGTTGGCTACGACGAACCCAGGATTCACGTTGGACGAATCATTGTTCGACTTGGGTACGACGTTCGCTTTGCCACCACGTTTCGAGGCATCGCGTCAAGAATTGCTTGACCACTACGCAAAGAAGGGTGTCTTCTTTGACGAAGTAAAGCCTTACACGGGAACTGGTCACTTGGAGAACGACGGTAAGATTCGTGCCATCCACGATGAAAAGGGTAACACCCGTAACGATTAATAAGAAGCCTATTAGACCGGCGTTTATGGCCGTTCGTGTCATAATAGTTCACCGAAACTAGGTGAAAATGATTTTTGGAGAGGATTGCATCTGATGGTGCAATCCTTTTTATGTATATCGGTGAATATATCCGATTAGATTCGTTCGTGGCGTTTGAGAAAAATCGAGAAGGATTGCAATATTATTATTAAAAAAGTCGGTCAAATTGACCGACTAGGTAAAGTGTTAATGCTGGGTTTTTTCGAGCAGACGTAACAGTTCCGCTTGCTCATCTTTAGATAATTTTTCCAATAAATGTTTTGATTGTGATTTTTCAAACTCGAATAGCTCTGGGTAAATATCTTTCGCGAGTTGTGTTGGAAATACCCGCTGTAGGCGACCGTCGTGAACGTCTGATTTCAAGTCGAGGTACCCGTTCTTTGCTAGTTTTTTTATGCTGCGAAATGCAGTTGAACGGTCGATGCTTAGTGCGTCAGCGAGTTCGCCGAGAAACATACCTGGATTTTCAATAGCTCGAATAATATACAAAAATGCGTTATTTCCTAGTCCAAGTGGTGAGAACTTCTTATTGCTTTGAACTTGAATTGATCTAGTGATAGTACCAATAAGTCTGATTGTATTAAACATGCCGTTCCTCCTTTAAATTAGTTTATGATAAACAAGTTGCATTTGCAATTATCTTCTGATAATATGTTAGAAAACTTATTGCATTTGCAATTAGATTAGAGGAGCTATTATGATTTCATTTTTGATATTTGTTTTTGTGATGTCGTTTACCCCGGGGCCTAATACAATTATGGCGATGGTTTCAGGTCAGAATCATGGCATTAAAAAGAGTGTTCCCTTAAACTTGGGTATGCTAGGTGGCTTGGTTGTTATTGGGGCACTCGCATCCATTTTTGCGAGCTGGATACAGTCTAATGAAACGTTCGTATTAGTGATGAAGGTCGTTGGAAGTTTGTATTTGGCATATCTGACGTATCACGTACTTATTAGCGTGCCTGGTAGTGAAGATGAAGAAGCGGGTGGCTTTATGACCGGCTTTTTGATTCAAATGACAAACGTTAAAGTGTATTTGTATTTCATTACAGGTTTGGGTGCGTTCACATTGGCCGGGATTTGGGGACACATTTCAGTTCGACTGGTGTTAATGGTCTTGATTGGAAGCCTTGGAACATTTACGTGGACGATTTTGGGACAAGCGATTAATGGTGTGTATAAAAAGCATTATAGGGTGTTCAATGTGGCAATCTCGTTGTTGCTTGTACTTTCAATTGTTGATTTATGGAGATAAAAGATAAAGGGCTGATAAAGCCTTTTTATTTTGGGGTGATAATATAAATTTCATTTCATAGTGAAAAGTAAATCATCAATAATACATTACTGAATGGTATGTTTTTGAAGTAGTAATGATCTAGAGGGGTGATTTTATGAAAACTGCAATTTTTGAAAAAGCTGGACAAATGTCGGTGCAGACAGTTGATAAGCCGATTATTGAAAACAATGATGATGTCATTATTAAGGTCGTTCGTGCTTGTGTCTGCGGATCTGACCTTTGGGCGTACGCTAATGGGGATGAAAAGCCAGAACATTCAGTGAATGATGGCCACGAAGCGATTGGGATTGTAGAGGAAGTTGGATCTGAGATTACAACAGTGCAACCGGGCGATTTTGTGATTGTGCCTTTCACGCACGGTTGTGGTGAATGTGATGCTTGTTGTGCCGGTTTTGATGGCACGTGTGATCGTCACGTGGCGCCAACGAATTGGTCAAACGGCTTCCAATCTGAGTACATTCGCTTCCACTATGCTAATTGGGCGCTGGTCAAGGTTCCAGGTCAACCATCGGATTATTCTGAAGGAATGATTAAGTCGCTACTGACGTTAGCAGATGTGATGCCAACTGGTTATCATGCTGCGCGTTCTGCCAATGTTAAGCCAGGTGATAAGGTGGTTGTTATTGGCGATGGTGCAGTTGGCCAATGTGCGGTTATCGCTGCCAAGTTGCGCGGAGCCTCACAAATTGTAATGATGAGTCGACATGAAGATCGTCAACAAATGGCATTACAATCAGGTGCAACGGCGGTTGTGGCTGAGCGTGGTGAAGAAGGAATTGCTAAGGTCCGCGAAGTGCTTGGTGGTGGTGCAGATGCTGTTCTTGAATGTGTTGGAACTGAAGCGGCTGTCGAACAAGCCTTTGGTGTTCTCCATAATGGTGGTCGTATAGGTGCAGTTGGTGTACCACACTACCACAAGTACCAACTAGGGGATACATTCTTCCAAAATATTGCATTCGCTGGTGGTTCGGCATCTGTTACGACATATGATAAGCAATTTCTACTAAAAGAGGTGTTGGACGGCAATATCAATCCAGGACGTGTCTTTACAAATACGTACGCGTTAGATGATGTTAACCAGGCCTACCAGGATATGCAAAATCGTAAGAGTATTAAGTCAATGTTGGTGGTGGCTGACTAAAGTCATATAATAACTTTTTGTTATAGTTCACCATAAAACAAAGGTATTGGTAATGGTCTGGCCGCACATGTTATTATTGCGGTACGGATGATGTTTACCTTATGTAAGGATTATCTTTTAGACTGTTTATTGTGAAATATGATTAAAAGGAGTGACAAAATGACGATTGAAAATAAAGTTGTTGTTATTGCAGGTGCGTCATCAGGTATCGGTGCTGCAACCGCTAAGCTACTTGCTTCAAAGGGAGCCAAGTTGGTTTTGGGGGCGCGACGCGAGGAACGTTTGGCGGAAATTGCATCTGAAATTGGTGGCGATAACGTTATTTATCAAGCAACTGATGTGACGGATAAGGATCAAGTTAAGGCTTTGATTGACCTAGCCGTAGAAAAGTTTGGTCGTTTGGATGTTTTGTACAACAATGCTGGTATCATGCCACGTGAAAAGTTGGCAGACGCAAAGTTTGAAAACTGGGAAAAGGAAATCAACATTAACATTATGGGTGTTTTGCATGGTATTGCAGCTGCATTGCCAATTATGCAAGAACAAAATGATGGGTTGATTATCACAACCGACTCTGTTGCTGGTCACGTTGTTTATCCTGAATCAGCTGTCTACAACGGAACAAAGTATGCTGTTCGTGCTATCATGGAAGGTCTTCGCCAAGAGGAACGCTTGCATGGTATCCGTTCAACGATTGTTTCACCAGGTTCGGTGGGAACTGAGTTGATGAGCACTTTGGATAATCCTGAAATGCAAGCAGCGATGGATGAAATGTTTAAGCATGTCTCACAAGAAGAAATGCGTATGAATGTGTTGGATCCAGAAGATATTGGCAATGCAGTGGCGTATGTTGTAGATCAACCAAAGCACGTGTCAATTACGGATATGATTATTCGTCCGACGGCTCAAGAAGTCTAATGTTTTACTAACGCTTAACAGTGATGTTGGGCGTTTTTATTTTGGGAGGTTAGGCGAGTATTGGATTGACTTATGTTGCAACAAAGGAAATGGTCGCGTTTATAATGCGTTTATAGAATAGGTAATATGGAGACGAATTATATGACGGAAACGCAATATTTGAACCGTGAAGAATTGCTTTCTTTGAATGAACAAGCAGTGCTTAAGCTTGGCGGCAATGCTGGCATCCAATCACCACGCGCGTTTGAAGTGATATTGGATCAGCCGAAGCAGGTTGTGTTTGGGCAAGAAGTTTATCCGACGATTTGGTTGAAAGCTGCCTACATGATGCAACAAATTATTAAGACGCCGGTATTTGTTGATGGCAGCAAGCGGACAGCAGGGCTTGTGGTTTTACTTTTCTTGCAGGAGAATGGTTATCAACCGTTGGGTGATGATTATAACGAAGTTGCACGGGATTTTATTTTGGAAATGGTTCAAAGTGATAATTCTGAGGAAACGATGAAGTTAATCGGTAAGTGGTTGTCAAATCATTTTACGCAAAGCAAATGAGAGATCGGGAGAAAAGTATGGCGAAAGTAATTGATGCATTTTCAGTTAGGGACATGACACTCGTTGCCTTAGATGAGGATTTGCCGATGGGAACGAAGGTTGGACAAGTTGTTCGTCTAAACGGGAAAATTGTGCATATAAACGATATACCGTCACAGGAATCAGATTCAGTTCATAATGCGTTAATTTTGGGTGTTAAAGCAAACGTTGGCGATGAAATTATTTTTGAGGTAAACGGTCAGTAAGATTTGCTGCTGATGTCACGATAAAAATAAAGTTAGCTAAATGGGCGACGCTTTGATAAGGTGAAACAAAAACCGTTTGGAGAGTGACTGACATGTATGATAAACAAAAATTGATTGATCTTGTATACGAAAACTCTGCAACTCACGAAACCTATCCATTCAATAAATCCACATCACATGAAAAGATTGTTTGGACAGTCATGAAGCATAATGGCAGCGCCAAAATTACGGCAATGATTTTTGAACGTGAGGGTGTTTTGTACTTGTCTTTGAAGCTGTCACCTGATCATGTGGACGAAATGATTAAAACACGTGGTGTAGACCGTGGTTATCACATGAATAAGCAACATTGGGTAACGATTAACGTTAATGATACTGATTTAACGGAGCAGGAAATCTTGAGGATGTTGGCTGAGAGTGATGCGCTTACTAAGTGATAGACGTATTTTTTTCAAACCTTTGTGGGAATATATTTCATAGGGGAACACAAAGGAGAATTTTATGTTTAAACAAGTATTATTGGCATCAGTTGCAGCGATGGGGATGTTTGCATATGCCACACAATCAAGTCAAGTGAGTGCAACAGATAGTCCGAATGTTGTCGATATTTTGCCTGCTAATCCAACTGAACGTGCATTAGTTTTGGAAGCAAAAGAATATGGTGTTGATTACACCATTGAGCGTTTGGACTGGATGCTTAAGGATTATTCAGATAGTCAAATATGGGTTTTGGCGGATAAAGGCCACGGTGGTTACTATTTCGATGCAACTACTGATTCAGTAGGCTTTACTGGCTACAAAGTGGTCGATGGTGAAGACGTGCCGGTTGATCCCATTCACGTCTACGGGAATCCAGATGCAACAACGGTAGATGCAGCTAAGCAAGCTGTTCATTTGTACTGCGATTAAGATAATGAATTTTTTGAGGAATCAGCTTGCGGGTTGGTTCCTTTTTCGTTCTATATCACGGTGAGCATCACAAAATTATACGGTTAAAAACCACGTCAGGGAAAAATCCGAGACGTGGTTTTTTACACTAAACAATTTGTTGTTCTATCAAGCCTTGAGCAGTGGCAACAATCGCTGTTTCTGCTGCACGTGGGTGCCACCCCAACAAAGTCGCGGCCTTTCGGTTGGTGGTGGTCATGTTTTTGCCAAGCAATGTTGCAACCATTTTTAATTGAGATGACGAACTTAAGTGGGCAATCAAACGAAGTAGCCAGTTTGGAATTTCCTTAGTTGATACTTTATTAGCCCTCACACCAAAATGCTTTTTCAAAATACCAGCAACTTCTGCCATTGAAAGAGTTTCCCCAGTAGTAGCCAAGAAACGCTCGCCATTTGCGGCGGGATTTTCCATCGCTAGAATATGTAGTGTCGCAACGTCACGAACGTCTACGTAACCAGAAGATAGTTTTGGCACGCGGCGCATCTCGCCACTTAGCATTTGGCGAACCGTCTGATTTGAATGTGAGAAGTCTTTACCCAAAATAGGACCCATGACGCCAACTGGATTAATCGCAGTCATTTCCATGTCGCCGCCATGTTCTGCGATAAACTGCCAGGCTGCACGTTCGGCTGCCGTTTTTGAAATCTGATAGGAGTGTTCGGTGTTGGTGATGTCGGTCCAGTCCTCTTCAGTATATGGACCTGTCTTCGCCGTTCCCATGCCCACTGCGCCGAATGCTGATGTTAGCACGATTCGTTTTACACCAGCTAGTTTAGCTGCTCGATATACGCGTAAAACACCGTCAACGGCAGGTTGAATGATTTCATCTTTAGTTTGCATAGTTGTTGCTGGAGTAGGAGAAGCCACGTGCATAACATAGGTGACGTTTTTCATGGCTGCTGTCCATCCTTCATCACTAGATAAGTCGGTCCGTACGAAAGTTAAGTCCGAAAAATTTGATAAGCCACCATTTCGTAACATCGTCTTCACTTCGTTTTGTCGTGTCATATTACGCAATGTTGCGCGGACTGCATAACCCTTTTCGAGTAGTTGTAGGATGATGTTTACCGCGATATAACCTGAGCCACCAGTTACTAGGACAAGTTCTCGTTCATTTTGCATTTTCATATATCTCCTTTTCTAAGAGCTGGCATAACACTTGATACGTCAGTGATAACAGGATACAATGCGGGATGTAGAATGCCAACTAAAAATGGGGCATGCGTGACAAAAAGGAGAATGTGTTATGGCAGCGACAAACTTAGCACAAGAACAAAAGAATGAAACTAAGATTTTTATCACTACTGCACTCATGCAATTATTGCATGAACAACCGCTTGAGAAAGTTTCCGTTCGTCAGGTAGCTGACAGGGCGGGTGTCAGTCGGATGGCATTTTATCGTCATTTTGACGATTTGAATGCTGTGTTGGTTGGGTATTATGAACCGAGATTTCATCGGTTGTTCACTGATTTAGAACAGTACCATGGTGAGGATAAGTTGGCACGAGTGGGATTGTTTTTCCAGGACACGTCTGCTGATATTTTGTTGGCAATCAATCAAGGATACGAAAATTTAATTGTTGATTTATTTACAACAGGATTGGAAGAGATATTTGCATCCGAGGCAGAATCCATTGCCGAAAAATATCGTTTGAAGTTTGTAGGGGCCGGTGTGTACGCAATGTGGCGGGAATGGTTGGTCTCAGGGATGGATGTGTCGTTGGTAGAGATGAACGCCATGGTGCATCAATTCATGGGACAAAAGAATGAATAAAAGCAAAACATCATCAAGGTCTGGCGTATTCAGCAATATCAAAAATTTTGCTGGCTAACCCAACTGAGCGAGCTTAGGGTCAAGACGTACAAACTTATGGGGTGATCACGCTATGTGATTAAGATATATTATGTGAAGTCGGTAGTTGTTACCGGCTTTTTTGTTGTGACAAGGATTTGGACACAGTTTCTTCACGTGGATTGATTATTATTAACGTTCAAGAAAAGAGAATTTGGACTAAATAATATGGATAAAAGTGTCTACACGCACAATGAATATCAACAATTGATCAATAAGTTAAACGAAGTCACAACTGCAAAGCGTTTTTGGATAGGTTCCGTTTGGCGTCGATCGGCAAGAGTGGTTGGTGCTGTGGTTATATTGAAGGTACTATTAGCATTTCTAACTATGTTGGATACGCATCGAAATTTAACGAGCTTTATTTATGTCTTTAATATGTTTGGAACGCTGATGTTGTGGCTGTTACCCGTATCAATCGCAAGCTGGTGCTGGTTATTTTATAAAGCAAAAACGGCATTGCGGGAATTGAATAGCTACTGGATGACACACGAAGACAATCAACTAGTCTCTAATGAATTTGATCATGTTAACCGGTATCAATTGATGATTGAATTTTCAGATGTGTTTGCAGGGTGGAGCAAAAAGGGCGGTTGGCAACTTGTGCGGTTTGAAGACGTTGAACAGCCTTATAAGACTTTTTGGGGGGTTCGTCATAGCTTCAGTTGGGCATTTTATATCGCTAAACATGGTGTGCATCTTGCACGTCAGATTAGTCAGCGTTAAGTTGTCAAACTTGACCAAGACTAACGCTTCTGTCATACTACACTTACTTTAAGAACACGGGGTAAGGTCCATTGCGCAATTAAGCTGATTTCATAATGATAGAAAGTTATCAATGAGATTGGTTTTAGTGTGGACTTCTGCGTGTTTAATGAACATGCTTTTTAGAGTGCCTCCAGTCTCATTGCAGTGAGATTGGAGGCTTTTATATGTTACAAGGACAAATTCAAAATGTTGTAAAGACTATCGATGGTGAAACGCTGTTTAAGATTGATCATTTGACAATTCCGCCCACAGGCGTTGTTGCGGTTGTTGGTGAAAACGGTGCTGGTAAGACGACACTGCTCAACATGTTGCAGGGTATTGATACGGATTATACTGGTCGGATTAATTTACCGGGATATGTGGCGACGGTGGCACAAATTAATGACATCGTGGGTGAGTCTGGTGGTGAAATGACGCAACGTTTGATTCGCCAAGCTATTTCAGAACGCCCTGATATATTAATCTTAGACGAACCAACTTCGCACTTGGATGTTGATCATCACAAATGGCTGGTGAATACTATTCATCGGTTTAAGGGACTGGTGATTGTCGTCTCGCACAATCGTGCCTTTTTGCGTGAGGTGGCGACTGTCGTTTGGTCGTTTGAAAATGGGATTGTTACCGCATTCAATGGTGGTTATGATGACTACTTGGCTGCTACTGCTTCAAAACGAAGCGCTCAGATGCAAGACTATAAGCAAGTCACAAACGAAAAGAAACGATTAGCTCAACGAGCGAAAACAGCGGGCGAAAAGTCGGCTCGAGCAAAGAAAATTAACCCCCACAAGCACAGTCACGCTGAAATTGAGGCGATGAAATCTGGGTTAAATGGGGTTGAAAAAGGGTTTTCACAACAAAAGAAAGCGTTAAATAGCCGCATTGAACGTCTTGGCAAGGTTGAGAAGCCGGTTGATGCCACCAAACTAAAGTTACAAAATCCACTGAATGTTCGACCAGGTAAACCAGTTGTAACCGCCTTGAATTTGACGGTTTCGCAAGCAGATAATCTTTTGATTGAGAACGTGACATTCAAAATTGAAACCGGGCACCGTGTGGCAATTGTTGGTCCGAATGGGTCTGGTAAGTCAACGCTCATTCAGCACTTGTTATCAGGAGTACCCGGCGTAACGCATGCTGACAATCTGCGAGTAAGCGTGGCTAACCAAGATTTAAGTCAGCTAGATACGACGAAAACGGCACTACAAAATGTTATGATGACCAGCACCGAGTCTGAACAGGTAGCCCGTAATTTCTTAGGTGCAATGGGGATTCGCTTGATGCAGGTCAATGAAATGGTTGGTAAAATGAGCGGCGGTGAACGAGTCCGTGTGGCTTTAGTAAAAGCATTGCTACAGACGAGTGAGTTGTTGGTGTTGGATGAACCAACCAATTATTTGGACATTCGAGCCTTAGAAGCCTTAACGACATATCTACAAGAAACCCAACAAGCTGTACTGCTCGTTTCGCACGATGAACAGTTTGTGGCTGATGTGGCGACTGATGTTTGGCAGATTGTTAATGGACGTTTGGTGCCGCAAGACTAAAAGCGATATAACCTTTTCAAATGCCGGAAATGAGTGCATAATGTTACTTGCTAAAAATAAGTGGAGGGTTCTAACATGCGTTCTGAACAACCAGGTGGGTGCACAGCATAGTGTTGATGCTGTGGACTTTATCAAGTAAACATCGTCAGCACTCGTTAAAATTCATAAAGCGATTACTGAATTTTGAGTCTGTACGAATGGAGTTATTATGTTTTACATTTTGGGATTATTAGGTGGCTTTGCGGTTTCAAACCAAAGCCCAATTAATGCGCGTTTGGGTGGTGCTTTGAAGTCACCATTCCGCGCTGCATTCTTGAGTTTTTCACTGGGTGTGATTTTCTTAGGAGCTATTGCATTTATTCAAAACCCACATTTCTTGGGCGATATTATCGCGCTAACTAAGACAAACCAACCATGGTGGGTCTACTCAGCGGGAATCTTCTCGATGCTTTATCAAACATCAAACATTTTGCTATTCAAGAATGTTGGTGCGGTTAAGACGGTTGTCCTACCAACGTTAGGACAAGTTGTGATGTCAACGATGATCCAAACCCTTGGTTGGGTCGGTGCAGAAACGGTTGCGTTGACAGCTGTGAAGGTCATCGGCGTCATCTTGGTGATGATTGGTGTATTGGTTGCCGTTGTATTGAGCGCGCGTTTGGAAAACAAGAACGGATCAGCGCCAACTGGGTCAATTTTCTGGCACGTTTGGGGAATTTTGACGGGAATGTTCGCGTCATTCCAACAAGCCATCACCGGACACTTGGGTCACTTGTTGGGTGCGCCAGTTGACGGTGCCTTTGTATCGTTCGTTGGTGCGTTGATTTTGCTAACAATTTTGGTTGCCATAAAAGAACGACCATTCTTTAATCGAGAAGGTATGAAGGCAACACCATGGTGGGCCTTCCTGAACGGTATTCCTGGATCACTATTCGTGTTCTTCATTGGAATCGTTGTGCCAGTGCTTGGACCGGGTATGGGTGCCATCCTTGGCTTGATGGGTATGCTCATTGGAACTATCATCGTGCAACAATTTGGCTGGTATCAATCAGTTAAAAAGCGCGTTAACTACGTGCAAATTCTCGGCATCATTATCATGGTTGTCGGTGTTGCATTGATTCAATTAGTCTAGAAATAACATTCGGCCAGTAGGTGATTAATCATCTGCTGGCTTTTTGTGTTTGACACGGTTGGATTCGGCCACATATAATTAACTTACTATTAGAAAATAAGAGGACGATTAAATGACCAACGTACAAACAGAGATGTTGATCATTGGTGGCAGTGATGCTGGTATTTCAGCTGCACTACGCGCCCGTGAACTGAATGGCACGATTAAAATTACGATGATTTTGGCAGATGAATTCCCAAACTTGTCAATTTGTGGCATTCCATATGCGGTCAGTAAAGAAGTGGCCCAGTGGCAGAATTTAGCGCATCGCACAGTTGATGATTTGAAGGCGTATGACATCGATTTTTACATGAACACGTGGGCAACGGCCATTGATGCAGCGAATCACACCGTGACTGCGATGCGCGGTGACGACCAATTGACGTTTACGTACGACAAGTTGATGGTTGGAACCGGGGCTGTGCCAAAGGAATTGCCAATTGCCGGTGAAGGTGCCGGTATTCATGTGTTGCATACAATGGGGGACTTCTTTGATATCGAAGCGCAATTGGTGCAACATCAACTTAAGCGTGCAGCAATCGTTGGCGCGGGTTACGTGGGTATCGAAATGGCAGAGGCGTTGACGCGACGTGATGTTTCGGTGACGCTGGTACAACGTGGGTCTGAGGTGTTATCAACGGTTGAACCCGATTTGGGTGCTTCTGTACATGAGGCATTGACCGATAATGGTGTCACGGTGTTAACTGATGAAACGATTACTGAAATTCAAGCAACGGAAGCTGGGTACCAACTAATCGGGTCAACGACGGATGGCGCTTTCGATTTTGTCTTGGTTGTTGTGGGTGTACGACCAAATAGTGAGCTGTTGATTAATGCTGGTGCGACCGTTACGAATCAAAACGCGGTAGTGGTTGATGACCAAATGCGTACGAATCTGCCCGATGTGTACGCAGCAGGTGATTTGGTTCAAACGAAGCACCGCCTATTAGGTGAGACATATTTGCCACTTGGTACGACAGCTCATAAACAAGGTCGCGTCGCCGGTGCGAATATTGTGGGTCGTGAGTCACATTTTGCAGGAATCATTGGCTCACAGGTTTTGCGCGCGTTTGACGTGATTGTCGCTCGAACTGGCTTGTTGCCAAACGAAGCAACTGCAGCTGGCTTTACGGCAATCACGACAACTGCGGTCGTAGATGATCACAAGGGTTATTTCCCGGGTGCTGAAAAACTGACGATTCGTGTGACTGCAGACAAAGAGTCACACAAGATTTTGGGTGCTCAATTGGTGGGTAAGTATGGTAGCGAAGTGGCGAAACGCGCAGATGTCTTTGCAACCGCAATTTATAACGGCATGACGGTTGAAGCGTTTAGCGACTTAGATTTGACGTATTCGCCAGTTGTTGGTGCACCTTGGGATGCTGTGCAAGCGGCCGTGCAACTATTAGAAGCAGAATTATTGAAGTAGACGAAAAAGAGCGATTTAATCGCTCTTTTTTTATGCCGTAATATTAGTCACCACCAGTTTTTTCTTGCTGGCGCGGTGGAGTGGAATGGTGATGTTTGATGGTGGTACACCCAGCCAGGCATATAGTTGATGGTCTAAACGCATGGTCGAGGACGAGCGAATACGACCACTAATCCATAATGTTGTCGCAAAAATGATTAAGGAGATGCCGATAATAAAACCGGCTAGATAAAACGTCCAATTTGAGACATCCCCAACTGGTTCAAAATGAATCAGGTGTGCCAAAGTCAGGGTCAGCGTAACGGCCAAGCCGCTAAACATGAGCAGTTTTAGCGTGAATGGATCAGGTTCCGAATATTCAAAGTATGTCGAGCAGACCATTTCTTTGACAACCAGGTACACACGATAACGATAGGCTTCATCATAGTTGAATTTATCGTAGTTAATCCAATTGTGGTTATGATACACACAAGCAATCCCTAGAAAGAGACGGTACCAAAACTCTTCGATGAAGGTGAGTTTATTTAGCGAGGCGTTATTTTCATCTAACAACGCGACCCAATCAATATCACCAGGGCCAATGCTGGTTGGCATCTTAGAAAACTGTTCACGAAATTGTTCAGGAGTTAGGCCGTGTGTTTTTTGCATAAAAATATGTACAAGCTGTCCGTGTTCACCAAAAACTTGTTCTGTTTGATCTTTGAATTGGGTGATTTGTTCAGTGCGAACAGCAGCCGTCTGCAGTTCAAGTTTTTTGATTCCGAAAAGTGTCATTGGTTTTGGATATTTTTTGGGATGGGTAACAGAGCAGAACGTCAGGATGTTTGACTGTTTGTCATAACACACCGGACGCCAAATACCGGTCAATTCAAATTGGATGTTGCCGTTGGGCATCGTGTCATATGTTTCATCATAAGTAGCGTCGAATTGCGTTGCATGTTGCATGATACTGACCTCCACCTGCAGTATACGACGCTGGGTTTTACAATACTGTTTGAGGTCCGGTCTTTCCTGTATTTGGCAGATGACGTACTGCTTTGGAGGAGTTCTTTTCAAATATAAAAAGCGAGCTACTAGAGCTCGCTTGATTAATTATCTAATTCATCTTCTAGAAAATGAATAAATTCTTCGTGAAGTGGCGACAAGAATGGGGTGTGATTCCAAATCATTGAGCCAACTGAAACGTTTTTTGGTGAAAATGGTTTGAAGCGTAGTTCAGGAATGTTGATAACCCCCTCGATACCTACGAGCATAATTCGATTATCAATCATTGGATACATACCGGCATTGCCGATTAAGTTGTACTTGAGGCGAATATTCAAATCTGATGCATTGAGCCCAAGTTCTTCCACTAGCGAATCGTTGAAAGAGGATTGACGTGAAATTGCCAGCGGGTATTCCTTGAGCTGATCGGCGGTAATTGCTGATTCATTAGCCAGGGGATGATGTTTATTAATGAATACGCCACGGACATCTTCGTCTGGAAAGTCGAGATAGTCGTACGAGGCCTTTTGGGTGAAATCGAGCGCGAAAAGGAAATCTAGTTCGCCTTGGTTAAGTCGATCTAGTAAGTCGGTTGTGGATCCAGAAATGACCGTGAAAGTCACATTCGGATAAGTTTGTTGCATGGCTGAAATCGCCTTAATTGCGTGGTTGAACATCTTAGTTTCCGCTGCACCAATCGTGATGACACCGGCAATGGCGTCTTTTGATTGTAGATTGGTGACTGTCTTGTCAGCGATAGCAATTAAGTCCTCGGCTTGCTTTGCCAAATAGATGCCCTCAGGGGTTAAGGAAACGGGTTTATGATCACGGTTGATAAGTGTCACACCTAATTCAGTTTCCAGCAACTTTAGTTGGCGCGATAAAGCGGGTTGTGTAACGTTGAGTTTAGCTGCAGCGGCGGTCAAGGTACCAGTATGGGCAACCTCTAGAAAATATCGTAAAACACGCAGTTCCATATCATTACCTTTCGTTATAGTTTTCCATAATTACAAAGCATTGGTAATGGTGATTATAGCGCAATATACTGAAGGCATAAAGTAGTGGAGGTGGAAATGATGACATTAACAGCAACACAACAAGAAATGTTTGCGCAGGCCGATGATTTTCATATCGCGCCTTACCGTGCCGATGGTAAAACTCCTGGCACGTTAACGTGGATTTGGTCTGTTGTGGTTAACGGCGAACTCTATGTACGTGCTTGGAACGGACAACGTTCGCGCTGGTATAACGCCGCTAAAGACCAAGGCGCTGGCAAGATTATGATTACTGGTGATGAGTACACGGTAGCATTTGAGCTTGTGCCAGTTACTGGTAATGAAGGGCTGCAAGATCAAATTGATGACGCTTATCGTACGAAATACGCGGGTAGCCAGTATATGCCACCGATGATTGCTGACGGTCCGCGAAATGCAACGGTGCGTGTGATTCTTAAATAAACGGAGGACATTAGGATGACGATTTTTGATGAAACCTATACTTTGAACAATGGCGTTAAGATTCCCAAAATCGGGTTCGGGACTTGGATGATTGAAGACAATGATGATGCCGCCAAAGCAGTCGAGACAGCCATTAAAGTTGGTTACCGTCACATCGATACTGCCGAAGCGTACGGCAATGAAATTGGTGTCGGTCGTGGTGTTCGCAATGCCGGTGTGCCACGTGAAGACATATTTGTCACGACTAAGTTGCAAGCTGAATTTAAGAACTACGAAGAGGCAGTTGCAGCAATCGATCGTTCACTAAACGATTTGAATCTCGATTACATCGACATGATGATTATTCACTCACCAAAACCTTGGGTTGAATTCCAAAATGATGAGCGTTTCTTTGAAGGAAATTTGGCAGCCTGGCGTGCGCTATCTGAAGCTCAAGCTGCTGGTAAGATTCGTGCTATCGGTGTGTCGAACTTCGATGAAATCGACTTGCAGAATATTCTTGATAACAGTGATGTGAAGCCGGCGGTTAATCAAGTTTTGGCGCACATTGGTAATGTACCATTTAGTGTATTTGATTTTGCCCAAAAGCATGACATTCAAATTGAAGCCTACTCACCATTTGGTCACGGTGAAATGTTGAAAAACAAAAACTTGCAACAAATGGCGAATAAGTACGGCGTTTCCGTCGCGCAATTGGGTATTCGCTACTTGTTGCAACTGAATACATTGCCATTGCCAAAAGCAACATCAGAAGCGCACATGACGGCTAATGCGACTGTGGACTTCACTATTTCGGATGACGATATGGACTTGTTGAACAAGGTAACGTTTAACGACTATGGTGAGTTTAGTGGCTTCCCAGTTTACGGTGGCACATTGGATTAGGGGTGATTATCATGACGGAAAAAGTAACGGCAGGACATGACGCACTTGGTAAATTTGCACCAAAGTTTGCGGAACTTAATGACGATGTATTGTTTGGGCAAGTCTGGTCACGTGAAGCTGAATTGTCAGCCCGTGATCGTTCATTAACGACCATTACGGCATTGATTTCAACTGGCGCTTTTGAGCAATTACCATTTCACATGGCAAAGGCCAAGGATAACGGCCTGACTGCTGATGAAGTGGCTGAAATTATTACGCAATTGGCATTCTATGTTGGTTGGCCAAAGGCGTGGTCAGCATTTAACATTGCAAAAGAAGTATTCGGAGAAAAGTAATGGCAAAGTACGAAGAGATTAAGCAAGGAACGATTTTTCCGGCGGGTGTTTTGAATCCATACGGTGACTTCTTCGTTGGTGATACGTATCTAACGAATTTGGTGACGTCACCTGATGACAAAATCGGGGTTGGCTCAGTGTCATTTGAGCCGGGTTCACGTAATAACTGGCACATTCACCATGATGGTTATCAAATTTTACTTGTCACAGCTGGTGAAGGTTGGTACCAAGAAGAAGGGCAACCAGCGCAATCATTGAAAGCTGGTGATACGATTGTGACCAAAGATGGCGTGAAGCACTGGCACGGGGCCAAGAAGGATAGTTGGTTTGAGCACATCGCGATTACCGCTGGTACGCCAGAGTGGTTAGAGCCGGTGTCAGACGAGCTTTACGATACACTGTAATAACTGTGAAGCAATTAATCTATGATAGCGTAGGTTGATTGCTTTTTATTTAGAATGTTTTTGTTGCAAATGCAACAAAAAGAGGTTAAGATATTCGTTGAGGACAACAATATGACGAGTAATTTGAGAGAAATTGGCATGATTGCCCGAGCTTTGGATTCAATTAGTAATGTTGAATTCAAAGCCTTTGATTTGACCAAGGGTCAGTATCTGTACTTAGCCCGTATCGCAGAGAATCCAGGTATCATTCAGGAAGAATTGTCTGAGATGATTATGGTTGATCGCACAACGGTTGCGCGTGCCGTTAAAAAGCTGTTAGCGGACGGCATGATTGTGAAGCGGGACAGTGCAGAAAACCTGAAGATTAAGCATTTGGAAGTGAAGGATAAAGGTCGTGAATTGTATGACGTTATCAAACGTGAAAATGATTATTCAGAAATGGTCGCGTTGCAAGGATTTACAGCAGATGAGGTGCAAACGCTAAATGACCTGTTACACCGAATGCGTGAGAATGTTGCAAGTGACTGGAATGCGGTCAAGAAAGGCCACCAACGAGAGTATTAGGAGAGAAATATGACGACGACACTTAAGCGATTAACTGTAGCTGATGTAAATGAGCTACGCGAGATTTCGATTGAAACGTTTACAGATACATTTGGCGCTCAAAACACGCCTGAAAATTTGCGTGATTATTTGGCTGATGCCTATCAAGAATCAGTGCTTGCAAAAGAATTAGAAAATGCCGAGTCATTATTCTATTTCGTGATGGTTGATGATGAAATTGCAGGCTATTTGAAGTTGAATGTTGGGGATGCCCAGTCTGAAGAGATGGGTGAGACAGCGCTCGAAGTTGAACGTATCTATGTTCGTAAGAGTTTCCAACGTCGTGGATTGGGGCGCGTCTTTATTACTGAGGCTGAAAAGGTTGCCCATGAGTTACATAAGGATCGCATTTGGCTTGGTGTTTGGGAGTACAACCCGAATGCGATTGCTTTTTACGAGAAGATGGGCTTCTCAAAGACTGGTGAGTCCCACGATTTTTACATGGGCACGGATCGACAAACAGATATCTTGATGGCCAAGGAATTGTGAGCATGTCCAGATGAAGAGTAAAACAGTGCAGCTTATCATACTAAACGTTGTGACAGCGTTCATTATGCCTGCCTACATGTTATTTGTTTTCTATGGTTGGTTGCATTTGATTAATCCAATATGGGATGTCAAAGCTACTAATGACTTAATATTGATGCCGATAATGCTGTTGCTAGTTTTGTTATTAGTTGCATTGGTGTTCGGACCGTTACTAGTGACCATCTGGTTTAATGCTAGATATTTTAGAAAGCGTGCACGGAATGGTGGCAAGGACACAATCTGGATTGCTTTAATAACACTCGCTGCGTACATCGAGGCCTGGTATTTTGGTAACCACTATTTGTGGAAGGTGATCGAGACCGTCCAGAACGATTATGTCTGGACATGGTGGTAATTCGGAGTGGAATGAAAAAAACAGATTCCCTAGTGGCGTTGTTCACTGGGGAATCTGTCGTTAATGAGCTGTGTTATAGGAATGTAAGGGCCAATCCAACGAATTCAATCATCCAAATGAATGGCCAGCCAACGCCTTTGAAGAAACTCTTCATCACGCCACCAAATGTGACATGCCCAGCGTTTTTACGGATGTAGTTCACGATGCCAACGATACCTGAAATCAAAAGAATTATGGCTAGAATGATGACTCCGTATGTCAAAATTGTTTGAATGGATAGCATGATTGGTTCCTCCTGAACTGATTTAGTGCTGTTAGGATACATGACGTTGGGCAGGTTGTCAGTCATGACAGGGGCAAAGTGCTAGAAATGGCACAAATGTACATGTATTTTTTGTCAGGAAGGTCCGTGGCTTAATGGGCGTGCACGTTGTATAATTGAAAGCATTATGAATAAGATTTTACAAGAACAATTTTTCGTTGATAATCTATCAGCGCAACAAGAAGCCGTTATTTCTAACATGAACGCCTACATTGGGGATGGTTTGAAGCAAAACGATCACCGTGTGGCAATTATCCAAGGTGCTGCTGGTACCGGTAAGTCAGTTGTTTTGATGAACTTGGTTACTAAGTACATGACTGACAAGCGTTACAAGACTGCATTGGTTGTTAACCACCCTGAGCTATTCAAGGCCTACAAGGATTTGGCCGTTGATATTCCAGGTATGCGCGACAAGGACATTACGCGTCCGACGCCATTGATTAACAACGCGCAAAAGCGTAACTGGAAGTACGATGTTATTTTCGTTGACGAAGCGCACTTGCTATTGTCAAAGCCAGAGCCATACATGCACTACAATGGTGAAAACCAATTGCAGGACTTGATGGATTTGGCTAAGGTTGTGGTCGTGGTTTACGACTTCGCCCAAGTGTTCCAATCAAAGATGTACTGGGATAAGGACTTGCTATTTAAGACGATTGGCAAGCACCCATATCACCAATTCGACATGGACTTCCAATACCGTATGGTGGCCAGCCAAGAACAAGTGGACTGGATGGATGATTTGACGGCTGAAAAGCCATTGCACCCATTCCCAAACAATTCTGATTTTGAATTCAAGGTCTTTGACAAGGCGGGTGATTTGTACGAAGCCATTAAGGCGAAAAACAAGGAATTCGGTCAAAGTCGTGTTGTTGCAACGTCAGGATTCCCACGTATTGATGGACGCCACAACGTTGAAATGGATACGTTTAACTTGCCTTGGGATGAGTGGGATCCACAACGTACGCACTGGGCCAAGCGTGAGGGTTCAATTACGCAAGTTGGAACGATTTATACGTTGCAGGGATTTGATTTGAATTATGTGGGGATGATTATCGGTCCTTCATTTGGTTACGATCCTAAGACGGATAGCGTAACGATTATTCCTGAAAAGTATTCTCACAAGGAAATTTTCAAGAAGCGTCAAGATCGTAAGTTCACGGAAGAAGAGTACAAGGCCTTTATTGCCAACGTTTTGAACGTCTTGATCAAGCGCGGTAAGTATGGTTTGTACTTGACGGCGTACGATGACGCTTTGCGTGCACGTTTGCTGGAATTGCAAGAAGAGAATAAGTAATTGTGATTAACGCGTTTAGCTTTTGAGCTAAACGTGTTTTTTGTATTCACTACTTTGTCGAGTTGGACGGATGATGTGAAGGCTAAAATCAATCACCACGTTGCTGAAAAAGCTGGCAAAGTCGTAATAATGATAACGTTTTCACAAAATAAAATGGCTATGTAAGAGCATTCACGGGCGCTTTAAGCGT
Source organism: Weissella confusa (assembly GCA_001436895.1). Lineage (GTDB taxonomy): Bacteria > Bacillota > Bacilli > Lactobacillales > Lactobacillaceae > Weissella > Weissella confusa. The sequence continues at coordinate 36,892 of JQAY01000007.1, forward strand.
TTCTTTGTTCCTTTTTTCACAAGTTCGTGCTATAGTAAATGCATTGATAAAAATGATTTAGAGGTAAACGACATGACTGCTGTGATGACGACGAATATTATTAATGTAAACAACCACTTCAACAATGTGCTACGCAAGTTGCGCGCTGGCCAAACTGTTTCATCTGTTGTTCGTGAAGAGGGTTGGGCTGCCCCAGTTTTGGAGCAAATGCAAACATGGTATACGTTTGATTACGAAGACTACATGTCAGATATCCGTACTATCGAAGCCGGCGAGCAACTACGTGAGCTTGAGTCAGCTGAAGAGGCTTGCAACTTGTTGATGGTTTACGCTGCAACGCGTCGTGATGGGTTCGATTACAAGGATGCCTACTACGAAATGTGCCGTTTGAACGATGAGTCAACAGACTACCGTGCGAACGTTTTGGCTGTTATTGACAACGCAGCTGCTTAATTTAAAATATGACTTTTAACACCTAACTTTGTTTGGATACGAGGTTGGGTGTTTTATTTTGTTATACTTGTGCTTAATAATACGAGGGAGGTGTGCTATGCAAGACATATTTGATCTACTTAAGGCGCATGCAGATTCGGAAACGGCAGTGGGAATGTCTGCGTATCAACGCAACCAGTTTCCGTTTCTGGGCATTAAAACGCCAGTCCGCCGAGAATTAACCAAGCCGTTTATCAAGGCTGCCAAGCAAAGTGGCGTGATTGACTGGGATTTTGTAGAGACTGCTTGGAAACAAGATGCCCGTGAATACCAATATGTGGCCTTGGATGTGTTGAAAGCACAGATGGATTTGTTGGTTCCTGATGATTTAGCGCGTTTCCAAGCATTGGCGATGCGTAAGTCATGGTGGGATACAGTTGATAACATGGCGCACGAAGTTGGCCATATTGTTGTCACGTATCCTGAAACAAAAGGAACGATGCTGGCTTGGAGTCGACATGATGACTTTTGGGTGCGTCGTTTGGCGATTCTTCATCAATTGTTTTTGAAGGATCAAACGGATACAGCGTTAATGACGGAAATTCTAACTGCTAACTTTGGTTCGTCTGAGTTTTTTATTAACAAAGCCATTGGCTGGGCATTGCGTCAGTATAGTAAGACGAATCCTGATTGGGTGCGTGAGTTTATTGCAACTCATGAAAGCGAAATGACGCCATTATCAATTCGTGAAGGCAGCAAATATGTCTAGGATAACGGCCTGCAAAAAAATAATTACTTTTTTGAGGTTTTAGACTTTACAAACAAAAACAAAGGGCGTATATTTAATTATGTTGTTGAGGCAACGAATTAGATATTGGGCTTATATGCTAATTGGATAAACACCCCGGCTACGAACCGGGTATTGCAGGTTC
>JQAY01000007.1:38461-153568 GCA_001436895.1 Weissella confusa
AAAGAAAGCACCGAGAGAAAAATTCTTTCGGTGCTTTTATTTTGTATTCGCACATAATTCTAGGTTTTTCATTTTGTTTGGAGTTGCTAATTAAACATAAAAATACCCGTAACATCACCGCCGTTATTCGGTCTTGTGATGTTACGGGTTATTGCTTTTTATAAACTTAGTTACTGTAATTTAATGGCGTCATATGATTTAACAGTGCTTAGTTCCTTATTCATATCATCTGAATAAGTGACATATCGGCGAATATCTGCTTCTTTACTTTGGAATCCGCCATCGGAATGTAACTCGTTACCTGATAGGGTTAAGTTTTCCATGTATACGCGATAAACCCTAGTAAAAGACTTTGAAACTTCTGAGTTCGCCTTGTACAGAGCTCTAACTTCATAAGTAACATTAGATCCATCATCATCAAAGTAGGCTTTTCCCTCGGATATGCCTGATGAAGAGTTGCTATCGTGTTCAATTAAATAGATGCCTAGTGGCGTAAGGTTTTCGTACGCATCTGCTGAGGCTGCTTTTTCAGCGTGGGGTTGAAAGGCGGATGCAATTTCGCTCACATTAGAAATTTGCGAGGGATCAACTAATCCAGATACCTTAGCTTTAATTTCTCTTGAACCAACATAATTCGTTCCCTGGCCATTTTCAAAGCTGCTCATTAAACTAATTGTGACAGTGTCGCCATTTGATAACTTACCATTATTTTTTACGTAAGCTGAACTGAACATTGAGTTTGAACTTTTCAGTAGAACACGTCCATGTCCATTAATTCCACTGAAGCTAGTCTTGATAGTTTTCAAGTACTTACTTGTTGAAATTGTCTTAGTTTTTCGTAGGCCGGATACCTTAAACGTTCGAACAGAGAACTTAACGGGGTTAGTCTTGTCGTTACCATTATCAATGGTTAACTTGACTGATTGTCCATTCTTCAAGTTCGTTTCGTTACTATACTTGAACTTAACTTCATCTAACCACTTAGCGACCTCAGTTGCCTTATCCTGCTGATTAGATGGCAGACTACTAATAACACTGTTTCGAGAAGAAGTGCTACGTAGTTGTTGCACTTGGTACTGGCTTAGCCCTGAACGCTTTGCGTATAACTTATATAGCTCCTTCTCAAATTTAGTATTATCTGGCGAAATAACACCGTCTGTGTCGTATCCATTGTAAGTCACCTTAATTTGGTTCGATAAATCAACTTGACGGTGATTGTGTGAGTGGATAGCAAATGCACCACCACCGATGGCAACGACTGCTACACCAACCCAAACAAATTTATTCTTCAAAATGTCCATGTTTAGTTCTCCTTGTTACGCTTATTGCGGAAGGCCCAAACTAAAACGATTGCAATAACAGCAATTATGGCAGCAACCGTTGGTGCGCTAGTCGCTTCAGGTGCAGTGTGCGTAGCAAGCTTAGCTGTTTTACCAAAAGCTTCGGCAATTTGACCAAGTCCGTTGCTTGAATCTGACGTGTCAACCTCAGTAGCCATCTTTTCAATAAGAGATGGCATTTCGTAACCAAGTACCGCTGCGTACAAGTTGGCTACTGTGATGATGATTTTTGACCAGATTGGCAATGCCGCTTCACGTGTACCGATCAGAGCAAGGACTCCTGTAATCAAACCGACGATGGCAAAGTGATAGTTTCGAAAATTATCACCAGGATTTGGCAAGTTGGTTGCCATGGTAACAAATAGTCCCATGAAGATAAGAATGATTGCTACGACTAGTAATGCGATACGTTGCTTATGCATGTTTTGCATGATAAATACTCCCTATACTCCTAAAAACAAAAAAATGACTGTCAGTCGTTTTCAAGTCGTTGAATCAGGGAGTGGACTCTACCGAGTGTGATTTTCGAGTCGGAAGACTCAAATATCAAATCGAGGATGATTTTTTTAAGGGAGGCTTTATTATTCGGAAGTGACTTTAACACGTTTTGTTGCAGTGAATAGGTTGATAGCAGAAGTGAGATTTCTGGCAACAACGATTTATCAATCGCAATGGCGGTGTGATTGTCAGAGTTATTCCGACGATAAATAAGCTCCTTGTTAGAGTCATCAGATAGAATCGGTTCGATGATTCGACGAATTGTCGAGACAGACAGTTCTGGAAACAATTCATAGACTGCACTTAGGAATATGTAGTTCTGAGAGTGTGTCATAATGGCGCACTCCTTTCTATTCTTAGTGTGGCCTGTGTTATTTCATTCTAGTCAAAGCTTAAAAACCATACCAGACGGGGGTCGTGGCACTGGTGACTAACTTAAAATAGTGCCATTTATTACTTATGATAAATTAGCAAACGCCAAAAACGGTTGTTTTCCGATATTTGGGAACTATCTAATTTTTAATTTCATGGCAAAAAACCTTTTCAAGGGGTGATTCCCTTAGGTGTGGAGTTAATGATATTTAACATGTGTCAACTTTATATAACATGTAATCCAAATGATTGCTGAATTGTACTGTTGTAAGCCGCTAGAATTTAATATCAAAATTAGTTGATATTGTGTTACGTATCACCATCTTGAAATTTGAGCTATTTGACAATTTTCGATCTGTGTTGGATATTGAAGTTATTAAAAGAGCGGGATTATTTAAGCTCTTATTGATAATTTTTGAACTGTATTTCATGCAGAGAATGGAGAATAACTATGCAAAGAACGGAAGAAAATAGTCGCCCGATTGGCGTGTTTGATTCGGGTGTTGGTGGTGTTAGTACTCTAAAAAAGTTGCATGAGATGCTGCCGAATGAAGATTTCTTGTTCTACGGTGATTCTAAAAATGCTCCGTATGGCAGCAAGTCACAAGAGGCTGTTTATATGCTGTCAAAAGACATAGTTGAATATTTTAAGCAGAAGGATGTTAAAGCAATCGTGATAGCATGTAACACAGCAACTAGTGCAGCTAAAGAACGATTGATTGAAGAATATCCAGAACTACCAATTATTGGGATAGAACCAGCACTAAAAGAGGCTGTTGATAGCAACGAACGAAATATTTTGGTGATGGGAACGAATTTGACTATGAAACTGCCAAAGTATCAAAAGATGGTTAATGAGTATAGTGATACGCATAATATTATTTCGCTACCTAGCCCTGGTTTAGCCGAATATATAGAATCGGGTATGGATGACGATGGGACATTGAAGGGACTGTTGCAGAATTTATTGGCAAGTTATTCAGATGTTCCGTTCGACGGCGTTGTACTTGGGTGCACACACTATCCGTTTGTTGCAGAGACTATCCGCTCATGCTTCCGTCCTAACATTACCATTCATACAGGTTACGAAGGCGTTGCAAATCGACTTAAAAATTTGTTGACAGAATCAGGGTTGTCAAGGACTCAACCGAATGGGGGATCTGTATCGTTTGATAGTAGCTCACAGAATTCAATCCAGTATTATGAAAAAATGTTTCAAACGAGGTAGGTGGCTACAATTTTAAATCATCAAAATATAGAGCCGGATGCAGGCTTAGTTGCGAAAATTATCGCACATGATAGTCAAACACCTATTGCTAATGAGTTACATTGGCATCAAGCGTTAGAGATTACGTTCATGCTGGACTGGCCTGAATCAGTAATTGTAATTGGACAAAACCGGGCCATTCATAAATCGGGTGATATTTGGCTGGCAAATCCAATGCAAATACATAACTACAAAGCGCTGTACAAAGTTGCCACACCGACGGCCTTAACTATCCTATTTCCATACAATTTCTTGGCAGCTATTTATGGGGATATCGCTCGCGGATCTTTCGAACTTAATTTACAACGCGGGGATGCTTTATGGCGTTTTGGTAATGAAATTTGGTCGTTGTATCATAGTGATGCAAAGGACGCAAAGATTCTTCAGAATATTCAATTGTTACAGATGCTACAGGAGTTGGTCACGTATCATTTTAGGTATCGAGATGAAGTAGATGGTCATAATGAGTTAACTTTTTCTATTGGACGGACTGCTGAAATAACAAATTTCGTGATGACGCACTATGCTGACGATATAAATACTGATTTAATTGCTCGTCAGTTAAATTACTCTGAAGCGTACATTGCAAGATTAGTTAAAAGCGAAATGGGAATTACTGTCACCCAATTAATAAATCTTGTCAGAGCTGATCATGCAAAACATCTTATTGATACGACGAATTATCGGTTAGATGACATTGCAGTACAAGTCGGATTCAAAAACGTAAAAAATATGAACAGATGGATGAAACGCTACTTTGGTAATGGGAGTAAGAGTTTTAGAAGTCAGTAATAAACAGTCTAAAGGCTAATTTCCGATGTCAGAAATTGGCCTTTTTAGTGTCGATTTTGATAACAACTTCAAAATGAGCTGTATATAATGGTGTACACAGGGGAAAATATATTGTTTTAGGAGGTATCAAAAATGATGAATGAAATTAGCCTATATAAAACCGTGAATATTGACGGGGTTAATATTTTTTACCGGGAAATGGGTTCAAACAATAAACCCGTTATGCTGTTGTTGCACGGATTCCCGTCTGCAAGTCATATGTTCAGAGACTTAATGCCATTGTTAAGTGAGAAGTTTAGGTTAATTGCACCCGATTATCCGGGGTTTGGCCAATCGGACGCTCCTTTACGAGATGAATTTGATTATACATTTGATAATTTAGCTGACGTAATGAATAAATTTATCAGGCAACTTGATATACCACAGTTTTATCTCTACGTGTTTGATTATGGAGCACCAATTGGTTTTCGAATTGCGAAGAGTTCCCCTGACAAAATTCTTGGTATCGTCAGTCAGAATGGCAATATTTATGAAGAAGGATTGGGAGAAAAGTGGCAGGATAGGATGGCATATTGGGCCCATCCGACATTAGCCAAACGTGAAGCCTACAAGCAAGCGTTCGCACCAAAGACAATTATTAGTCAATATTTAGACGGTACGATGCGAGAAAGAGTTTCCCCCGATGGGTATACTTTGGATATTGCTTACACTCAATCTGAAGAATATGCAGAACGGCAGTCCGATTTGATTTTTGATTACAGAAATAATGTGGCGAAGTACGGGGAGTTTCAGCAGTATATACGTGAATATCAGCCTAAAATTCTCGCTGTTTGGGGAAAGAATGATGTTTCCTTTATCCCACAAGGAGCTAACGCATTTAAAAAAGACGCAAAAAATGTGGAAATTCATTTGTTAGACACTGGGCATTTCGCATTGGAAACCCATGCCGCAGAAATTGCGCAAATGATTAGCAATTATTTTTAGAGGTGAATGAACAATGCCATTAATGAAAATCGATATGATAAAAGGGCGAAATCAGGAAGAAATCACAAAAATTTTGGATATTTCATACCAAGTGATGTTGGAGGCGTTTGGTGCTCCTGAGGGAGATCGTTATCAAATTGTTAGTCAACACGAAGAATATGAAATGCAAATTTTGGATACTGGGCTAGGTATTACGCGAACGAATCAAGTCCTTGTATTTAGTTTGGTTACACGCTTTAGAACAGTTGATCAAAAACAGATATTTTATAGAAATCTTGTTGCACAACTTAACGAGGAATTGGGAATCAGGTCGGAAGACATTATGATTAACCTTGTGGTTAACCAGGATGCCGATTGGAGTTTCTTTGACGGTGAGGCGCAATTTCTAACGGGTGCTCTGCACTAAATACTTTACCTTTAAACTAAATATCCCCCATACATTAGTTTTGAGATTACATCTCAGTTGGTAACTAATGTATGGGGGATATTTGATTTAGACGAACTCTGTTAATGACGAGCCCTAACAGAGCGCTATGTCAGAAATTGGTTATTTTAGTTTAGATAATTGTCCAAATTACCTCTTTGAATAAATAGAATATTAAATGTAAGCGCTTACTAAAAGATTTTACTTTGGAGGGAATATGAATAAGTTTGATGACATTATCAATCACGCTATTAACAATGGTAGCCTTGGGGGAGCTAATTTAACAATTTTACAATCAGGTAAAAAGGTCGTTCATGCTCACTATGGTACAGACGGTGAGGATTCAATTTATCGTTTATACTCAATGACCAAGATTTTTACAGCGGTAGTTGCAAGAAAATTGATCGAAAAGCAGCAACTTTCATTGACGGACAAGTTGTCTGACTATCTACCTGAGTATGGTAACCAGTTGTATTTTGACGAAGATGGTCATATCAATCACAGTGATAAGCCAATTACGATTGAACATTTATTAAATATGACGTCAGGTATTTCATACCCATCAACAGGGACGTATGGTAAAGAGAAGACTAAGGAGCATGAAGAGGCGATTGTAGCGCTCTTGAAGGCTGGACGACCATTATCACACAGGGACATTGCCAATTCGTACGGACTAGTTCCTCGAGATTTTGAGCCTGGTGAGGGTTGGGAATATGGCGCCAATGCTGATATTTTAGGCAGTGTTCTTGAAATTGTTTCCGGTAAAGATTTGGAAACGCTTTATCAGGAAGAATTATTTGAGCCACTGAAAATGAAAGATACCCATTTTTTTGTCCCTGAAAGTGAGACACATCGCGTGAGTGGTGTATTTACGCGAGATACAAAGTTCGAATTAGTAGTTCGGCATAATCGACCTCTAACTAAAAGTCCGGAGGCTGGGTATTTAACTTTGCCGCTGCATAATAACATTGATGTAGTAGCACCTCTGTATGTTGCCGGCGGCGGAAGCGCCTACTCGACAGCAGACGATTACGCTGTTTTTGGTGAAATGCTACGTAATAATGGCCATCTTGATGACGTAATTATCTTATCAGAGGCGACAGTTGCAGATATGGTTACGCCGAGTTTGACAGAGAAGCAAATGGTGTTTAAAAACAAGGATGAAGTTGGAATGACTGTCCCGGGATATAACTATTCAAATCTCATGCGAATCCTTACTAATCCCGAACAAGCTAAAGTGCTTGGTGTTAATGGATCCATCGGTGAGTTTGGCTGGGATGGTGCTGGTGGTAACTTTATTGTGATTGACCAATCACGTGAATTAGTAGCGGTGTTCATGATGCAAGATAATGCAGGACCGGAACCTATCCTACGCCGAACCTTATATAAGGCACTCATGTCTGAATTTAAGGTGATGCATTAATGTCAAATCATAAAGAATTCCGACTCAAACTCGGATTATTGTCGATATCGAGTCTCCTTGCATTAGCCCAAGTTGTTGCGGCAGCTTTTCCGCTGATGTATGCGCAGTTTGAAGGTGTTTCAAAATCCGGCGTTGAATTGCTAGGAACGATCCCAAATCTGGGGACGTTAATCGGATTGCTGGTATCAGGGTATGTTATTAAAATGATTGGGTCGAAAAAGACGGTTCTTCTTGGTGTAATTACATATTTTGTATTTGGTACGATGCCACTGTATTTAAATAATTACAATCTCATCCTGGGTTCGAGAGTTCTTCTCGGAGTGGGTTCAGGTTTGTTTAGTGCACTAGCCATTTCTTTATTGAGTCGCTTTTTTCAAGGACCAACATTATTTAAAATGCTAGGATATCAAAATGCGACGGCAAGTGTAAGTAGCACATTTTTTTCATTTACGTTGAGTTATTTTGTAATCTACAGTTGGCACGGCGCATTTGCGATTTATCTGTTAGCCGTACCAGTATTGTTCATGTTCTGGAAATGGGTGCCACGTATAACAGACACAGTACCTGATAAGGTAACCGAACCAGGTGTGAAGACAAGTGATGATAGTGGCTTCAATAATAAATTGGTCCTGATTGAGTTAGTAGTTATGACGTTAATATTTTTCATTTCGCTGGTAGCGATGAGCTATAAAATGCCGCAGTTAATAGTTGAGCGGCATTTGGGGAATATCCAGGATGCGTCAAATCTGTACTGCTTTTTTACCCTAATCAGTATTCCAGTATCGTTAGTTTACGGTACGGTTAAGCGGATTTTCAAAAATACATTAATCGTTCTGATTCCATTGCTGGGGGCGATTGGTTATGCTCTGATTATCGCTCAAAATAGCATTGTAGGGCTGTACATTGCAACGATTCTGGTGGGGGTTGCATATGGTTTGATGGCTCCAGAACTTTTTAACAAGGTATCGGAGATTGCACCAACTCATCGTACAGATCAATATACAGCGATAGCTTCAATCGCTCTAAATATCGGTGTATTCGCTTCGCCAATAGTGACGAACGCTATATCAAACAGTGTTCTACGCGTCCAAAACAGTGATGGCGTGTTCTATGTTGGATTGGTTGGGTTTGGTATAGCGACATTGATGGCTTGTTTTTTGAGGAAAGCTGATTGAAAACAACAAAGATGAAAGTGGAGATTAAGAATTAAGATATGATCAACTAACTAAAATCGGAAGGAAAAAGCCAATACGTATAGTAGATGGCAGCCTGATAATCACGTAATAAAGTGGTTATCAGGCTGCTTTTATATGGTTGCAACTAGTTAAGGACTGTAGAATATGGCGATCGGCAGTTGCCGCACTTACTCCATGTATATGAGATTGCTTTTTGTTCACTTTGCAGTAGAGGCTATCAGTAAAAAAGACGAAAATGACTGTTTCGTCTTTTTTTATATTTACACGCAATTAACCTCAAGCTATAGTTGATAATAATTAGGTATACATACCAGACTGCGGGGGAAATAGCATGTTACAGAAAAAACGGGTTACACCGACATTGCCGGACTATCAATCTGTGGTGGAAATGTATCATGAAGCGTTTCCAGCTAGTGAACAGTTACCACTTTGGTATTTGCAGTTTTTAACATTGCGAAAAGGAATCTCTTTCTCAGCGTATTATGACGATGATCAAATAGTAGGCATGATCTATACAACGAAAACGCAGAATACAATTTTTGTGTTGTACCTTGCAACTAACGCGCGGATTAGATCGAGAGGCTATGGAACGAAAATTCTTCAGCAATTGATTAGAGAAAATCCAAATCAAGAAATTGTCTTGAACATAGAACCACAGGACGTATCCGCTGATAACGCTGACCAAAGAGCTAAGCGGCTGCGTTTTTATCAAAAGAATGGGTTTATGCGGACGGGGTATGTTATAGAAGATAGCAATCAGGAATTCGATATTTTAAGTACCTCAAATCATTTTTCGATTGTAGATTATAAAAGAGCAGTGAAAAAGCTGTCGTTTGGATTTCAAAAGGTGACAGTTAATCCGAAAGAAAACTGATTGTTCATGATGACGAAAAATTTCCGGGCGTATTACTACGACAATAAACAATAGGAATGCTACAAACTGCGAGAGTCTACACTTTCGCAGTTTTTGTTTGTATAAAAGAGCATGCTTTTTATAGATTAGCTAATTAATGGAGAGAATATGGTGATCAATTTTTGTTAAATTGCGTGGGATTTTCTCGGAAATGCGATGTACAAGGGTAAGTGGTATGTTATGCTGTAATAAAGTAAGCGTTTTCAAAAAAGTGGGGGGATTCAGATGCTGATTAAGGATGCACTAGAAGATACAGAGCTTATGAGTGAATCTGAAAAAGAACTTGCTAGTTTCTTTTTGCAGGAACGTTTAGATGTGGCTGCCCTAACAGCTCGGCAATTAGCAGCGTCTCTGTTTGTTTCACCTTCAACAGTGACACGCTTTTGTCAAAGGTTAGGGTTTTCTGGATTTCCGGATTTTAAAGATGCCTTCATTAAAGAGAAACAATATTTGGATCAGTCAGTAAAAGATGTGGATGTTAACAAGCCGTTTAAGCGAGGTGACAGTATGTGGTCGGTAGCCAATACCGTTCGACAAATGTACGCTGAAGTCTCGGACGACACGCTTGGTTTACAAGATTATCGGGACTTAGAAAGGGCCAACGCCTTACTCGACGGGGCTAATCGGATATTTATATATTCTTCAGGGGATCACTTATTAATGGCTGAGTTATTTGCAAATAAGATGACCAGAGTTGGGCGGTTAGTTACGGTGATTGAACGAACAGACATGATGGAGTTTCAGATGCAACACACATCTGAACAGGATGTATTTATTCTGATTTCATATTCGGGTGAAACGCGATCACTATATCGGGTCTTAGACGCTATTTCGCGCTACAATGTCAACATAATCGCCATTACATCATTTGGGAAGAACACCCTGTCCCGGGCGGCTGATATTGTGCTACCTATCAGCACTCATGAACGACTAATTCAAAATTATGGTAATTTCAGTACAGGAATTGCGGTGAGCTATATTTTAGATGTACTTTATGCTGATTATGTTTCATGCCATCTTGAGGCGGTTGAAAATAAGACGGTGATTGAACACCGTTATCAGGAACATCGATTTACGGATAATCCAATGATTGATGATGAATAAGAATTCGTAAGGGAATGATAGGCATTCCCTTATTTTTTTGCAACAGTGTTGCAGAAGTTGTAACCGTTTTCTTTATAATTGTGCAACACCCTACCAACCGTTATGAAAGCGCTATCTTTTATGTGTTCTGCCTCGTTATACTTCTTTTTGCATCAAAATATTTAGCAATAAAGGAGATTAAATACCTATGGCTTTTCCAACTGGTTTCCTCTGGGGTGGTGCCACTTCAGCTGAACAAATTGAAGGTGCTTATGATGTTGACGGTAAGGGGCTTAGTACAGCCGATATGATGACGTTAGCCGAAAGCGGCGCGCCTCGTGAGATTACTCATGCAATTGATTCAGACAAGTTTTATCCAACACACGATGCGATTAAACATTATGAGCATTATGAAGAAGATATTGCTCTGTTTGCTGAACTGGGTTTTAAAGTATATCGGTTTTCAATGGCGTGGACACGCATCTTTCCGAATGGTGATGACGCCCAACCTAATCAAAAAGGTTTGGAGTTTTACGATAAAATCGTGGATTTGTGTTTGTCGTATGGTATTGAACCATTGGTTACGATTCAACATTTTGATACCCCGATGGGATTAGAAAAATACGGATTTTGGCAAGGCCGTGAAGTGGTTGATTTGTTTGTCCGTTATGCAGAGGTGCTATTGCGTCATTTCGATGGGCGTGTACGGTACTGGCTAACATTTAACGAAATCAATAATATGTCGACGATGCCTTGGAACGCTGGTGGTATTAGCTTAGATGCCAGTGAGAACGATAAGATGCAAGCGGCATATCATCAATTTTTGGCGAGCGCGAAAGTTGTTAAGTTAGCGCATGAATTAAATGCCGAGAATAAAGTTGGGATGATGTACAATGGGCACTTTTCGTACCCTAATAGTCCTGATCCGGCGGACGTACAAGGGACCGAGGATTTCCAAAAACTCATGATGTTTTATGCGGATGTCCAGGTTCGTGGTAAATACCCAAATTACAAGTTAAAAGAGTTTGAGCGTAAGCATATTGTGCTCCCAGAACACCCCGGCGATAAAGATATTTTAGCGGCGGGAACCGTAGATTTTGTGTCGTTTAGCTATTATTTGACCCACGTGACAGGTCAGAAGACACAAGGGATATTGAAGGGATTGAACGGGTTAGAGACATGCTATACCAATCCATATTTGAAAAAGTCAGATTGGGGATGGGGTATTAATCCGCAGGGGCTACGTTTTGCCTTGAATACACTGTATTACCGCTACGAAAAACCGGTCATGATTGTTGAAAATGGACTAGGTGCTTATGACGATAAGGATGCCGATGGTCAGATTCATGACGATTACCGTATTGATTACATCAAACAACATTTACTCGAAGTCGAAAAGGCAATTGAATTGGATGGGGTTGATGTTATGGGTTATACCGCTTGGGGGCCAATTGACTTAATTGCGGCAAGTAGTGGTGCGATGGACAAACGTTATGGGTTTATCTATGTTGACGTGGATAATCACGGTAACGGTACGTATCAGCGTGAAAAGAAGGACTCTTTTGCTTGGTACCAACGTGTTATTGCGACGAATGGTCGTAGTTTGACGGAAGAATGAGGCGTTTATGCTGAATGTTTTGTACGTTGTTGCGACATTTATTGCAACGGTAATCGGAGCGTTGGCTGGGATTGGTGGTGGCATTGTACTAAAAGCAATGACAGATATATTCTCGCCAGATTCAGTACAAGTCATTAGCTTTTACACAACCGTTGTCGTCTTTACGATGTGTTTAGTATCGATTGTTAAGCAAATTAAGTCGGGCTTTAAGTATGACTTGCCAATGTTGCTTGAAATTTCAGTGGGATCATTAGTTGGCGGTTATATAGGGGATAGCTTGTTGACGGTATTACTGCGTTATTTCCCTGAAAATAAAGTGCAGTTAACGCAGTCCATAATTTTGTTTTTGACGTTAATTTTTTTGATCATCTATACACGGGCGATGACACAACGAAAGCATGTAGAAAAGCCACATTGGCTATCATCGTTTGGATTGGGGGTGTTTTTAGGGGCAATATCAATTTTTTTGGCCATCGGTGGCGGTCCGCTGAACGTCTCGTTATTGGTGATTTGTTTTGGTTTTACACTGCGTGACGCAGCAATTTATTCAATCGCAAGTATCTTTTTCTCACAGCTTTCTAAAATCTATACCATTGTGATGGCAAATGATTATAGCCGGTATGATTTAGGACTTGTTCCGTGGCTCGCGGTTATAGCGATTATCGGTGGTTATATTGGTACAACGTTAAGTCAACGTTTGTCGATTAAAATGTTGGCGATTTTATATAACGTTTTCATGATTATGTTGGCCGTTCTAACATTGTTTAGTGTTGGTCGACATCTGTAAAACAGGAATTAATTTGGGGAGTAATGATTAATATGAATAAACATAGTTTTTGGTTTAAAGTAGCGTTGCTATCGATTGCAACGCTAACAAATGCGGCAGCAGCCGTCCAGGTAACCGTGCCATTGATTCATCAAACTTTGGGTGGGCACTCGCAAACGGACATTGAGTTATTGATGTCTGTGTCAAGTTTAGGTATTTTGATATTTGTTTTGTTGTCACCGCTTGTGACAAGATTAATAGGAAATAAACGAACAGTCGTTCTGGGATTATTGGTTTCGGTAATTGCGGGTGTTACACCGATGTTTACCGAGAACTATACGATTATTCTAGCGAGCCGTTTTCTATTTGGCGCCGGTGTCGGATTATTTAATTCGTTATCATTCTCATTGATTTCGATGTATTACACGGGTCATGAGCGTGATGCCTTGATTGGCTATCGAGATGCGGCTGCAGCGATGGTAACAACTTTGCTGACGTGGGTCGTTGGGTTCCTAATGGGTGGTGGTTGGCACGCCGCGTTTGGTGTGTACGCGCTTGGAGCAATCCCATTGGTCTTGTTTGGTTTGTTAGTACCTGATAATACACCAGTGGTTGAGGAAGAGCATGTCACTGCGAGTGGTCATGTCCGCGTAAATGGGGCGATGATTTTTTCAGCACTATTTGCATTCTTCTGGTTTACGTCATACTTTGGTATCACGGTAAAAATGGCACCGGTATTTGCTGAGCGAGGTTATGGAACAGCTGCGGATGCCAGCTTTGTCACGGGACTTGTAACAGCATTTCAATTCTTGTCTTCATTGTTATTTGGCCAGATTAAGCGTTTGTTAGGGCGCTACTCGATTGCGATTGGCGCAACATTAGCAATGGCGATGGTGTTCATCTTGATTCAGAGTCAGTCACTTATCGTATCAGCTGTAGCCGTTGCTGGTTACGGATTTGCGTTTGGTATGGTTATGCCAGGAATCTTTAGTAATTTAGCAGCTGAGACAAACGCGGTCTCACAGACGTTAGGATCAACAATGATGTTGGTGGGGATCAACGTTGGTGTGTCAGCAAGCCCATATGTGCTTAAGGTACTGAACGGGTGGTTTAATCAAACAAGTGAAACTGCTAATTACGTGATTATTAGCTTTATGTTATTGTTATTAGCCATTTTGGCCTTTGTGAAGGCCGCAATTCGCCATGGGCGTCATACTGATAAATTTGGTGAGACAGCTCGTGAAGGAAAGGGATAAACATGGAAAATCATTATTTGGCCATCGATGTCGGTGGTACCAAAGTTAAATATGGTTTAGTTAATCATAGTGGGGAATTGGTTGAACATGGTAATCAACCAACGAATCGGCGAGATTTAAAGTCATTTGTTGCGCAATTACAGGCGATTATTGCATTGTATCATGACGATATTCGAGGTGTTGGTATTAGCTTGCCGGTGCGTGTCAATCATGACACTGGCACTATTCACGCCGGAGTGATGTGGTCGTTTTTAGACGGCGTTGACTTAAAGAAGGCGTTGCAACTAGATTTGCCATTAGCTATTGAAAATGATGGGAAAGCCGCTGCACTTGCTGAACTATGGGTAGGTGAGTTAAAAGGGGTCGCGAATGGTTTAGCACTGGTTCTTGGAACAGGTGTTGGTGGTATTTTTGTACTGACCGGTAGTTTGATAGCCCAATCGTTACGAAAAAAGGGGCGGGTTAGCCAGGATGTTTATTCTGAAACTGAGTACATCGTAGCTAAGCGACGCGTTCAAAAGAAAACGTTGATTGCGCTTGCTGAAGAAATCGTGCTCATGCCAGTTATTTTGACGATTGTGATGTATAACGAGACGTTAGCATATAAGGTTTACTTTGGTGTGTTCTTCATTGCTCTGTTTATACCGACGATGTATTTCTTTTGGTTAAATCAAATTAATAAAGAATATTAGTGAAAAGCGTGCGCCCGGACAGTGTTTGGGGGCGCGTTTTTAAGTTGTTGCCCAAAAATCGGGGTTGACGAATAAAAAATAAGCAAGTATAGTTTGCTTTGTTAATAAATTATGAGAAACGGGTGAAAGACTATGTCATTTAATAACTCACAATTTAATAATGCTTATTACTTCTATTTCTAATCATCGTGATTAATGTGCCGGGCACGTCGATCACGACGTGCCCGAAATAGAAGCATTTTCTATTGTGAATCGGGCGAAATCATCAAAGCGCTTGATTTGAAATAGAAAAAATATGACCAGCTGGATATTTTTCTAAACGAATCGGTGCTTTCATGGCGCTCGATTCGTTTTTTTCGTATCTGGAGGAAATATGATGACAATTCAAAAGGGATTAAATGGCCAATTACGTGTAGCAAGTGATAAGAGTATTACGCATCGGGCGATTATCTTAGGTGCTATGGCGGTCGGTAAAACGCATATCATGCAGCCGTTGCTATCAGACGACATACGTCAAACAATTCATGGCGTACAACAGTTGGGGGTAAATGTCGTTATCACCGAAGATAACGACATTATCATCGATAGCTTGGGGATTGCCGATATTCAAAAGCGTCAATTTGATGAGCCGATCGCGTTTAATTTTGGTAATTCGGGGACAACGACACGATTAATGATTGGTCTATTAGCAGGTTTAGGAATTCCAGCGGTGATTACGGGTGACGCCAGTCTTAGTCGGCGACCAATGAATCGAATTGTGGATTTGCTTACTGGCTACGGCGCTGATATTACAACGACGGATGGGTGTCTACCAGTCACTATTCGAGGTGGCATCATGACTGATGTGATTAATGAAACGTTAAAGGTGCCTTCAGCGCAAATCAAAACAAGTTTGCTCCTTGCCGGTTTGAGTGCCGGAGTGCCAGTTATTGTTTTTGATGATTTTCAAACACGAAACCACACCGAAAACATGTTGCCTAGTTTCGGGGTTACAGTTGATTGTCAGGGTGGCATGATTTTTGTTTCAGGTGATCAGCGACTAATTGCGACTACGGTTTCGGTACCGGCAGATATGTCGTCAGCTGCATTCTGGCTGGTTGGTGCGACGTTGCAACCAGGAAGTGATATTGTCTTGCAGGATGTAAATGTCAACGAAACACGGTTCGGCATTGTTAAAGTGTTACGTCGGATGGGAGCAAGCATCACATTGCTGAATGAACGAGTTCAAAACGGTGAACCGATTGCTGATGTCCGTGTCGTCAGCGTGTCACAGTTAATCGGCACGACGGTTCAGGGAGAAGAAGTGACCACTATGATTGATGAATTGCCGATTCTGACGTTAGCACTTGCGCGATCTGAAGGTGATAGTCGAGTCATGGATGCCGGCGAATTGCGTGTGAAAGAAAGTAATCGCATTAACACCGTGAGTGAAACTTTAGTGGCGTATGGTGCTGACGTTAAGCCGACACCAGACGGTTTTTTGATTACCGGGGTGTCAAGATTGCAGGCACCGGCTGAGTCATTATCCAACCACGGTGACCACCGGATTGCGATGCTGCAATCGATTGCACAATTACTGACAAGCAATGATGCCCCGATTGCTGACCAGGCAGCAATTGCCGTGTCATATCCTGATTTTAAACGAGATATGGAGGTGCTAATGCATGCTTAAAATTGCAATTTGGGGATTGGGTGCGATGGGAGCAGCGATAGCCGAACGCCTGAGGCAAGCACCGGACTATGAAGTATTAGGATTTGATATTGAGCCAGCGAATATTCGTGATGCATTAGCAATTGGTGTGATTCATGGGGCTTTTGAACCCAAGGAAATTAGTGAAATGCCGTTTGACTTAGTAGTCATTGCAGTGCCGCCAACGGAAACGGTGGCTATTCTACAAAAGCTACACACGACCAACTTAATTGTTGATGTGGCATCAGTTAAGCGGCCGATTATGACAGCGACTGAGCACTTACCGCATTTTGTCGGTGGCCATCCAATGGCTGGTACTGATGAAACAGGTGCTAACGGTCGGCGAAAAGTTTTGCTCGAACAAGCACGTTTCTTCTTGATAGGCGAAAAATCTGACCGCCAAAAAGTAGCTGAATTATTGGCCCCATTGGGTAGTCAGTTTGAGACAGTTACCGTTGAACAACATGATGCATTAGTTGCACTCACAAGTGATGCAACCCATTTAATTGCGGATGCCTTGGTTGCAACATTAGGTGCCAATGAAAATAAACAAAAGCACGCGTTCGTCGGGCCAGGATTTCTTGATACGACGCGGATAGCTGCAGCTAGTCCCGACCTGTGGACACAAATATTATTAAACAATCGGACGGCTACGATGGCGGCGGTAGCGGACTTTATGACCGAACTAACACGCCTAAACGATTTAGTGGCCAATGGAGACGCTGACCAGTTATTGTTGGCGCTAACAAATATTCAACAAATTAGGAGGGGTTTAGGATGAATATATTATTAATTGGGTTCATGGGTGCCGGTAAAACAACAGTTGGTCAAGAATTGGCCCATGATTTGGGTAAGCATTTTATTGATTTGGATCAAGCGATAGTCGAACATGTTGGGCAACGGATTCCAGCGTTCTTTTCACAAGTCGGTGAACCGACTTTCCGTGAAATTGAGGCGAAGATGTTAGCAAAGGTCCTTGAACAACCTGATACCGTCATCAGTACTGGTGGTGGGGTCATCGAAACCCAAAGTTGTATGGATTTGATGATCCGACCAGATGTTTTTACCATTTGGCTAAATAGCGACTTTAGTACTGTGACTGAACGCCTGTTGATGGCTGATGACATGCGGCCTTTAATGCAGCAACACTCATTGGCGTCCTTCTTTAAACTTTGGCAAAATCGACAGGTTAAGTACGCTCGGATGGCAGACTTAATGATTACAACTGATAGTAAAACCCCTAACGAAATTGTTGATGAAATTACTCGCCATCTGGATGAACCCACCGTTTTGGATATGATTCGCAGTCAAATTGATAGTGTTGATCGGCAGATATTACAGGCAATGGTGACGAGGATGGCGTTAGTTGATGAGGTTGCTGGTATTAAAGCTAATCATAAGCTGGCGGTAGTTCAACCTGGTCGCATGCTTGCTATGCGAGAACGACTACAAAAACGATTTAAAAATATTTTGCCAGATCAGGTAGTTGCGGACTACTTAAATCTGATGACAACCACGGCGATTCAACGAGAGGAGGCGCAAATATGAGTAAGTTAGTTGCAATTAGGATGCAAGTTACCATTTACCTCATGTACGTTGTGCAAGGTTTTGCATTAATTATTTTGGCGCAGACTATGAGTTCCTTTACGAGTATCTGGCACACAAATTTAGCCGGAGCGACAGCGGTTGTATCGGCAATCGGTATTGGAAAATTGATTGCTTACCCATTTTTGGGCGAACTTTCTGATCGTTGGCCCCGAAAAACGCTGTTATTACTGGCGATGGCTGCTTATGGTGTTTTCTTTACACTAGTACCGGTATCAACGCAGATTTGGCAAGGAATTGTTTTAACGAGTTTCGCCGGCATTGCCAATGCCATGCTGGATGCGGTGGCCTACCCGACGTTACTTGCGCTACATGACGGTCGTTCAAGTGGTAATGTGCTGATTAAAGCCATGATTTCAATTGGTGAAGGGATTTTGCCGATCATCATTATCAATTTAAATAGCCACCAATTATGGTTTGGCTGGGTGTTTTGGGTAGCTAGCGCCATTTTAATCATCGCTTTTCTGGCTCTAATTGGCACACAAATTCCGAAGGTAGAAAGTCATTCTGCTGGTGCAAAAGCAGCGTCACATTGGCAGTGGGATGTGGTTCAATTTACATTTTTAGCATACGGTTTTACCGCCATGTGGTTGATGATTCATTTCACGCAATGGGTAACACGTTACTTTCAACTTGTGCGCGGCTTCGATGAGACAAGCGCCCATTTGCTGATGACTTGCTACAGCATAGGTTCTTTGATTGGCGTTGGGCTCGTGTTCCTACTAACTGGTCGTCGTCTACTCCCTGAAAAATGGTTATTGGTGGTAATGAACAGTATGGCTTTGTTAAGTCTGATTATGTTGTTGGTTGTTAACACAAATTCGATTTTCTTGATTAGCGTGGCGACGGTAATGTTTGGTATGTCAGCCGCCGGTGGTGCACTGCAGTTAGGCGTTGGACAACTTATTGCACATAACCCAACGTTTACCGGGCGAGCAACTGGCTGGTACTTCTTTTCCGGTAGCATCGCGGCATTACTTATGCCGATTGTGACTGGGCATTTTGCGGAACAACATTTGGCAGTTGTGATGCAAAGTTTGTTAATTGTTGCTGTGATAAATCTAATTTTAGTAGTCTCACATGCGTTGCGTGTGGTCAATTTGAGTGAAACAGAGATAGGAGAATAAAAATGCGATACATGACAGCAGGTGAGAGTCACGGGCCAGAAGAAGTGGCAATTATTGAAGGGATTCCCTCAGGACTAAACTTAACGAGCGATATGATTGACCAGGAGTTGGCTCGTAGACAGCATGCATACGGTCGCGGCCAACGACAGGTGATTGAAACCGACACTGTTTCGATTTTGTCAGGAGTGCGTCACCAAAAGACGCTGGGGTCACCAATCACGCTAAACGTGCATAACGATGACCACAACCACTGGACGAAAATTATGGATCCTAACACACCGGCGAACGCTGAAAATTCGATGCGGAAAGTAATGCGTCCTCGACCAGGTCACGCAGACTTAGTCGGAGGTATTAAATACCGGCATCAGGCTGATTTACGCAACGTGTTGGAACGGTCATCGGCACGTGAGACAGTGATGCGTGTTGCGGTTGGCGCCGTAGCGAAAGCTGTGTTACGGGAAATTGGGGTTGATGTCCACGGATTTGTTCGTAATGTTGGTCCAGCAAAGAGCGATTTGAGTCGGTTGACAGATTTTAAATCACTTGATGAGCTACGCGCGGTGACGGAAAGCTTCCCGACGCGCGCCTTGGATGCTTCGGGGGATGAAGAGATGCAAACCGTTATCGACAAAACAAAACGTGACGCGAACACTGTTGGCGGAACGGTACAAGTGATGGCAACTGGGATGCCAGTTGGACTGGGGTCGTACGTGGCAGCTACCGAAAAGTTAGATGCTAAAATTGCCCGCGCGATTGTTAGTATCAACGCGTTTAAAGGCGTCGACTTCGGTGGTGGCTTTGACAATGCCGAAAAGTTCGGTGATGAAGTGATGGATGAGATTTTTTGGGATGCCGAAAACGGGTTTACCCGTGGGAGTAATAATCTTGGTGGTTTTGAAGGTGGTATGACTACGGGTGGTGTGATTGTTGTGCGTGGGGTTGTTAAGCCAATTCCAACGCTTTACCGACCTATGCAAAGTGTTGATATCGACACGCATGAAAACCATCGTGCTTCAATTGAACGATCAGATACAACCGCTGTTACAGCGGCTGCAGTAATTGCTGAAGCGATGGTTGCCATCGAATTAGCCCAAGCGGTGCTAGATAAGTTTGATGCCGATAATATTGACCGTCTTAAAGAGCAGGTTGCAATTTACCGTGAAGAAGTTCGGGCGTTTTAACCACCCCAACAAACGTTCCCGTTTTGTTTGGATGCAAGAGAACGCTTGTAATTTTTACCCAGTTTTTACGTCTTTTTGCAGTCGTCCTTTCCGATATGTTAACCTGTGTTTGTACACGAATATAGAGAAAATCAAAGGAGGAAACAACAATGATTTTAACTGGTACGAAGGCATGGGCAAAGGCTGTGCTGAAGGACGCAGGTGTCAAGCGAGTGATGGTTGCAAAGCGTAGTACCCGCTTAGCCAATGCATCGCTATCGGTGTTGTACCGTGAAATTAATCGTCGTGGCTTGAACTAAGCACGATGCGCTTGATGATTTCGTAAAAACTGAATAGATATTGAAGCAGTGCCCGCGTGGTGCTGCTTTTTTGCATAAAAAAAAGAGGCTAGGATGAAATTCCTGGCCTCTTTAGCTAATTAATAATTTCCCCAGTACTTGTGCATGGTGGTTTTACCAACACCCGGGTTAAAACTGTTCGTTGGATCGTTCTTCTTGTAGTGGGCGACCAAGGCAGGTGCTGCTTCGTACAAGTGACCGACATTGTGTTCAGCGGGGTAGATGACACCACGCTTATCTAGCAAGGCCAACATTTCCTTTTTCAACTCATGCGCATCGACACCTGGCTTCAAAATGTAGTCTTGGTGCATGACGTGGTCGAGGAAGTGACCATAGTAGAGCTTGTATTGAATTTTATCTTCAATTTCTTTTGGCAATTCCTCGAACCACTTGAACTCGTTACGTGGCAACGCAATGTCGAGCGGCAAGATTTCAATGTGGTCGTCTTGGAAGACTTCTTCATAACGAATGGCAACGCCAGCCGTGACATAACGGTGGGTCGCAATGCGCTCAGCTTCTTTGTCATCTAGCTCTAGATAATCACCATCTTCAGTCGCAAAGAATTCCTTTAGAAAGGCGCGTGCTTCGTCGATTCCGTCACCTTCCATCTTCAATTGCAAGTAGTGGTCGTAACGCTTGCTGTAGTCTTCGATACGCTTTGGCAGTTGATTAGGGAAGAGCTGGCCCATGTGCTGCAAAACACGGTCAGGGAAGTATGGCTTGAACGTTGGAATGTGATCCAAGATGCGCTCAGTCGTTGCTTTCATGCCAAATAGATAAGGCAAAACGTTGGTACCAAGCGTTTCAATGACAATCAAGGAATCCTTACCGTATTTCTTGGCCAACTCATAGGCATCCTTATGCATGTACTCACCAGAAACGGGTAGGTGAGTGAACTCTGACAAAATGTGGCGACGCAAACGTTCTAAGACATCCGGATTATTCGTGCCAATGTAGAAGACCTTTGATGCGCCTTCCTTAGGAAAGGTGTCCAGACGCACCGCAAAGGCCGCCAACTTACCGGAAGCCCCAGAAACTTCGTACAATTCATTTGGATCGGCATTGTAACGAGTTGGTGTATCTGAGTCGATGTCACGGACACGCGCCTCGTAATCACGATTATGACCAACGCGCGTACGACTGTGTGGCACGTTATCAATGTTGAAGTTGCGGTTTTCTAGATTTGTGATGATTTCCTCAGGCGTATCACCCAAGGCAATGCCGAGGTGGTTAACCAAACGCAGTTCATCATGTTCGTCAATTTGTGCATACAAGGCTTGTTCCGTGTAAGCTGGACCGCGTTGGATTAACGCACCACCTGAATTGTTATTGATACCACCAATAACTGAGGCACCCAAGTTCGATGATCCGATAACTGAGTGCGGTTCACGTCCAATAGCCTTCAAGGCGTTTTCCAACTTGTACAACGTGGTACCGGGGAAGGCCAAAGCTTCTTCGCCGTGATTAATGAGCTGCATCCCCTTGATACGTGAGCCATTCACCACGACAGCCTGACGATCGTAGCCCGGTGCAGGAATTGATCCCTCAGTTAAACTCGTATTCGATGCTTGCATGATGATAATCAGGTCGTTATCATGCAAGACCTTCAAAACTTCCCAAAGTTCCATTAGTGTGCCAGGTAAGACAACTGCCAATGCATCCCCGCGACCTGAGCGATAACCTTTACGATAACGCAATGACTTATCAGGTGACGTAATCACGTGTGACTTACCGACAATTGCACGTAATGCTTCTACTGTATTCAAAATGATTCCCCCTTATATTTGATTACATATTCATTATGCGCTTTTTAGCTGGGGATAGTGTACATAAATATATGCCAAATGGCTAAAAAATGAAGACAAAAGACGCCGGTAATCATTTCTGACTACCGGCGTCTTTTAGAGTCGTGTATTACATGGCTTATTCCATGCATTAACGTAACTATAGCAAAATGCGCCGAGCAAGTCTAGATAATAGTTGTCCTCAAAACGGGTACAATTCAATCAGAAACAAACCATAATTAGTTTGTTATGATTAAGGTAATAAAAACTAAGGAGAATAGATTGATGAGCTATGAAATTCCATCTCCAGCTGACGTGCGAAACGAGCTAGAGAAGCGCCGTAAGGAACGTGAAAAGTCACCGTTGGTCAAGGTTGCGTTGCACATCACGAATACGTATTTGACGGAGATGGCGATTGAGCTAGCCGTTAAGAAGATGATGTCACGTGCTGAAAACGTACTGGTTAACCCATTGTTGTCAGAAGCTGTGGCTGAATTGCTTGATGAGCCAAAGTACTTCTCCGCTGAACAAATTGAAAAGATTCGCGAAGAAATTCGCGCTGACGCCAAGGTTGATAACCCACGTGAAGTGTTGCAACAAATTGAAGAGTTGTTGCGCGCTGACATGCGCTCATGGTTTGCCTTTAAGCGCCAACTGCAAGAAACGTTTGAAGAAGCCGGTTATGCCACAGAGGGCACGACTGACATGAAGATCATCCACCCTGAGTTGATGATTGAAAAGTTTACATTGATTTAATGCTAAAAGGCACGTCACCCGATTATTGGGCGACGTGCCTTTTTAGCTAAAACGAACTGGAATTGTTTGCCCGGTAAAGCGTTCGAATTTTTGAACCGTGATTTGATGGAGCACCTGACGAATTTCTTCAATTTCAGCCAACGTCGGACTGGCCTTCAGGTAGAGGTGTCGTTGGTTGTTAGATAAGTGCGTATTGGAAATGACCAAGTCGGCAGAGTCCGGTGTATCAAAACTCAAAATAATATTTAATGCCGGCATGTTGTTCATTAACTGAGCCAAGCGACGCCCAAGTGCGGCATTATCGACGAATTCCAAGTCAACCGTGATAATGGGCAAAACTTCTTCTTGTGGCAATCGCGTGATGAACGTATTGAAGTAATCCTCGAACAACGTATTTTGCAAGGTGTCATGTGGAATGTTCGTCTCAGTCGCGATGGCTTGGATGAGATGCTGGGTCAGTTGCGCATACACTGGAAATTGTGAGATGGCTTCATCGACGTTTGGCTCCGGCCGAAGTGCACTGTGGAAGTAGACTAAGCGTAAATTGGTTGTGTATAAATCATGCTGAATGGCATCGATTAATTTATGCGTCATCAGATAAGCGTTTCCGAAGAAAGCCGGTAGCTCACGGGCGATGATATCCGAGACAACGCTGAACAAGAGGCGCGTTTCAATCGGCATATACGTTTCAAAATGTTCTTTGCGTGCGAAACCAAAGGCGTAGAGGGCACTCAAGGCAAAACGTGCTTCATACCCGGCTTCAATGTCAGACAGACCTAATGACTGCGTTAAGTGTTCACGCATGCGGTCAAGAAATAAACGCGTTGTTGCGGGTAAATCGGTTGTCTCATCAAGCACTGGCGCCGAATCGCTGGGCGTAATGATGTGTTGGTGAGTCATTCGGACGTACCAAATGCCCAGCTGGAATTCCACAATCAAGCTGAAGGCGGGTGAAATTGGATTGGGACTGGTTGTTTTTAAGTAGGCCCAAGTTGTTTGTGCCCATTCAATGGCTGCCAATGGGAGGGGATTGCTTTGGAGCGTATAGTAATCAAACAAGATTCGAAAGAAGAAGTAACGAACCTCTTTTTCATTGCCGATTAATATGAAAGAATCGTTAATCTGAATATGATAGGGTTGCAAATCTTGTTGCAGTTCTTGTAATAGCTCGCGGACATATGGCGTTGAAAAATCATGTTGCACCGCAAAGTCAGCAACGGTTTCAAACGTGCCAAATAACAAGGCCATTAGTAGATGATATTTCGGCGCACGGTTCAGGTACTGTAGACGCAACTCGTCAAACAGCATACTGTGCCCTGGTCGCACAATGAAGTGTTGGCGCGCACCATCAAACGAAACCAATTCGTGTTGATCTAGTTGCGCCAAATCATCAGCTAGGGCTTGCCCGTAGTTCATGACAAGGTACTTTGACCAACCGAGGTCGTTAATGACTTGCTTGATGGGGACCATCGGAAATGGTTGCCTCATCAGGTAGTTTTTGAGCGTTAATTTATCGCGTTCTTTTTTCTGTAGTAGCCAGTCCACAAATTTGTTCCTCCGCAAACACAAAAAGGCAGTGCTGACACTGCCTTTTACTCGTTCAGTTAGTTTAGGTTATACCGCAATGTGGTGGGTAAGTGCAAGTTGCTCTAACACTTGGTGATAAATTTGATCATAATCATCCAGTGCATAACCAATGTTTCGGACAGAACTCTTCGTATAGTTCTGGGCAGCAATGGCAATTGCAAAATCGTGTGCGATTTGTTCATTCGTGTGTGGCATAGTATTTGTCTCCCTGTGAATATCTGTTCTTAGTATAGAAAAGGCGACCACAACAACAAAAAATGGTTTTTCCGTTTTCGAAAATCTCATTTTTGTCCTCGTTAGGGTTGATGGTTAGACTGAGACACAGACTTTACGAAAGCGAGTTATGTTTACATGACAACGGGAAAACCGGTTACCAGCATTTTTAACGCTGGCTTTATTAGTATTACAGCCATCAATTTTATTGTTTATCTTGTTTACTATCTATTGATGGTCATTATTGCAGTCGTGGTGCACACAAATTTGCACGCCAACCTAGCACAGGCGGGATTGGCTTCAGGGATTTATGTTATTGGGACATTGATTGCACGTCTTATTATTGGACAACAGCTCGACATTATTGGTCGCAAGCAATCATTACGTTTTGGGGCATTGATATATTTGGTCTCAACGCTGGCGTACTTGATTATTCCGAATATCGGGGTCATGTTCGCGGTGCGTTTGGTGAATGGGTTCGCCTATGGAATGACGTCAACCGCGACGAATGCCATTGTGACGGATTACATTCCTGAAGATAAAAAGGGATTGGGTATCAACTTCTATGGGTTGAGTACGTCATTGGCTGCGGCGATTGGTCCGTTTGTGGGGATGATTTTGTTGAACCTCACGAATTTCCGTTTCATTGTGATCGTGTCATCAGTTTTGATTTTGTTGACGACGATTGCAACGTTGCTTTTGCCAATCCACAATTTGGCCTTGACGCCTGAACGTAAGGCTGAATTACGCCATATGACGTTTGATAATTTGATTGAGCGTAAGGCTTTGTTCATTGCAGGCATTGGCTTCTTGATGGGCTTCTCATACTCATCAGTGTTGTCGTTCTTGTCTTCATATGCCAAGACAATTCACTTGGTAAGTATCAGCTCATTCTTTTTCGTCGTATACGCTTTGGTCATTACGTTTACGCGACCAATGGCGGGGCGTATCTTTGACACACGTGGTGAGGATTATGTCATGTATCCAGCCTATGCTTCATTGGCAGTGGGACTAGTGTTACTTGGGGTGACGCATTCCGGCTTTATGTTGTTGCTGTCAGGTGCCTTTATCGGTTTGGGATATGGAACCTTTATGTCAAACGGTCAAGCGGTGGCTTTGAAGCTGGCACCAAACGCACTTCGCGTTGGCGTGTCATTGTCAACGTACTTTATCGGGCTTGATTTGGGAATCGGGGTTGGTCCGTTTGTATTGGGGGATGTCGAAAAGCTATTGAACTTCCGCGAGCTTTATTTGTTGGCTGCAGTCATTCCAGTTATTGCGGGTTTGTTGTATTACAAGTTCTATCATCACGAGCAAGATGTTGCGCCAAAGATTGATGGGGCCACGCAACACTAATGTAATCGGTTACACCTTTTTTGAACCAGTTGAAAGACAGGGCGGTATACTGAAAGTGTAAATTTCATTTGCACTTATTCAATTTAATCAAAGAAGGTAATCACAGATGGCTTATCAAGGTAGTACAAAAGAAGAGGCTTTGAACATCATCGATTTGCCACGCTTGCGATCAGCAGTACAACGTGACACAGAGGCGGGTGCATTTGGCTATGTCGACGGAGGATCGTCTGACGAACAAGTGTTGCACGACAACGAAACGGCTTTCCGCCACTATCAACTTATTCCGCGCATGCTACAAAACATCAGCGCGCCTGACCTATCAACAACATTATTAGATATTCCGCTATCAATGCCCGTGATTGCAGCGCCAATTGCTGCTCACGGTTTGATGCATGAAAATGGGGAACGCGTAACGGTCAAGGGTGTTGGCGCCGCTGGTACAATTTTCAGCTTGTCAACGTACGGTAACTCACGTATTGCGGATGTCGCTGCATCATCGCCCGACACGCCGAAGTTTTTCCAACTATATATGTCTCGCGATGACGAGTTTAACCAATATTTGTTGGATGAAGCTGTTCAGAATGGTTACAAGGCGATTATTTTAACTGCTGATGCGACGTTGGGTGGATATCGTGAGGCAGATATCATCAATAACTTTGCTTTCCCATTGCCAATGGAAAATCTAGCTGCCTTCTCAAATGCGGCCGGTTCTGGTGAAGGATTGGGAATTTCTGAAATTTATGCCCGCGCCAAGCAGGATCTTGCTTTGTCTGATATTACCAAGGTTAAGCAGATGGCTAATGGCTTGCCAGTGTTCGTGAAGGGCATTCAAGATCCTGATGATGCACTAGCTGCCATTGCGGCGGGTGCCGATGGTATCTGGGTATCAAACCACGGTGGTCGTGAATTGAACGGCGCACCGGCTTCAATCGATACATTGGTGGCTGTTGCTAAGGCAGTTAACCACCGTGTTCCAGTCGTATTTGATTCTGGCATTCGTCGTGGGGAGGACGTTGCCAAGGCTATCGCCCTAGGTGCCGATGTAGTCGCACTTGGACGTCCAATGCTTTGGGGCTTGAATCAAGGTGGTGCAGCTGGCGTGCAGTCAGTTTATGAGCACTTGGCCGAAGAACTAAAGATTGTGATGCAATTGACTGGTTCTCACACGGTTGCTGAGTTGCAACATGCCAAGATTATTGATGCGAAGTTTTAAATAGATAAAAACGGACCGAATCACGATGATTCGGCCCGTTTTTGTTTACTTGGCATAGTGTGCTAGTTGCTTGTTAAGTTGTAGATGCAATCGTTCAACTGTATCTGGGCTCATCAAACGAAATGCGGTGCCGTCAAATACAACAGCTTCATCTAGCATAATCCAGGTCCATGTTTCACCAGCAATGATTTGATCATCGTGGTTGTATGTGAAGACAATGATTGGTTGCTCAGCTGTCTCGTACACATCAATCGCGATGGTATCATCGTTAATGCTAGGTGCATCCGCCAGATAACGGTGAATATTATTATCGGCCTCTGTTCGGGTGGTCATTGTGTTAGGGTCAACAAAAGTTCCATGACCAAACGCCTGGCGAACGACATTAATTGCGGCCAGTACTAGTTTTTCTATTTGCATAATGATGACTCCATTCGGTAATGTTGCCACCATTATAAACAATTTCAGCCATAAACCTGTAAAATAGGTTCATCTCTTTATATAGAAGACGATGCTGGTTGCCATTTTGTAAGAATAGTGTTAGTATAAATACTGTTAATGAATAAACTCTTAGTTGAGTGGCCAGGAACGAATTTCCTTGGCCGCTCATTTTTTTAGGGTTTTACCTCTGACATAGATGATTTACGGAACGAAGGGAGGGAAAACATGGCAAACGTTGTAGAAACAGTGCAAGCTGTCCTCACGCCTGAGTTGGCAGACCACGGGTTTGACCTATGGGACGTGATTTATGAAAAGCAAGATTCAGATATGGTCTTGCGTGTGTTGGTTGACCGTCTAGACGGCGCAATTAACATGGATGATTTGGTGATGTTGACTGAATTGATCGGTGAACGTTTGGACCAAATCGAACCAGATCCATTCCCAGAGGCATACCTAATGGATGTCTCATCACCTGGTGCGGAGCGTGAACTAAAGCGCCCACAAGATTTCGAGTGGGCACTTGAAAAGTATATTCACGTGAAGTTAAACCAACCGATGGACGGACAAAACGAAATTGACGGTGAATTAACGGCGGTGACTGACGACGAATTAACGTTGGCAATCACAGTTAAGGGAAAGCGCAAGACAATTGCGGTGCCACGCGCCGACATCAAGTCTGCTAACCTAACAATCAGTCAAGAACGCATTTTGACCACCCCTGAAGATTTCGAATGGGCAATGAACAAGATGGTTCGCGTTTCGACGTACCAAAAGATTGATGGTAAGAAAGACTTTGCTGGTGAGTTGACGGCAGTCTCAGATGAGACGTTGACGATTACGATGGATGATGATTCTGAAGTCGAAGTCCCACGCGCTGCAATTGCACAAGCACGTCAAGCAAATAACTTCTAATTTATATGGAGAATCCAAATGAGTAAGGAATTAGTTCAAGCTCTTGACGCTTTGGAGCAAGAAAAGGGTATCAAGGCTGAAGTCTTGGTAGAAGCGATTGAAGAGGCTTTGAAGAAGGCCTACGAAAAGAACTATGACGAATCAGAAAACGTTGAAGTTCAATTCGATCAAAAGAAGGGTAACATCAAGGTTTACTCAGTTAAGACTGTCGTTGAAGAAATTGACGAGCCTTACGAGCAAATTACGTTGGAAGAAGCTTTGGAATTGAACAAGGCTTACGAAATCGGTGATGAAATCCGTTTCGAAGTCACACCTGCTGACTTCGGACGTTTGGCTGCACAAACAGCTAAGCAAATCATCATGCAAAAGGTTCGCGAAGCTGAGCGTGGTGTTGTGTATGACAAGTTCATCGGTTACGAGAACGAAATCATCACAGGAGAAGTTGAGCGTCAAGACTCACGCTTCTTGTACATCATTTTGCCAGGTAACCAGGAGGCTGCCATGAAGCAAGGTGACCAAATGCCAAACGAAACGTACCGTATGGGTGACAAGATCAAGGTCTTGGTTTCACAAGTTCAAAACGAACAACGTGGACCTCAAGTCTTTGTGTCACGTACGCACGCTGACTTGGTAAAGCGTTTGTTTGAAGCTGAAGTGCCAGAAGTCTTCGACGGAACGGTTGAGATTAAGTCAATCGCCCGTGAAGCTGGTGACCGTTCAAAGATTGCGGTTTACTCACACAACAGCAACTTGGATGCCGTTGGTACGATGGTTGGTCAACGCGGTGCGCGTGTGCAAGCCGTTGTTAACGAATTGTCAGGTGAGAACATGGATATTGTTGAATGGACTGAAGATCCAGCCCAATTCATCAAGAATGCTTTGAACCCAGCTGAAGTTGTTGAAGTTATCTTCGACCCAACTAACGACCGTGCCGTTACGGTGTTGGTTCCTGATTACCAATTGTCATTGGCCATTGGTAAGCGTGGACAAAACGCTCGTTTGGCTGCTCGTTTGACGGGCTTCAAGATTGACATCAAGCCTGAAAGCGAACGCGATGCAGTAATTGCTGACATGGCGAACCGCGAAGAAGAAGCCGCTAACGCACCAGTTGTTGAAGCTGATGTTGCGGACGACTTCGAGGAAACTGACGAAGCCTAAGGAGGTGTGCTCATGAAGCCACGTAAGATTCCAATGCGAAAAGACATCGTGACTGGTGAAATGGTACCAAAGAAGGAACTCGTGCGCGTCGTACGCACCCCCGAGGGTAACGTTGAGCTTGATCCAACCAACCGTGCCAATGGTCGCGGGGCCTACATCTCATTGTCAGTAGAAGTTGCTGAGATGGCGAAGAAGAAGCGCACGTTTGACCGTGTGTTTGAAACGAAGCTTGATGACAGCTTTTATGATGAGTTGATTGCCTACGTTGATCACCAAGCAGCACGTAAGGAATTGTTCGGCGATGCAAAATAAGCAAAAGCTATTAAATCTCCTTGGCCTAGCGCGCCGTGCTGGTAAGCTAGTGACGGGTGAGGACATGGTACTTGGTGCTATTCGTAACGGGAAAGCCAGTTTGGTTTTCTTTGCAAACGATGGCGGTGCAAGTAGCATGAAGAAATTTACAGATAAAACAAACAGCTATAACGTGCCATTTTCAACCGCTTTGACACGTCAAGAATTAGCTGATGCAACCGGATTAGCGCGAACAGTACTTGCTGTTGCAGATCGCGGATTTGCTAAAAAGATGCGGGAATATCTAGAAAACTAGGGAGGATGACACATGACCAAGCGCATTTACGAATTGGCGAAGGAATTGAATGTTTCATCAAAGGACTTGGTGTCAGCAGCTGAAAAGGCTGGTATGGACGTTAAGAACCACATGTCAACGATTGACGATAACGCTGTGAAGACGTTGACGAACGCTGTAAAGCCAGCTGCTAAGCCAGCGCCAAAGGCCGAAAAGAAGGCTGAGGCACCTAAGAAGCCTGCGCAAAACGCGCAAGCTGCTCCTAAGGCTGCACAAAACAACGGTGGTAACAACCAAAACCGTAACAACAACCAAGGAAACCAAAACCGTTCAAACAACAACGGTAACGGTAACCAAGGTGGTAACCGTAACAACAATAACAACCGCAACAACAACCGCGGTGGTAACAACAACGGTCGCCCAAACAACAACTGGAACGGTAACAACCGTAACAACAAGAAGGGCAAGAAGGGGCCAGGACGTAACCGTAACAACGAGAACCGTCCAGCACCTACTGTACGTAAGGACCAACCATTGCCAGAGACTTTGGTTTACTCAGTTGGTATGAACGTACAAGATATTGCTAAGTTGATTCACCGTGATGCAACGGAAATCATCAAGAAGTTGTTCATGTTGGGTGTAATGGTTAACCAAAACCAATCATTGGATGCTGACACAATCGAAATCTTGGCTGCCGACTACGGTATTGAAGCTGAGCAAAAGGTTGAAGTCGACATCGCCGACATCGACAAGTTCTTCGAAGAAGAGCAAGAGAACACTGAAAACTTGGCGCCACGCGCCCCAGTCGTTACGATCATGGGACACGTTGACCACGGTAAGACGACCTTGCTTGACTACTTGCGTAACTCACACGTTACGGAAGGCGAAGCTGGTGGAATCACGCAACACATCGGTGCTTACCAAGTTAAGACTGATGAAGGTCGTGTGATTACGTTCTTGGACACGCCTGGACACGCGGCCTTTACGGCTATGCGTGCGCGTGGAGCTGATATCACTGATATCACGATCTTGGTTGTGGCTGCCGATGACGGTGTTATGCCACAAACAATTGAAGCTATTAACCACGCCAAGGCTGCTGGAACGCCAATCATCGTTGCGGTTAACAAGATTGATAAGCCTGGTGCAAACCCAGAAAACGTTATCAACCAATTGATGCAATACGAGTTGATTCCAGAAGAGTACGGTGGTGACACCATCTTCGTTAACATCTCAGCTAAGTTTGGACAAAACATCGACGAATTGTTGGAGATGATCTTGTTGACGGCTGATGTGATGGACTTGCAAGCTAACCCTGACCAACGTGCTGCTGGTTCAGTTATCGAAGCTCGTTTGGACAAGGGTCGTGGAACGATTGCCACGGTCTTGGTTCAACAAGGAACGATGCGCGTCGGTGACCCAATTGTTGTGGGTAACACTTACGGACGTGTGCGTACGATGACGAACGACCGCGGTCGTCGTGTGAAGGAAGCTGTTCCTTCAACACCAGTTGAAATTACTGGTTTGAACGATGTGCCATCAGCTGGTGACCGTTTCGTTGTCTTTGAAGACGAAAAGACGGCTCGTGCTGCTGGTGAAGAGCGTGCAAAGCGTGCTTTGATTGCCGAGCGTAACCGTAACAACGTTGTTTCAGTTTCAGACTTGTTTAACAAGATGGCTGAAAAGCAAATGAAGTCAGTGCCTGTTATCATCAAGGCCGACGTGCAAGGTTCTGTTGAAGCCTTGGCTGGTTCATTCCGTAAGATTGACGTTGACGGTGTTAAGGTTGATATCTTGCACACGGCCGTTGGTGCGATTAACGAATCTGACGTAACGTTGGCTGAAGCATCTGGTGCTATCATCATCGGATTTAACGTTCGTCCTACACCACAAGCTAAGCAACAAGCTGATGCTGATAAGGTTGATATTCGTTTGCACAACGTTATCTATAACGCTATCGACGAAATCGAAGCTGCAATGAAGGGTCAATTGGATCCAGAATTCCGCGAAGAAATCGTTGGTACGGCTGACGTTCGTGAATTGTTCAAGGTTTCAAAGATCGGTACTATCGTTGGTGGAATGGTCACGTCAGGAAAGATTACGCGTAACTCATCAGTTCGCTTGATCCGTGACGGTATCGTTATCTACGATGGTAAGTTGGCTTCATTGCGTCGCTTTAAGGATGACGTTAAGGAAGTTAAGAACGGTTACGACTTCGGTTTGACGATTGAAAACTACAACGACGAGAAGATTGGTGACGTGATCGAAGCCTACGAAATGGTTGAGATTCCTCGCTAATTCCCTCAGGAAATGGAGAGCTAAGAATGGCACAACAAAATTTCCGTGTTGGACGTCTTGAACAAGAAATCCAACGTGAAGTGAACGATTTGTTGCTTAAGCGCATCCGCGACCCACGTGTTGAAGGTGTGACGGTTACTGGTGTTGAAGTTACCGGTGACTTGCAACAAGCAAAGATTTACTACAGTGTCTTGTCTGAGTTGGCATCTGTTAATCAAAAGGCAGCTGCTGGTTTGGAAGCTGCAACTGGCTTGATTCGTAAGGAATTGGGTTCACGTTTGCAAATCTACAAGACGCCAGAATTGAAGTTCGTTAAGGACGAATCTGTCCAATATGGTAACAAGATTGATGATTTGATTCGTCAATTGCACCAAAACGACTAATATTTAGAAAATGGCGACCTGTGATGGGTCGCTATTTTCATACATATACTAAATGAGAATTGAGGACTGAATCATGGATGGTATTTTGCCAGTTTACAAAGAGACCGGAATGACGTCACACGATGTGGTGTTTAAGCTCCGCAAGATTTTGCACATGAAGAAGATTGGGCACGCAGGTACGCTTGATCCCTCTGTTGATGGTGTTTTGCCAGTAGCTTTGGGTAAGGCAACGAAAACAATCGAATTTCTGCAAGAGTCAGGTAAGATTTACACTGGTGAAGTGACCTTCGGCTTTGCGACAACCACGGAAGACTTGGATGGTGAAGTGGTTGAATCACAACCATTGACGCGTCCGTTCACCGATGAAGAAATTGCTGATGCGATGGCTAAGCTAACGGGTGACATTATTCAAATTCCACCAATGTTTTCTGCAGTTAAGGTGAATGGTAAGCGTCTTTATGAGTATGCACGTGCTGGTGAAACAGTTGAGCGACCAGAACGTCATGCGACTATCTATCGTTTTGAACGTACTTCTGATACGACATTCGATGCCGAGAATGGGACGCAAAAGTTTACGTTTGTGGCTGAAGTTTCTAAGGGAACTTATATCCGTACGTTGGCCGTTGATTTGGGTAAGACATTGGGCGTTCCAGCGGTTATGAGCCAATTAACACGTCAAAAGGCGGGTGGCTATGACTTGTCACAAGCCCACAGTTTGACCGACATCCAAGCGATGATGGACGAGAGTGGTAATGTAGATGCTTGGTTGCAACCATTGGGTAGCGCGGTTGCTCATTATCCACATGTGGCAATCACTGATGAACAATGGGCAAAGGTAAAGAATGGTATCGGATTGCCAAAGAATGTGCATGAACCAATTGATGAGAAGATTGTGATTACCCACGATGGTGATGTGAAATCAGTCTTTGAGTGGCGTGAGGATAAGGGGCAATACCGCCCATTCCGAACATTTTCAATTGAATAATCTTTTAACGAGTCGACGTAATTGCGTTTGACTCGTTTTTTTACGTTGTATAAGGGCTCATGTTAAAAATATTCATATTTAGCCAGTATTCTACTTGTAAGAATAATTGATATTATTGGGGGATAATATGATGGAAAAGACAAAAGTTGTCATTTTGGGGGCTGGTTATGCCGGCTTGATGGCGTTGCGTCAGTTGCAAAAGCGTGGCGACGCCTCATTTTTGGAGATTACGCTAGTTGATCGCAATCCATACCACTACGAAGCAACAGACTTGCATGAAGTTGCAGCAGGTGCATTGGATGCCGACCGTATTACGTATCCAATTGATCATGTTGTTGATGATAAGATGACGTATTTTGTGGAAGATACGGTGACGAAAATCGATAAGCAAGCACGTCGGGTTGAATTGGCTAATCATGATGCATTGTCATATGATTACTTGATTGTTGGGCTGGGATTCGAGTCAGAAGATTTCGGTATTCCAGGCGTGCAAGAAAACGCGTTGGCAATGGATTCAGTTGAATCAGCACAGCGTATTTATCAACATATTGAAGACGAAATGCATGCTTACCGCGAAGACAACGACCCACGCCACTTGCACATTGTGGTAGCCGGAGCTGGCTTTACAGGTGTTGAATTGTTGGGAGCATTGTCTGAGCAACGAGATAAGTATGCTGAAATTGCAGGTGCTGCGCCAAACCAAATTCAAATTATGGCGGTTGACGGTGCCCAACGTCCGTTGAGTGTCTTCTCAGAAAAGTTAGTTAACTACGGGACTGACGTTTTGCGTGGACGCGGGGCAGTAATTGAGTCTGGTAAGGGAATTGATTCTGTTGAACCGGGCGTATTGAAATACTCAGATCGTCAAACGGGTGTGCCAGGCGAAGTGGTCGCTGGCACGATTATCTGGACGACCGGTGTCCGTGGTTCACACGTGATGGCTGATTCGGGTTACACGGGAAAGCGAAACCGTAATTCAGTGAATCGTTACTTGCAAGATCCGGAAGACAGTCATGTTTACTTGGTCGGTGACGTCGCCGCAGCGATTGATCCAGAGAGTGAGCAACTATTGCCAACAACAGCCCAATTGGCCTTGGTGATGGGTGAAATTGCCGCCAAGAACGTGATTGCAGACATTACGGATTACGAATTGACGGAGTTTAGTTACAAGTCATTGGGAACGGTTTGCTCAATTGGTAATACCAGCGCCATTGGTGTCGTAGGTACTGATCACGAGGTCAAGGGATATCCACCTTCAATGTTGAAGAAGGTTATCATGAACAAGTCGTTGATGGAAACTGGTGGGATGAAGGAAGTCCTATCAAAGGGTCGTTTTGATTTGTATCACTAAAGACGTCTAAAGAACTAACTTAGTGCGCTAGGTTAGTTCTTTTTGTTTGCTTATTATTTGTGCGTGATTTACAATTCAACTAATGAAAGCGCTATCATTATATGGTGCTTAGGCAATATAGAGAAGATAAGAATTTGGGGTAATGATTATGACGAAGCATATTGTATTGGTTGACGCAGCGGGTATGTCGATTTCAATGTTGGCTAACAAGATGAACGATGCAGCTGAAAAGGATGGCTTGGATGTCTCAACAGTTGGTGTTGCTGACATGGTTGCTCGTGACCAAATTGCCAAGGATCAACCAATCGTGATTATGATTGCACCACAAGTGAAGTACATGCACGCTCGTTATGAGGAAGAGTACGGGGCTGATTACCCAGTGGTAGATATCAATATGATGGATTACGGCATGATGAAGGGTGAAGCTATTCTACAGGCAGCCCTTGCTTCAGAACGTAAGTAAGACAATAATGTGACCATTTTATGAACGTCCGCATTTAGTGGGCGTTTTTCTGTATACTTAGCTTATGCAAAAATGCATAAGGAGTATAGGTATATGGGTAAGAAATTAAAGGTAGCTGGAATTGTTATCTTGGCACTGATGGGCATCAGTGCGTTTAGCGGTGGTTCAGATAGTGAATCAGCTGATACGACATTCTCTTCATCGGTAACGTCGCATAAAGTTGTAAAGAAGTCATCGTCAAGTTCTTCGTCAAAGAAGTCTTCATCTTCGGCAACGTCGACTGAAAAGTCGTCTTCAGTTGCGAGTTCAACGAGTAAATCTGAAGCAAGTGATGCTACCAAGGGATTGGCAAAGGCTGATGACCATGGTTTAACAGGTGCGGTGCAACAACCATTAGCGTATGCAACATCACGCCAAATGGTGATGCAACCACTCGATCATTTGCGTCGTGCAGTTGATAGTCACATTCAATTGTCAAACGATGAAGAGCCAACAGCGAAGCGTGCGCCAAGATTGTCATACAATCCAGCCGGTTGGCACAATTACAAGATGTATTATGGGGATGGTGCAAAGAGTGCTTGGTTAATGGCTCGTGGTCACTTGGTTGGTTACCAATTTTCAGGGCTGAACGATGAACCCCGTAACTTGGTACCAGAGACAGCCTGGATGAATTCAGGCAACTATTCTGGTATGGATCAAGGTAACTCAGATAGTATGTTGTACTATGAGAATCAACTGGACAACTGGTTGGCCTTGCACCCAAATTACCGTTTGGATTATCAAGTAACACCGTTGTATTCAGGTGACGAATTGTTGCCACGTGAGGTGCGTTTAGCATATGTGGGTTATGACCAAAACGGTCAAACGACTGAAATTCGTTTCGGCTCACAACACGAGACAAGTGGTAATGGTGGTGCAACTGTCGTGTATCTTGCCAATGTCAGTCCAAACGCAACGATTGATTATGCGACAGGAATGGCAACCGGTACAGTCGAAAAGGCAGCCGCACCGGTTGCAGCTGCACCAGTCGTCGAATCAACACAACCTGAAACACAACCTGCGCCACAACAAGAAGCAGGGCAGGGCGACCGTATGGTTTATGTGACGGGAGGCGGTACGAGTAAGGTTTACTGGTACGGTACTGGGAGCATGCCATCAAATACGAACCTGAATAATGTGGTGCAAATGACAGAAAACGAAGCAATTCAAGCTGGTAAGCGCCACAGTTTGACAGAATAATAAATAAACGTTCATTCATTTATAAATGGCGTTAAATCAAGACTAATCCTGACTAAACCCCGCCTAGTGCGGGGTTTTATGGTATGATAAGGGCATTGAAATTTTTGGATGTGAGGGCAGTTGAAATGGAAGTTATGACATTACATCACCCATTTGATAATAAAAAAATCGCTGATGAGCCAGTTGTGTTGGCAATGGGATTTTTTGATGGCGTTCATGCTGGCCACCGTGCGGTTATCGAGCGCGCGCAAGTTGAAGCACAACGTCGTGGGGTGAAGTTGGCGGTGCTGACTTATGATCAACATGCGTCAATCGTGTTTAAGACACATGATGCCCCACTCACTTATTTAACAACTTTGCCACGCAAGCTTGAGTTGTTAGCGTCACTTGGGGTGGATATCGCGTACGTTGTGAACTTTACATCGGCGTTAGCTAAGGTAGCCCCACAAGATTTTGTTGATCAATACATGGTTGGGTTGCATGCCCAAGCAGTGGTAGCGGGTTTTGACCACACTTATGGTGCTCGTGACGCAGCAGCTGATATGGCTCACTTGCCAGCGTATGCGCAAGGACGTTTTGATGTGATCGAGGTAGCCCGCGTTGATGTGGATGGCGAAGAAGGTGCTTCAACCCGCGCACGTCAATTAGTTGATACTGGGCGTGTGGACGAATTGAACGTTCTTTTGACACAACCATACGAAACGACGGGTGTTGTTGTTCACGGGGAAGCGCGTGGACGCGAAATGGGCTATCCAACAGCCAATATCGAGACAACGCCCGGTGAGCGCCTGCCAGGCGTGGGGGTTTACACGGTTGAACTACAAGTTGGCAATCAATGGTATGGTGGCATGGCTTCAATTGGCTATAATGTTACGTTTGGTGAAAACCGTCCTAAGACCGTTGAAATTAACTTGTTTGATTTTGCAACTGAAATCTATGGTGAACATGTTAAAGTTCGTTGGCACCACTATATTCGTGGCGAGATGAAGTTTGATGGCATGGCTGGTCTAATTGCTAAGTTAGCAGATGATGAATCTGTCTCACGTCGCTTTTTAGCAGAACGTTAATCGAAAAAAGAAAGGGGACAAATCATGTCTTTTGATGGTCTCTTTACGCACGCAATGGTGCGAGAGTTGAATGAAACATTGGCTGGTGGTCGCATTATGAAGATTCACCAACCTTATCCAAATGAAATTTTCTTGGTGATTCGTAATAATCGTACGAATTATCCAGTCCTTTTGAGTGCGCACCCTTCATTTGCGCGCGCCCAAATTTCACGTATTAAGTACACTAACCCACAAACGGCGCCTAACTTTGCCATGATGCTTCGCAAGCACTTGGAAGGTGCGCAATTGTTGCGCGTTGAACAAGTTGCGAACGACCGTATGATTAAGTTCACGACGTCAGGACGCAATGAATTGGGTGATGAAGAGAAGACATCTTTGATTCTTGAAATGATGGGTCGCCACTCAAACTTGTTCTTAATTGATGATCCAACGCAACGCATTTTGGATTTGATTAAGCACGTCCCAGCAGACCAAAACCGTGTCCGTACGTTGATGCCAGGTGGTACGTATGTCATGCCACCTAAGCAAGATGTGGTGAACCCATATGAGACGTTGGATGGCTTGGCAAATTTGATTTTGGATAACCCGGATGTGTCTGATTTAGCTAAGGGAATTCAACACACTTTCCAAGGATTCGCCCGTGATTCAGCGATGGAATTAGCAACTGTATTGCAACAAGATGGCGATGCGATGAAGTTGGCACAAGATTGGTTTGCTCACTTTGATAAGCCAGCACCACGTTTGATTTCAACTGAGAAGGGTGTTGATTTCGCACCATTCGATTGGATGACGTTAGCTGGTAACATTGTGGAATATCCAACGCTTAGTGAAATGTTGGACGGTTACTTTGCTGAGAAGTCTGAGCGTGACCGTGTGCAACAACAAGCAGCGGTTGTGTTGCGTGTCGTTCGTAATGAGTTGAAGAAGAACAAGACGAAAATTAAGAAGCAACAAGCCGAATTGGATGCAGCCGATAACGCTGATGAATTCAAGATTAAGGGTGAGTTGTTGACGACATACATGCACCAAATTGAGCGTGGTATGACGTCAATTGAGTTGCCAAACTATTATGACGACAACAAGCCTTTGAAGATTGCGTTGTCTAACCAAATCGGTCCATCTCAGAATGCGCAAAAGTACTTTACACGCTACAACAAGTTGAAGACGTCTGTTAAGTACCTAAATGAACAAATTGCGATGGCGCAAGAAGAAGTGGATTACTTTGAGAACTTGTTGGCCCAAATCGATATTGCATCACCAAAGGATATCGAGGAAATTCGCCAAGAATTGATTCAAGAAGGCTACATGCGTGTGCAAAGCAAGAAGAAGCAAAAGCCGCAAGTGAGTCAACCTGAGAAGTTCTATGCCACGGATGGCACGCTGATTGAAGTTGGTAAGAACAACTTGCAAAACGAACGCTTGTCTATGAAGACAGCGGCAAAGTCTGATATCTGGTTGCACACAAAGGATATTCCTGGTTCCCACGTGATTATTCACGACGCTGAACCTTCTGAGGAAACGTTGCTTGAGGGTGCGATGTTAGCGGCCTATTTCTCAAAGGCCCGTGATTCAGCTAATGTACCGGTCGATTACTTACCGGTTCGTCGTTTGCGTAAGCCCAATGGCTCAAAGCCAGGTTTTGTTATTTTTGAAGGTCAAACAACGATGGCGGTGACGCCGGACTTTGCGATGGTTCAAAAGCTACGTCAAAACAAGCGGACGCAAGCACAAAATTAAATTAGTCCATCATCAGAGGTCGGATTCGTTGTAATCCGGCCTTTTATTGTCTAGCAAACATTAAGGGTCTCTTAACCAGGAATGCAAATCTGTAATCGTTGTCCCATTTTTAGTAAAATAGGAATTAGAATACAGGAGGGTGCGTCATGATTAAAGAAATTGCTTTAGCTGATTTGGATACAATGCGTGCAGCAATCGCCGCTGGCGTGGATCGCGTTGAACTAAATAGTCGACTAGACTTAGGTGGCATTACACCAGATGATAATACGGTTGCGACTGCCGTGAAGTTGGCCCATGATGCTAACGTAGACTTGGTTGTCATGGTTCGCCCACGTGGTGGTGATTTTGATTACTCAGATGCTGAAATCAACGCAATGCGCGATTCATTAATTCATTTCCGAGCTTTGGGTGTGAAAATGGTGACATTTGGGGTTGTTGATCAAGAAAAGCGTTTAGCCCGTGACCGCATGGTAAAGCTACTCGAGGCAGCGCAACCGATGCAAGTTGTGTATCACATGGCTTTTGACGACATTAAGCCGGAATGCCAGCAACAAGCCTTACGCTGGCTGGCAAACTACGGTGTAGTGCGAGTATTAACGCACGGTGGTGATTTAGCCCAACCGATTACTGAAACGGTTAGTCATTTAAAGGATACCATTGCCCAAGCACCGGCAGGATTGACCAT
This sequence comes from Weissella confusa, assembly GCA_001436895.1. Classification (GTDB taxonomy): domain Bacteria; phylum Bacillota; class Bacilli; order Lactobacillales; family Lactobacillaceae; genus Weissella; species Weissella confusa. The sequence continues at coordinate 79,235 of JQAY01000007.1, forward strand.
TTTGCCGGGTGGCGGAGTGACGTTTGAAAATGCAAGTTGGCTTGCAGACGAGTTGCATGTTTCTGAATTACATGGCTCAAAAATCGTTGCATTAGTTGCGACAGCCACTTTGTAAACGTAAGTGCAGGCTTTTTGTCCCACATGTGTAATACAAAAAGCGTATAATTAGTTAGTTAAATCAGGAGGCCGGCATGAAAACTGTCTTAGAAGCATTGCGCGATACCGAAAAACAATATAAATCCATTTTAACGAGAATCACGAAAGAGCAAGGTGTGACCATTGCTGAATGGCAATTGTTAAACCATCTCTCAGAAGGATTTGATACCCAAGATAAGCTTTCTGAGGAAACTGGCTTGGATAATTCAACGTTGTCTCGTCAATTGAGCTCATTGTTGAAAAAAGAATTGGTATCAAACATTGCGGTAGGCCGTGATCGTCGTCAATTGATTTATGAATTAACGCTTAAGGGGAGCGATGTGTTGACGGCTGTCAACCAACAACACACCCATTATGAGGAAACGATTTTTAAATTATGGTCGGCTGAAGAGAAGAGCATGGCCCGTATTTTGTTAAATCGTTTGGAAAACTCATTGAGTAAGCAAATGTAGGAGGAAGAGCATGGCGAAGCATGCAGTTGTAATTTCTTTGAACGCACTTGGAAGCGCGGATTTGGCCGCACGATTGCAATTTTTGCCAAACATTGCAAGTTTAATCGCAGGTGGTACGTGGGTTAAGGAAGTTAAGGGTGTTTATCCCTCAATTACATATCCTTCACACACGTCAATCATCACAGGGACTTATCCAAAGACCCATGGCGTGGTTAATGCGACGCTGATGCAACCAGAACGTGAATCACCCGATTGGTTCTGGTACGCAAAGCACATTAAGGTGCCAACAGTGTATGACTTGGCGCGTGAGGCTGGACTGACAACCGCTGCTTTCTTGTGGCCAGTAACGGCCGGCGCTAAGATTAATTGGAATATTGCTGAGATTTTCCCAAATCGTATTTGGACAAATCAATATACAACGTCACTACGCGCCAGTTCACCATTGTTCTTGTTGCAAATGGATCGTAAGTTTGGTCACTTGCGTAAGGGTATTCAACAACCTGAACTGGATAATTTCATCACGGCAGCTGCGGTTGATACGATCAAGACAAAGAAGCCAAACTTGACGTTGATTCACTTGGTGGACATGGATTCGCACCGTCACCGCTATGGTGTTCGCACACAACAAGCTTGGGATGCCTTGGATCGTTTGGATCAACACGTTGGTGATTTGATTCAAGCAACAAAGGATGCGGGTATTTTCGACGATACGGACTTTATGGTGTTGGGTGACCACTACCAAATGAACGTGTCAAAGATGATTCACTTGAACATGTTGTTTGCTGATCGTGGTTGGCTTCGTGCAACGCACAACGGTCGTGTCGCTCGTAACTGGCAAGTACTTGCTAAGCACACTGACGGAGCGACGTACGTTTACTTGAAAGATGCCAGTCTTTTGCAACAAGTACAAAAGATGGTCAGTGAAGTTGAAGGTGTTAAGGCCGTTTATGATCACAGCGAGTTGGTCGAATTCGGTGCCGACCCAGAAGCTTCATTGATGGTAGAAGCTCAAAAGGCCTACTACTTCACTGATGAAACTCGTCGACCAGCAGTAGTTGAAGAAGTGACAAACGAGATGTTGGAACGTGGTGAAGTGGACCGCTACAAGGGAACTCACGGTTACCACCCAGACAACGAAGATTACACAACGACCCTTATTTTGAACGGACCTGATATTGAGGCCGGTCAAGAATTGACGTTGGATATTGATTTGACGTCAGAAGGACCAACGATGGCTAAGTTGCTTGGCTTACAATTTAATACGCCAACTGATGGTCATGTGATTGACGAGGCGTTTAAGGAGTAAGAATGAAGAAGCTTTTTAATAAAACCGAGTGGAGCTGGATCTTTTACGATTGGGCGAACTCAGGGTACGGTATCATTGTTGTCACAGCGGTGTTGCCAATTTGGTTAACGTCCGTTGCGGCGAATGGTGGCATTTCAGCGACCCACGCAACTGCCTATTGGGGCTATGCAAATTCTGTTGCAACACTTGCGGCAGCAGTTTTGGCACCGATTTTAGGTGCTTTGGCAGACTTCCAAGGCATGAAGGGCCGCTTGTTTTATATTTTTACGGCATTGGGGATTGTCGGCACACTCGGTTTAGCAACCGTGCCAGCTGACAATCTTTTGTTATTGTTAGCAGTCTTTGTGTTATCATTTGTTGGGTACTCATCTGCTAACGTCTTTTACGACAGTTACATCACGGACATTACGACACCGAGCCGAATGGATCGGGTTAGTTCGGCCGGGTATGGGTTTGGGTACCTTGGAGGCCTTGTTCCATTCATTATTTTTATGATTGGACGAAGTTTCCTATCAGCACACGGTGTTGTCATTTTTGCGTTTGTGTTGTCAGCTGTTTGGTGGTTTGCATTTACTTTGCCATTCGTTAAGAATGTGCGCCAGGTGTATGCTTTACCAGCAAATGACCATCCGGTCCGCGCGGCAGTACGTCGTTTGGCTGAAACGATTCGTGATTTGCGCCATTATCCTGTTTTGTCAGGATTCCTATTGGCTTATTTCTTCTATATCGACGGGGTGAACACCATTTTCACGATGGCGTCTTCATTTGCGTTGGCAATTGGTATTCCAAGTAGTCAACTGATTGTTGTCTTATTGGCAGTACAGCTAATTGCCTTTCCATTTTCGATTGTGTACGGCTGGTTAGCCGATCGCTTTGGTAATCGTAATATCTTGATTATGGGGATGCTGATTTATATCGGTATTACATTATTTGCAATTTTTATTAATCACCCTAATCAATTTTGGTTGCTAGCGTTTGGTGTCGGCTCATCACAAGGTGGGATGCAAGCCTTGTCACGTTCATATTTGGGACAAATTATTCCCAAGGAACGTAGTAGTGAGTTTTTCGGGTTCTTTAATATCTTCGGAAAGTTTTCGGCGATTATTGGACCAGCCATTTTTGGAATCGTATCACAGGTGACGGGACGCGTGCAGTTTGCTGCTGGCGCACTATCAATTCTGTTTGTAATTGGCTTGATTATTTTTGTGCGTTTGCCAAAGAACATTACAACTAACAATTAATTTGAGAGGATTTTGAGATGAAGATTGCGATTGTAACGGATTCAACGGCTTATCTAAGCCGAGATGAAGTGGTTGCGCTAGACATTAAGGTAATGCCAATTCCGGTGATTATCGATGGTACGGTTTACCGCGAAGGGGTTGATTTGACCACTTCTGAATTTTATGAAAAATTGGCAACGTCAGAAACGTTCCCTTCAACGTCACAACCGGCTGTTGGGGAGTGGATTACGTTGTTTGAATCTTTGAAGGCTGATGGTTACGACGGTGCAATCGTTGTTAACTTGGCATCAACGATTTCAGGTACGGTGAACACTGTGGCTGGCTTGGCTGATGCGGTGGACGGCTTTACTGTTTACGGCTACGATTCAAAGATTACCGTACGTTTGATGGGCCACTTGGTCATGAAGGCTGCACAAATGGCTCAAGCCGGTGCTGAACCTGCTGACATCATTGCGACGATGGATGAATTGCAACAAACGATGGACGAATACTTCATTGTGGATGATTTGCAAAACTTGGTTCGTGGTGGTCGCTTGTCAAATGCGTCAGCGATTATCGGAACGATGTTGAAGGTTAAGCCTATTTTGACATTTGACAATGAATCAAATTACATTGTGCCATTCGAAAAAGTGCGCTCAATGAAGAAGGCGATGGCTCGTGCAGAAGAGTTGTTTGATCAAGCCCGTGCAGAGTCAAAGTATCCTTTGCGTGCGATGGTCATTCATGCAAACGCTGAAGAAGCGGGAGCAGCCTGGCGCGAAGACTTGCAACAACGTCACCCAGATATGCCAATTGAATTGACGTACTTTGGACCGGTTATCGGTACTCACTTGGGTGCTGGTGCCTTGGCGGTGGCTTGGATTCGCGAGCCGGATTCAATCTAAATACGGTTTTTAACGGCAGTTGTCATTAATCGACAGCTGCCTTTTGTATCTAGTTCATAACACTAGATAACATGTTTTGCCACTTGAGAACCTTGAATTATCAACTTTAAAATGAGATAATGAGATATCATTAAATTACTTACAAAAACGGGGAATTAAGAACATGGCCCAAGTTAAAATTGTCACTGACTCAACAGCAATGTTGACGGCAGAAGAAGTTTCACAATACGATGTAAAGGTAGTTCCTTTGGGAATTATGATTGATGGCACGGTCTACCAAGATGGTGTGACATTGTCACCGGTTGAATTCATGGATAAGATGGCGGCGGCTGAGAATTTGCCACAAACGTCACAACCTTCATTGGGTGTGTTTACAGAAGTTTATGAGTCATTGGTCGGAGACGATGTGCAAATCATTTCGATTCACTTGACGAAGGGATTGTCAGGTACGGCTGACGCTGCTCGTCAAGCTGCCATGATGGTCGATGGTGACATCACGGTCCTTGATTCAGACTTTATCGATCGTGCCCTTGGTTTCCAAGTGCTGGCAGCTGCTAAGATGGCCGCTGAAGGCGCTTCAAAGGAAGAAATCTTGGCAGAAATCAAGCGCGTTCACGATAACACGCAATTGTATTTGACAGTGTCTAACCTTGATAACTTGGTTGCAGGTGGCCGTTTGTCAAAGACAGCTGGCTTCATTGCTGGTGTTTTGAACATCAAGATTGGTGCCCACATCGAGCAAGGTAACATCAATGTTGAAGTTAAGGGGCGTGGTGCTAAGTCAACGCGTGCCTACTTGAAGAGCATTGTTGAGCAAATGCAAGCTGCACCAAACGGTATCGAAGCAATTGGTATTTCTCATGCTGGTATTCCGGCTGAGGCACAAGAATTGGCGGATAAGGTTAACGAAATCTTCCCGGATATCAAGATTGTTGTGCAACAAACGTCACCAACTGTGTCAACGCACACTGGTGCTGGCGCAATTGGTTTCAGTTACCAAGTAAAGTAGCAAAAAAATGGCGTTTCGTCCCCGGGCGGAACGCTTTTTCTATGGTAAAATGGTAAGTCGGAGCTTTGTTAAGGAGGTGAGCAGCGTGCAACGCAAATTTAAAGTGATGGTCGCGACGTTTTTGTTAGTGGCAGGGTTCGGAACTTTGAGTGCCAGCGTGCCGGCTTATGCTGCTAACAAGCAAACCATTAAATTGGTGGCGGTTGGTGATTCCTTGACAGAAGGCGTGGGTGACACCACGAAGCAACAAGGTTACACCAAGCGCACGGCGAAATTGTTGGCAGATAAGTATGATGTTAAAGTTAAGACGGCTAACTATGGTAAAGCTGGTGATCGCTCAGATCAAATATTGAAGCGTGTTAAAAAGAATAAACAGGCTGTTTCAGACATTAAATCCGCCGATGTGTTAGTCATGACAGTTGGCGGTAATGATTTGCAACAAACGCTGTTTAAAGCGATTTTTGCGAAGTCCGAGCGAGCAGTCAAGGATAAGGTCACCGCTAGTATGCCGGACTACACTGAAAACTTAACGACACTCATCAATTATCTCGAAAAGAAAAATCCTGACGCACCCATATTCTTATTCGGTAATTACAATCCACTATATGTTTATCTGGCTAATCGTTCTGATTTGAATGAGGATGTCAAAATTTATAATGGTATTAATGCTAACTTAGCTTCGGCTGATGATCGTGTGTATTATGTGTCAACATTTAATACGCTAACGTTTGGTCAATACCAAACACCAGCTGCCCGTAAAAAGTTAGTTACCGAGGCGGAAAAAGCAAATCGTGGCTCACTGGATAATGAGATGGTCACGGATACATTGAATGGCAAGAGTGATAAAGAGTTGAATGATTATATTACAACGCTTGATCACTATCATCCAAATGATAAAGGATATGACAAAATGAGTGCATTGCTGGTGAAGAGAATGGCAAAGCACACTGAAGATTGGTTGGAGAAATAGTATGGAACCACGTAAAGTGACACGCTTCGGAGTGGTAATGCCATCTCGTGAGCGTGTCCAAGGAATTATCACTGGAATTGGTATCACATTGGTTGCTTTGGTGGCACTGGTGATTGTGCTGATTCTGTTACCACAAGATCGAACTGAGGTGACTGATACAAAGCCACAAATTGGCCAAGCGTCATTTACAGTTGCGGTTGATCGTAAAGAACTGAACGCCCTTGTTGAGCAGTACCTAAATAATGATCCGGCATTGAAAGACAAATTCCGTTTTGAGATGACAAAGTCTGGGATGATGGTGTATGGTACGTACAAGCTCCTGGGGCAAAACGTTGATTTTGGTATGAAGATGGTGCCTGAAGTGACTAAGAATGGCGGTATTTTGCTACACGCCAAGTCAGTGGCAGTTGGCCAGTTACCATTGCCTGTTAAGTATGTTATGGGGTATCTTGGTAACATGGTCGATTTACCAAAGTGGTTGACCATCGACACATCAGAACAAACGATTTTGATTGATCTTGGAAAAGCGCCGGAAGTGCAGGGTATGCGCGTGAAAGCGGTGACGATTGATCCAGCTAAGGACAAGTTTTTATTCCGTGGAGGATATAGCAAATAATGCGACGCCCATTTTTTTCATGGTTGATGACCCAACGTAATCCGATGACCTTTGATGAAGTTCAGACGTTTGCGAATGCGGCTTTTTACGACCAACAATTTCCTAAGCAAGCAGAAGACTTTGATGAATTGTCACGCTACTTAGAAGAAAACGCGTCTTACCTACACAGCATGTCAGTGTTTGACGAAGCGTGGACGCGCTACTTAGCTTCAGAAGATTAAGGCGGTTCATGCCGTCATACATAAAGTACCGAAAGGAAGAACATTATGGCTCAAATTATCCAATGGTTCCCTGGTCACATGGCCAAAGCCTTTCGCCTAATGCGCGAAAATTTAAAGTATGTTGATATCGTGTTCGAATTGGTTGATGCCCGCATTCCAGTTTCATCACGTAACCCAGAACTAGACGAGGTTTTGGGACAAAAGCCACGTTTGTTGGTTATGACGAAGACTGACTTGGCTGACCCAGAACGCACGAAGGCTTGGAAGAAGTACTTCGAGGCGCAGGGGATGGAAGTTGTGGCCTTGGACACACGTGGTCACAAGACGCCACAAATCATGACGAAGGCTGCCCGTAAGGTGTTGGCTGACAAGTGGGCTGCCCTAGAAGAAAAGGGTGTTAAGGACAAGCCGATCCGTGCGTTGGTTGCTGGTATTCCAAACGTTGGTAAGTCAACACTTTTGAACCACTTGGTGACGAAGAATGTTGCCATTACTGGTGACCGTCCAGGTGTCACGAAGAAGTTGCAATGGTTGAAGACACCAACAAACTTGGAGCTATTGGACACACCAGGTGTGCTTTGGCCAAAGTTTGAGGACCAACGTGTTGGTGAACACTTGGCAATGACGGGTGCCATCAAGGATCAATTGATTAACCAAGACGATATTGCCTTGGCAACGTTAAAGTTCATGCGTGAGTATAACCCAGCTGCCATTATTGCTCGTTATCACTTGCCAGAAGACGCTTGGGAGAATAACACGGACGTTAAGCTGTTGTTGCTAATCACGCAAAAGCTTGGCTTCAAGGACGATTACGACCGTGCGTCAGAACGCTTGTTGATTGATTTGCGTCGTGGTAAGTTGGGTGAATACACGGTTGAAATGCCTGAGGACAACATCGGAGTTGTACAAGATGACCAAGCCTGAAACCATCGCGACTATTAAGACGGCGTTGCAAGGCGATGTGACGCCCGAACAGTTGGCTATTTGGCGTACAGACGAACGGACTGGGGTCCAGAAACTGTTAGCTAGTTATGACAAACGATTGGCCAAAAAGGCTGACCAAGCCAAGGCTTTTTCGGAGCGGCTAACATTTGAACGTGACGCTTGGCAGAATGGTCTTGTTTTGGCGGGGGTTGATGAAGTCGGTCGTGGACCATTAGCCGGGCCGGTTGTCGCAGCAGCTGCGGTGATTGACGATTCATTCGATTTAATTGCAGTCCATGATTCAAAGCAGTTGTCTGAAAAGGCGCGTTTGGCACTTGATCAAGATATTAAAGATAAAGTTGTGGCTTACGCATTCGGGGTTGTTGATGCAGAACAAATTGATGATATCAACATCTATGAGGCATCACGCGTGGCGATGAAGCAAGCCATTGAAAACCTATCAGTACAAGTTGACGGGCTTTTGATTGATGCGATGACAGTTGATTTGCCGTTGCCACAAGAAAAGCTGATTAAAGGGGATGACCGCAGTATTTCGATTGGGGCGGCTTCGATTCTCGCGAAGAACTTTCGTGATGAATTGATGGTGGCTTACGCGGTCGATTACCCTGGTTACGGATTTGAACATAATGCTGGCTATGGTACGGCTGAACACTTGGCTGGCTTGGCAGCGCACGGGGTGACCCCAATTCACCGTAAAACGTTTGCGCCGGTTAAAAATTATTTAGACTAAAAATGGAAAAATCACGTTGTTGCAACTCTTTCTTACTAGGAGGGTGCTATGAAACAACGTGATTTTTTATTATGGTTATTACTTGTCCCAGGAGTTGGGATTGTTGGTAGAACGAGGGTGTGGGAGTACATGGTGGTGCATGGCTTAAACGAGTTGTCGCTCCAAGAGGTGCACCAATTGGCAGGTGTGCCACAACAACAGCGTGCTAGTAGTCGTGTTTTTTGCCAATCAGATGTTGCGACACGGCAGTTCGAAAAACTTAAAACGACCCATTACGTCACGATTGCTGACGAAGAATACCCAACTTGGTTAGCTGAAATTGATTGCCCACCAGTGGTTTTGTTTTATCAAGGGGATTTTTTATTTGCGCGCTATCCGGGTGTCGCGATTGTCGGCACCCGTGAAATGTCATCGTATGGGGAACAAATTGTTAAAGGCTTTGTGCCAGCTTTTGTGGACGCTGGCATTATTACGATATCTGGGTTAGCGACCGGTATCGATGAAGCTGTGCATCGTGAAACGCTTGCGCACCATGGCGCGACGGTTGGTGTCATTGGGACGGGCCTCGAGGTTGCGTATCCGCGTCGTCGCGACGGCTTACAAAGCCAAGTCGTTGAATCAGGCGTTGTTGTGTCGGAGTATTTACCCTGGGTCGGACCGGCTAAACATCAGTTTCCAGAACGCAATCGGATTATCGCAGGACTTTGTGCGGCATGCCTGGTTGTGGAAGCAAAAAATCGCTCCGGTTCACTTATCACGGCCAATCTGGCGTTAGCTGCAAATCGGGATATTTATGCAGTACCAGGCCGAATTGATACGATGCTTTCAGGCGGTACAAATGCGTTAATTGCAGCCGGTGCAATACCGGCATTAACACCTGCAGATATTATCAACAATTCCTTCTGAATTTGTTAAATGGTGCACATACGAAACGGTTGTTATTTGTCAAAGTCTAGACTGGTAGTGTATAGTACATAATTGTTAAAGCATAATACTTACTATATATAGTAGAAAACAATAAATTTGAAAGAAAGAGGTCCACGCATATGGCAGAAACAACTGAAAAAAAGCCAGCGAAGAAGCGTGCGACGGCTTCAAAGACCAAGTCTAAGGCTAAGCCAAAGAAGAACCTAGTTATCGTTGAGTCACCATCAAAGGCCAAGACGATTGAAAAGTACTTGGGAAGTTCTTATAAGGTCGTTGCAAGTATTGGTCACATCCGCGACTTGCCAAAGTCAACGATGGGTGTCGACATTGAAAATAATTATGAGCCTAAGTACATTAACATCCGCGGTAAGGGTGATGTAATTAAGGGCTTAAAGAAAGAAGCCAAGGCAGCTAAGCACGTTTACCTCGCATCCGACCCGGATCGTGAGGGTGAAGCGATTGCTTGGCACTTGTCACACATTCTTGATTTGGACTTAGACGCCGGCGAAAACCGTGTTGTCTTCAATGAAATTACCAAGGATGCTGTTAAGGATGCCTTCAAGCAACCACGAAAGATCAATATGGATTTGGTTGATGCACAACAAGCACGTCGTGTCCTTGATCGTTTGGTGGGATATTCTATTTCACCAATCTTGTGGAAGAAGGTTAAGAAGGGCTTGTCAGCTGGACGTGTGCAATCCGTTGCGTTGGGACTGGTTATTGCTCGTGAGAACGAAATTCAAGCCTTCCAACCAGATGAATACTGGACGCTGGATTCAGAATTCAAGAAGGATAAGACGAAGTTTAAGGCTGTCTTTTACGGTGTCGATGGCAAGAAGACTGAATTGCCAGACAATGATGCTGTCCAAGATGTCATGAAGCGCCTTGATCAAAAGGGTGACTTTGATATCACGAAGGTTGAGGCAAAGGAACGCAAGCGTAACCCACAACCGGCCTTTACAACATCAACAATGCAACAAACGGCGAACACACAATTGAACTTCCGTACGCGTAAGACAATGATGGCTGCGCAACAATTGTACGAAGGTATCAACTTGGGTGGCAAAGAAGGTAGTGTTGGATTGATTACATATATGCGTACTGATTCAACGCGTATTTCTGAAATCGCCAAGGCTGACGCTTCAACATTTATCCATGAAGAATACGGTGCTGAGTATGCGGCAACTAAGCCGGTACAAGGTAAGCAGCAGGAAGGTGCGCAAGACGCCCACGAAGCAATTCGTCCAACATCTGTCTTCCGCACACCAGCTTCAATCAAGGATAAGTTGACGAATGATCAATTCAAGTTGTACCAATTGATTTGGTCACGTTTTGTGGCGAGTCAAATGACGCCAGAAATCTTAGACACGATGGCTGTTACCATTGAGCAAAACGGTGTGATGTTCCGTGCGAATGGTTCAAAGACTAAGTTTGCTGGATTTACTAAGGCTTACCCAGCTGCCAAGGAGAAGGATAACAAGTTGCCTGAACTAGCAGTAGGTGACCTGGTCCAAATGGCAAAGACGTCACCAGAACAACACTTTACGCAACCACCTGCCCGTTACACCGAAGCTGCTTTGGTTAAGGCGCTGGAAGAGAATGGTGTTGGTCGTCCATCAACGTATGCTGCCACAATCGAAACGATTCAAAAGCGTGGTTACGTTCGTATTGATGCGAAGAAGTTTGTGCCAACTGAATTGGGTGAATTAGTCCAAAATACGGTGCAAGAATTCTTCCCTGATGTCACGAACATCAAGTTTACCGCCCAAGTTGAAACCGACTTGGACAACGTTGAAAACGGTAAGGAAAACTGGGTGAAGGTCATTGATGACTTCTTTAAGCCATTCTCACAAGAGCTTGAAAAGGCTGAAGTTGAGATGGAAAAGATTGTCTTGAAGGACCGCTTGGCTGGCTTTAACTGTGATGTCTGTGGCGCACCGATGCTTGAAAAGATGGGTCGCTATGGTAAGTTCTACGCTTGTTCACGCTTCCCTGATTGCCGTAACACGCAAACGATTGTTGAAGAAATCGGTCTAGGTTGCCCTAAGTGTGGTATCGGACAAATCGTTGAACGCAAGACCAAGCGTGGCCGTACGTTCTACGGTTGCTCACGTTACCCAGACTGTGACTTTGTGTCATGGGACAAGCCAACTGAAAAGACACGTGCCGATGGTACAACGCCAAAGGATGACGAAGAATCTTCAGACAAGGCTGAGAAGCAAGAAACTGAGAAGGCATAAGGATGGCAGATACGGCGAAATTAACCGGGTTGTTTTTGGACTACTTACGTGTTGAACGCCAGTATTCAGATGACACCCAAAAAGCTTACCGATCAGATATTAATGAGTTTGAACGCTTCTTAATTGAGACCGGAGATCAGAAAACGGTTGATATTACAGCCGTTGATCAATATGATGTACGCGTTTACTTATCAGCTCTTTATGAAAAGGGTGATGTGAGTCGGACAATTGCCCGTAAGGTGAGTTCGCTGCGTGCCTTTTATCAGTTCTTGGAACGCAACGAATTTGTGGCCAGTAATCCATTTGCTGGTGTACAACTGAAGAAGGCGGGGCGCCACTTGCCACGTTATTTTTACGAAAAAGAGTTGAACAAGCTGTTCGAAGTTGTGATGGGGGACACCAGTCTCTTAGGCATACGAAACCGTTTGTTACTTGAAATTTTGTATGGTACCGGGGCGCGTGTTTCTGAGGTTGCAGGGCTGACGTTGGGGATGATTGACCAACAAGCTCGTATTATCACGATTACTGGTAAGGGAAATAAGACGCGTATTGTGCCGTATGGTCAATATGCGGCTGATGCATTGGCGATTTACTTAGCCGATGCCCGGCCAGCCTTACTGGCAAAATCAGACACACTACACGATACCTTATTCGTGAACCAACGCGGACAAGCACTGACGACGAGTGGGATTGAGTATATCCTGAAACAGCTCGCCAAAAAAGCGGGGCTGACGCAGGTTGTGTCGGCGCACATGTTCCGGCATACGTTTGCCACTGATTTATTGAATAACGGGGCTGACTTGCGTACCGTGCAACAGTTGCTCGGTCATAGTAGTCTGAGCACCACGCAAATCTATACTCACGTTACAACGGATGCGTTGCAGAAAAGTTATCGTGACTTTTTCCCACGCGCAACTGAGTAACTGAAAAAGAGGCTTACACAGGTAAGCCTCTTTTTTTGCATACATTTTTCATGGTTCTTGAATAGAAAAGCATGCTCGAATTTGTTATAATTGACATATTGGAAAACGCTTACAGGAGGCAGAGTGGCATGTCAGTCAAGTTAGAGAATGATAATATTACGGTCGTTATTTCAGAAATGGGAGCTGAATTAACGAGCGTTACGAACAAGGAAAGTGGTTTGGAATATATGTGGACGGCGGATCCTAATTTCTGGGGTCGTCACGCACCTAATTTGTTCCCGGTTGTTGGCCGCCTTCGTGGTGACCGTTACAAGTATCGTGACAAGACGTACTTTATGGCGCAACACGGATTTGCCCGCGATAATGAATTCGATTTGGTTGAAAAGACTGCTACAACGGCCCGCTTCCGACTTGTTGATAATGACGAATCATTTTCAATCTATCCATTCCACTTCCAATTTGACGTTTTGTACCGTCTAACAGAGCAAGATACGCTTGGAATTGCGTACGTTGTAACGAACACGGACACGCACGATATCTACTTCTCGGTTGGTGGACACCCTGGCTTCCGGGCCCCACTTGAAGAGGGTGAGAAGTTCACGGATTACTACATCAATGTTGAGCCACAACGTAAGTATCAACGTGCAAAGCTGGTTGGTCCATACTTGGACAATAACTTGGAATCAACGTTTGACTCACGTATTCCGTTGCGTTTGCGTCGTGATGACTACAAGGATGACGCAATTATCTTGCGCTTGGATCAAAATCCCGTTTCAATCGTTTTGGCAAAGTTGAACGAATCACACGGGGTGACGATGCACATCCAAAACGCCAAGTATGTTGGTATTTGGACGCCATATGCCAAGGAAGCACCTTTTGTGGCGATTGAGCCATGGTGGGGAATTGCGGACACAGTTGATGCCGACGGTGAGTTGCGTCACAAATTTGGTATTAATACACTTGCACCAGCCCAAACATTCACGGGTTCATACTCACTAACATTTTTCTAATTAGCAATTTATTTGGCCTTGCTATTTGATAGCAGGGCTTTTTATTATGATATTGACACAGGGTGCATAATAAAAAGCACAACTACGAGTTGTAGCTGTGCTTGTGTTGAATAGTTGTGGTTAGTTTTTTGATTGGCTGCGCCAGTAACCAAGTCCCCAGTGAACCATTGATTCTGTGCCGTTTTTAATACGGACAATGTTTTCACGGTGACGGTAGAAGACGAAAATCGTCAACGCGAAGGCGATAATTGATAACAACCAATCGTGCAACCAAAAGATTGATAGCAACGTAACCAGGGTGAACCCAATCATTGAAGCCATTGATACCATACTGGTTAGCAAGATAACGGTTAGGAAAATCGCAAACGCAATTACAAACATCGTTGGGTTGTACATCAATAGCACACCCATTGAGGTTGCAACGGCCTTACCGCCCTTGAAGCCAATCCACATTGAGAAGGTGTGACCGAGGATGGCGCCAAGACCGACAACCATAACTGTCCAAGTGGGCGCCGGTCCCCAGATGTACGCCATTAGGGCACCAACTGATCCCTTGAAGATATCAAGTAGTAGTACGGCGACACCAGCACGGGTACCTAACACACGGAAAGTGTTGGTTGTGCCGATGTTTCCTGAGCCAAGCTTTAGGATGTTCTTCTTATAGAACAACATGCCAATCCAATAACCGAATGGCATAGATCCAAAAAAGTAGGCCAACAAAAAACTTATGACAAAATGAAAAAACGTCAAGATGAATACTCCTTATAAAATAGTATTAAATAGAATAATTGCTATCTGTTTCAAATAACAGAACAGTTAATATATTACCACGATTGAAACACCAGTTACCTTTAAATTTATTTAACACTATTGCAACTAGAGCCTTTGTTGGGCTATTATGAAGAACGGAACGCTTTGAAAAAGAATTTTTTCACGTAAGACGACAGATTAAAAAAGCAAGAAGGGAAGCGTCCATGGCAAACAAGAATACTTATTCGGATGATTCCATTACAGTCCTTGAAGGATTGGAGGCGGTTCGCAAGCGACCAGGAATGTACATCGGTTCAACTGATGGCAAAGGCTTGCACCACTTAGTTTATGAAATTTTTGACAACGCAGTCGATGAAGCATTGGCTGGGTTTGGTGATGAAATTAACGTGACGATTCATGCCGACAATGCGATTACGGTTGTCGATCACGGTCGTGGTATGCCCGTCGGAATGCACGCTTCAGGAAAGCCAACCCCCGAAGTCATTTTGACAGTGCTACACGCTGGTGGAAAGTTTGGTCAAGGTGGTTACAAGACATCTGGTGGCTTGCACGGTGTTGGATCATCAGTTGTTAACGCCTTGTCAACGAGCCTAACAGTTACCATCGTACGTGACGGTCAAAAGTACCAAGAGCACTTTATTAACGGTGGTCATCCTGACGGTACGTTGAACAAGTTGGGGAAAACAAAGGAATCAAACGGTACAACGGTGACGTTTAAGCCAGATCCTGCAATTTTTTCAACGACAATCTATAACTTCGACGTATTGGCCGAACGTTTGCGCGAATCAGCCTTTTTGTTGCGTGATGTCAAGATTACCTTGACGGATGAGCGCGCTGGTCAAGAACGTTCTGAAGAATACCACTACCCAGAAGGTATTAAGGCGTTCGTTAGCTACTTGAACGAAGACAAAGACACACTAGGCGACATCATGTACTTTGATGGGTTTGCCCAAGGTGTCGAGGTTGAAGTTGCTGCCCAATACAATGACGGTTATTCAGAAACAACGATGTCATTTGTCAACAACGTGCGCACGCCAGATGGTGGTACTCACGAAGCTGGTTTGCGTTCGGCTTGGACAAAGGCGTTTAATGAATACGCTCGAAAGGTTAACTTGTTGAAGGATAAAGACAAGAATCTAGAAGGTTCTGACGTCCGCGAAGGTCTTTCAGCGGTTATTTCTTTGCGTATTCCAGAAGAGCTGTTGCAATTCGAAGGTCAAACCAAGGACAAGTTGGGAACACCTGAAGCCCGTTCAATCGTGGATGGGGTTGTTTCTGAACAACTTGGTTTCTACTTGATGGAGAATGGTGAATTCTCACAAAGTTTGATTCGTAAGGCATTGCGTGCCCGTGAAGCGCGTGAAGCTGCCCGTAAGGCTCGTGAAGAAGCCCGTTCAGGTAAGAAGAAGGGGAAGACGGAACGCTTGCTATCAGGTAAGCTAACGCCTGCCCAATCTAAGAATGCTGCCCAAAATGAATTGTTCCTGGTTGAGGGTGACTCAGCCGGTGGTTCAGCTAAGCAAGGACGTGACCGTAAGTTCCAAGCTATTTTGCCATTGCGTGGTAAGGTCTTGAACACGGAAAAGGCCAAGTTGGCTGACATTATGAAGAACGAAGAAATCTCAACCATCATCTATACGATTGGTGCTGGTGTTGGACCTGAGTTTAACGTTGATGACGCTAATTACGATAAGGTTATTATCATGACTGACGCGGATGATGACGGTGCACACATTCAAACACTTTTGTTGACGTTCTTCTACAAGTACATGCGCCCATTGATTGACGCTGGTAAGGTTTACATTGCTTTGCCACCGCTATACATGTTGCGTAAGGGAACTGGTAAGAAGCAGTCAATTGAATACGCTTGGACGGATTCACAATTGGCTGAAGCGCAAAAGAAGATTGGTCGCGGATACACATTGCAACGATTCAAGGGACTTGGTGAAATGAACGCTGAGCAACTTTGGGCAACGACAATGGATCCTGCCCAACGTACGCTAATTCGTGTCACAATTGACGATGCTATGTTGGCTGAAAAGCGCGTAACAACGTTGATGGGTGATAAGGTTGAACCACGTCGTAAGTGGATTGAAGCCAACGTTGCCTTTACCTTGGCTGAAGAAGGAAACACGCTGCTAGAAGATGATGCAGATGTTGCTGAGACAGCAGAG
Organism: Weissella confusa; assembly: GCA_001436895.1. Lineage (GTDB taxonomy): Bacteria > Bacillota > Bacilli > Lactobacillales > Lactobacillaceae > Weissella > Weissella confusa. The sequence goes on from JQAY01000007.1 coordinate 95,810, forward strand.
GCTGAAGATGATTTTGTTGCGCCAGTCATTGAGACTTGGCAAGACTAGAAGGGATTTGAAACTGAATGGTTGAAGTAGGAAACATTCAAGAGCTCAGCCTAGAAGCGGTGATGGGTGACCGATTTGGTCGCTACTCAAAGTACATCATTCAAGAACGTGCTTTGCCTGACATCCGTGACGGTTTGAAGCCCGTACAACGTCGTATTTTGTATGCGATGAACAAAGATGGAAATACCTATGACAAGCAGTTCCGAAAGTCTGCTAAGTCTGTCGGAAACGTCATGGGTAATTTCCACCCGCACGGTGACTCATCAATTTATGAGGCTCTTGTGCGTATGTCACAAGACTGGAAGTTGCGTGCACCACTAATTGAAATGCACGGAAACAATGGATCAATTGATAATGATCCGCCTGCCGCAATGCGTTACACCGAGGCACGTTTGTCAAAGCTTGCCGGTGAAATGCTACGCGATTTGGAAAAAGACACGGTTGAGATGGTACTTAACTTCGATGATACGGAGTACGAGCCAACTGTTTTGCCAGCTCACTTCCCAAATCTGCTGGTAAACGGGGCAACGGGAATCTCAGCCGGTTATGCGACGGATATTCCACCGCACAACTTGGGTGAAGTAATCGATGCTTTGGTTTACTTGCTCGCGCACCCTAAGGCGTCTTTGGATGATTTGATGCAATTCGTTGAGGGACCTGATTTCCCAACGGGTGGTATTATCCAAGGTGCTGATGGTATTCGATCAGCTTATGAAAACGGTCGTGGTCGCATTATTGTGCGTTCAAAGACCGAAATTAAGCCATTGAAGGGTGGCAAGTCTCAAATTGAGATTTCAGAGATTCCGTACGAAGTGAATAAGGCTGCCTTGGTCAAGAAGATTGATGAAATCCGTTTGAACAAGGATGTGGCCGGTATCACTGAAGTGCGTGATGAATCTGACCGTGAAGGTTTGTCAATTGCTATCGAGTTGAACAAGGATGCTAATGCAGAAGGTATTTTGGCTTACTTGTTCAAGAAGACAGACTTGCAAGTGACGTATAACTTCAACATGGTTGCCATTCACAACCAACGCCCTGAGCGTGTTGGCTTGAAGACGGCTTTGGAAGCCTTCTTGGAGCACCAAGTTGAAATTATTACGAAGCGTACGCAATTCGATTTGAAGAAAGCACAAGATCGCCAACACATTGTGACTGGTTTGATTAAGGCCCTTTCGATCTTGGATGAAGTGATTGCCACAATTCGTGGTTCTAAGGATCGTAAGGACGCTAAGCAAAACTTGATCGATAGCTATGACTTCACTGAGCCTCAAGCTGAAGCCATTGTGATGTTGCAATTGTACCGTTTGACGAATACTGACGTGACGCAATTGCAAGCTGAGTTTGAAGACTTGGCTAACAAGATTGCGAACTACAACGAAATTTTGTCAGACCCTAAGGCGTTGCGTAAGGTCTTGAAGGCTGAATTGCAAGCCATCAAGAAGGAATACAACACGCCACGTCGCACGTCAATTGAGGCTGAAGTACAAGAGCTTAAGATTGACCAAACTGTTACGGTTGCTGATGAAGACGTTGTGATGTTGGTTTCACGCGCTGGTTACGTGAAGCGTGCCTCAGTGCGTTCTTACACGGCATCTGGTGATGAAAACGGTTTGCGTGATGATGACGAACCAGTCTTTGTTGAAAAGGTTAATACGCTACAACATGCGTTTATCTTCACGAACAAGGGTAATGTGATTTATCGTCCAGTCCACGAGTTGCCAGAATTTAAGTGGAAGGACGCTGGTGAGCACTTGTCACAAACAATTACTGGCTTGGCCAATGATGAAGTTGTGATTGATGTGCGCATTATGTCATCTGTTGATAACATGGCTGGTGAATGGGTCGTGGCAACAAGCGATGGTTTGATTAAGCGTACGCCGTTTGCCGATTTAGCGCCACGTAGCACGTACAAGAAGAAGGCAACTATGTTAATCAAGTTGAAGAGTGACGACGCAACCGTTGTCGGCTTGGAATTGATTGACGATAAGAAACTAGTGGGCAAGTCGGTTGTGTTGGCTTCAGAAAATGCCATGGGACTACGTTACTCACTCGACGAAGTGCCAACGACTGGTAACCGTACGGCTGGTGTTAAGGCAATGAACCTTGAAGCGGGTGATCGTGTGGTTAAGATGGCCGTTGCAACTGATAAGCAAGCGATTGCGGTTGTTTCAAACCGCGGTGCATTCAAGTGGATGCCGGTTACTGAAATTTCAGCAACTAGTCGCGGTCGCAAGGGCGTTGCGATTATGCGTGAGTTGAAGAAGGATCCACATCGCATTGCAGCGATGATGGTTGTTGATGTACATGAACCAACACCATTAACAGTGATGACGGATCGTGATAAGCAATTTGATATTTCACCAAAGGATCACCCAATGGGACAACGTTACAGTAATGGTAGCTTTATCATTGATGTCGAAGCAGCTGGTACGCCAGTTCGCATGCACGCTTATGTGCAACCATTGGTTTTGAATTAATCATTAAACACACTGTTAGCACTGTGCTGACGGTGTGTTTTTTTGATATAACCAATACTTTTTTACCAATTTACGTGCCTACACCTTAAAAATGTTGTATAGTTAATACATTGAAATAACAAAAAGAAATTGGAGATTTATCTGATGGCTAAGATGTTGGTTTTCGGACACCAAAACCCTGACACAGACACGATTGCTTCAGCATTCGCTGCGTCATACTTGTTGAACAAGGCATACAACCAAGACACTGAAGCAGTGGCTTTGGGTACGCCTAACGCAGAAACGCAATTCGCATTGAACTACTTCAAGGTTGACGCTCCTCGCGTAATCGAGTCAGCTGACACTGAAGAAGTTGTCTTGGTTGACCACAACGAGGCCGCACAATCAGTTGCTAACATTGCTGACGTAACTGTTTACGGTGTATACGATCACCACAAGATTAACTTCTCATCAGCTGCACCTTTGTACTTCCTTAACAAGCCTTGGGGTTCTGTAGCAACTGTTTTGTACTACGAATTCCAAACGCTTAACGTTGAAATTCCTGCAGAAATCGCTGGTATGATGGCATCAGCTATCATCTCTGACACTTTGTTGTTGAAGAGCCCAACGACGACGCCAATGGACAAGCCTGCTTTGGAAGCTTTGGCAAAGATTGCTGGTTTGGAAGACTACGAAGCATACGGTTTGGAAATGTTGAAGGCCGGTACTGACTTGTCATCACGTTCAGCTAAGGAATTGATCGACGGCGACGCAAAGTCATTCGAATTGAATGGTGCAACGGTTCGCATCGGTCAAGTTAACACGGTTGACGTTGAAGATGTCTTCTCACGTCGTGATGAAGTTGTTGCCGCAATGGAAGCTGAATTGGCTGAAGAAGGCTACAACACATTTGTCTTTGTTGTAACGAACATCTTGGATTCAGATTCAGATATCTTGGTCTTGGGTGACAACTTGGACAAGGTTGAAGCAGCCTTCGACGTGAAGTTGGCTGATGGCCGTGCTTCATTGCCAGGTGTTGTTTCACGTAAGAAGCAAGTGGTTCCACCACTTACTGACGCGTTCAACGCATAATTAATAGTAAAACAAAAGACGAGCAAGAATTTAGTTCTTGCTCGTCTTTTTAATTGCTGTAAAAGAAGTTATAGACGTTCTGCACGCTGTTTTCATCCCCAACAAAATACAACGTGTCGCCTTGATGAATTTTGGCGTAAGGACCAGGAGAGATAACTAACTTCTCTTCGTGGGCGATACCAACCAAAGTGGTGCCGGTTTGGTGCCAAAAATTCAGTTCACTCAAAGACTTATCGAATAAAATTGACGGCTCGGTTAGCTCTAATTCAAAGGGAGTTAACGGGTTGTGCTGCTGATAATGCTGTGATTGATCAACAAAGTGCTGTAAATCTTTACTCAAGGCATCTAAACCGGCTTGTTGGGCCTTAATTTGCTCTGTAAGAGAGATTTGAAGGTCTTGTAACCCATTAACCTCTGTTTCGCTCTCGACGAACTTTCGGGCCTTCTGGCGGGAAACAACCTTAGCGCCACTGCCATGCATGGTTTCAACAATGCCTAGGTCACCAAGCACACTAATAGCACGACGGGCCGTTTCGGACGACACACCATATGTCGTGGCCAAAGTTGAACGGGCGTGAATTTTTTCACCGACCTTGAGTTGGTTAGCGCTAATTTGTTCAGCGATGCGTAATGCAATCACCCGATAGCGAGGCTGCTTTAGTCCGGCCATGATATCCCTCCAAATCTAGAATACGTAATTAAGATAAGCATATCATATTCACTAATAATACGTTAATTAGAGCCTGACATAAATAATTGGTAGACCTACTTGTAAGCCTATCAAATTGGGGCGTGTCCCGTTTTTGGTACACGCTGGTCTACATAAACAAATTTGACGCAAGTGACAACTTCATGTTTAAAATAGGGTTGTCACTTATCGAAAGTGAGAGAAATTCGATCAAGTAGGAGGAATATGAAGATATGGCTAAGGTGGAAATTGAACATCTTACCAAGATTTTTGGAAAACGCGTTAAGCCGGCCTTGCAAATGGTTCAGCAACAAGCGTCTAAAACAGAAATCTTGAAAAAGACGGGTGCGACAGTTGGGGTCTATGACGCGAACTTGTCCATCGAAGAAGGAGAAATTTTTGTCATCATGGGATTATCAGGATCGGGTAAGTCAACGCTTATTCGATTGTTGAATCGTTTAATTGAGCCCACATCAGGGTCAATTAAGATTGATGGTGAAGACATCTCCACAATGTCGAAGGAACAATTGTTGGAAGTGCGACGCAAGAAAATGAGTATGGTCTTTCAAAGTTTTGGCTTGTTCCCACACCGTACAATTTTAGAGAACACGGAGTATGGTCTTGAGGTGCAAGGTGTGCCAAAGGAAGAACGTCGCGAACGTGCTGAAAAGGCACTCGATAATGCCAATTTGTTGGCGTTTAAGGACCAATATCCAAATCAATTGTCAGGTGGGATGCAGCAACGTGTCGGCTTGGCCCGTGCGTTGGCTAATAACCCTGAAATCTTATTGATGGATGAGGCTTTCTCAGCACTTGACCCGTTGATTCGTCGTGATATGCAAGATGAATTGTTGGATTTGCAAGCGAATGCTAGTCAAACAATTATCTTTATTTCCCACGACTTGAACGAGGCCCTACGTATTGGTGATCGTATTGCCATTATGAAGGATGGGCAAATTCAACAAGTCGGTACAGGAGAGGAAATTTTGACGGCACCGGCTAACGATTATGTCCGTGCGTTTATCGAAGATGTCGACCGTTCAAAGGTGCTAACGGCTGAACGCATTATGATTCCGCCAATTACCACTAATATTGACGTTGATGGTCCGGCAGTGGCTTTGAAGAAGATGCGTACCGAAGAAGTGAGTGGGTTGGTTGCCGTCGATCGTCGTCGCCAATTCCAGGGGTTCATTAGCAGTGAAGATGCTTTACGTGCTCGTCGCGAAAACATCGGGTTGCGTGATGTGATGACTGAAATGCCAACGGTTGCCCGTGATATGTTGGTCGCCGACATCATGCCATTGATTTATGACGCACCGACACCACTGGCAGTGGTTGACAACGGGCGTTTGCTGGGCGTTATCATTCGTGGTCGTGTCCTAGAAGCGTTGTCTGAAACGGAGGTGCAATAACCGATGAATACAGTGTTAATAAGTAAATTACCAATTGCAAATTGGGTTGAGTCAGCCGTAAATTGGTTAACAACTACTTTAAGTGGGTTCTTTAATGTCATTCAGGATGGTGGAACTCACTTAATGAACGGCATTACTAACGGCTTAACGGCTATGCCAAGCTGGATGGTTATCATCGGCTTGACAGTATTTGCCATACTAGTGTGTGGCAAGAAGTGGGGCTTCCCGTTGTTTACCTTCTTAGGACTGCTCCTGATTGCCAACCAAAATTTGTGGTCAGATTTGATGAGCACCTTTACGTTGGTCTTGGTATCTAGTTTGGTCTCAATCATTATTGGTGTGCCATTAGGTATCTGGATGGCCAAGAAGGAAACGGTTGCTAAGATTGTTCAACCGGTTTTGGACTTTATGCAAACCATGCCTGGTTTCGTTTATTTGATTCCAGCGGTTGCTTTCTTTGGTATCGGGGTGGTGCCTGGTGTTTTCGCTTCCGTGATTTTTGCGTTACCACCAACTGTTCGAATGTCTAACTTGGGTATTCGCCAAGTGCCAAAGGATTTGGTTGAAGCGGCAGATTCTTATGGATCAACGCCTAAGCAAAAGTTGTTTAAGCTTGAATTACCATTGGCAACAAATACGATTTTGGCCGGTGTGAACCAAACGATTATGTTGGCCTTGTCAATGGTTGTGATTGCGTCAATGATTGGTGCGCCAGGACTTGGTCGTGGTGTCTTGTCGGCCGTACAAAACGCGGATGTTGGTAAGGGGTTCGTGAATGGTTTGGCTTTGGTTATCTTGGCCATCATCATTGATCGCTTCACGCAAAAATTGAACGTCAAGCCGGCTGACAAGCAACCAACCTCAAAGCACCACTGGAAGATGTGGACGGCGATTGTAGTCGCTGTGGCGATGGTCGGTTCAGGTGTTGTGAACACCTTTGCCAATGGTAAGAAGGCTGAAGATACATTGAACTTGGTGTATGTGCAATGGGACTCAGAAGTTGCATCAAGTAACGTGTTGGCTGAAGCAATGCGTCAACACGGTTATAGCGTTAATTTGACGCCGCTTGATAATTCAATCATGTGGCAGTCAGTTGCTAATGGTCAAGCGGATGCATCAGTGTCTGCTTGGTTGCCTAATACGCACGCTGCACAATATAAGAAATACAAGTCACAAATTGACATGCTAGGCCCAAACTTGACCGGTGCTAAGACTGGTTTGGTTGTGCCAGCGTACATGGATGTTGATAGCATTAGTGATTTAACGACACAGGCCAATAAGACAGTAACCGGTATCGAACCTGGTGCGGGTGTTACCAACGCCGCTGAAAAGGCGATGGCTGACTATGGTTTGACCAACAATGGCTGGAAGCTAACGCCGTCATCATCAGGTGCCATGACTGTGGCACTTGGTAAGGCGATTAAGGCTAAGCAAGATATCGTCGTGACGGGTTGGACACCGCACTGGATGTTCCAAAAGTATGATTTGAAGTACTTGTCTGATCCGAAGGGGTCATTTGGTAAGTCAGAATCAATCAATACGTTCACGCGCAAGGGTCTTAAGGCGGATAAGCCAAAGGCCTACCGTGTGTTAGATAAGTTTAAGTGGGATGAGCAAGACATGGAGTCAGTCATGTTAGCCATCCAAAACGGCAAGTCACCTGAGACGGCAGCCAAGGATTGGATTGCTGATCACCAAAAGCAGGTTGATAGCTGGTTTAAGTAAATAGCATTAATAAGAGCGTCCGAGAGAAATCTCGGACGTTTTTTGAATTTCTTTTTCGAAAAAGGTTTGACTATTTTGTGAAGTTTGTTACTATTAGTTTGTGCAATACCTAATTATCGGACAAGAATTAGCCATTAAAAGGAACATGTGTGTGTTTCTTTTGCGAAACAACGGGGTCGCGACCTATTGTGAAGTTATTGTTTAATGGCTGGTTTGCAAATGCACAAGGGAAAGCAAAATAAGGGGAATCATAACATGAAAATTGCAATTATCGGTAGTACACACGCAGGCACGTTTTCAGCCACGCAAATCAAGAAGCTGCACCCAGATGCAGATATTACGGTTTATGAGCAACATACGACGGTTTCATTTTTGTCATGTGGTATCGCACTTTGGCTAGGAAACCACGTGTCAGACGAGCAACGTATGTTTTATGAATCACCAGAGTCAATGACGGCTCAAGGCATTACGATGAAGATGCAACACCAAGTGGTTGAAGCTGATTTGAATATCAAGCAAATTCGTGCGAAGAACCTGGTGACGGATGAAATCACAACTGAGACGTTCGACAAGATTGTGATTACGACGGGATCAAAGCCTTTAGTACCAAATATTCCAGGTATTCACAGTGATCGTGTTTATTACGCGAAGTCATGGGAAGATGCTAACCGGATTAAAGATGTTGCTGATGGGTTGAAGTGCGTTGTTGTTATCGGTGCTGGCTACATTGGTGCTGAAATTGCGGAACAATTCTCAGTGACCGGTAAGGAAGTGACATTGGTTGATGGTCTTGACCGTGTGTTGCCGAAAAACTTTAGTCCGGTTATGACAGACCGTCTTGAAGCGGCGTTTGTTGAACACGGTGTAACGTTGGCGTTGGGACAACGCGTGGCAGCGTTTGAAGAGTTGCCAGATGGTGGCATCCGGGTTGTGACGGACAAGGGCGCGTACGAAGCTGATATCGCTGTGCTTGGTATCGGGTTCCTGCCGAATACGGATTTGTTCCGAGGCCAAGTTGAGATGTTACCAAACGGCGCCATTAAGACCAACGAATATATGGAAACGAGTGTGCCTGATGTATATGCAGCTGGGGATGCCACGACAGTCTTCTATAACCCAACTGAGGCAGTCGATTACATTCCATTAGCAACCAATGCCATTCGTCAAGGTATGTTAGTTGCCCGTAATATTGATGGTCATAACTTGGCGTACACAGGGACACAAGGTACGTCAGCAGTTGAACTTTACGGCTTTGCAATGGCGGGGACCGGCTTGAATAAAGCGAGTGCGGCAGCACGTGGCATTGAAGTGGAAGAAACCGTTTATGAGGAAGATTACCGACCTGATTTCATGCTTTCAACAACTAAGGTCTTATCAACGCTGACGTGGGATAAGGCGACACGCCGTGTACTAGGAGCGGCCTTTATGTCAGAACATGACATTTCTCAGGCAGCGAACGTTGTGTCACTAGCTATTCAAAACAAAATGACGATTGATGACCTGGCGATGGCCGATTTCTTCTTCCAACCAAACTTCACGCAACCGGTTAATTTCGTTGGTGCGACTGCGTTGAAAGCGGTTAATGAAAATTAATTCTAAAAAAGCGTTGACATCAAAATGAGAAAACGCTAATATAATGCTCATAAAGAAAAAACGACAGTTAAAAACAAAGTGATCAGGAAAGTAATGATTGATTCAAAGTCTAGAGAGTATCGGGTCGGTGTGACGGTACGTGCGAATTAATGATGAAAATGGCCTGTGATTGGGTGGCATGAGCAGCAAGTCTGTAAATACCACACGGATTGGTCTCCGTTACCAGACACGCGTATCGACACAGCATCATCTCGCTCCCTGTCTGCACGTTGTGAGTTCATGTCGGGTGACTGGCATGATGAAGGTAGAATGGTATCACGGTAAGTCCGTTTCTATATCTAGCCCTATTTTAGGGTGATGTATAGAAACGGGCTTTTTTGTTTAAAGCTGAGGTTTATGGAGGATATGAAAATGGGAATTTCAAAGAAGCAGGTTGTATTGGGAACGGTTGTTGCAGTGGCAGGATTGGCGGTATTTGCTAATCAACCACATGATGTGTCTGCAGCTTCAAAGGAAAAGACGGTAACGGTTGGTTTGGTGGGTGACTCTGACCGTCAATTGTGGGAATACGTTAAAAAAGATGCAGCCAAGAAGTACGGCATTGATATTAAGCTAAAGTTGTTCACGGACTATATCAAGCCAAACCAAGCATTGGTCGACAAGTCGATCGATTTGAATGCCTTCCAAACAATTAATTACTTCGATGTCCAGAACAAGAATTTTAAGGGTAAGTTGGTAAGCGTCGGCAAGACCTATGTGACACCAATTCGCATTTATTCAGATAACCACAAGACTTTGGCTGATTTGCCAAAGGGCGGTACAATCGTCGTACCAAACGACCCTTCAAACGAAAAGCGCGCATTGGATGTGCTTGAAGCAGCCGGTTTGATTAAGTACAACCACGACGTGAAGTTGCCAAGCGCGCAGGATATTACTGAGAACAAGAAAGATTTCAAGATTAAAGAAGTCGCATCTGATCAAGCAGCGTCTGCTTTGAAGAGTGCTGACGCTGCGGTTGTGAACACTAACTATGCGCTGGATGCTAAGTTGGACATCGACAAGGCGTTGTACGTCGAGCCAGTTAACAAGGCTAACAAGGGCTACATCAACATTATTGCAGCACGTAAGGGAACGCAAAACAAGAAGATTTACAAGCAAGTTGTAAAGGCTTACCAAACTGAATCAACTAAGAAGCACATGAAGCAACTATATGGTTCAGCTGAAATTGCTGCTTGGGACATCAAGTTGAAGTAATGCATTAAAAATTAGGGGGGATTTATTATGGCAGAACAAACAGCAATTTTCGCTGGCGGATGTTTTTGGTGCATGGTGCAACCATTTGAAACTTTACCGGGCATCAAGCTGGTCCGGTCGGGTTATACGGGTGGGTTTAAAGACAATCCAACATACGAAGAAGTTAAAGCCCATGAAACTGGGCATACTGAGGCAGTCAAAATTTGGTTTGATGATGAAGTGGTGTCCTATGATGACCTGGTCGCGCTGTACTGGCAAACTGCGGATCCAACAGATGCGATGGGACAATTCCAAGATCGTGGTGACAATTATCGACCAGTAATTTTCGTTAATTCAGATGAACAACGGGCAGTTGCTGAAGCGTCGAAAGCACAACTGCAGGCATCAGGTATTTTTGGGGATGATGCTATTGTCACAACGGTTGAAGAGGCAACGACTTTCTGGGAAGCTGAGGAATATCACCAAGACTTCTATAAGAAACATGCCGATGTCTACGCAGAAGAAAAACAAGCGCGTGACGCCTACAAGGAAACATACTGGGGCGTTAAATAATGATTGTAACCAGAACTGTAGTGGTTCTGGTTTTTTATATGCATAAAAATCGACCATTTTGTGACCGGTACACTATTTAGGCTGACGAGGTGTATTTATTTTTGTATACTAATTAATGACAAAAAGAAAGAGAGATGGCAAAAAAGATGCATTACACGTTTTTTGTCAATCCGGCAGCGCGTTCTGGAAAATCCATGGTTGTCTGGGGAGAGGTTGAGCAATTCTTGAAAAGTACCGGAGTGGCATTTGATAGCCGTCTATCAACAGCTCCAGGAGAATTGCGTAAATGGGCATATCAATATGCCAAATATGAAGATTCGGCTGATCGACAATTGGTTGTTGTCGGTGGTGACGGATCACTAAATGAAGTTATCAACGGCTTGCTTGCTTTTGATACAAAAAGAAGTATCCCATTGGCTTATATTCCAGCGGGCTCAGGAAACGATTTTGCACGTGCTCACGGTATCACAGGGACGCCTGTAGAAATGATGCAAACGATTTTGACAAAAGTTGACGCTGGTGAGCCAAAATCAATTGATATTGGCGAATACATGGATGCCGTTAAACGTGAACGTCGTTTCTTCCTGAATAATGTTGGGATTGGATTTGATGCGACGACGGTTGAAATTGCCAATAATTCACGCATTAAAAATATCCTCAATAAATTGAAGCTTGGTAAAGCAACCTATGGTGTCGCGTTGATTGAAGCTTTGTCACGACAGGATCGTTTTCCAGTTGAAATAATTGCCAACGGTCGTAAGTTTTACACGCCGCGCGGGTACTTGTTGACGGTTTCTAATCACCCGTATTTCGGTGGCGGTGTGAAAATTATGCCAGACGCAGATCCAACTGACGGTAAAATTGACTTGATCATGATCGAGCGCCCACAATTTTTCATGAAAATTTTGTGGTTGCTGGTTCAATTAGTACGTGGTCGTCATTACAACTATTCAGAAGTGCATCGCTTTACCGCAGCGTCAATTCGTGTCCGGACATCACGTTTAGAATTTGGGCATGCAGATGGTGAAGAACTTGGTTCGCGTGCCTATGATTTGATGGTGACAACACGTCCGTATCCATTTTGGCTATAATATTTTTTCTAAAGCATTGGTCTTGTACTGATGCTTTTTTGGTATACTGAGTTTAAATAACTAGTAGAAGCGAGGCAAAACATGTATAAGCACCTAATTTTCGACTTGGATGACACATTGCTAGATTTCCGAAAGGGCGAGCAAGTGGGATTGATGAACATTTTTCGAGATCATGGTCTAGAAAACCAAGTTGATGAAGCCTTCGCAACCTACCAAACCATTAACCGTGGACTTTGGGCTGCCTATGAGCGTGGTGAAATCAATAAGGATCAAATTCATAACACGCGCTTCGGTAAGTTGTTTGAGTCGTTCGACCGTGCCGTGGATGGTATTGCGCTTGAGAAAGAATATCGTCAGTATCTGAATCAAAACTATTTTGTGCTGGATGGTGCGGAAGATTTGTTGAAGAATCTCGTTAACCAAGGGTACAAATTAATTGCTGGTACGAATGGTGAGCAACGCACACAAGAATTACGTCTAGAACATACCGGCTTTGGGCGCTATTTTGATGATGTCTTCATTTCTGATGCAATCGGTCACGCAAAGCCATCAACTGAATTTTTCGATGCGATTTTTGGTCACCGGCAAGATATGGACCGCGAAGAGTCAATCATGATTGGCGATGGTTTGGCTTCGGACATCCAAGGTGGTAATCGTTACAATTTGGACACGCTTTGGGTAAATCTTCATCAACAAGTAAATGAAACGCCATATCAAGCAACTTATGAAGTAAATGAGTTGCCAACAATTATGCAAATTGTGAGCAAATAATTAAATACGAACAACAACGACAAAAAATAAGCTGATGCTTTTCTTTTTTGTCGCATATGGAAGTCAAATGTCAGCGGTACACTTAAGTAAAATAAGGGTAGGGGGATATCGTTATGTCAAAGACAAATGCAGTTGTTATTTATGCATCAAAATATGGAACGACCGAAGCATATGCCAAGGATTTTGCGACGGCGTTGGATTTACCGGTGTGCGACTATCATAAATGTCCAGCACTGGCCGCTGAGCCGGGGATTGAAAAGGTTTATGTGTTTGCACCAATTTACCGACGCACGGTGGCAGGCTTGCCAGAAATTGCGCATGTCTTCGATCCAGATATTGTTGAACGGGTCTTCGTTGTGGGGATGACAGATCCGGAAGATAAGGAAACAATCCAATTCTTGGAAGACCAAGTCCACGATTACATGCCACGTGCGAGTGTTTCGCTGCTAGGTGGTAAGATCAATATCGATAAGGTCTCAACATCGGATAAAATGTTGCTCAAGGTGATGTACGCTTTTGAAAAGCGTAAGGCCATGGGTGAGCGTACACCAACGGAACAACGATTAGTAGAAATGGTTGAATCACGTCAAACTGATATGACCGACATGACGCCAATCGAACATTTGTTGGAAAACTTACAGAAGAACTAAAAAAACGTCTTTGGGAACTCATTCTAGCGAATTCCAAAGGCGTTTTAAATTTATACAAGTTTAACCACCGGCATAAGCTTGCCAATGATAGCCGGGATCAAGAGGTTCACCGGGTTGCTTAATGTGACTGTGCCCACGTCTTGTTGACCAATCATAACCATCTTCGATTTCCCAATGGCTTCCTGTTTGCACACCACCACCATTGTTTCCTGTAGATGGCGATTGAACAGAAGTTGTAACGGTCGCATTTTGTGCGGCTTGTTGCTGACTTTGAGCAACGGCTTGACTCTCAGAAATAGATTGGCTCTCAACAATAGATTGACTGTAAGCAACTGAAGCGGAAATAGAAGCAGCCTCTGATTCCGAAGCAGCAATAGAGGCAGACTGACTAGCGGCATAGCGAGACGAACTCTCCGCTGCTTCCTGTTTTGAAGAACTTTCGGCAGATTCCGAAGCGACAACAGCTAATTTGACTTTAGCGGGTGAAATTTTGGTTACCAGATAAATGACTTTTAGTTTGCCTTGTTTATCTAGTTTGAATTTTTCAGTTGATACTTTTGCCGAGTTCACATGAAGCGAAGCGATCGAAGGCAATAGATTAGTTTTTGAGTCGGTTACTTTGATAGCGGCTTTTTTAAAGGTCGGATTTTTCTTCAGCGTTTTTTTGATTTGTTTAACGTTTTTGTTTTTAAGATGTAGCTTTTTAAACTTTTTCTCATACTGTTGTGTGTTGGTATGCGTACTTGAATTATTAGCTGATAACGGCGAAGATACCACTGAACCGATTCCTAAAATGATGCTTAATAGCATTAAGCTCCAAAATTTAGTTAGACGTTTATACATAAACCTACTCCTCAAGCTTTTTTCGTCAATCCTGTCTGGACGTTATTAACCATTACAAAAGGCATTTAAGTCAGTAAATTAATTATTATAAATGTATATTATCATGGAATTCAAAAGCACAAACCAATACATTTTTCATTTATCGTTGAAATAGTTCTCAGAAAAAAGGGGCATCTTTTCGAAGGCTGATACATAGTGTCTTGAAGTACATTTTATTAACTGAACACATGAAAAAAGTTCCCAACCACAAGGCTGGGAACTTTTAGTTTCTTTAGCAGTATTTCTACTAGTAAGATGTTAAATCAAAATAAACATTGGCAAGATAAGTGGGCGGCGCTTCGTCTTGTCATACAAGAAGCGTTGTAGTTGAGATACAACTGCGTTACGAATGCTGTGCTCACTTGCATTTGGTTCGCGCATTGCTGTCAAGATAGCGTGGAAAATTTCCTTGCGACCTTCGTTGATCAACTCTTCAGATTCACGCATGTAAATAAATCCACGTGACAAGATATCAGGACCAGCCGTGATTTCTTGATTCTTCAAATCGATGGTAGCAACAACGACAACCAAACCATCTTGTGACAACATTTGACGGTCACGCAACACTGCGGAACCGACATCCCCAATTCCGTTACCGTCAACATAAGTATCTTCGGCAGGGAAGTGGTCAGCCAAACGAGCTGAATCAGCCGTCAAAGCAAGAACATCACCGTTATCAAGCACGAATGTGTTGTCCTTAGGAACACCAACATCGTGAGCCAAACCTTCGTGCACCTTCAACATACGGTATTCACCGTGGACAGGCATGAAGTACTTTGGCTTGATCAATGACAACATCAACTTTTGCTCTTCTTGGCCACCGTGACCAGAAGTGTGGATGTTGTTCACCTTACCGTAGATAACGTTAGCACCAGCTTCTTCAAGTTCGTTAATCACGCGGTTAACAGATTGTGTGTTACCAGGAATTGGTGAACTTGAGAAGATAACTGTGTCATCAGGTTGGATTGAAATTTGCTTGTGCGTACCATTGGCGATACGGGCAAGAGCGGCCATCGGTTCACCTTGAGAACCCGTTGACAAAATCAACACTTCGTTAGGTGGGAGGCGGTTGATTTCGTGTGCATCAACTAACATCTCCTTTGGAATGTTCAAGTAGCCAAGTGCCAAACCGTTGGTAACGGCACTTTCCATTGAACGACCGAAGACAGCAATCTTACGACCGTGGGCCAGGGCAGCTTCAGTTGCCATTTGCACACGTGACATGTTTGAGGCGAACGTGGCGAAAATAATGCGACCATCAATTTCATCAAACAACTTATCAATCGTCTTACCAACCCAACGCTCTGACTTTGAAAATTCATCTCGTTCAGCGTTTGTTGAGTCAGACATCAATAGCAAAACACCTTCAGAACCGATGCGTGCCATCTTTTGTAGGTTAGGTGGCTGCTTAGTCGTTGGTGTCAGGTCGAACTTAAAGTCACCTGTTTCGACGATTGTACCTGAAGGGGTGTGAACAGCCACACCAAACGTATCAGGGATTGAGTGAGTTGTGCGGAAGAACTCAACACTCATGTTGTCAAACTTAAGAACAGTATCTTCATCGATTTCGTGAAGTTCGGTACTGTTTAACAAGCCGTGTTCATCCAACTTGTTCTTAATCAATGCCAAGGCGAGAGGTCCGCCATATACAGGAACGTTAACTGCGTTCAAGAAGAAGTGGATAGCACCAATGTGGTCTTCGTGACCGTGGGTGATAACCAAAGCCTTAATCTTGTCGCGGTTTTCCTTTAGGTAGGTATAGTCAGGAATAACATAGTCAATTCCTAGCAATTCGTCTTCAGGGAACTTAACACCAGCATCAACAACGATGATTTCATCACCATATTGAATACCGTACGTGTTCTTACCAATCTCCCCAAGTCCACCCAATGCGTATACGGCTGTCTCGTCTGGACGTACATCCAGATTCATTACCATAGATTAGAACTCCGTCAACTTAAAGTTTGGGCTTTGTTGCTCGTAAGCCAAAGCCTTTTCTGACAATTGCTCAATCAACTCAACGTTGTAGTCCGTGTTTGTTTCAACAGCCAAACGAGCAGCTGGTTGATCAACAGCGTCAATGTAAAGTGATTGCGTGTTTTCACGCTTTGGGTTTTGCTTCATAGTAGGTTGGTAGTAAACCTTAAAAATCATAATCGGTTAATCTCCTTTTTAATTACTGTCTTGTACCGAACAATCTTATATGTAAGTTTATCAGAAATGCGGATTAAATACCATATTCACACCGGATGTATGAGATATGACGTCGATAAGCAACCAGTCGTTTTTTTGGCGTATTTCGGTTACACTTAAGTTAATGAAACGGAGGTTTGCAGTGATGACAAAAAGCATCTGGCAACGATTAAAAGACAATGTGCGTGGTGTTAAAGGAAAATTCAAACGCGCATATGTGCCAACAACGACGCCTGAAGAAGTTGCTTTGGCCAACAGTTTGAAAGCCACGCTACCAGCCGATTTGGCAACGTATATTTACGTTGGCGGGCTATGGGACGTTAATTTGAATCGCGGTATCGCTGGTTATGTAACATTGGCTGTTGATGAACCAGCTGAACAGGTTGCCACCTTAACAACGGGCATCTCATCTGCATACGAAGCAGAACTCCAAGCGATGATTGCTGGTTTGTCAGCAGTTGAATTGACTAAGCGTCAAGCTGGTCATTTTGTGCTGGTGACATCATTAGAAGATTTCGTGCGCAACTACAATGATTTTTCATTAGCCGCGCAATATACGGATTTGCCTGAACGTGCAACGTCAACGGATCGTCTTTACCATGACTTTGTTCTATTATCGGCGACATTCCGTTCATTGCGAGTGACATCGCCAGCTGAAAAGGATAGTAAGCAAAGCGAGTTTATTGCACACAAACTTTCACGCATCATTACGGCCTACCGTGACTCACGAGGTAAGTAAGATGTTGTTTGTATGGATTGGACTGATTGTTTTGCTCGGTGTCATTGCAGTCACGATTTATCGTCGTTACGGGCGCCGGTTAACGGAACGCCAAATTATCGCCTCGCAACAAGTTGTGAATGCCGCGATGGCGGTTGCTTTGAAGGATTTATCGAATGAGCTATTGATTTTCCCTATGAACCGCCCAACTTCGACGTTGGTTGCTAACATTTGGGGGCACGAAGTCATGGCGTTTGAATTTGAAATTCCATATAAGGAGCGACAAGAAGTCGTGGTTGTGCGACAAGCGTTAAATAATGCATTGCGTGCTTATACGGAAGATCAAAATTTAGTGAGCGCCTCTGATACGGATATGGCATTGGTTGTAACGGATGTCTGGTACGACAACCGCAAGCCGATGCTTCACGTTGACGTGGCCCACGTTATTAATGATGAAACGGCTGCTTACTTACGCGATTTGCGTAAATTGAACCAACCGGTTTAAGTTTGGTATACTTGTTATTAAGAAACAAAATGGTAGGAGAAGAGCTATGTATTTGATGAAGGATATCGTGCGCGATGGCGATCCCGTTTTGCGCCAACAAGCCGCAAAGGTGACGTTCCCACTTTCTGATGAAGTGAAGGAAGCCACAAAGAACATGATGGAATACCTAATCATCAGTCAAGATGAAGAAGAAAACGAAAAGTACGGTCTTCGTCCTGGTGTTGGATTGGCTGCGCCACAAGTTGGTATTTCACAACAATTTTCTTCAATTTTGATTCCTGATGAAGATGTTGATGACTCAGATATTGACGAAGACGCTGAGCCAACGTACTTCTTTAAGGGAACAATCTACAACCCAGTTATTACACGTCAATCAGTTAAGCAAACAGCCTTGTCAATGGGTGAAGGTTGCTTGTCAGTTGACGAAGATGTACCTGGTTACGTTGAGCGTTCATACCGTATTACAGTTAAGTATCAAGACAAAAACGGTGACTTCCAAGAATTGAAGTTGGAAGGCTACCCAGCCATCGTTTTCCAACACGAAATTGACCACTTGCACGGTACGCTATACTACGATCACATCAGCAAGACGACGCCATGGTCAGAATCTGACGGCACACGTTACATTGGGTAATCCGGATGGTCAGTGGCGATAAAAATTTTAACTATCCCATGCTGGATGGTTGGTCAACAGATGACATCATCAAGGTAAGCGCATTGTACTCAGCTGTTTCTGCAGCGTACGAAGGTGGCGTGGATCGTGAGTCACTTTTAACGGCCTACAAGGACTTCAAAACTGTTGTGCCAAGTAAGGCTGAAGAAAAGCAACTTGATCGTGAGTTCGGGGTAGAATCAGATTACAGTATCTACCGTACGATTCAGGCAGCCCAACAAGCGTCTACTAAGCGCCTTAAAATGGAGGGCTAGCAGTTGAATGAGACACAATTAAAGAAACTGGATACAACTGTTCTTGGTTGGCTGGATACCGTCCACGATAACGTTTTGAAGCGTGTCTCTCAACGGATGCAGGTCGAAACAAAACAAGGACATCGCGATTTAGTGACGAACGTTGACCGAGAAACTGAACAATTCTATGTGGATGCCATTCGTCGGTTTGATCCACATGCCAAGATTCTTGGTGAAGAAGGGTTTGGGGATGCGGTTAACAGTTTGGACGGTCGTGTTTGGTTTGTAGATCCAATTGATGGCACAATGAACTTCGTGAAGCAACACGCTGAATTCGCAACCATGTTGGCTGTCTATGAAGATGGCAAGCCGGTGATGGCGTGGATTATGGACGTTGTCAATCACGATATTGTACACGGTGGCCCTGAATACGGGGTTTACCATAATGATGAACAACTAAGCACACCAACGAATACATCGTTGGCGGACGGTCTCGTGATTTTGTCAGGAGCACGACTATTATATGAACAATACGGTTTCCCTGAAATTGCCAAGCA
Organism: Weissella confusa; assembly: GCA_001436895.1. Taxonomy (GTDB): domain Bacteria; phylum Bacillota; class Bacilli; order Lactobacillales; family Lactobacillaceae; genus Weissella; species Weissella confusa. Next base: position 114,903 of record JQAY01000007.1, read on the forward strand.
AGCAATCGGGTACCGTGTTTATGGTTCTGCAGGTATTTCATACTTACATGTTTTGACTGGTCGAGCAGTTGCTTACGCCAGTGTTATGAAGCCTTGGGACTACGCTGCTGGGACATTGCTTGGTGAAGCATTAGGGTTTAAAGTCGGAAAAATTGACGACCAACCTGTGAATATGTTATTATCAGGAGCAGTTCTAGTGGCAACACAACAAGCATATAACGATATCATGTCAATTGAACGTGACCTATAAGCCGGGCCGCGTGTTCAGCGGCTCGTATTTGTTAGTTGTTACACCGATTAGAGTAATAAAAGTGACGTATAGTCAAGGAGAATAGGATTTTGGCAAAGCGCGAAAACATCCGTAACATTGCAATCATCGCCCACGTCGACCACGGTAAGACGACGTTGGTTAATGAATTGCTTAAGCAATCAGACACGCTTGATATGCGTACTGAACTTGGCGATCGTGCCATGGATACGAACGATCTTGAAAAGGAACGTGGTATCACGATTTTGGCTAAGAACACAGCCGTTAAGGTTGGGGACAAGCAAATCAACATCTTGGACACGCCAGGACACGCGGACTTCGGTGGTGAAGTTGAGCGTATCATGGGTATGGTTGACGGTGTTTTGTTGGTTGTTGATGCCTTTGAAGGTACGATGCCACAAACTCGTTTCGTTTTGAAGAAGGCCTTCGAGCAAAACTTGACGCCAATCGTTGTTGTTAACAAGGTTGACCGTCCAGGAGCTCGTCCTACTGAAGTTGTTGACGAAGTGCTTGATTTGTTTATCGAATTGGGTGCCGACGAAGACCAATTGGAATTCCCAGTTATCTTCGCTTCAGCTATGAACGGAACGTCATCATTGGATGCTGACTTGGCTACGCAAGAGCACACGATGAAGCCAATCTTCGACACTGTATTCGAAACGATTCCAGCGCCTGAAGACAACTCAGACGAGCCTTTGCAATTCCAAGTTTCATTGTTGGATTACAACGACTTCGTTGGACGTATCGGTATCGGACGTGTCTTCCGTGGTAAGATCAAGGTTGGTGACAACGTTACTGTTATGAAGCTTGATGGTACGACGCAAAACTTCCGTGTTACGAAGTTGTTTGGTTTCATTGGTTTGGACCGTGTTGAAATCAACGAAGCTATTGCTGGTGACTTGATTGCCGTTTCAGGTATGGAAGAAATTTCAGTTGGTGAAACTGTTGTTGAACCATCACACTTGGACGCATTGCCAGTTTTGCGTATTGATGAGCCTACTTTGCAAATGACGTTCCGTACGAACGACTCACCATTTGCTGGTCGCGAAGGTAAGTTCGTGACGGCCCGTCAATTGGAAGACCGTTTGCGTCGCGAATTGCACACTGACGTTTCATTGCGTGTTGATGACACTGATGAAGCTGGTGCATGGTTGGTATCAGGACGTGGTGAGTTGCACTTGTCAATCTTGATCGAAACTTTGCGTCGTGAAGGATTCGAATTGCAAGTTTCACGTCCACAAGTTATCTTCAAGGAAATTGACGGCGTTGAATCAGAGCCATTCGAAGCTGTTCAAATCGACACGCCTGACGAGTACTCAGGTTCAGTTATCGATTCATTGAACCAACGTAAGGGTGAGATGCGTAACATGGAGCCAACTGGTACTGGTACGACTCGTATGGAGTGGTTGGTACCTTCACGTGGATTGATTGGTTACTCAACTGAATTCATGTCATTGACTCGTGGATACGGTATCTACAACCACACGTTTGAGACGTACGCTCCAGTTGTTAAGAACTGGAACCCAGGTCGTCGTAACGGTACGTTGGTTTCAATTAACCAAGGTCAAGCTACGACTTACGCTATCATGGGTGTTGAAGATCGTGGAATTATGTTCATTCACCCAGGTGATGACATCTACGAAGGAATGGTTGTTGGTATGAACAGCCGTGACAACGACATCTCAGTTAACGTTACGAAGGCAAAGAACCAAACTAACGTTCGTTCATCAAACAAGGACCAAACTGCCTCAATCAAGACGCCACGTGATATGACGCTTGAAGAGTCATTGGAGTTCTTGGACGATGATGAGTACGCCGAAGTAACGCCAGAACACGTACGTATCCGTAAGCAAATTTTGGTTACGGCCGAGCGTGAGAAGGCTGCTAAGCGTAAGAAGATTGCACAACAAGGCTAATCTTTTTAAAAATTAGACTAATAGAACGCCCTTTAGCATCATGCTGAAGGGCGTTTTTTGTGATTTCATGAAGTTGGAAATGTTACAGGGGGAAGTGTGCTAAAATAATACAAGTTATAGACTTTAATGAAGGAGCCCTGAACGATGCAAGCTGTGAAAAAACGACGCCGGGGGCGATTATTCGAAACCATTCGAGATACGCCGAAACGCGTCAGAGAGAAATTTAAATACCTTGACTTGGTCTTGTTGTTACTAATCATCGGCGTATTGGTCTTTGGTGTAACTATGGTCTATTCAGCTAGCTCGAATATGAATTCAGGGAGTTCGACGTCCTTCTTGTTCAAGCAAGCCTTCTTTAGCGTTATCAGCGTGAGCGCGATGTTGCTTATCTTTAGCGTCGACATCAACTGGTCGTCGACCAAGATTGATTACCTAATTTCGGTATTTTTGGCTGTAACGGATATCGGCTTACTTATCGCACTGGTTGCTGGTCCAGTTACCTCAGGTGCCAAGGGCTGGATTTACATTGGAACCTTTGGTATTCAGCCGGTTGAATACTTTAAAGTTGCCATGATTTTATGGTTTGCCAAGCGTTTCGCGCGAAATGTTGTCAATCCGTACAAAGTCGTCAAAGGTATTAAAGAACGTGTTCATTACTACAAAGACTTTATCGCACCTGGAATTGGTATCTTACTAACGGCACTAATGCCTGACCTCGGTGGTGCGCTAATTCTGTTTGCTTTGGTGGCAATCATTTTCTTAACGTCAGGTATTCGTCCAACTGGTTTAATTACGATGGTTGGTATTGTGATTGGCGTTTTGATAATGGTGCCTGTGCTGTTGCCGGTTCTTGAGAAATTACCTTTGATGCACTACCAATTGCTACGATTTGAATCATATATTGATCCTTGGAAAACTGAGGATGCAGGACACCAATTGATTAATTCGTATTACGCCATTTCAAACGGTGGTTTCTGGGGTCGTGGTCTGGGTAATAGTATCCAGAAGGCCGGTTATCTACCGGAGCCAAACACCGACTTTATCATGGCGATTGTCGGTGAAGAGTTAGGTGCCGCTTGGATTTTGATTATCCTGGCTGTATTTGGCTTTATCATTTGGCGTTTGGTGATATACGCAGTGAAGACACGTAACATGCAAATCCGTTTGACGTTGTATGGTATCGCCGCATATATCGGCATCCAAATTCTGGTTAACCTTGGTGGTGTTGTCGGAGTCGTACCGATTACTGGTGTGACGTTCCCGTTGATTTCGTATGGTGGGTCATCATTGATGTCTTGGGGAATTACGTTTGGAATCGCCTTTAACATGATCGGTGTTTTGAAAAAGAATGAAAGTTTACGGGAGCGTGAATAAATGGCTTTTGAAGTAACGCCGCGCCGAAGCGTCGTGGTTTATTTGAAAAATGTTCGTCAAGCGCGCCAATTGCGTCGTTTTGGCGTTGTCAGTTATATTTCAGAAAAGATGAAGTATGCTGTCATCTATATGAATGAAGAAGATGTTGCCTCAAAGTCAGCGTTGATTGAACGCTTGGGTTTCGTAGCATCTGTTGATGTTTCTCACTGGCCTGAGGTTGATACAACCATTGGTAGTCAAGGTGAGGCGTTTGAATTTTCGGTTGATCCATCAGAATTGGTGGATGAGCCAGCTGAAGAAGAGGAATTGTAATGCGTATTGTGAGTGGAGAATTTGGTGGTCGTCCATTGAAGGCGGTCCCAGGTGATGCAACCCGACCAACCACGGACAAGGTTAAGGAAGCTATTTTTAGCATGATTGGTCCATATTTTGATGGTGGTCGTTCGTTGGATTTGTATGCTGGCTCTGGCGGATTGAGTATTGAAGGCGTATCTCGCGGTTTAGATGAAGCAGTCTTGGTCGACCGTCAATTCGCAGCAATCAAGACGATTAACGACAATATTGCGATTACGAAAGCACCAGAGAAGTTTACTGTCATCAAGAGCACTGCAGATGCAGCTATCCAACGCTTGATGGGATCACAACCATTCGATGTGTTGTACTTTGATCCGCCATATGCCAAGCAAACGATTGTTGCTGACCTTGAGAAGCTTCTTGCCGCAAACTTGATTGCACCAGAGGCATTGATTGTGGCCGAGACGGATCAAAATGCAAACTTGCCGGAAGATTTGCCTAATTTCGAGTTTTTGAAAGAAAAGGATTACGGTATTACGGTGGTTAAGCTATATCAATATAAGGGGGAAGCATAATGCGTCGTGTATTATTTCCAGGTAGTTTTGATCCATTTACGAATGGACATCTAGATGTTGTTAAGCGTGCCGCAACGCTCTTTGATGAGGTTGTGATTGGTGTAGGCACAAACAAGATAAAAAAGTATCTCTTTTCACCTGAAGAAAAGATTACCCTAATCGAGGCATCCGTAGCTGATTTGCCGAACGTAACCGTACGTGAAATGTCTGGTTTGACGATTGAGTATATGAAAGAAATCAACGCTGATACGTTAGTGCGTGGTTTGCGTAACGAGACTGATTATCTCTACGAGCGTGATATTGCCGAAATGAACCACTTCTTGGGCACTGTTGAGACGGTCTTTTTGATGGCCCGACCAGAGCATCAAAATATTTCAAGTTCAATTCTAAAAGAAGTTGTTAGTTTTGGGGCTGACGTACACGAATTGGTGCCTGGTCCAGTTGCCAATGCACTTGCTGAAAAGTTTGCGGAGAAGTAGCGTATGGCTGAAAAACAAAAGAAGTCTCATAAATGGCTGAAAATTTCTGGCATTATTGCGGCTGTGCTAGTTTTGTTGGCATTGGTTAGTCCATTGCCGTTATATGCTGAAACTCCTGGCGAGGCAGACAACCTGGCCGGCTACATCAAAGTTGATGGCAAGAAGCCTAAGGTTGACGGTGAGTATATGATTACAGCTGTCTATATGTCCCAGGTTAACGGTATCGGTGCCATTATGGCGTTACTTGATCCAACTGCATCACTAATGACTTCATACGAGGCGAATGGTGGCGGCTCTCAGGCTGACAATGTGGCTATTAACAAGGTGTACATGGACTCTGCTGTGAATGAGGCTAAAGCCACAGCGTTTAAAGCTGCTGACGTGCCATATACACGTACCTTTAACGGGATTTACGTTATGGCTGTGCAAGATAACTCTAATTTTAAAAAGCAGTTGCACGTTGGGGACCTCATTACATCGGTTGATGGTAAGTCGTTCGAGTCAGCAAAGGGATTCCAAAATTACATTCGTAAAAACAAAGTTGGCTCAAAACTAACAATCAACTATCAACATAACGGCAAGACGAAAGAAGCAACTGGTAAGACGGTTGCTTTGGCCGGGACTAAGAAGTTACCTGGTATCGGTATTGCACTAACAGACGCAGTTGATGTGACGTCTGATCGACAAGTTACGGCGGATATGGGCGACATTGGTGGTCCATCTGGCGGTTTGATGTTCTCATTAGAAATGTACGATGCGTTGGCCAATGAAAATTTGGCTGCTGGTCGTAAAATCGCTGGTACTGGAACAATTGACAAAGACGGCAATGTTGGCGAAATTGGTGGTATCGATAAAAAGGTCATAGTCGCCCATGAATCAGGTGCTAAGATTTTCTTTGCCCCATATATCAAGCCAACCAAGGCCAATTTGGCAATGGAATCTGACGGCATGACAAATTACCAACTAGCGGTCAAAACGGCTAAGAAATACGCGCCTGGCATGAAAATTGTGCCAGTCAAGACGTTTGATGATGCAGTTAAGTATTTGCGCACACATTAATATTAAAAAATGAACCAGCTGTCAAAGCTGGTTTTTTTGTGCCCATCTGGCAGGATATTGGTGTGTGAAAAATTGAATTTGTGGTATATTAACCCATATAAGACAAGGGGGATAATGACATGTCTGAAGAACGAACATTGGTTTTGATTAAGCCAGATGGTGTTGTGCGTGGTTTGATGGGGGAAGTCTTTTCACGTTTGGAACGTAAGGGCTACAAGATTACGTCGCTGTTGATGACAGAGGCGACAGAAGAACAGCTACGTCGTCACTACGCCGAAAAGGTCAATGCACCTTATTTCCCAGAAATTTTGGAGTATATGACAAGCGGTCCATTAGTTGCGATGGTGGTAACAGGGACAAACATCGTGAAGAATTTCCGTGCGATGGCTGGTGTAACGAATCCAAGTGAGGCAGCTCCTGGCACGATTCGTGGTGATTATGGTCGCGATTGGGAAGATGGTGCCGTACGTAACATCGTCCACAGTTCTGACAGTGTTGAAAATGCCGAACGCGAAATTAGCATTTGGTTTGAAAATCACTAAAAATTTTGACAAACTTGCATAAAATCTGTACAGTAATACGAGTTGTTACGTACAGATAGCACAATTTATTTGTGCCGAACATAGAGGCGAACATCATTTCTAATTGAGATGATGGGCGCCTTTTATTTGTTTTAAGGAGGGAATTATGCAGGCAAAGGAATGGCATGTGTTACGAGCTGTAATCGCGGCTGGTATCATGAGTTTTAGTGGGGTGTTGATTGAAACATCGATGAACGTTACGTTTCCAACCCTAATGAATGAGTTTCAAACCGACGCAAACGGCGTGCAATGGGTGACGACTGGTTATTTGCTAGCCATCGCAGTGATTGTGCCACTTTCAGCATTTTTAATTCGCAATTATTCGCCACGACGTCTGTTTATTATTGCAAATCTATTATTCTTGGTGGGGGTCATTTTAGATGGGTTTGCGCCTAATCTATTAGTGCTGCTAACTGGTCGCGTCTTCCAGGGAATTGGAACGGGAATCGCATTACCATTAATGTTTGACATCATTTTGACGAAATCCCCACTTGATCGACGTGGCGTAATGATGGGAATTGGAACAATGACCACGTCAATTGCGCCTGCCATTGGTCCAACATACGGCGGTATCTTGTTAAATAGTTTGGGTTGGCGTTCAATCTTCTGGTTTTTGATTGTTTTGCTGGTAGCCTCATTAATCATGGGACTGACAAGTATGCCGGTTGAAACAGTTAAGCGAACGGAAAGTTTTGCCTTTGGTGCGTTTGTTTTTCTTGGATTAGGATTGGCATTGCTATTGATGGCCGTCGAACGTCTGTCACTAATGTTCCTAATTGGGGCAGTCGTCTTGCTAGTGATATTCGCATTCTTAAACAAGCGTCGTCAACTATTGAATTTAGCCATTTTACGTCACTCGCGCTATGATCGCTTAATGATTAGCTTCCTTGTTTATCAAGCAATCCTGCTAGGACTCTCATTCATCTTGCCTAACTACTTGCAACTAGGTTTGGGGCGTACAGCAACTGCTGCTGGACTATTCATGTTCCCGGGTGCGGTCATTGGTTCTGTACTGGCACCAGTTTCAGGACGCGTATTGGACAAATTTGGTGCAGTTAAGCCAATCTTATTTGGTCTGAGCGTTGCGACGCTGGCAATGGTGTTGATGGCCGTATTCTTTAAGGAGCTATCATTCTGGACGCTGATGCTAACACATATGGTGTTAATGGTCGGAATCGGCTTTTCATATGCGAACCTCATGACCATCACGCTATCAAGCCTGGCACCAAGTGAGAATGCGGATGGTAACAGTGTGCTGAACACCTTGCAACAATTTGTTGGTGCCAGTGCGACCGCGATTGTCGCCCAAATTTTTGCATCGGCAACTGATCGTCATATTGGAGACGGCGTTGTGACTGGGTCGCAATCCGGACTTATTTTCTTAACTGTCTTGATGATTATTTCAATTTTGGCCTTTTTCACAGTCATGCGCAGTGTAAAAACAGCGAACAAATAACATTACTATTAAATGTCACTGACCGGTTTTTGGTTGGTGGCTTTTTAGTTTACATAATATTTTAATTGAAAAATCGAAACCTTGATTTATCAACGGTTGAAGCCTTTCAATGGGGGTTGACAAACTTACTTGCATATTGTGCATTCAAGCGTATAATTATAAGAGCTGGAAATGGTCATTTTTAGAGTTGGGGGTGATGACAATCGCAACACGTATTCCAGAACAGTTGGTCGAAGAAATTCGACAACGTGTTAATATCGTTGATGTCATTTCGCCATATGTACAACTGAAGAAACAGGGACGCAATCTGTTTGGGCTTTGCCCGTTCCACGATGAGCGTACACCGTCTTTCTCAGTTAATGAAGATAAACAAATTTATCACTGCTTCTCATGCGGTCGTGGTGGTAACGTCTTTAGTTTTATCATGGATATCGATAATGCAACCTTCCCACAAGCTGTGGCAAAGGTTGCCCCATTTGCCGGGGTTGATTTAGATGCATCATACACATCTGACGAAGCAACGGAAGTGGTTGATCCACAAATTAAGGCGCTGCGTGAATTGTACGCAGACGCGACAAAGTTGTACCACCACTTGCTAGTTAATACCGAGGCAGGTGAGGGTGCCCTTGATTACCTACATAATCGAGGCTTGGATGATGGCACAATTGATGCATTTATGCTTGGGTTCGCACCTGAAAATGATGTGTTGATTAACTACTTCCAAGAACAACAAGTAGATTATCAGTTGCTACGTTCATCGGAATTGTTCATTGAATGGGATGATGGCACGTTGCACGATCGCTTTACGAATCGTGTGCTTTTTACAATTCGTGATAGTGCTAGTCACCCAATCGCGTTTTCTGGACGTCGTTTGTCAAATGACGACACCCAAGCGAAGTACATGAATTCACCTGAGAGTCCACTGTTTAACAAGTCACAAGAATTGTTTAACTTGGACCTTGCCAAGGGCGCAATTCGTAAGCAAAAGCACGCGGTTGTATTCGAAGGGTTCATGGACGTTATTGCCGCATTCCAAGCTGGCGTGCAAAACGGAGTTGCCTCAATGGGAACATCGTTGACGCCAGAACAGGTGCAAGTGCTTTCTCGCATGGCTGATAACGTGTCAATTAGTTATGACTCTGATGCAGCTGGTCAAAAGGCGACAAAGCGTGCGTTAGACTTAGTTGCGCAAAACGGGCACATCACGGCGAATGTGATTCACATTCCGGATAATCAAGATCCTGATGAGTTTTTACGTTCCAATGATGTCAGTGCATTTTTGAATGTGCTATCACATAATACTGAAGATCCAGTTGCGTTTAATATCCGCTATTTAAAGACGGATCGCAATCTGAATAACCAAACCGAGTTGTTTGCTTACGTAAGTGATGTATTAGGTGTCATCGCAACGGTGTCAGAACCCGTTATGCGTGAGACTTATCTACGTGAAATTTCTGATGAATTCAACATTGGCATGGAGGCGTTGCAAGATCAATTGCGTCCATTGCTACTGCAACAGCAGGCCAATCGTTCTAACCCTAGGTCGACGAATAATCGTCAATCGGGTTACCGTCGACCAGAGCCTAATTATCCGGTCGCGCCGAACGGAGATTGGCAAGCTAATGCACCGGCACCGATTCCGGCGCCAACGCCACGAACGATTTCACGAGTTGAAAAAGCTGAACGAATGCTGTTGGCTTGGATGCTCCGTGATAACGATGTTTGGTTGCAAGTGACTGGCACACCAGACTTTACGTTCGTTGACGTACCATACGAAACGCTGTTGATGTTGGCAACTGGCTATCGTGAGACACATGGCAATGAGCCAATTGTTGATATGGCAGGCTTTATGGACTTTGTTCAGAAACCTGAATTGACACGTATTTTGGCAACGCTTGATGATTTTGATGACGAATTATTCGCTGATCGTAGTCAAGTTGGCATGTATATTCAATTTATTAGCCACGATGCCCCATTATCTGATAGAATTAATAGGTTACAGCGTCAGATTAAAGAAGCTAATCAAATGCACAATGACGCGCTAGTCGCTCAACTTAGTGTTGAGTATATGGCGGCGTTACGTGAACAACAGACCCACAAGTAATTAAGGAGGCCGCTATGGCAGAAAAGCAAGCACCAATTTCAGCAAAGTTTGATCAAGTTGAATTTGATAAGGTTGTTAAAAATCTTATTAAGGAATACAAGGCTGATAAGCAAATTAATGAAGATGCCCTCCAAAAAGCTTTGGTACAACCAATGCGTTTGAATGCTGATCAAATCGATGAACTATACGAGAAGATCGAATCAGCTGGAATCTCTGTCGTTGATGAAAACGGCGAGCCAACCGCACGTGCGCTTGAAAACAAGAAGACAAAGTTGTCAGAAAAGGAATTGAAGCAAGCTGCTGATGCACCTACTGGCATGAAGATTAATGACCCTGTTCGTATGTACCTAAAGGAAATCGGACGTGTGTCATTGTTGACTGGTGATGAAGAAGTTGCTTTGGCCGAGCGCATTGAGCAAGGTGATGAAACTGCTAAGCAAGAATTGGCTGAGGCTAACTTGCGTTTGGTTGTTTCTATTGCTAAGCGTTACGTTGGTCGTGGTATGCAATTCTTGGACTTGATTCAAGAAGGAAACATGGGATTGATGAAGGCGGTTGAGAAGTTTGATTACCGTAAGGGATTCAAGTTCTCAACTTATGCAACTTGGTGGATCCGTCAAGCGATTACTCGTGCAATCGCCGACCAAGCTCGTACAATCCGTATTCCTGTGCACATGGTTGAAACAATCAACAAGTTGATTCGTATTCAACGTAACTTGTTGCAAGATTTGGGTCGCGAACCTACGCCTGAAGAAATCGGTGCCGAAATGGACATCGTGACTGACAAGGTCCGTGATATTTTGAAGATTGCACAAGAGCCAGTTTCATTGGAAACACCAATTGGTGAAGAGGATGACTCACACTTGGGAGACTTCATTGAAGATAATGAAGCCATTTCACCTGCTGATTCAGCTGCTTACCAAATGCTTAAGGAACAATTGGAATCAGTTTTGGACACGTTGACTGACCGTGAAGAGAACGTTTTGCGTTTGCGTTTCGGTTTGGAAGATGGTCGTACGCGTACTTTGGAAGAAGTTGGTAAGGTATTTGGGGTTACTCGTGAGCGTATCCGTCAAATCGAAGCTAAGGCACTTCGTAAGTTGCGCCACCCATCACGTTCAAAGCAATTGCGTGATTTCTTGGACTAATTAAGACGAAATGAAAAGGGCGAGGGCGTTGCACCTCGTCCTTTCTTTTTTGTCAAAGCATGGAGAGCAGAAAATGAAAAAAATACTCTTTGGATTGGTGGCCTTGATACTGGCATTTACGACGATGCGCCACGTTTCCGCAGACGATAATGCACCATACACAGTTACGCCGGTAATCCCTAAGACTCAACTCGACAGTCAAAATAAAAATTACCTTGATTTATTGCTAAATCCGAAGCAAGTTGAATCAGTGACGTTTGACGTCAAAAATAACTCAGACTCAGAATTGTCATTGAACGTTGCTGCGGGCTCTGCATCCACATCGCCACTAGGAGAAGTCACATATAACGATCATCACGTGATTGGGAACGTTGGCGGCCCACAAATGGAAAACTTAATTCATTTGGATCAGCAGACGATTAAAGTCGCGCCTAAGGGCGATGCAAAGGTCACTGGTACGATTACCATGCCGAATGAACCGGTGGATGGGATTATTGCTGGTGGAGTTTCTTTCTCACTGACAGCGACACAAAAGCAGGATGCGGTAGAAACAACTGTTGCGGTGCTTGCACGAAACACACGAAATTTGCCGGCAACTTCGGCAGAACTTCATGCCGTTTCGTATGAAACTGTCAATAAACAAACTGGCTTTGCGATTGCCGTTGCGAATACCTCAGGATCGTTTATTAACGGCGCAACGTTTACAACAAAGGTAATCGATGTGTCCACAAATAAAACGGTTCTTGTAGAGACGCGACGGAACGCGCAGCTGGCGCCTAATTCAGTTATGACATATTGGGTTAAAAACGATGCCAAGCCCCTGACAGGCAATAAATACCGCATTCAGGTGCAAGCAAGCTGGAGCGGGACAAATCAAACCTGGCAAAAGCAAATCGTGCTGTCAAAAAAGACTGCGCCAACAGATGAAGCACATCCTAAAAAGGTGCCATTCATAGAGGCGTTATTATACGCTGTTAGTTTATTGGCAATCGTTGGTATCGTTTTGACAGTTATGTGGTTCAAAAACATGCGATTCTTAGTTAAATAAGACATCTTTATTCAAAAGTATCAAGTACAGTAGTCCTGTAAAGCGTACTTGCGTGCATTTTAAAAGAAAAGTCATTATAATTACGTATAATAAGCGAAAATAGGGGTTTATTGGTTATGAAATTACGACATGCAGTTTATGCGGTGGGGTTGGCACTCGCTTTGATTGGCATATCGAAGCCGGTTTCAGCAGACACATTGCCCGCATATGATATTACAGCGGACATTCCAGCTTCTCAAATTGACAAGAACAACTTGTCATCGATTGATTTGAAGCTGGCACCAGGCCAGAAAGAGCAAGTAACGTTCTATATTAAGAACAATACGGATTCAGAAATGACGCTTCGTTTGACTGGTGGTACAGCGACAACACGCGAAAATGGTAAGGTGAACTACGTTACAGGTAGCCAAAACGTAACGGGACAAGTTCCATATAAGGTTGGTGATACCATTGACATTCAAAGTAGTGTCACAATTCCAGCTCAAGGCCAAACGTCAGTTCAAGGAACAATCACGATGCCTGATCAAGCATTCGCGGGACAACTAGTGGGTGGTGTCTCATTTGTACGATCAACAACTTCAAATACGGCGTCTGAAATTCCAGTTATTCTACAAAACGATACAACGCCAGTAAAGCCTGTGCTTAAAGTGGGTAAAGCAAGCCTAAACGACTTGTCAGCTGACCGTGTATTGGGCGTTACTTTGAGCAACAAGGCCAACACGTTGGTTAAGGATGCCACCGTCACGACTGGTGTGACAGATAAGAATGATAAGGTTGTTTACGAAAAAAATGGCAACGTCGATATCGCGCCACAATCAAGTTTTACATTCGACATTAAGAAGAACATTAAGTCAATCAAGGTTGGCACATATAAGGTGCACGTGACTGTTGCGTCAGGTGATGTTAAAACAACTGAAACGCGTACGTTAAAGGTTACTGCCGCGCAAGTTGCACAATTGGCAGGACAACAAGTGAATTCGGCTGATGATTGGAAGAATCCATCTAATTGGTGGAAGCTATTAATCTGGCCAATCGTTGTCTTTGTTGTTGTATTCTTGGCAGGTCGTTACCTATTGCCAAAGCGCCGTCGTAAGCACAACGGACCACGCGAAGATTTGAAGCGTAAGGAAGATTAATATATCTTCAAAAAGAGGTTAGTCGATGACTAATCTCTTTTTTATTTCACAAGCTTGTGAAGAAAAATCAATCATATAAAATTTAAAACAGCTTAGAATAGGCGTTTCTAAAAATAAAAAGCGTTATTTTTCACAAAATAGATTGCTCAAAATGCTTGCATTACATCTTTAAAGGCTTACAATAATAAAGCATTCATTAATAACGATTTTATTTTTTAGGAGAAGAGCAGTGAATTTTGTATTTCTAGGTTTGTCATTGTTTGCTGGTTTCATGCTTGCGAACCAAAACCCTATTAACGCTGATATGAAGAAGGTGGTGGGCTCACCATTTATTTCAGCAGCGATCTCATTTTTGGTTGGTTCAGTCTTTTTGGCGATTGTTAGTGCCGTAAAGTCACACCAAGTATTTCCAACGATGACCTTTATTCAATCAAACCCAGCTTGGATTTGGTTGGGTGGTGTACTAGGTGCCGTTTATTTGACATCAAACGTGTTGCTATTCCCACGTTTGGGAGCTATTCAAACAGTTGTTTTGCCAATCCTTGGCCAAATCTTGATGGGTACGCTTATTGATACGTTTGGTTGGTTTGGTTCACAACCAATTCCTTTGACGGCACTACGTGTTATCGGTGTGATTATTTTGATTGCCGGGGTGGTCGTTGCCGTTGTTTTGCCAAACGTCTTGAATAAGGATGTTGAGGCGATGGATAAGGCAATCCAAGCCAAGGAGACGCACACTGAATTGCTAGGTTGGCGTGTATGGGCAATTATTGCCGGCGCATTCTCAGCGATGCAACAAGCTATTAATGGTCGCTTGGGTGCTTTGCTACACGCACCTGCCCAAGGATCATTCATTTCATTCTTCGTTGGCTTCATCTTGATTACGATTGTTGCTTTGATTGTGGACAAGCGTTTGCCAAAGATGTCAGAATTGAAGCAAGTTAAGAGCTGGAACTGGCTCGGTGGTATCCTTGGTGGTTTGTTCGTCTTTGCCAGTGTCTTGTCAGTGCCACAAATTGGTGCTGGATTGACAATTACAATGGGATTGATTGGTCAAATTGTTGGTTCTATGTTGGTTCAACAATTCGGCTGGTGGCGATCAGCTAAGATCAGCGTGTCACGCATTCAAATCTTGGGTGTTGTTGTGATGGCTGCGGGTGTGGTCTTCATTAAGTTCCTATAATTAATTGAAATTCTTAAACCAGAATCGCATTGTTGGTTCTGGTTTTTGTTTACAATTCGGCAGTGACGAGTCAGACAGAGTTTGATACACTAAGCACATTATGTTTTTCAGAGAGGGGTAACCATGCAAGAAAGAGAATCGAAATTAGCGAAGTTTAGTTTTCCATTGCTTGCTTCGAATTTTGCATCAGTTTTTGGTGATGGGGTGTACCGATTTGGCTTAAATTGGTTTTTGGTTTCAAGTTACGGTAACGCACAAGTATTGGGTTGGTTAACTGGATTTGGCTTCCTGGTTTATCTGCTGAATGATGTGTATGTCGGTTCGGTATTGGATCGCTTTAATCGCAAGTGGGTATTGCTAGGGGCTGATTTGTTCGGTGCAATTGGGACATTGACGTTGTCGATGGTGATTAATCCTGCACATCCACAACTTTGGTTATTATTTGCATTAACGTTCATCTTAAATGTTGATGTTTCATTCGCTTATCCGGCAGCACGAGCTATTTTGCCGGATGTCATTAAGACGAGTGCTTTGGCACGCTTTAACGCCTGGGCATCTGCAGCCTTTTCAACTGGACAAGCTTTTGGGCCGCTGGTTGGTGGGCTACTATTACACTTGAAATGGATTGACCTACAATCATTCCTACAAATCTTCGGGGTGATGTTGTTAATTACAGTTGGATTGAACCTGGCAATTAAGTATCAACCAACGCCCAAACACGAGAGCGTTCATTCAGAATCATTTTGGCAAAGTTTGATCGGTGGTTATCGCTATGTTGTATCACAGCCAAGGCTGTTCGAATCAATGCTGCTAACGATGTGGAGCAATTTCTTCTTCGAAGGATTCATCATCGCAATGCCGTTTTTGATTCAACACAGTTATCATGGAACCGCAACGGATTATTCGACCGCTTTGACGCTGGCTGCGGTAGCCGGTATCGTGGCTGGTCTGCTGTTCGCCCGTCTACCACATCTAAATTCATTGAAGACCCTTTACTGGGACTTTTATGTGTTGGGCGTCGCATTTTTATTAGGCACGTTTGTGCAAACGTTGTGGGTATTCGTCATTCTCGTGATCTTGAACGGCTTTGCACGGGCGTCATTTGTCATTAAAATTAATACCGTACGACAACAAGATAGTGCGCCGGAATACTTGGGGCGTGTATTTGGTATTTCATTCTTTGCTACCGATTTATTTGCACCAATCATTACGATATCGTTTGGTTATGGCGTTTCAGAAATGGGGGAGTGGACAGTGTTCCTCCTTGGTGCCATGATGCTCGTTGGCATGTTTGCTATTAAGAAAATCAGTCGCAAGCATGCGTCGAAATTGGCGCAAGCATAACGCGATTTACACAAAAGGCAGTGATGCCTTTTTATTTTGCTTATTTAATTAAACGAATGTTCATTCACTTAAGGCGAAAAATTAGAATTACAAGTCAGAAGCCGGTAAAGTCGTGGTACACTAGAAGTAATATTAATTACAGGAGTTACCGTGATGACGACAGTTTTAGTTGTTGATGATGAACCTTCTCTGGTGACACTGCTAACTTATAACCTGAAGAAGTCTGGTTTTGATGTTGTCAGTGCTACAGATGGGCCAAGTGCAATTACAACCCTGGCAGAACAACCAATTGACATTATGCTGTTGGATGTGATGCTACCAGGAAAAAGTGGCGTTGAAGTCACCCGTGAATTGCGTGCTGAAAAGAACCGCATTCCCATTATCATGTTGACTGCTTTGGACGAGGAAGTTGATAAAATCTTGGGTCTAGAAATTGGGGCGGACGATTATGTGACCAAGCCATTCAGCCCTCGTGAGGTCATTGCCCGTGTGCGGGCTGTGCTACGTCGCTTCGACGTGACGACACCTGAGAACAAAAGCGAGAATAAGACGAAGCAATTTGGTAATATCAAAATCGATTTTGACAAGATGGTTGTGCAGCGCGATGGTGAGGTTATTAAACTGACACCGAAGGAATATGAATTGCTGGCTTATATGGCTGAACGTGAGGGACGTGTATTAAGTCGTGAAACAATTCTGCACGGTGTTTGGGGCTACGAATTTACGGGGCCTGACACACGCATGGTTGACATGCACCTTTCGCACCTGCGTGACAAGATTGAGAACGATCCAAAACATCCCGCGCATCTAAAGACGGTTCGTGGTTTTGGTTACCGTTTTGATAATCAAGCGACAGCTGAATAGGGAGGACTATCATGCAATCAGAATTAATGCATAATGCGAAACGCTTTGTCATTTTCTGGGCCTTGTTCTTCGTGCTAATCTGGGGGCTTTTCCTGGTCGCTGCGTTAACAGGTGATGAAACGCGAATGCCAAAAGCACATTTGCTGTTATTGCTGTCAATGATTTTGGCGGGTGTCGCAACGCTAGTGCTGGATTTACAACAGCAACGTCGTGACCAACACATGGCCATTTTCATTGATAAACTCCGCGATTTGCAAACGGACAATACACGTGCCGGACACATTCTGATGCGTCCTGACGATTCATTGGCACCGTTGGCTGAAGCGATTAATGATGTCCAACGCCTCAATCGAAATCGCATCAAGTTGTTACAACAGCAAGGTAGTACATTGGCTGCGTTGATGGCTAATATGCCACTTGGCGCACTACGTATTACGCCAGAGCGAACGATTATTCAGACAAATCCACAAGCCCAAGCGCTTCTTGGTTTGACTCAAAATGTCGTCGGCCGTCAATATGATGACGTTATTAAGAATCACCGACTATTGTCATTGTTTGAGCAGTCACTTAAGCGTCAAACACACGTCCGTGAGTTAGTTAAATTAGATGCGCGAATTGTCGATGTGTCACTGGTTTATTACGAGACACGCGAACGACACCACGAATTGTTGGTCTTGCTTTACGACATGACTGAGGTCACGCAAATGCAAGATATGCAGAGTGCCTTTATCGCGAATGCGTCGCACGAATTGCGCACACCGTTGACAGCAATTTCTGGCTTTACAGAAACGCTATTGAGCGGTGCTCAGGAGGATCCAGAGGCTCGCCAAGAGTTCTTAACGATTATTCAAACGGAAACGAATCGTTTGTTAGAATTGACGGAAGATATTTTGACAATCGCCAAAGTGCCTGAACGACAGGAAACTGCCACACCAATTAAGTTATCGGATATGGTGAATGATATATTCAAGTCCCAGGCAGAAAATGCTGACAAGCAACAGTTGACACTTCAGAATGAGGTTGCGCCATCCTTTACGGTTACGCAGGATGCAACTGTGCTTCGTCAAATTTTGACCAACTTAATTGTTAATGCTGTTAAATACAACCGCCACGATGGGTTGGTAAAGGTTTCTGCTATGGTCACAGCTTCTGAATTTGTCGTGGCTGTTAAAGATACCGGTCTGGGGATTCCGAGTGAACAACAAAATCGTATATTCGAGCGTTTTTATCGCATTGATAAGTCACGTAATCAAACGATACCTGGCACAGGCCTTGGCCTTGCCATTGTCAATGACCTAGTAAATCAAGCTAAGGGCACCATTGACTTGGATAGCCAGGTTGGTGTTGGGACAACCATTACAGTGACACTACCCCTACAATAAGTTATATTTAAAGAATTGAATTGAAGAAAGAGGATTGTACTATGTCTAATTCACGTCCAGTTGTTATCGGAGTTACTGGTGGCTCAGGTTCTGGTAAGACAACGGTTAGCCGTGAAATCATCGAGCGTTTGAAGGGTGAGTCTGTGGTTATGATTCCACAAGACGCTTACTACAAGGATCAAAGTGATAAGAGTATGACGCAACGTGTTGCAACGAACTATGATCACCCAGATTCATTGGATAATGATTTGTTGATTGCACAATTGAAGCAATTGTTGCAACGCGAATCAATCGAACAACCAACGTATGACTACGCTGCGCACACGCGTTCTGATAAGACGGTAACGGTTGAAGCTTCAGACGTTATTATCGTTGAAGGTGTCTTGCTGTTCACTGAACCAGAATTGCGTGACATGTTAGACATCAAGGTCTACGTTGACACAGATGACGACTTGCGTTTCATTCGTCGCATGCAACGCGACATTGTCGAACGCGGTCGTACGACAGAATCAGTTGTAAACCAATACTTGGCAACCGTTAAGCCTATGTATCACCAATTCGTTGAACCAACGAAGCGATACGCTGACATTATTTTGCCAGAAGGTGGCGCTAACGTTGTTGGTATTGGCATGTTGGAAGCGCAAATCCGCGCCATTCTAGATTTGCACAAGTAAAAAAGAAAGTGTGACACAACATGGAAGAACGTATTTGGAATCGTATTGTAAAGTATACTGAGTTGCAAGGAACCTCTGGTCAAGAACATGCCGTTCGCAAGGCCTTTCGTGAGGATTTGACGCCGCTCGTTGATGAAGTTGTTCAAAATGGTTTGGGCGGTATCTATGGCATTCGTCACAACGAGAATGCTGATGCGCCACGTATCATGATTGGCGCTCACATGGACGAAGTTGGTTTCATCGTGACGCAAATTACGCCACGCGGGATGTTGGTGGTTGACCCAGTTGGTGGTTGGAACCCTTATACAGTATCGGCGCAACGCTTCACACTCTTTACACGCGATAACCAATACCCAGTTGTGTCTTCAGCCGTATCACCACACTTTTTGCGTGAAGGTGGTGTGAATGGGGCACCGAAGATTCAAGACATTTTGTTTGATGGTGGTTTTACGTCAGCTGATGAAGCAATTTCATTCGGTGTTCACCCGGGTGACTTCATTGTGCCAGCTGTTAAAACGGAAATGTTGGCTAATGGCAAGCGCGTTGTGTCAAAGAGTTGGGACAATCGTTTTGGTTTAGTCACGATTTTGAATGCACTTGAGAACTTACAAGGTGTTGCACTGCCTAATACGTTGATGATAGGGGCTAACGTCCAAGAAGAAGTTGGTCTGCGTGGTGTCGGCCCGGCCGTTAACCAATTGCAACCTGATATTTTCTTTGCCCTTGATTCATCTGCAGCGGATGATACGCAATCAGAACAAGGACAAGGTCAAATGGACCACGGTGCCTTATTGCGCGTGTACGATCCGGGTGTCATTATGCCATTGCGTTTGAAGGAATTCGTTTTGGATACCGCCCATGATGCCGGTATTCCTTTGCAATACTTCGTCGCAAAGGGTGGTACTGACGCACACGGCGCACAATCACAATTGTCTGGTGTGCCATCAGTTGCATTGGGTGTTGCGTCACGCTACATTCACACGCACCAGACGGTTTGGTCAGTTTCAGATTTTGAAGCTGCTCAAGCACTGGTTGAAACACTTGCACAAAAGCTTGATAAGACAACTGTAAATGACATCATTTACGGTGACTAATAATTAAAAAAAGAAACGGAGACTGACAAGATGTTGATTGCCAGCTATAACCCAGCAGGAATGGGTGATGTTTTGGTTGTGTTGACTGCGCCTGCAGCTGAGCACACCGCAACACAAAAGGGAGATGTTGTACGCCTTGCTGATAAGGACAACAACCTTTTGGGATTGAATTTTTTGAACGCTTCACAAATTCTTGATTTGTCGGATGTTAACGGCCAAGTTATTTTGACTGAAGAACAAGTTGCCAAGTTGAACGATGTGCTTGCAACTGCTGGATTTGAGGATATATTGGTAGCTGATACGACACCTAAGTTTGTTGTTGGGTACGTTGAGTCTGCAGAGCCACACCCAGACTCAGATCACTTGCAAGTGACAACGACGGTCGTAGATAACGATGAGCGCGTGCAAATCGTGTCAGGCTCACCAAACATGCGCCAAGGTATTAAGGTTGTTGTTGCTAAGGTTGGTGCCATGATGCCTTCAGGTTTGATTATCTGGCCAGGTGCTTTGCGTGGTGTTGCCTCTAACGGTATGATTACATCTGGTCGTGAGTTGCGTTTACCAAACGCACCACAAGTGCCAGGTGCTTTGATCTTGCCTGACGATTTTGCCGAAGTGGGTACGCCGTTCGACGCAAGCTCAGCCGAAGCCCAAGCGTTGTTCCAATAAGACGGGGGTAATAGCATGGCTGATCGTCGTCCCATCGTCTTTTATGAACGTCTAATGGAAAACTACGATGAGCAGGTTGCGCACTTGATGTTAGCTAAGACGGCTTATGTCATGTGGGCAGATTCGTCTGAAGACGCTGTTGATGTACTTGCTGAGCCGGCAGTTGAACCTGAAGTGGTTGAAACGCCAAGCGTGGCTGAACCAACTGAGCCAATTATTGTGGAAACATTGCAACCGCAAGCGGTAAAGGTGGCAGTTCCAACCAAGCCAGTTGCCTCGGTTGCGGTCAGCGAAGCACCAGTAGCGACCCATGAAAAGCATGCTCACACGCATGTTAAAACAGGTCTGGGCTTGAGTTTGGATGATATTTTATCAGAAGAAGCAAGCGTGGCTGCTAAAAGCGAAACATCGTATTTCGAAGACTAAATAACTGTGAAGCCTTAACCGTGAATTATCCATGGTTAAGGCTTTTTTACATTCCGCTGAGTTTTTGTCTGGAGGTCTTTTTACGTGTATAATAGATTTTACTTACAAACAGATTGGACGAATGAAAATGGACAAAGATACGTTGTACTACTTTATTGGAATTAAGGGCTCAGGTATGAGTGCGCTTGCTTTGATTCTTCACGATCAAGGCCTACAAGTCGCTGGTTCTGACATTGATGAATATACCTTTACGCAAAAGCCTTTGGCAGCCGCGGGTATTCCAATGTATTCATTCGACGCAGCAAACATTAAGCCAGGTATGACGATTATTCGTGGAAACGCCTTTACTGATGATCAAGTGGAAGTTGCCGCAGCTTTGGCAATGGGGGATCAAGTGACGGTTGTGACTTACCCTGACATGGTTGAAAGCCTAATTAAGCAATACACGTCAATTGGTGTTGCTGGTGCTCACGGTAAGACATCAACGACCGGTTTGTTGGCCCACGTTTTGGCTGGTATTGCCCCAACATCTTACTTGATTGGTGACGGTACTGGTAAGGGGGTGCCTGACGCACGCTTCTTCATTTTTGAAGCTGACGAATACCGTCGCCACTTTAAGGACTACACACCGGACTATGCCATTATGACGAACATCGACTTCGATCACCCTGATTACTACACAGGTGTTGATGATGTACGTAGCGCTTTCGAAGAATTCGGAAACAATGTTAAGAAGGGAATCTTTGCCTGGGGTGACGATCCACAACTTCGCCAAATGAAGGTGGATGTACCAGTATACTTCTACGGTACAAACCCAGAAACAGATGACTTCTACGCAACTGATATCAAGCGTTCAACAACTGGTTCTAGCTTTGACGTGTACTACCATGATGAGTTCTTGGGTAACTTCGAAGTACCTTTGTTCGGACAACACGGTGTGCTAAACTCTTTGGCTGTCATTGCTGTTGCGTACTTCGAAAAGATTGATGGCGACCTTGTTCGCAAGGAGTTGTTGTCTTTTAAGGGTGTTAAGCGCCGCTTTACTGAGAAGCAAGTTGGCCCCGTAACCATCATCGATGACTACGCACACCACCCATCAGAAATTACGGCGACATTGGATGCAGCGCGTCAAAAGTACCCAGGTCGTGAGCTGGTTGCCGTCTTCCAACCGCACACATTCTCACGTACAATCGCGTACCAAGATGATTTTGCTAAGTCACTTGAATTGGCCGACAAGGTTTATTTGACGGAAATCTTTGCTTCAGCACGTGAAGCCGCTGGTGATATTTCATCATCAGACTTGGGTGCTAAGATTTCAAAGTTTGGTGGTATCGTTTCACCAACTAACGTCGCACCATTGTTGGATCACGAGGAGGGTGTCTTCATCTTCATGGGTGCCGGTGATTTGCAGAACACAGAGTTTGCATTTGAAAAGATTCTAGCCAACACGCAATCAAACCTACAGTAAAAAACAACGAAAAACCTTAACTGAACCATAGAGTTTCGGTTAAGGTTTTTGTTATAATATAAGCATTGGGGTAGTTAACCAAAACATTGTCTGCGGACAACGAAAGAGGTATTAAAAGTATGGATAATTTTGGATTTGAACAACAAGAGCCGCGTCTGGTTAACCCAGATATGCAAGGCTTGAACAGTTTCTTTAAGAAGGTTTACACATACATGGCTTTGGCCTTGTTGGTAACGGCGGTTACAGCATACTTGGGTATTACCATGTTTGCGCGCCAAATCGCAACGATTTTCAGTAGCCCAATTTCATCAATCATCATGATTGGGGTTGTGTTCGGTTTCGTTTACTTGTTCGGTAAGCGTGTTTACCAAAACCCAGCCCAAGCATTCGGTATGTTGATGGGATTTGCGGTGCTGAACGGTTTGATGTTCACGGTAATCGGTATGGTAACACCAATCGGAACATTGGCAACGGCGTTTTTGACGACAGCCTTCTTGTTTGCTGGTATGGCTTTCTACGGTGTGACAACTAAGAAGTCAATGGCATCAATGTCATCTATCTTGTTTGGCTCATTGATTGCGTTGATTATCGGTGGGATTATCAACTTGTTCTTCTTTAACAGCATTGTCTACATGTTCTTGTCAGTCGTTGGTGTGATTGTCTTCGCATTGTTTACGGCATACGACATGAACCGTTTGAAGGCAATGTACATGCAATTTGCTGGTGATGCAGATATGGAACAAGGTATGGCCGTATCTGGTGCTTTGTCACTATACATGGACTTCATCAACTTGTTCATCTACATGATTCAATTGTTCACTGCATTCGGTGGATCACGCGATTAAAACCGTTATAAATATTAGAGCGTCTCGTTACTTGCGAGGCGCTTTTCTGTTACACTTAAGATATGACTACGGTGGGTGAAACGTCACCCGGAAATGAGATAAACATGGCAAAACCAACATTACTATTGATTGATGGTAACTCACTGGCTTTTCGTGCGTTTTATGCACTGATTAACCAAGTTGACCGTTTTGTAAATCACGAAGGACTACACACAAACGCTTTGGTAGGCTTCAATAACCTGTTGGACGGTATTGTTGATCCGTTTAAGCCTGATTTGGCGTTGGTTGCGTGGGATGCCGGTAAGACGACATTCCGTACAGGAAAGTTTGACAACTATAAGGGGAACCGTGATAAGACACCTCAAGAATTGGTTGAACAATTCGAGCCATTGCGTAAGATGGTTGAATTGCACGGTATCAAGTCTTACGAACTTCCTGGTTACGAAGCCGATGATATCATCGGGACAACTGCCCGTATGGGAGAAGCAGCCGGATATGCGGTGACAATTGTGACGGGAGACCGTGATATGACGCAATTGGTCACCGACGATGTTTCTGTTTGGGTAACTAAAAAGGGAATTACTGAAATGGACCACTACACACCAGCCATGGTTGCTGAAGTGTATGATGGTTTGACAGCCGCCCAAATCGTTGAGGTTAAGGGACTTCAAGGTGACACGAGTGACAATTATCCTGGTGTTGCTGGTATCGGTCCTAAGACGGCGATTAAGTTGATGAAGGAATACCACACCATTCCAGAGATGTATGAGCGCATTGATGAAATGAAGGCCTCTAAGCAAAAGGAAAAGTTGGTCGCTGGTAAGGAAGATGCATTGTTGTCACGTGACTTGGCCACAATTCGCACGAATGCACCAGTTGATTACACGTTGACTGACTTAACTTATCAAGGGCCAGATTATGATGCGATTATTCCGTTTTATCAACATCTAGACTTCAAGGCACAACTAGTGAAGCTGGCTAATCAAGGTCACACTATTCCGGCACCGCTACACGATGCGGCTGATGAGAATGGTGATCCTGTTCACGATATGAGCAATACACCATTGGAAGTTCGTGAGTTAACAGCTACGAACTTGACCCATATTGAACAATTGGGTGATGAGGTCAGCTTTTATCTAGAACTTGATGGCGATAATTACCATACAGCCGCACCTGTTGGTTTCGCAATTGGTAATAATGAGCATGGCTACTTTGTCAGCCGCGATATTGAGTTGTTGGTGCAAGGTACACCTGTCAACAAGCTGTTGCAAGACCCAGCCATTAAAAAGAACGTCTTTAACGCTAAGGAAACCATCGTTGCGTTGCGTCGTCTGGGTGTAACGTTCCCAGCAGTTGATTTCGACTTGTTGTTGGTCGCTTACTTGCTAGACACAAACGACAATAATAACGATTTAGGCGCATTAGCCCACGAAAACGGCTACTATGCGGTTCGTACTGATGAAGAGGTTTATGGCAAGGGGGCTAAGTTTGCCATTCCTGAAGCTGATGAGGACTTGTTTGAACACCTTGGCCGCAAAGCAATGGCTATTCAGTACTTGAAGGCGCCGTTGACTAAAAAGTTAGCTGATCATGAGCAAACGAATTTGTACGAAGAAATCGAGTTGCCATTGACCTATGTGCTAGCTGACATGGAAGCCACGGGTATTACAGTCGATGCCAACACGTTACTTGAAATGCGTAGCAAGTTGACAGAACGTTTGTCAGAACTTGAGCAAACGATTTATCAGCAAGCAGGTCATGAATTCAATATTCAATCACCTAAGCAATTAGGGGTGATTTTGTTTGAAGAAATGGGCTACACGCCTATTAAGAAGACGAAGACTGGTTATTCAACCAGTGTTGAAGTGTTGGAGCAAATGGGGGATGTCCCTCTAGTTGCGTCAATTTTGGAATACCGCCAAATCGCCAAGATTCAATCAACCTACGTTGAAGGATTGTTACGTGTGATTCACGGTTCTGATTCAAAGGTCCACACGCGTTACTTGCAAACACTGACGCAGACTGGTCGTTTGTCATCAGTTGAACCAAACTTGCAAAACATTCCGGTGCGTATTGAAGAAGGTCGTCGTATTCGTAAGGCCTTCATTCCGCGTCAAGATGACTGGATGATTTTTAGTGCCGACTATTCACAGATTGAATTGCGTGTTTTGGCCCACATCACAGGCGATAAGCACTTGCAAGAAGCGTTTATTAACGGTGAAGATATTCACGCAGCCACGGCTCGTCGTATCTTTGGCCTAGCGCCTGAGGAAACGGTTGATGGCAACATTCGTCGTCAAGCGAAAGCCGTGAATTTCGGGATTGTTTATGGTATTTCTGACTTCGGTTTGGCTAAGAACATTGGTGTGTCACGAAAGCAAGCTAAGCAAATCATTGACACATACTTTGAGCAATACCCAGGTGTTAAGCAATGGTCAGAAGACATTATTGCATCAGCACGCGAAAAGGGCTATGTTGAAACGATTGCTCACCGCCGCCGTTACTTGCCTGATATTAAGGCGAAAAACTTTAACGCTCGCAGCTTTGCGGAACGTACGGCGATGAATTCACCAATTCAGGGTTCAGCCGCCGACATTATCAAGATTGCAATGATTAACATGCAGCAAGCCATTACTGATGCCGGGTTGCAAGCTAAGATGTTGCTTCAGGTGCACGACGAATTGATCTTCGAGGCTCCGGCAAGCGAAATTGAAGCATTGCATGAGCTTGTGCCACGCATCATGGATTCTGCTGTTAAGTTGGATGTCCCACTATCAGTTGCTAGTCACGAAGGTAAGAGCTGGTACGACGCTAAGTAATAGATATTTTGAAGACTCGACAATTCATTTGCCGAGTCTTTTTATATACGTTACCTGTTTTTTACCTAAAAATTTATGTTGCTGAGATTACATTTTTTGTCTAACCGTCACCTGTTAAAAATGGTAAACTAAATAAGATAAATGACACATGACCGTGGATGAAATACACGGTCGGAAAGGCGGTTAATCATGCCAGAGCTCCCGGAAGTTGAAACGGTTCGTCGTGGTCTGACACGACTAGTAGTAGGACGTAAAGTACTCGGTACAGAGGTGCGCTGGGAAAAGACAATCAGCGGCATGGCACCAGAAGAATTTGATGCTGAATTAGTTGGCCGAACAATTGAAAAAGTGGATCGACGCGGTAAATATTTGCTATTCCGATTCTCTGGTGGCTTAACCATGGTGTCACACTTACGTATGGAAGGGGCTTATTATACTGTTCCAGCGGGTACTGAACCTGGTAAGCATGACCTGGTCACATTCCATCTCGATGAGGGCATTGATCTGTTTTACCGTGATACACGCAAATTCGGCCGCATGAACCTGGTTCCAGATGCTGACGCATTACAGGTCGCTGGACTGGCAAAAATTGGCCCAGAGCCAACTGAAAAGGATTTGTCGTTGGCTTATATGGAAAGTGAGTTCGGTAAGTCACGGATGCACGTCAAGCCATTCTTACTTGATCAAAGCCACATTGCTGGTTTAGGTAATATTTATGTTGATGAGACACTATGGCAATCACAAATTCACCCGTTAACAGCGGCTAACAAGCTAAGTGAGGATGAACTGGCACGTTTGCGTGAGAATATCATTCATGAAATCACCCGTGCGACTGAACACCACGGCACCACTGTGCACAGCTTTACAACAGCGTTTGGTGAAGCAGGCGAATTCCAAAACGAGTTACAAGTATACGGTCGCGTTGGTGAACCGTGTCTACGTTGTGGACACCCACTTGAGAAGATGAAAGTTGCACAACGTGGGACAACTTATTGCCCTGTTTGCCAAGTAGTAAAGGATTAAAAACATGTTTAAATTGGGATTAACTGGGGGCATTGCGACCGGTAAGTCAACTGTATCCAACCACTTTAAAGAACTGGGTATTCCGGTACTAGATGCGGATGTCATTGCGCGTGAAGTTGTCGAACCTGGACAACCCGCACTAATGGATATTGTGGCTGAGTTCGGTGAAGAGATGTTGCAACCAGATGGCACGCTGAACCGCAAAGCATTAGGCTCTGTTGTCTTTGGTAACCCAGCGAAATTAGCGAAACTAAATCAATTTACGCATCCGCGTGTCCAAGCAAGCATGCGAGCACAGGCTGACGCATACGCAGCAGCAGGTGTACCACTCATTGTGTTGGACATTCCATTGTTATTGGAAGGGAAGAATGCAGCCGGCGCAGATGCAGTCATGGTTGTAACGGTTCCGGCTGATGTCCAGCAGGAACGACTAATGGCTCGTAACCAATTATCGGCCGATGAGGCTCGCAAACGCATGAATTCGCAAATGCCAATGGCAGAGAAAGAAAAATTAGCTGACTATGTCATCGACAATTCAGGCACTATTGCTGAAACTTATTCGCAAGTTGATGCTGTTTTAGCAGCATTACCACACTAAATTAACAAGGAGGCCGACATGGCTGAGTTTTCAATTCGTCAGCATTATCGGCTGATGTATGATGAACCGATTGACCTTGGCGCTGTACAATCGCTAACCAAGGTTTACTTGCCAATTATTGGGCGTGATGCGTTTACACTTTATTTATCCTGGGCAATGATGGGCGAAACGCCAGATGCTCAGAATCTGCACGTTGATTTGCTTGATCAATTAGCAATTAGCCAACACGATTTTTTGTCAGCTCGTCAGAACCTGGAAGGAATGGGCCTAATTAAGACCTATCGCCAAGACACAAGCTTCGGGTCACAATGGGTTTATCGGCTATTTCCACCAATGACCATGAAGGCCTTTTTGGCTGATACCATGCTATCAAGTTTACTTGCGCATTATTTGGGTGATGAATTGTTCCAACAATTGGTTGATGACATTAAGCCAAAGGACGCGACAATTCCGGGTGTGAATGTTTCAACAACCTTCTTTGACATGATGGGTAATGTGTCATTTGAAAAGTTGCCGGAAGCACCCTTAAACAACGACGACACGAAGAGCGACTTACAAAAGCAACTGCATCAATCGGCCAAATCCGTTGACGTGTCACTTTTGACTGACATGCTACGCACATTTGGTGTGTCTGCGTCAGCCATTCGCAAGCACGAGGCGGACTTGACGATTGTCAAAAACTTGTATGGCTTAGGGGATGTTGATTTGGTACGCGTTATTCAGGCGACGATTACGCCTGACAACGGCATTGATATGGATGCGATTCGCACAATGCTAAAAAAGAGTTATCAATCTGACCAACGTCACCATACTGAATTGGTGACATCAAAGCCAGACGAAGTAACGCAGACGACGCCGGATACGAACGTTAAGAGTCCAGCTGAAGCAATCATTCAATCTGCTAAAAATACTGCACCGCTTGTATTCTTAAAAAACTTGCGCGAAGTGAGTGGTGGCTTTGTGACCGATGCTGAAGTCAAGGCGTTGGAAGACATTGCACAATTAGACAAAGTAGCACCGGAAGTGTTGAATGTGATGCTTTACGAATTGACAGTCGTTGAAAAGAAGGCAACCCTGAACAAAGCGTTGCTACAAACAATTGTTAACGATTGGGCACAAGCAAAGGTCACCACTGCCGTCGGAGCACTTGAGTACTTGCAACGCCGTGCGAAGTCACGCCAAACCAAGCAAGAAAAGCAAGTTGCGAGTCGATCAAACGGTCGTCAATGGCAACGTCCAGCGCAGGTTAATGAAACGCGACCTGATTGGGAAAACCAAACAGCTTCAACTGTTTCTGAAGAGGCTGCTCAGGCCGCTAAGGATCAACTGGCGCAACTCCGCGCTCGTCGACAACAGACTAACAAGGAGAATTAACAATGGCTGATGAAACATTTCATCTGAATCGTCAAACTGATTCGGATAACCCTATGGATGTTGGGCAAGCGCTCGATCAATTCATGAACAAAAAGAACTTACACGCCCGTTACGCGGCGATTCAAAAAGAGGTTTTTGCCGAGCCTGGTATCAAAGCCTTTTTTGAGCAAAACAAGGACGTTTTGACACGTGACATTGTGAACCGTGACTTTGCCGTCTTGTACGAATTCTACACACAAGTTAAGAACGCAGCAGCTGGGAAGCCGGTTGTGCACCGTGGCTATAAGCCAATGCTTGAAGTGACTGAAAATCGTATTGTGATTGTTTACCAACCTGACGAAGAAACGCTGGCTGCGCAACGTTTGCAAATGCAAGCAAATTTGGTGCAATCAATTGGGATGCCAAAGCTCATTGAACGGGCACGTTTGGACGACTTTTCTGAGGATGATGGTGATCGATTAGCTGCATTAACGGCAGTTATCAATTTTGTCAGTGCTTATATCGCTGACCCAAAGGCTTATCACCGTGGTTTATATATTCACGGGTCATACGGTATCGGTAAGACCCACTTGATGGGCGCCATGGCTAACGAACTAGCCCAAGAAGGCATTCCAGTGACATTGGTGCACTTCCCAAGCTTTGCTGTTGAAATGCGTGGGTCAATTGATTCAAAGGAAAATCCACAAGATAAGATTAATGCCATTAAGCGTGTGCCAATTTTGGTGCTTGATGATATTGGGGCAGAATCGATTACTGCTTGGATTCGTGATGATATTTTGGGCGTTATCCTTGAATATCGTATGCAAAATGAGTTACCAACTTTCTTCACGTCGAACTTCTCAATGGACCAGCTAGAAAAAGAGCATTTCACAGTTACCAAGAGTGGTGCAGAGCCTGTTAAGGCAGAACGTTTGATGCAACGCATTCATTTCTTGGCCAAAGAAATTCAAATGGCTGGCGACAATCGTCGGGTATTTGATTAATGAAGCAGTATGTTGAGAAGAAACAGTGGTGGCCTTGGCTTGTATTAATATTGCTTATTCTGACAAGTATGGTTGTTTTGCGTCACAACGCTAGCTGGTATCGTACGCCTCTGGGCCAAGTGACGCAGGTCAAGGTGCTACAAACCAACCGATTAACAGACCAATACAACAATGACGTTAAAGAGACCACGCAGTCTTTAAGCGTAAAGTTGTTGAATACCAATCAAGCCGGTAAAACCATCACAGTGAAGAATACATCGGATGCCGCAATGGCGATTGAACAACCATTTAAAGTTGGCAATCAAATTTTCTTAAATCGCGCTGACCATCAAACTTGGACGGTCCAGACCATGAAACGTGATACCGTTTGGGTACCGATCATGATTGCAGTACTTGGTATTTTGATTATTTCAATGGGTCACGCCGGTCGCCTAACCGTGATTTCCCTGGCTGTTAATGTGGTGCTCTTTATTGGGACGGTGTCCTTGGATTTATATACGACTAATGGCAATATCCTTGGCTTGTTCATGTTATTTAGTGTGCTAGCATCGGCAATCACGCTGGGGTTAGTTATGGGGTTCCGCCAACGCCAGACCTGGGTCGTGTTCGCCACTGTTTTGACAGCAACTGCATTGGCGATGATCATTGCGTCGATTGTCTTTAAGATGACCAATAATCATGGTTTGCACTTTGAACTGATGTCGTTTATTACGCAGCTACCGCAGCCGTTGTTTATGGCAATGACCCTAGTCGGTGTTTTGGGCGCCGTTATGGATGAAGCAACCGATATGATTGCGACGTTGTTTAGCCTAGAACGCGAACGTCCCAATATCACAATTCGTGAAATTATCCAGTCCGGTCGCCACGTTGGCCAAGAAATTTTCGGTGCTTTGAGTAATACGCTATTCTTAATTTTCATTGCTGAACAGATTCCAATGGCTGTCTTGTATTTGCGCAATGGTAACGATTGGGGCTTCACGTACATGATGAATATGTCACTGGGGTTGGTGCAAACGTTGATTAGTGCCATTGGGATTGTCTTAACGGTGCCCGCCGGGATCATGTGGGTATTGCTAGTTCGTAGGTTCACCCGAATTAAGACGGAGGTGCCAAGATGACAGTAACCATGGTATTAGCCATTATTTTATTTGTTTTAATGGTCGCCATCGGTGGTGGTAAAGGGGTTGGCGCCTTTGCTAGCTTGTGGGTTAATTTTGGTATCATGATTGTCATGATTATGTTGATTAACTTCCAATTCAACGCCATGGCAGTTTTGCTAGTCGGTGGTGCCTTTTTGTTGACCATCACCATCTTGAGTTCTGGTGCCGATGAAGAAACAACGTCAATCGCCTTGATTGCAAGTTTCATTGTCATGATCGCCTTGGTTTTGCTGATTTTGCCAGCCGAACATTTAGCGATGGCGCAAGGATTCGCTGAAGAAAATTCAGAAGAACTAGAAGGATTATCATTAGGTATTAATGTTAATTTCGTCACGTTAGGTATCGTAGCTGCTTTACTTGCAACCCTTGGTGCGATTGCCGAGGCAGCCATCGCAATTGCTGCTGGTGTCGGCGAACTACGTCATGATCAACCAAACATGAAGACCAGTCAGCTGATTCGTACAGGACAAAAGCTTGGTCAGCAAATCATTGGAACGGCTGTTAACACCGTCTTATTTGGATTTATGGCTGACTTTTTGAGCTTAGCAATTTGGTTTGGTAAATTGCATTACACCATCGGTGAGATTATGAATGCGAAATTATTTACGTCATCAATGTTGTCATTGTTGTACGCGATTTTAGGTGTCATTTTGGTGTTGCCAATTACGTTAGCAATTTTTGTTTATCAACATAACCGGAAATCTAATGGATTTTCAGAGTCCGAATGACCGTCAGAATGGCAAAAGACTAGGAATTATTAGAAAATCATGTTATGCTAATTTTAAAATGTCATGACTTCAGGGGAGTGACCGTATCCTGTAGAAAGTAAGATGAGGTATCGCACATGAGTAGTGTCCTTGTTATTGAAGATGAAGTAAATTTGGCGCGTTTCGTTGAACTAGAGTTGCAACACGAAGGTTATGAAACGCACGTAGAAGACAACGGTCGAGGTGGATTGCAAGCTGCATTGGACAATGATTACGATTTGATCTTGTTGGATTTGATGTTGCCAGAATTGAGTGGTTTGGAAGTAGCACGTCGTTTGCGCGAAGTGAAGAACACACCAATCATCATGATGACAGCTCGCGATTCAGTTATTGATCGTGTTTCTGGACTTGATTACGGTGCGGATGACTACGTCGTTAAGCCATTCGCCATCGAAGAATTGTTGGCCCGTGTTCGCGCTTTGTTGCGTCGTATTAACATTGAGACGGAAGAGCACAGCACACACCAAAGCGTTGTTCGTTACCGTGATTTGACGGTCGAAAAGGAAAACCGCATTGCCCGTCGTGGTAACGAAATCATTAATTTGACAAAGCGTGAGTACGAATTGTTGTTGATCTTGATGGAAAACATTAACGTTGTCCAATCTCGTGAGGAACTATTGAAGAAGGTTTGGGGTTACGACTCACAAATCGAAACCAATGTTGTCGATGTTTATATTCGTTACTTGCGTAATAAGATTGATCAACCAGACTCACGCGCATCATACATCCAAACCGTTCGTGGTACTGGATACGTTATGCGTCAGTAATTTTGGGGGCGACTAATGGACAATGCATCCATTATCACTGAAACACCGCAACGCAAGGGACTCTCACTTAAATGGAAGTGGGCACTCGGTTCCGCAGCCGGTGTTTTTTTGATATTTATAATCTTTGCTTGGTTTGTTGTGCAGGCTTTTTCATCACAAATGTTAAAAACCGAGCGTCAACAAGTGGCAACCTCACTACAGGTTGTCACAACGCGATTGCAAAATCTGGATGAAAAGAAATTATCACCGGCTGATGTTGATGCCATGTTGCGACCAAAGTCAAATGACTTGAACAAGGTGGTTAACGACCCCGTTATGCAACAGATTACGCGTCAGGACTACACAGTCATGGTGTATAACACAAATGGGCGCCAAGTTTATCCAATTGGTGGTGCTGGCGTGCCATTTCAACGTGTCTCAGATTTGAGTGTTAAAACAGAACGGGTTAATGGTAGTTCTGTGCTAGTCGGCCGTCAGGAGTTGCGTAACTCAAATAACCACTTGATTGGTTATGTCGTGATTGAAAACCACTTGACGTCGTATCACAAAACATTTAACCGTGTGTACCTTATCATCATGATTTTGATTGGCCTAGGCTTGTTCTTGTTAGCCTTGTGGGGCTATTGGTTATCAGATTACCTGCTACGCCCAGTCAACAACATCAAAAAGGTCGTTGATGAAATGCAAGCCGACCCACAATCGCAAGCCCGTGTGCAACATGAGGATCGACGTCCTGATGAATTAACGGACTTGTCAGATTTGTTGAACGACATGCTAGATCGCATGCAACGCTTCATTTTGCAACAACACCAATTCGTTGAAGATGTTTCACACGAGTTGCGCACGCCTGTGGCCATTGTTAAGGGACACATGGAGTTGTTGAACCGTTGGGGTAAGGATGATCCAAAGATTTTGGCCGAGTCAATCGAAGCGTCTTTGCAAGAAATGCGACGCATGGAAGGCCTGGTTTCTGAAATGCTTGATTTGACACGTGCTGATCAAGTGGAATTAACTTTCCGCGAGGGTGACACTGATGTCAAAGACATGATTAACGCCATCTATACGAACTTCAAGATGATACATCCAGACTTCACGTTTGGCTTGGACGACGACTTGAAGGGGCCAACTATCGTTAATATGAATCGTGATCACCTGGAGCAAATTTTAATTATCTTGTCGGACAACGCTGTGAAGTACAGCCAAGACCGCAAGGAAATTCACTTTGCTGCGTCACGTTCGGGGAACTTCGTACAATTGGCTGTGCAAGACTTTGGTGAAGGTATTTCTCCAGAAGACGCTGCGCGTGTCTTCGACCGCTTCTATCGTGTCGACAAAGCACGTTCTCGTAAGCAGGGTGGAAATGGTCTTGGGTTGAGTATCGCCCAAAAGCTGGTTGAAGGTTATGGTGGAAAGATTGAACTTGAATCCGCTATTGGACAAGGGTCGATTTTCAGAATTACATTGCCTATTAAGCAAGAAAAATAGTACACTTAAAGCTGTGGCCAATTCAGTTGGCCACAGCTTTTTAAATGGATAAATGAGAGATAAAGATTATGATTTTAAAACACGTTATTTTGCATATTTTGGATAAAGATGCAGGGAATCTAATTGCATCCCAAGCTGAAATTGATTTAACTCAACCTGGACTCCACGACTATCTGGAAAAGATTATTATGAAGTTCCAAACTGGCGATTTTAAGCCGGGCACGTTGACTGGTGAGGATTACCTAGCCCAGACGATTGATGACAATAACGGGTTGTCATTTGCCGAAAAGACCACCCAACTCGCCGAAAAGCTGTTTGATACGATTGCAGCAAGCGAAGCGGTGCCGGCCGGCGATTTATTGAGCTTTGAGTTTGCAGAGGGGACTGATGACTTCTTCGGCTTGATTAAGCTAAACTTTGCGCCACGTTATGCGCACATTGTTGATTATCGTGATGATCAATTGGTTAACAACTTGGTTTTGAATCAAGCGGTTTTGCCGGGTGCAAATCAAAAAGCAGATGAAGGTATCATCGTTAATTTGATGACCGGTTCTTATATGTTGGTCGAGAAACAATATCTGATTGATGGCCACCGTATCAATTACTTCTCAGAGCGTTTCTTGGAGATTAAGCCGGAGGAATCAACTAAAGACAATATCAAAACGATTAAACGTGCGGTTAAGACAGTCGCTGATAAGTTCGATGTGCCTGAGCACGAAGCAATGGCAGCCACGCAGAGTGCTATTTTCGAATCAGTATCCGACGGCGGTCAAATTAATACTGCTGATATTGCGGAAGCTGTTTTCAAAGGTAATATTTCGGCCAAGCAGGCGTACAACGAAGTCATTGCAGACAAGGAGCTCGACACGGCGATTGACGTGCCTAACGTTGAGCGCGTCGAGAAGAAGTACCGTCTCCAACGTTTTAAGCTGGATTCTGGTATCGAGATTGCTATTCCAATGGATATTTACCAAGACCGTAGTAAGGTTGAATTCGTCAATAATCCGGATGGAACAATGTCACTTGTGATTAAGGACATTGAATCGATTGTTAATAAGTTCAATTCATAATTGATAGCTACAAAAAAGAGGAGTTCGTTTTATACGAACTCCTCTTTTTCTTTAAATTAATTTTCTTCTTCGTCCAACTCAGCAGAACGTTGCAAAAGCGCTTGCAATTCGTTCTTACGACGATCGCGTGGAATAAACAACCCCAACATATCTTCATTAATACCAGCCATAACGTGGACAACCTCGCCAGCTTCGTTGGTCTCAACTGTAAGAGGTGACTTCAATGACTTGTTTGGACTTGCAATGACATCATTAATCGTCCAATCGTCAATTGACATACCGCGTGGATTCTTGAAAATGGTTGCCTCAGGATCCTCAGCTGCGCAGATAGCGCGCATCGTTGGTACTGAAACAGGGAGGGATGATGAGTCCTTCAACTGTACTAGCTCGTAGTCTAAGTTGTTACGTTCGAAAAAGCTCTCGACTGACTTCAATGCATTCAGCGCTGAAGTGCGGTGAGAAAATGAATAAACCGTGACAGCCATGAAATTCCCTCAATTCAATCTTTTACTAATGTTTCTATTTTCACACATATAAAAAAACAGTCAAGTCTTTATAAGGGTTTTGATGTCATCTTAATGTTTCATCGACGGTAATGTGAGAATTGGGTTTTAATCAGGTTAGAAAACGGTTTGATTTAGGCCATTGAATTGCCACGTGTCAGAAACAAGCGTAAACTAGTTGCATGTATATTTATGATTTTTTCGTAAATTAAATATGAATTTTTTCAAGGGGTTATTCTTATGGACAAGAAGAAAATCGGTCTTGGCGCGTTAATCATGATGATGTTCACCACCATCTTTGGTTTCGCCAATGGGCCTGTGGCCTTTGAGCGTATGGGATATGCAGCAATCATCTGGTATATTTTGGGTGCCTTGTTGTTCTTCCTACCAACTTCTATGATGTACGCTGAATTTGGTGCATCATTTAAGGACGCTAAGGGTGGTATTTACTCATGGATGGAACGTTCATTGGGTAAGAAGGTTGCGTTTATTGCAACTTTTATTGGTTTGGCATCATGGGTGATTTGGATGATTTCCGTATCACAAAAGGTATGGATTCCGTTGTGAACTTTGATTTTCGGTAAGGACATGACAACAACTTGGTCATTGTTCGGTTTGAACGGTGGTCAAACAGTTGGTGTTTTGGCAGTTTTGTTCATCTTGGTCGTTGCTTACTTTGTAACGCGCGGTGTTAAGTCAATTTCACGCATTTCTGCTATGGGTGGTATGTTCGTTATGGCATTGAACGTCATCTTGTTGTTGGCTTCAATTGCTGTGTTGATTGGTCACGGTGGTCACTTCGCCGAGCCATTAAAGTTGCGTTCATTCTTCATCTCAGGTAGCCCTGATTATCAATCAATTGGTCAAATGATTTCATTTGCCTTGTACGCTATCTTTGCTTACGCCGGTTTGGAACAAATGGGTGGTATCATGGAAGACGTTGATAACGCCGAAAAGACGTATCCTAAGGCAGCTTTGATTGCAACGACAATCATCGGGTTGGGTTATGCTATCTCAATTTTGCTATGGGGTGCTTCAACTAACTGGACGTCATTGACGGCTGATAAGTCAGCGAACCTTGGAAACATCACGTATGTTTTGATGAATAACTTGGGTGTGCAATTGGGTGATGCCTTTGGTATGTCACACAGCGCTGGCTTGATCATGGGATCAATTTTTGCTCGCTTTGCTGGTATTTCAATGTTCTTCGCTTATGTTGGTTCATTCTTTGTTTTGACATATGCACCTTTGAAGTCATTCATCTTGGGTTCACCAAAGGAAGTTTGGCCAAAGAAGTTTATCGCTTTGAATGAACATGATGTGCCTGCTGTTGCCGTATGGTCACAAGCTATCTTGGTTTCAGTATTGGTTATCTTGATTTCATTTGGTGGTAAGAGTGCTGAGCAACTATACCTTGTTTTGACGAACATGGGTAATGTGTCATCAACGTTGCCTTATGTCTTCTTGGTTGCTGCGTTCCCATTGTTCAAGCGTTTGAACGACGTTGAGCGTCCATTTATCTTCTACAAGAACCCAACAATCACTTGGATTATCACGATTCTTGTTGAGGCTTTGACAATTATCTCAATTTTGTTGACGATTATCTCACCATTCCAAACGGGAGATTGGTTCAGCGGTATTTGGACAGTTGTTGGTCCAATCTTCTTCGGTGTACTAGCGTGGGTATTGTTCACGTTGGGTGAGAAGAAGCACGGAAAGCTATAATGACGATTAAAACGTGCCTGTAAAGGCACGTTTTTTCTTGCTCATTTTCAGGTCCGGGAGTAACCTATATAACAACTAAGGAGGCAAGTCACATGCCAAAGATGAATATCGATATGATCAAGGGTCGTACACCCGATGAAATCAAGCAAATTTTGGACATTTCATATGAAGTAATGCTAGCTGCATTTGGTGCACCGGATGGTGATCGCTACCAAATTGTCACGCAACACGAGCCTTATGAAATGCAAATCTTGGACACTGGTCTAGGTATCGAACGCACAGATAAGGTGCTAGTATTTAGTTTGGTAACGCGTCCGCGCACAACTGAACAAAAGGTTAACTTCTATAATAATTTGGTGTCTGAGCTACACGAGAAAACAGGCTTGCGCAAGGAAGATGTGATGATTAACCTAGTCGTTAACAGTGATGAAGATTGGAGCTTTGGTTACGGTGAAGCCCAATTTTTGACTGGTAAGTTGTAATTAAGAAAGGAGTAAAACCCGATGTTGCCAGATGAAGAAGATTATCAACCAATTGATGAACTAACTAGCGACGAGCATAGTTGGTACGCCGTTCGTATGGTCGGCGAGGACGTCGATACATTGTTGACAGCCGCCACAACCGAATCTGACGCAGAAGGTATTGCTCATCGAACAGCAACGCAATACCCCGACTTTTCATTTTCGGTCGTGCCGGTAACAGGCATTTTTATGGACAATACGCGATATGACAAGATGACAGATTTGCAATGGTACGGGGTCATGCCGGCCAGTCGTAAAGATAATTACATTACGCAGATATTCGCTAACTTCAAGGATTTGAATACATTTCTAAGCGATAACCGCGCGGAAAAGTATCGTTTTGTCAGCTTAATGATGAAATAAGGGGTTGACGTTACAACGTTTTACCTGTATTATTAACTATGTTGTTGAGGCAACGTAGTTAAATATGCGGATGTAGTACAATGGCTAGTGCTCCAGCCTTCCAAGCTGGGAATGCGGGTTC
>JQAY01000007.1:153755-156837 GCA_001436895.1 Weissella confusa
ACTAAAACAACCATCAATTTGTTGATGGTTGTTTTTTTGTAAAGTAAGTTCGCAAAGAAAAACCGTGTGCTATAATAGATACGTTAAAAAAAGAGATAGATAAGGATGTTATTTCCATGAAGATTAAAGGCTTAACGCCAATTTTGTTGATTCTGTTGGTCATTTTGTTTGTAACGGGACACGGTTACTTCCTTGAAGGGCCATTGACTAATTTCATGCACATGTCTGAAAACTGGATTGGTGGTGCCAATGCAGTGGGTTGGTCAATCATCATCTTGACGTTCGTTGTGCGTTTGGTATTGTTGCCATTTATGGTTCACCAACAACGCGCTGCAACGATTCAACAAGAAAAGATGCGTTTGTTGCAACCACAAATGACGAAGATCCAAGAAGCACAAAAGAACGCCCAAACGCAAGAAGAGAAGATGCTTGCCTCTCAAGCGATGATGGCTGTTTATCG
This sequence comes from Weissella confusa, assembly GCA_001436895.1. Taxonomy (GTDB): domain Bacteria; phylum Bacillota; class Bacilli; order Lactobacillales; family Lactobacillaceae; genus Weissella; species Weissella confusa. The sequence continues at coordinate 154,216 of JQAY01000007.1, forward strand.
TGAAAACGGTGTATCATTGCTAGGCGGCATGAACTTCACTGTGTTGATCATTCAATGGCCAGTGTTCATGGGATTGTATGCAGCGATTAAGAATTCACACGATTTGGTGAATGCAAGTTTCTTCGGCATTAAGTTGGCAACGCAATCACCAGTGTTGGCAATTGCAACAGCCGTCGTTTACGGTTTGCAAGCATACTTGTCAATGGTTGGCGTACCGGCCGAGCAAAAGAAGCAAATGCAATCAATGATGATGATTATGCCAATCATGATGCTATTCATGACTTGGGTAACTAACGGTGGTATTGCGTTGTACTTCTTCGTTGGTGCATTGGTCATGATTATCCAAACGTTGATTATCATCGTTTGGCGTCCACGTTTGCGTCAACACGTTGCAGACACGTTCGAAGTGAAGGATGTTGTTGACGATGCGTTGTCTGGTAAGTTGCAATCAGAACCAACTGGTCCATTTGCACAAGCTATGAAGGCTGCGCAGGCACAACAAGATGCACAAGCACGTAAGGACATTACAGATGACGCCAGTGAAAACACGCACCCTGAATCAAAGGGTGGTCGTAATGCTGGTAAGCAAAAGCGTTAATTAGTTTGAAAAGCCAGTGGCCAATTTTGGGTCGCTGGTTTTTTTCATGTCTGGAAAATAGAATTTTCATGTTTTATCATGTGCATTAATGTACAATATATGTACGGAGGGTGGAACGCATGACAATTAATCATACAAAAGACTCAACCCGTTATCCTGATTTACGCGGGAAAACAGCGGTTGTAACTGGAAGTTCTTCTGGTATTGGTGAAGCGATTGCACGTCACATGGGATCTGAAGCGATGAACGTGGTTATTAACTACATCAACGCTGACGAAAAGGTGATTGATGGTTTGATTTACCTAATCGAACAATCAGGCGGACGTGCAGTGGGAATTCGTGCCGATGTTGGAACAGAAGCTGGTGTGCAAGCGATTTACGACAAGGCGATTGAAGCCTTTGGCGATATCGACGTTTGGGTTAACAATGCCGGTTTCGAGATTCAATCAGAAACGCACGAAACATCATATGAAGACTGGCAACGTGTGCTTCACGTTGACTTGGATGGTGTTTTCTTGGGAACTAAGATTGCCGTACAACACTTCTTGAAGCATAACAAAAAGGGTAACATCCTAAACACCTCATCAATTCACGACATTATTCCTTGGCCTACGTATGCTTCATACGCAACGGCAAAGGCCGGTGTCTTGATGTTTACAAAGACAACGGCGCTTGAGTATGCTGAACGTGGCATTCGTATCAATGCCATTTCACCAGGTGCTCTGGAAACGCCAATTAACGCACAACGTTTCGCTGATCCAGCGGTTCGTGCCGACACGGAAGGCATGATTCCAATGAAGAAGGTCGGTGATCCAGTCGATGTCGCTAACGCAGCTGTGTGGCTGATTTCTAACGAAGCCTCATACATTACGGGAACGACATTGTATATCGACGGTGGTATTACGCTTTACAACGAGTTCCAAGGTGGTCGCGGTTAAATATTGGTACAATCAGACATGTTCGATTTGGACATGTCTTTTTTTAATGACTGTCATACTGGAATTTGTGATATGATTTACACATTAAGCTTTTAGTACTGGGGGCAATTCGTATGGCAGAAAATATTATGCCAGAGCGTCTAATTGAAAAAATGCGACTACGTGATTTCGCAATTTTTACAGTTGGAACCGCTATGTATGCGTGGGGGCTGGTTAACGTGAATATCCCCAATCACCTGGCCGAAGGTGGTGTAACGGGTATCACGTTGATTTTTAAGGCATTGCTAAATATTAATCCTGCGTTATCAACACTATTTTTGAACATTCCATTGCTCTTAATTGGGTTACGCATGCTCGGAAAGCGCGCATTGATTTACACATTGTATGGTATTTTCAGTTTGTCATTCTGGCTGTGGCTATGGCAACTGATGCCATTCGATTTAGATTTGCAGCACGATTTGCTAATTTCGGCTTTGCTAGCTGGATTGTTTGGTGGATTGGGATCAGGATTGATTTACCGTTACGGCGGGACGACTGGTGGGACGGACGTCATTGCCCGTATCTTAGAACAGAAGTTAAACATCCCCATGGGGCGTACGCTATTCGCACTGGACGTCGTAGTTTTGACGGCTTCACTAGTTTATATTGACGTTGTTCAAATGATGTATACCGTTATTGCAGCCTTTGTGTTTGCGCAAATGGTTAACTTCACCCAAAAGGGATCTTATGCAGCTCGTGCATTCCTAATCTTCACATCAAAGCCGGAAGAGATTTCGCATGCAATTATGCAAGATTTGGAACGTGGCACGTCATTGCTGCACGCTGAAGGTGGCTTTACGCACAATGAACAACGAGTTGTCTACGCAGTGGTTGATCCGTCGGAAATGAATGTGGTGCGAAAGATTATTGATGATATTGATCCACGTGCATTCGTGACGGTCATGGATACACAAGAAACATTAGGCGAGGGATTCTCGTTCGCTCGTCCTAAGAAATCATTCTTTAAGTTTTAGAATAAAAAGCTGGCATTGAACTGAACCCCGAAAATTGGAGTGACGTTTAAGCGGCTAACTGGTCGGAAAGATT
>JQAY01000008.1:0-29040 GCA_001436895.1 Weissella confusa
TGGGTACAGTCAAGGAGTACCGATGCAGTAGTCTCGTTTTCCATAGCGAGCCAATTTGTCGTATGAGGGGGGGAGTTATAAATGTTCAACACGTTGTACAATAAATAAATGTAATTTGCATGCGTGAAAAGATGAGGTGAATATATGGCAAAATTGATTGAAACGGTAGATAACGCAGCAACAGCAAAAGAGGTTAGGGACTTTTTAAAGTCGGAGGCAATTAGAATTTTGTTCATTTCCCAGTTTGATGTTTATCAGGCAGACCCCGAACAGCTTAACAGGGTTTCGATGACGGGGAGATCATCAGCTGATGATGTGGTTGGATATGCAAACAGCTTAATAGAAGCCCTTATGAGTTTAGACAAGCTAAAGCGTGTGTTGATATGGCGTAAATACATTTTAAAAGAAACTCACGGAGCTATTAGTTGTGATACTCATCTTTCGTCTAGGCGATCACAGGAAATAATGCAAGAGGGGTTGATAGAGTTTGCTATCGCTTTTCGTGATACGTATGATTTCACAGTGACGCTGCAGAGTTGAATAATGGCTGAAAGATACGATAAGTTATTAACTGACTATTTCAACGGTATACTAGACAAGCATGTAGCAAGCTATGAGGTGTCAGGTTGGTTTTTAGAAACACATAGAGATGAGTATGACGATGTGAAGCGGGTGAGTTTGATTGTAGATAACGTGGTGTATGATACGCTTACAACTTTCTATCAGAATGTATTTAAAGCAAAGTATGGAGATAGAATGACGTTTGATGATCTACACACTACTTTTGACAGAACACCAACAGCCATACGGAAGCAGAAGTACAAGGTGAAGCGAAAACTTAAAGAGGCTGGTTTATAAATACTACAATTGTTCTAGTAAGAGCTGTACATGGGTAGCGCGTCTATATGATTGATGACCTAAGGGTATTGTCAATGGAATTCAAATTATTTGTTGACTGCTTTGTTTTATCAAGTTACTATGACTACTGTGTAAAATTGATTTTGTAGTTCGTGAGTTAAGCTACCTTTTACAAGGTATAGTTAATAAAATTCTCTCTCTCTCAGAATGGCTTAATTTACACTCAAAATTAACTGTTAATGTTTGTTTATTGTCCACCTTCGGTATTTTTGACGGATTCAACATTTACCGAACGAACAATGCAGTGTTTTCGGATCACACTAGGTAGCAATCAAATAGATTGCTGCCTTTTTATTTGGCGTAACGTATTGCGTGAGAAGCCATAGGAACGCGTGTAAGACGTTTTTACATTTTTGTGAGTAATTTATCTGATTGATATTTAAAAATCGCTTATACCCCCGCCTGAGTCGCTTAGGAAGTAACCGAATATCAAATAGTGCCGTCTCTTCAACGCGCTGCAGTTATTTTTATTTTTTGAATTGTTGGTACGGGCACTATTTAACTATTAACATCATGCTGATGCCTCTTATTTCAGTCCAAAACACCGTTACCCCCCCTATTAAAAATTTTTCAAAATCAAACTTTTCTACAAGAACACAGTAATGTGTGTGCTTTTCTTTTTGTGAAGTAGGGGCGGGGGTCTTTTTAAAGACTTGATAAAACATAGATTTATCGGTGATTTGCCAATCGGGTCGTTGTTATAACTTGATTTAATGTTGTGTAGTGAGTAGTATTCACTTGAGAAAGTCAACTAATTGTGAGAAAGTCACAGGTTTAACGTTATTATGCGAGTATAAACCCGATGTGGTGAGTTAAAAAAACAAATAAAAAAGCCGTTTCAATATTTAGAAACTGGCTTGGATAGAGTTGGTTGCTCGTATTAAATTTTACTCCCCTTTTACTCCCCCAGTTTGATGCCAATTGGTACAAATCAGTGCCAAGAAAAAGGGGGAGTAAGTGGGGGAATTGGTGCTAAAAACCCCGCCATACAGGCGTTAAGCCTTGATATGACAGGGTTTCGAGTTTTCTATGACTGCTCTGGCTGGGATCGAACCAGCGACCTCCTCATTAACAGTGAGTTATTCTACCGCTGAACTACAGAGCATTTATTCCTTTTGCTAAGGTATGTATATAATATACTGGATGGTTTATGAGAAGTCAACTAGTTAAATGAGAATAACTTAATATTCGTTTATGAACAATTTTGACACCTAAACAAAACATTAAGCAAAGACAGTCATGTAGGCGGTTACATGGTTTCCCTGTTAGAATAGACGTAAGAAACTACAACTAGGAGGCAGCAAAGATGGCTGACTTTGAATTACAAGGCATGCCCGTTTGGGTATATAGCAAGGATGCTGATTCAAAAGCATCTATTGCGCCATCGCGTTTGGTCGAGGGAACGGTTGGGGAACACTTCTCGCTTGATCCAGCGGATGTTGCAGGATATCGCTTTGTCTCATCAGAAGGAACGCTAACAGGGACGTTTGATGAGAAGACGATGCACACGGTCACGTTCTATTACCGCCGTGCTGACATTGCGGAAACTGAAAAAATCCATGGGAAGTACCTACGCATGCTAGCGAGCGTGCAACCAGTTGATGAAATTGAATCAACGACGCCACTTGGCCAAAAGCTTTGGGCGGATTCATACATGAAGGTTGTCGAACGCGTTGCGACGCGTGACGGTAAGTTCTGGTACCAATTGGCCGATTCACGTTGGGTGGCTTATGACATGCAAACGATGAAGCTCACGGATAACGACGGTCGTACGACGAAGCCGGTTTCTGAATGGAACCGACCAACAACATGGGCGCCAAAGCCATTTATGGCGCGTGCAACGATTGATTACCTGCCAGGTGGGGATGTGGCAGTGTATGCACAACCATACGGACGCGAAATTGGTCGTGTTGTTCACGGCGCTGTGGTGGATATCACAGAACGCGTGGATGATCCGTCTGGCGTTGTTTGGTATCACGTGGCACAACACGGTTGGTTGTCAGGTATTTACCTACACTTCAACAAGTAAATAGATAGTTTCATGTACATTTCGGGGGAGATTTATTATGACTGAACCATTGATTTTGCAACCAGCATTGCACGAAAAGATGTGGGGTGGCACTGCGCTACGTGACGTTTTTGGCTTTGATATTCCATCAGAGACCACGGGTGAAGCTTGGTTAATTTCGGGACACAAGAATGGGAATGTGTTCTGTGAAAATGGTCGATTCGCTGGGAAGACGGTGGCTGAATTGTGGCGTGAGGAACCACAGTTGTTTGGCAACACGAATCCTGACAAGCCGTTTCCACTGCTAGTAAAGTTGTTGGATGCGCACCAAGATTTGTCCGTGCAAGTTCACCCAGATGATGATTATGCTGGGGAGCATGCCGGCGAATTGGGGAAAACGGAGTCTTGGTACATTGTGGCCGCTGAGCCAGGTGCTGAGATTTACTACGGTCACAATGCGCAAACGAAGGCAGAATTCGATGCTGCCGTTGATGCGGGTGACTGGGATAACTTGTTACGCAAGGTGCCAGTTAAGGCTGGCGATTTCTTTTACGTACCGGCCGGGACGCTTCACGCTTTGGGGGCTGGGGTGCTAGCGCTTGAAACACAACAATCATCGGACGTGACGTATCGCGTTTACGATTTTGACCGTGTGGATGCCAAGACGGGTGAATTGCGGGAGCTGCATTTAGCTGATGCCAAGAATGTGACAACGGTACCATTTGTACCCGAGCAACCGGAACGTAAGTCAGCCCAATATGCTGGCTTGAACGTCACAACATTGGTCGAAGCACCATACTTCAATGTTTATAAGTGGACATTGGACGGCCGCGCGACGTTGGATGCACGTGATCCCTATCTGTTGGGGACGGTGATTGATGGTGAACTCGACATGACTGTTTTCGGGGTGACGTATCACCTTGAAAAGGGCAAGAGTTTCATCTTGCCACATGACATTGAGGCGTGGACATTGCAGGGTGACGCAACCCTTATTGTGTCTACGCCAGGACCACTATCGAAATAAATTTTAAAGGCCGGAAAAATCCGGTCTTTTTTTGCGCGCAGCGTATCCGAAATGCAATTTAAAAAACAAAACCATACTGGCAGTATGTTTTTCTTATTAAAGGAAAATAAATCGAATTACAGGAAGGAACTGTTGGTATGTATTTGGGACATTGTTTTAAGTCAGCAACCGTAGCTGGTGCTGGTGTGTGCGTTGAGTTTCAACAATTCGTTAGCGTCGAGTCTGCATTGGTATTGTTTTTTGCAATGCTAGCGGCAATCGCAGTCGTTCGTATGTTGACTGTTAAGCTTGTCGAAGACGAAGATTGGAAGTAGTCAGGCATGGCAGGTGATGGAAAGATGCGCGTTGTGGCGGTTGTGCCGGCTCACAACGAAGGCGCATTAATTGGGGCGACAGTAGACAGCCTCTTGAAGCAAGTAGACGAAGTGATTGTGGCCTGCGACAATTGTACAGACAACACAAAAGCGGTTGCCCTAAATAGAGGGGCGACCGCTTTTGATACGGTTAATAACACCGCGCGCAAAGCTGGGGCGCTTAATCAAGCGTTATCACAATATGTCGATTTTTCGATTCCAAATTTGATGGTCTTCATCTGTGACGCGGACACCCAAATTGCGGAGGGCTGGGTGGCCTGTGCACGCCCATTAATTGCGAGTGGCAAATACGATGCGGTTGGATCCGTTTTTCGTGCCGATGATAACCGGGGCTTTTTGAAGTATTGCCAATCACTTGAATGGGAGCGCTACTGCAAAGAAATTTTGTATAAGCAAAAGGTCTTTGTGTTGACGGGAACCGCGTCATTGATTCGCGGGTCAAAGTTGAAAGCAATCTACGATGAGAAAGGATATTTTTATAACCCAGAGTCAATCACGGAAGACTTCACGATGACATTGGATTTGAAGGATGTTGGTGCGAAGTTGATTTCACCAGCATCATGCCGCTGTTATACCGAAACGATGCCATCTGTGCGACTTTTGTATTTGCAACGTCGCCGCTGGTATTTAGGTGCGCTGCAACAGGTCTTTTCACGCAAGCCTAACAAAACAATGCAACCCTACATTTTCCAACAGATTATGTTGTCAATTTCGATTGCGGCCTTTTTAGGATTTTTGGTTTTGCAAACGATTTTGTTTGCTGAATTCGGCTTGTTCCTATCGCCATTCTGGGCGGTGATTGGGATTATCTTCATCATCGAACGCGTGGTGTCAGTGTGGCACGTCGGCTGGAAAGCTCGAATATTTGCGTTCCTGATCATTCCGGAATTGTTATATGCGTTAATTCTGCAAATTTCATACCTGGGCGCCCTCGTCCAATTTACAACCGGTTCAAACGGCACTTGGAATCACGTTAATTAAACCTAATAGGCCAGCTGACGCATCGACGTCGGCTGGCTTATTTGTTTGCCCTATTGAAAGTAAGTCCAAAATTGCGTACTATAAAGTTTCGCGTGTTTACCTATTACCCTAACTTTTTATGCGGGAGAATGGTAAACTGTAAGTTAGTTAATTTGACAGATAAACATCGTTTAACGATGCAGTAGGAGGACGACATGAGCTTTAAGAGTGCATTGGCAACTTTTGTTGGTAAAAGTTCATACGTGGTATTGCACGACATTTTGCGTCGTGGCGGTACATCATTGCCAGGAAAGTTGGCAACGAAGATTGATCCTGAAGTTATGACGACGTTGGCAGAACACTACGACGTTATTTTGATTACAGGAACTAACGGAAAGACGTTGACGACAACTTTGACGACCCGCGTTTTGCGTGAGAAGTACCCTGACGTTATCACGAACCCATCAGGTTCAAACATGATGCAAGGAATCACGGGAACGATGTTGACGGCCAAAGTGACTGACAAGTCACAACGCCCAATCGCACTTTTGGAAGTTGATGAAGCCAACGTGGAAGCCGTTGCGCGTCAATTGAAGCCTAAGGCGTTTGTTTTGACAAACATCTTCCGTGACCAATTGGACCGATTCGGTGAAATTTACACGACCTACGACAAGATTTTGAAGGGAATCCGTTTGTTCCCTGAGGCAACGGTTATCGCCAACGCAGATTCACCAATCTTTATGCGTGGTAACTTGCCAAATCCAAAGGTTTACTTTGGTTTCAACCACTTGCCAGCTGATGGTGACATGAAAGCACCACACAATACTGACGGTATTTTGTCACCAACTGACGATACGGTGCTACACTATCACTTTATGACGTTCGGAAACCAAGGTGACTACTTCTCAGTTACCGACGATTTCAAGCGTCCGGAGTTGGATTATGCCGTAACGAAGGTTAACGAGATGACGCCACGTTTCTCAAACTTTGATATCGATGGCGAGACGTACCAAATCGAAATTGGTGGGATGTACAACATCTACAACGCTTTGGCAGCTTATGCTGTTGGTCGTTACTTAGGTGTTTCTACGGAACAAATTCACCACGCCTTCGAATCAAATGCCCAAATCTTTGGTCGCCAAGAAGCGGTTAAGGTGAACGGCAAGGAAGTGACGATTGTCTTGATTAAGAACCCAGTGGGTGCGAACCAAGTTATCGACATGATGAAGACGGATGATCAACCATTCTCATTGATTGCTTTGTTGAACGCCAACTATGCTGACGGTATCGACACAAGCTGGATTTGGGATACTGATTTCGAGTCTTTGCAAGATTCTGGTATGCAAAAGATTGTCACTGGTGGTGAACGTTATAAGGACTTGTACGTCCGTTTGAAGATGGCTGGTTACGGTGATCTTCCGGTCTACCAAGACCTCAAGCAAATTGTTAAAGCAATCGACAGCATGCCAACTGAGCGTGTTTACATTGCGGCAACCTACACTGCGATGTTGCAATTGCGTGCTCAATTGGCACAAGAAGGCTTCATCAAGACTGGTATGGGAGAATAAGGAACATGGCAGCAGAATACGTTTTGCACACCGCACACTTGTACGGTGATTTGATGAACACTTACGGTGACTACGGAAACATCGTGGCGATGCGTTATTACGCTTCACAAATCGGTGTCGACGTAGATGTTCAATTGATTTCATTGGGCGATGAGTTTGATGATAAGAAGTACGACTTCGTTTTGTTCGGTGGTGGTCAAGACTACGAAGAGCAAATCGTCGCGGAAGATTTGAAGTTTAAGGCAGATGCCATCAAGCGTTACATCGAATCTGATGGACCTTTGTTGGGCGTTTGCGGTGGCTTCCAATTGTTGGGTCACTACTTCTTGATGGCTGATGGTACGCGTGTTGAGGGTATCTCAGTTATGGATCACTACACGTTGAACCAACAACACAGCCGTTTTATCGGTAATGTGTTGATCAAGGACGAAGTTAACGGTAACGAATACCGCGGTTTCGAAAACCACCAAGGACGTACGTTCCTAGGTGAAGGAGAGCGTCCTTTGGGTATGGTTCTTCAAGGTAAGGGAAACAACGGTGAAGACGGCGGTGAAGGTTTGGTTTACCGCAATGTTTACGGTACGTACTTCCACGGACCTATCTTCACGCGTAACGGAAACTTGGCTTTGCACGTTTTGCAAACGGCATTGGAGCGCAAGTACCCTGAAGTGAACTGGGCAGAAAAGATGGCCAACATCGAGCCAGAATCATTCTAAATAAGAAATAGAAGCACTCACTGTAATGGTGAGTGCTTTTTATGTGGGATTAAGCAGACTTATTAAAAGACAATTCTGCAAACTTTTTGTAAACTGTTTGTATTAATCAAAAAACAAAAAGTTGAAGGTGGGACTGTACGATGGAGTTCAAGAAATCAGCAATCGTTTTGGGAGCGATTGCAGCCGTTGCTGGCTTGGGGCTAATGACCGCACATGCCAATGCAGCTGGCACTGAGTTTGGAATTACAGATGCGCGTGCTGATAAAGACGCTAGCGCATATGTTCATAAGACATTCGCTAATCAAGTGAAGGCATACCACAAGGTGGCACCTTCACTTTGGCCAAAGAACAAGGACGTTAACCAATACGCCATCATCAACGGTGTTGATGATAAGAAGTTTTGGATGGTGACGCCAACGGGTAAGGTGTCAGACATGACTGAAAAGGAAGCCTTGAGCTACGATATTGACCCGCAACCACTTGCAGGTTGGTTCCTAGCATTTAATGCGCACGGTAAGTCGGGTGCGTTCATGGCCGTTACGAACGAGGAGTTGCACGACACCAAGCGTTTGGTGCGTTATCCACACCTGGGAACGTATGATTTGTTTATTACGTACGTCCACGAAATGTTCCACGCAACGGAGCAAGATAGCTGGCAATTCCCTAAGAAGCATTACAACTTGGAACATGATGAGTACATGAAGCACACCGATGCGCGCCGCGTTCGGTTGCAATTGCAAGAACAATTGATGGCAGCTTACACGAATAAGTCTGAAAAGTCATTGGCACAAGCCTTGGCAACGTACCGCTACTACAAGCAAAATTACGAGAAGGACTACAAGGCAACCTTCGAAGATGATCGCTTGGAAGGAACGGCTTACTACTATGAGATTCGTTCATCACTATTCGCTGGGTACCCAGATAAGGTGAAGACGATGAAGCAAAATGATGCGGCAGTGCGTACGTTGTTTAAGCAAAACCGTTTGGCTTACCTAGACAGTGGTGCATATGCTGAAACGTATAATGTCGGAGCGCTGGCGTCATTTGTGTTGGATTGGCAAGCTGACAAGCAAGGCATCTCACGTGATACGTGGAAGAAGGCCATGGATTCTGCTAAGACGAACCCAATGGACTACCTTGATAAGCACGCTAAGATTTTCTACATTCCACCATACAAGGCTACGATGACGAACGCCGAGTATAAGACGATGTACAAGAAAATCATGAATTATAAGAATCTAGCTGAGTAAATACCAAGAAGAGAACTGTTGCTAGTTCTCTTCTTTTTTTATAGGCGAAATTTCGTTATACTGTTAAATGAGTGTCAAACTAACTAATTTTAAATTTGGCAGAAGGAAGGTGGCAACACATGGCGCAACTGTTTTTTAGATACGGTGCAATGGCGAGCGGAAAAAGTATCGAAATTTTGAAGGTCGCTCACAACTATGAAACGCAACAACGTCACGTGTTGCTACTAACAAGTGCCTTAGACAACCGTTCAGGGGTTGGTGAAATTGCATCACGTATTGGGATGCAACGTTCAGCGTTGGCAATCAGTGATGCGGATGACTTGTTCAAGTTGATTCAAGATCAACAAGACGACGTCGCCGCAGTCTTGATTGACGAGGCACAATTTATGACCAAGGAGCAAGTGCTTGAGTTGACGCAAGTCGTTGATGACTTGAACATTCCGGTACTGGCTTTTGGGTTGAAGAACGATGCCTTCAATAACTTGTTCCCAGGTTCAGAAGCGCTATTGATTTATGCTGACAAGATCGAGGAAATGAAGACGCTTTGTTCATTCTGCGGTCGTAAGGCAACGATGAATTTGCGTATTTCTGATGGACAACCAGTTTACGAAGGTGCACAGGTTCAAATTGGTGGGGATGAAGCCTACATGCCTGTATGCCGTTACCACTACAACCACCCTGATATGGCTGCTATCGCACGTCGTATGGCAAAGAACTAATACATATTTAAGAAAAGGAATTTGAATCAACATGGATGAGATTTTTGAGAAGGTCCAAGCGGTTGTTGACCGTTATGATGAAATCAGCGAATTGATTTCTGACCCTGATGTCATTTCAGATACACAACGTTTCATGGCGCTTTCTAAGGAAGAAGGTAGCTTGCGTGAAACCGTTGAGACGTTCAAGCGTTACAAGGAAGTTGTCGAAGGCATCGAAGGTAACGAAGAGATGTTGAACGAGGGACTTGGCGACGTTGAATTGGAAGAGATGGCCAAGGAAGAATTGAAGGAGTTGAAGGGCGAGAAGGAAGAAATCGAAGAGAAGTTGAAGATCTTGCTTTTGCCTAAGGACCCTAACGACGACAAGAACATCATCATGGAAATCCACGGTGCTGCGGGTGGTGACGAAGCTGCTTTGTTTGCCGGTGACTTGTACGACATGTACGCACGCTATGCTGAAAAGCAAGGCTGGAACGTTGAAGTCATCGACGAGAACAAGACTGAAATCGGTGGGTACAAGGAAATCGTTTTGATGATTACTGGTAACAACGTTTACTCAAAGTTGAAGTTTGAAAACGGTGCGCACCGTGTGCAACGTGTGCCTGATACTGAATCAGCTGGTCGTGTGCACACGTCAACTGCGACGGTTGGTGTTATGCCTGAATACGAAGATGTTGACATTGAAATCGAAGACAAGGATTTGCGTGTCGATGTTTACCGTTCATCAGGTGCCGGTGGACAGCACGTCAACAAGACGTCATCAGCCGTTCGTATGACCCACTTGCCTACGGGTATCGTGGTTGCCATGCAAGACCAACGTTCACAGCAACAAAACCGTGCGAAGGCCATGGAAATCTTGAAGGCTCGTGTCTACGACTACTATGCTTCACAAAACGAAGCTGAGTATGCTGAGCAACGTAAGACGGCCGTTGGTACTGGTGATCGTTCAGAACGTATCCGTACGTACAACTACCCACAAAACCGTGTGACGGACCACCGTATTGGTTTGTCATTGAACAAGTTGGACCGTATCATGAACGGCGAATTGGGCGACATTATCGACGCCTTGATTATCGCTGACCAAACGGCCAAGTTGGAAGAATTGAAGCAAGGATAAGACACAATGTTTGATGAACAATGGACAATTCAAGCAGTTCGCGATTGGGGTGATTGGCAACTTGAGCCATACATTCACGATGAAGAAGAGCGACTAGCACAAATCGATTATCTACTAACGGGGATGATGGATTGGAATTATGCGCAATTGGCGAATAACTTGAATACCGTCTTGGAAGATGAGAAGCGCTTGCGTTTCATGGTGGCCGTGCGTGCCATCAAGGGTGGTCAACCAGTGCAATACGCATTGGGCCACGCTGCTTTCTACGGGCGCGAGTTCAACGTTGATCGACGTGTATTGATTCCCCGTCAAGAAACTGAAGAGTTGGTGGAATGGGTCCTCAATGATTACAAAGCCAGTGGCGACCCTAAGCGTGTCCTTGATATTGGGACAGGTTCAGGTGCCATTGCGGTAACCATCGGGGCTGAACGTCCAACTTGGGATGTAACGGGCGCTGATATTTCAGTTGACGCCCTTGAAGTTGCGCAGTCAAACGCTGATCAATTCGCCAAGCCAGTGCAATTGATTGAGAGTGACTTGTTTAGTGCGGCTTCAGGTCAATACGACATCATCATTTCAAACCCGCCTTACATTAGTGAGCAAGAGCGCGACGTGATGGATGAATCAGTCATTATGTATGAGCCAGATTTGGCGTTGTTTGCGGACGACGAAGGATTGGCTTTGTACAAGAAGATGGCTGCTGAACTATTAAATTATCTAAGTCCACAAGGAGCAGCATACTTTGAGATTGGCTATCAACAAGGACCAGCTTTGCTAGCAGTCTTTGGCGAGTTGCCAGGTGTCTCAGTATCATTGCGCCAAGACATGAGTGGACATGATCGCATGATTAAAGTGTCACGGGAGGCATAACATGGCAGAGACAAAAATTTGGTCAGCTGATGAATTGCCCGCAGCGGTTCGCGCGATTAAGCGTGGGTCACTCGTTGCATTCCCAACTGAAACAGTCTATGGATTGGGCGCGGATGCGTTTAACGATACGGCTGTTGGTAAGGTTTACGCTGCAAAGGGTCGTCCATCTGACAACCCATTGATTGTGCACGTTTCCGACCCAGAACAAGTTGACCGCTTTGCTGAGGTGAACGACTGGGCAAAGAAGTTGATGGACGCCTTTTGGCCTGGTCCATTGACGATGATTTTGCCAGTTAAGCCCGGCACGGTTTCAACGACGGTGACGGGTGGTTTGGACACGGTGGCAGCGCGTATGCCAGATAACGATTTGACGCGTGCGTTGATTCGTGAGGCTGATGCGCCATTGGTTGGTCCATCAGCGAACACATCAGGTAAGCCATCACCAACCACGGCCCAACACGTTTACCATGATTTGCATGGTAAGATTGCCGGCATCTTGGATGATGGGGCCACGAAGATCGGGGTTGAATCAACGGTCATTGACCTATCAACTGACCAACCAGCCGTTTTGCGTCCAGGTAAGATTACACCTGGTCAAATTGAAGATGTGCTAGGTGTGGCGGTTGATTCAGAAATTCGTCACGTGGATGCTGATGAAGCACCCAAGGCACCAGGCATGAAGTACCGCCACTACGCACCTGATAAGGATGTGTATATGGTGGCACCAGAAGACTGGACGCAAGCCATCATTTGGGCCCAAGGACAATTGGAACCAGTTGGTTTGATGTTGACGAATGATTTAATTATTCAACACCAGTTGGCTGGCATGGACTTTGTGTGGTCTCTCGGGGATAATGGAGATACCGCAGCAGCAAAATTGTTCGCCGGTTTGCGTTACTTTGATGATCGCAAGGATGTGCGCACGGTTTTGGTGGCTGCCATGCCATCGACACCAGAGAACAGTGCCTACAATAACCGTCTTGGAAAGTCTTCCGGCGGTCATTGGGTAACGGAACTGTTAGCTGATTAATTTTGGGGATATCGTTTATATTTGGGGATTTAATAGGAGGTCATGTGAATGACAAATTATCGTGAGTTTGATCCAGAGTTGTGGGATGCCGTTGACCGCGAGGCTGACCGTCAAGAGCACAACATCGAGTTGATTGCATCTGAAAACATTGCATCAGCAGGGGTGCGTGCTGCGCAAGGTAGCATTTTGACGAACAAGTACGCTGAAGGTTATCCTGGCAAGCGTTACTACGGTGGAACTGAGTTTATCGACCAAATCGAGCAATTGGCGATTGATCGCGCCAAGGAATTGTTCGGTGCGGACTATGCCAACGTGCAACCACACTCAGGGTCACAAGCCAACGCAGCTGTTTATGCAGCTTTGCTTGAACATGGGGACCACGTGTTGGGGATGGACCTCGACGCTGGTGGTCACTTGACGCACGGTTCTCCGGTTAACTTCTCAGGTAAGACGTACCAATTCCACGCCTATGGTTTGGATGAGAATGAGTTGATTGATTACGACCAAGTGCAAGCTTTGGCTGAAGAATTTAAGCCTAAGTTGATTGTGACTGGTGCATCAGCCTACTCACGTTTCATTGACTTTGACCGTTTCCGTCAAATCGCTGATTCAGTTGGCGCATATTTGATGGTTGATATGGCGCACATCGCCGGTTTGATTGCTGCTGGGGTTCACCCATCACCAGTTGGTATCGCCGATGTGGTTACGACGACGACGCACAAGACATTGCGCGGACCTCGTGGTGGTATGATTTTGGCCAAGGAAGAGTTGGGTAAGAAGTTGAACTCAGCTATCTTCCCTGGTACGCAAGGTGGACCTTTGGAACACGTCATTGCTGGTAAGGCCGTTGCGTTCTACGAAGCCATGCAACCAAGCTTTAAGGAATACGGTAAGCAAATTGTGGCCAACGCTAAGGCAATGGCTGAAGTGTTTAGCCAATCAGATTTGGTTCGCGTCATTTCTGGTGGTACGGACAACCACTTGTTCAACCTTGATTTGACGGCCACTGGTTTGACGGGTAAGGAAGCCCAAACCTTGTTGGACAGCATTCACATTACGACTAACAAGGAAGCCATTCCAAATGAGCCTCGTAGCCCATTCATCACATCAGGTATCCGTATTGGAACGCCAGCAATTACGACGCGTGGGTTCAAGGAGCATGAAGCTCGCGAAGTGGCACACATGATTTTGCGTGCCTTTGAGAACCACGATAACCAAGAAGTTCTTGATATGATTGCGAAGGAAGTTATTACGTTGACGGATAAGTTCCCATTGAGTGGAATTGAACACGCTGAATAACAATTACCTGTATAATAGTAGAAAATGAATTGGAGTACATGACATGAGCAAGCTAACTGTTTTTGATCACCCACTAATCCAACACAAGTTGACGATTATTCGTGATAAGAATGTTGGAACGAAGGAATTCCGTGAGATCGTTGATGAAATTGCTTCATTGATGGCCTATGAAGTCACACGTGATTTGCCAGTTGAAGATGTTGAAATCGAGACACCAGTTGCCAAGACGACGCAAAAGCAATTGGCTGGTAAGAAGTTGGCCATCGTGCCAATCTTGCGTGCTGGTTTGGGGATGGTCGACGGAATCATGAAGTTGATCCCAGCTGCACGTATCGGTCACATCGGTATGTACCGTGATGAAGAGTCATTGGAGCCAGTTGAATACTTCGTTAAGTTGCCAGAAGATATCGACCAACGTGAAGTTTTGGTTGTTGATCCAATGTTGGCTACTGGTGGTTCAGCTGTGATGGCCATTGACGCTTTGAAGAAGCGCGGGGCAACTAAGATTAAGTTGATCACGTTGGTTTCTGCACCAGTTGGTGTTGAGACTGTACAAAAGGCCCACCCTGATGTTGATATCTACACGGCTGGTTTGGACGAAGGTTTGAACGAGCACGGATACATCATCCCAGGTTTGGGTGACGCGGGTGACCGTTTGTTCGGTACTCACTAATTAGTTAAAGAAAATTTGGAGACTGCAAGAATTAATTCATGCGGTCTCCATTTTTGTCTTTGATAATAGTGGTGAAGATGATAATAGAAATTGAGGAGATATGCGATGAAGGTATTAGTAGTAGGCGCTAGTGGGCGCGTCGGCGAAGAGTTGGTTAAGAATCTTGTGGCGGATGGCCGCCAAGTGATTGCGGGAACGCGTCACACGGACCAAGATTTTGGTGAAGGTGTTGCAGTAAAGAACATTGATTTGTTGGCAGACGAAGCAACGTTGGTTGGTGAGTTGCGTCCATTGGAATTGGATGCCATTTACTTTGTGGCCGGCTCACGTGGTAAGAACTTGTTGCAAATTGATGCTTTCGGTGCGGTGAAGCTAGAAACGGCAGCTGACAAGTTGGGCATCAAGCGCTTTATTATGTTGTCATCATGGCACTCAACGTCACCAGCCGAATGGCAAGACGAGAGTATGATGAACTACAACATTGCGAAGTTCTTTGGTGATCACTGGTTGATGGACCACACGGATTTGAACTACACGATTTTGCAACCAGTTGGCTTGGTTGAAGAACCAGCCACGGGCAAGGTTGATTTGAATCCGAAGAACGCCGGTACAGGCAAGAACACAATCGCTGATGTGGCCAAGGTGTTGTCAGAAATGTTGAAGTGCGAGAACACATTCCACCGCGTGATTTCAATGCGCCAAGGTGAAACTGACATTAAGTTGGCCTTGGATACGCTTAAGTCAATTTAATATAAAAGGTTAAACGTTTAACGTAGGGCTGGCTTGTTTACTAACTTTGTTAACTAGTTTATACTAAGTGAAGTTAAGAAAAGACGTCTTTAAGTCAGCCCAGCGAGACTGACAAGTTCGGGTCAACGTGCAACTGTACGTTAGAAGATTTTTTACAGCTGGGATGACATGGTCGTCCTGGCTGTTTTTGTATAAAGACGGGAATTAAAGAGGAGTTTGCTCATGGATATGAAGCGTGACGTCGTACTTGACGTTAATGAGAAGCCTGGGTTCTTGCAATGGATTGGATTGTCATTGCAACACATGTTCTCAATGTTTGGGTCAACGGTTTTGGTACCGTTGTTGGTTGGTTTGAATCCTGGAATTGCCTTGTTCAGTTCAGGTGTGGGTACTTTGCTCCACATCTTGATTACGAAGAAGCAAATTCCGGCGTACATGGGTTCTAGTTTTGCCTTCATCATTCCGATGGTGGCGTTGATGAAGACCACGGGATACCCTGGTGTTGCCACTGGTGTTATCTCAGTTGGTATCGTCTACTTGATTGTGGCAGCCATTGTTGCCGTAATCGGTACAAACTGGATTGAAAAGTTGTTGCCACCAATCGTGGTGGGACCAATCATCATGGTTATCGGTTTGTCATTGTCATCATCAGCTGCGCAATCAGCAACGTTGTTGAACGGCAAGTACGACATCCGTGTCTTCGCAGTTGCGATGATCACATTGGGATTGACGATTGTCTTCAACATGTTCTTGAAGGGCTTCCTTGGTTTGATTCCAATCTTGTTGGGAATCGTTGGAGGATACATCTTCGCCATCTTGTTCGGTTTGGTTGATTTGGCACCAGTTGCGCACGCTGCTTGGTTCGCCTTGCCAGACTTCGACATTCCATTCGTCGATTACAAGCCAGTAATGCACTGGGGCGCAATCATCGTTATGGCGCCATTGGCTTTGGTAACGATCACAGAGCACTTGGGTCACTTGATGGTCTTGGATGATTTGACAGGACGTGACTTCATGCGCAACCCAGGTTTGCACCGTACGTTGGCTGGTGACGGTACTGCCTCAATCTTTGCTGGATTGGTCGGTGGACCTTCAGTGACGTCATATGGTGAAAACATCGGTGTTATGGCCATTACGAAGGTGCACTCAGTTTACGTTTTGATTGGTGCCGCCGTATTCGCCATCTTGTTCTCATTCGTTGGTAAGTTGTCAGCTTTGATCCAATCAATTCCTGGCGCTGTTACGGGTGGTGTGTCATTCTTGTTGTTCGGTGTTATCGCTGCATCAGGTTTGCGTATCATCGTTGAAAACAAGATCGACTTCAACTTGAAGCGTAACTTGATGATTGCGTCATCAGTTTTGGTTATCGGTATCGGTAACGCTTACCTACAAGTAGGTGAGGGTAACGACATCATCCAATTCTCTGGTGTTGCCATCGCCACTGTTTTGGGAATTTTCTTGAATTTGGTCTTGCCAGAAAAGGCTGCTTCAGAGAAATAGTTAATAATTATACAAAGTAAAACCGCGGTTTCCGATATGGAATACCGCGGTTTTTTCCTTTAAAAAGCGGGAATAGGCGTTGGTACGCCTAGGATTATGCTATTTTTTATAATATCTAAAATATCAAATTATGGATATAAATATAAATCTATTCCGAAGTGGAATGTTTAAAACCGCGGTTTTACGGCATTTCTAAATCTGATTGCACATTTGGGACAAAAGTGTTGAAGCTTAAAACGTTGAATTCGCAATTAAAAGGCGTAATATTAGGGGGTAAAAGTTTTAAACGGTCTGTGTTCTGCGCATCACCGCGATTATTTAGAAAGGAAAGAGGTGGATTTCTGTGGGTGAGAAGACCGCAACCTTTAGCATTGCGGGGCTAACGTTCGACTGGAGCATCATTATTTCAACGACTGTTACATTCGCTATTGTTTTCTTCTTGGCGTTTTGGATGTCACGTAAGTTGGTTATGAAGCCAGCTGGTGCATCAAAGCAAAACTTCCTTGAATGGATTATCGACTTTACCAACGGTATCGTTGATGGATCGCTTCCAAATCGAACTGGAACTAATTTAAAGTTCTTCGCATTCTCAATGTTCATGTTCATCTTTGTTGCCAACCAATTAGGTGTTGCCTTCGTGGTTGACTTCAATGACGTAACGTTCTTGCGTTCTCCAACGGCTAATCCGTTGGTCACGATGACCTTGGCATTGATTGCAATCGGAATGTCCCACTACTTGGGTGTTCAAAAGCTCGGATTCAAAAACTACTTCAAGTCAGTTTACTTGAGTCCATTCAGCGCATTGCTGCCAATTAACATTATTGAACAATTCACGAGTTTCTTGACATTGGGACTTCGTTTGTTCGGTAATATTTTTGCCGGTGAAATGGTCTTGTCTCTTCTTTGGGAATTGGCAAAATCAGCCGGTGTCGTATCATTCGTTCCAGCATTCTTGCTAACGATGATTTGGCAAGCATTCTCTTTGTTTGTCGGAAGTATTCAAGCTTATGTCTTTGTTACGTTGACTACAGTTTACGTTTCAGAAAAGACTGAGATTGAAGAGTAATTTTTTCTTAATTAATCGGAGGATTAAAAAAATGGACGTTGCAACCATTGGTGTTGGTGTTGCCGCAGCGGGTGCCGCAATTGGTGCCGGAATTGGTAACGGTATTGTTATTTCAAGCATGATCTCAGGTATGGCTCGCCAACCTGAATTGGAAGGTAAGTTGCGTTCTAACATGTTCATCGGTGTTGGATTGGTCGAGGCCGTGCCTATCATTGCCATCGCCATTGCCTTCATGTTGTTGAGCAAGTAATAGTAACGCGGAGGCCAACTAATTATGATTAATCAAATTGTTCTAGCAGGTGCTAGCGAAGGGTTGGCTTTGGGTAACATGTTGTTTGTACTAGTGGCATTCCTTGTGTTGATGCTTCTTTTGAAGCACTTCGCTTGGGGTCCAGTAGTAAAGATGATGGAAAAGCGTGCGGAAAAGGTTTCTAACGATTTGGACTCTGCTGAAGAGGCCCGTAAGCAAGCCGAAGCCGATGCAGCTGAGCGTTCAGCTCAATTGCAATCAGCTCGCACTGAAGCAAACGGCATCATCGCTGACGCTAAGACTGCTGCAGGAAACCAACGTGATCAAATCGTTGCGGACGCGCACGCAGCTGCCCAAGCTACTAAGGATCAAGCTTCAGCTCAAATCGAGCAAGAGCGTGCCGAAGCAATGGCTGGCGTTAAGAACGATGTTGCTGAATTGTCAGTGACGATCGCACAAAAGATTATCCAAAAGGAACTAAAGTTAGATGATCAAAAGGCGTTGATTGACGCCTACATCGAAGGGTTAGGTAACAAGTAATGGCATTGGATCAAGCAACGATTGCTAAGCGATATGCCGTTGCTTTGTTCGAATTAACCCATGACCAAAACACGGATGCTGCAACTTTGGCCGAATTGGTTGAAGTACGTACAGTATTGGTGGAAAACCCAGAATTGACGAAGGCTATCGAATCAATGCGTGTGCCTGAGTCAGCTAAGCAACAAATGGTAGCAACGCTATCTGATGGAGCTAGCCAAGTGGTTAAGAACTTGTTGCAAATGGCGTATGATTATCGCCGTTTCAGCGACCTACCTGCAATTATCACGGCTTACGAGGACTTGGTTAACAAGTCTGAAGGTGTGGTATATGCCGAGGTTAAGACTGCTGTTGCTTTGAGCGACGAACAAGCTGCCCGTATGACGGAACAACTTGCAAAGCGCTTTGAAGCTAAGGAGATTAAGTTGACACAAGTTGTCGACGAAGCCTTGCTTGGTGGTGTTGTTGTACAAGCGAACAACCAGATTTTGGATGGGTCATTAGCAACTAAGTTAGCTGCTATTCGTCAGAGTATCATCCGCTAGTAATCTGAAAATCTAGTAGAAATTGATGTTGTGTGTGATGAATAGACACACTTTAAAGAAAGAGGAACTGCTGAAATGAGCATCAAAGCTGAAGAAATCAGTTCACTCATCAAGAGCCAATTGGCCAACTATCAAGACGAATTGACTGTTCAAGAAACGGGAACTGTTACCTACGTTGGTGACGGTATTGCCCGTGTAACCGGTTTGGAGAACGCTCTTGCCGGTGAATTGGTCGAGTTTGAGAACGGCGTATTTGGTATGGCACAAAACCTTGAGTCTAATGATGTTGGTATCATTATCTTGGGTAAGTACGACGAGATTCGCGAAGGCGATACTGTTAAGCGCACTGGTCGTATCATGGAAGTGCCTGTTGGTGAGGGATTGATCGGACGTGTTGTTAACGCATTGGGTCAACCAATCGACGGAATGGGACCAATTAACACGACGAGCACTCGTCCTGTTGAAGTAAAGGCCCCAGGTGTTATGGAGCGTAAGTCTGTTTTCGAGCCACTACAAACTGGTTTGAAGGCCGTCGACGCTTTGGTTCCAATTGGACGTGGACAACGTGAATTGATCATCGGTGACCGTAAGACTGGTAAGACGTCTGTAGCCATCGATACAATCTTGAACCAAAAGGATCAAGACATGATCGTTATCTACGTGGCTATTGGACAAAAGGATTCAACTGTGCGTACGCAAGTTGAAACTTTGCGTCAAATGGGCGCTTTGGATTACACGATTGTTGTGTCAGCCGGTCCTTCAGAACCAGCTCCTATGTTGTACTTGGCTCCTTATGCCGGTGCAGCTATGGGTGAAGAGTTCATGTACAACGGCAAGCACGTCTTGATTGTGTACGATGATTTGTCAAAGCAAGCTACGGCTTACCGTGAGCTGTCATTGATTCTTCGTCGTCCTCCTGGACGTGAAGCCTACCCTGGTGACGTCTTCTACTTGCACTCACGTTTGCTAGAACGTGCTGCTAAGTTGTCAGACGAATTGGGTGGCGGTTCAATGACTGCTTTGCCAGTTATCGAAACGCAAGCGGGTGACGTTTCTGCGTACATCCCAACTAACGTTATCTCAATCACTGACGGACAAATCTTCTTGGATGCCGACCAATTCTACGCCGGTGTTCGTCCTGCCATCGATGCCGGAACTTCTGTTTCACGTGTTGGTGGTGACGCCCAAATTAAGGCGATGAAGAAGGTTGCCGGAACGTTGCGTTTGGACTTGGCTTCATTTAAGGAGTTGGAGTCATTCGCACAATTCGGTTCTGACTTGGATGCGGCAACGCAAGCTAAGTTGGCCCGTGGTCGTCGTACGGTTGAGTTGTTGAAGCAACCTTTGCACCAACCATTGCCAGTTGAAGAGCAAGTTTTGTCATTGTACGCCTTGACTCGTGGCTTTATGGACGATGTTGCTGTTGAAGATATCCAACGCTTCGAATCAGAAATGATCGCAGCTGTTCGTGCTTCACACAACGAATTGTTGCAAACGATTGTTGACACAAAGGACTTGCCTGATGCAGATGCTATGAACGCCGCTATTACGGAGTTCAAGGCAACCTTTGCGCCAAGTGCCCAATAATTAGGGAGGGGCGATAAATGGCAGCTTCTTTGCAAGATATTCAACGCCGAATTGCCTCAACAAAAAAGACGCGACAAATCACGAGTGCCATGCAAATGGTCTCAACGGCTAAGTTGAGCCAAATTCAACGTCACGGTGGATCATACACAACGTATGCTAACGCCTTGCACGACGTTGTGGCTCACTTATCTAATGCGCACATCAACAATGTTTCTGGTACTTTGCTAGAACAACGTGATGTGAAGAAGGTTGGCTTCTTGGTCATCTCTTCTGATCGTGGTTTGGTTGGTGGTTATAACTCAACGCTATTGAAGGGTATGATGGCGATTATCGAAGAGCGTCAATTGACGCCTGACCAAGTGGTTATTTTGGCCGTTGGTGGTAATGCCTCAGACTTCTTCAAGAAGCGTGGCTACAACGTTGCGTACGAATACCGTGGTGTGTCTGACGTGCCTACCTTTAACGAGGTTCGCGAAATCGTTAAGACCGTTACGACAATGTACGATAACGAAGTCTTTGATGAGTTGACTGTTGCATACCAACACTTCGTATCACGTATTCAAAATGAATTGCGTTTGGAGAAGATGTTGCCAGTTTCTACTGACGACATGGAACCAACGTCTGAAGATTCAGTGAAGGCGGATTACGAAATGGATCCTTCTCCAGAACAAATTCTTGGTGTGGTTTTGCCACAATATGCTGAGAGTTTGGTCTACGGTGCTATCTTGGATGCCAAGACGGCTGAGCACGCGGCTTCTGCCAACGCAATGTCATCTGCAACGGATAACGCTAAGGAGATCATCCGTACGTTGGAATTGCAATTTAACCGTGCGCGTCAAAGTGCGATTACGACGGAAATTACAGAAATTACAGGTGGTATGGCTGCTTTGGATTAATCCAAGCGTCATAACAACCTTTTGAAATGAAGGAAGGAAACGACAATGAGTACCGGACGTGTTGTTCAAGTCATTGGTCCAGTCGTCGACGTTGCCTTTCCATCAGGAACTCAAGTACCTGACATCAACAACGCTTTGATCATCGATAAGGGTGAGCAAGGTACGTTGACGGTCGAAGTATCTTTGGCTTTGGGTGATGGTGTCGTACGTACGATCGCCATGGACTCAACTGATGGTTTGCAACGTGGAATGGCCGTAGAAGACACTAATGCACCAATTAGTGTGCCTGTCGGTGAAGCTACGTTGGGACGTGTGTTCAACGTTTTGGGTAACCCCGTTGATGGTGGTGAAGAGTTGGGTGAGGATGTTCCTCGTGACCCTATCCACCGTGAGGCCCCAGCTTACGACCAATTGGCCACATCTACTGAAATCCTTGAAACTGGTATCAAGGTTATCGATTTGTTGGCACCTTACATCCGTGGTGGAAAGATCGGATTGTTTGGTGGTGCCGGAGTTGGTAAGACAGTTTTGATTCAAGAGTTGATTCACAATATCGCTCAAGGTCACAACGGAATCTCTGTATTTACTGGTGTTGGTGAGCGTACCCGTGAAGGTAACGACATGTACCACGAAATGCAAGATTCAGGCGTTTTGAAGCAAACGGCCATGGTTTATGGTCAAATGAACGAGCCTCCTGGAGCACGTATGCGTGTTGCGTTGACTGGTTTGACAATCGCTGAGCACTTCCGTGATGTTAACGGACAAGACGTGTTGTTGTTTATCGACAACATCTTCCGTTTCACGCAAGCTGGTTCAGAGGTTTCAGCCTTGTTGGGACGTATCCCATCAGCCGTTGGTTACCAACCTACGTTGGCAACTGAAATGGGTCAATTGCAAGAGCGTATTACGTCAACGCAAAAGGGTTCAGTTACGTCAATCCAAGCCGTTTACGTGCCTGCCGATGACTATACTGACCCTGCTCCTGCGACGACATTTGCCCACTTGGATGCCACGACTAACTTGGAGCGTGCTTTGACGCAACAAGGTATCTACCCAGCCGTGGATCCATTGGCATCAACGTCAACTGCTTTGACGCCTGAGATTGTTGGTCAAGAACACTACGAAGTGGCTACGGAAGTACAACGTACTTTGCAACGCTACCGTGAGTTGCAAGACATCATCTCAATCTTGGGTATGGATGAGTTGTCAGATGAAGAGAAGACGATCGTTAACCGCGCTCGTCGTATTCAATTCTTCTTGTCACAACCATTCTCAGTCGCTGAGACGTTTACTGGTTTGAAGGGTGAGTACGTACCAGTTGCTGAAACTGTACGTAGCTTCAAGGAAATCTTGGAAGGTAAGTACGACCAATACCCTGAAGATGCCTTCCGTAACGTTGGTGTCATCGAACAAGTAGCTGAAAAGGCTGCTACGATGGCTCAATAGTGAGGGCGCGCCATGAATGAACACAGCCTACATGTTAAGGTGGTAACGCCGAACGGTGTCGTGTTCGATTATGAGACTGCTACGTTGGTTGTGCTTAGCACGACTGGCGGTGAAGTAGGTGTCATGGCGAACCACGCACCAATTATCGCTGCTTTGAAGGTTAGCGAAGTTAAGATTGTCGATGACGTCAACGGTGTTGAAGAACGCCTTGCCGTTAGTGGCGGTTTTGCCGAGTTTTCTTCAAACGAGTTGACGGTTGTCGCTGACGCTGCAGAGCGTGCTGCTGACATCGACATTACTCGTGCGGAGTCAGCCAAGGAACGCGCTGAGCGCCGTTTGGCTGATGATAACTCAACTCGTGATGTGGAACGTGCACAGGTCGCTTTGTTGCGTGCCGTAAACCGTATCCACGTTGCTTCTGGAAAGAAGTAATAGATTGCGAATTTAAGGGTCTTGAACATTTTGTTCAAGGCCCTTTTTGTATACAAAATGGTACACTAGAAGCAATGATATTATGAGGGGAATGCGAGAATGAAATTTGGAAAACTTGTTGGTACCGGTCTGGTTGTCGTAGCGTTGGCCGGTGGTGGTTATTGGTTATTGCACCAAGATCAACCAGCCGAGAAGACACAAACAACGACTAAGCAACCAGCAAAGCAACAATCAAGCAGTGAAAAGAAGGCTTATCCGGTGACGATTAAGCCAGGCAGCGAAGAAGCGACGCTGTTGATGGTTGTGAATAAGAAGCACCCATTGCCAGCTGATTACAACCCATATAACGGTGGCTTGAGTCCACGAACTGAAAAGGCCAAGGACCAACTGATTGCGGCCATGAAGCAAGCTGGCTTTGATGTTGGTGATACAGTGTCTGGCTACCGTGGCTATGATTATCAAAAGACGTTGTACGATGGTTACGTTGCGTCTGAAGGCCAAGCTGAAGCCGATGCGGTATCAGCGCGACCTGGCTACTCAGAACACCAATCAGGTTTGGCGTTCGACTTGCGTAACGGTAGCGGTGGTTTGTTTGCAGAAGGTGGTTCTGATCCAGCTGCGGCCAAGTGGTTGCGTGACAATGCTTACAAGTATGGTTTGATTGTCCGTTACCCAGCTGACCTAACGAGTTCAACCGGCTATTCTCACGAGGAATGGCACATGCGCTATGTTGGCATGACAGCGGCTAAGGTTATTAAGGAACAAAATATCTCCCTTGAACAATACACAGGTAATGCTGGTGGTGATTACAACAAGTCTAAGAGCGATGACATCCCAGCACTTGAAGAGTACACGGCAAAATATAGCGACCGCTTAACCAAATAAGGGAGTTTTAAGCACGCGCAAAATTTGCTAAAATAGAATTAATTATGATTTGAGAAAGCAGGACGACACGATGATTGTATTATCGGGAACTATTGGAGCTGGGAAGACCAGTTTGACGACGATGCTCGCTGAGCACTTGGGAAGTGAAGCATTTTATGAGTCCGTAGATGACAACCCAATTTTGCCTTTGTTCTACGAGAATCCAAAGAAGTACGCGTTCTTGCTACAAAATTATTTCTTGAACAAGCGTATGGATAACATCAAGGACGCACAAGGAAGCAAGTTGAACG
Organism: Weissella confusa; assembly: GCA_001436895.1. Taxonomy (GTDB): domain Bacteria; phylum Bacillota; class Bacilli; order Lactobacillales; family Lactobacillaceae; genus Weissella; species Weissella confusa. The sequence continues at coordinate 24,711 of JQAY01000008.1, forward strand.
TTATCGACCGTTCAATCTTTGAGGACTTGTTGTTGTTCCAATTGAACGCTGACTTGGAACGTGCAACGCAAACTGAAGTTGCTATCTACGGTGATTTGTTGAACAACATGATGGAGCAAGTTGATTTTTCTGACGACGCTATCGTAAAAACGCCAGATTTGTTGATTTACATCCACGTTAGCTTCGATACGATGTTGGCCCGCATTCAAAAGCGTGGTCGCGACTTCGAGCAAATCGACCACGATCCATCATTGTACGACTACTACAAGAAGTTGAACGAACGCTACATTGCTTGGTTCGAAAGTTATGATCGTTCACCAAAGCTAAGTATCGATGGTGACAAGCACGACTTTGTGAATGACCCAGAAGCTGCCAAGGCAGTTTTGGCATTGATCGACGAAAAGATTGATGAATTGGGTTTGCGTGATTAATTAGGAGAATAAGAATATGTTAGACATGAAGTTGATCCGTAACGAAACGGAAAGCGTCAAGGAACGTTTGGCAACGCGTGGTGTTGACCCATCAGAAATTGATGCGTTGATTGCTGACGATGCTAAGCGTCGCGAATTGTTGGTACAAACTGAAGAGTTGAAGGCTCGTCGTAACACGGTTTCAGACGAAATTGGTTTGAAGAAGCGCAACAAGGAAGATGCTTCAGAGACTATCGCCGAGATGCAAGCAGTATCTGCTAAGATCAAGGAATTGGACGAAGAAGTTGCTAAGGTTGACGAGGCTATCCAAGACCGCATGTTGCACTTCCCTAACTTGCCAAACCCAACGATTCCAGTTGGTGCTGACGAAGAAGCTAACCGCGAAGAGCGTACTTGGGGAGAAATTCCTTCATTCGACTTCAAGCCAAAGGCCCACTACGAAATTGGTGAAGACCTTGGTATCTTGGACTGGGAGCGCGGTGCTAAGGTTGCCGGTGCTCGCTTCGTCTACTACGTTGGCCAAGGAGCCCGCCTAGAGCGTGCCGTTTACAACTTCATGTTGGACGAGCACCAAAAGGAAGGCTACAAGGAAATGATCACGCCATACATGGTTAAGGATGCTGCTATGTTTGGTACGGGACAATACCCTAAGTTCATGGAAGACGCTTACCGTGTTGGAACGAACGACGACATGACGTTGATTCCAACGGCCGAAGTGCCTTTGACGAACTACTTCCGTGAAGAAGTGATTGATGCTGACAAGTTGCCATACTCAGTTACGGCTGTTTCACCATCATTCCGTCAAGAAGCTGGTTCAGCTGGACGCGACACGCGTGGTTTGATTCGTATGCACCAATTCAACAAGGTTGAAATGGTTAAGTTTACGAAGCCTGAGCAATCATACCAAGCTTTGGAAGACATGACGGCTAACGCTGAAAACATCTTGCAAAAGTTGAACTTGCCATACCACGTCATCACGTTGTCAACGGGAGACATGGGATTCTCAGCTGCCAAGACTTATGACTTGGAAGTTTGGATGCCTGAGCAAGACATCTACCGTGAGATTTCATCAGTTTCAAACACGGAAGCCTTCCAAGCTCGTCGCGCACGTATCCAATACCGTGACGAAGAAGGTAAGTTGCAATTTGTACACACGTTGAACGGTTCAGGTTTGGCCGTGGGACGTACAGTTGCTGCTATCTTGGAGAACTACCAAAACGAAGACGGAACGGTTACGGTTCCTGAAGTTTTGCGTCCATACTTTGGTGCTGACAAGATCGTGCCAGAAGACACGTTGTAAAATTAAACATGACACTAGCTCAACAATCAGTTTTTGGTTGTTGGGCTTTTTTGTAGGTGCTGAGTGTCGACGCGTTGCGTCGAGTGGCTGGGGGCTTCTGTAGGCCCGCTAAACCGGACATGTCAAAACCGTGGGAGGCTGAGTCCCGACCGCGGTCGGTACACCTTTACCCTCCGTACTACTAAGGGATAAATCCCTAAGTAGTACCCCCACAGGTTTAGCCATGTCCGGTTCTATACGCGGGGCGCCCCCAGCCACAGCAGCCGAGATGTTCTTGTCTGTTTGAGATTTACATCTACTGGGAAACGAATGGGTGAACAGTTCACCTTGCAGTATTGTGGTGGATGAAAATCAAACAAATAGAGTACTGCTCGGCTGTTGTGACCTGCCCCGCCGAGCGTATAGACCCAAGTGGACCTTGACCCGTGGGTGTGGGTTCTTAGCGGGTTTCCCGCTTAGAGCCACGAGGAGGTAAAGGTGTACGCTGCAACGCAGTGGACTCCGCTCCCCACAGGTCATGGTCCACTTGGGTTAGCGAGCCTAAAGAAGAGGCAGGTCACTCCGACCGACAGGTCGGACACTAACCACAAACCACTATTTCCCGACGACCACATTTTCTTCATATTTCAGGCAAATAATGCATAAGTTATTTGTAAATAATAAGTATATTAAGTAATGCGTTACGGAATGATGACTGTGGCGCGATAAGAGTGAGGAAAAGATATGCGTAAGGTTACGAAGCAAATGATGGCAGGTTTGATGGCAGCGGGTGTGTTGGCATCAGTTGGGACGAGTGCGAGTGCAGCGTTGGTTGACCCAGGCCTACAATCAACGAAGGCGGGTGTTGTGGTTGACGCCCAAACTGGTCAAGTAATTGCTGATCAAAATGGAACGGAGCGTTTGCCAATCGCTTCAACGACTAAGTTGATCACGATGTACATGGTGAAGGAAGCAATCAAGTCAGGTAAGATTTCATTGTCACAAAAGGTGAAGGTGCCTGAGGATATCGCCGCCTTCAGTCAAGACTTGTCAGTGGCTAACACGCCAATGACGGCTGAGAAGACGTACACGGTGCAACAATTGATCGACGCGATGATGGTGCCATCTTCGAATGGTGCTGCTTTGTTGTTGGCGAACTTGTTGGGTGGTAGCCAAGCTAAGTTTGAAAAGATGATGGAAGCTAAGTTGGAGAGCTGGGGCATTGCTGGTGTGAAGATTTACTCACCATCAGGTTTGACGAACGGCGACATGAAGAAGTTTAAGGATGCATCAGCTGAGGATGATGTTGAAAACGAAATGTCAGCTCGTGAATTGGCGGTAGTGGCGCGTCGTTTGGTCGTTGATTTCCCTGATGTGTTGAAGACGGCACAACAAAAGACGGTTGAATTCCCTGCGGTTTCAGGTGGTACTGAAACGATGAACAACACGAACGAATTGTTGGGTAACGAAACGTTTGATTTGAACTGGCTTGGGTTGAAGACGGGAACGACGCCTAATGCAGGTGGAAACTTTGTCGGTGTGACGAAGATTCAAGGCCGTCCAGTTGTCTCAGTTGTTTTGAACTCAGGTGACAACGCTGATGCGGCTGCCAAGTTTAACGCAACGTTGACGATGGTTAAGAAGGCTGATGATGCTGTTAAGGTGCAAAAGGTGGCCTCAGGTTTGAAGCCAGCTAAGAACACGGTCTCAGTTTTGACGGCTAAGGATGGCAAGGTTTCATACAAGACTAAGGGCACGGCTTCATTCTTCGTGCCAGCTGGCGAGTCAGCAACGACAAAGGCAGTCAACGTGAAGTTGAGCAAGAAGGTTACGGCACCATTGAAGCAAAACGAGAAGTTGGGAACGGCACAATTGGAATCATCGTTTGCGGCAGCCAACGACTGGTTGACGGGAGCCCCTGAAGTTGAGTTGGTTTCAGTTTCAGAAGAGGCACGTGCAAACTGGTTCGCAACGACTTGGCGTGGTATGTTCGGCAAGAGCAACTACGACATTACGGCAACTAAGTAATTAGAGATAAAGGTGATCACAATGGGTGGTCACCTTTTTTGTGTGAAATGCGCTTTTTCTATGAAAAAAGTATTGCCAAATGACAGCGAGGCGAGTATTATATATCAAGTGGTTAGGCGACATGCCTACCGGGGCCGCTGCCAAGCGTTCCAAAATAACAAAGTTTGAAAAAAGTGTTGACACTTGCTTCTGTACTTGTTATTATATAAAAGTTGTTTCAAGCGAATAACTTGAAAAGACGTCTGTTGCGGATGTGGCGGAACTGGCAGACGCGCTGGATTTAGGTTCCAGTGCCTTCGGGCGTGCAGGTTCGATTCCTGTCATCCGTATTATCGGTTTACCGATAGACATGCCGACTTAGCTCAGCTGGCAGAGCACTTCACTAGTAATGAAGGGGTCGCTGGTTCGAATCCAGTAGTCGGCATTTGATGCGAATATAGTTCAGTTGGTAGAACGCTACCTTGCCATGGTAGAGGTCGCGGGTTCGAATCCCGTTGTTCGCTTCTGATTCTTTATAGGATCAAATAATTAAATAATGGGCTTATATGCTAATTGGATAAACACCCCGGCTACGAACCGGGTATTGCAGGTT
>JQAY01000008.1:29240-147857 GCA_001436895.1 Weissella confusa
GATTGGAAAAACCATCAAGTAATAACTTGGTGGTTTTTCTGTCGTGTTTTACCACAAGATTTCGAACTGAATAGGCAAACTTGTTTGGTACGATTTACATAATCGATTAAGTGTGAAATTTTTTGTTTGGTTTTTGTGTTTAATGGTAAACTTACCATAAGTCAGAAACGACATGACGAATTATTGGCATTAGTGAACCGCACGTTCTATAATAATGTCAACATTGGTCAAGGAGGCACGAAGATGGCTGAACAAAATATGTCAGACTATATCGAAGCATATCTCAAACAGATTTTGCAGCAATCAGAACAGATTGAAATTCGGCGCGCAGAGCTTGCGGAACGATTCAACGTTGTGCCTTCACAGATCAACTATGTCATTAAGACACGGTTTTCAATTCAACAAGGTTATCATGTGATTTCAAAGCGTGGTGGCGGTGGCTTTATTCGCATTGAGCGGGTGCCACTGAGGGCTGATCCTCGTTATATTGAAGAGTTGTTATCAAGTCTTTCTGATCAAGTGAGTGTTCGTGAGGTTCGCGATATCTTATCAAGTTTAGTACGTGATGAGTTATTAACGGAACGGGAGCAGGAGCTGTTGCTGACAATGTTGTCGAAGGAAGCGTTGGACGTTGGGGATGTTCAAGTTGAAGGACGTCTACGCGGACGATTGCTACGTCAATTATTAAACCGAATGCGGTTTGAAAGTGAGCGTAATTAATATGGATAATCAATACACACCAAGCGCCAAGAACGTACTTGTTTTGGCGCAAGAACAAGCAAAGTATTTTAAGCACCAAGCAGTTGGTACCGAGCACCTTTTGTTGGCTTTGGCCATCGAGAAGGAAGGTATCGCTAGCAAGGTGATGCAACAATTTAATATCTCAGACGATGATATTCGTGAGGAGATTGAGCGCTTCACTGGTTACGGTACGTTGTCACGTGCTGAAAAGGAAGCTTACTTGCCATACTCACCAAAGGCTGGTGAAGTGTTGCAAATGGCTGGTGAAGAAGCTCGCAACATGCAACAAGGTCGTGTTGGTACAGAACACATCTTGTTGGCATTGTTGGCTGACGACTCAATTTTGTCATCACGTATCTTGATTTCATTGGATGCAAATCCTGGTGAGATGCGTCGTGTGATTTTGCGTAAGCTTGGTATCAATGATACGGCGCGCAAGAAGGATGCTCGTGGTGGCCGTCGTGGTAACCAACAAGCACAAGAAGGAACGCCAACGCTTGATTCATTGGCTCGTGATTTGACGCAACAAGCGCGTGATCACCGCATGGATCCAGTTGTCGGACGTTCTGCTGAAGTTAAGCGTGTCATCCAAATTTTGTCACGTCGTACGAAGAACAACCCAGTCTTGATTGGTGAGCCTGGTGTTGGTAAGACGGCGATTGCTGAAGGTTTGGCACAAAAGATTGTCGCTGGGGATGTGCCAGCTGACATGGCTAAGAAGCGTTTGATGATGCTTGATATGGGTTCTTTGGTTGCCGGCACGAAGTATCGTGGTGAGTTCGAAGACCGTTTGAAGAAGGTTATCGACGAAATCCAACGCGACGGAAACGTCATCTTGTTCATTGATGAGTTGCACACGTTGATTGGTGCAGGTGGTGCAGAAGGTGCCATCGACGCCTCAAACATCTTGAAGCCAGCTTTGGCGCGTGGTGAGTTGCAAACAATCGGTGCGACGACTTTGGATGAATACCAAAAGTACATTGAAGCTGATGCTGCTTTGGAGCGTCGTTTTGCCCAAGTGCAAGTTGATGAGCCAACGGAAGCTGACGCCATTGAAATTTTGAAGGGCTTGAAGTCACGTTATGAGCAACACCACCAAGTTGCCATTTCAGATGATGCGGTAGTTGATGCCGTTAAGTTGTCTGTCCGCTACATCACGGACCGCTTCTTGCCAGACAAGGCCATCGATATCATGGACGAAGCTGCGGCTAAGGTGCGTATCGATCGTTCAGGTCACAAGACGCCATTGGCTAAGTTGGAAGAGAAGTTGCAAGCCATCCGCGCTGAAAAGGATGCCGCTATCGAGTCTTTGGACTTCGAATTGGCAGCCCAACTTCGTAAGAAGGAAATGACGCAAAAGAAGAAGGTTGATAAGTACATCGCCGAGCGTGATGCTGAGCAACCTGAAGGCACGTCAAACTATGACTTGGAAGTCACGACGCACGATGTTGCTGAAGTGGTTTCAGAGCAAACTGGTATTCCGCTAACGCAAATGGAGAAGTCAGAGCAAGAGCGTTTGTTGAACTTGGAGAAGGTTTTGCACGACCGTGTTATCGGTCAAGACGAAGCCGTTTCAGCAATTGCTCGCGCTGTCCGTCGTGCCCGTTCAGGTTTGAAGGATCCACAACGTCCAATTGGAACGTTTATGTTCTTGGGACCTACGGGAACTGGTAAGACTGAGTTGGCTAAGGCATTGGCTGAAGCAATGTTCGGTTCAGAAGACAACATGATTCGTGTTGATATGTCTGAATACCGTGAAGCATACTCAGCAAGCCGTTTGGTTGGTTCAGCACCTGGTTACGTCGGTTATGACGAAGGTGGTCAATTGACTGAAAAGGTTCGTCGTAACCCATACTCAGTTGTCTTGTTGGACGAGGCTGAAAAGGCTCACCCAGACATCTACAACTTGATGTTGCAAGTGTTTGACGATGGTTACCTAACGGATGCCAAGGGACGTAAGGTTGATTTCCGTAACACGATTATCATCATGACGTCTAACTTGGGTGCAACGCGTTTGCGTGATGAGAAGTCAGTTGGATTCGGTGCGGTCGACAAGTCTAAGGACTACGACGCAATGAATGCGACTGTTCGTCAAACACTGCGTGAGACGTTCCGTCCAGAATTTATTAACCGTATTGACGAAGTGGTGGTCTTCCACGCTTTGACAAAGCCAGAACTACACCAAATCGTGAAGTTGATGGCCAAGTCAGTGTTGAAGCGCATTTCAGAACAAGGCTTCGATGTTAAGATGACGCCAGCTGCAATTGATGCAGTGGCTGAAGCTGGCTTCGATCCTGAATACGGTGCCCGTCCAATTCGCCGTGCGCTACAAACGAAGGTTGAAGATCGTTTGTCAGAAGAATTGTTGAGTGGCAAGATTACAACGAATGATGTTGTGACAATCGGTGCGAAGGCTGGCGAAATCACGATTAACGTGAAGGCGAAGGCTGAGCCAAAAGAGACGGTCACAGAATAACCATAATTTATTTGAAAAAGCGAGTATTGACAAAGGACGCAAACCTTGATAATGCTTGCTTTTTCTTGTATACTATAAGGTAGTTTAATTGTGCATAGACAACGGCTGACAGGAAATATTGTCCCTGAAAGCCTTTATAGCAGGGGCAGTGGCGTTTTCGAAGTCGGAAATGTCGTTGTCTTTTTTGCACTCAAAAACCGGTAAAAAACAGATTTTGTAATCAAACTGTAAAGAAACTGGTGTGCGCAGTTGGCCAAATCAAAGCGAGGTGGAAAACTTGGTAGGAACGCTTGTAAAGTACGGTAAGCACCGTGTTCGTCGCAGTTACGCACGAATCAAGGAAGTCCTTGATTTGCCTAACTTGATTGAGATCCAAACGGACTCATACAACTGGTTCTTGGATGAAGGATTGCGTGAAATGTTCACTGACATTTTGCCAATTGAAGATTTCCAAGGAAAGTTGTCATTGGAATTTGTGGACTATAAGCTCATGGAGCCTAAGTACACAGTAGAAGAAGCTCGTAACCACGATGCAAATTACTCAGCACCATTGCACGTAACGTTGCGCTTGACGAACCAAGAAACTGGTGAAATCAAGTCACAAGACGTGTTCTTCGGTGACTTCCCGTTGATGACGCCATCAGGTACGTTCATCATTAACGGAGCTGAGCGTGTTATCGTTTCACAACTTGTTCGCTCTCCTGGTGTTTACTACAACGAGGAATTGGACAAGAATGGTCGTCCTAACTACGGTACGACGTTCATCCCAAGCCGTGGTGCTTGGTTGGAATTTGAAACAGACGCAAAGGGATTGAGCTACGTACGTATCGATCGTACGCGTAAGTTGCCTGTTACTGAATTGGTTCGTGCCTTGGGTTACGGATCAGATTCAGAGGTTTTGCAAATCTTGGGTGACCAATACGATTCAATCTCATTGACGTTGGATAAGGACGTTCACAAGGACATCAACGACTCACGTGTCGAAGAGGCCTTGAAGGACATCTACGAACGCCTACGTCCAGGTGAGCCAAAGACGGCCGATTCATCTCGTGCCTTGTTGACGGCTCGCTTCTTCGACCCCAAGCGTTACGATTTGGCACCTGTTGGTCGTTACAAGATCAACAAGAAGTTGTCATTGAAGACGCGTTTGATGGGCTTGACATTGGGTGAGACGTTGGCCGACCCTGATACTGGTGAAGTTATCGCCGAAAAGGGAACGGTTATCGACAAGAAGGTTATGGCTGCTTTGGCACCATTCCTTGACCGCGACGACTTTAAGACGACGACATTTACACCTTCAGACGAAGGTGTTGTGACGACGGCTATGACGTTGCAAACTATCTTGGTTGAAAACCCAGAGGATCCTGAAAAGGTTTTGCCAGTGATCGGAAACGGTCAATTTGACGAATCTGTTCGTACGATCCAACCAGCTGATATTATCGCTGGTATGAACTACTTCTTGAACTTGCCATTGGGCATCGGTGCAACGGACGACATTGACCACTTGGGTAACCGTCGTATCCGTCGTGTTGGTGAATTGTTGCAAAACACATTCCGTATCGGTTTGAGCCGTATGGAGCGTGTGGTTCGTGAGCGTATGTCTATCCAAGACCCAGATACGGTTACACCACAACAATTGATTAACATCCGACCTGTTGTGGCAGCTGTTAAGGAGTTCTTCGGTTCATCACAATTGTCACAATTCATGGACCAAACTAACCCTCTTGGAGAATTGACGAACAAGCGTCGTCTATCTGCCTTGGGACCTGGTGGTTTGACTCGTGACCGTGCCGGTTATGAAGTCCGAGACGTGCACTACACGCACTACGGACGTATGGACCCTATCGAAACGCCTGAAGGTCCTAACATCGGTTTGATCAACTCATTGGCTACGTACGGTCGTGTTAACCGTTACGGATTCATTGAGACGCCATACCGTCGTGTTGACTGGACGACTCACAAGGTTACGGACAAGATTGACTACTTGACGGCCGACGAAGAAGATAACTTCATCGTTGCCCAAGGTAACTCAGTTTTGAACGAAGATGGATCATTTGCTTCTGACGTTGTTTTGGCTCGTAAGAGTGAGGAAAACGTCGAAGTTTCTATCGACCAAGTTGACTACATGGACGTTTCTCCTAAGCAAATTGTTGCCGTTGCCACGGCCGCAATTCCTTTCTTGGAAAACGATGACTCTAACCGTGCCTTGATGGGTGCCAACATGCAACGTCAAGCGGTTCCTTTGATCGATCCACACGCACCATTGATTGGTACGGGTATCGAATACAAGGCTGCCCACGACGCCGGTGTTGCCATTATTGCTAAGTACCCTGGTACGGTTGAGTACGTTGACGGTCGCGAAATCCGCGTTCGTCGCGAAGATGGTTCACTTGATAAGTACGAATTGATGAAGTTCCGTCGTTCAAACGCTGGTAAGAACTACAACCAACGTCCAATCGTTAAGGTTGGGGATGCAGTTGATGCCGACGAAGTTTTGGCCGATGGTCCATCAATGGAGCAAGGTGAATTGGCTTTGGGACAAAACCCATTGATCGCCTTCATGACTTGGCAAGGATATAACTTTGAAGATGCCATCATCATCAACGAACGTTTGATCCGCGATGATGTTTACACGTCAATCCACATTGAAGAATACGAATCAGAGGCTCGTGATACGAAGCTTGGCCCTGAAGAGTTCACTCGCGAAATCCCTAACACTGGTGAAGAGCAATTGAAGAACTTGGACGAGCGCGGAATTATCCGTATCGGTGCTGAAGTTGAAGACGGTGATCTTTTGGTTGGTAAGGTTACGCCTAAGGGTGTTACTGAACTGTCAGCTGAAGAGCGTTTGCTACACGCCATCTTCGGTGAGAAGGCCCGTGAAGTTCGTGATACGTCATTGCGTGTTCCTCACGGTGGTGGCGGTGTCGTTCAAGACGTTCGTATCTTTACGCGTGAGAACGGTGACGAATTGGCACCAGGTGTTAACATGATGGTTCGTGTTTACATCGCACAACGTCGTAAGATCCAAGTTGGTGACAAGATGGCCGGTCGTCACGGTAACAAGGGAACTGTTTCTGTTATCGTGCCTTCAGAAGACATGCCATTCATGCCAGACGGAACGCCTATCGACATTATGTTGTCACCAATGGGTGTGCCATCTCGTATGAATATCGGACAAGTGCTTGAATTGCACTTGGGTATGGCTGCTCGTGAATTGGGTATCCACATCGCATCACCTGTCTTTGACGGTGCCCGTGACGCGGATATCTGGGACGCTTTGAAGGAAGCTGGTTTGCCATCAGATGGTAAGACTGTTTTGTATGACGGTCGTACTGGTGAAGCCTTCGACAAGCGTGTTTCTGTTGGAATCATGCACTACATGAAGTTGGCCCACATGGTCGACGACAAGATGCACGCCCGTTCAATCGGACCTTACTCACTTGTTACGCAACAACCACTTGGTGGTAAGGCGCAATTCGGTGGACAGCGTTTCGGTGAAATGGAAGTTTGGGCCCTTGAGGCCTATGGTGCTGCGCACACTTTGCAAGAAATCTTGACGTACAAGTCAGATGACGTTGTTGGTCGTGTTAAGACTTACGAGGCCATCGTTAAGGGTGATCAAATACCTAAGCCAGGTGTTCCGGAGTCATTCCGTGTCTTGGTTAAGGAATTGCAAGCTCTTGGTTTGGACATGAAGGTCTTGGACGCAGATGATCGTGAGATCGAATTGCGTGACATGGATGATGACGATTCAATCGTTAACATCGAAGCCGCTAATGCAGAAGCACAACGTTTGGCACAAGAATTTGCTGCCGACGGTGCCGAAGCAGCAGCTCCAAAGGCTGACGGTGTCGTTAACTTGAACGACGCTGAATAAGAGATTATTCTTAGCCCTGCGCTACTTTTAAGAGATTGTTAGCCAACCTAGCACATTGCTAGGTTCGTGCTTACTGCGTTTGATCATTCGAGCATGGTAAGCACGGACTTAGTGAAGTGCTGGATTGGATTGTATATAGGAACCTACGAAAGGGGTCAAACCATTGATTGATGTCAATAAGTTTGAAAGCATGCAAATCGGACTGGCTAGCCCAGACAAGATTCGCAGCTGGTCTTATGGTGAAGTTAAGAAGCCTGAGACAATCAACTATCGTGCGCTCAAGCCTGAAAAGGATGGACTTTTCGACGAGCGTATCTTTGGACCTACCAAGGATTACGAATGTGCGTGCGGAAAGTACAAGCGTATTCGTTACAAGGGAATCGTTTGTGATCGTTGCGGCGTTGAAGTAACGTCTTCAAAGGTCCGCCGTGAGCGCATGGGTCACATTGAGTTGGCCGCTCCTGTATCACACATCTGGTACTTCAAGGGAATCCCTTCACGTATGGGATTGGTCTTGGACATGTCACCACGTTCATTGGAAGAGATTATCTACTTCGCTTCTTACGTGGTTACAAAGGCCGGTGATACACCTTTGACTGAAAAGCAATTGTTGTCAGAACGCGAGTACCGCGAGTTGAAGGCAGAATATGGTAGCGCATTTGAAGCTGGCATGGGTGCTGAAGCTGTACAAACGTTGTTGTCAAACGTTGACTTGGAAGCCGAAGTTGAGACGTTGAAGGCAGAATTGCGTGAGGCCACTGGTCAAAAGCGTGTTCGCGCCGTTCGTCGTTTGGACATTATCGAAGCTTTCGTTAAGTCAGGTAACAAGCCAGAGTGGATGGTTATGGATGTTATTCCAGTTATCCCACCTGACTTGCGTCCAATGGTGCAATTGGAAGGTGGACGTTTTGCAACGTCTGACTTGAACGATTTGTACCGTCGTGTTATCAACCGTAACAACCGTTTGAAGCGTTTGTTGGAGTTGAACGCACCTGGAATTATCGTGCAAAACGAAAAGCGTATGTTGCAAGAAGCCGTCGACGCGTTGGTTGACAACGGTCGTCGTGGACGTCCTGTAACTGGTCCTGGTAACCGTCCATTGAAGTCATTGTCACACATGCTTAAGGGTAAGCAAGGACGTTTCCGTCAAAACTTGCTTGGTAAGCGTGTTGACTACTCAGGACGTTCAGTTATCGACGTTGGTCCTTTCTTGAAGATGAACCAAATGGGATTGCCACGTCCAATGGCTATGGAATTGTTCCGCCCATTCATCATGAAGGAATTGGTTGCGCGTGACTTGGTTGGAAACATCCGTGCCGCAAAGCGTATGATCGACCGTCGTGATGACGCTGTTATGGACGTCTTGGATGACGTTATCAAGGAGCACCCGGTTCTTTTGAACCGTGCACCAACGCTTCACCGTTTGGGTATTCAAGCGTTCGAACCTGTCCTAGTGCCAGGTAAGGCTATGCGTTTGCACCCATTGGTTACTGAAGCTTATAACGCCGACTTTGACGGTGACCAAATGGCCATCCACGTTCCTTTGTCAGATGAAGCTCAAGCAGAAGCTCGTTTGTTGATGCTTGCCGCTGGACACATCTTGGCTCCTAAGGATGGTAAGCCTATCGTGGCTCCATCACAGGACATGGTTATCGGTAACTACTACTTGACGACTGAAGAAGATGGTCGTGAAGGTGAAGGTATGGTCTTCAAGGATATCAACGAAGCTCGTACTGCATTCCAAAACAAGTATGTGCACTTGCACACGCGTATTGGAGTTCAAACGTCTTCATTCCCTGCAGAAAAGCCATTCACTGACGAGCAACGTTCACGTATTATGACGACGACTGTTGGTAAGTTGTTCTTTAACGACATCTTGCCAGTCGACTTCCCATACTTGAACGAGCCAACTGAGGCTAACTTGCACGCCATCGACGACCGCTTCTTCTTGGAGCCAGGAACTGACATCAAGGCACACTTTGCTGAGACGCCAATCTTGCCTCCATTCAAGAAGGGATTCTTGTCAGACATCGTTGCCGAAGTCTACAAGATTTACAAGGTTACTGAAACGTCATTGCTATTGGACCGTATGAAGGACTTGGGTTACGATGAGTCAACTAAGTCTGGTTTGACGGTTGGTGTAGCCGACGTTACTGACTTGAAGGAAAAGCCAGGAATCATCGAAGAAGCTCACAAGCAAGTCGCTACTGTTTCTAAGCAATTCCGTCGTGGATTGATTACTGACGATGAGCGTTATGAGCGTGTTATTGCCATCTGGAACCAAGCGAAGGATGACATTACCGCTAAGCTTATTGAGCACTTCGAGCCTGATAACAACATCTTCATGATGTCAGATTCAGGAGCTCGTGGTAACATTTCTAACTTTACGCAATTGGCCGGTATGCGTGGTTTGATGGCTGCGCCTAACGGACGTATCATGGAGTTGCCTATCATCGCCAACTTCCGTGAGGGATTGTCAGTTTTGGAAATGTTCTTCTCAACTCACGGTGCTCGTAAGGGTATGACTGATACGGCCTTGAAGACGGCCGACTCAGGTTACATGACTCGTCGTTTGGTTGACGTTGCGCAAGACGTTATCATTCGTGAGATCGACTGTGGTACTGATCGTGGTTTGGATGTTTCTGCAATCATGAACGGTAACGAAGTCATCGAGTCATTGTACGAGCGTATTTTGGGACGTTACGCACAAAAGGCTGTTATCGACCCTAAGACTGGTGAAGTCATCGTTGCTCACAACCAAATGATCGACGAAGACAAGGCTAAGGCTATTGTCAACGCCGGCGTAACGACTGTTAACATTCGTTCAGCCTTTACTTGCAACACGGAACACGGTGTCTGCGTATACGACTACGGTCGCAACATGGCTACTGGTGACGTTGTTGAAGTTGGTGAAGCTGTTGGTACTGTTGCCGCACAATCAATCGGTGAGCCTGGTACGCAATTGACTATGCGTACTTTCCACACTGGTGGTGTTGCCGGAAACGATATCACGCAAGGACTTCCTCGTGTGCAAGAAATCTTTGAAGCACGTAACCCTAAGGGTCGTGCTATGATTACTGAAGTTACTGGTGAGGTTACTTCTATTGAAGAAAACCCAGCAGAACGTACTAAGGAAGTTACTGTTCAAGGTGAGACGGATACGCGTACTTACACGTTGCCAATGACTGCACGCATGCGTGTGGCCGAAGGTGATCAAATCCACCGTGGTGAGACGTTGAACGAAGGTTCAGCTGACCCTAAGGAAATCATCCAAGTACGTGACACGTTGGCTACGGAAAACTACATTGTGCGTGAAGTGCAAAAGGTTTACCGTATGCAAGGTGTTGAGATCTCTGACAAGCACATCGAAGTTATGGCTCGCCAAATGCTTCGTAAGGTGCGTGTCATGGATCCGGGTGAGACGGACTTGTTGCCAGGTACGTTGATGGATATCGCGCAATTCCGTGATGCTAACGAAGAGACGTTGTTGAAGGGTGGCTTGCCAGCCACAGCACGTCCAGTTTTGCTTGGTATTACCAAGGCATCATTGGAGACGAACTCATTCTTGTCAGCCGCATCATTCCAAGAGACGACTCGTGTCTTGACTGACGCTGCTATCCGTGGAAAGAACGATCCATTGGTTGGTTTGAAGGAGAACGTTATCATCGGTAAGTTGATCCCAGCTGGTACTGGTATGAAGCAGTACCAAGCTGTTGAAGACAAGGTCGTTGCAGATCCTGTTGTCGTATCAACTGAAGAGGGTACGAAGATTCCTTCAATCGCTGATATTGAAAACTCAATGAACTTGCACAACGACTAATCTCGGTTAATCGCTGTTAGTTCATAACAAAAAGCACTTCAACTTAGATGTGAATCTAGTTGAAGTGCTTTTTTGCGTAGTGAGAATTTGTTTAACGTCCCCTAAAGGTGTATAGTGTATGTTACGTTTAGTAAGTAAAGTAGTCTGCACAACTCATTGGAGGACGACAATTATGGAAGATTTTCGCTTTGTAAATAAGACAGATATTCGCTTTGGAAAGAACCACATCGATGCAGAATTGCACGATGCCGTGGCCCAATTTGGTCAAAACGTTTTGTTGACGTACGGTGGTGGTTCAATCAAGCGTTCTGGCTTGTATGAGCGTGTTATGAAGGCTTTGGAAGGTTTGAACGTCACTGAATTGGACGGTATCGAGCCTAACCCAAAGATTGATTCAGTTCGCGAGGGTCAACGTTTGGCTAAGGAGAACGACATCGACGTCATTTTGGCCGTTGGTGGTGGATCAGTTATCGATGCATCAAAGGTGATTGCATCAGCAAAGTTTTATGATGGGGATGCCTGGGACTTGGTTGCTGACCACGGTGTAAAGTACCGCTCAAAGTTGGACCAATTGCCAGTTGTCGACATCTTGACGTTGGCTGCAACGGGTACTGAAATGAACCCAGGTTCAGTTATTTCAAACCCAGAATTGAACGCTAAGATTGGTACGTATGGACCAAACACACCAGCTGTTTCATTCTTGGACCCACAATTGACGTACTCAGTTTCAAAGTGGCAAACGGCTGCCGGTTCAATCGACATCTTCTCACACTTGACTGAGCAATACTTCGACCGTGCCGAGAACACAGATATTTCTGACGGTATGATTGAAGGTATGATGCGTGCTGTTATCAAGTGGGCGCCCGTTGCTTTGGCAACGCCAGATAACTATGATGCCCGTGCTAACTTGATGTGGGCTTCAACGATGGCTTTGAACGGTTTGGTACGTTCAGGAAACGTGAACGGCTGGACGGTTCACCCAATCGAGCACGAATTGTCAGCATTCTACGACATCACCCACGGTGTTGGTTTGGGAATCTTGACGCCACGTTGGATGAAGCGTGCTTTGTCAGCAGCTACGGTTGCTAAGTTTGCCCGCTTCGGACGCAATGTTTGGGATATCCAAGATGCCGATGACCAAGTCGTTGCTGAGAAGGCTATCCAAGCCACTTACGACTGGGTAAAGTCATTGGAAGTGCCAACGACTTTGCAAGGTGTTGATATCAACGATGAAACGAACTTCCGTGCAATGGCTGAGTCAGCCGTTGAAATCGGTGGTTTGGATTACGAGGGTGGTTACGTGAACTTGACGGTTGATGATGTTGTGGCTTTGTACCAAGCATCAATGACGACTGACGGTTTTGAAGACTAATTAACCTACAGAAGGACAAAGTACATGTTGTGCTTTGTCCTTTTTAGTTTTCGGACAACAAAAAACCACCCGGCAAGGAGTACCGAGTGGTGAAAGAAGGTGCGGCGATGGGATTCACCGCAAATCATTTATTATGACTGAGGTTATTATCGCAACCAGGTATGACGTTTTTGTTGACAATTATTGCCCGAAAACGGCGTATAATGTTGCTTATTGAAGTGAGGTAGACCAATGGCCAATATAACTTACCGACAAGCGACCATGGCTGACGCAGACGCAATTTGGCAAATTATATCAGATGCTAAGGCAGTCATGTCTATTGATCACAATCCGCAGTGGGATAATGGTTATCCATCCCCAGAAATCATCAAAGCCGACATCGCCAAAGGGTACGCATACATCTTGCAACTCGATGATGAAATCGTCGCCACGGCCACGCTTTGGCAAGAAAAAGATGTGAACTATCAACGCCTACAAGGCGGTCGCTGGCTGTATCCCACCAAGCGTAAGCCCTATGCGGTTATCCATCGCATGGCGGTGTCATTCCAACACCAGGGCTACCACTTGTCGACAGCGTTGTTTACGCATTTATTTGCGACCGCCCAGGCAAATGGTTTTGACTATATTCGCATTGATACGCATGATAAAAATAAAAAAATGCAAGCCATTATCGCCCGACGTGGTTTCACATACCGGGGAAAACTAACCGGCAATCGGGTAGCGTACGACATTGATTTAGCCGAAAAAAGCGAATGAGCAATCATTCGCTTTTTTGCTAGGGTTACTTGTTGTAGGCTGCCTTAAAGATTGGCAAGAAGTCTGCCAACTTAAAGTCACCAAGGGCGGGCATGTGGGCTGTTAAGTCAGTGTATGCAGATTCGTTACGTTGAGAAGCCCCCAACTTAACGAATTCAGTCGCAACAGCTTCGGGCATCCCCTTAGCTGTCATATTTGCTAAGGCTTGCTCATCTGAAATCTCAATCCACTTCAAATCAGGCATGGCCAACGTTTCTTGTAGCGCAGCAACCAATTCGTCACCGGTGAATAAGTCAGAAACTACGTAGCGAACCGTTTGACCGGCAATCGGGTGCAAGATAGCATCGACAACTGTCTTAGCGATATCGGCAGGCCAAACATACGCATTACGGTGAAAAGCGGGGAAATTGTTAATGATGGCGTGTTGTGCTTTAATCGTTTGAATGCTACCCATTAAGTTGCCGTAAAAGGCGACTGGACGAACAAACGTAATATCGATTGGCAAACTAGCCAACAAACCTTCAATGATGTTATAGACGTAAAGAGCGCCAATTTCGGGACCTTGATCGGCACCAACGCTGCTGAGGTTAACGACGCGCTTGATACCAGTTGTCTCGATAGCTTGCTTGAACAAGTTACCGACCATTTCCCCGTGAGCGACTAGGCTGCCTGTGGCACGACCAGTCAACATGAGGTACGCCACGTCGGCACCAGTCAATGTGGCAACTAGGTCATCCAAGTTGGTCATTGAACCAACGACCGCGTGTGCGCCGAGCGCCTCGATTTCAGCGACACGATCTGCTGAAGACGTTAGTAGGGTAACTTCGTGGCCAGCGTTAAGTAATTCAGGTACAGCAACGCGGTTAACGTTACCAAGTGATCCGAGCATTGCAATCTTCATGTTTAATAGCCTCTATTTCTTAAAAGATAACTCTATCTTTAATTGGTGGACTTAGTATAAAAGATAAACTTATCTTTTGTCAACGTTGTCGTTTCAGAATAAACCGGTTATATTAGTACCATGAAGAAAAAAGATGAATCGAAGTATGAGACAATTATTCAGGCAGCGATACAGATTATCGTGACTGAAGGGGCGGCTAGTTTATCAACAACGAAGGTCGCCAGGGCCGTTGGTATCTCGCAATCCAACATCTATATTTACTTTAATAATAAGGCTGATATGCTAACGCAAGTCTTTGAACATGAGCAAGCAGTTATGCGTGACATGTTGGTCACATCGATAACCGCCGAGCCGACTTTGGCTGGGAAGGTGCGTGTTTGGTTGCGGACACTGTATCACATCGCGGTTGAAAGGCCAGATACGTTGACGACGGTTTCGCAAATTAAGCAATTGCCAGACAGTCCGGTGTTGAATCGCGTGGCAGCTGATCCAGCTGACCAGCAACAAAATGTGGTTGCTGAGATGCTGTCAGCAGGGATTGCGACAGGTGAGCTACGTGACATGCCAGTTCAAGTATTCATGACGATGGCCTTTGGGTCGATTGTCACGTTTGCACGGCAGAAGTCAGACAAGGTTGAACATGAGGCAGATGTTGAACAGCTATATGATATGCTCTGGGCAGCAATGAGGAAGGAATCACATGAAGAAGATTGAAAAAGGGATTAAGTTCGTCAGCGAACACTTGGACATGTTCCGTTGTACCGTAGATGGCGAGCCTTATGACCACGTTGAAGGTAATACCTTGGTATGTGCGCATAACCACCGCTTGGACATTAACAAGAAGGGTTCCCTTTATTTCTTGAACCACGCTGTTAATACGGAGTATGATGATGCTATGTTGGCGGCCCGTCGTCGTGTTTTGACGGCCGGCTTGTTTGATGGCATTGTGGACGCAGTTGCGGCCCAATTGCCAGCCGACCCACAACGCATCATGGATGTGGGAACTGGTGAAGGGACGCCATTCGCCCGTTTGCTAGCCAAGCGTGGCAACATCGATACCGGCATTGGTTTCGATATTTCTAAGGCAGGGGTTAACTTGGCAACACAATTGGACACGGATGCGTTCTTTGCGGTCGCCGACTTAGCGAACCTACCATTTAACGACAATAGCTTTGATAGTATCGTGGAGTTCTTCTCACCAAGTGCTTATGAAGAATTCAAGCGTGTCTTAGCGACCGAGGGAACGTTGGTGAAGGTGGTCCCATCATCAGGTTATCTTCACGAATTGCGTGAAATGTTGTACCCTGTGGATTCACCAAATCACACGTACAGTAACCAAAAAGTGGTCGATCGCTTCATGGAGAACTATCCAAACGCCACGCAAACCGAGATTTCATACCAATGGCAAATTCCAGCCGACTTGTATGTTGATCTGTTACACATGACGCCATTGCACTGGGGCGCACGTCCAGAAGCCCAAGCGGCAGCGGAAGCTACGCCATTACCAGCTGTGACAGTCAACGTGGTTGTGTTGACAGTTAAGCCGTAATTCACAGCGTGTGGATAAAATAAGTGGTTTTCCACAATTTGGGTGTGGAAAAATCGGTTAATGTTCGTTAAAATAGAAATATATTAGGGCTTTTAGCGTGCCCAATCTACTTTATGAAAACGGAGAACGACGCACATGTTTCCAGATCGTCTGCGTGAGTTGCGCAAAGGCCGCAACATCACATTGGAAACCTTGGCTGAAGAGATGAATAAGCACCTTGAACCAGGGCAAAAACCAAATACAGCTGCGCAAATCGGAAACTGGGAGCGTGGTGACCGTTCGCCTTCGTACATTGAAGTTCGAAAGCTAGCGGATTTTTTCAATGTTTCAATGGATTTCTTGGTCGGCCGTGCCATGTCAGAAAAGACTGACTTGTCATTGCTGTTCTTGTCAGGTAAGGAAATCGACTTTAACGGTAAGCCACTAACTGACCAGCAACGTTTCGACATTTTCCAGTATGTTAACTCATACTTGAACCCGGTATCATACACGCCGGAGGACGATGTGCGTAGCAACCACCAAGAAAGCCTGTTCTAACTAAAGGATATTATCATGACAACAAACCAAGCAATTCGGTTTGGGTCTGGCCAACAGCTCACTGAGATGGACTATCTTGGTGAGCTGTTGCCATATCTAGACCGTTACCAAAACATCCCCACGATGGCCAACCTCATGCAACAAGCGATTGATACGCTTGAACAATTGAATGAAGGTTATTTGCCAGCTGCATTGCCAACGATGGAAGTACCAGAGTCAGTCATTCCAGAACTGCAACATTACGTCTTGGCGCAATACCCAGATAACGCGGATGCTGGGAATGCCCTCTGGCTTGAGTTAACGGAACCATTAGAAGATATTGACTTCTTGCTTCGCCATTTACGTGATGCGTTAATCGAATACTTTAGCATGTACGGCTTTGTCTCAAGTGACTTTGTGCGTGACTTGTCAGCGTACACGGACGGCCAACCGGTGTTGGAGTTGATGGCTGGTCATGGGTATATCTCAGCCGGGTTGAAGGCGCTTGTGCCGGCCCAAAAGATTATCGCGACGGACAATGAAGATTGGCGTACGCAACCAGATCCAACGTCGGCCAAGCCGGTGACGGATGTGGAAAACATGGATGCCATCGCTGCGTTGGATATGTACGGTGAGAATGTCTCAACGGTTATTATGAGTTGGGCGCCAGACACAACCGATGCAGATTGGCAGGTGTTGCAATACATCCGCGACAACCAATATCGCTTTGATTTTGATTTCATCGTGATTGGTGAAAAGGACGGGGCAACGGACTCGGATGTCTTCTGGCACGAAGCCGAGTTAGAAGAAGTACCCGCATTGAACGCGCACCACCAATCATTCGACTTGATTGATGAGCGTGTCTATTTAGTGAAGTAAGATTGCTCGAGGTTTTCGGAGGTAGATTAACATGAAGAAGCTAACAGTAGATTTTGCTCAGGCGCATTTGTTTGACTTGTTGCGTGATGTGACTGAACGCAAGGTAGCTTATGAAATTGAAACTGATGAACAGGAGAGCGTTGTGATGTTGCCAACGTCTGAGTACAACCGCATGAAGGAAGCGTTGTATTTGGGCGAAAACAATGTCTTGCGTACGGTGATTAGTCGCATGGAAACTGCGATTGACGCTGATTTTGAAGAGATTTAACCCGATAACCGTTCAAACTTGTAAGCTTGAACGGTTATTTTTGTTCAATAGGTCCGCATGTGAGGACGTTGTATCAGTGTTATAATAACTTTTTGTAAACGATTATTTGAGATGAGGTTACTGTTTTGGAAGAGAAAACTTACAGCGAGCGCCACAAGATGGGGGTCTTGGCGCTATCTACCGTTATTTTGGGGATTGTTGTAGGGTTAAGTTCAGTGTTGCTCAGCTTGTTCTTGGAACTCGTCGAGCACTTCTTCTTGGGATTTGAAGAAAATACGCTGATGCCAGTTTCAACGCACATTGCTGGCGGACAACGCTTTTTATCAGTATTGATTGGTGGAATTATTGCGGCGATTGTCTGGTTCATTGTGCAAACGAAGATGAAGCCAACGGTTGGCATCAACAAGGCGATGGATGGAGATGAGATGCCATTCTGGCCATCTGTTGTCCACGCCGTGACGCAAGTCTTCTACGTAGCAACTGGTGGATCAGTTGGACGTGAATTGGCACCTCGTGAACTGGGTGCCTTGCTTGCCCAACGTTGGGAGAAGCTACTCCGCCGTTGGCACATGGATTCACTAACGGCTGACGACCGTCGCTTGTTGATTGCGGCAGCTGCGGGTGCTGGTTTCGCCGGTATTTATATCGCGCCAATCACCGGTATGTTGTTCGCTGTTGAAATCTTGCACAAGAACGTGTCAAAGCGTTCAGTTGCGGTCAGCTTGACGATGTCAACGATTGCCATGTGGGTCGGCATGTCAGTCCACGGGTTCCACCCATACTACTTTGTGCCTGATAAGCACTTCACGTTGGGGATGATTCCATTCGTGATTGTCGTTGGACCATTGATGGGTGTGGCGGGTGCATACTTCCGCAAGGCCTTCCAATGGGCCGGCGGTAAGGCCAAGGCTAAGCAAGTGCAAGTCTTGTGGCAATTGCCATTGGCTGCAGCCGTAACTGGTGTGGTTGCCATCTTCTTCCCACAAATTATGGGGAACGGACGTGGTTTGGCAGAATTCGCCATTAACAGCACGAGCACGAAGGTGATTGGGGTCTTGTTGATTGGGATGTTGCTTAAGGCTGCCATTACGGTCTTCACATTGAAGGCCGGTGCCTATGGTGGTACGTTGGCACCATCAATTGGTATTGGTGGATCATTCGGTGCCATCCTTGGCTTCGGTTACATCATGATGATGCCAGGTGCATCAGTTGCCCAAGCCGCCGTTATCGGTGCCACGGCATTGCTAGCAGCCTCACAACAAGCGCCATTGATGGCCTTGTTCATGATGTTCGAAGTGAGTCACTTGGACTACACCGCTTTGATGCCAATGGGCTTGGCAGTATCACTTGCCATCCTAACGTCAAAGATGATTTTGGATAAGAAGTAATAAGCATAGTAAAACGCCTGCATTCTGAATTGAATGCAGGCGTTTTTGGCATTACTTTACAAATTGCTCTGACAAAGCCAAGAATTCATCGATGTCCTTCTTAACCAAATCAGCACCAGCTTGCCAGAAGTCTGGCTTAGTCAAATCAACACCAAGGTGCTTTTGGGCCAATTCTTCCGTTGACATGTTGGCCGTATCACGAAGCAAGGCGATGTAAGCCTCTTCGAAGTTATCTTGCGTGTGCGCCCAAGCGTAGATACCTTGGCTGAACAAGTAACCGAACGTGTATGGGAAGTTGTAGAATGGCACGTCATCAATGAAGAAGTGCAACTTTGATGACCAGAAGTGTGGGTGACGGTGATCCAAAAGACCATCGAAGGCCACCTTTTGTGCCTCATCCATCAATTCGTTCAAACGCGCAGCAGGGACGAAGCCTTGCTTACGCTCCGTGTAGAAGTTGTCTTCAAAGATGAAACGGGCGTGGATGTTCAAGAACATAGCGATTGGGTTCGTCATCTTCGCATCCAGCAACACAACCTTTTCCGCATCTGATTGGGCAGCTTGTACGTTGGCGTCCGCAATCAACATTTCAGCAAACGTTGAAGCGGTCTCAGCAACGTTCATGGCATAACCGTCACGCCAAACCGGCAAGTCCGTCAAGACTGAAGAGTGGAACCCGTGACCAATTTCGTGGGCAATCGTTGCTGCGTCGTTCACAGAACCCGTAAACGTTGTGATGATACGTGACTCGTGAATGTCAGGCACACTTTCCATCCAAGCACCTGGCGTCTTACCAGGACGGTCTTCTGCTTCAATCCATTGATTCTCAAATGCGTGTTGGGCGAATGCTGCCATCTTAGGTGAGTACTTGCCAAAATTCTTAATAATGAACGCAGCCGCTTCATCATATGACAATGTGCTTGGCTTGTAGTCACCCAAATCTGTGATAGGGGCGACTTGGTCTTGCCAGCCTAGCTCCGTCAAACCAAGCAATTCCTTCTTACGGTCGAAGTACGCCTTAAACATGTGCTTGTTGTCGTCGACCATTTGCCACATGGCGTCCAATGTCTCGCGTGACATACGGTTCAACTCGAGTGGTTGATCCAAGTGGTTTTCGTAACCGTGGGCAGCTTGTTCCGTCAATCGAGCACCAGCCAAGTGGTTAATCGTGTCGGCGGCCAAGTTTTCGGCGCTACCCCACATCTTTTCGTAGTTGGCCATGATGTTGGCGCGCACCTTATTGTCTGGGTAACCGTCCAATTGGTTCAAAGCTTGTCCGGCAGACAAAGATTGCTCGTCGCCGTTTTCATCTGTGTACGTCATTGAAAGACCAGATGAGATGGTGTCGTAGTGCTCTGACCAGGCTTGCAAGCCGTCCAAACGCAACTTGTTGAGCAATTCTTCGGCGCGGTCATCCAACAAGCGAGCAGCGTCATCGCGCAACTCGTTCAAGTGGAAGGCGACTTCAGCGATGCCGGGCAACGTGCTGACCTTAGCAAATGTCTCATCATCAAATGACGTCAACAACTTCGCAAAGGCGTCCAATGGGGCTTGGTAAGCAACTTCCAAGTGTGAGACCTTCGTTTGGTAGGGACGGTAGACAAGGTTCGTGTAATCGGCTGAGTAAAGGGCGTTGACGAATAGCGCCACCGTGCCCAAACCTGAACGAATTACTTGCGCGTCGTTCACCAAAGCGACGAGCTTGCTGAAGTCCGTGTCTGTGAAACGGTCGTAAGCAGTCACGTCAGACGCGAATTGCTTAATTTGTTGATCGAGTAAAGTTAGCTTGGCAGCGAACTCAGGTGATTCGATACCACCAGGGTAGATGGGATCCAAATCCCAGTTCAATGAATAGCTCATGTTGGTGCTCCGTATTTCTCATAGTTTTCTAATAGTTTAGCACAGTGGCGACTGGTTTTGAGAAAAATAATGATGGGCATGTTCCGAATTTGGCAACAAAACATTTACACAATCGTGACCGAAAACCTGCTAAAACCTGACAATTGGCGACTAGACTGAGAGACAACAAAAAGGAATGGGGGACTTGTGGCATGCGAAAGAAGTTAGTGAGATTACTAGTGGTGTTCAGCTTGGGTGTTTGGATTGTTGGGGCAGTTGCAGCGATTACGACGCAAAATCAACCATTGCCGGCTGAAAGTGAGAAGTCGTTGCGTGGCAAGTCGCTTTGGGAACGCCAAGGTCAGTACTTGGATCGAATGGGCGATAAGTTGATCGACTCATTGTTGCACATGAAGTAGTCGTTATTTGCTTAACGGGGTATACCTTTTATTTTCTAGTGTTCTTCCTTATAATGGACAGGTTGCACTTATACATTTATAGAAGAGTAAGAGGTTAGCGAATATGGCTAAGCAAAAGAAGCGCTGGTCAACGCCACGTAAGATTATCACTTGGGTAGTTTCAATCGTGGTTGTGTTGGCGGTTATTCTCGGTGCTGCTGGTGGGTATTTCTTCCACGTCGCCGAGGTGCGTGCGAAGAAGGACTTTATCGGTAGTGGTGTGTTGACGAAGAAGGATCCGTTGTATTCACGTCAACAAGAGTTCCTAGCGTTGGATTCACAAACGTGGCATTTGGCGGCTAAGGACGGGACTAAGTTGGTTGGTAATTATGTACCAGCTGAAAAGAAGACCAACAAGACAGTTGTTGTGATTC
Source organism: Weissella confusa (assembly GCA_001436895.1). GTDB lineage: Bacteria > Bacillota > Bacilli > Lactobacillales > Lactobacillaceae > Weissella > Weissella confusa. The sequence continues at coordinate 50,458 of JQAY01000008.1, forward strand.
ACGGATTCGGTGTGGAGCACAAGGCAATGGCCCCTTATGGACAAATGTTCCATGACATGGGCTACAACGTGTTGATGCCTGATGATCGTGCGTCAGGTAAGTCAGGTGGTAAGTACATCGGTTTCGGTTACTTGGATGCCAAGGACTACAAGCAATGGATTAGTAAGGTCATTACCAAGAATGGTCAAGATAGCCAAATCGTGGTGATGGGTGCCTCAATGGGTGGTGCCACGACGATGATGTTGTCAGGAATGAACCCACCAGCGCAAGTTAAGGCGTACATTGAAGATGCTGGTTACACGTCAGTTTATGACGAGTTGGAATACCAAGCGGGTGACATGTATGGTTTGCCAATGTGGTTGGCTAAGATTATCTTGCCAGTGGTTTCAACGTACTCAAAGGTTTTGGCTGGTTACGACTACGCTGAAGCTGACGCGTTGAAGTTGTTGCAAAAGAACACGCGCCCAATGATGTTTATTCACGGTGGGGATGACACGTTTGTGCCAACGAAGTTCTTGAACCAAGTGTATGACGCCTCAAACGGACCAAAGGAAAAGTACTTGGTCCCAGGTGCCTCACACGTGCAATCATACGCAACCAACCCAGCTAAGTATGAGCAAAAGGTTGCTGATTTCTTGGCAAAGTATTTTAAGTAAAAAGCATTAGTGAAGCGTTGCACGTTGTTGTGCAGCGCTTTTTATTAACTTACAATGGATAAGCTGTTTTAGAGAGATAGCGAAGCATCTATTGAGGAGAGTTCATTATGCAAAACAAGAATCAGTCACCTTTTTTGGTGCCTGGCATTGTGATGATGGGAATGATATTACGTATTCCGTTTACATCGATTCCGCCAGTTATTAGTGAAGTTGCGAAAGGGTTGGGGGTGTCAGTTAGTTCATTGGGGATTTTGACAACCATTCCACTTTTGAGTTTTGCCATTTTATCCCCCTTGGCACCGAAATTTGGCCAAAAGTGGGGGATTGAAAAGTCGTTCGCTATTTTCGTACTGTTAATGGCAGTCGGGTCATTGTTACGCATTATTTCGATGCCATTTTTGTTTTTAGGAACAGTATTGATTGGCGTCGGTATTGCAACGTTGAATGTGTTGCTCCCCAGTGCCGTCGTTGCAAATTTTCCAACGCAAATTGGTCGTTATACGTCAACGTATTCACTAGCGATGACGATTGCGACTATCCTGGCATCATCCTTAGCCGTGCCAATTGTCAGAGCAACTAATTGGCAAACGTTAATTTTGATTTTGTCAGTATTGATTGTGCTTGCTTTGGTTGTTTGGCTACCAAATACAAAGCAAAATCACGTGCTAGAACCACGACCAGCTGACGGCGCACAGTCGTCAATTTGGCGTAACAAGCGGGCGTGGTACTTGTTGGCATACGGTGGGTTGCAGTCATTGTATTACTACACGGCGATGGCCTGGCTGCCAACGATGGCGCAACAAGCTGGGTTATCGGCTGAAGCAGCTGGTTACCTATCAGGTATCTTTACGCTAATCACATTGCCATTGACGTTTGTACTACCAACTGCCTTTACACGTTGGAATAACAAACAACGTCGCTGGATTATGGTGGGCTTCTCTGCCTTTGCATTTGTTGGGGTGGGGATGATCTTATTCAATGGTCACAGTTTTTTGTTTTGGTTGATTGTTAACTTATTGATGGGATTCTCAGGTGGGGCATTGTTCCCTTATTTGTTAACGATGTTCTCAGTTAAGACAACCACACCAACGCGAACGGCTGAACTATCAGGTATGGCACAATCCGGTGGCTACCTATTGGCTGCGTTTGGGCCAACTTTGTTTGGTTACGGTTTTGGATTGTGGCACAGCTGGACAATTCAATTGATTGTCTTGTTGGTACTCATTGTCCTCATGGCTGCAGCTGCTTGGATGGTTGAAAAGACCGATATTATTGCATAAAAAATGGTGATGATGCCCAATTTTTGACATCATCACCATTTTTCTGTTATTCACCAAATTCACCTTCAAGGTATTTGAATGTTTCGTCTACCGTTGGAATCAAGGCCAAGCGTGAAAGACCTTCGCGGGTGACGAATTCTGCTTCGATGGCTGTTTCGAACCAAGCCACCATGTCATCCCAATAACCATCGACATTCACCAGTACGATTGGCTTCTCGTAGTAACCAAGCTTTGTCCATGACATGACTTGGCCAAGTTCTTCCAACGTCCCCATACCACCAGGCAAAAAGACGAAGGCGTCCGCGCGGTCAAACATCATGCGCTTACGGGTATCCATGTCCGGCACGTCGATGTGTTCCATCTTCAAATCATGCCCAGCTTCTTCTGGTAGGAAACTTGTTGGTCGGATGCCAGTCACCTCGGCACCGGCGTCGATGGCGTTAACTGCGACTTCGCCCATCAAACCGCTCTTTGACCCACCGTAGACCAAGGCCCAGTTACGGGCTGCGATACCTTTACCCATCGCAGCGGCTGCTTCGTGGAATTCTTCTAGGTGACCATATTGGGCGCCCATAAAGACGCCGATTGTCTGCTTTTTCATGTCATACTCCCCCAAGTACTTTGCTTTTATAATTAGTCTCTATATCATACAATGGTTTATATAGAAAACTTTGAAGATTATCAGGATTCTGATATTGAGAATAGAAAGAGGTTCACATGGCTGAACATTATTACACGGCGAACCCAAGTGTTGCTCACGACGAGCATACTTGGACGTTCCCACTTTTTGATCACACCTTGACGTTCACAACGGACGCGGGTGTCTTCTCTAAGTCTACCGTAGATTTTGGAACGCGCACGATGTTGGATGCGTTTGATCAAGATATTCCCGCTGGAAAGATTTTGGATTTGGGTGCCGGCTACGGGCCAGTTTCAATTGCATTGGCAACGGTGATGCCTGACCGCGAATTCGTGGCGGCTGAAATCAACGAGCGTGCAGCTGAATTGGTCAAGCGTAACGCCCAAAAGAACGGGGTTGGCGACCGCATTAACGTGGTATTGTCAGACCGTTACTCTGGCGTTGACGGTAAGTTTGCGGCGATTTTGACGAATCCACCGGTACGTGCCGGTAAGGATATTGTGTCAGATATGATTGCTGGGGCGAAGGATTACTTGGTTGATGGCGGTACGCTGACGGTTGTTTTGCAAAAGAAGCAAGGTGCGCCATCTGCCAAGGCGCTTATGGCTGAAACGTTTGGTAACGCTGCAACGATTGCCAAGAACAAGGGTTACTATATTTTGGAGAGTGTCTACCATGACGACGCTAACGCCTGAACAAGTTGACTACTTCATGGGTGAGGCCATCAAGGAAGCCAAGAAAGCGGGCGCCTTGGGTGAAGTACCGATTGGAGCGGTCGTCGTGCAAAATGGTCAAATCATCGGACGTGGTTTTAACCTACGTGAGCGGTTGGAAGATGCCAGCCAACACGCTGAACTACAAGCCATTACCGAGGCTAACCGTTTGGTGAAGTCGTGGCGTTTGCCAGATGCCCAATTGTTTGTGACATTGGAACCATGCATTATGTGCGCAGGAATTATTCAACAGTCACGTATTAGTGATGTGTATTATGGTGCTGAGGATCCAAAGGCTGGTGCGGTGCACTCTTTGTACCACATCTTAGAGGATGAGCGTTTGAACCACCAAGTTAACGTACACCAAGGTGTTCGTGAGCAAGAAAGTGGCGACTTATTGCGTAACTTCTTCCGCGAAATTCGCAAGCAGAAGAAGGCCGAAAAGAAAGCTCGTCGCGCAGCTGAATTGGCAGCACAAGAATTGTCGAATGAGATTGCAGAAAAGTAATCCACCTGCTATAATATTGTTTGTGGGGCAAGTGTGCACTTCGAACCGTGTCAGGGTCGGAAGGCAGCAGCACTAAGGAGACCGTGCATTGTGCTTCACTTCTTATGAACTTTAATCGCTAACCGATGAACTAATCGGTTGGCGTTTTTTTTACTGTTTTCTGGTAATATAAGAGTAGGTAAAATTCATACTTTGCTGTCATAATGGACAGCATCGAAAGGGGTCACACACAATGGCGTATCAAGCGTTGTACCGGACATGGCGTCCGCAAAAATTTAGCGACATGATTGGGCAAGAAGTTGTGACCAAGACGTTGAAAAACGCAATTATGACGGGGCAAACAACCCACGCCTATTTGTTCAACGGACCGCGTGGAACGGGTAAGACATCCGCTGCGAAAATCTTTGCCAAAGCCATTAACTGTTTAAATCCCATTAATGGGGAGCCTGATGGTGTATGTGCAATGTGTCAAGCAGCCGATAACGGTACGCTTGGTGACATTATCGAATTGGACGCGGCTTCAAACAACGGTGTTGATGAAATCCGTGAGATTCGTGAGGACGTTAACTACGCCCCAACGCAAGCGAAGTACAAAGTCTACATCATCGATGAGGTCCACATGCTTTCAACCGGTGCCTTTAACGCCTTGTTGAAGACATTGGAAGAGCCACCAGCAAACGTTATCTTTATTTTGGCCACGACGGAACCCCAAAAGATTCCGGCAACCATTATTTCACGTACACAACGTTTCGACTTCAAGCGCATTGATGCCAAAGCCGCATACGACCGTATGACGTACATCTTGGATCAACGTGGCGACACGTATGATGAAGCTGCGATTCGCGTGATTGCGAACGCCGCTGATGGTGGAATGCGTGATGCGTTGAGTATCTTGGACCAAGCGTTGTCATTTGGGGATGGTCACGTGACGTTGGAAAACGCCTTGCTTGTGACTGGTTCAGTGACGCAAACATTGCTTGGCGAATATGTACAAGCGGTGGTTAAGCAAGACACAAAGCAAGCTTTGGCTAAGTTATCTGAGGTATTATCAGCAGGTAAGGATGCTAACCGCTTTGTGGAAGACTTGATTAGCTATGCCCGTGATTTGCTGCTTCACACTGAAGCGCCTGAGTTGATCAGCATTGTGCCTGATGAGACATTCATGGACTTGGCCGCGAACACGCAAGCTAACGTTTGGTATCGCATGATTGATATCTTGAATGACACGCAACAACAATTGCGTTTCACGAACCGCCCAAGCATTTACTTGGAAGTGTTGACGGTTAAGTTGAGCCAACCGATGGCCACGACGGCACCAGTAACGGTTGAACGTGTGTCAGCACCACAAGTGGTTGCTGATCCGACACCAACTGCACCAAAGCCAGCGCCAGCGCCGGTTGCTTCAGCAGCACCAGTTGTTGAGACACCAACGCAACCAGCGACACAACCTGAACCAGTGGCATCGGCAGCACCGGCTGAACAACCAGCCACGCCGGCACCAACGCGTGTCGCACCACGTGTTGCGGATGATCAATCAGCTGTGTTTGGCGTGCTTAGTGCAGCGACCCGTGGCGACTTAGACCGTGTGCAAACGGTATGGGCTGACATGGTTAACATGTTGCCAGTGCCACAACAAGCAATGTTGAACGTCGCGAAGCCAATTGCTGCTTCGCCAGATGGCTTGGTCGTGGCCTTTGACTTTGAAGTGATTAAAGCCAACGCCATGCGCAACGCCGAATTGTTGCACACGATGGTGACGCAAATCCGTCTGTTGACGCAAGCTCAAAACGAGCGCCAATTGGTCTTTGTCACGACTGATGACTGGCCAAAGATGCGTGCTGCGTTTGTGGCCCAACGCCAAGGAACGGCTGCGACGCCATCTGTTCAACAGCAAGTACCTCAACAAGTGGCAGCTGCTGTTGATGACGACTTAGCAAGTCTAACGGCGATGGATGATCAAGCCGAAGCAGCTGGTCCAGCACCAGTTGTAGCGGAAGCTGAACGTTTGTTTGGCGCTGATATCGTAGAAGAAATTGATGATTAATAACAAAAACTAGAAAACGAGGGTGATATTATGTTTGGCGGACAAAACATGCAATCAATGATGAAGCAAGTAAAGAAGATGCAAGAGCAAATGCAAAACGAGCAAGAAGCAATTGCAGCAACTGACTACACTGGTCACGCGCCTTCAGACGTTGTTTTGGCAACGTTTAACGGAAACCGTGAGTTGAAGGACTTGCAAATCAAGCCTGAAATCGTTGACGCTGATGACGTCGACGGTATGGCAGATATGATTTTGGTTGCAGTTAATGATGCATTGCAACAAATCGAAGCTGACCAACAAAAGCGTTTGGGACAATACGCACCGAAGGGTATGTTCTAAGCCGGTTGGTTTATTGGGAGAAAGAAGGTCTGTAACGTGCAATATCCAGAACCGATTGCTAAACTTATTGATAGTTACACGAAGTTGCCCGGTATCGGAATTAAGACAGCGACACGCCTAGCTTTCCACACAATTGACATGCAAGAAGAAGATGTGACGGGATTTGCCCAATCATTGATTTCTGCTAAGCGTGATTTGCGCTTTTGTTCAATCTGTGGGAATCTGACGGAGACGGATCCTTGTGCAATTTGCTCTGACCCAACACGTGACCAAAGCCAAGTTTTGGTTGTTGAAGAAGTGAAGGATTTGATGGCAATCGAAAACACTGGCGAGTACCGTGGCTTGTACCACGTTCTTCACGGTGTGTTGTCACCACTATCTGGTAAGGGTCCCGATGACATCAACATTGAGTCATTGGTAACGCGTTTGCAAAAGGATGATGCCATCCAAGAAGTTATCGTTGCAACGAACGCTAACGCAGAGGGTGAAGCAACAGCTATGTACCTATCACGACTATTGAAGCCAGCCGGTCTAACGGTTTCACGTTTGGCTACTGGATTGTCAGTTGGTAGTGATATTGACTATGCTGATGAAATTACGTTGATTAAAGCGGTTGAAGGAAGGACAAAGCTCTGATGTTTAACATGTTTAAGCGACCAAAAGTTGATACAGCAGCTTACGATGAACGTCTGAACAAGGCGATTGATCAAGCAAAGTTCGACTTTGAAAAAGCAAAAATGTCAGAAGTAGCTTTGTTTGAAAGTGACATTGACCCACGTTTGATTAAGGCTGAAACAGCCAAGGCCCGTCAGAAGTATTTCTTCTTACTTCGCGTGGCGCGTCAACGTGATATGAAGGGTCACTGGTCAACAGCTTTTGTCCACCCAGAGGTTTAAAAACTAAAGCTCAGAATAGGAGGTGTTTATAATGAGTGATAAGACTTATACAAACGCCCAATTTGGTGCTTTGATTGCGAAGAACACGCAATGGACAGAGGCCAATGCTAAGTGGGTGAAGGAACGTCTCATTGAGAATTCACGTTTGTTGCCAGACCACGGTAAGAAGTGGTCACAAACGCGTATTTCTAACTATTTGTTCGAATTGGCTTTCGTAAAGCCAGAGAACATCGACTGGAACGTTTAGCCAAAGTCGGTTCAGGTGTTATGCCTGGGCCGGCTTTTTGCTATAATAAGAGTTAAGAACACAATTAGAAAGTGGTGGCGAGAATGCCAGGGACATTTATTTCGTTTGAAGGCCCAGATGGAGCTGGAAAGACATCAGTATTGCGTGCGATTGTCGCACGGTTGCAACCAGAACTGGGGGAGCGCTTATTGCTAACCCGTGAGCCGGGCGGAACCGACAACAAGATTGCGGAAGCGATTCGTGACCTAGTACTTGATCCAGCCAATACAGAGATGGATCAACGAACGGAAGCGTTGCTTTACGCAGCCTCACGTCGACAACACTTGGTACAAACGATTTTGCCAGCTTTAGCAGCTGACAAGGTTGTGATTACTGATCGCTACGTTGATAGCTCAATTGCTTATCAAGGTGGGGGCCGTGAATTAGGAACTGATGCGGTGGCGGCAATCAATGATTTTGCCATTGAAGGATTTATGCCTCAAGCAACGGTCTACCTTGATATTCGACCAGAGGTTGGGTTGCAACGTATTCAAACAACGCGTCAAGATGAAGTAAATCGTCTCGATGTCGAAGCGTTGTCATTCCACCAACGTGTGTCAGATGCTTACCATGAATTGGCTAAGCAATACCCAGACCGCTTTTTGATGATTAATGCAGAACAAGAATTGGATGCTGTGATTGCTGATACATGGGCAGCGCTGGCACCAATTTTGGGGATGAAGGACTAGGAGGTTCAGCTTTATGAAGATGGTAATCGCAATCGTTCAAGATAAAGATGCAAACAAGTTGGGAACTGAATTTGTGAAGGCGAATGTGCGTGCCACTCGTTTGGCGACGTCAGGTGGGTTCCTTCGTTCAGGAAACACAACGTTTATGATTGGTATTGAAGACGAGCGTGTCGATGAAGTGCTTGAGTTGATCAAGGAAACATCACACACCCGTAAGCAATTCATGACACCAGCGGTTAGCCTTGATGTCTCAATGGAATCAACGGCTTCAACACCAATGGAAGTGCAAGTTGGTGGCGCAACGGTCTTTGTTCAAGATATTGAACAATTCCACCGCTTCTAAGGGGCAAGTATGGACGCGAAAGAATTAATTGCACAGGCAAATGCACAACAACCGCAGTTAATCGCGCAATTCAAACAGGCGGTGGCAAGTGAGCAACTTGCCCACGCCTTTTTGTTTAATGGGCCACGTGGTCGTGGTCAAGACTTGGTGGCTGATTGGTTGGCGATGCGTTTGATGTGTCGTAATGTTACGGCTGACGGACAACCGGACGGGATGTGTGATCAATGCCAACGTATTGCGTCACATGAACACCCAGACGTGATTCAATTGGCACCAGATGGTAACAGCATCAAGGTCGACCAGGTGCGTTACTTGCGTGATGAATTTACAAAGACGGCCGTCGAAGGTAATCAAAAGGTGTTTATCGTTTCTGGTGCGGATACGATGACTAGCAGTGCCGCCAACGGTCTGTTGAAGTTTATCGAGGAACCGGTTGGCCAACAAACGGCCATTTTGATTGCTGAAAACCGGGCACAAATTTTGCCAACGGTTGTGTCACGTACGCAGGTGATTGATTTCCCGGCTTTGGGGCCTGAACAAATGCGCACGTCATTGGAGGCGGTTGGCTTTACGCCGGCACAAGCCGAATTGGCGCGTACGTTGACAGATAGCGTGGATAGCGCCGCTGAGTGGCTAGTTGATGATTGGTTTAACTCAGCCGAGAAGGCGGTCAGCGATATCGTGACTGGTACGCTGAAGGGTGACGATACCACCTTTACCCACGTGCAAACAGCTTTGGTGCCGTTAGCTGGTGAGCCAGCCCGTGCACGAGTGCTGTTGGCGATGCTGGCCCAGGCATGGCGTGATATCTTGCTCGGTCGTACTGGCGATGCGAGTGTTCGTTTCCCAGGGGCTAGTGAATGGCAGCGTTTGTCACAACGTTATACAACGGCCAAACTGTTAGAAGTGTTGGATATCGTATTGGCGGCACCACAACGTTTACAGAAAAATATTAGTTTTCAAACGACGGTCGAATCAACCGTCCTTGAAAGTCAGTTTAAGTTAGCAGGTTTATGATGAATCAACAGAAAAGTTTTGCAACACATACAACGGGAACGCTTTATCTTGTCCCAACGCCAATTGGCAATTTGGGTGATATGACGATTCGTTCAATTGATACATTGAAGGCTGTGGCCGTGATTGCGGCGGAGGACACTCGTCACACGCAACAATTGCTCAACCAGTTTGATATTCAAACGAAGCAAGTATCATTCCATGAACACAATAAAGAGAGTCGCATTCCTGAGTTGGTTGCACGCTTAGCTGCTGGTGAAGATGTGGCCCAAGTGTCAGATGCGGGGATGCCATCAATTTCTGACCCCGGTCATGAGTTGGTTAAGGCGGCGATTGCGCAAAATATTCCGGTTGTGCCACTTCCAGGGGCAAGTGCGGGTATTACGGCGTTGATTGCGTCTGGCTTGGCACCACAACCCTTTATGTTTTGCGGTTTCTTGGCGCGTAAGCCAAAGGAGCAATTGGCAGAACTGCAAGGTTTGAATTCACACACGGAAACAATGATTTTCTACGAAGCACCACATCGTTTGGCTAAGACGTTGCAAAACTTGGTGAAAGCGTTTGGACCTGATCGCCAAGTTGTGTTGGCCCGTGAGTTGACGAAGCGTTATGAAGAGTTCTTGCGTGGGTCAGCGCAAGAATTGGTTGATTGGGCAAGTGAAAACGAAGTCCGTGGTGAATTTGTGATGATGGTGGCGGGAAATGATAACCCAACCACTGACGGGGATGACGACCCGCTTGCTGAAATGACTGCTGTGGAGGCAGTACAAGCCCTTGTTGCATCAGGGCTAAAAGCAACGGCTGCGGTTAAGCAAGTCGCCAAAGCGCGTGACTTGGACCGCCAAGCGTTGTATTTGGAATATCAAGGAGAGAATTAATGGCTGAAGTTTACAGTATGCAGCACGAGGTGTTGTACTACGAAGCTGACGTGACAGGCAAGTTGAGCCTGCCCATGATTTTTAATCTTGCTGTGTTGAGTTCAACGCAACAAAGTGTCGACCTGGGTGTCGGACCGGATTATGCACACGCAAACGGGGTTGGTTGGATTATTTTGCAACACGTCGTTGATATTACACGCCGTCCTAAGATTGGTGAAAAGGTGGCCTTGGAGACATTGGCTAAGGAGTTTAACCCATTCTTTGCGAAGCGTTTGTACCGCATTGTCGATGAAGCAGGTAATGAATTGGTCAGCATCGATGCATTGTACGCAATGATTGATATGGAAAAGCGTAAGATGGCGCGTATTCCACAAGAGATGGTGGATGCCTACGCACCTGAACGCGTGAAGAAGATTCCACGTCAACCAGAGCCTGACCACATGATTGGTGATATTCCAGTTGATGTCGATCAACAATATGCCGTTCGCTATTTGGACATTGATTCAAACCGCCACGTTAATAATTCAAAGTACTTTGATTGGATGCAAGATGTGCTGGGACCAGCATTCCTTGAAGCTCATGAACCAACACATTTGAACATCAAGTACGAACACGAAATTTTGCTTGGTGATACTGTGCGTTCTGAAGCGCAAATTATGGAAGATAAGACGATTCACCGCATTTGGTCTGGTGATACATTGTCTGCCGAAGCGCATATTGATTGGACGAAGTCAGAAAACTAAAGTAAACTAATTAGTGAAGAAAGTCATTTAAGGAGAAAACACATGGCCATTTTGGTTCTAGGTGGAGCCGGATACATCGGTTCTCACATGGTTGACACATTGTTGTCAGACGGTCGCGATGTTGTCGTTGTCGACAACTTGTTGACGGGACACCGTGCTGCGGTGCCTGCAGGTGTACCTTTCTACGAAGTTGATATTCGTGATAAGGCAGCTTTGCGTGAAGTATTTGAGAAGGAAAACATTGAGCAAGTCGTTCACTTTGCGGCTTCATCAATCGTGCCAGAATCAATGGCTGATCCGCTAAAGTACTTCGACAACAACACGGCAGGTATGATTGCGTTGTTGGAAGTTATGTTGGAGTTTGATGTTAAGCAAATTGTCTTCTCATCAACGGCTGCAACGTACGGTATTCCTGAGGAAAACCCTATCAAGGAAACGACGCCACAAAACCCAATCAACCCATACGGTGAGTCAAAGTTGCAAATGGAGCACATCATGAAGTGGGCTGATGAAGCTTACGGCTTGAAGTGGGTTGCATTGCGTTACTTTAACGTTGCCGGTGCAAAGGCTGACGGTTCAATCGGTGAAGACCACCCAGTTGAGACGCACTTGGTACCAATCATCTTGCAAACGGCCTTGGGTCAACGCGAGAAGATCATGATGTACGGTGATGACTACAACACACCAGATGGCTTCAACGTCCGCGATTACGTTCACGTAATGGACTTGGCTAACGCGCACGTGTTGGCTTTGGACTACTTGGCTAAGGGTAACGACTCAAACCAATTTAACTTGGGTTCAGCTAACGGCTTCTCAGTTAAGCAAATGGTTGAGGCTGCGCGTGAAGCAACTGGTCAGGAAATCCCTGCCGAAGTTGGTCCACGTCGTGCCGGTGATCCTGACTCATTGGTTGCGTCATCAGACAAGGCACGTGAGATTTTGGGATGGGCTCCTAAGTACGATGATGTTAAGGAAATCATCAAGACGGCTTGGACTTGGCACCAAAAGCACCCAAATGGTTATGAAGACCGCTAATATTTGATTATTAAGACAGTTATCAGGTTTCTGGTAGCTGTCTTTTTTGCTTGCGCTGGGATTTAGTGGTCAGTGTCCGTCCTAACGGCCGGAGTGCTTGGCCCCTTCTTTAGGCACGCTAACACGTCCAGACCATGACCTGCAGGGAGCGGAGTCCACGCCATTGGCGCGTACGCCTTTACCTCCCGTGGCTCTAAGCGGTAAAACCGCTAAGAGGCCACACCTGCGGGTCAAGGTCTGCACGTGTCTATACGCGTGGCGGGGCCAAGCACAGCAGCCAAGTGATGCTCGATTTGTATGATTTTCATACGCCGTGAAACGATAGGGTTAATTTATCGTTAACAATAGTGTCCAGTTCGGTATCAAGTCTTTTTGACGGATGGGTGCTAAACTTTAAGGTGAATAGGGGCGAGCAATACGGGAGGAGCTTATGGCACAAACGAAAGCAGGAAAGAAAAGGGTTTTTGTTCATGCTCATGAACGAAAAGGTTATAGTGTTCGACAACATTACAGATCGACACCTAACCAAAAGGAAAAACATGGTGGGGGTTTGGCTAGCTTATTTTCCTTTTTTATGAGTTTTGGCAAAAAGAATTAGCGAGGTGAAACGTATGGGTTTATTTAGGAAGTTGAAGGATAAGTTAACAGATAACTCATCTTCTGTTACAGATGATGTGGAATATGATGAAGTAGATGAAGACTTTGAAGAGTCGATCAGTGTCTACGACGCGGCCGAAATTTGGGAGTCTAACGGACGTGATGAAGACTATACATTCGGTTATTCGGTGGATGAGTTGCTGAAAGCGTTAGATGAGTGAGAAAGTAGATGCAAAATAAACATTGTAGATGCCTTTAGGAGCTGTAATAGTTCTAAAGGCTTTTTTGTTTAGTGCTTATTTGATTAGTGTCCGCGTTAGCAACTGAGTTGTTTTTTATATCTAGGGTAGTCGTCCGACGAAAATTAAAAAGGGTGAACAGTTTAACCTATTATTGTCTCGTGGATGACAAGCGAACAAATGGAGTATTGCTTGGCTGCTGTGCTTGGCCGTTAGGACGGACACAAACCACTCACCAAATTTTATGTTAATGAAAAGTCCGGTAAAAAGTTGTATGATAAATACCATATGACTAAAGAGTAAAGGAAGTAGTGTGGCATGAAGGTTATTGCGTTTGATACGTCTAATCAACCATTGTCGGTAGCCTTGTTTGAAGACGACAAGCTAATCGGACAACGTGAAACAAACGTCGCTAAGAATCATTCGGTGCAATTGCTACCGTTTATCGATGAACTAGTGAAGTCAGCAGGGTGGGCGCCGGCTGATCTTGAACGGGTTGTGGTTAGCCAAGGACCTGGTTCTTATACAGGATTGCGTATTGCGGTTACAACCGCCAAGACGTTGGCCTTTACGCTAGGTATCGAACTGGTCGGCATCTCAAGCTTGGGCTTGCTGGCAACGAACGTAACGACACCTGGCGTGACGATTGTGCCAGTGATGGATGCACGTAATGCGAACTTATATGCTGGTCAATATGAGTTGCGTGATGGCAAGTATGTTGCCACGGCGACTGATCGACACACGAATGTTCCAGCTTTGATTAGTCAGTTGGCAGAGGAGAATCAACAAGTGGTTTTTGTTGGTGAATGGGCTCGGTTTGAGGAAGAGTTGCGACAGGCTTTGCCAGATGCACAATTTGCATCTGATAATTTGCCGCATGCCGCAAATGTGTTGCCGCTGGTTACGGATGCACAAGTACTAACAGACATGACAGATATTCACCAATTTGTGCCAAACTATTATCGTTTGTCGCAAGCTGAGGCTGATTGGGCCAAGGCTCACCCTGATGCAGGTGATGGTGTTTATGTGGAAAAGGTTTAAGAATTGGGTTCATTGGTTTATGCACCCATTGCCACAAAGTTTACGAGAATTTCGTCAGGTGATTGCGGTTAACGGCTTTGAGTTCCACTTAATGCCAGCGCAATACACAGACGTTGAAGAAATGGTTGTTCTAGAACGGGCAGCGTATGACGGTGAGGAACCTTGGTCGGAAGATATCTTTCATAATGAGTTACACCGTTCACGCGAGCGTTTGTACGTTGTTGTTCGTGAGCCAGAGACGGGAACGATGGTTGCTTATATTGGCGCAGCATTCCGACCTGGTATTCATGAAGTGCATATCACCAATGTGACGGTGACACCGCACTGGCAAGGACGTGGCTTAGGAACGTTTTTGCTCATGTATATGATGACGGTTGCTAAGCAAATTCAATTCCACCGTGTTTCATTGGAAGTGCGGGTATCGAATGTGAATGCACAACGCCTGTACGAACGACTAGGTTTTCAAACGGTTCGTCGTAAAACGAATTATTATGGAGATAACGGGGAAGACGCGTTTGATATGGCGCAGATTCTCGGGAGAAAGAGTGATGGATTTTACATTCAGGGATAGTACGGACGCCGAAGAGCTGTACGCGATTGCTAAGGCTGCTTATAAAGGATCACCTTGGTCGAAGAAAGTTTTTCAAAATGACTTGAAAGGTAAGTTTACAAAATACTTGCTGATCGAAGCAGACGGTGAGACGGTTGGCTTTGTTGGTGGGACACATTTAGGTGATGAACTTGAAATCACCAATGTGGCGGTTATGCCTGGTTTCCAGGGACAACACCTTGGCGAACGACTACTTCGTGAATGGTTTGGGCGCTTTGAGGATGGTACGCGGGTACTATTGGAAGTGCGTCATCGAAACAAGCGAGCAATTCGTTTATATGAACGCTTGGGATTTATCATCTATAACATACGAGAAGATTACTATCGTGACCCGGTGGAAGACGCCTACTTGATGGATGTCACATTGCCGTTGCGTGGAGAAGGAGAATAGCATGAGTGAAACACGTTATATCATGGCCTTTGAATCAAGTGCCGATGAAACAAGTGTGGCGATTGTCAAAAATGGTACCGAAATTGTGAGCTTGGAGACAGCGACACAAATCAAGAGTCACCAACGATTTGGTGGTATCGTACCGGAAGTGGCTAGCCGTCACCACATTGAACAAGTAACGGTGTTAGCTGATGCTGCTTTGGAAGATGCGCAATTGACGTATGATGACTTGACGGCAATCGCAGTGACGCAAGGGCCTGGTTTGGTCGGGGCGCTGTTGATTGGTGTTACGGCGGCGAAAACGATTGCTTGGGCACACAATTTGCCATTGGTACCGGTTATTCACTTGGCTGGTCACATCAGTGCGGCGAACTTCGTGCAACCAATTGCCTATCCAGCATTAGCCTTGATGGTTTCTGGTGGTCACACGGAATTGGTTTTGATGCGTGAGGAATATGATTACCTCGTAATTGGGGATACACGTGATGATGCTGCCGGTGAGAGTTATGACAAGGTCGGTCGTACGATGGGGTTGCAATACCCCTCTGGAAAGACGATTGATGAAATGGCGCATGAAGGTGAACCAACTTATGATTTGCCACGTGCCTTGATTAACGATGACCGTTATGACTTTTCATTCTCTGGTTTGAAGAGTGCAGTGATTAACTTGATGCACAATGCTGACCAACGTGGAGAGACGGTAGATCATGTTAACCTTGCGGCGTCGTTCCAAGAGGCAGTTGTTGATGTCTTGGTAACCAAGACTCGCCGTGCCTTGGAGAATTATCCAGTGAAGTCATTTATCGTCGCTGGTGGTGTTGCAGCTAACCGTGGTTTGCGTGATGGACTAACGGCAATGATGGCTGAATTCCCTGACACGACATTTATCCCAGTGCCAATTAAGTTGGCCGGTGATAATGCGGCGATGATTGGTGCTGCTGGTGATATTGCTTATCGTCATGGTAAGCGTGGTGGTTTGGACTTAAATGCCAACCCTGGTTTGGAATTTGATTATCTAGAAGATTAACAAAAAAGGTACCGACAAAATGAATTGTCGGTACCTTTTCTACTATATATTAGTCGTTACGTGAGAGTAGTGAACGGCTGATGCTGAACAAGATATCTTTTGATTCATGTTCTGGCATATCGTCTAGATAGTTTAATGCAGCTTCTGTATAACGCATTGCCATATCACCGGCTTCATCAAGCGCACCAGAGTCACGAACAAGTTGGGCTAATTCTTCAGCCTCAGCAGTCGTGATTTCGGTTTGCTTTGCGAGTAAGGCTTGAATGCGTTCATTGTTTTGCATCGCAATAATCAATGGTGCAGAGTAAACACCTTCACGCACATCGTTCAATGTTGGCTTACCAAGGGTCGTGCTATCTGATTGATAATCAAGCATGTCATCCAAAATTTGGAATGCCATACCGACATTGTAGGCGAAGTCGCTGGCAAGTTCAGCAAAGTCATCTGGCGCATCACTAGCTGCGATACCTAGCTTAGCTGCTAGTACGAATAGGGCAGCTGTCTTACCAGAAATTTGTTCTTCATAATCCGCGATCGTCATATCAGTACGGTAGTGATTCGTACGTTGTGTCAATTCCCCAGATAGAATGCGTTCTAGGTAGCGGGTTGCCATGCGAACCGTTTCGATATTATTTGTGTTGTCTGCTAAGGTACGGAATGTTACAGCGAATAGGTAGTCACCAGCGTATGCAGCAACGTCCTTACCAAAGCGGGATTGAATTGATTCAGCGTGACGACGAGTTGGTGAGTCATCGATAATGTCGTCGTGAACTAAAGAAGCTGTGTGGAGCATTTCAACCGTAGCGGCGAGATTCAATAGTGGCTCGCGTTCGGCAGGGTAGAAACGACCAATCAACAATGTGAACGCAGGGCGGAGTAACTTACCGCCGGCGTTAAACATATCGAAAAGAGCCGCTTCGACTTCTGGATCATTAGCATCCATATTAGCTTCAATGCGATTCAAGACTGCTTGGAGTTCCTTTTGGATAGCAGGAAAGTCTTGCCAAATCGGATGAAGTTGTGTGAGTGATTGCGTCATTACTAAGGAACTCCTTAATTGTTTATCTACTATAATATGTATGTGTTCATAACATGATATGAATAAGCTATCTACTATTATATAGGAATAACCCTGAATAAACACATGCAATTCTGAGAGGGACTTACGAATTTTTTTAAATAGAACCAAAACGGTGGAAATTAGTAAGTAAATCAGTTATTATAGTTTTCGGAATAAAATATGAACACGACATGAACGGGGTTAAGAAATTAATTCAAGAAAGTTGTTCAAAAGGCTTGCCAACGGGGTTAGCCTGCTGTATTATATTCTAGTACGTTAAATACAGGGTGCATTGTGCACCCGCGTATTAGCGTGCCATCGACAAGCGATGATGTGGGAGGTTGCGACACACCCGGCAGCATTGCCACGGGGCCCATTGCCATGGAGCTCTTTGGGGTGCGTCGGTAGTTTCCACGGAGTTAGTTTCATATTCCAATATGGACGAAGGGAGAATTTATATCATGGCAAGTAAGAAGATTCGTATCCGTTTGAAGGCGTACGAGCACAAGATCTTGGATGCTTCAGCAGAAAAGATCGTTGAGACGGCAAAGCGTACAGGTGCTGAAATTTCAGGTCCTATTCCATTGCCTACTGAGCGTACGTTGTACACGGTTTTGCGTTCACCACACAAGCACAAGGATTCGCGTGAGCAATTCGAAATGCGCACTCACAAGCGTTTGATCGATATCGTGAACCCAACTGCTAAGACGGTTGATGCTTTGTCAAAGCTTGAATTGCCAAGCGGTGTTGACATCGAAATCAAGTTGTAATTTTTACAACGCAACAACAGCAACAACAACTTGCCTGATTAAGCATTTAACTGATCAAAAATTTAGATTTACTATTCAAAGGAGATAGTCATGACTACTAAGGGTATCTTAGGCCGCAAGGTCGGCATGACTCAGGTATTCACTGAGAACGGTGAGCTTATCCCCGTAACAGTAATTGAAGCTACGCCAAACGTAGTTCTCCAAGTTAAGACTTTGGAAAACGACGGTTACAACGCAGTTCAATTGGGTTACCAAGACAAGCGTGCCGTTTTGAGCAACAAGCCTGAGCAAGGTCACGTTGCCAAGGCAAACACGGCCCCTAAGCGCTACATTCGTGAAATCCGCGACGCTGAGGGAGAATTCAATGTTGGGGATGAAGTTAAGGTTGATATCTTCGCTGCTGGCGAAGCTGTTGACGTAACTGGAATCACAAAGGGTCATGGTTACCAAGGTAACATCAAGAAGGATGGACAATCACGTGGTCCTATGGCGCACGGTTCTCGTTACCACCGTCGTCCTGGTTCATTGGGTGCCATCATCAACCGCGTCTTTAAGGGTAAGAAGTTGCCTGGACGCATGGGTAACCACAAGCGCACTGTACAAAACTTGCAAGTAGTTCGCGTTGACGTAGAAAACAACGTGATCTTGGTTAAGGGTAATGTTCCTGGTGCCAACAAGTCACTTGTTACTGTTAAGTACTCTGTTAAGGCTAAGTAATAAGGACGAAGGGAGGAAACTAACATGACTAAGGTTGCTTTGTTTAAGCAAGACGGCTCAAACGCCGGTGAGATCGAGTTGAACGACTCAATCTTCGGAATCGAGCCAAACAACAACGTTGTTACTGACGCTGTTTTGATGCAACGTGCATCAATGCGTCAAGGTACTCACGCCGTTAAGAACCGTTCAGCGGTTTCAGGTGGTGGTAAGAAGCCTTGGCGTCAAAAGGGAACTGGACGTGCCCGTCAAGGTTCAATCCGTTCACCACAATGGCGTGGTGGTGGTATCGTCTTCGGACCTACTCCACGTTCATACGCCTACAAGTTGCCAAAGAAGGTTTACCGTTTGGCATTGAAGTCAGTGTTGTCACAAAAGGTTTTGGACTCAGCTTTGGTTGTTGTCGATGCATTGTCATTCGACGCTCCTAAGACTAAGGAATTCAAGGCAGTTTTGAACAACTTGAACGTAAACGAAAAGACGTTGGTTGTCTTGGACGATGATAACGCTAACGCAGCATTGGCAGCACGTAACTTGGAAAACGTTACTGTTATGACTGCAAAGGGTGTTAACGTGCTTGACGTAATCAACAACGATAAGTTGGTTGTAGTTCAATCAGCTTTGGCACAAGTTGAGGAGGTTTTGGCATAATGGACGCACGCGATATCATTTTGCGCCCGGTCATCACTGAACAAACGATGAGCGTTTTGGATGAAAAGCGTTACACGTTTGAAGTTGATGTTCGCGCCACTAAGCCACAAATTAAGCGCGCTATTGAAGAAATTTTCGATGTTAAGATCGAAAAGATCAACACGGCGAACGTACGTGGTAAGTTGAAGCGTCAAGGACGCTTCGCTGGTTACACTAAGAAGCGTAAGAAGGCAACTGTTAAGTTGACTGCCGCTTCTAAGGACATTCAATTGTTCAACGAAAACTAATTAGGAGGAAATTAGCGTGGCTATCAAGAAGTACAAGCCAACCTCTAACGGTCGTCGTAACATGACGTCTTCAGATTTTGCTGAAATCACTAAGACGACGCCTGAAAAGAGCTTGTTGGAATCAAAGTCAAACACTGGTGCTCGTAACTCATACGGTCACATGACTGTGCGCCACCGTGGTGGTGGACACAAGCGCCAATACCGTATTATCGACTTCAAGCGTACAAAGGATGATGTTCCAGCCAAGGTTGTTGCGATCGAATACGATCCAAACCGTACTGCTAACATCGCTTTGTTGCAATACACTGACGGTACTAAGGCATATATCTTGGCGCCTAAGGGCTTGGAAGTTGGTATGACTGTTCAATCAGGTCCTGATGCCGACATCAAGGTCGGAAACGCTTTGCCATTGGCAAACATTCCTGACGGAACTCAAATCCACAACATCGAGTTGAAGCCTGGTAAGGGTGGTCAATTGGCCCGTTCTGCCGGTGCATCAGCACAATTGTTGGGTAAGGAAGGAAAGTACGTACTTGTTCGCTTGCAATCAGGTGAAGTACGTATGATCTTGGCCGTTAACCGTGCCACGGTTGGAGTTGTTGGAAACGAACAACACTCATTGATCAACTGGGGTAAGGCTGGTCGTCGTCGTTGGAAGGGTCAACGCCCACACGTTCGTGGATCAGTTATGAACCCTAACGATCACCCACACGGTGGTGGAGAAGGAAAGGCCCCAGTTGGTCGTCCAAGTCCAATGTCACCATGGGGTAAGAAGACTGCCGGTAAGAAGACGCGTAACAAGAAGGCTCGTTCAACGAAGTTCATTGTTCGCGGTCGTAAGGGCAAGTAATCAATACTTACACTCCGTAATTAATAAGTTTTTAGCAAACGAGAGGAGGACCTTAAAATGGGTCGTAGCCTGAAGAAGGGACCATTTGCTGACGCTCACTTGTTGAAGAAGGTTGAAGAAGCCAACGCTTCAGAAAAGCAAGCTGTCATCAAGACATGGTCACGTCGTTCAACGATTTTCCCTAGCTTTATCGGATTGACTTTTGCTGTTTACGATGGACGTAAGCACGTGCCAGTTTTGGTACAAGAAGACATGGTCGGTCACAAGCTTGGAGAGTTCGTCCCTACGCGTACGTTCCGCGGACACGCAGCAGACGATAAGAAGACTAAGCGCAAGTAATATAGGAGGACAATACAATGGCTGAACAAATCACGTCAGCACGCGCCACGGCGAAGATCGTTCGTGTCGCTCCACGTAAGGTCCGCCTAGTGCTTGACCAAGTTCGTGGTAAGTCTGTGGCAGAGGCATTTGCAATTTTGCAATTCTTGCCAAACCACAGCTCAGAAGATGTATACAAGGTGTTGAACTCAGCTGTAGCTAACGCTGAGAACAACTTCTCACTAGATCGCGAAGATTTGGTAGTTGCAGAAGCCTTTGCTAACGAAGGACCAACGCTAAAGCGTTTCCGTCCACGTGCCAAGGGTTCAGCTTCACCAATCAACAAGCGTACAAGCCACATCACGATTGTGGTAAAAGAAAAGTAAGGAGGATTGAGTCATGGGTCAAAAGATTAACCCAACTGGTATGCGTGTCGGCATCATCCGCGACTGGGATGCTAAGTGGTACGCTAACAAGAAGGACTACGCAACGGCTTTGCACGAAGATTTGAAGTTGCGTAAGTACATCGAGACTAAGTTGGCTGACGCATCTGTATCTCGCATCGAGATCGAGCGTACTGCTAACCGCGTGAACATCTCAATCCACACTGCTAAGCCAGGTATGGTTATTGGTAAGGGTGGTTCTGAAGTTGATGCATTGCGTAACGAGTTGTCAAAGCTTGTTGCTAAGGGCGAGCGCGTCCACATCAACATCATTGAGATTAAGAAGCCTGATTTGGACGCCCACTTGGTTGGTTCACAAATTGCATCAGACTTGGAGCGCCGTGTGGCATTCCGTCGTGCAATGCGTGGTGCTATCCAACGTGCTATGCGTGCTGGTGCCAAGGGTATCAAGACGCAAGTTTCTGGACGTATCAACGGGGCTGACATTGCTCGTGTAGAGCAATACACTGAGGGTACGGTGCCTTTGCACACTTTGCGTGCTGACATCGACTACTCATGGGATGAGGCAACAACTACTTACGGTCAATTGGGTGTTAAGACTTGGATTTACCGTGGTGATGTTTTGCCAGAGAAGAAGTCTGTAAAGAAGCAAGGAGGCGAGTAACATGCTAGTACCAAAGCGTGTAAAGTACCGCCGTCCACACCGTGGAAAGATGCGCGGTGAGGCCAAGGGTGGTAAGACAGTTACATTTGGTGAGTTTGGTTTGCAAGCCACTGAATCACACTGGATCACTAACCGTCAAATCGAGGCTGCTCGTATTGCTATGACGCGTCACATGAAGCGTGGTGGTCAAGTTTGGATCAAGATTTTCCCACACTTGTCATACACTTCTAAGGGTGTTGGTGTTCGTATGGGTAACGGTAAGGGTACTCCAGACGGATGGGTTGCACCTGTTAAGCGCGGCAAGGTAATGTTTGAAGTTGCCGGTGTTCCTGAAGAGGTTGCCCGCGAAGCCTTGCGTCTTGCATCTAACAAGTTGCCAGTCAAGACTAAGATCTTGACTCGCCAAGTGGAGGGTGAATAATGAAGATCAAGGATCTACAAAACGAAATCAAGGGTCTCAGCCAAGCTGAGTTGGTTGCCAAGGAAAAGAGCTACAAGGAAGAATTGTTCAACTTGCGTTTCCAATTAGCTACTGGTCAACTTGAGAACACGGCTCGATTGTCAGAAGTACGTAAGCAAATTGCACGTATCAAGACGGTCATTCGTCAACAAGAATTGAACAAGTAGACTAAGAGAGGAGACCGATATGACTGAAGCTCGTAACGCACGTAAGGTTTACCAAGGCCGCGTGGTTTCAGATAAGATGGATAAGACAATCACTGTTGCCATCGAAACTTACAAGAACCACCCTGTTTATGGTAAGCGTGTTAAGTACACGAAGAAGTTTAAGGCTCACGATGAAAACAACGAAGCTAAGCAAGGTGACATCGTACGCATCATGGAGACGCGTCCAACGTCAGCTACAAAGCGCTTCCGTTTGGTAGAAATCGTCGAGAAGGCCGTTATTATCTAATCGTTTAATCTCGAATCTTACCAATAACGGAAGGAGGACAAAATCGTGATTCAACAAGAGAGTCGTTTGAAGGTTGCTGACAATTCTGGTGCACGTGAAATCTTGACTATCAAGGTTTTGGGTGGATCAGGTCGTAAGTTCGCCGGTATCGGTGACATGATCGTCGCAACTGTTAAGCAAGCTATTCCTGGTGGTACTGTAAAGAAGGGTGACGTCGTTAAGGCTGTTATCGTTCGTACTGTTTCAGGAGTTCACCGTGCTGATGGTTCATACATCAAGTTCGATGAAAACGCTGCAGTCATCGTTAAGGATGACAAGAGCCCTGTAGGTACTCGTATCTTCGGACCTGTTGCGCGTGAATTGCGTGACAATGATTACATGCGTATTGTGTCATTGGCACCTGAAGTATTGTAATTACCATCATTAAATCAAGGAGGAAGCCTCGCATGTTTGTGAAGACTGGTGACAAGGTTAAGGTTATCGCCGGCAAGGACAAGGGCAAGGAAGGAGTAGTTGTTAAGACTATTGCTGCTAAGGACCGTGTTGTTGTCGAAGGTGTGAACATCGTAAAGAAGCACCAAAAGCCAAACAACCAATACCCACAAGGTGGAATTGTTGAGCTTGAAGCTCCAATCCACGTTTCAAACGTACAATTGCTTGACCCTTCTACTAACGAACCAACGAAGATTGGTTACAAGGTTGAAGATGGTAAGAAGGTACGTTTTGCTAAGAAGTCTGGAACGACTTTGGCATAATTTTCTAGGTGAAAGGAGGAAATCATTATCATGGCAAATCGCTTGAAGGAAAAGTACGTCAATGAAGTAACGCCTTCATTGATCGAGAAGTTTGAGTACTCATCAATCATGCAAGCACCTAAGATCGAAAAGATCGTGCTTAACATGGGTGTTGGTGACGCCGTATCAAACTCAAAGAACTTGGATGAAGCTGTTGCTGAATTGGAATTGATTGCTGGTCAAAAGCCAGTTATCACTCGCGCTAAGAAGTCAATCGCTGGCTTCCGTTTGCGTGAGGGTATGGCAATCGGTACTAAGGTTACTTTGCGTGGTGAGCGTATGTACGACTTCTTGGATAAGTTGATCAACGTTTCATTGCCACGTGTTCGTGACTTCCGTGGAGTTTCACCAAAGGCCTTTGATGGTCGTGGAAACTACACGTTGGGAATTCGTGAGCAACTTATTTTCCCAGAAATTGA
Organism: Weissella confusa; assembly: GCA_001436895.1. GTDB lineage: Bacteria > Bacillota > Bacilli > Lactobacillales > Lactobacillaceae > Weissella > Weissella confusa. The sequence continues at coordinate 74,271 of JQAY01000008.1, forward strand.
TTACGATCAAGTTAACCGCGTTCGTGGATTGGACATCGTTGTTGTAACGACGGCCAACACTGACGAAGAAGCTCGTGAATTGCTTACTCAATTGGGTATGCCTTTCTCAAAGTAATCAACACTGATTTACAGTAATTAATAATAGGAGGCAAACATCAATGTCAATGACTGACCCAATTGCAGATTTCTTGACTCGCATTCGTAACGCGAACATGGTTCGCCACGATTCAGTTGAAGTACCTGCATCAAAGATCAAGAAGGACATCGCCGAAATCTTGAAGAACGAAGGCTTTGTTCGCGACGTTGAATACATTGAAGATGACAAGCAAGGTGTCATCCGTGTCTTCCTTAAGTACGGTGCCGACAAGCAACGCGTTATCACTGGTTTGAAGCGTATTTCAAAGCCAGGATTGCGTTCATACGTCAAGGCAGATGCTGTACCTAAGGTTTTGAACGGTTTGGGTATCGCTATCATCTCAACTTCCGAAGGTGTTATCACCGATAAGGAAGCTCGCGCCAAGAAGATTGGTGGCGAGGTATTGGCTTACGTCTGGTAATAAATAAAATCTAAACAAGGAGGTGTCTACCGATGAGTCGTATTGGTAACAAGGTTTTGACTTTGCCTGCTGGCGTTGAATTGTCACGCGAAGGTAATGTCGTTACTGTTAAGGGACCTAAGGGTGAGATTTCTCGCGAAATCGCATCAGAAATCGAATTCACTGTGGACGGTACTGAAGTATCATTCACTCGTCCTTCAGACGAAGGACGTATCAAGGCACTTCACGGAACTACTCGCGCTAACGTTGCGAACATGGTTGAAGGTGTATCAGCCGGCTTCAAGAAGACTTTGAAGTTGGTCGGTGTTGGATACCGTGCTGCTAAGCAAGGCGACAAGCTTGTCTTGAACGTTGGTTACTCACACCCAGTTGAGTTTGCGGCCCGTGAAGGCTTGACAGTTGAAGTTCCTGATTCAACTACGATCACTGTTGAAGGAATCAACAAGCAATTTGTTGGTGACTTGGCCGCAGAGATCCGTGCCGTACGCGCACCTGAGCCATATAAGGGTAAGGGAATTCGCTACGAAAACGAATACGTTGCACGTAAGGAAGGTAAGACTGGTAAGTAATCTTAAGCTTATTGCTTAAGGCCCGGGAGCAACGTCTCGGGATTTACTTATTAGTATATCTTTCGAGTATATACAAAAAGAGGTTACGAACATGATTACGAAGTCAGACAAGAACAAGGTGCGTCAACGCCGACACACGCGAGTTCGTGGAAAGATTTCTGGTACTGCTGAGCGCCCACGCTTGAACGTTTACCGTTCTAACAAGAACATCTACGCGCAATTGATTGATGACGTAGCGGGTGTGACGCTTGCTAGTGCCTCAACTTTGGACAAGTCAGTTGAGACTGCTCCAAAGACTGAACAAGCAGCAAAGGTTGGAGCTTTGATCGCAGAACGCGCCAAGGCTGCAGGTGTTGAAGTTGTTGTATTCGACCGTGGTGGTTACTTGTACCACGGACGTGTGCAAGCTTTGGCAGAAGCTGCTCGTGAAGCTGGTTTGAAGTTCTAAGGGAAGGAGGAAATTAAACATGGCTTTTATCGATGCAAACAAGCTCGGCGAGCTTGAAGAAAACGTTGTTGCCATCAACCGTGTTACCAAGGTTGTTAAGGGTGGACGTCGTTTGCGTTTCGCCGCTTTGGTAGTTGTTGGTGACCGTAACGGACACGTTGGTTTTGGTACTGGTAAGGCACAAGAAGTGCCTGAAGCTATCCGCAAGGCCGTTGAAGCTGCAAAGCGTAACATCGTTGCAGTTCCAACTGTTGGTACGACCCTTCCTCACTCTGCAAATGGTGTCTTTGGCGGTGGTCGCATCTTGCTTAAGCCAGCCGTTGAAGGATCTGGAGTGGCAGCCGGTGGTGCTGCTCGTGCCGTTTTGGAATTGGCTGGTGTTGCCGACGTGACTGCAAAGTCATTGGGATCATCAACTCCAATTAACGTTGTGCGCGCAACTTTCGATGCAATCAACTCATTGAAGAACGCTGAAGAAGTTGCTGAATTGCGTCAGGTCTCACTTGAGCACTTGGCAGATTAAGGAGGCAGAAAATGGCTGAACAAGTTAAGATTACTCTTGTAAAGAGTGCTGCCCACCGTTTGCCAAAGCAACGTGCGATTGTTAAGGCCCTTGGTTTGAACAAGGTGTCATCATCAGTCGTGTTGCCTGACAACGCAGCAACGCGTGGTGCAGTGTTTAAGATTGCTCACTTGGTTACTGTTGAAGTAGTTAAGTAAGCACATAAATAGATTGCTTTGAAGGAGGTACAACCTAATGAAGCTTAATGAACTCCAAGTTGCTGAAGGTTCACGCAAGGTCCGCAACCGTGTCGGACGTGGTGAGTCATCAGGAAACGGTAAGACTGCAGGACGTGGTCAAAAGGGTCAAAAGGCTCGTGGTAAGGTACGTTTGGGCTTTGAAGGTGGACAAATGCCTTTGTTCCGTCGTAAGCCAAAGCGTGGATTTACTAACATCAACCGCAAGGAATTCGCTGTTGTGAACCTTGATGTGTTGAACCAATTCGATAACGGAACTGAAGTTTCACCAGCATTGTTGGTCGAAGCTGGTATCGTTAAGAACGAATTGAGTGGCATTAAGATCTTGGCTAACGGTCAATTGGAAAAGTCATTGACTGTTAAGGCAAACAAGTTCTCAGCCGCTGCTGTTACGGCTATTGAAGCTGCCGGTGGTAAGACTGAGGTGATCTAATGCTGAAAACCGTGCTCAACTCACTTAAGGAAAAGGACATCCGTAAAAAGTTGTTCTTTACCTTAGGGATTCTGATTGTTTACCGATTGGGTGCCTACATTACTGTGCCGGGTATTAACACGGCAGCACTTACTGAGGTAGCAAATTCTGGGCTCGGCAGCATTTTGAATATGTTTAGCGGTGGTGGACTTACAAATTACTCATTGTTCGCAATGGGTGTTTCACCATACGTTACTGCTCAAATCGTGGTACAGCTCCTACAAATGGATATTGTGCCACGATTTGTTGAATGGTCGAAACAAGGTGAAGTTGGTCGACGTAAGTTGAACCAAGTGACCCGCTATTTGACTATTGTTCTAGCGTTTGTCCAATCTATTGGAATCACCGCTGGATTCAATCAACTGAGTCAAGTGAATTTGGTTAAGACACCAAATTTGGAGACGTACTTGTTGATCGGTTTCATTCTAACTGCAGGAACTATGTTTGCTGTTTGGTTGGGTGAGATGATTACTGAGCGCGGACTCGGTCAAGGTGTCTCAATGTTGATTTTTGCTGGTATCATTGCGCGTGTGCCAGCAGGTGTATACCAACTGTTCAAGGAACACGTCCTACAAGGTGACGACCCAGCGCGTGGGTGGGCATTCTTGGTTGGTATCTTGTTGATCTTCGTTTTGGTTATCGCGTTTGTTACGTGGTTCAACCAAGCGATTCGCAAGATTCCAATGCAATATACACGTCGTTCAACTGGTTCAGGTAACTCATCTTACCTACCATTGAAGATTAATGTTGCGGGTGTTATTCCTGTTATCTTCGCTTCATCATTGTTGGTAACGCCACAAACTATCTTGCAAGCATTTGCAAGTAAGTTTGCGGACGCAGGTTGGTACAACACTTTGATGCAATACCTATCAATGCAGACAATGCAGGGTGGTATTGTTTACACATTGTTGATTATCTTGTTTACGTTCTTCTATGCATTCGTTCAGGTTAACCCTGAAAAGGTTGCGGAGAACTTGCAGAAGCAAGGTAGTTACATTGTGGGCGTCTGGCCAGGACGTGCCACTGAAAAGTGGTTGTCTGGTTTGCTGATGCGTTTGTCAGTTGTCGGCGCTTTGTTCCTAGGATTTGTCGCTTTGGCACCAATTCTAGCAACACACATCTTCGGGTTGGATAGTAACCTTGGAATGTCAGGAACATCAGTATTGATTGTCATTGGTGTGGCAATTGATCTGATTCGCCAACTTGAAGGATTGATGATGAAGCGGCAATATGTTGGATTTATTCAAGAAGGAGTCGAAGCAAAATGAGTTTGAATATCATGCTATTGGGCTTGCCAGGTGTTGGTAAGGGTACCCAAGCTGCGAAGATTGTTGAAGAGTACAACTTGCCGCACATCAGTACGGGCGACATGTTCCGTGCTGCCATGGCTAACGAGACTGAACTCGGTATGAAGGCAAAGTCATTCATGGATGCTGGTAACTTGGTCCCAGACGAAGTTACTAACGGCATCGTTGCTGAGCGCTTGGCTGAAGAGGATACGAAGGTTGGATTCATCCTTGATGGATTCCCTCGTAACTTGGACCAAGCTAAGGCATTGGATGAGATGTTGGCAAAGGATGGTCGTTCATTGGACGGCGTTCTTTACTTCACTGCTGATGCTGATGTTTTGGTTGATCGTATGATGGCCCGTGGCCGTGCAGACGATACGCCTGAAGTGATTAAGAATCGCTTGGACGTTAACGGAAAGCTTACTGAGCCTATCGCTGAGTTCTATGCCGAAAAGGGCATTTTGCACAAGATTGATGGTGCTCGCGAGCTTGATGTAGTGTTCGCTGATGTAAAGACGTTACTTGATAATTTGAAGAACGCGTAATTATTCCGGGAAGCTTTCTTGTTAAATTGTAAGAGAGCATGTTATAATTACTTGTTACGTTCTCCAATGTCACAACTAAGGAGGCAGCAACGTGGCCAACGATGTTATTGAAATTTCTGGTGTGGTAAAGGAAACTTTGCCAAATGCCATGTTTACCGTTGAATTGGAAAACGGCGCCGCCATTCTAGCTCACGTGTCAGGGAAGATTCGTAAGAACTTTATCCGCATTTTGCCTGGTGATCGTGTGACGGTTGAAATGTCGCCATATGATTTGACTAAGGGACGTATTACGTACCGCTTTAAGTAGTCAACCATAAAAAATCCAAGGGAGGTAAATACCATGAAGGTTCGTCCATCTGTTAAGCCTATGTGCGATAACTGCAAGGTTATCAAGCGTAACGGTCGTGTGATGGTGATTTGCTCAGCAAACCCTAAGCACAAGCAACGCCAAGGTGCATAATTTGCATTTTGACACAAAAACTTTTTAAATCTTATATAGGAGGTAATCGTAATGGCTCGTATTGCTGGTGTTGATTTGCCTCGCGACAAGCGTGTCGTGATCGCATTGACATATGTATATGGAATCGGTAACGCAACTGCCAAGAAGGTGTTGGAAGAAGCTAAGGTTTCTGAAGACGTACGTGTTCGTGATTTGACGCCCGACCAAGAGGACGCCATCCGTGCCGTCGTAGACGGTATCAAGGTGGAAGGTGACTTGCGTCGCGAAATCTCATTGAACATTAAGGCATTGCAAGAAATTGCATCATACCGTGGTATCCGTCACCGTAAGGGCTTGCCTGTTCGTGGTCAAAACACGAAGAACAATGCCCGTACGCGTAAGGGCCCAGCTGTTGCAATTGCAGGTAAGAAGAAGTAATTCTTAATTTGTAAAGAAAGGAGATTACTTGATTATGGCAGGTCGTACTAATCGTAAGCGTCGTGTAAAGAAGAATATTGAGTCAGGTGTTGCACACATCCACGCAACGTTCAACAACACGATTGTGATGATCACGGACGTTCAAGGTAACGCCGTTGCTTGGTCATCAGCTGGTTCTCTTGGATTTAAGGGTAGCCGTAAGTCAACACCATTTGCTGCGCAAATGGCTGCTGAGGCTGCTGCCAAGGGTGCTATGGAAAACGGCATGAAGACTGTTGAGGTCACTGTTAAGGGACCTGGTTCAGGTCGTGAAGCCGCTATCCGTGCGTTGGCCGCTGCTGGTTTGGAAGTTACGTCAATTAAGGACGTTACTCCTGTACCACACAACGGTTCACGTCCACCAAAGCGTCGTCGTGTCTAATTGCCAGTTGCAACTAGTTCACACAATGCTTTGAAAGGGGTAACAAACAGTATGCTTGAATTCGAAAACCCAAAGATTACGCTGGTTGAAGAGGATAGCAATTACGGTAAGTTTGTGGTTGAGCCGCTTGAACGTGGTTACGGAACTACTTTGGGTAACTCCCTACGCCGTGTATTGTTGTCTTCATTGCCTGGTGCGGCAATCAATTCAGTACAAATTGATGGCGTTCTGCATGAGTTTTCAACGGTCGAAGGTGTCGTTGAAGATGTAACGCAAATCATCTTGAACCTCAAGAAGGTTTCAATGCGCATCGATAGTGATGAAGCGAAGACGCTCGAAGTTAACGTAACCGGTCCCGCTACTGTGACGGCCGGCGACATCGCTGGAGATAGTGATGTAGAGATCTTGAACAAGGATCTTCACATTGCCACTGTTGCGGCTGGGGCTACGTTGCACATGACTTTGTCTGCAGAACGCGGACGTGGTTATGTGTCAGCGGACCAGAATAAGGAATTGCATGAAGAAATGCCAATTGGCGTTCTAGCAATTGATTCAATCTTTACCCCAATCGAACGCGTAAACTATCAAGTTGAGAACACTCGTGTGGGACAACGTGATGACTTTGACAAGTTGACTTTGGACATCTGGACTGATGGATCATTGACTGCTACTGAAGCTATTTCATTGGCAGCCCGTATCATGTCAGACCACTTGAACTCATTTGTTGAATTGTCAGAACGCGCGGTTAACACACAAGTGATGGTAGACAAGGAAGAAGTACCAACTAGCAAGCATGCCGACACTCCTATTGAAGAGTTGGACTTGTCAGTTCGTTCTTATAATTGTCTCAAAAGGGCCGGGATCAACTCTGTACAAGAGTTGACGGAGCGTACAGAGACTCAAATGATGTCTGTACGAAACCTCGGTCGGAAATCACTTGACGAAATCCAGGAAAAGCTGGCAGTGCTCGGTTTAGGGTTCCGCAAGGAAGATTAGATTAAACGATAGAATTCCAAGTAAAGGAGGACATACTCATGGGATACCGCAAGTTGGGACGTACTAGCTCACAACGTAAGGCTATGTTGCGTGATTTGACGACTGCTTTGTTGATCAACGGTCGCATTCAAACGACAGAAGCCCGCGCTAAGGAAGTTCGTCGTACTGCAGAGAAGATGATTACGTTGGGTAAGCGTGGTGACTTGGCTTCACGCCGTAAGGCCGCTGCTTTCGTACGTAACGTTGTTGCAGACGTACAAACGACTGAAGATAACAAGGTTAAGGTAGAAACGGCTTTGCAACACTTGTTCAACGATGTTGCACCTCGCTTTGAGGGCCGTGCGGGTGGTTACACTCGTATCTTGAAGACGGTACAACGTCGTGGAGACGCTGCACCAATGGTTATCTTGGAATTGGTTGACTAATTTCATTGGTTAATTAATAAAACAATGAAATCTCTCATGTTACATGGTATAAACCGCTACGATGATGGCTTTAAGCCAAGTCTAGGTTGAATGGCACTTGTGTCGCACCAGTAATGTGTGAGGTTTTTTTGTATACTTTTGCCTTTAGGTCGGTCGATCCGATTTAAAGGCTTTTTGTTTACCTGAGTGATTGATGTGTCATAATGTATGTAAACTTACTGATATTACAGGGGGAATATATTATGAACGCACATGTAGATGATAGTATTTTAAATATGACGTTTCATTTGACGCCGGGGAGTCTAACGTCTGATAAGGTCTGGATCAAGGGACAGCGTTATCTATACCGTTGTTTTGATGGGTTGCAGATTGGGGATTCTGTTCGTGTCACTGGTGTTTCTGATGGTACTGTGGCACTAGAAAAGTTGCAGCGTAATAACTAACATGACTTATAATTTTGATAATCGCCTTAAGCAAGAAATCATTACGTTGACTGACGATAATTATACAGATGGCATGCTAAAGCTAAACGGTATTTATTATCAGGTTAACAATTCGTCTCAGTTTAGTATGGGTGATACTGTTATAATTGATGACGTAATAGGTAATAAGGTTATGTTGGTTGAAATGGGGGATAATGATGATCTTATTTAGTGTGTTAATTGTGTTGTTGCTGATTATATTGGCGTTTGTTGTGTTTACTGGTATTCGTATCATTCCACAGAACATGGTGGGTATGGTATCTGTGCTTGGTAAGTATCAACGCCAAATCCAACCTGGATTACACGTTGTGATGCCGTTTATCACGCGCGTTGACCGTGTTGACTTGGCGCAAGTACCTTTGCGTCTGAGCGAGCAAAGTGTCATCTCTCGTGACAACGCTGAAGTTATTATTTCATTGTCGCTGAACTATCACGTGACGGACCCATATAAGTTTACGTTTGAGAACGCGGACTCAGTAAAGTCAATGGTGCAACAATCACGTGCACATTTGCGAGGCATTATTGGTACGATGGATTTGAACGAGGTCTTGAATGGGACCGAGCGTATTAACGCCGCGCTAAGCAAGGAACTTGGTTCAATTACGGATGCTTACGGTGTAAATGTTGATCGTATTAATATTGATACGATTCAACCAACGCCTGAGATTCAAGAATCAATGAACAAGCAAATCAATGCCACGCGTGAACGTGAAGCAGCGATTGCGCGTGCTGAAGGTGAGGCACGTTCGATTGAGTTGACGACGAAGGCTCAGAATGATGCATTGGTTTCAACTGCTGAAGCTAATGCTAAAGCTGTGCGTTTGGCCGCGGATGCTGAGGCTTACCGTATTCAAAAGGCAAATGACATCTTGAGTACAGTAGATGCGAACTACTTGGTTGCTCAGAACATTGATGCCTTCAGAGACGTTGCTAAGAGCCCCGCTAACACGGTTATTGTACCGAATACAGCTATTGATGCCCTTGGTGAACTAAAGGTCGCAGGACAGCTTCTAAACACAAATCAAAAGTAAACGAAAAGGGCAGCTCAAGTTTGAGCTGCCCTTTTATTATGCGATCTTCTTCTGGTACACAATACCAAGAATAATTAACGCAATCGTTAGAATGAGAATGTTGGTAATACCACCCATGTTAAACAATGCATGCCCTGGTGCTAGGACTGAAAAGTCGTAGAAACCGTGTGCGAATGCAATTGGGAGTAGCGCCTTTGTCTTTAGGTAGATGACCCCAAGGAAAATACCCAAGCCGAACGTAAAGAGTACTTGGAATACCAGGGCGATTAAGTTGCCACCAGCAAGACCGTTCACCATGTGGAATGCCGCGAAGATGAGGGCTGATACAACGATAAGTGCTGTCTCACCAACCCCAGCTTTCTTGAAGGCTGCAAACAAAGCGCCACGGAAAATGTACTCTTCGGTCAACCCAACCACCAAAGCGCCGATTAGGTAAACCAATGCCGTGATGTTCCAGGTAATCCCTTGGGCAATGGTGCTGACAACCGCGTAGAGCAAGTATGGCAATAAGAGGAGCCAAGCAAGGCCGGCTTTTGCACCCCACCAGCCGATGGCGTAGTGGAAGAAGAGCAGGTTAAGTAGCGCGAGTGGTAGGAACCACTAGATATCGTTGATTTGTGTCCCAATCGTTGTGCCAAGGCTTCCAAATATGGTCGTCATGAGATTGCTTTTGTCGATGACAATGCCAATCACACCACTAATGAAGAACCCGAGGACAAGCCAGATGAGCCACTTTAAAAATGCGATGAATTTCAAAATATGAGCCACCTTTCTTTACGTATTTAACTGCACTTATTGTACACGGAGAAGGGGCAATTACCCACTAAAAAAGCCTGGCATCAACACATGTGAGACCAGGCTTAAGTTTATTATCCGTGATGTGCACGCTTAGCGAAGAAGTCACCAACGAATTGGATCAACACGATAAGGAGCAAGATGATGATGGTTGCCAACCACATAACGTCGTTTTGGAAACGTTGGTAACCAGTAACGATAGCAGTGGTTCCAAGTCCACCGGCACCAATAGCACCAGCCATGGCCGTCAAACCAACCAAGCTAATCAACGTAACTGTTGAGACACGAATCAATTCTGAACGACCTTCACGTAGGTAAACATCAGTGATGATGTCCCAGTTCGTGGCACCGAATGAACGCGCGGCTTCAACCTTACCAGCATCAACACCCAACAAAGCGACTTGCACTTGGCGCGCGTAGAATGGGAAGACACCCAATGACAATGGCACAAGAGCGGCCGTCGTACCGATTGTGGTACCGACAATCAATTGTGTCAAAGGTGAGAAGGCCACCACCATGATGATAAATGGAATGGCACGGCCAACAGAGACAACCTTATCCAAAATTTGGAATACGGTACGGTTAGGCGTAATACCATTTTCAGTTGTTAGGACCAAACCAGTTCCGAAGGCAAGACCAAGCAAGCCGCCGAAGAAGGCTGAACCAATCGTCATGTAAATAGTTTGCCAGATAGCAATTCCCCAGCCGTAGTCACCGCTCCAGCCAAGTTGATAAACATTTGGAAATGTCGTTTCAATCCATTGAATCATTAGTTTTGTCCTCCCTTAGCAAGTTCGACAATCTTAACACCGTGATCAGCAAAGCTTGCCTTTGCCGTGGCACGTTGTGAGTCAGTTCCCTTGAAGATGGCGATGGCCAAACCAACTGGCGTCTTCGTCAAAATCTCCATGTTTGAGTACAACAAGTTTGTTGTCACACCGTAGTCAGCGTAAATCGTTGATAGCAATGGTTGCGCCGTATCAGCACCAACATAATCGATTTGCAAAAGCTCTTCATCAGCTGACAATGGTTGCTCAGCCAAAAGCTCGTTAACCTTTTCAAGCGCTTCGTCACGGTTAGTGGCCGTGTTAATGAAGTCCTTCGTCAATTGCTTTTGTGGGTTCGTGAAGATTTCAAGTAATGAACCGCGTTCGATGATGGCTCCGTTCTCCATCACAGCCACCTTGTTAGCAGCTTCCTTAACGGCTTGCATTTCGTGCGTAATCAAAACAATGGTCAAACCAAGTTCTTGGTTCAATTGCTTCAACAAGGCCAAAATTTGGTTGGTCGTCTTAGGGTCCAAAGCTGATGTGGCTTCGTCAGAAATCAAAATTTCAGGGTCGTTAGCCAAGGCACGCGCGATGGCAACACGTTGCTTTTGACCACCAGAAAGTTGAGAAGGGTAGTTCTCAGCGCGGTCAGCCAAGCCAACCAATTCAAGCAATTCATTAACCTTAGCGGCCTTCTCAGCCTTTGATAGGTTAGAGTGCTTCAATGGTTGGGCAACGTTCCCAAACACCGTCAATTCGCTCATCAAGTTAAAGTGTTGGAAAATCATCCCAATCTTCTTACGCTCGTCACGCAATTGGGCAGGGCTCAACGTCGTCATTTCAGTGCCGTTCACCAAAACAGAACCTGAAGTTGGACGTTGCAACAAGTTAATCGTACGCACTAGCGTTGACTTACCAGCCCCAGAATAACCAACGATTCCGTAAATATCACCTTTTTCAATTGTGATTGATTCGTTTTGAACCGCCACAATTTCTCGATTCTTTTGCTTAAATGTCACGTTGACATCAGTTAGTTGAATAACAGCCATGAAAATCTCTCCTTATTAATCTCAATATGTATCACCGCTCGTGAAAGCGGTGGGGTGAAGTTGATTACTTCAATGTGATGTCCCAAGCTGGAATTTCAGCTTGACCCCAAGTCTTCTTCAAGTAGTCCTTAGTAGCCTTTGTTTGGTAAGCCTTAACAACTTGCTTGTAGATCTTCTTGTTAGCGTTCTTCTTAGAAGCAGCAATAATGTTGATCCACTTCTTTGAGTCCTTGTTAACAGGCTCAACGTAGATAGCTGAGCTCAACTTCAACTTAGCTTGTTGTGCGTAGTTCGTGTTGATAACTGCGCCATCAACTGACTTCAATGATGAAGGTGTTTGGTCAGCAGCAACTTCCTTGATATCCAAGTCCAACTTGTTTGTCTTGATATCCTTAACTGTTGGCATATCAACACCCTTCTTCAAGGTAATCAAGCCAGCTGATTGCAACAACGTCAAAGCACGGGCTTCGTTAGTTGCGTCGTTAGGAACGGCAATTGCATCACCCTTCTTGAACTTCTTAACTGACTTGTACTTCTCTGAGTACAAACGGATAGGTGTGATGAAAGTCTTACCAATGGCCTTAACTGAGTTCTTGTTTGACTTGTTCCAGTTTTCCAAGAAGTAGTAGTGTTGGAATGAGTTCAAGTCCAATGAACCATCCGCAACGGCCTTGTTAGGTTGGTTGTAGTCTGTGAAGACCTTTGTCTTAATCGTGATGCCGTACTTCTTCTTAGCCGTCTTGGCAACTTCTTCCCAAACGCCCTTGTCTGACGTGCCGACGATACCAACCGTTACAGTCTTTGAATCAGCTGAAACAGCCGTAGCAGGCAAAACAACAGATGCAGTCAACGCTGCGGCAGCTACCGCAACACCAGTCTTAAATACCTTGTTCATAAATAAATCTCCCAAATAATTATAGTTCATGTCCCATATCAATAATGTGTTTGTTTTAAACAGGTGAGTAGAAAAAGAAAAAACTCGTTTCCAAATGACCATTCAAATAAATTGATGATCAAATAGAAACGAGTCTTCGTGTTACCATTCTACTTCATCTGGAGCGTTGCCACTCCAGACCTTAACAACGAGCGGGCAGTGAGCGAGATGATGCTTTGCCGATTCGTGTGTCTTGTAACGTAGACCAATCCGTCGTTAGCTTACAGACTTGCTGCTCACCAACGCCAATCACAGGCCATTTTCAGAAACAATCCACATAACAACTCACACCGAACGTTGTCTCTCTTTGATGCTTCAGGTAACTTACTTTCCTGCTCAACTTGTTTAAAACTTATAAAATGCTTGATTTGTATATTAACTGATTCTGAGAAACGTGTCAACAGGAAAAGTTACTTTGTTTCCAAACGGTCTTGACGAACGAAGAACCAAACGAATGCCAATAGGATTGGGGCACCGAATAACGTGTAGTCACCAATCATCAAACCAAGGAAGTGGGCGATGATCGCAGCCCCCAAGAATGAGGCGATAACCAAACCAACATTGCGTGTCTTAATAAATTGTGACTTGTCGTGGTTCAAGAAACCGTTAGCCAACGTTGCACCGAACGTCTTCAAGTTACCAGTACTCAAAACGGTCGCGTAAGGCATACCGCGCAACTTACTGAACGTATCAGCTTGCATCGCCATGAAGATGGCCAAGACACTGAGCACAATCAATGAGTTCACGTGGGCTAACTCCAGGAAGGCCACAAATAGGACACCGAGCAACTCGATGAAGACTGAACGTTCTTCCCATTGCACTTCATTCTTAAATGACGCCTTCTTGATGATTTGGTTCAAAACCGCGCCAACGAAGAATGCGATTACTGGCCAGAAAAACAAACTAGCAGTGTGCCACTTACCTGACGCAACATTAATACCAAGTTGCAACAGATTACCACTTTGGAAACTTGCAAAGCGGTTATCGTGAAAGGCGAAGGTATATGAGTCGATGTAACCGGCTGTACCGGCTAGCAACATACCTACACGGAGAGACTCCTTATAAGGAAACTTTTGTTCTGCCATGAACAAATTCACCAGCTTTCTTCTTATTAAAATTAAATAATTCCACATAACAGTATACAACTTACTTTCGAGCAGTGCTAAAAAAGTGTGCTGGCGTTTAGGTGGGTGAATTGTGGTAAAATATAGGGCATATATACTTACGAAAGTTAGGGAGACGAACGTCATGACAATGGCATTTCCGGATGATAGTTTGGCACTGCACACAGATGCTTACCAACTATCGATGATGCAAACGTATTTTAAGAAGGGCATTCATGAGCGCAAGGCGGTTTACGAAATGTACTTCCGCAAGATGCCTTTTGAAAATGGTTATGCGGTTTTCGCTGGACTAGAACGTTTGGTTGAATACTTGAAGGGACTTCATTTTTCAGAAAGCGACATCGCGTACCTACGTGAGACCGGTGAGTTCGATGAAGACTTCATGGACTACTTGAAGGATTGGCGTTTCAAGGCGACGGTTCGTGCACCGCGTGAAGGTGAAGTTGTCTTCAACAACGAGCCAATCTTGCAAGTTGAGGGAAGCGTTTTTGATGCGCAATTGGTGGAAACACCACTATTGAACATCGTTAACTACCAAACGTTGATTGCCACGAAGGCATCACGTATTCGTTCAGTTGTCGGTGATCAAACGCTGATGGAATTCGGAACTCGTCGTGCCCAAGAAATGGACGCGGCCCTATGGGGAACGCGTGCTGCTTATATCGGTGGTTTTAACGCAACGTCAAACGTGCGTGCCGGTAAGCTATTTGGTATTCCAATCTCTGGTACGCATGCCCACAGTTTGGTGCAAGTTTACCGTAATGATTACGAGGCCTTTAAGGCATATGCCGAGACGCACAAGGACGTCGTATTCCTAGTGGATACGTATGATACATTGCGTTCAGGTGTGCCATCAGCAATCCGCGTTGCTAAGGAAATGGGTGACAAGATTAACTTTATCGGTGTCCGCATCGATTCAGGTGACTTGGCTTACGTTTCAAAGGGTGTCCGCAAGATGCTTGATGAAGCAGGTTTCCCAGATGCAAAGATTGTGGCATCGAATGACTTGGATGAAGAAACGATTACAAGTTTGAAGTTGCAAGGGGCCAAGATTGATACTTGGGGTATCGGTACGAAGTTGATTACGGCTTATGACCAACCTGCATTGGGTGGTGTTTATAAGGTTGTTTCAGTGGAAAATGAAAACGGTGAGATGGTCGATACCATCAAGATTTCAGGAACTGCTGAGAAGATTTCAAACCCAGGTAAGAAGCAAGTTTGGCGTATTACACGTAATTCTGATGGTAAGTCACAAGGTGATTATGTGGCCCTTTGGGATGAAGATCCACGTGAGTTGCCAGACGGTTTGTACATGTTCCACCCAAACTACCCATACTTGAATAAGACGGTTGTTGATTATACGGCCCGTCCAATCTTGCAAGATATATTTGTGGATGGCGAATTGGTTTATGACTTACCAGCTTTGAATGATATTCGCGATTACACAGCTGAGCATATTGAATCACTATGGTCTGAGTACCGTCGTGATCTGAACCCACAAGAATACCCAGTTGACTTGTCACAAGCCGCTTGGGATCACAAGATGAATTTGATTAAGGAGCTCCGTGAATACGTCTCTGAAGTCGCAAAAGAATACGAAGAGAATTAGGAGCGTCATCATGCGTGATTTGCAAAAGAAGATTATTGATACGTTGGGTGTTCAAGCAACCATTGACCCTGAAACGGAATTCCGCCGTTCAGTTGACTTGTTGAAGGCTTACCTTAAGAAGACTGGGATGAAGACATTGGTTTTGGGAATCTCAGGTGGTCAAGATTCAACGCTTGCCGGTAAGATGTCACAAACGGCAGCTGAAGAGTTGCGTGCTGAGACGGGGGATGCGGACTACAAGTTTGTGGCCATGCGTTTGCCATACAACGCCCAAGCCGATGAGCAAGATGCCTTGGATTCAATTGCTTGGCAACAAGCTGACCAAACGATTCGTGTAAACATCGAAGACTCTGTGCAAGGTGTGGTCAAGCAACTTGAAGCAGCTGGTGTGACGGTGTCAGACTTTAACAAGGGTAACATCAAGGCCCGTGAGCGTATGATCGCGCAATACGGTGTTGCCGGTGCGATGCACGGTGTTGTCGTCGGAACTGACCACGCAGCTGAAGCGTTGGCTGGCTTCTACACGAAGTTTGGTGACGGTGCGGCTGACATTACGCCGTTGTACCGTTTGAACAAGCGCCAAGGTCGTCAAATCTTGGCTTACTTGGGTGCACCTGAACACTTGTACCAAAAGACGCCAACGGCTGACTTGGAAGAAGACCGTCCAGCATTGCCAGATGAAGTGGCATTGGGCGTGACTTACGATGCAATCGATGACTACCTAGAAGGTAAGGATGTTGCTGAAAAGGATGCCATCCAAATCGAAAAGTTGTTTACGACAACTGAGCACAAGCGCCAATCACCAGTGACTGTTTTTGATGAGTGGTGGAAGTAAAACGTTATAAGAAACGAGACCTGTTTCCTGATTGGAAACAGGTCTTTTTTTGTAACGAAAATGTATTGTGTATATTTTGACAATCGACAAAATGATAAAACCTTAATGTAACAGAACGTTAGGTTATCGGTTACGAATGTACAGGAATAAATTTGCGTCCAAACATTTGTATATAAATTAATAAAACGACACTATATAGGCATATTATGCGCGTCATTCACTAATAGTTAGGAATATTTATACATTTGACGTTTGTATTTATTTTTCCGATAATAGACACAACAAAGAACGAGTAATGTTCGTATACTAACGAAATGTTACTAAAAAGGGGTATTGAAATGGGGTCTATTAAGTTATCAGACGCGTTTGTCGCCGAAACAATTGCGAACATTAAGCCACACTGGGGAACGTTGGGCTGGGTAACCTACAAGCGTACGTATGCACGATGGAATGATGCAGCGGGACGTACAGAAGAATGGCATGAGACGGTTAAGCGTGTAATCGAAGGAAACATCAACTTGGATCCACGTTTGCAAGAAGGTACAGCGTCAGTTGCTGATATTGATGCGCTACAAATCGAAGCCGAGGAATTGTTCCGTGCGATTTACTCATTGTCTGCAACGCCATCTGGTCGTAACTTGTGGATTTCAGGGACGCCTTATCAAGAGGCGCACGGTGATGCGTTGAACAATTGCTGGTTTGTGGCCATGCGTCCACAAGCATATGGTGAGAGCCACATTGTGCCACCATATGCAGACAAGCAAGAAATCATGGCATCAATGCCATTTGCCTTCTTGTTCGACCAATTGATGAAGGGTGGCGGTGTTGGTGTTTCTGTGACGCAAAAGAATGTCGCCCAAATGCCAGCGGTTGCCCAAACGGTTGATGCCACTATTGTGATTAACCCTGAGGCTGATGCGTATGAAGAAGCCCGTATTGCAGGCGCAGATAACGCAACTGAAATCATGGTTGGGGATGCCGATGTTGTGACGGTTCCTGACACACGTGAAGGTTGGGTCTTGATGACGGCTGATTTGATTGATCGTCACTTCCGCCAAGACATGAAGCGTGCGGTTGTTTATGATGTTTCAGCTATCCGTGCCAAGGGTGCCAAGATTAAGGGCTTTGGTGGTGTTGCTTCTGGTCCAGCGCCATTGATTGAGTTGATTCAAGATGTGAACGACTTGTTGAACGACACGTTGGGTGAGCACTTGTCATCAGTTGATTGCACGGACATTGCGAACTTGATTGGTAAGACAGTTGTTTCTGGTGGTGTACGCCGTTCTGCTGAAATTGCGCTTGGGGATGCCGATGATGCAGCCTTCGTTGCGATGAAGCAAGACAAGGAAAAGCTCTACCACCACCGTTGGGCATCTAACAATTCTGTTTTCGTAACGGCTGATGACACGGCTCAATACGATGACATCGCCGCAGCCATTGCTGAAAATGGTGAACCTGGGGTTGTTAACTTGGATTTGTTGCGTAACTACGGCCGTTTGGCTGATGGTGAGCAACCAGGGATTGATGCCGATGTTGAAGGAACGAACCCATGTGGTGAAATTTCTTTGGCAAACGGTGAAGCCTGCAACCTGTTTGAGGTCTTCCCAAACGTTGCGATGGAACAAGGTTTTGACCCTGCCCGCATCGTTGCATTGGGAGCGCGTTTTGCTAAGCGTGTAACATTTAGCCCATATGATTGGGAGATTTCACGTCAAATTATCAACAAGAATCGTCGTATCGGGGTGTCTTTGTCAGGTATTCAAGATTGGGTTTTGACGTCATTCGGTGCACCTGTTGTGACGGGCTGGGATGGAGACACACCAATCTACAACCAAGAGTTGATTAATGAAGTTGACCGTTTGTACCAAGCAGTTAAGGAAGCTGATGCACAATACTCAGCAACGTTGCACTGCAACCCATCAGTGAAGTGCACGACGGTTAAGCCATCAGGTACGGTCTCAAAGTTGACGGGTGTTTCAGAAGGAATGCACTTTAACTATGCTGATCACTTGATTCAACGTATTCGTTTCCAAGATACGGATCCGTTGTTGAAGGCGTTGCAAGCGGCTCGCTACCACATCGAACCGGATGTTTACTCAGAAAACACAATGGTTGTTGAGTTCCCAGTTAAGGCTGCTTCAGCTGATTACCCTGGCTTTAAGTCAGCAGGTGAAGTGAGCGTTGCCGAGCAATTGGCTAACCAAGCGTTCTTGCAAAAGTACTGGGCTGACAATTCGGTTAGCTGCACGATTACGTTCCAAGAGGATGAAAAGCCTTTGTTGGCTAAGATGTTGCGTCAATATGCCCCACAAATTAAGTCAACGTCAATGTTGCCTTACTCAGGACACGGCTTTGCGCAAGCACCAAAGGAACCAATTTCAGCTGAAGATTATGCTGAACGTTCAGTATCAGTATTCGGCGATGTGCAAGCAGTCTATGAAGCGCTACACAGCGAAGATAAGTTGATGGACTTGGTTGATTCAAGTGATTGTGAAACGGGTGCATGCCCAATTAAGTAACGCAGGAGCAGAGAGATGCGAGTAATTAATAAAGTTTTGATGTTGTTGATTGCGTTGGTTTTGATTATTGGTGGGACACTGTTTGGTATGCAACACTGGCAAAGCCGCACAGATGCCCAAACAACGCAATCGAAAGCAGAACGTCATGTGACAATGGTTGTGAAGCATGATGGTAAAGAGAAGACGTTCAAAGTGACGTTGAAAAAGGGTGAAACGCTTTTGGATTTGGCCCAAAACGAGAAGCGTGAGCCAAAGATGTCAGTCACGGCCGATGGGTTTATTACTGAAATCGATGGTCGTGCACAGAATCAAGTGAAGAACCAATACTGGGTTTATACGGTAAATGGAAAGCAGACCAGTGAAGCGCCCGCTGATTTGAAGTTGCATTCTGGTGATCGTATTACCTTTGAGTTGAAGCAGTTCTAATGACAAAAACGCTACATTGGGTGGCGATGACAGGCGTGTTGACGGCCGTGATGGTTGTCGCGCGCCTGTTCGTGCATCCATGGCCAAATGTGACCCCGTTCACCGCCTTGGTCATCCTTGTTGCTTGGTATTTTGGCTGGCGCATTGCCTTGCCAGCGGCAAGTCTTGCTGTGATTTTAACGGGATTGTTGTTGGGGATGCACCCGGTGGTGATGGTGCAACTGATTTTGTACGCCGGTTTGGTATTGATTACCAGTGGTAGTCGGCATGTTGCCGATGAAAAAAGCATGGCATTGATTGTTGGCCTAGTCTTCTGTTTAACTTACGGATTTTGGACGACAATCTTGCAAGCACCATTCTTATTTGGTGGATTTAATTGGCCCGCAATTTGGAGCTATTGGTTGGCCGGATTATCGTTTGATTTTGCGCATTGTGTGACGACGTTTATGTGCGTCATAGCGCTGTTTCATCCGTTTTCTCGGATAATGACGATGTATCAAAAGTTACCGCAAAAAACTTGACTTACTATGATAAAATAAGTGTGATGCATTAGGAGAATATGATAATTAAATGGTTACCTGTTCACCTGACTATAAGCATATTGTTTAGGGATTTTTTGTCGTCATGTTACCATTGGCTTATACAAACTAAAAGGGGTAAATCACAATGATGAAGACGTTCAACACGATGAGCTTGCAAAAGGAAGATTTCAAGCCCATCAACGAGAAGACGATCAACATGTACGTTTGCGGACCTACTGTCTACAACTACATCCACATCGGTAACGCACGTTCTGCGATTGCATTTGACACCATCCGTCGCTACTTCGAGTACCGCGGATACGAAGTTAACTATGTTTCTAACTTTACTGACGTCGATGACAAGATGATTGCTGCCGCAGCTGAGCAAGGAATTACGGTTCCTGAATTGGCCGACAAGTACATCGATGCCTTTAACGAAGACACAGCGCCATTGAACATTAAGCCTGCAACTGTTCGCCCTCGCGCAACTGAGCACATTCCTGAGATTATCGAGTTCGTTGAGGACTTGATCAAGAAGGGTTACGCTTACGAGTCTGAAGGTGACGTTTACTTCCGTGCTAAGAAGTTCAAGGGATACGGTATCTTGGCTCACCAAGACTTGGCTGAAATGGAATCTAACGCCGCTGGTCGTTTGGATGACGGTGAATTGGCACGTAAGGAAGACCCAATGGACTTTGCTGTCTGGAAGGGTGAGAACGGCGATGGTGCCATTGCTTGGAACTCACCTTGGGGTAAGGGACGTCCTGGATGGCACATCGAGTGCTCAGTTATGTCAACGAAGTACTTGGGAAACCACTTGGATATCCACGGTGGTGGAATTGACTTGGCTTTCCCACACCACACGAACGAAATTGCACAAACTGAAGCTCACACTGGTGAGAAGTTCGTTGAGAAGTGGTTGCACAACGGATTCGTAACGGTTGGTGATGAAAACGAGAAGATGTCAAAGTCTTTGGGTAACTTCACGACTGTTCACGAGTTGTTGCAACAAATTGATGACCCAATGGTTTTGCGTTTCTTCATGGCTACGACGCAATACCGTCGTCCAATTGCTTACTCACAAAAGAACATGGACTTGGCTGCCCGTAACTTGGAGCGTATCCGCACTGGTTACCGCAACTTGCAATTTCGTTTGGGATCAGCAGTTGAAGGTTCAGATGCAGATATCGAAGCAAAGGCACAAGAAAAGGTTGATGCCTTTGTCGAGGCCATGGACGATGACTTCAACGCGCAAAACGCTATGACGGCGGTTTACGAGTTGATTGAATTGGCAAACTTGTACTCACAAGCTGAAGAAGTAAAGACTGACACGGTCAACTTTGTCTTGAAGCAAATCAAGGACTTGATGAACGTGTTCGGTGTTGATGGTTTGGAGCAAGCACCTTTGTTGGATGCAGATGTTGATGCATTGATCAAGGAACGCGATGCTGCCCGTGAGACATCAAACTTTGCTCGTTCAGACGAAATCCGTGACGAGTTGGCTGCTCGTGGCATTATCCTAGAAGATACGCCACAAGGAACCCGCTGGCGTCGTGCATAATTAATCGTTTTTGGAACAGCCACTTGGCTTTATGCTGGGTGGCTGTTTTTTGTTGGGTGTTTTTCTAATTGATTTTTAATAAAACTATTGAACTTTTGCGTGCGTGGGGTTATTGTGTACGCATGCAGAGGGGGAATTTATTATGACGAAATTGGCGATTGTAACAGGTGCTGGTCAGGGAATTGGTGAAAGTATTGCCTTCAGATTGGCAAAAGATGGTTTTGCGATTGGTGTTGCGGACATTAATACCGTTACTGGAGAAGAAGTTGCCCACGCACTGGTTGAGGCAGGCTATGAAGCTAAGTTTTATCAAGTCGATGTAGCGCACCGGGATGAGGTGTTCCAACTGGTTGACCAGGCAGTGTCTGACTTAGGTGAGTTGGCTGTGTATGTGAATAATGCCGGGATTGCAGTGATTGATGCGTTTGTTGATGCTGATCCGGTTGATGTTGAACGGATTCTTGATGTGAACCTAAAGGGCACTTACTGGGGGATTCAGGCCGCGGCGACGCGCTTTAAGGAACAAGGACATGGTGGGCGCATTGTGAACGCTGCCTCGCTGGCTGGTGTGGAGGCATCAGCGTTACAAAGCGCCTATTCGGCATCAAAGTTTGGTATTCGTGGCTTAACACGATCGGCTGCTAAGGAATTGGCGGCGGATCAAATTACAGTTAACGCCTACAACCCCGGCGTAGTACGCACACCATTGCGGGATGCGATTGATGAGCGAACGGCGGCGATTAAGCAGGTGACGGTGCCTGAACAACAAGCAAACGTTTTAACTGAAATTGCCTTGGGACGAGAAGCGACACCGGCTGATGTTGCTGAAGTTGTCGC
Source organism: Weissella confusa (assembly GCA_001436895.1). Lineage (GTDB taxonomy): Bacteria > Bacillota > Bacilli > Lactobacillales > Lactobacillaceae > Weissella > Weissella confusa. The sequence goes on from JQAY01000008.1 coordinate 96,122, forward strand.
CTGGTTTGCGTCACCAGCAGCAGCTTATATTACTGGTCAATCTATCATGGTTGATGGCGGTATGGAATTTCTCTAATTTATTTTTAATAAAACTATTGACGTTTTCTAATTTTAGTTTTAAGATACAAACATCGACTAGGAAGAGATAAGTACTTTTCAAGCGTCGCCCAGAGAGTTAATGGTTGGTGTGAATTAATGGACGCGCGAATTGGAAAATGGTCTTGGAGTCTTAATGACGTGAGCAAAGTGTTAGCGTCGCTCGGGTGCGCCCGTTATCGCGCTTAGGTATCGTCGGCATACGACCGTACTGAAAGAGGATGGTTCCTATTTTTGAGGACCATTGAACCCGGGTGGTAACACGTGAAAACGTCCCGTAGCTGTAGTGGCTACGGGACGTTTTTTGTTTACGGATAGTTGAAGAAAGTGAGGAAGGAACGATGCAATATCTATGTGTCACCGCTCACCGATGTCTTTTTGTTGGTGAGGGGCTTGGTCAAAGTCGAATGTGATTTTTGGAACTGGCAGCGGGCCAGACAAAAATGACAGTTACGACAGATTAAGTTTTAAACAACAGGAGATTAAACATTATGACAGTAGGAACTAAGGCGCGTTATCACTTTGACGAGGTTGGATCATATCTACGTCCAGCAGCATTGAAGCAAGCACGCGCAGATTATGCAGCTGGGACAATCGACCACGAAACGCTTATTCAAGTGCAACATGACGAAATTCATGACTTGGTGGTTCACCAACATGAAGTCGGACTGAAGGATGTCACGGATGGTGAGTTTGCTCGTTCATGGTGGCACCTCGACTTTTTGTGGGGCCTTACCGGTGTTGAGCGCTACACACAGGAAGATTCATACAAATTCCACGGCGAAAAAACGCGAACGGATAACGTCCAATTGACTGGCAAGATTGCTTTTAACCCAGAACACCCATTCTTTGAAGACTTCGCCTACCTGAAGTCAGTTGCGCCAGAAGGGACTGAACCTAAGTCAACGATTCCAGCGCCAACGTTGCTCTTCCGCGATGGTCGTTCAGACCGGGCCTTAGAGTTTTATGACAGCTGGGAAGCCTATCTAGATGACTTGGCGCAAGCGTACCATGACACGTTGCAACACTATTATGATTTGGGCAGTCGCTACGTCCAACTAGATGATACGACCTGGGCCTTCTTGATTAGCAAGTTGAACGAGTTCAGGAATGATCCGGCTGAGCGTGCTAAGTATGAAAAGATTGCAACGGACAGTGTTTATGTCATCAACAAGGCGTTGGATGACTTGCCAGAAGATTTTAAAATCTCAACGCACATTTGCCGAGGCAACTTCAAGTCAACGTATCTATTCGAAGGTGGTTATGCCCCGGTAGCAAAGTACCTTGGCCAATTGCATTATGACACCTACTTCTTGGAGTACGATGATGCCCGCTCAGGTGACTTTGAGCCGTTGCCTGAAATCTGGCAAGGTCGCGAAGACGTCACGATTGTGTTGGGATTGGTGACAAGTAAGTCTCCTAAGCTTGAGTCGGCCGAGGCAATTAAGAATCGCATTGCCGAGGCAGCGAAGTTAGTGCCACTAGAAAACTTAGCACTATCGACGCAGTGTGGCTTTGCCTCAACGGAAGAGGGAAACGCGTTGACGGAACAAGAAGAGTGGACGAAGTTATCATTCATCAAGCACATTGCGGATGAAGTTTGGGGGTAGGCGAAATGGTTAAGAGATTGGGAATTGTGATTGCTGGGGTCGTAGTGACTGGGACGGTGTTAGCGACAACGACGTCAATTCAGGCGGCGACGGTTAAAAAGGTGACGGTTGGATCAGTCACTGGAGATGCTGAAATTTGGCGTCATATTGCTGATTCATCGGCGGCGAAAAAGGCGCATGTGCAAATTAAGGTGAAAGAGTTCACGGATGGGGGAACCTTAAATAAGGCGACGGCTTCAGGTGAAGTCGATGTGAATGCCTTCCAATCATATGATTATTTCCATGCGTTCAATAAACAGACCGATACGGAGAAGTTAGCCGCACTTGGCACGACTTATATTGAGCCGATGGGTGTGTACTCAAAGGATTATCACAAGGTTAGTGATATTCCGGATGGCAGCACGATTGCGATTGCGCGCGATAATGCCAACGCGGCCCGTGGGTTACGCTTGCTTGCTAACGCTGGTTTGATTAAGTTGAAGGCGAACTTCTCAGCCTTGTCAGGTGTGGCTGATATCGCTGATAATCCACATCATTTCAAATTCAAGGAAATTGATGATACAACCGGGGTGTCGTTAGTTAAGCAAGATGACTCAGTGGCGGCGGTACTGATTTCGAATTCAGTTTCACAAGCCGGTGGTTTGAATGTTTTGAAGGATTCAATTTATCATGAGTCAATCAATTCAGGCACGATTGGTAACATCAACATTTTGGCAACGCGTGAATCACAGGCCAACAACAAAACGTACAAGAAACTGGTGGCGCTATATCGCGACCCAGCAGTACAAAAGTGGATTAAGAACCAATACCACGGCACAAAGGTTGAAGTGAAGAAGCCTGTATCTTATTTGGAGGGAAAATAACATGGCAGAAGTTGAAAGTTTTACACTCGATCACACACAAGTTAAAGCGCCATATGTGCGCTTGATTGAAGAACAAGCCGGTCCAGCTGGTGGGGCCATTGCAAATTATGATTTGCGCTTGGTACAACCAAATGAAACGTCGATTGAAACAGCTGGTATTCACACATTGGAACACCTGTTTGCGAGCCTAGTTCGTGATGAGTTGGATGGCATTATTGATATTTCACCATTCGGATGTCGTACCGGCTTTCATGTCATCAGTTGGCAAACATATACGCCAACACAACTTGCGGAAACATTCACCCGCGTTTTGCGCAAGATTCGTGATGAGATTACTTGGGATGATGTGCCCGCAACCACGATTCGTGAGTGCGGTAATTTCAAGGACCACAGCCTTCACTCAGCTAAGGCTTGGGCAGCGATTATCTTGGAGCAAGGATTGTCAGATGATCCATTTGTTCGTCATGTTGTAGAAGCATAATAAGTAAAACCAGGTCATTGGCCTGGTTTTTCTGTTATTATAGTAAGCATGAACGAGAAGATTAATTATGAGCAATTGAATGGCTTGGATTTGGCTTATTATGGGGATGCGGTGTACGAAGTGTACATTCGTCAACATTTGCTAGCCAAAGGGATTACCAAGCCAGCCCGTTTGCAACGCGAATCAAAGAACTACGTGTCAGCTAAGGCGCACGCAGCTTTGTTTGCGTTGATGGAAACGGATGACCTATTGACGGAAGAAGAGATGGCCTACTTTAAGCGTGGGCGTAATGCAAACTCACATACGAAGGCAAAGAATACGGACGTGGTTACGTACCGCATTTCAACTGGATTTGAGGCGCTAATTGGCTACTTGGCAGCAAGCGACCAACAAGCCCGTTTGGATGAGATTATTGCCTGGGTTTATGAACAAGTAGAAAGTGGACGAACGAGAGCAAATGGCACAACAAAGTAATAACCGAAACAAGCGCGATCGTGGCGGTAAGCCAGAGCGCAATAATAACCGTCGTGGGGCGGATCGCCGTTTTAATGACCGTGACCGCCAACCACGTGCAAAGCGTGCAGAACGACCAGAGTCAGACCAAGAGGATATTGCAGCACAAACTGAATTTGTGTTTGGTCACCACGCTTCTGTTGAAGCATTGAAGGGTGAAACAGAAATTAACAAGGTTTGGCTACAAACAGGTTTGACAGACAAGATTCGAAATGAAGTCATGACGCTAGCTAAGAAGCGTGGCTTGGTCATCCAAGATGCGCCCAAGGCTAAGCTTGATGAATTGACGGACGGTCAAAACCACCAAGGTGTCGTGTTATCAATTGCCGCATATGCATATGCAACGATTGATGACTTGTTTGCTAAGGCAGCTGAAAAGGACGAAGCACCTTTCTTCTTGGTACTGGATTCAATTGAAGATCCCCACAACTTGGGTTCAATCTTGCGAACGGCTGATGCGGCCGGTGTACACGGTATCATCATTCCAAAGCGTCGTGCTGTGCAATTGACCTCTGTTGTAGCGAAGACGTCCACTGGTGCGATTGAGCACGTGCCAGTTGCGCGTGTGACCAACTTGGTTCAAACGGTTGAACAATTGAAGGAACGTGGTTTGTGGGTCTTTGGCACGGATATGGATGGTAAGGACTACCGTCGTTGGGACGCTGTTGGACCAACTGCACTTATCATCGGTAATGAGGGTAAGGGCATCTCACCATTGTTGAAGAAGACGGTTGATGAGACGTTGACGATTCCAATGGTTGGACACGTGCAAAGTTTGAATGCATCCGTAGCAGCTAGTTTGCTCATCTATCAAGCATTTAATAGCCGCAACCCACTTTAAAATAAAGATTATGTGTAAAGGTACTATCTCGATGAACCGAGATAGTACCTTTTTTGCATAATCATGGCATACCAACCAACTTGTGGCATTGTATGAGATAAGGTAACCCACAAGGAGGACTTGATGATGGTGAAGCGAGTGCCGGACAATATAGAAGACATCATGAAATCAGCGAAGGACGGCGACACAATTGCCATGCAAACGTTGAGTGGGCAACTAAGTGGTCTGATTTGGCGCGAATATACACGCCAAGATACCCAGATAAAGCCGAACGACTGGTATTCGGAAGCACAGTACGTTTTATATCGGGCGTTGGCATCGTTACGAATTTTCACGTGGCCGACGCTGATTGCCTATTACGAAAAGGCACTTCGTCACCATGCGCAACAAGTGTGGCGACTTGGGTATCGAGTTGATTCATCGCTTGAGACTATTGCGCTGGAAGATGAAAAGCATGCAAATGGTGGTCGATTAGAAGAGACTACGCTGCTTTATTATGAAGAATCACAGCATATTAAAGCATCGTTGCAAGCAATAGCATCAAAATTAACACCGAAAGAACAGCAATTTTTGCAGTTATGGTTATCAGGTTACAAGGTGGAGGAATGCGCGGAAATGTTGCATCGATCAAAATCATGGGGGTATTTGATGCGACGCCAGATTCAGATTAAACTTTCCGTCGAGTTGTATGATGACTGAGATTAGTGATTGTGGTATAGTTAACAATAGATTAAATGAGAAAATAGATAGAGCGGAGACACATTATGGCAGCAAAGAAAGTCGCTTTAGCGTGCAGTGTCTGTGGATCACGAAACTATATGGTAACGAAGAAGCCAAATCGTCTTGAGCGTCTTGAAGTTATGAAGTTTTGCAAGTTCTGCGGACAACACACAATGCACCGCGAGACGATGTAAGCACCAGGTCGGCTAAACCGTTCTGGATACAGGAGTACATGACATGAAGTTTTTGGCTAGTGTTGTTGCGGAAATGAAGAAGGTTACTTGGCCTACTTTGAGTGAAAACGTCCGTGACACGTCAATTGTTTTGATGACTGGTTTGTTTTTCGCCGTTTTGTTCGGTGGCGCTGACTGGGTATTTGAGCAAGGGGTTACTTGGTTGTCTAAGTAAGCCGGTTGCGATATAATGAAAATATCGAAACGCAGATAATAAAACCCTCAGTCATGAGGGTTTTTAATTTACAAAAAATACAGGTATAACCTGAGGAGGCAATCATGGCAGTTGAGTCATACGATAAGCAATGGTACGTTTTGCACACATACGCTGGTTACGAGAACAAGGTTAAGGCCAACTTGGAATCACGTATCGAAACGATGGGGATGACTGACTACATCTTCCGCGTTATCGTGCCTGAGCAAGAAGTTGAAGTTGAGAAGGACGGCGAGACGAAGATCATCAAGGAAAATGATTTCCCAGGGTATGCCTTGGTTGAGATGATTATGACCGACGAGGCTTGGTACGTTGTCCGTAACACACCAGGTGTTACTGGTTTCTTGGGCTCTCACGGTGGTGGTTCAAAGCCAGTTTCATTGTTGCCTGATGAAGTTGACGACATGCTACAACGTATGAACATTGTTGAGCGTAAGGTAACTGAGCTTAACGTTGAAGTTGGTGAGACGGTTAAGATCGTTGCTGGTTCATTTGCAGGTATGCAAGGTGAAGTGACGGCTATCGATAACGACAAGCAAGAAGTAACGGTTTTGGTTGATTTCTTGGGTCGTGAAACGCCAACTGAAATCTCATTTAACGATGTGCAACCATTGATTTAATGGGAAACAGCGAAAATTAAGAATATTTAGTGAACGCCTGACTTGTCAAAAGTCAGGCGTTTTGTTATTATAATCTGGTATGTGTGGCAACACACATATGTGGGAGGCGTAAATCGAAACGCGCCATTACACCACAAACACGAAGGAGGAAACAATCGTGGCTAAGAAAGTTTCAAGCATTGTTAAGTTGCAGATTCCAGCCGGTAAGGCTACCCCTGCACCTCCAGTTGGACCTGCTTTGGGTCAAGCTGGTGTTAACATCATGGGATTCGCAAAGGAGTTTAACGCTCGCACTGCCGACCAAGGTGGTTTGTTGATCCCAGTAGTTATTACTGTATATGAAGATCGTTCATTCGAGTTCATCACTAAGACGCCTCCAGCAGCAGTTTTGTTGAAGAAGGCAGCCGGTGTTGAAAAGGGTTCTGGTGAGCCTAACACGAAGAAGGTCGCTACGGTTACTGCAGCACAAGTACGTGAAATTGCAGAAACTAAGATGCAAGATCTAAACGCGGCTGACGTTGATGCAGCTGTTCGCATGATCGAAGGTACTGCTCGTTCAATGGGCTTCACTGTTGAAGGCTAATTAACGGGTTCCGTACGGATCGCGTAGGAAACTAAGCATGATCAAGCGGGAGGTCAATGACCGTTTGACCGCATTTGCAAGGAGGAATAGCTACCATGGCTAAGAAGTATGGTAAGAAGTATTTGGCAGCCGCTGAAAAGATTAACAGTGCTAAGTTGTACACTGTTGAAGAAGCTGCCCAATTGGTAAAGGATATCGACTTTGCCAAGTTTGATGCAACTGTTGAAATCGCGTTCAACTTGAACGTTGATACTCGTCAAGCTGACCAACAATTGCGTGGTGCCGTTGTTTTGCCTAACGGTACTGGTAAGGACCAAACTGTTGTGGTCTTTGCTCAAGGTGATAAGGCTAAGGAAGCTGAAGAAGCTGGTGCTGACGTAGTTGGTGCAGCTGACTTGGTTCAACGCATTTCTGACGGTTGGTTGGACTTTGACGTTGCCATTGCTACGCCTGACATGATGGCCCAAGTTGGTCGTGTTGGACGTGCATTGGGTCCTAAGGGATTGATGCCTAACCCTAAGACGGGAACTGTTACGTTTGACGTAGCTAAGGCCGTTACTGACGCTAAGTCAGGTAAGGTTACTTACCGTACTGACCGTGACGGAAACGTTGCTGTACCAGTTGGTAAGGTATCATTTGACGCCGACAAGCTTGCTGGAAACATCAAGTCATTGTCAGACGTTATCTTGAAGGCTCGTCCTGCCGCTGTTAAGGGTGCATACGTAAAGCACGTATCAATCGCTTCAACGTTCGGACCTGCTGTTAACATCGATATCGCTTCTTTGTAATTTAGAATTTTTCTAGATCAAAGTTAGCTTTTCATGTTGACACTTCCTCGACTACCTGATAAAGTAGTTCGAGTAATAAATCGATTCTACCTAAGACGCAGGTGTCGTAAGACTTAATAACCCGCCGAGGAAGTGAAAAACGCGTAAGCGACTTTTGACCCCCGGTGCAGTATGTGCTGGGGGTCTTTTGGTACGAATCAAAATCTTAACAGGAGGAACATTACCATGAGTGAAGCAACTATTGCTTTGAAGGCACAACAAGTTGAAGAAGTTGCTGACAAGTTTAAGTCAGCCGCATCTGCAGTTGTTGTTGACGTGCGTGGGTTGACGGTTGAACAAGCCAACAACTTGCGTTCAGAATTGCGTTCAGAAGGCGTTGAGTTGAAGGTTATCAAGAACAAGATCTTGACGCGTGCTGCTGAAGCCGCTGAATTGACTGACTTGAACGACTTGTTTGTCGGACCATCAGCCGTTGCATTCTCTAACGAGGACGCAATCGCTCCTTCACGCATTTTGAAGAAGTTTGCTGATAACATCGAAGCCTTGGAAATCAAGGGTGGTGTTGTTGACGGTCAAGTTGCATCTGTTGAAGATATCAACAAGTACGCAGCTTTGCCAGACCGCGACGGTTTGTTGTCAATGTTGTTGTCAACGTTGCAAGCACCTGTTCGCAACTTTGCATACGCAGTTAAGGCTGTGTCAGACGCAAAGGAAGAAGCTGCTGAAGCCTAAGCATCCGCTTGGCATTACGCAGGTTTACCCGGGCATTGCCCAAACAAATAAAATCGCCGCATAGGCAAATAAACGAGGAGATTAATTATCATGGCATTTGATAAGGATTCAATCATCGCTTCATTGAAGGAAGCTACGATTTTGGACTTGGCTGACTTGGTTTCAGCTATTGAAGAAGAGTTTGGTGTTTCAGCTGCTGCCCCTGTTGCAGTTGCTGGTGCAGCTGGTGGTGCCGAAGCAGCCAAGACTGAATTTGACGTTGAGTTGACTTCAGCTGGTTCAGCTAAGGTTCAAGTTATCAAGGCAGTTCGCGAAGCAACTGGTTTGGGCTTGAAGGAAGCTAAGGACTTGGTAGACAACGCTCCTTCAGCTATCAAGGAAGGCGTTTCAGAAGACGAAGCTAACGAATTGAAGGCTAAGTTGGAAGAAGCTGGTGCCGTTGTTACTGTTAAGTAATTAACGCCCTTCTTAAAAAAGACGTGATACTTCGGTATCACGTCTTTTTTTGCGCTGTTGAAAGTTTAAATTAAGTCTGACGGTTTAAAATTGCAGTTATCACAGTAGCTGTTTGCCTTAGCAGCTTTGATATAGAGAGAAGGAAAAATTATGGATCGGTCAGATAAAAGGCGAAGCCAGCGCAGACGCAGAATTTGGGTTTCGCTTTTGGTGGCGGCTATCATGATGGGGGGATCATTGATTGGCATGACAATGGATGGGCATTCGATGTCCGTCAGTGGCGTTATACGGCGTGTGACGACCGCTATCGGGGCGGTGAAGCAGACTGCCTCAAGTGAAGCAAGTGACTTAGAAGCGAAGTGGGCGACTGACACGCAGTCTACCAATGCAGACGCGACAATTGCCATCTATGATAAGAAAACAGGCGTGACGGCCACTTATACAACTTCTGGACGCAGCCAGTTTAAAACTGCCAGTGTTGTTAAGGTAGCTGTGTTATCCAATTTGATTGCGCAACATACGAGTGATCAAACGAACATGTCGATTAATGAAAAAACGTTAGCGACGGCAATGATTGAAGATAGTGATAATGATGCAACAACGGCTTTGTTAGAAGATGAGGGCGGTTATAAAGCACCGGATAAGTTGTTCAACAAGTTAGGTATGGCAGATTCTGCAATGGATGAATCGGCTTGGGGATATAGTTTAACCACGGCATCTGATCAAGTGACATTATTGCGTAACATATTTTATGACAGCTCAGTTCTGCCAGATGCAGGTCAGTCATATATTGCTGATTTAATGAGCAATGTCGCTTCAAGTCAAAACTGGGGTGTAAGCGCCGGCGTTGGTAGTGATGCAACGGTGTCATTAAAGAATGGTTGGCTGGAAGATTCTAATGGCTGGATTATTAATTCGATTGGGCATGTTAAATCAAACAACAGTGACTACGTTATTGCGGTATTAACGAGTGGCAATACCAGCGAACAGGCGGGGATTGCCTTAGTAGAAAAATTGGCAAAAACCACCTATGCATATTTGAATAATTAACGAAACGGTCCTGCATTAGCAGGGCCGTTTTTTACTTTGTTCAGGGTGTTGATAGTTAACTTTTTATCATGACAAAATATTGTTATTCTATTACTAAAAATTTTCAATCGCAGAAAAACTATTGTCTTGTTCCGATTAATCGGATAATCTTGTGAGGTTGATGAGATGCAAACTCATCTGAACAACATTGAATGAGGAGGGAACAAGATGTTGCATATTGATAACTTAACGGTTGCTTACACAGCAACCCCAGTTTTTCAAAATTTGTCTGTTGCGTTTAGCCCAGGCAAGATTACAGGTATTATCGGTCCGAACGGTGCAGGTAAATCAACCTTAATTAAGGGGGCACTTGGATTGGTACGTCGTACGGGGAGCGCATCAATCGATAGTCGGCCAATTAAAATGGTACGTCGTAAAGTTGCGTATGTTGAGCAACGTGCGGCGCTGGATTTAACGTTTCCGATCAGCGTTTTTGAGGTGGTCTTAACGGGTACGTATGGCAAGTTAGGATTATTCAAAAGCCCTGGGCAGAAAGAACGTGAATTGGTCGATGAAGCCCTAGCACAGGTACATTTGACTGAATTCAAGAATCGACAAATTGGGGAATTGTCGGGTGGACAGTTGCAACGTGTGTTCGTGGCACGCGCAATTGTGCAACAAGCAGAAGTTGTTATTTTGGATGAACCGTTTGTTGGTATCGACATGAAATCCGAAGAGGATATCATGCGTGTACTAAAGGGGTGGCGTGATAACGGCAAAACAATTATTGTGGTGCACCACGATTTGAATAAGGTTGCGAAATACTTTGATGAACTGCTGATTATGAATCACGGGGTAATTACGCACGGGCCGGTTGCTGAAGTTTACAACCAAGCTAACGTTCAAAAAGCATTTTCAGCAGATTTGGGTGCAATTTTGTTTAATAAATCTGAGGGGGCGTAACGGATGGCCAGCATTGGAGAATTTTTAGCGGCACTGGGGCACTATAACTTTTTGCAGAGCGCTTTGTTGGCGTCTGTTATGGTTGGCGTCATGTCGGGGATTATTGGTAGTTTCATTATTTTACGGGGTATGTCGTTGATGGGTGACGCCATTTCACACAGTGTCCTACCAGGAGTCGCAGTCGCCTACATGTTGGGTATTAATCTGATGGTTGGTGCAGCAGCATTTGGTGTCATTGCGGCGTTATTGATTGGCGCAGTCGCTGCGAATAGTAAGCTGAAAAATGATACCGCAATCGGGATTGTCTTCTCAGCATTCTTCGCACTAGGGTTCATCTTGATTTCGATGGCGGAATCATCAACGAACCTGCATCATATTTTGTTTGGAAACGTCCTTGCGGTGTCTGATCGTGATTTGATGTCAACGGTGGCTGTGTTGGTCATTGTTGTACTGTTTGTTGTCATTTTTTATAAAGAGCTATTGATTACATCATTTGATGAAACGTTTGCAAAGACGTATGGCTTGCAAACGGCGTATCTACACTATGGTTTGATGTTGGTGCTGACGCTGGTTACGGTTTCAGCATTGCAAACAGTTGGGATTATCCTGATTGTTGCTATGTTAATCACGCCAGCAGCCACCGCATTCTTGTGGACTAACCGTTTGCAATGGATGCTAGTTATTGCGGCATCAGTTGGGGCTGTTGCATCAGTTATTGGTTTGTACCTGTCATACACAATGAATTGGGCATCTGGGCCAGCTATTGTGTTGATGGCAGCAATTATGTTTTTAGTATCGTTTGTCGTGTCGCCGAAACAAGGATTTTTGACTAAGTGGGGGAAGCAAAGTGTTTAAGAAGATTGCGATTACTGTAGGTGCATTGGGGGTTGTGGCGGGAGGACTGGCGTGGTTCGTCTCACAACGTGATGATCAAAAGGCTGAGGCTAGTGGTGAGTTGCGAATTGTAACAACTAATTCGATTTTGGAAGACATGGTTGAGCAAGTTGGTGGTGATGACGTTAAGGTATACAGCATCGTCAAGCGTGGTACTGATCCGCACGAATACGAACCTAAGACCGCCGATATTACAGCAACGACAGAAGCTAATGTTATTTTCCACAATGGGTTGAATCTAGAAACTGGTGGAAATGGCTGGTTTACGAAGTTGACGGAAACGGCTAACAAGCGTGATGGCAAAGAAGTATTTGCGGCATCAAAGCTAGTGCAGCCAATGTATCTAACGGCTGCCGGTAAGGAACAAGAAACTGATCCACACGCATGGTTGGATTTGAGTAACGGTATCAAGTACGTGCAAACGATTACGGCTGTTCTTAAGGAAAAGGATCCTGAACACGCAACTGCTTTTGAAAAGCGCTCAGCAGCATATCAAAAGAAGCTGTTGGCCTTGCATGAGGAAGCCCAACGCAAGTTCGCGGATGTACCAGAAGATAAGCGTTTGTTGGTGACGTCTGAAGGTGCTTTCAAGTACTTCTCAAAGGCTTACGGCATCAAGCCGGCGTTTATTTGGGAAATTAACACTGAATCACAAGGAACGCCTGAGCAAATGAAACAAGTGTTGGCGAAGATTAACGAGTCTGACGTGAAGTCACTATTCGTTGAAAGTTCTGTTTCACCTAAGTCAATGGAGAAGGTTTCTAAGGAAACTGGTTTGCCAATCTACGAAAAGATTTATACGGATTCTTTGGCTAAGAAGGGAACACAGGGTGACACTTACTACGACATGGTTAAGTGGAATATCGATAAGATTCATGCTGGTATGATGGTTGAATAATTAAAAAACAAAGACGTGTCCCGTTTTTCGGGACACGTCTTTGTGCCTTAAAGAAGTTATTAAAAGTCTTATATTCCGCACAAATAGTTGAGCATAAATGCACGAATAACAAGGGATTGATTGGTATAATGTCTGTGAAAGGCGTGATATAGCGGATTTTTATTTACAAAAAAATAGTGAATTCATTTACAAATCCACTTTGCAGGTCTAAAATTATTTGAGGATTTATTTTTAATTACATTTTTTGTGGGATACTGAGGAGATTTTTTCATATGGCTAATAAAAACATCGTCGTAGTGGGTGCCGGTTATTCTGGTGTATTTACTGCGCGCAAGTTGGCTAAGCGATTGAAGGGCACGGATTACCAAATTGTTTTGGTAGACCGCCATTCATTCTTTACGTACATGACGGAGTTGCATGAAGTTGCAACGAAGCGTGTTGAGCCAAAGCACATCCAATTTGATTTGCGTACGTTGTTCGTGCGCCAACCAAACGTTAAGATTGTGACTGCCACGGTTGATACGATTGACAAGGAAGCAAAGATCGTTAAGACTTCTGAAGGAGATATTCCTTACGAGAAGTTGGTCTTGGCAACTGGTGGTACGACTAATACATTTGGTACGCCAGGTGTTGAGGAGTACGGCTACACGTTGTGGTCATTTGAAGAAGCGGTTCGCCTACGTGCGCACATCGAAGAAGTCATTCGTGAAGGTGCCATGGAGTTGGATCCTGCAAAGCGCGAAGCTAAGTTGCGCATTGCGGTTGTTGGTTCAGGATTTACGGGTGTTGAATTGGCCGGTGAATTGATTGAGCAACGTCGTGAGCTTGCTGAAGCTAACAACTTGGACGAATCAGAAATTAAGATTGACGTGATCGAAGCTGCGCCAACAATTTTGAACATGTTGACGAACCGTAAGCTTGCTGACAAGGGTGAGCAATACATGATCAAGCACGGCGTTAACATGCGTAAGTCTGCTGGTGTTGTTGAGGTTAAGGAACACGCTGCCGTTTTGAAGGACGGTACGGAAATTCCTACTGAAACATTGGTTTGGACGGCTGGTGTTAAGGCAAAGGAGCAAGGCTCAAAGTGGGGCTTGGAACAAGGACCTGCTGGTCGCTTTATGGCCGATGACTACTCACGCGCTAAGGGTGAGGAAGACATTTATGTTGTTGGTGACGTTGCGGCCTACCAAGAGCCTGCTCGTACGATTCCTGACAACCCGCGTTCAGGTTGGACGCCACAAACGGTTGAAGGTGGAGAATCAGCTGCTAACACTGCTGTTCCTAACATCATCTTCGATTTGTTGGGTAAGGGTTCACGTAAGGCCTTTAAGGGTCACTACCAAGGATATGCTGTTTCAATCGGTGCACACTACACGGTTGGAATCGCTGAGCAACTTGGTAGCGTAAAGCTTGGTAAGAACGGTTTGCCATTGTCTGGCTTCTTTGCCAACATGTTCAAGCACGTGATTAACTTGTACTTCTTTGCGCAAATCACGAGTGGTTACCACATCTTCCACTACTTGATGGACGAGTTCTTCCGTACGCCAAATGGTCGTACGCCATTCTACGGTTGGACGTCACGTATGGGTAACGTTTTGTGGACTGTGCCACTACGTATTGTTGTTGGTATCTTGTGGATTTCTGCGGGTTCATCAGTTTCAGGCACGATTGGTATGATTGCCACGGTTGTTGGTTGGTTGATTGCCTTTGGTCTTTTGACGTCAATTGCTGGTTTCGTTGCCTTTGTGTTGGGCTTGGTATTGATTTTTGCTGGTTCAGCGACAACGTCAATGGTTTTGTTGACGTTCGCTTCATTGGCTGTTATGAACGGTTCAGGTCGCACGTTCGGTTTGGACTACTGGGTAACACCATTCTTGGAGAAAACGCTTGGACGTAGCTTGTACGGTAAGCACGAGTCACGTTACAACGACTTGAAGAAGTAATAGTAAACGAAAAGAGAGCACGATGAGTAAATTCATCGTGCTCTCTTTTACATATGCTGTGAAGCATAGAATGCTGAAATAATACCATGGGCGACACTGACGTTAATTGAACGCACGCTACCATACTGTGGGATGTAAATCATGGCATCAGCTGCGGCAATTAAGTCATCTGCTAAGCCAAGTTTTTCTTCACCAAATAGGAAAGCAGACTTCGTTGGGAATTGCACATCATACACTGATTGCGGATCGTAGCCAGGTGTATTATCCACGGCGTAAATGGTATAACCATCTGCGTGTAAGTTATCAAACAAAGCTTGATAGTCGGTCACACGGTGATGCTCAATGTGTTCGTAGTTTTGGGTGCCTAGTGACCCACGACGATCCCATTTCTTGATTCCTTCGGTTGAATCAGGAATCGCTGGGTTTTCGGGGTTTAGGAAAATGATTTTGCGCATACCAAACGCATTGCTGTTACGTACGGCAGATGCTTTGTTGAAATCATGACTTAGGTTTTGCATGATGGTAATCATGTCGCCACGACGTTCGTCTAAGGCGGCTTTTATTTCGTCATCAGATTGACCTTTAAAAAAGTCCGTGACGTTACGGTAGTCGGCTGAGCGACTTAAATCGATATCTGACATATGTAAATCCTCTCAAAACTATTGTACCCGACAAATTGCACCAAACGCCACAAAACATAGGTCGAGTTTGGTATTATGGTAAGTAGCAAAAAATAAGTAAGGGGGGCGTGAACATGACGCCAATTATCGAGTTGTCGCATGTGACGTACTCATATCCAAACAGCGAGACACCAGCCTTGAACGATCTCTCATTAACGATTAATCAAGGCGAGTGGATTGCAATTATTGGACATAATGGGTCGGGTAAGTCGACCTTGGCAAAACTATTGAACTATTTGTTGGCGCCAACGGCAGGTGAAATTACGATTGCCGGTACGCCAGTTAACGAAGATAATATGTGGACGATTCGCGACCTTGTGGGGATGGTCTTTCAAAATCCAGATAATCAATTTGTCGGCGCAACGGTGGCTGATGATGTCGCATTTGGGATGGAAAACCGTGGGATTCCACGCGAGGAGATGGTGCCACGTGTCGCGGAAGCGCTTGAGAAGGTTGGCATGGCTAAGTTCGCGGATCGCGAACCAGCGCGCCTATCTGGGGGTCAAAAGCAACGCGTTGCGATTGCATCCGTTCTTGCGATTCAACCACAAATCTTAATTCTGGACGAAGCAACAGCCATGCTTGATCCCAAGGGTCGTCGCGAAATGATTGCACTGGTACATGATTTGAAGCGTCAACTTGGTGATGCATTGACGGTTATTTCAATCACCCACGATATCGAAGAAGCGGCGAGCGCTGACCGCGTTGTCGTGATTAACGACGGTGATTTGATGCAAACGGGTACGCCAGAGGATGTTTTTGCCAACGCTGAAAAGTTGCGTGAATTCGGTTTGGCGGTGCCTTTTGCAGAACAACTAAAGGAAAAGTTGCGTGAACGTGGAATTGATGTTCCCGACTCATACTTAACGACTGAAGGGATGGTGGATTGGCTATGGCAATCAATTTCAACCAAGTAGGTTTTACGTACCAATTAAACACGCCATTCGCGACGCCTGGTTTGCATGATGTTAACTTCACCATGCCAGAAGGAAAGTTTACGGCGGTAATTGGTCACACTGGTTCAGGTAAGTCGACCATGGTGCAACACTTAGACGGCTTGGTAATTCCAACGGCTGGTGAAATTACGATTGGTGAACAGCGCATCGTGCCAACAACAAAGCCGAAAGAGCTGAACCAAATGCGTGCTCACGTAGGACTTGTTTTCCAATTCCCTGAAGCGCAATTGTTTGAACAAACCGTCTTGAAAGACGTAATGTTCGGCCCAAAGAACTTTGGTAAGTCGGAAGCTGAAGCGAAAGAAGCTGCCCAACGTGCCTTACGTACGGTGGGGATGGCTGAACGATTCGATGAGCGTTCACCGTTTGAATTGTCTGGTGGTCAAATGCGACGTGTCGCCATTGCTGGCGTTTTGGCAATGGAACCGGACTTGTTGATTCTTGATGAGCCAACGGCCGGACTAGATCCAGCCGGGCAAGAAGAGCTGATGACGTTGTTTGCGCGTTTGCAAAAGGAACGTGACATGACGGTTATTTTGATTACGCACCAGATGGAGTATGTTGCCCAGTACGCTGATCACGTGGTCATTTTTGAAGGTGGAACTGTCGTGAAGGAAGGGACGCCGACTGAAGTCTTTGCGGATGTTGATTGGCTTCATGAAAAGCAGCTTGATGTGCCGATTGCTAAGCAGTTTGCAGATCAACTTGCTGATAAGGGGTTGCAACTTGAGAATGTCTTGGATATTGACCAATTGGCTGATCAATTGGCCGCAAAATTAGGAGGGGAAGCGCATGTTTAATAACCTCTTGATTGGACGTTATATGCCAGGTGAATCATGGGTTCACCGTTTGGATGCCCGCACAAAGTTAGTCTTAAGTATCGCGTTTATTTTTGTGATTTTCTTTGCCAATAATGTGGCTGGCTATGTTGTGGCAGCAATCTTCACATTGATGGCCATTACCCTAACTGGATTGGGTGTGGGTGTCTTCTTGCGCGGTGTACGACCATTGTTGTTCTTGATGTTTATCACAACGCTTTTGCAATTATTCTTTGTTCAAACTGGTCACGTGCTCTGGCACTGGTGGATTATCACGATTACCACGGACGGTGTGATTAACAGTATCGAAGTGTTCGTGCGTTTCGTCTTGATTATCATGTTTTCAACCATTTTGACACTCACAACACAACCACTAGCAGTTGCGGACGCAATGGAGAATTTGCTGGCACCTTTGAAGAAGGTAGGCTTCCCCGTTGCTGAATTGGCGTTGATGCTATCAATTGCACTGCGTTTTGTGCCAACGTTGATGGATGAAGCTGAGACGATTATGAATGCGCAACGTGCGCGTGGCGTCGAGTTTAACGAAGGTAACATCGTTAGTCGCATTAAGGCGTTTGTACCATTGCTAATTCCATTGTTCATTAATGCGATTAAGCGCGCAATTGAACTTGGGGATGCCATGGAAGCCCGTGGTTACCGTGGTGGTGATCACCGAACGAAGTACCGTGTTTTGACTTGGGGCAAGCAAGATACGGTTGCAGTCATTGGATTTATCGTATTTGCCGTTGTCTTAATTGCAACGCGCTGGATTTAGAAAGAAGAGAAGAGATGCCACGATACAAAGCAACAATTTCGTATGATGGCACAGAATTTTATGGTTGGCAGGTTCAGCCTGGCAAGCGAACTGTGCAACTTGAGATGGAAAAAGTCGTTAACAAGATGGCTAAAGATCCGACCGAGCATATTCGTGTCCAAGGATCAGGGCGTACTGATGCGCGCGTTCACGCTAAGGGGCAAGTCGTACATTTTGATTTGCCTTTTGATATTCCGAACGAAGCGGTGCGTAAGGGTCTTTCAACGATGCTCCCTTATGACATTGGTATCAAGTCAGTTGAAAAGGTGGATGAGTCTTTCCACGCACAATTTAGCGCCCACAACAAGACGTACCTATATCGTCTTTCAACGACTGAATTCATCGATCCGTTTAAGCGTAACTACACTGGTCACTGGCACCGTCGTATCGATACGAGCTTGATGCAGCAAGCCATCGGCGATTATGTTGGTGAACATGATTGGTTGAGTTTTGTGGCCTCGGGGTTCCAACAAAAAACGACAGTCCGCACGGTTTACTCCGCTAAGATGTGGGAGAAGCCGGAAGAAGATGAAATTTGGTTTGAGTTCTCAGGTAATGGGTTCTTGTACAATCAAATTCGTATCATGGTCGGCGTGTTGTTGGAGATTGGTAATGGCTCACGGCCAGTGGATGATATTCAACGCTTATTTGCGGTGAAGGATCGTCAACAAGCGCGATTCACGGCCCCAGCTCAAGGTCTTTACTTGATGTCGGTTGATTATTAATCAGATTGGCCAAAAACTAACGAATTTGCTAAATCCGAGGGCTATTGCCGTTGACGTTTGGTCAGAAAAAAGGTAAGATAAATCTCGGTATTGTTTACCACACCGCAATGGGAATGTCCTGGTACGACTTTTTTAATTATTGGTAAAGTAAACAAACAGAATATTGGAGGAATTTTCCATGCGTACAACTTATATGGCAAAGCCAGGTGAGATCGATCGCAAGTGGTACGTCATCGATGCAACTGATATTGCATTGGGACGTTTGTCAACTGTCGTAGCATCAATCTTGCGTGGTAAGAACAAGCCTACTTTCACGCCTAACGTCGACACTGGTGATAACGTTATCGTTATCAACGCCGAAAAGGTCGCTTTGACGGGTAAGAAGGCTACGGACAAGATTTACTACCACCACTCAAACCACCCAGGTGGTTTGAAGGAGCGTCAAGCTGGTGACTTGCGAGAGAAGAACCCACAACGTTTGATCGAGCTTTCAGTTCACGGCATGTTGCCAAAGGGTACTCTTGGTCGCCAACAAGGTTTGAAGTTGCACGTGTTTGCTGGTTCAGAGCACACACACGCAGCACAAAACCCTGAAGTGTTGGATATCACTAACCTTATTTAATTTAACGAAAGGAGAATAGTTAATTATGGCTCAAGTACAATACTACGGAACTGGCCGTCGTAAGAACTCTGTTGCCCGCGTACGTTTGGTACCTGGTAACGGTGCAATCACGATCAACGGTCGTTCAGCTGAACAATACATTCCTTTCGCTAACTTGCGTGAGGTTATGGTACAACCATTCAACGTTACTGAAACTCTAGGAAACTACGATGTTTTGGTTAACGTAAACGGTGGTGGTTTCTCAGGTCAATCTGGTGCCATCCGTCACGGTATCTCACGTGCTTTGTTGCAAGTGGATCCTGACTTCCGTGCAGCTTTGAAGAAGGCTGGATTGTTGACTCGTGACGCTCGTATGAAGGAGCGTAAGAAGCCAGGTTTGAAGAAGGCCCGTAAGGCTTCACAATTCTCAAAGCGTTAATCTTTCGATTTTCACTTTCTGGATTGGAAACGAATCCAAAAACAAAAAACGCGTTTGCAATTTCGATTGCGAACGCGTTTTTTGTTGCATTCTTGACGATTATCATGAAAACATGAAAAGTCTGAAATATAAGACTTATTATTTGGAGGACTAATTGTGAAGGAATATACTTACTGTGTCAGATGGAGATAAGGGAGTTTCCACCTTGATGATCAAAACTATTCGTTTTTAGATTGTTGGAGGGGTTTAACAATGACGACTATGACAGCAGCATTCCAAGGGTTTTGGAAGCACATCTTTGACTTTAAGGGTCGCACAACGCGTAAGGATTATTTCTTGAATGTGTTGTGGCAGGCCGTTTGGCTTGGAATGATTGCGTTGCTTTTGGCACTATTCAGCAACAACTTATTGGTACATCTTTCAGCGAGTGTAGATAACACAGGTCTCACAGCTGTTGGCGTATTGTTCTTTGTATCAGTACTTGCCATTGCAGTACCATCACTTTCATTGATGGTACGACGTTTCAACGACATCGGCCTTAATTATTGGGGCTGGAAGATGATTGTTGTGGTACTAGGGTTGTCGCTTATGCCATTCGGCCACAGTGTAACTTGGGTTCACTACGCCGTGAGTGCAGTTATCTTCGTTCTAGCTTTGGTTGGAACAGATGGCTTGAAGAACGTGCCAATTATTGGCGGTCGAATTAAGTAAAACCAATGACGTAGGAAGTGGTGACGACAAATGAGTTGTCATCACTTTTTTTGTTTTGTTTGTGAACTTGATGAATGTTGTAAAAATGAATAAAAAATACAAAACCAATTAATTTGTAATTAATAACTCAAGTTGCATGTGGGTTGATATTGCTAGAATTAAGGGGTGAGTAGTTTTTCATTAGATATTGGTTAACGATATAAATGAAATGGGAGTGGTCTGTCTTTGGCTTGTGAAAAAATTGACAGGGTATTTGATTTGGCGTTAAGGTCTATCCCTAGAACCAAGGCCTTGGGGATTATCAAATAGAATATGGGGACATTGTTTTGGAATACGACACAACGAAGTTTAGAAAAAAGATGTACAAGGCAGGTAAGTTTTGGGTAGCAGCCGGTGCCATGTTTATCGGGATGATTATGGCTGGACCGGTTCAAGCTGATCAAACAACCCTGCAGCCGACGGAATCGGTCGAGGTCACACAGAATGAAACGACAACAGATAGTCAGGCACCTGATAGTGTTACTAGTCTGAGTGATTCTACAGTGGTTGGACAGTCATCGATGGCGTCAGTTGATAGTAACAATGTGGCCATATCATCATCGGCTAGTGAGGTATCATCACAAACTAGTTCAGTGTCATCAGCAGTAGCAAGCTCCGCCACGATGTTGTCTGCCGCTAGTTCGGCGTCAGCATCAATCGCCGCAACTACCACTGATGGTTATCATGATGAAGGTGGCAACTGGGTTTACTACCGTGATGGTAAAAAGCTAACGGGACGCCAACTGATTGACACGTTTAACGTCTACTTCGACAAAGATGGCCACCAAGTGAAAGGTGATTGGCGAGAAACTGATGGCAAGCAAGCTTACTACGATGGTCAAGAAGGACGTGCACTAACTGAGACGCAAGTAGTCGACGGGGTTGTGCGTGGCTTTGATACCGACGGCTATGAAATCACAAATGGTTTTGGTCAAACATCAAACCGAGACACGTACTATTTTGACAATGACGGGAATTACGTCACTGGTATTCAAGTGATTGATGGCCAAACGTATAATTTCGATGACCAAGGTCGCATGCTAAAAGGTATTGCGGCTGAAGTAAACGGAACGATGATGTACTTTGATGATCAGACAGGTGTGGCGACACCGACGTCTGATCCTAAATTTAGCCCTGAATTGGAACCGGTACCAACCAGGAATGCGCAACACAATGCAGCGCATGGGACAACGCCTGAAGACTTTGACAACATGGCGGGCTATTTGACAGCTGATACATGGTATCGTCCAAATGATATTTTGGATAACGGTGTAACGTGGCGTGAATCGACGCCGACCGAGTACCGTCCATTGATTGAAACGTGGTGGCCAACGAAGCAAACGCAAGCAGATTATGTGAATTACATGAATGATGCCTTGCAGGTATCAACTAAGTCTGTAAGTGCAGCCGATTCGGAAGCTACCCTGACCGCTGCAGCTGATGCCATTCAAGCGGCTATTGAGCGTCAGATTACGGTCAAGCAATCAACGGACTGGCTACATGAATTGATGGCAGCATTCGTTGCCACGCAACCGCAATGGAATAAGAGTAGTGAAGACGAAAATGATGATCACTTACAAGGTGGTGCGCTGTCATTTGAAAATAATTCAGATACAGATGCTAACTCCGATTACCGTTTGATGAACCGTACGCCAACTAATCAAACTGGCGACCGTTTGTATCACATTGATGATTCATTGGGCGGTTACGAATTACTATTAGCTAATGACGTGGATAACTCAAATCCGCAGGTACAAGCTGAGCAACTTAACTGGCTATACTATTTGATGAATTTTGGTTCAATCACGGCTAACGATCCGGATGCAAATTTTGATGCCATTCGTGTTGACGCTGTCGATAACGTTGATGCTGACCTATTGCAATTGGCCGCACAATATTTCCGTGAAGCGTACGGTATGGCGACGAATGATGCAACATCAAATCAGCACTTGTCAATTTTGGAAGATTGGAGTCATAACGACCCAGCCTACATGAATGACCACGGTAACGACCAATTGACGATGGATGATTACATGCATACCCAATTGATTTGGTCATTAACAAAGTCAGATGCACAACGTGGCAAGATGGATCGCTTCTTGGATTTCTACTTAACAAATCGCGCTAATGACAACACTGAAAACGAAGCTCAGCCTAGTTACTCGTTTGTGCGTGCTCACGACAGTGAAGTACAAACGGTGATTGCTGAAATTGTGACTAAGTTGCACCCTGAAGCCGGTAATGGGTTGATGCCGACCCAGGCTCAGATGGATGAAGCGTTTAAGATTTACAATGCTGATCAAAAGAAGGCGGTTAAGGAATACACGCACTACAACATGCCGTCTGCTTACGCGATGTTGCTGACGAATAAAGATGTGATTCCACGCGTGTACTATGGTGATTTGTACACAGACGATGGTCAATACATGGCTACTAAGTCACCATACTTTGATGCCATTGATGCCTTGTTGAAAGCACGTACCAAGTATGTGGCTGGTGGACAAACCATGGCGGTCGACAAGAATGATGTCCTGACGAGTGTTCGTTTTGGTAAGGGGGCGATGACGGTTAACGATGCTGGAACCGCTGAAACCCGTACGGAAGGTGTCGGATTGATTATCAGTAATAATCACGATTTGAAGATGGCTGATAGTGACCAGGTTGTTTTGCACATGGGAATCGCGCACGCGAACCAAGCATTCCGTGCCGTTATTATGACAACGGCAACTGGTTTGGCAGTTTACAACGATGATAACGCGCCAATTCGTTACACGGATGCGAATGGTGATTTGATTTTCACAAACAAAGACGTTTACGGTGTCCTGAATCCACAAGTATCAGGGTTCTTGGCAATGTGGGTACCCGTTGGCGCTAGCGCAACACAAGATGCCCGAACAGCTGCAAGCAGCGAAGCGACGACTGATGGATCAGCTTACCATTCAAATGCTGCGCTAGATAGCCAGGTGATTTTTGAAGGATTCTCAAACTTCCAAGCGATGCCAACGACTCACGATGAATACACAAATGTCGTTTTGGCTAAGCATGCCGATCTGTTGACTGATTGGGGCGTAACATCAGTTCAATTGGCACCACAATATCGTTCATCAACGGACGGCACATTCTTGGATTCAATTATTCAAAACGGATATGCCTTTACGGACCGCTATGACCTGGGATTTGGAACGCCAACTAAGTACGGTGATGACAATGATTTGCGTGATGTGATTAAGGCACTCCACGCAAATGGTATTCAAGTGATGGCTGACTTTGTGCCGGACCAGCTTTACGCCTTGCCAGGCAAGGAATTGGTTCAAGTAACTCGAACGAATAATATGGGTGAACCAGACAAGAATTCAGAAATCCAACACTTGATGTATGTCACAAGCACTCGTGGTGGTGGTGAGTACCAAAAGCAATATGGTGGTGAGTTCTTGACTAAGTTGCGTGAATTGTACCCTGATTTGTTTACGACAAACCAAGTTTCAACGGGTAAGCCGATTGATGACTCAGTGAAGATTAAAGAATGGTCCGCTAAGTATCTTAATGGTACGGCAATCCAAGGCCGTGGCGCGGGCTATGTGCTACGTGACGCAGGTAATAATAGCTATTATCGCGTAACGGCTAATACGGGTAACACGAATTTGCCGAACCAAATGCTAGGCAAGCCTGTGATGACTGGTTTCCACAAGTTAGCGGATGGTTATCACTTCGAAACACTGAGCGGGTCAGCGGCAACAGATGCGTTTATCAAGGATGACAATGGTGAGTTGTACTACTTTGATGAGAATGGTGTAATGGTCACAGGCAAGCAAACCCGCCATGGTAGTCAATACTTCTTCTTGCCAAATGGTATTGCGTTGACGGATGCGTTTGTTGAGGCTGAAGATGGGAACATGCAATACTACGATAAGAACGGTAAGCTGGTCGTTAATCAATATGTGACTGATCACCAAGCAAATGCATTCCGCGTGGATGCTGATGGGAATGTGATTCGAAGCCAAGCTTTGACGGTTGATGGTAATGATCAATACTTTGGTTCGAATGGTGTCCAAGCGAAGGCCCAATTAGTGCGTGATGCCAACGGTCAGGCTCATTACTATGCGGCTGGTAATGGAAATATGATTAAGCGCCAATTTATTTTGGATACAGATGGCCACTGGTTGTACGCTGACCAAAATGGTAATCTCGCGCGTGGTATGACGACAATTAACCAAGATACGCTGTACTTTGATGATCAAAATCACCAAGTGAAGGATGACTTTGTTTATGATGCTGATGGGGTGCACTACTTCAACGGAACCAATGGCGCCGAGGTCAAAAGTGATTATGCTTATCACAATGGTAAGTGGTATTACTTTGACGAGAATGGTCGCATGGTGACTGGTTTGCAAACGATTAACGGTGAACTACGTTACTTTGGTGCTGATGGTTCACAATTAAAGGGTGGTCAAGCAACCAATCAAGAGACGCACCAAACGTTTGTGTTTGATGAGACAAATGGATCTGGTCAGTTAGTGACGATTTAAGATTTACGAGAAAAGACAGTTGTAAAGCTGTCTTTTTTTGTTGCAGAGTGGTGTTATGCTGGTAAATGCGGTAAAGTGGTTACTTTATGAGGTGTTTTTGAGATGACTAAATATTATAAAATTGCGATTGCATTGGCTGTTTCGACCTTTGCAATTGGAACCACTGAATTTGTGCCAGTAGGGATGCTGACAGATATTGCTAAGGATATGCACGTCTCGACGGGGATGATTGGCTTGTTAGTAACCGGTTATGCGGTCGCACAAGCAGTCGGCGCACCAATCGCAACGAGTTTTGTTGGCCGGGTAGCTCGGCGTCGCTTGTTTACGTGGTTGATGTTTGCGTTTGCAGTATTGAATGTCGCTTCTGCTATCGCGCCTTCATACGGGCTTTTGTTGGTGACACGCGCATTGACTGCGGTTGTGCACGGTGTGTTCTTTGCGACAGCGTCAGTGTATCTAACAAACATGGCATCACTAGACAAAAAAGGCGAAGCAGCATCGTGGTTATTTGGCGGCTTGACTGTTGCAACTGTCTTTGGTGTACCATTTGGCACGTACTTAGGTGATGTCGTCGGCTGGCGTGCAACTTTTGCGGTGGTCGGCATCATGGGCTTAATTGGTTGGCTGGGTGTGTTAATCCAAGTGCCAAAGTCGGCAGCGCCGACTGTTACGGACAATCAATTGTTGGGAATTCTTACCGTTATTCGACAACCACGAATTTCGCTAACACTCTTGATGGCAACGCTTGGGTTCGGGGCGACCTTTGTGTTGTACACGTACATTCGCCCATATCTCCAACAAGTAACGGGCATTTCAACGACTAGTGTTGTTTGGGTGCTAGTATTGTATGGTGTCTTTGTCACAATTGGAAATGTGATTGGTGGTCGATTAGCTAACCGCCAGTCACTACACATTCTGATGGGCGTGTTCTTAGCGCAAGCGGTCGTTCAAAGCATCCAATTGGCATTACTGCCTAAGGCTGGCTGGTATTTGCTTGGTGTTGCACTACTTGGGTTAGTGGCGTTCATGGGTAATGCATCATTGCAAAGTCGCATTATCATCACGACTACTGAATTAGCGCCAGCGCATACTGATGTCGCTTCTGCGCTGAATGTGTCGGCATTGAACTTCGGTATTGCCGGCGGATCGTTTGTCGGTAACATGGTGATGGTACATGCGGGACTACAAACACTTCCTATTGTTGGGGCACTGATTGGTATTTTGGCAATCGGTGTTGCACAACTTCTGAAACGTTATTAATTGCTTTAGCCGTTCGAGTCCGATGATTCGAACGGCTATTTTTGTCCCAAACTTCGGGCAACGTTTTACGTGACGTTAAAAATTGGTTTTGTTCAGCATCTCACATTCCAGTAAACTGGACTTACGCAGAATAAGTTTATGGGAATGTGAAGGTAAGGAACAATCGAACGAATAAAACATGCTGTTGTTATTAGTGGGATACTGCTTGGTAGCATTGTTGGGATAACCACAAGTAATATGCCGGTGCAGGCGGACACAACATTAGCAAACACAGCAACTGATGATGTCGCAAGTTGGGTGCCTGATGCAGCATTGCGTGGGGCACTGCAAGCTGCCTTGGGTAAAGGGACGCCTTTGACGAAGGCAAATGTTGCGACAATTACGCAACTTAATTTAACGTATGATGGCATTACTGATTTAACGGGGCTTGAGTTTGCAACCAACTTGCAGGCGCTTGATTTAACAGGCAATACTATCGCGGATATTACACCGTTGCAGAATTTGCACAACCTGACCAACCTTAGTTTGCGAATGAATAAAGCAAAGATTATGCCGGATTTGAGTCTGTTAGCTGGTACGCCAGTTAAGTCGTTGAATTTGGTTGCGGATGATTATGGCACGCAGCCAGACAAGATGGCTGGGTTGGCACAATTAACGTCGCTTGAAGAATTAGAAATGCAGAACAATGATTTGACCACGGTACCACCGGTGACGGGATTGCCCAAACTGAGGTATCTGGGACTTGATGGTAATAAGTTGACCTCTGTTCAAGCATTGGCGGGGATGCGACAACTGACCGAGCTGAAGGTAGGATCAAATCAGCTAACCGATTACACGCCGATTGCATCACTGACGAACCTAACAACGTTGTCGATTGGGAATAACCGCAGTAACGATATTTCAATGCTACGGTCGTTGGTAAATCTGGAAGAAGCAACATTTTCACAAATGGGGCTAACGAATAATGCGGTACAAATCTTTTCTTACATGCCGAAGCTGGTGACGTTATCAATTGATTTTAACGATCAAATTTCTGATTTAACGCCATTGGCTGGATTGCGCCAGTTGCAAAGTTTGAACTTTAGCAAGGACCGAGTCGCTGATTTAACGCCACTGAAGCAGATGACAAATTTGACTGACCTGAGTTTTTCAAATGCACAAGTTGCAAATTTGGCTCCGCTGGCAGGATTAACGAAGCTGACGTCGTTGAATATGTTGCGTAACCACGTTTCAGATTTGAGCCCGTTGCAAAACTTACAGGATCTGTCTTATCTGAATGCGAAATTTCAATCAGTCACCAATGCAGCCATTGGATTGAAGAACGGTGAGACAACAGCAACAGTGCCATTGTCAGTCAAAGACACGGCGGGTAACGCAATTGACTTGCAACAAGACGGTGCGCCAATTAAAACGGTAAATGGTCAGGTGACGTTGCAAGGGGTTAAATCAGATAGTTCTACTTATTTTTCTTGGGATAACAAGGCAGCAAGTGGTATTAACAAACGTTTTAGTGGCACAGTAGAACAACCGTTCACGGTTAAAACGGAAGTTGCGCAATCGAGTCGTTTGCCGGTGACGTTGGCCGTGTTGAAGGGGGATGGTAGCAACTTGACCTCTGTGGCAAGTAACTACATTAACTCGGCAGCAACGTTCGAGCCTGGTAAAGACGGCACGGGTATTTTGACGATTACGGCTAAAGTGCCAGCCGATTACGGTCCTAACAGCATTACGTTTACGAGTGGGCGACAATTATCAGCTAATCTGGTTGGATCTGAATATATTATGACCTACGAATTCGATTTAACCGCTGAGCAAGTTGCGAAGCCGCTGTTCATTGAAAATATGCACGTCGATTTTCGAACGGGAAGTTTTGTCTACGACAATTGGTATGACGTGACTTTCCGATTAGAAGGCATGCCAGGCGCTGTGTCACTACCACCGGTTAAGGAGACACCTGTGGGGGATACAACGGTAGTGAAGTTAACTGAAGGGATTATGCGACCGGAAGCACCCCAAAAGCAAATTAAAGCACAGGTGGTTAGAACTACACCTGTGAAAGTAACGCAGGCAACCAAATCAGAAAATCTGGTCACACAGGCACCAATCGTTGCGGCAGGAGTCGTAGCAAGCAAGGCGCCGGCTGTGGTGACGAAAGCTGATGACAAGCCGGCTATACAAGCGGCGACAATTCCGCAAACGGTAAAAGAACCAACTGTTGTTACGAAATCACAGCCAGCACCAACTGAAGCTGAACCACAAAACTCGACAGAGAAGATTGTTGTCGCGGCTGTGGGTAGCATTGTGTCTGGATTGACTATTGGCTGGCTTGGTATTACTTGGTGGGGGAAGTATCATTGATAACAATGGCTGTATTGCATGAAATTTAACGCGCCGTTGAAATATATAATTTGACTTTGTATAAATTAAAAGACTAGAATAAACTCAAGAAAGCGCTTACAAGAATATGCGTATGGGGGTTTATGAAAGATGTCAGATAAGAAGATTTCTGCCGGATTAGCAGCATTGAAGGTCATGGAAGGCTGGGGGATTGATACCATGTATGGTATTCCTTCTGGTACGCTAAGTGGTTTGATGAATGCGATGGGAAATCCAGAAAACAAGGTGAAGTTTATCCAAGTTAAGCACGAAGAAATTGGTGCGATGGCTGCGGTTATGCAATATAAGTTCGGGGGAAATATTGCGGTAACGGTTGGGTCTGGTGGACCAGGTGCTACGCACTTGATTAACGGGTTGTACGATGCGTACATGGATCACATCCCCGTGCTAGCCATTTTGGGATCAAAGCCAGTGCGTGAATTGAACATGGATTCATTCCAAGAATTGAACCAAAATCCAATGTACGACCACATTGCGGTGTACAACCGTCGTGTAGCGACGGCTGAGCAATTGCCTCACTTGGTGGACGATGCAATTCGTACCGCCATTTCAAAGCGCGGTGTGGCAGTGCTTGAAGTACCAGCTGACTTTGGTTTCGCTGAGTTGGATGCTGAGTCAATTTACTCAACACCTTTGTACTCTTCAGGAACTAAGTACAAGCGCTACAAGCCAGTAGCGCCTGAAGCGGAAGAAATCGATGAAGCAGTCGAAATTTTGAAGGCTTCAGAACGTCCAGTTATCTACGCCGGTTTCGGAACACAAGGTCACGGTGATCTAGTTGAGGAACTATCACGCAAGATTAAGGCGCCAGTCATTACGACTGGAAAGAACTTCGATAACTTTAACTGGGACTTTGAAGCATTGACTGGTTCAGCGTTCCGTGTTGGTTGGAAGCCAGCTAATGAAGCTGTTTTGGAGGCCGATACGGTATTGTTCATTGGAACGAACTTCCCATTCTCAGAAGTTGAGGGAACGTTCCGTAACGTGAAGAAGTTCATTCAAATCGATGCGAACCCAGATATGCTTGGTAAGCGTCACGAAACGGATGTCGCAATCTTGGCTGATGCGGGTGAATCATTGAAGGCGTTGTTGGCCAAGGTTGAACCAGTAGCTGATACACTATGGTGGCAAGCGAACATCAAGAATGTCCAAAACTGGCGCGACTACATGAACAAGTTGGAGCAAAAGACAGAAGGACCTTTGCAAGCCTACCAAGTCTACAATGCCATCAACAAGTTGGCTGATGAAGATGCCATCTTCTCAACTGATGTCGGTGACGTAACGCAATTGTCAACGCGTCACTTGCACATGAACCCTAAGCAAATGTGGCGTACATCACCATTATTTGCAACGATGGGAATTGCTTTGCCAGGTGGTATTGGTGCGAAGAACATTTATCCAGACCGTCAAGTTTGGAACATCATCGGTGATGGTGCATTCTCAATGACGTATCCTGATGTTGTTACGAGTGTGCGTTATGACATGCCAATGATTAACGTTATCTTTACAAACACCGAGTACGGTTTCATCAAGAACAAGTATGAAGACACTAACGAGTACAACTTCGGGGTCGACTTTACAGATGTTGATTACGCCAAGGTTGGTGAAGCGCAAGGTGCCATTGGTTTGACAGTCAACCGCATTGAAGACATTGACCGCGTTATGCAAGAAGCAGTTGATTACTACAAGCAAGGTCGCGTTGTCGTTGTGGATGCGAAGATTACCAAGGACCGTCCAATTCCAGTTGAAACGTTGAAGCTTGATACAAACTTGTACAGCGAAGACGTCGTTAAGGCATACAAGGAAAAGTACGAAGCTGAAGCGCTTGTGCCATTCCGTGAGTTCCTTGAAGGTGAAGGATTGAAGTCAATCTACATCAAGGAAGATAATGACAACAAGTTTAGTTTCTAAACACAGTTAATATGAATCGGTACTACAATTGATGTAGTACCGATTTTTTTGGAGGTAATGGTTGTGGATTTAAAACAAGAAATAATGGCTGATCCACGTAATGCGTCGTTTACAGCCCGCGGACTTGAGCCGATTTATATGATTGCGCCAACCGTGAAAATATTGATTATTGGTCAAGCGCCGGGCGCAGTTGTTGAGCGAACTGGGATTTCGTTCAATGATAAAAGTGGTGATCGATTACGCGAGTGGATGGGTATCGACCGGACAACATTCTATGACTCTGGCTTAATTGGTGTGCTGCCGATGGATTTCTATTTTCCAGGCAAGGGGAAGAGCGGTGATTTACCACCACGCAAATTTGTGGCGGGTGAATGGCACCAACGACTACTTGATACGATGCCGGATGTCGAATTGATTTTGCTAGTCGGAAAGTATGCGCAACAGCATTATTTGCCAATCAAAGCGAGCGAATCGTTAACCAGTGTGGTGCATCGATTCGCGGATTTTGGGCCACGGTATTTGCCGTTGGCGCACCCATCCCCACTCAACAACATCTGGCTTGCCAAGAATCCGTGGTTTGAAACGGACGTCGTGCCCGCACTACAAAAACGTGTCGCAGATATCTTAAAGAAATAAAACAAGCCGACCTGATTTATAACCAGGTCGGCTTGTTTGTTATTCAAATTCTTCGTATTCGTTTGGATCTTGGCCATCAATGCGACCGTCAGGCTTATTCAACCCGTTAATCGCAGCGATTTCATCAGTGGTCAACGCAAAATCGAACACCGCAGCGTTTTCGCGTTGGTGCACAGGGTTCGTTGAACGCAAGATTGGCACGATGCCACGGTCAATATGCCAACGGGTGATGATTTGACTTGGAGTCTTACCATACTTGTTGGCGATATCAATCACAACTTGTTCACGCATTGACGCGCTACCACGACCAAGTGGACTCCAAGCCTCAACCAAAATACCACGCTTCTCGTTTTCGAGTAGGTTTTGCTCTTGTACCCAGTAGGGGTGGATTTCGATTTGGTTAACGGCTGGCGTCACGCCAGTTTCAGCAATGATTCGGTCAAGGTGCTCTGGTTCAAAATTAGAGACACCGATTGAGCGAATCAAACCAAGCTTTTGCGCCGTGACCAAGGCTTGCCAAGCTTCAACATACTTATCACGCTTAGGCAATGGCCAGTGAATGATGAACAAGTCGAAGTAATCAAGCCCCATACGTGCCAATGATTCTTGCACCGCCATCAAAGCATCTTCGTAGCCGTGGTACTTACCAGGCAACTTTGACGTGATGAAAAATTCAGAGCGGGGAATACCTGAGCGACGAATTGCTTCGCCCACGATACCTTCGTTGTCGTAGTTGGTAGCTGAGTCAATCAAGCGGTAACCGCTTTGAATGGCTGCCAAAATTTGTTGCATCCCCTCGCCACCGCGGATTTGGTAAGTCCCAAGTCCGAGTACGGGTAGTGGATGACCGTCGTTTAATGTCAGTGTTGGAATGTTTAATGTCATGTGCAATAGTCCCTCCTATGCATTAACTTTCGCACGGATTAAATCTAAATGCAAACGTTTTCATAAAATGAGGGTGATTTGTTGCATGAATGCGTAGCGGTTCGGTATATTAAACCTGCAAATAACTATTTTTTTAGGGGAGTAATAGTATGGCAGAGCAACCATGGTGGTTAGATGAAGTTGTGTATCAAGTCTATCCACGTTCATTTCAAGATTCGAATCACGACGGGATTGGTGATATCCGCGGCATTATTTCACGATTAGACTATATTCGTGATTTGGGGGTCACGATGATTTGGGTCTCACCAGTTTACAAGTCACCGATGGTCGATATGGGGTATGACATCTCTGACTATCAAGATATTGATCCACAGTTTGGCTCGATGGCTGATTTCAAAGAATTATTGGCCGAGGCTAACAAGCGTGGTATGAAAATTATCATGGACTTGGTCGTTAATCACACATCAGACGAACATGAGTGGTTCCAGGCAGCGTTAGCGGATAAGCAGAGTCCGTACCGTGATTACTACATTTTCAAGACGCCGGCTGACGGGCAAGTGCCAAATAATTGGCGTAGTCTGTTTGGTGGGTCAACGTGGACCGAAGTGCCCGGTGAACCTGGCACGTACTACTTCCACAGTTTTGCGCCAGAGCAACCTGATTTGAACTGGGAAAACCCAGCCATGCGTCGTGACATTTACGACATGATTAATTGGTGGTTGGAGATGGGCGTTGCCGGGTTCCGTATCGATGCTATCACGCACTTGAAGAAGGATTTGGACTGGGCAAGTTTGCCAAGTGACGGTCCGGACGGGTTGGTGTCGGTCCTTAAGAAGGGGCAAAACCGCCCAGGTATCGATGACTTTTTGAGTGAGTTGAAGGCCGAAACGTTTGCCAAGTACGACGCGGTCACAATTGGTGAGGCGTATGGTGTACCTGATGAGGATTTGCATAAGTACATCGGACCAGATGGCTATTTCTCAATGATTTTTGACTTCTCATATATGAACATTGAAGTTGAAAACACGGATGAGTGGTACCGTGGCCGTTCAGAATGGACGACGACCGATTTGCGTGAGCGCATGTTTAACTCGCAAAAGCAGGTTCATGAGATTGAGGGCTACCTCGGTAACGTTTTGGAGAACCACGATCAACCGCGTGTTTTGTCAAAGCTGATTTCGAATGCGGCTTACCGCACGGAAACGGCAGCGAAGACGTTGGCAACGATGTACTACTTCTTGCCAGGGGTGCCCGTGATTTATCAAGGGCAAGAACTGGGCATGAAGAACTTTAATCGTGAGAGTATTGATGACTTTAACGATGTCTCATCAATTAACAACTACGAGATGGCATTACAGGGTGGTTTGACTGAAGCTGAAGCCCTAGACGTGATTAACAAGAAGTCACGTGACAATGGTCGTGTACCCATGCAATGGACGCCGGATGAGTTTGGGGGCTTTTCTGACCAAGTGCCTTGGTTGGCGATGGGGGATGACCGTGACGGTGTTGATGTGCAAACGGAACTAGCTAACTCAGACTCAGTGCTTCATTACTACCAAGCGCTGGGGAAATTGCGCCAGAATCCACTTTGGCGTGACTTGATTGTGTCAGGCGAGTTCTACCCATTGTCGGGGATGCCAGCTGATGTCATTGCTTACCAACGTCGTTTGGGTGGACGCTTATTGACGGTTGTCATCAACTTGAGCGAGAAGCCAAACCGCGTGTCACTCACGCAACCGGGCGAAGTGCTGTGCAAAGCAGGTGCGGTGACGCAACGTGGTCATCGTTTCCAATTGCCACCATATACGGCGATTGTGTTGGGTGTGAAGTAAAGAGTTTCCAAAAGGCGTCCATCTTAGGGCGTCTTTTCTTGTATACTGGTACTACGACGGATAGATATTGAGGGGTTATGATTATGAATCGTTTCGTGTTACTAATTATTGAATTATTGCCAATTATGTTGGCTTCACAACTGGCCTTTACTGAGTTCGGTCAAACCGTTGGGGTGTTGATTGGCTTGGTAGTTTTCGCCGTCGTGTGGATTACGCTTGTCCAAGCGGTCGCACCATATTTCAAAAAGGCTAAGAAGTAGGCATTCTGATGGTAGATATTCAACTGACAAGTGAATTCTCGACCCCAGCTGACGATCTTTTACGCCAACATTTATTGATTACAGGGGCAACTGGTAGTGGTAAATCAACCAGTGCCGTGACAATTTTGCATGGCTTGTTAGACGCAAATCAATCAACGATTATTATTGATCCGACAGGGGAGTATACGACGCTGCCCAATGCCGTTGTTGCGAAGTTGGGGCGTAATGCGTTCATTGATTATGAACGGTTGACGGGAACTGAATTGGCGAGCTTTTTCGGGGCAACTGAGGCGAGTGATGTCGAAAAGGTGGCAGACGCTTGGCAAAGTTTGAAGTTGCAGATGAATGTTGTGAAGCAACCCGGCATTTACGGCAAAGTCGGTCGCGAGTGGACTGTACATGAACAGTTGCTGGGCAAGTTGTATCACTATCCACAGCCGGCTGATATGACACTTTTGCCAGCGCAATTACAACAAGAATTCGCAGTGCCGGTTGATGACTTTGATTTAATTGGTCAAGAAGTTGA
Organism: Weissella confusa; assembly: GCA_001436895.1. Classification (GTDB taxonomy): domain Bacteria; phylum Bacillota; class Bacilli; order Lactobacillales; family Lactobacillaceae; genus Weissella; species Weissella confusa. The sequence continues at coordinate 130,618 of JQAY01000008.1, forward strand.
CCATGAGGCATTTCGTAAGTTGTTGCCAATCGTGCGTCGCATGACCCGCTTGGTGGCGGATGCCCGTTTTCAAAAATTGCTGAATCTACCACAACGCGAGCGTGACACTTCGGTGGCGATGCGAACTGATGTGATGTACTTAATGCAGTTGTTCAGCACACAACGGAGCTCACATAAGTTTTTGGTGATTGACGTTTCTGATTACGCCGATGATTTAGGTTTGGGTAAGGTTATTGTGTCATTATTGATGACGGCTCTTTTGCGCCTTAATCAAACGTTATCAAACACCTTACCGGTAACAGTGTTGATTGACGAGGCGCATCGTTATTTGAGTGAGGCGGATTTAGCGAGTGATGGTATTTTCCGTGTCGCGCGCGAGGGACGCAAGGCTGGCCTGTATTTGATGCTGACGACGCAAAGTCCTTTGGATTTGCCGGCCCAATTATTAGGTCAGTTTGGTAATTATTTGATTCATCGATTGAATACGATGGATGATGTGGCGAATTTACCAAGCCTCGTCCCAATGGCAAAGCGGATTGCCGAGCAAGGCGTGGGTGAAGCTATTTTGAGCGGGATAAATTATGTGCCGGCGCATGAATTGCACGTCATGATGATTCCTGAAATGCAACATCGCACCGCCTCACCAAGTTTTTTCTAGAGAGGATTATAGAGATGTGGCACAAGAAACTTGCAACAGGCATTAGCGTGCTTGCGGCAGTCTTATTTGTTGTTTTGACGGTTGGTGTCATGCAACATGCAAGCTGGGTAACGGCTTATGATGAAAGTGGCGTGGCATTGATTCGCCACTTTAGTGCAACAAAGACCGCACTTTTTAAGGCGGTGACGTTCTTCGCGCAACCGGCGACTGGGGTTGTTTTGACAGCAATTGTGGTGATTATCGCCGCACTGCGTCGGCGTTGGCGTATTGCAGCGTATATTGCAACAAGTGTGATTGGATCAACCGTGTTAATGAAAATCATTAAGACGATTGTCCAACGTCCACGCCCAACGGTTGATCGGATTATTCCTGAGAGTGGTTTTTCTTTTCCATCAGGACATTCGGTTAATGCTGTGGCGTTTTATGGCGCTCTGTTAGTGTTGGCGTTTTTCTACTTGCGTCGGCGTTGGCTAAAAACGCTTGTCATGCTGGCATTGGCAGCGGAGATTGTATTGCTACCAATCAGTCGTGTTTATCTAGGCGTACATTATCCAAGCGATGTGACGGCTGGTTTGTTGCTCGGCTTGGTGGTGATGTTGACGGCCACGACAGTTGTATTGCAACCGCAAAAACTAAAGTAAAATGAAAACCCGTTCTTGAACACATGTGGTTCAGGAACGGGTTTTTAATCTTATTTTTTAGGTGGTGCCGGAATGAATGTATCCACGGCTGACCAGAAGGAAACCAATGAGAACACAATCAAGAAGTGCCACAAAACGGTTTGGAGAGCGTTACCGTAAACGTTTGTGTAAGTGTTGATTGGACGTTGTACAACAACTAAGGCAATCAGTTCTTCGATACCAATAATTAAGGCTGTCAAAGCAATTGCTGCCGCTAACACGGCACCGGTAAGCAAAATGAATGATGCGATGTGCTGGGCAATCCACTTGATTGACCATGGCTTTGCGACTGGATGATGCATGCCTGTTTCCCTCCAACTAAATTTCAATATTTCTATTATACGTGAATTCGGACGGTTTTGAAAAGGAACCTTGTACCGAGTGGGTAAATATGACAAACTAAACGTATTGTATTGATGGGAGTAGATATATGAAAAAAGACACACAAGCAGTTGACCCAAAGATTATTTGGGCAATTGTTGGAACGGGAATTCTGGCGTTTACGGGTATATTGACGGAAACGTCAATGAACGTTACGTTCCCGGATTTAATGAAACAATTTGGCATTTCACTTAGCGTTGTGCAGTGGCTAACCACAGCCTATCTGCTCATGGTGTCATTGGTCATGACAACGTCGGCGTTCTTGAAAGCAAAATTCAATCCCCGTATGATTTTTATGATTGCCATTATTGCGTTTTTGATTGGGGATATTGTGGCAATCTTGTCACACTCATTTGCCTTGTTAGTGGTTGGACGCATTATTCAGGGGATTGGGACTGGCGTGATTACGCCATTGGTGTTCAATATCATTTTGGAAAATGTGCCGATGTCACAAATTGGTAAGTACATGGGCTTCGGGACGATGATTCTCTCTTTGGCGCCTGCCTTTGGACCAATCTTTGGAGGAGTGGTTGCTTATTATTTGGGTTGGCGTGAGATTTTCTTGTTAGTTTTGCCGGTTGCTTTCTTATCGCTGGTGATTACGTATAAGACTATTCCAACGGATCATACGCGTAACGATGCGTTTAAGTTCGATTATTTGAGTTTTGCTTTGCTGGCGGTAGCTTTCACGAGTTTCTTGTGGGCATTGAGCCAACTAGAGCACGGTTCAGTAAATGTCATCATGTTCGGGCTATTCGTTTTGGCGGTAGCGGCGTTTGCTGGTTTCTTGTATCGCTCAAAGCACAGCAATAAGCAATTCTTGAACCTTGGTATCTTTAAGGTGAAGGCTTTGCGCTTTGCGATGCTTGGTTATGTGACGTACATGTTTACCAATTTAATGGTTAACTTTGCGGTGCCAACGTTTGTACAATTGACGCTTGGTGCAAGTACGATGATTGCCGGGTTCGCTTTGATGCCAGGTTCATTGGCCGGTGCGTTGTTGAATCCAATCTACGGTCGTCTTTACGACACCCGCGGGGCTAAGATGCCATTGTTGCTTGGAAACTTTTTGTTTGTTGTTGTCATGGCAGTTTGGTCAGCAATGACGTTGAATGCAACAGTTATCTCAATGACAATTTTCTACTTGTTGATGACATTGGGTCGTAACTTGGCCTTTGGAACATCTATGACAGCCGGATTGGCGCAATTGTCATTGCCAGAGCGCGCGGATGGTAATGCCATCTTTAACACTGCACAACAATTCGCAGGGGCAATTGGAACGACAATCGCATCATTGTTGATGCGCGTGAATCCAACTGATCATGCGAGTGTGGCGCACCAAACCGCAGTTGGGGCCCGAAATGTATTCCTGTTTATGCTTGTGCTAGGGTTGTTGAACTTCGTTTGGTTCAAAATCTTCTTGCGTAATGACAAACCATATACAGAATAATTACTTATTTAAATTTAATAGATATAGAAAGGTGTTAGGTTATAACTAACACCTTTTTGACTTTCAGGGTATAATAAGAACTAACTAAAACTACATGAAGGAGGCCGCAAATATATGGCCAACGACTGGATTAACATTCACGGTGCGCGCGCTCACAATTTGAAAAATGTGGACGTGGCGATTCCCCGTGATAAATTTGTGGTAATGACCGGTTTGTCGGGATCAGGAAAAAGTTCGCTAGCTTTTGATACCCTGTATGCCGAAGGGCAACGTCGTTACGTTGAAAGTTTGTCTGCCTATGCCCGTCAATTTTTGGGTCAAATGGATAAGCCTGATGTGGATGCGATTGAAGGGTTGAGTCCTGCTATTTCAATCGACCAAAAGACGACCTCAAAGAACCCACGTTCAACGGTTGGTACGGTGACTGAAATTAACGATTACTATCGTTTGTTATTCGCCCGCGTGGGTCAACCAGATCCAGCTGAGGACGGCACCATCGTCAAGACGTCAATTGATCAAATGTTGAACTATTTGACAGATACTCTCGACGAAGGCTCACGTATGCAAGTCTTGTCACCAATCGTTCGTCACAAGCGTGGTTCACACGCGTCAGCTTTTGAGCGTATTCAAAAAGAAGGTTTCGTGCGTGTCGTCGTTGACGGTGAGATGCATGAAGTGACCGATGAATTCGACTTGGATAAGAACAAGTACCACGACATCTCAATCGTGGTCGATCGTATTATTTTGCGTGACGGTTCACGTGCCCGTTTGTTCGAATCATTTGAATCAGCAATGCGCATGGCCGATGGTGTGGTGACGGTGGATGTCATTGGTGGCGAGCCAATCACATTTTCTGATCACTACACGGGCGCTCTTAAGGATTTCGCAGTTGGTAAGTTGGAACCACAACTTTTCTCATTCAACGCACCCATGGGAGCGTGTGAAATCTGTGGTGGATTGGGGATGACACTTGAGGTCGACGTTGACCGTGTTATTCCAGATAAGTCAAAGACATTGGCTGATGGCGCTATCGTTGCCTGGAACCCAATCTCTTCTTCATACTACCCAGAAATGTTGCGTCAATTTGCTGAGCAATTTGGCATTCCAATGGATGTGCCGTTTGAGGAATTGACTGCTGATCAACAAGATATGGTTTTGTACGGTTCTCGTTTGAAGCCATTCCACTTCCACTATGAAAATGACTTTGGTGGTGTGCGTGACGTTGATTTGCCATTCGAAGGTGTCATGAATAACATTGACCGTCGTTACCGTGAGTCAAACTCTGACTTTACGCGTGAGCAAATGCGCGGTTACATGGACGAATTAACTTGCTCTGCTTGTGGTGGTTACCGTTTGAACCCAGCTGCTTTGTCAGTCAAGGTCGGTGACAAGCACATTGGTCAAATTTCAGAAATGCCAGTTGACCAAGAATTGGATTTCTTCAAGGATGTTAAGTTCGGTGAGCAAGATTCACAAATTGCTGAGCCAATCGTCAAGGAAATTACGGACCGTTTGAGCTTCTTGAAGAACGTTGGGTTGGACTATCTAACGTTGTCTCGTTCTGCTCGTACGCTTTCTGGTGGTGAAGCCCAACGTATTCGTTTGGCAACACAAATTGGTTCAAACCTATCAGGGGTTATGTATGTTTTGGATGAACCATCAATTGGGTTGCACCAACGCGATAATGACCGTTTGATCAATTCGTTGAAGCAAATGCGTGATTTGGGTAACACGCTGATTGTTGTTGAACACGATGAAGATACCATGAAGGCAGCCGATTACATTATCGACGTCGGACCTGGTGCTGGTGATCACGGTGGTGAGATTATGGCTACTGGAACGCCTGAAGAAATCGAAGCCAATGAAAATTCATTGACGGGACAATACCTATCAGGAAAGAAGTTTATTCCAGTTCCCGAAACACGCCGTGAAGGTAATGGTCAAAAGATTACCATCACTGGCGCTGCTGAAAATAACTTGAAGAACGTTAAGGTCGACTTCCCATTGGGTAAGTTTGTGGCCGTGACAGGTGTGTCTGGTTCAGGAAAGTCAACGCTGGTTAATTCAATTTTGAAGCGTGCGTTGAAGATGGAATTGAACAACAATTCTGAAAAGCCTGGTAAGTACAAGAAGATGACTGGCTTTGAGAATGTTGACAAGATTGTCGATATTGACCAAAGCCCAATCGGTCGTACGCCACGTTCTAACCCAGCAACGTACACGGGTGTCTTTGACGATATTCGTACCTTGTTCGCACAAACAAACGAGGCCAAGTTGCGTGGCTACAACAAGGGACGTTTCTCATTCAATACCAAGGGTGGTCGTTGTGAGGCATGTAAGGGTGACGGTGTCATCAAGATTGAAATGAACTTCTTGCCGGACGTTTACGTGACGTGTGAAGTTTGTGGCGGTACGCGTTACAACTCAGAGACGTTGGAAGTGACTTACCGCGGTTTGACGATTGCTGATGTGTTGAACTTGACGGCTGAACAAGCAGTTGAATTCTTTGCACCAATTCCAAAGATTCGTCGCAAGTTGCAAACGATTGTTGATGTTGGTCTTGGATATGTAACGCTTGGTCAATCAGCCACGACTTTGTCTGGTGGTGAAGCACAGCGTATGAAGTTGGCATCAGAGTTGCAACGTAAGTCAACCGGTAAGACATTCTACATCTTGGATGAGCCAACGACTGGTTTGCACGTGGATGACATTTCACGTTTGCTAGAAGTTTTGCAACGCCTTGTTGATGGTGGTAACACTGTTTTGGTTATCGAACACAATTTGGATGTCATTAAGACGGCTGACTGGTTGATCGACATGGGTCCAGAAGGTGGAGAAGGCGGTGGAACGGTTCTTGCGACTGGTACACCAGAAGACATCGCAGCAGTACCAGAGTCATACACTGGTCAATATCTTGGCCCAATTATGGACCGTGATCGCGCCCGTGCAGCAGCGGTACAATAAAATCGCCCTTTTTGGTTGCCGATATGCGGGTAACCGTGTATACTTTCTTTTTGTAAGTTCTATTTATTCGAATATATAAAACAAAAAGTGAGGTAAACATCATGGCTGAAAAGTTGGATGTGGCATCAGCTCGTCGTAAGATGAAGAGCCCAAACATTAAGACTCGCAAGCGCGCTTTGAAGGCATTGCACGATGCACGCAAGGCAGCAAGCAACAAGAAGTAATCAAAGAAACCAGTTCACCGCGGTGGACTGGTTTTTTTGTGCCGTTGTTTGCGAAATGATTAACCACATAGCCGGGCGTGTCCAATAAATGGTATAATGTTAGCACGATAAAAACGGAGGACGGAAACCATGGCTAAGAAAGAATTGGTTATTGTCACAGGAATGAGTGGTTCGGGTAAAACTGTTGCGATTCAGGCCTTTGAAGACTTGGGCTACTTTACTGTGCAAAACCTACCACCTGCAATGTTGCCAAAGTTCTGGCAGATGATTTCTGATGAAGATAACATCCAACGTGCAGCGGTAATGATTGACTTGCGATCACAAAGTTTCTTTGATGATTTGGATGATGAAATTAAGAAGATGTCAGCCGACAACAATGATTACTACGATTTGAAGATTGTGTACATTGATGCGACTGACGAAGAGTTGGTGGCACGCTATAAGGAAACCCGCCGTTCACATCCTTTGTCAGGCGACAAGGGCACGTTGTACGGAATTCAAACTGAGCGTCACCGTTTGACTGAAATTCACGATATGGCAAGTGAAGTGATTCATACAGATGATTTTGCGCCACGTCAATTGCGCAACTACATCTTGGAACACTTCGGCTCAGATGAAGACCGAGAAGGCACGTTTGCGGTGCAAGTCATGAGTTTCGGCTTTAAGTATGGTGTACCTGTCGATGCTGACTTGCTTATCGATGTACGCTTTTTGAAGAATCCGTACTATATTACGGCCTTGCGTGAGCAAACCGGTTTGGATAAAGAAGTCTGGGATTACGTCTGGTCAAGTGAAGATGCAGAAGAATTCTACCAACGCGAGAGTAGCTTGATTAAGTGGTTGCTCCCCAAGTACAAGGCAGAAGGTAAGAGCACTTTGACGATTGCCTTCGGTTGCACGGGTGGTCAACACCGCTCAGTTGCTTTTGCACACCGTTTGAGCCAAGATTTGGCTAACGACTGGAAGGTTAATGAGTATCACCGTGACATCAACCGTCGCAAGGAAAGCAGTAACCGATCATGACAGAAGAATTTACGGTTAAAACGACACCGAAGATTGTTGTCATCGGTGGTGGTTCAGGCCAACCGGTTATTTTGCGTGGTTTGAAGAAGTTCGACGCGGATTTGACAGCGGTCATTACGGTGGCAGATGATGGTGGTTCATCTGGGACATTGCGCGACTATTTGAACATCGTGCCACCTGGGGATATTCGTAACGTCATGGCGACGCTATCGACATTGCCACAAGAGATTATCGATATTTTCCAATATCGCTTCCATGAAAATGATGAAATGCTGGCCAATCATGCGCTGGGAAATCTGATTATTGCTGCTATGGCTGAAAAGGAACATGACATCTTTGCAGGTGTGCAGTTGTTGACGAAATTTATGGGCATCCAAGGGCACGTATACCCGGTAGCTAATGAACCGTTGATTTTGCACGCTAAGTTTAAAGACGGTACGGAACTGTCAGGTGAAGCAGAAATTACGGCTGCCCACAAGCAGATTGATCACATTTGGGTGACGCCACAACCTGATTCTGTGAATGAGGTTGCCCAAGCGCCGAGTGAAGTTATTAACGCAATTTTGAATGCGGATGTCATCGTACTCGGACCAGGAAGTTTGTTTACGAGCATCTTACCTAACTTGGTTGTCCCAAACGTTGCTGAAGCGTTGAAGGCGACGCGTGCCAAAGTGGTATACATTGCTAACATTATGACGCAAAAGGGTGAAACGGATGATTTCTCTGATGCAGATCATTTGCGGGCTTTGAATAAGCATGTTGGTGATAATGTGGTTGATGCCGTCATTATGAATACTGGTATTGTGCCAGATGACTATATTGATTGGAAAAAGTGGAATGAGGTTTCACATCAAGTGGCCTTTGATCCAGAAGAAGTGCGTCACGAAGGTGCAATCCCTGTTTTGGGTGACCTGCTTGAATTGCGTGACGATGGAGCCTTTCACGATGGTGACATCGTGGCCCAGTTGATTATGCAAATTGCTGACGCGAAAGAATTGTAGAAGGGAGGAAACTTATGTCATTTGCGAGTGATGTCAAAAAAGAATTGACGATGCTGGAAATTAATAATCCGGACAATGCAAAGGCAGAGTTGTCCGCCTTGTTACGCATGAATGGCTCGTTGGGCCTATCAAACATGCGATTTACCTTGAATGTGCAAACTGAAAATGCGGCGACAGCTCGTCGTATTTTGGGATTGCTGCAACAATTTTATCAATTGCCATCTGAAATTTCGGTGCGTCGTCAAATGAAATTGAAGAAGAACAATTTGTACGTCGTGCGAATTGTGCAAGGTGTAAATGAGCTGCTTGATGATTTGCACATCTTTGAGGATTTTGAATTATTGCCAACGGTTCCTGATGAATGGCTGGCTGATGAAGGTAAGGCTCGTTCTTACTTGCGCGGTGCCTTTTTGGCGGCCGGTTCTGTTAACAATCCAGAGACAAGTCGCTATCACCTAGAGATTTATTCTCTATATGAAGAGCAAGCTCACCAATTGGAAGAGCTGATGAACCGCTTTGACTTGAATGCCAAGGTGGTTGAACGTCGCTCGGGTTATATCGTTTATCTGAAGGAAGCGGAAAAAATTGGTGATATGCTGATGGTCATTGGGGCGACGAATGCCATGCTTAAGATGGAAGACGTGCGTATTATTCGTGATATGCGTAATTCAGTTAACCGTTTAGTGAATGCTGAAAACGCGAACTTGGATAAGACGGTTAACGCCAGTCAAAAACAAATCGATGACATCGAGTTTTTGGATAACGAGATTGGTTTGGCCCGTTTGCCCGAAAAGCTACGTGAGATTGCGGAAGTTCGCTTGGCACATCGTGAAGAGCCATTGTCAGAGCTTGGTAAGTATGTGCCATCGGGTGAAATTTCAAAGTCCGGGGTTAACCACCGCCTACGTAAGTTGACGAAAATGGCTGACGATTTGCGCACAACAGGCGCGCTTCCTAAAGGAATTTCATAGGATGGCTCATATCGTTTGACCATGTTTGACGAACTGTCTACAATAGGGGTATGTTCTGATTCTGAACATCAGGAGGAAAATAAATAATGTTACCAATTCCATACGTTATCGAACAATCATCACGCGGGGAGCGTTCATACGACATCTTCTCACGTTTGTTGATTGATCGTATTATCATGGTCAGTGGACCAATTGAATCACAAATGGCAACGGCAATTATTGCCCAATTGCTATTCTTGGATGCGCAAGATCCAGATAAGGATATTTACATGTACATTAACTCTCCTGGTGGAGAAGTTAATGCCGGTATGGCCATCTACGACACAATGAACTTTATCAAGGCTGATGTTCAAACGATTGTTATTGGTTTGGCAGCATCAATGGCGTCTGTTTTGGCATCTTCAGGTGCTAAGGGCAAGCGTTTCATGTTGCCTAACTCACAATTCATGATTCACCAACCATCAGGTGGTGCACAAGGACAACAAACTGAAATTGCTATCGCAGCAGAAGAGATTTTGAAGACTCGCAAGAAGTTGAACGAAATTTTGGCAAGCAATACAGGAAAGCCTTACGAGCAATTGGAGCGTGATACGGAACGTGATCACTGGCTAGATGCTGATGAGTCACTTGAGTACGGCTTGGTCGATAAGATCATGACGAGCGCCAACGAGCAAAAGTAATACTGCCTCTTTTTAGAAGGAAGGCGCCTCCCGTTTTGTGGAGGCGCCTTTTTGCTTTTCTGGAAAATATTTGCGCCTTTGTGAATAAAAGTTCATGGGTTTTTGGAAAAAGTTTGTGAGGCGGTTTCCTTAATAAAGAGTAGTGGTATACCGGTACACAAAAAGTATGGAGTACCGAATGCGGGATAATCGTTTTGCCGTAGTCCACAAAACATGTTGACTTCTTCACAAGTTACCTTATAATGAATAAGTGTTAAGAAACGCTTTGGAGGAAAAAAGCATGAAGATTTTTGCTTACGGTATTCGCGAAGACGAAAAGCCATCATTGAACGAGTGGATTGCAGCTCACCCAGAAGTTGAAGTGGGCTACACTGATAAGTTGTTGGACCCTGAGACAGCAAAGTTGGCAGAGGGAGCCGACGCTGTTAACGTTTACCAACAATTGGACTACACACGCGAGACGTTGACTGCTTTGCACGAGTTGGGCATCAACAAGATGTCATTGCGTAACGTTGGTACTGACAACATCGATTTCGATGCTGCACGCGAGTTTGACTTCTCAATCTCAAACGTGCCAGTTTACTCACCAAACGCTATTGCTGAGCACTCAATGATTCAAATGTCACGTTTGTTACGTCGCGCAAAGGCTTTGGATGCAAAGATTGCAAAGCACGACTTGCGTTGGGCACCAACAATCGGACGTGAAGTTCGTATGCAAACGGTTGGTGTTATCGGAACTGGTCACATCGGACGCGTTGCTATCAACATCTTGAAGGGCTTCGGCGCAAAGGTTATTGCTTACGATCTATACCGTAACGCAGAATTGGAAGCTGAAGGCATCTACGTTGATACTTTGGACGAGTTGTACGCACAAGCTGATGTTATCTCATTGTACGTACCAGGTGTTCCTGCTAACCACCACATGATCAATGCTGATTCAATCGCAAAGATGAAGGACGGTGTTGTCTTGGTTAACGTTTCACGCGGTAACTTGATGGACATCGACGCTGTTATCGATGGTTTGAACTCAGGTAAGATTTCAGACTTCGCAATGGACGTTTACGAAGAAGAAGTTGGTTTGTTCAACGTTGACTGGTCAGACAAGGAATTCCCTGACGCAAAGATTGCTGATTTGATTGCTCGTGAGAACGTATTGGTTACACCACACACGGCATTCTACACGACTAAGGCTGTTCTAGAAATGGTTCACCAATCAATGGACGCTTCATTGGCATTCATTAACGGTGAGACACCTGCTATTGCAGTTGAATACTAATCGTGATAACTTACTTTAAGTAAGAAATTATTTTATTGTTTATCCTCCTTCAAATAACTCATTTGACGTTGTGAGATTCGCTAAGTGAGTAACTATTTGGTGCGAGAGACGTTTGGTTTGAAAGGTATAATTTAATATTATGACGAGCGAATTTTTTGACGGCTCATACGAGCTAAAGTTAAAGGATTTCTTCTTCAAGGTACTTTCTGGTTCAGCCCAAGGTATCTTGATTGGTGTTTTGCCATCAGCCGTTATGAAGTACATCTTGAAGATGTTCGGAACGGCACAATGGGCGCTTGATTTGTCAGCTATTTTGACGCTGTTCTCATCATTCATTCCATTGTTGATTGGTGTCGCAATTGCTATGCAATTCCGTATGAAGGCGCTTGATGTTGGTGTTATGGCCATTGCGGTTGGTGCTGCTTCAGGATCAATCAAGTGGGCTGTTGCACCAAAGGGCTTCGTAAACCCAATTACGGGTGCACCACAAGTTGGTAATGTTTACATTGCTGCTGGTGCCGGTGACGTTATCAACGCCATTATCGTTGCTGCGGTTGCAGTATTGGTAATCTGGTTGGTATCACGTTACCTAGCCGGATTTGGTTCAGTTGCTATCATCTTGAGCCCAATCGTAATCGGTGGTGGTGTTGCTTTGTTCGGTCGCGCTATCGCACCTTACGTTGCTTACATCACGACTTGGGTTGGTGACGCTGTTCGTTTGGCTACTGACTTGCAACCATTGCCAATGTCAATTGCCATTGCAATGGCCTTCTCATTCATCATCATCACGCCAATCTCAACGGTTGGTATTGCCTTGGCAATCACGTTGTCAGGTTTGGGTGCTGGTGCTGCCGGAGCCGGTGTTGTTGCAACGACGGTTATCTTGTTGATTAACTCATGGAAGGTTAACAAGAAGGGAACGACGGTTGCTATCTTCTTGGGTGCTATGAAGGGTATGATGCCTTCAGTATTTAAGAAGCCAGTTATGATTTTGGCCTTCTTGGTTGCCGCAGCAATTACGGCTATCCCAGTTGCTTTGTTCAACGTTCAAGGAACGCCAACTTCAGCCGGATTCGGTTGGATCGGAATGGTTTCACCATTGCAATCAATGTTTACGTTTGACGCTGCTGAAGCTGAAATCGTTAAGCACACGATCAACTTTGTTCAATTCTTGATTGTTTGGTTCATCGTGCCAGCTATTGCTGGTTTCGTAGTCGACTTCTTGTTTGCTAAGATTTTGAAGTTGTACTCACCATCAGACTTTGAGCAAGAAATGTAATCATAAATAATTAATGCCACGCATCTCGATTCGAAATGCGTGGCATTTTTTTGCATATTTCACCCACATTCTGACAATGCTTCTTGCGTGAGTTAATCAAATGCTAAGTCTAAAATGGAAGTAGATAATTGGAAGGGTGAAAGGTGACATGGAGAAGTATGATTCATTAGCGACGGCGATTATTCGCAACGTGGGTGGTGCAGGAAACGTTAATAAGGTTATTCACTGTGTCACACGACTTCGCTTCTATTTAAAGGACCCTAGCATGGCGAATACGGGCGCTTTGATGAAACTTGATAAAGTAGCAGGAGCCGTCTATAACGAACCGCTACGGCAATATCAGGTTGTTATAGGCCCACGAGTAGCTGATGTATATGATGTTGTTGTTGATCAGCTGGGGGATGGGGTGACGGACCCTGAAGAAACCCATGAAGCAACGCTGCTTGGCGTTGAGCCGATAGAGCCGCATCGCTCGTTGTTGCAACGACTGTTTAGAAAATGAAACAAAAAAAGACCTCTAGGACGAATCCTAGAGGTCTTTTTGTCGCTAATTACTTAGGTGAAACAACTTGCTTACCCTTGTATGAACCATCAGCGGCCACGTGGTGGTTACGTACGTAAACACCGTTTTCGTTCATGTGGATAGCAGGCGTCTTAAGTCCGCCTTGACCACCGCGACGTGAGCGCTTTGCGTTCTTTGAAGTCTTACGTGCAGGAACTGCCATAGATATATCCTCCCTTACACCGCCGTGTAGAAAGTAGGCAGTGTTTATTAATAATCGATTATTTTTTCAACTGTTCTAAATTACATTATTTTTTGGAAGTTGTCAAGGGGTCATACCCAAAACACGGAAAGTTCACAATTTGTTCAAACCGCGTCATTTCGGGCTTTGACGGTTTACAAAAGATACTTTTAGTAAGATAATGAGTCGTACCAAAAAACAAGGAGGCATATTTACTGATGAGCGAAAATTCAGTAAAGGATCCGGCAGACGTAAACGCACAAGCGTCTGGTGGTCCAAGTTTGGCGGAAATCAACAGCACAGTGGAAGTTCCACAAGGCGGCGGATTTTTGCGTAAGTTGATGGCCTGGAGTGGGCCAGGAGCGTTGGTTGCTGTGGGTTACATGGACCCAGGTAATTGGATTACATCAATCGTTGGTGGTGCACAATACCACTACCTATTGATGTCTGTGATCTTAGTGTCTAGTTTAATTGCGATGTTGTTGCAGTATATGGCGGCTAAACTAGGAATTGTGGCTCAGAAAGACCTGGCCCAAATGACACGTGACTCTACTAATCAATTCGTTGGATATATTCTATGGATTATGACTGAACTTGCAATCATGGCAACCGAAATGGCCGAAGTTATCGGTGCAGCGATTGCCATCCACTTGCTGTTCGGTTTGCCATTGCTATGGGGTGTCATCATTACTGCCCTAGACGTTTTGCTATTATTGCTATTGATGAAGTTAGGGTTCCGTAAGATTGAAGCAATCGTTGTCACGTTGATTGCGGTTATCTTGCTTGTCTTCCTATACATGGCGGTCTTGGCTAAGCCTGATATGGGTGAAGTTGCCGTGAACTTGGTGCCACACAGTGACATCTTGAAGCACGGACAATTGATGTTGGCTCTTGGTATCGTTGGTGCCACAGTTATGCCACACAACTTGTACTTGCACTCATCAATCTCACAAACACGTAAGATTGACCGTTCATCAAACAAGAGTATTAAGGAAGCGATTCGCTTTACGACTTGGGATTCAAATATCCAATTGACGGGAGCGTTCGTCGTTAATTCATTGCTATTGATCGTCGGAGCAGCTTTGTTCTTCGGTCACGGCTCAGATTTGGAAGCCTTTGGTGATTTGTTCAACGCCTTGAACAACAAGGAAATCGTTGGTGCCATTGCGAGTCCTGTCTTGAGTATGTTGTTCGCGGTTGCCTTGTTGGCATCAGGACAAAACTCAACGATTACTGGAACGTTGACTGGTCAAATCATCATGGAAGGTTACACGCACTGGCACTTGCCAATGTGGTTGCAACGTTTGCTAACCCGTGGAATTGCGTTGATTCCGATTGTTATCTTCGCAATTGTGTTCGGAGCAACTGAAGGTGCCTTGGATAAGCTGTTGGTTTACTCACAGGTCTTCTTGTCAGTGGCTTTGCCATTCTCAATGTTCCCATTGATTTACTTTACGTCATCTAAGAAGTACATGGGTGAGTTTGTAAATCCTAAGTGGGCAACGTGGTTGGGATATGCGATTTCGGTTATCTTGACGGGATTGAACATTCAATTGATTTTCAACACGGTCGCACCGCTATTTAAGTAATAGGAGACGAAACTTATGGTAGAAGCAAAGCATTTCAAGCACGTATTGGCAGCTGTCGATGACTCAGAACTTGGTCAATTGGCCTTGGTGAACGCAATTCACCAAGCGCAAGAAGATGGTTCTAAGTTGACGATTTTGTCAGTATTTGAAGCTGATCAAATGAATGTGTTCGATTACTTTTCAAAGGAAAAGAACGCAGCAGCTCGCGAAGATGTTGAACAGGCATTGGAGCGTTACCGCCAAGTGGCAGTTGATGCCGGTGTTCCAAACATTGAGACGCTTTTGTCTGAAGGTGAGCCAGGTGAGGTTATCGTCAAGGATGTGATTCCTTCAATTAACCCCGACATGGTTGTGATTGGATCACACTCACAAAAGGGTGCTGAGAAGTACTTCGGTTCGCAATCAAGCTATGTGGCTAATAATGCCCCAATCACAGTGATGATTGTTCGTTAATAAAGATTAAAAGAGAATTGCTAGTTTTAGCGGTTCTCTTTTTTCATATCCTCTTTTTCGGCTGACAATGCATGTGCTTTACTGTACAATAGTTAGCGTTATAAAAATATTTGGGATATTTTTTGGGAGGCAGTAATGGAGCTTTTAAGCGAGTATATCGATGCGTATTTGTCGACTCTGAAATACTTGGATGAAGTTGTTTCTGAGCCAGCGGCGGATTACGGACTATCATTCGAACAATACTTGATTATGCATAGCATTGCACAACAAGATGGCCTGACGTTGACGGATGTCGTTGAACGTCGCCATGTGACCCGTGCGGCTGTGTCACGACAAATCAAGATGTTACTTAAGAAGGAGTTCATCTACCAGGAACCGGATACAGCTGATCGACGCCGAATGTTGTTGCATTTAACGGTGACGGGTCGTGAAGTTGAAGCAATCGTAACGAAGCGCGTTGAGAATCGTTTCGATGGTTGGGTACAAGCTTTTGGGGAAGAGCAAGCCCACAAGGTATTGGCGTTTATTCGTCAATTCGATGATAAGGTCGTGTCAAAGACAAAGGCCAAGATTAAAGCGCGCAATTTAGACGAGCGTTAAGACGAAAACGACCAGGTTTGAGGGGACTTGGTCGTTTTCTTTTTGGACTTGAAATCGATAGAGTGTGTGTTGTATGATATAGAAGTTGATTTTGGGCATTAGCCAAGCGGTAAGGCAACGGTTTCTGGTACCGTCATGCACTGGTTCGAATCCAGTATGCCCAGTTGAATAAGTTTGAGAACGTTGATACGTCGGCTTTTTGCTTGACGGATCAACGTTTTCTTTTTGCAGTCGGAAATTTATAGACCTTGCGCTTTTGGCGTGATTTCAGTAGGATTTAGGTTGTCTTTCAACTTACTTTAAGTTAGTTTGGTGATGAAGGGCGAGACGCGTGCATTTAGAGAAGGGGAAAATAAATGGCAGACGTTACGTATAAGATTACGCATCTCACGGTGCAGGGAGCAAACAAACAGGCAATGCGCCTGTTTTATCGTGATGTTTTGGGGCTGATTGAACAGGAAGTTGCAGAGAACGAATTTTCATATGCATTTACAGCTGACGAAATGCCGTTTTTAACTATTGTATTTGGTGGTAAGGCGCCTACTGAAAAGCGTGGTGGCTTATATCATTTCGCGATTCTATTACCAGACACTGGTAGCTTAGCAACTTTAATTAACCGTTTGATTCAGTTGCAGTACCCAATGGGAGCTGGTGATCATCACGTTAGCGAGGCATTCTATTTGAATGATCCAGATGGCAACGGCATTGAATTGTATCACGACCGGCCAAAGGAAAATTGGCGCTGGGATAATGGCATTGTGACAATGGGGACGGCGAATGTCGATGTTCAGGCATTGCTTGAACATAAAAATGACACGTGGACCGGCTTTCCAGTTGGGGCGATAATTGGGCACGTCCATTTTGTGGGTGATAGCTTAACAAAGGGGGATGACTTTTTTGTTAAGTTGCTGAATATGGACACCACGTATGTGATTACGGACAACGCACATTTCTATTCACATAATCATTATCACCACCATCATGCATACAATATATGGTTAGGAAATGGTGTTAAAATGCGTCAAGAAAATGAAATCGGTCTCGTTGACTGGCAAGTTTTGGTGGACGAGACATATTTTAACGAGCTGACGCAACGTGCAGGTCACAAGTTATTGGATGAATCAACATTGCTAATTGATGATCCGTTTGGAAACACATTGATTGTAGAAAAGTTTTAATTATGCACAAAGCGCCTGGAACGTATATCAGTTCCATGAACTGAACCCCGAAAATTGGAGTGACGTTTAAGCGGCTAACTGGTCGGAAAG
>JQAY01000009.1:0-457 GCA_001436895.1 Weissella confusa
CACGACGGTAACCGTAGTCCGGGTTGTCATCACGAATTGATATAATCGCATCAATTAACTCGCGTGGATACTCCTTGTACGCACGCGTCATGATAACTACTACTAGACATCTCGGCTACTTGAAGAAGCAGCTTCAACTTGCACTTCAACTCTTGCTTTAGCACAGTGATTACTACCGCTTTGTCTTGGTTTGTAATTGCTTCTTTTCCTGAGCTAAGGCCTCGAGTTTTTCCAAGTAGGCTACCTTAATTCGAAGCAGTTCATTCTCTTCTTCGAGCTTCTTGATCTTGTCGTGTTCTTGCTTATTCATAGTTCGTTTCCGCCTTCGTTTGTCAGGTTTTAGCCGACCAGACTCTAACGCACGTTCCCAATGCCAAATTAAAGATGGACTTGTTATCCCAAACTTTCTAGCCGTTATGGGATACGACGCGTTGTGATTCAGTCGCCAATTAATTAC
>JQAY01000009.1:689-98795 GCA_001436895.1 Weissella confusa
CTACTGCTTCAATTTGAATTTCTTTCGAGAACATAAGAAAACCCCATGAGTTAGATTTACTCCAACTCATGGGGTTCAGTTCAAACTTCGATTAAAGTTTGCGCTTTTTGTGAATTGACGTCAGAAGTAAGTGAACTCTCTCGTCACTAAAAGTAACGAACTTCGGCGTCGAGACCTGCAGCTAAACAGGTTCTATCCGAAAACGTTTAGGCAATGCACCCTTGCGGGCGGGTGTCAGTTAAGGCGCTCAAATACCGTGTCGTGCCCGTTTTCGCTAGGTCAGGGCAATACGCATCACGTTTATTCTTATAGCCATTAAGGACGACAAGGTTCTGTCTCGCCCGTAATTCTTAGTTGATAGTTACTAGACTACTTACGCTTAGGCGTGGGTAGTCTTTTAGTTTGATGTGATGTTCGGGATGCAATCCCCAGTATAAAATGTTCCATGCAGCGTTCAGATCACGTTTAACCAATTTGCCGGTAAGAGTTGAAACCCACTCACGAACTGATGTGTCGTGCTTTTCTTCGTGAGTTGTGCCGAACTCTACTTGCGATGTCTTGTAGGCATCCACCTTGATCAGCGTCTTACCAGTGCGGTTCGCCAACATTTCAATTAATTGTGCCATACGATACGGCTTAATCATTGCCAGCTTGCGGTTAGCACTACGTGCTTGTCGCTTCTTGGCACGCATGTCTTTGGCGTCCAAATCTTCAATGACAACCACGTCGTAATCGTCCATGAGAACGTGCGCTAGTTGCCTGTACTGTTCATCAAGGACGTTTTCACGTTTGATGTTAAGACGCCTGATTTCGTCGTTCATTCGAGCGAAACGACGTGAACTTCGACCCAACCAAACGGACTTGTCACGTTTTGATTTTAAACCGTTAATTTGACGTTCTAAGGCGTCAGCCTTAGTTACAATGTCATTGCTGATGTAGATTTCTTCGTCATTTGACGTGTGGAAGACCTTGTTGTTAGTCATGTTCCAGTCACCAGCAACCTTGGCTGTTGGCTCAACACGAGCAACTTGTCGCTTGAGTACGAGTTGCAACTCAAACTGACCGTTACTCTTACGCTTCAACTTTGTAATCGCGATTGTAACGTTACGTAGATTACTGATGTTCTCAACGACTTGGAGCTCGCCGTAATCCTGTATCTTGATGTGGTGTGCTGATACGATTTCAACTTGATTGTTGTTTGGTAGTGAAACTGTCTTGAATGAGTTGTTACCGTGCAAGTAATTTAGAGACCCTTTGCGATACCACGAACGGTGTTGTGAGTTATTGCCGTGAACGTTGTTCACGCAGTCTGTATTCTCTTGTGTCGTCATTTTTGAAGCGCGATACAAGACTTTGCGATACTCACCAAAGTTGGTCAATAACGTTGTTAGAAACTCGTTGGCACCTTGTGAGTGCAACCCAACAACCTTTGCGTTCCACCGGTCTAGGCTGTAGTTTTCTTTGATAAATTTCGCCCTAATATTGTCGATTACAACGCTCTTTTGTTTCTTATTGTTGGGATATGGACGGTTCAAATGCTTACGACCATACGTCCTTTCAAGATACTTGTTAGCAAAGTTCCAAAGTTGTTTTTGCGTCTGCATGTTGCGTGCGTGATGCTCAATTAGTTCTGGGGTCACCACCACACGGTAGCGTCGAACATAGATATGATCAACAGTCTTAGATAGATTTTCTAATTTCATGTGATAGCTCCTTTATATGTTATAATCATTATAACATACCGAAAGAAGCAATTACATATGATTAAACATGAACGCGGTTACGTCTACAATTTTTCGTACCATATCGTATGGGTCACGAAGTATCGCAAGCCAGTATTCACCACACCCAAGCTCGTTCAAGATATGAAAGACGCTATCAATTACCTTGCCGGTAATCATGATGTCGAAATTCAATCTATGGAGGTTATGCCCGACCACGTACACTTGCTAGTTAGTTTTAAACCAAAACTTGCACCGGCTGATGTCGTCAAGATACTCAAAGGGTCTAGCGCCCGTTTGTGGTTCACGGCTCACCCTGAAACGAAGCGTAAGCTGTGGGGTGGTCACTTGTGGTCTCCTAGTTACTACATCGGTACGTTGGGTGACATGTCGGAGCAAGTTGTCGAAGAATATATCAACAATCAACGTACAGAAAAAAGCAACGCTGGTCGTCCCTCTAAGAAGGGCAACTAACGTTGCTTTTCGTTTGGCTTCATCTCGGCAACCGAGATGTGGGAGCTAGGTTCCGTAGTAAAATTCTATGAGAACAATGCTGACAAAATCAAGATAACAATCAATCCAACAACTGAAATAATTGTTTCAAGCACTGTCCAAATCTTCAACGTTTGTGGGACATCCAAATCAAAGAATTCCTTGAACATCCAGAATCCGGCATCGTTAACGTGTGAAGCAGCCAATGAACCGGCACCGATTGCCAATACCACGAAGGCTGGGTTAACAGCTGTTTGGTTAGCAACCAATGGTGCAACGATTCCGGCAGTTGTCAAACCAGCAACCGTAGCTGATCCAACTGAGACACGCAAGATAACGGCAATCAACCATGCAAAGATGATTGGTGACAATGACGTGTGTGAGAATGCTGAAGCAATAGCAGTTGAGATACCACCAGCAGTCAAGATACCCTTAAAGGCAGCTCCACCACCGATAACCATCAACAAGTTAGCGATTGACTTCAAAGCTTCTGACATTGATGAACCAACTTCACCCATCGTACGTCCTTGCTTTGGTCCCATTGACCAGATAGCAAAGGCCATTGCAATAACCATGGCGATAACTGGGTTACCAAGCATGGCGATAATGCGATCAAGCACCGTTGGGTCAGTCAAGTAACCGTGTTGTGCAGCAGGCGTCAAAGCCTTCCAAGCTGCATCACCAACCATACCACTGTAAACTTGCTTACCACCGTTGTGAGCCAACGTGTAAATCGTTGAAATCAACATGAAGAACACAGGCATCAATGACGTTACAAGTGACAAACCAAATGATGGTGTGTCTTCCAACTTAAAGGTCTTAACTTCACCAATAGCATCAAGCTTCTTGGTAATCTTAAATGCCTTTGGCTCAACCTTTTGAATCAAACGTGTGAACAAAGGTCCCGCAACCAACATTGCGACGATGGCAACGATGATACCGTACATCAATACGACACCAATGTTAGCACCCAATGCGTTAGTAACCGCAGTTGGTGATGGCTGTGGTGGCAAGAATCCTTGTGCGGCTGACAAAGCAGCAGCCATTGGGATTCCCAAGTAAAGCAATGACACACCGGCTTCCAAAGCAATTGTGAAGACGATAGGAATCAAAACAACCAATCCAACTTCAAATAGCAATGAAATTCCGATGATGAATGATGCACCGGCAACCGAAAATTGCAACTTTGACTTACCGAACTTGTTAATCAAAGTTGAAGCGATACGGTATGAACCACCCGCATCAGAAACCAAGCGCCCGATCATTGATCCAAACCCAAAGACAATGACCAGCTCACCCATCGTACCACCGATACCATTCTTCAAGGCATCAGCGATTCCGGCTGGGTTCATACCCAAGCCCAAGGCGACCAAAATTGAAGTAATGATCAACGCAACGAATGTGTTAATCTTTGCCTTCAAAATCAAAAATAGCAACAATGCAATACCAACTACCAAAATAAAGAATGGCCAAACGTTAAAGCCGTTTGTCATCCATTGGAACAATCCTGTCTTAGGATCGGTAGTTAGGCCAGCGAGTAATGTAAGCATCTCGTCTTACCCCTTCTCAATTAAAAAAATATCTCAAATGTGTTCTGCTCATGAAAACGATATCATAAGTCAACTTAAATATTGTACACCTTTTGTAAGCGCTTCCGGGTAATAAGTTCATTAAAATTTTAATCAGCGTTATTTTATTGTCGGGATACCAGAATAAAAAAAGTCCGACATTTCGGTTTGCTTTTTATACGGGAGATTGTTTCTTACGTTAAGTTCTACATATTTTTAAATTTAGAAATTAATGTTGATTTTGGGGCGCTAGCACAACACTCACAACCAAAAAAAGACCCACACAGCACGAATGCTATGTGGGTCTTAATTGAATGTTTATTTCGTTATAGCAAAATAACTGCCATTGCCAAGATAACAACCATACCCGTCAATGAGATGATTGTTTCCAAAACAGTCCAGATTTGGAATGTTTGCTTGATTGACAACTCGAAGAACTCTTGGAAAATCCAGAATCCAGCATCGTTAACGTGAGATGCGATCAATGATCCGGCACCGATTGCCAAAGCAACCAACACTGACAACGTTGGGTTGTTTTGTGATTGCACGATTGACAATACGATTCCGGCAGCCGTCATACCGGCAACCGTAGCTGAACCAACTGAGATACGCAATACAGCCGCAACTGCCCAGGCGAAGATAATCACCGTGATAGCTGACATGTGACCGTTAGCTGAGAACAATGAGGCAACCTTGTCTGACAAACCACCGTTTACCAAGACCCCACGCCATGCTCCTCCACCACCAACGATCAACAAGATACCAGCAACTGCGCTCATACCGTTGTTCAATGATGCACCGATTGATTGGGCTGACTTCTTTTGCCATACACCCATTGAGAAGATGGCAAAGATCAAAGCAATCGTCATAGCCACAGCTGGCGTTGCCAAGAACTCAACAACCTTGTCGAAGTTTGATGGGTTCTTTGGCGTAACACCACCCGTGTAGATCATCTTGTAAACCGTTGCGATGATCATGAAGATCAATGGGAATACTGACGTGATAACTGACAAGAAGAATGATGGCGTCTTGTCCAACTCGTATTCCTTAACTTCACCAACAGCCTTGATTTCCGTCTTAAATTGGAAAGCATCAGGGGCGTACTTTTGAGCCAACTTTGTAAACAAAGGACCCGCAACGACAGCCGTAATAACTGACACAATCAAACCAAGAATCAACGTCAAACCGATGTTAGCACCCAATGACATTGCCACGGCCGTTGGAGCTGGCTGTGGAGGCAAGAATCCTTGTGCTGATGACAAGGCAGCCGTCATTGAGATACCCAAGTAAAGCAATGGCACACCAGCTTCGATGGCAACCGCAAAAACGATAGGAATCAAAAGCACCATTCCAACACCGAAGATCATTGAGATTCCGATGATGAATGAAGCAATCAAAACGGCCCATTGCAAACGCTTAATACCAAACCAGTTAATCAACGTCTTCGCGATTCGATATGAACCACCGGCGTCGGCAACCAATCGACCGATCATACCACCGAAGATGAAGATAACTGAGTTTGATCCCAAGATATTACCCATACCTTGGTCGCCCAATACAGCGTTTGGAACATCCATTGGGTTCATACCCAATAGCAATGCCAAGATGAACGCCGTCACAACCAATGAAACGAACGTGTTCAACTTGAACTTAACAATCAAAACAAGCAAAATCAAAATTGAAATTGCCAACATAACGAATTCCATCGTTTATTTACTCCTTAAGTAGGTAAAATAGCTATTTAAAATAGATTGCTCACAGTACTGGCAAAGTGTCATGCACTGTGAGCAATGTTTTTATCTGCTTTTCGCTCAGGACTACTTGTCGCCCTTGTTTACGTGCTTACGTTGGAAGTTCGCAATGTTTGCGTACTCCGTTTGCAATTGACGTGCCAAACGAATAAAGATTGGCGTCAATTCGCGGTAAGCTTCGTAGTTTTCTGGGTTTGGATCGTACGTGTTTGAGTCACCGACCATGTCGCCGATAACATCCAAACTATCAACCATTCCTAAAGCCTTTTGTGCCATAACCGTAGCGGCCAAAGCACCTGACTCGAAGGCCGTTGGCACCGTAACTGGTTGCTCAAAGATGTCGGCCGTCATTTGACGCCACAAAGCTGAACGAGCAAATCCACCAGTTGCTTGCACTGACTTCAAGTCACCAACAACTTCTTCAAGGGCCAAAGCAACCATGTAGATGTTGAAGATGATACCTTCTAGCACGGCACGAACCATGTGGGCACGCGTGTGGTTGTGCGTCAATCCGAAGAATGAACCACGGGCGTTCGCATCCCAAATTGGGGCACGCTCACCACCCAAGTATGGGTGGAATAGCAAACCATCAGCACCGGCAGGAATCTTTGATGCGATTTCCGTCAACAAGTCATACGTATCAACACCCATCAAGGCAGCCGTTGACTTCTCGGCGTCAAACATCTTGTCACGGGCCCAACGGAAGACATCCCCACCGTTGTTAACTGGTCCACCGACAACCCAGTGATCCTTATCCAAGGCATACGTGAACGTACGTCCCTTTGGATCAATCTTAGGTGCGTCAGTTACGACACGGATGGCACCTGACGTACCAATCGTTACAGCGGCAACACCAGGTTGCACAGCGTTAACACCCAAGTTTGACAAAGGACCATCACCAGCACCATAAACGAATGGCGTGTCGATATCCAAGCCCATAACAGCAGCGTATTCCGCAACCATACCACGCTCAATCTCGTATGGCTCAACTGGTTGTGGCATTTGCTCCTTCTTGATACCCGTTACTTCTAGGGCTTGCTCATCCCAATCCAAGTTGAAGATGTTGAACATACCCGTTCCTGAAGCAATTGAAATATCCATCTTGTTAGCACCGAACAAACGGTTGAACAAGTATTCCTTAATTCCCAAGTAGTGGGCAGCGTTGTTGTAGATGTCAGGCTTTTCGTTCTTCAACCACAACATCTTTGACAAAGGTGCCATTGGGTGAATTGGCGTACCCGTCTTGCTGTAAATCTCTTGGCCCAAGCCAGTTGACTTCAACTCTTCCGTGTACTTAACCGCGCGCGTATCAGCCCAAGTGATAACACGTGTCAATGGTTGCCAATCCTTGTCGAAGGCAATCAATGAGTGCATTGCAGAACTGAATGATACACCCAAAATCTTACCGCCGTTTGCGCCGCGAACAACCTCAGTCATAGCATCAACGAAGGCTTCCCAAATCTCGTTTAGGTCCTCTTCGGCCATGTCTGGTTCGTCACGGTAAAGCTTGTAACCCTTGTTTGCACTGGCAATAACATGCCCTTCCGTGTCAAACAAAACAGCCTTAGTTGACGTTGTCCCCAAGTCAACTCCGATCAAGTATTCCATTGTAAGACCTCTCAAATCTTCACTAATCTTAATTACTTCTGAATAGTACTTTACTATTTTATGTAAAAACCTTTCACAATGCAAACGTTTTCCGCGTAAAGTTATTTCTCATTATCCCTGTACTGGTACATTTCATTAACAAAAAGAATGTACAACGCGTCACAAGTACGCACCATACATTCTTTTTATATATTATAAATAGCCTTTTTCATCTAGCACAGCCAATGAATGATCTGTCCATGTATCCAACTTCGCACTGTGAATCGTTAATTCGAAAACAATTTCGGTAGCTAAGTCTTCTTCGCTCATGCCATCAAGGTAGCCATGAACTTGGTCGCGGAATAAATCCGTCACTGCTTCTAAATGGTATGGCGCCTGCACAATCGAAACATTGTTGCTACTGATTTTTGCCCCGTCGCGGGTTGGTGGAAAAAAATCGCCACCGCACTATTCGTCAACTCAGCAATTTTCGGTGTATCTGGCGCCGATGCCATCAGCCAAACGTTTGGTCGGTCAGGCACTTTGACAAAGCGCATCAACCGACTGCTAGGCTTTCCGTCTGATCGAATTGATCACAAAATCACCTGATTTGTTAAGCGGGCATATCGCTGAAACTTTTCGACACCCGCTTTTTGCAAACGGCCAACGGTTTGATCAATGTGCTCGATTGTTGCGTCGACCGATTCAAATTCATGCTCACTATCGATGTAATACAAAATTTGCGGAATTAACGGCCCAATATCTCGTCCCTTGTAATAGAACTGAATCCAACGACGCCCAGCGTGTAGTTCACCTGAGTAACGGCGCCTAATCTTGGCCGATTGACGTTTGAAAAAGCGTTTCATCGTGCCACACTCTGTCAATTTATGCATGATAAACGACATGATTATAAGTAAGCCGACAAATATCAAAACATCGACACGTGGCAAACCTTGCAGACGATAATCGACATCTAGTGGTGAATAAATCAGAATTGCCATCAAAATCACCGTGCTAGCCAATGTGCCAACCAGCGTTGTGACTTGCTTAACCCGTTTTTGGAGCCTAAAAATCTTGTTGGTGGTTACTTGGCGGCGCTTCATGTGATGCTCACGCAACTTCATGTGTGCCACTAATTGTTCGTCATATGGTGTCATAGTCATCCCCATCAGCTATTTCAAAATACTTAAAGCGGTCTCGTAATTCATATGTTTCCACGTCGTCATAACCGACCACACGGATACTTTGACGATTTGTCCTGAACGCTTGCGGACCATATTTCGTGTCGTACATTTCTTCGGCTAAACTGACGCGATACGCAACCCGATCGGCATTAACTGTCAACACATCTTGGTCACGCTTCTCGCGATATTGATTAATCAAATACAGCACAAAGAAAATAATCACGAAGAATAACGCCATATCCATAAAGAATTTTGTCGCAAATTCCCACATCTTAAACCCTTCTGTATATGACCAGATGGCATGCCCTTTTTGAATGTATTTGGCAATCATTGTCTTAACCGTTATGTAGACCGGTAATAACATGAAAAACAGCCCGATTATCGCTAAGAGTGCTTGCCAAATTTTAGTGATTAACCGACCTTTACCGAAAAACCAGTCAATCGTGATGTCATTTTCAGTTGATTCGTGTGTAATGTATGCCGGCTTTGCACACTTCTGATTTCGTCTAGTTAGCATGGCTTATCTCCTCATTAATCGTGTCGAGACTCTTTGAACGCTCTGGTGACTTCCAAACGCCACCTTCATCACCCGTGAGCACTTTCAAAAATGTTGGGATAAACTCCGTCACCATCGCTGCCGTGTTCACCATCCAGTACACCAATAGGTACCACGGCAAAAACAATAGGTACTTTAATGTCTTACCGCCGTCATTCATGTAATATGCCAAAATGCCTTGCACGACGCCGACGGCAACTTCAATCGTGACAAACATCGCCGTCATATACCAGCCATGCACGAAGCGCTCCCAATTACCTGTGAATAGGAAATACGCTTCTAATGCTAAGAATAAAAACATTGATATCCAATAGAAGAAACTCCAGACAATACTGAAGGCATAATCAATAATAATTGGCATAGTGGCGAGATTCTTAATTGGATGCTTCAATAATGACCCTGTTTTAGTCAGCAAGACATAAATACCGCCTGACGCCCAACGACGGCGTTGCTTGAACATTGCGCGTAAGTTTTCTGGCATATCTAAGAAGAAGCGAATGTGCGGTGCGAATAAGGCTTGCCACCCATTCGTTTGTATATCCCAAGCAATCGCAATATCTTCCGTTGGTTGCTCTGCTTGGAAGCCACCAACATCGAAAACAGCTGCTTTGCGGTACATCGTATTGGCACCGGAAAAGGCAAATAAGCCACCATACGCCATTTGTGATCGCTTAATCATACCGACAATTGAATTTAATTCATTCATCTGCACCAAGGCCGTTAATGTTGTGCGGTTTGAAACCAGCATATTTCCCGTTACTGCCCCAACATTTTGCCCACCTTCACGTTTGAAATAAGACATGTATTTCCATAAGGCGTCCGTTTCAGGCTTGGTATCCGCATCGTTAGACAGAATAAATTCTCCTCGTGCATAACCAAGGGCAATATTGTATCCATGCGCTTTACCGCGGTTATCAACGACCGTTAGGACACGTAATTTGCTAGGAAAACGCACTTGCAACTGGCTTAGGATTTCACCTGTCGCATCAGTCGAGCCATCGTTAATCACTAAAATTTCATAGCAATGATCCGGATAATTCAGTTGCGTCGCCAAATACACAATGGTTGACGCAATTGAGTCTTCCTCATTATGTGCAGGAACAAAAATACTGACAAATGGCGGTTCACCTTCAAAGTATGCTGGCAATTGTCGGCGCTCGTTAAATACGCGTTGATAAATACTTGAAATGATAAACGCAATGCCCCCAACAATTGGGTATGACACTAGCACCAATACCAGAAAATCAACAACATGGTTGAATATCCAATCATACATAATCCTGTACACCTCCGTTCATTAATAGGTTGGTTGTCCTCATAGTTAAACATCAATGTGACAAAGACCTTCTGAAATTCCAGATATCAACACAACATCGTGTCCGTTCTTGGATATTTTTTGATATTAAAAAAGAGGCGCCGTTACAGCACCTCTTGGTCTTTCTTATTTGGTTGGTTTGTAGATGGCACGGTTATCCAACGCCCATTGACGTTGTGAAAACTCGCCAGGTTCAGTTTCGGCCAAAGCGTTATCAAAGCTTTGAATATTAGCATCCAATTCATCAAGTTGGTGCAAAATGTTCGCTTCCTTAACGACTGGACGAACTGGTGAGCCATACTCCATCAACCCGTGGTGCGCCAAAACAGTGTGACGCAACAACAGCATTTCTTCACTGTACAAATCCATCTTCATTTCATTGGCAGCTAAGACAATTTGCTCGTCAATCAAGACGATGTGGCCAATTAGATTGCCGGCCGTCGTATATTGTGTGGCGATTGGTCCGGTCAATTCAATCACCTTGCCCAAATCGTGTAGCAAAGCACCGGCATATAGCAGACTCGCATCCAAACCAGGATACTGCTTCACGACTGCTTGCGCCAAATGCACGATTGAGAGTGTGTGGAAGCCCAAACCACCTGCAAACGCGTGGTGATTACTCTTGGCAGCTGGGTACTTGTAGAACTGGTCGTGGTACTTCGCAAGCAAGTGACGGACAATACGTTGCCACGTGGCATTCGTAATTTGGAATAAAATCGCTGAGACTTCTTCTTCCATTTCGGAAGCCTTCATTGGCGCAGCACTCATAAAGTCGGCTGGGTCTTGTGGTTCACCAGCATGCGTTGGACGCAATGACAATACCTTCAATTGTGGCTTGTCTTGAAAAACCTGACGAACTGCCGTCATAAAGACAACCATACCACTCTTCAATGTGTTCGCTTCTTCTTGCGTCGCATCCCACTTCATACCACGGATTTCCATTGAACGGTCTGCCACTGAAACGGCCAAGTATCGCTTACCTTGTTGGGTCACGCGCGGATCAACTTCCTTCAACAGAACGTAAATCTCCATGCGTTCATCAACTTGATATTCTTTTAATTGTTTTGCTTTTGTCATTTCGAAGCCCCCTTTAATTCGTTCAAATCCAACACGTTGTCCGCAGCGACTTGGTGTGCCGTGAAGTACAAGACTTGTTGGTGGTTGCCCGCCATTTCTTGCAGCATATCAATCATAGCTTGGCGGCGTTCACGATCGAAATCAACAAACGCATCATCAATCAACAGCGGCCATTGAATACTTTCTTTTACCGCTTGCACGAATGCCAAACGCAACGCAACATAAACTTGCTCCGCTGCACCCTTCGACAACTGACTAACATTGAAAACTGCCCCATCATGACGCGTTACTATAATTAAAGTCTTTGTTTGTGAAATTTGCGTATAGTTTCCTTGCGTTAAGCGTTGCAACAAATCGCCGGCATAGTGAATCAATTGTGGGAATCGGTCACCGATGGCAGCATCCAAGGTTTTCGCCACCCATTCATTCGCCAGGCGGTTCACGAAATAAGCCTTCAAATCAGCCGTAATAGCTGCGGTTTGGTCAGCGATTTGCTGTTGTTGGGTTTCGATTGACGTATCCGTCATCAAACGTTGTTGTTGCGCTTCCAATCGCGCCAACGTTTGTTGCACGTCATTCACTTCTTCTTGCAAACGCAATGCTACCGCTGATGGATCAGTGTCATCAACTGTTTCACTAGCCGTTGCTAATGCGTTCAAATCAGCATCCCCAAGTTGTCCACGCAACAAGTCAGCTTCTTGCATCATTGCTTGGGTGCGTGCTGCTAGTTCACGTTGTTGCAACAGTTCACCAACGGATGTGACACCCAACACTTGCAGCAACTCATTCAATCGTTGTTGCAACTTCGCCTTTTGCACCACTTGCTGGTCAGCCGTGCGGTTATTCGCCCGCAACTCAGCTAACTTTTGACGATAATCACTTTCAGACAATTGGTATCCCAACCAAGCCAACTTCTCTTCCAACGCCTTATGTTGCGGCATCACGGCTTGTTGCGCAGCCATCAAATCAGCTAGCTGTTGCGCCATTTGATGACCCAAACGCACATCAGGTTGCGCATTCAACACCATTTCTGGTGTCATGTCACCGTATTCGGCTGGCAAATCAGTCGATGCCGTCACGCGCTTAGGCAACTTGAAGAACAGGAATGCCCCAATTGCACCTAATAGGATAATCGCTAAGATTCCTGGCAACACTTGGTGACCAAGCATTAATCCTAGCCCAGCGACAATTCCAAACGCGATGGCCCCAATGCCGGCACGTTGATATTGGCCAGAAACGGCGATTTGTGGCCCACCCTGTAGCTGGTTCACTTGGAATGGCGTGAGTTCTGGTGGAAAGACTCGCCAACGGTACTTCGCCAGCAACAAACTCGTTTGGTTTTGAATATCAGCTTGGCGACGAGCGGCTTCACGTTGTTGTTGATTCAATTGTTCCAACGCATTAACCGCTTGGGTAGCGGCATCCAACTGTTCATCAAATACCGTCGCTTCAACCGACACCGTTTCTAGCGCTAATAATTGTTGTTGCACCTGCTCTGCTTCGTCGGCTAGTCGCGTATCGATTGGCTCTGGTGCATCTGCAAGTTGGGCTGTTAGTTGTTGCCAGCGTTGATAAATCGGCACCAACTGCTGTTGCTTAGCCTGTGATGACAAATCGGTTGACAGATTGCGTTGGCGCTCCGTTAGCTTGGCCAAACGCGCTTGGGCCGCCTGTTGTTGCTCAGATAGTGCGCGTAATGAAGGACGTGTTGCAATCGCGGTTTGCAAGTTATCTTGAGCGATTTGCAAGGTTTGAAGCGCTTCGTTGATCGGACGACGCGCTGTTTTGGTGACCCCGAATTGGCTCACCGCCTCTTGCTCCCATTGATTTGCAATCGTTAACCATTGTTCTGACCCTGGGGTCGCCAACAAACGCAAGTGTTCCGCAAATTCGTCAGGTCGTAGCGCAAAGATTTGCGTTAGCGCATCCTGATCGAAACTAAATACCGCTTGGTACAAGTCACGGTCAACCGGTCCTAACAACTCAGTTAGCATCCCCTCTGGGTCTGCAAATTCTTGTTGCGTCTCAACGGCTACCAAGCGCGTTGTGGTTTGCGTACGTCCTAACCGCGTCAGTTCATATGTCGTGCCATTCACTTCAAATTGCAGATGACCACCATA
Organism: Weissella confusa; assembly: GCA_001436895.1. GTDB lineage: Bacteria > Bacillota > Bacilli > Lactobacillales > Lactobacillaceae > Weissella > Weissella confusa. The sequence goes on from JQAY01000009.1 coordinate 14,061, forward strand.
AGGTCCCTGCTCAAGCGGTTCGTAAGTATTGACCTTACGCCCTTTAGCTTGCGGGAATCCGAACAGCATCCCCAACAAGAATTGGTGCAAGGTTGTTTTACCCGCTTCATTCAGCCCTTGAACAACCTGTAAGCCATCCACGAAATCAAAACGTTGCTGTTGCCATTGACCAAATCCGACAATGGTTGCATTTTTAATCCACATCCGTTTGGCCCCCTTGTTCCGCAACGCGTAGTTTTGTTTCAACTGCTTCTTTGAGTTCAGCCATCATGTCAGCTGACAAAAACGACGTCAAAATTGATGCGTCAGTCACCTGCTTCAATCCCAGGCGTTGTAATGTTTCAAAGTCAAAGACTGCATCAGCTGTTTCATCCCAATAATGTTGGTCTACCGCTGGCAATGTCGCTTTTAGCGGCGTGCTATCTAACCGCACATCAAACACATAGAACGCATCATTCGACTGTGACGCCCGCGTCAACGCTGCCACCAATTGGCCGTTTTCAATCATTGATAACAATTGTGGCTCATCAGTCTTTACTGTTAGTGACACCAACTCAAATTCTTCTGGCGTCCCTAATTCGCGACGGATTTGTGTCACTGCAGTATTTAAATCACCCATCAACGTGATGTCATGCGTTGCCCACACAATCGGTGCAACTGGTGTAAATTCTGGTACCAAGTGCGACCCTTGATTTTCAACCAAGTAGTAACCCTTAGTCCCACTTTCATTGCGATTAAGTCCTTGCAAACTTCCTGAATAACCAACGAACGGTTCTGCCTGCAAGGTTTGACGCACGTGAATGTGCCCCAACGCCCAGTAGTCATAGTGATGCGCTTGCAAATCACCCAAGCTGAATGGTGCATAATCCCCCGCCCCATCTTGTCCTACCGATCCGTGGTACATCCCAATGTGGAACGCCACACCAGGTAGCTTGTTTGGGAACTTAATTGCCATGTCTTCAGTAATATGGCGCGTTGTGTATGAGAACCCGGTGATGGCAACTTTCTCACCACCAGTTGTCGTTAACTGCGTTGTTGTGATGTCAGCTGGCAACACCGTGACATTCGCTGGCCAAACTGGCAATGCTTGCCAGTCTTGCACAAAATCGTGATTACCAAATCCCATGACAACCGGAATATTTGCTTCATCCAAACGTTGCAAAGCCGTCACCAACGTCAATTGCGCACGTGTGTCAGGCGTCGTTGTATCAAATAAATCCCCCGCCAACAAAACGAAATCCACCGATTCAGCGATGGCATCATCGACCAAGCGGGCCAACGCTGTTTCACTGGCCGTTTGCAAATTATTTTGTAGCCATGCCGGCACGTTAGCCAACCCCACAAACGGATTACCCAAGTGCAAATCGGCTGCGTGAATAAATTTCATGCGGTCCACCACTCCTCTTAAAGTCTTTGTGTTCTATTATCCCTGATTAGTCAATATTAGGAAATACCTAACATCGTTTCTTAACCTTTGCCCACAAGAAAAGGCGTCGCAAAATTTGCGACGCCTTTATCATATTGATTAGTCTTGACCGTACAACTCAGCGATTGGCTTCGTGATGATGTTGTTGATTTCCATCAACGATTGGTTAACAGCTTGCTCAGCTTCCATCATCTTCTTCAAAGAATCGTGCTTGTCCATCTCACCAGCAATTTCTTGCCATTCTGCAACTTGCGCAGCTTCTGGCTCTTGACCAGCTTGCATTGCTTGGTTGATTTGCATTTGGGCAGCTTGGAAGCGTTGGAACACATCCTTAGCAGCCGCGTCGGCGTTCAATGCTTCAACTGCATCACGCAACGTCTTGTATTGAGCCGTCTCACGCAAATCAGTAGCAACTGCGTTTACGTTGTCATAAATGTTAATCATATTAATTAATATCCTTCTTTAAATTAGTATTTCCATTATCGCATACTTTGGGGCCTAATTACCAAACAGACTTTGAATTCCTGACCATGCTGCTTGAGCACCGTCCTTCACATTTGACCACGCCTGACTTGCGCCATCCTTAATGTCTGATTGAATACCGTCAATGGCATTTGAGAAGCCATCTGATGATGAACTGCCACTAGTCTTTCCGTTTTCGCCAGTTACGGTGCTCATCTTTTGACGCACGCTCTTAACGCCGAATGCGGTTTGATCAGTGTTTGGAATTACTTGCTCCAGTGTCGTTTTCATCAACGGTCCGGCCGTCTGACCAAGCGATACCGGAATTGTTTCACCGTTAGCAGATGAATCGTAACCCGTCCAAGTTGTGACCACCACATCTGGTGTGTAAGCAATAGCCCATGAATCCGTCGCGTTCGTTGCCGTTGAATCGCTACCTGTTACCTCGGTCGTACCCGTCTTTCCGGCCACCGTGTAGCCATATGGATCAGCAGACTTTCCAGTTCCGTTCGTATAAACGCCCATCATCATTGACGTCATTTCATCAGCAACCTTCTTTGACCAAAGACGCGTTTGCTTTTCCTTTGCTGTGACAACCACCTTGCCGGAAGAATCAACAATCTTCGTGATGAAGTGACTTTGACTCATGACACCGTCGTTGGCAAAACTTGTGTAAGCTTGGGTCATTTGCAACGGTGTCACACCCTTTTGCAAACCACCGATTCCCATCGCCAAGTTCTTGTCGGACTTCTTCAATGGCAACCCAGCCTTAATTCCCGCATTGTATCCAACGGAAACACCCATTTGGTCGAGCAACCAAACAGCTGGAATGTTGTATGAATTTTCAAGTGCGACGTACATTGGCACATCTTCACTGGTGTAATCCGCATAGTTCGATGGTGAATAACCATTCGTACCAAAACTAGTCTTCTCATTCTTCAACTCGGAATCATATGAGAAACCACGTGATAATGATGGTGCATAATCAACGATCGGCTTAATCGTTGAACCTGGTGAACGATACATGCTGGTTGCGCGGTTGAAGCCACGGAAGACGTGTTCCCCACGTCCACCGACTACGGCACGCACCCCACCAGTTTTCGCATCCATGACCACTGACGCAGCTTGTGAATCACCACCAATTGGGTTCAACCAACTGGTCTCATAATCATCCTGCAAGTTTTGTTGATCCGTTTGATTCAATGTCGTATAAATCTTGTACCCATCGTTCAAAATTTCTGATTCCGTTAGGCCATATTTGTTAATCGCCTCATCAATAACCGCATCAAAGAAATATGGGTAATTGTAATTAGAATTATCAACATTGTGGTCGGTTGCACCAATGGCAGTAGCCGCATATTGATCCGCTTCTTTTTGGCTCAACTTCTTATCATTCACCAAGTTTTGCAAAACTTGATTACGACGATTCAACGCATTCTTAGGATAATTCAATGGATCATAACCGTTTGGCGACTGCAACATTCCAGCCAGCATCGCCCCTTGGGTCACTGACAAATCCGAAGCGTTAACCCCGAAATACTTCAAAGAAGCGTCCTGAATTCCCCAGACACCTTGACCAAAGTACGCATTATTCAAGTACATGGCCAAAATGTCGTGTTTTGAATATTCCTTTTCAACCTGAATCGCTAGGAACAACTCACGTATCTTACGTGTGATGGTTTGGTTTTGCGTCAAAAACGCATTTTTAACCAACTGTTGCGTAATGGTCGACCCACCAGCCGACGCATTGATACCACGAATGCGATACCAAACTGTCGTCAACCCACCACGAATCATACCGGTAACCGAGAATCCAGGTTCATGATAGAAATTACGATCCTCGGTTGCCAATACGGCATTCACAGCATTTGGTGAAATCTTATCAAAGGCGACATACGTTCCCTTTTGACCAGCAATTGAGCCAGCCTTATTATCTTTTACATCATATATTTCGGTGGATGATTGGAGTCGCGTTTTTAAGTCTGACACATCCGTTGTTTTGGCTTCGAAAGTTCCGAGAACACTAATCACCAATATCCCAGTCAGAATAAAAACACCTATCCAACGATTAATTTGGAATCGTGTCCAAAACGGTCCAAACTTGCGTCGTATCCACGCGAAAAATGCTTTCATTCGCATCATCATATTATTGCATCCAATTTGTAAAGCGTTGGGCTAACTGCTCAGCGGCCTCTGCAGATGGACTCGTCACGTAAATCGTGTTGTGGCCGGCCAATGTTGCAATGACTTCTGACAAGTTTGCTGCGTCAATCAAAGCCGCCAAACGATTTCCGTTACCTTGTGTCGTCTTAACAACCGTCATAAACTCAACGCGCGTCACCGACACAGCAGTCTCTGCAAATCCCTTTTGGACTTGTTCGCTATCAACAACTGGCGCATCTGACATCACTTGATAACGAGGACGTCCTGATCCGTCGGCACGACGAACAATGCGCATCTCCTTGATATCGCGTGAAACCGTTGCTTGCGTGACTTCAATGCCAGCGGCTTGTAGTGAGTTCATCAAACCTTCTTGTGAATCAATCACCTCGCGTGACAAAATATCCAAAATCAACGCTTGGCGTTCTTGCTTCTTTAATGCCATGGTTTTCAATCCTTCTTTTTTTGCATATATAAGTTTAATTATACAGGTTTTTCGGTTTTCTGCCTTAAGTTCGGGCGGAATCAAAAAGACGCTACCCGCCTTAATTGGCAAGTAGCGTCTGTCATATTTAATTACATAAACAACATACGGAAGATTTCTTCAAACATGAAACCAATCAATCCCGCAGAAGGCACCGTAATAATCCAGGCCATCACAATGTTCTTCAATGTGCTCCACTTCACAGCACGAATATCATCAGAAGCACCCGTACCAGCAATTGCTGACGTAACTGTGTGCGTCGTTGAAATTGGTGCATGAACGAAATAAGCAGAAATGAACAACACAGCTGATGAAACAGCTTCAGCAACGAATCCCTTTTGTGGGCTCAAGACCGTAATCTTGCTTCCCAACGTGTGAATAATACGTTGTCCACCAGCCATTGTTCCAACTGAGATAGCCAAAGATGCCATCAAAATAATTTGGAACGGAATTTCCGTTTGCCCTGGCGTAATGCCAAAGAAACCAACTGGTGCGGCTGCCATGAACATCAGTCCCATTGACTTTTGGGCGTCTTGCAAACCGTGTCCCAACGCCAATGATGCTGATGTGAAAATTTGCGCTGTACGGAAGTACTTATCCGTTTCCTTCAAATTAGCCTTCTTGATAATTTTATTCAAAATCACCATGATGAGTAGCGCTAGTCCAAATCCGACAACTGGTGACAACACCATTGGATCAATAACCTTTTCAACTACCTTAGCCAACTTGATGTGAACGTTGTTACCGGCGATTTGTTCAGCCAAACCAGCTCCCATCAATCCACCAATGATGGCGTGCGTTGATGAAGATGGTAGACCGAACCACCAAGTAATCAAGTTCCAACCAATTGCACCTAGCAAAGCAGCAATAACCAAGAACAACTGTTGCTCGGCACTCACCTGCGTCATATCAACGATGTCACGTGCGATAACTGCAGCAACGGCCGTTCCCATCAAGGCACCAATCAAGTTCATCACAGCAGCCATAATGATTGCTGTCTTCGCCTTCAAGGCACCAGTTGTAATAGCCGTGGCGATTGCATTCGCCGCATCGTGGAATCCGTTAACCCCATCAAAGATTAGGGCAACGATAATAACCACCGTTGCTAATACGTAGACTTCCATATGTTTCTCTCCTGAAATACATATTACTTTTAATTTCTTATTTGTTAAAAAACAACAGAAATAATTATATCAGTAAATACGCGGTTTCTTGGATTTTGTAACAAAATTTACACTGCCGTTTTGTGCCGTAATGTGTTACAAAGCGGTCGAGATTATAACCATAAATATGAATTACGATGTATTTAATAAGCACAGAAAGGAAACGTAACCATGACTTCTAAACCATTACTCTATACTGCTATTGTGACCGCAGCACTAGCAGCAGGCTTTATTGGTTCAAAATTTGTACCTGCCCAATCGCATTCTGAAACGTCAGCTAGTTCGTCATCATCAGTCAAATCATCAGAAAAATCTAGCACGAGCACTGCCATCTCCGAAAAAGAAAGCGCAGCCTCTAGCGTTGTCGCTACACCATGGTCAGCTGAGAAAACACAGCAATTAGCTGAATTCATGTCAAATTGGCAAACTGAAATGGGACAAAGCTACCAAGAATATTATCCTGGCCATGATTTTGATTTATATGGTCTCATGTTCCCATCATCGCTCACAGATGACGGCGAAACATTACGCCCTACTATTGATAATCAATTCGTTGATATGCAATGGTCGGCTGATGGCACCGGCAATCATGACTATAACTTGGTCGCTGTATATGGTGGCGATGCCAGTTCGAATAAGCAAGATCCGAAACTGACGATGTATCTATTCACTCTTCACAATGGGCAACCTGAAGTTCTCGTAACACAACAAAATCAAGGTAATCCTGAAGGTCGCTTGTATCTTAATCCTACTGATAACCAAGCCCTTAAAGCCGGTTTTGAATCGATTATTAATAATGACTAAAACAGCAGGCGCCACGAATTACATCCGTAGCGCCTGCTGTTTTTTTGTGAATGCTTCTCTAATTATGAAAGGCACATGTGACCTCGTGATCATTTATTAATCCAGCGCCTTGTAAAAATGAATAAACGGTAACTGGCCCAACAAATTTGAAACCTAGTTTTTTCATGGCCTTCGATACTTGTTGTGACAAAGCATCTTGGGCTGGTACATCCCCACTATGCACAATCTGATGATCAATCGGCGTGTTATCAACAAATTCCCATAGCCATTTAGCGAAACTACCAAACTCATGTTGCACGCGTTGCATCGCTTTCGCATTATTAATTGTTGCGAGTAATTTTGCCCGGTTTCGAATAATGCCTGCATCCTGCAGTAGATCTTCAACGTAAGACTCATCGTATTGCGCTACCTTATCAATCACGTAACCTTCGAAACGTTCATTGAATCGTTCACGCTTATCGATAACCGTTTGCCAACTTAGTCCTGTTTGGTATGTTTCCAAAGAGAGCAACTCGAATAATTTATCGTCATCATATTCCGGCTTGCCCCATTCAGTATCATGGTACACACGCATCGCTTCATTTGGCGGATAGTTATCTACCCACGCACATCGTTGTATGTTATCCATAAGTCCCTCCCAGCTTTTGTGTTAACACCCATCATACAGAAAAATCACCCATCGTACAAAACTGTACAATGGGTGATCGAATTTCAGCGCTATTTAATTCTTATGTTCAGCAACGTAATCCACGAAATCTTGGAATACCTTCAAGTGCGTGGCATCATGATCAAACATCATTTCTGGGTGATATTGCACACCACGAACTGACGCGTCTTCAGTTTGGAAAGCTTCAATTGTACCATCGCTTGCATAGGCAGCTGGCATCAAACCATCCCCCAAACGCTTAATGCCCTGGTGGTGGAATGAATTAACAATCGGTTGATCGCCAAACGCCCCCGCCAAGAAGGTGCCTGCCATCACATCAATACGATGCGTTGGATCATACCACTTAACCGGATATTGCATGTGCTTCACAACTGGTTGCCCATTAGCTGGTGTATATTGCGTGTTAATATCTTGAATCAAGGTACCACCAAACGCAACATTCAAAATTTGTGACCCACGGCAAATCCCCATCAAAGACTTTTGTTGCTTACGAGCTTCAGCAATAATCGCCAATTCAAATAAATCACGTTGGCGATCCGTTTCACCCATCTTAGGCGTTGGATCTTCACCATAAAACAACGGTCCAATATCTTGTCCACCAATCAACAATACCGCATCAACGGCATTTACATATTCAGCCGCTTCCTCTGGTGTGCCCATCGGAAAAACAATTGGCAAAGCACCAGCCTCACGCAAAGCTGCGGTGTAATTCTGCTGTGTGTAATCAACGTAATTCGTACCATGCTTTGGATTTGCATGGTTTAAGTGATTACTTGGAATACCAATAGTTGTCACGTTTTCTCCTCTTTTTATCTTAAAACATAATGCTCCGGCGTTACCTGAACCCACTCGTTGCCAATTACAATTGGCTTGCGCTCGAACGAAATGATTGACTTACCAATCTCAGGAATCGCCGCCAACAACTCACGAGTATAGGCATGCATCGGGTTCTGAAAAATTTCTTCAACCGGCCCCAGCTCTACTAAATGACCAAAGTACAACACGGCAATTCGGTCCGCAATCTGACGAACTTTACTTAAATCGTGTGAAATAAATAAGTACGTGAGATTGTAGCTGGCCTGCAACTCAGCCATTAACTTAAGCACTTGTGCTTGGATTGATACGTCCAGTGCAGAAATCGGTTCGTCAGCAACAATAAATTTCGGGTGGACTGCTACGGCACGAGCAATGCCGATTCGTTGTCGTTGCCCGCCAGAGAAGGTTGCCGGATAACGTTGCGCATCATTTTCATCCAAACCAACTGATGCCAAAGCAGCCAACGCCAACTGAGTGGCTGTCTGTTTGTCATAGCGAAGCTGCAACGGCTCACGGACCGATTGTAGTGCTGTTTGTTTAGGATTTAATGATTCATACGGATCTTGAAAAATGACTTGCATGTTCGACATAACCCGGCGACGGTTTTCGCTCGTTACCAGTTCATTTTCAAATGTCACTGTACCACTCGTTGGCTGAAGCAACTGCAACGCCACTTGGCTTAAGGTTGTCTTCCCTGAACCCGACTCACCAACCAGTCCCAACGTTTCACCAGCTCGAATCGCTAATGACACGTCATCTAACGCCACCAAATCTGATTGACCGTGTTTGCCCGGATATCGTACTGTCACGTTGTTGAGTTTCAATAAATCACTCATTTTATTTAGCCCCTCTCACCGCTAACTAGCGAAACAAGTCGTTGTGTATAGGCATCTGTTGGATTGGTAAATATCTTGTTAACATCTCCAAATTCCACAACTCGCCCTTCACGCATAACGACCACTTCATCAGCGATTGCTGAGACAACGCTCAAATCGTGGCTAATAAAAATCACGGTCAGATGCTCTGTTTGTTGTAACCTTTTAATTAAGCCCAAAATTTGAGCTTGTACGGTAACATCCAGTGCCGTCGTTGGTTCATCGGCAATCAGCAAATCCGGTTCTGCCAACAAAGCCATTGCAATCAAGACTCGTTGTCTAAGACCACCTGATAATTCATGTGGGTATTGTCCCAATCGATTCTGTGGCTTGGTTATTTCGACTTTTTCAAGCGCCATAATCGCTAACGCTTGGCGTTTAACTCGTGAATACTCTGGGTGTGTCCGCTTGATAACTTCCTCAAGATGGTAACCAACCGTTCGAACTGGGTTCAAACCTGTTAACGGATCTTGAAAAACCATCGCCATTTTAATCGGCAACCGTCGCCCAACCGGGTACGCCACGCCATTTAGTTTCCAAGTATCGGCCGATATAATCGCCTCGCCAGGTAGAAGGCCCAATAGCGCACGCATCGTCATCGTTTTACCAGAACCAGATTCACCAACCAGACCAAGAACGGTATTCTTTGTAAGCGTCAAATTGACACCCTGTAGTATCGACTTGTTCTCACGTTGTTTGTTCCGGACGGTCACGTCCAAATTTTCAATTATAATCATTGGATCAGCCATCATATTCCTCCGGTGAAAGTGCATCGCGCAACAAATTACCCAGTTTATTGAATGCCAAAACCGTCAGCATAATAAACACACCTGGAATAATCGCCATGTATGGCGCATCTTGCAACCGCGACTGCGCCGCATTTAACAATGACCCCCATGAAGCAGTCGGATCTTGCACGCCCATACCTAGAAAACTTAAGGCTGACTCTGTCATAATCGCATTGGCAATATTTGTACCAGCTGCAGCAACGATTATCGGGGCCACCATCGGAATCAGGTGATGCCACATAATCGCCAGCGACTTTTCACCGACAAATTGCGCATAGACCACAAAATCACGTTCTTTAACGGTGACCACCTCAGCGCGAACCAATCGTGCAATTGACATCCACGAAAAGATACTAATGATGACAATAATCGTCGTAAGACCAGGTCGTAACATAGCACTCAATACGACGACTAATACCAACCAAGGTATTGCTGAAAAAACATCCAACAATCGCATCAAAACCACATCAATCCATCCACCATAATAACCGGCGATTGTACCAACCAATGTGCCTAATACAACCGACACAGCCATTGACAAAAAACCTACCATCAATGAAATGCGGCCGCCGTAAATCACCCGTGCCAAATAGTCACGCCCTAAATCATCAGTTCCAAACCAATGTTGTAGCGTTGGCCCTTGCGACATGTTCGCCACGTCTACCACATTCGGATGCAGCGGTAATAATGGTGCAAACAGGGTCAATACCACTAGCAAGGCCATAACGCCGATCCAGATTAAGTAACTTGGTCGTTGCGCTAATAAGTGTTTTACACGTTGCATGATTACCTCCTGACGCGTGGATCGACCAACGCATATGAGATATCTGCCAACAAATTACCCACAACAACCAAAAACGCAGACAATAACATCACTGCTAAAATCACCGGGTAATCTAACTTGACCGAGGCATCCATCATATAAGCACCGACCCCCGGCCAGCTAAACACCGTTTCGGTAATCATTGCACCGGTGATTAGCAGTGGTAGTGACTGACCAAGTTGTGTCACAACCGGCAACAACACGTTCGGCAAGACATGACGGAACAAAATCGAACGCTCACTGGCGCCGAATGCTCGTTGTACCATCACGTAATCTTGTCGATATTCTGTCATCGTTTTACTACGAACATACCGCGTTGTTTCTGGGAAAAAGGCAATCACCAGTGTCAAATATGGCAATACCATGTGCCAGATCACACCCAGCGGATGCGCTGTGCTACCCATCCCGAAGATTGGAAACAAATTAAGTACGTATCCTAGAAAATACAACAATAGTAGTGCAATCCAAAATGACGGCGTGGCCAATCCAATGGCAGTCAATGTATCAATAAATCGCCCGACTAATTTTTGCGGCGACCTACCTCCAATTAAGCCCAAAACAACCGCGATAATCGTTGCTGTCAAATACGACGGCAAGACCAACATCACCGTGTTTGGAATTCTTTCCGCAAGTGCTTGCCCGATATCTTGTTGATTAATAATTGAATGGCCAAAATGCCCAGTTACGAAATTCATTAACCATAAGACATATTGCGTCATAAAGGGCTTGTCGATGCCATAGCGGTGTTGTAAAACATGGACTTCAGCAGTCGACATCGTAGGCTTAATAATCGCATCGACCGCGTTAAACGGCGCTAAATGGATTAAACCAAAGACTAGAAATGACAGGACTAGCAACAACGGTATCGCTAATAACAATCGTTGCCTGATTAGTTTTAACATCTTCCTGCCCTCTACTTTGAAAGCTTTGACCAATCAGCAAACGTGTAAATCGGCAAATTCTTCGCCTCATTTGCACCCTTTACATCCTTATTAATAACTAGAATTTTCTTATTGTCGACAATTGGATAAACAATCGCTGCATCAGCAATCTTTTGTTGTAGTTGCTTGTAAGTCGCCTTACGACTGGCTTCCGTGGTTTCGGCATCTCCCTTTGCAAACAGCTTATCAAGCTCATCACGGTGGTACTGCCAATAATTAGCCTGACCATTTGATGCATACAACGGCGTGTATTGATGTGGATCAAGTCCCATAATATAACCATCTAGAAAAGCATCATACTTGGTCTGCCCCTTCGTGTGCATGGCCGCTGATAGCGCCGTTGAATCAGCCGCTTCAGCGTTGACCTTAATGCCAACCTTATGCAATTGTGCCACAATCAAATTGGCTTGAATCTTTTGTGCGGCATCTGATGAATCATACCCCAAATTCAAGGTCAAATTTTTAACACCAGCTTCATGCAATAACTGCTTTGCCTTGTTGTCGTTGGTCTTATACGTTTGAACATCCGTCGTTGCATATTTGTCCTTTGGCGGCAAGAATGAAACCGGTGTGTTGTAATAAGCCTTGTTTAGATAAGCCGCCTGATTCATTTCATGCTTATCCAAAGCGTAGAAAATCGCCTGGCGCACCTTAACATTTGAAAGCTTTTGCACGTGTGTATTCAATCCCATGTAACCAACGCGGTTTTCAGAATACGCGGTAACCTTTAAATGAGCTGACTTTAATGACTTCAATTGCGTTGGCAAAACAAATGATGCGTCAACTTCGCCCTTCTTCAGGGCGATATTCGTCGTATTTGGATCAGTCAAAATTCGTAGCACCACATGCTTCATCTTTGGTTGGCCACCAAAATAATGTGCGTTGCGAACAAAGCGAACTTCCTGACCTTGCTTATAGCTTTCCAGCGTGTATGGACCGGTACCGACATTTCCTGGTGTTAATGAACTACCTGAAAAATCAGTCGTCTTATCGTACACATGCTTTGGAATGATAAAGGTATCGGTCATGATATTGTTTACGGCTGAAGCCGACTTTTCCGGCAACACAAACTTAACCTGATTATCATTTACCTTTTCGATTTGAATTGGTTGATTATTAATGTAGAGATTGTCTGAATTACCATTAGCTTTATCAGCTAGCTTTTGGTATGTGAACACGACATCATCCGCCGTAAACGGTTGTCCGTCACTCCATTTCACCCCATGACGGAGATTGACGGTAATTGTTTTGCCATCTGATGAAACATCATGGCTCGTTGCTAGAACCGGTTCGTACGAACCATCTTCAGCAACGTGAAATAGTGGTGAGTATTGAATGTTATCAAACGTCAGTCCCCATCGATCAGACGTTGCAATCGGATTTGTGGATTCCAAATCACCGCTGATTGCATACGTAAACGTATCTGACTTGCTAGCAGCTAAGACTTGATTAGTCATGCCCCCGGCTGAAATTGCCAACATTGACAATGTAGTTGCTACTAGCATTTGCTTCTTCATACTCATTATTTTTTTGCCCCTTGTATTAGTTGATTAACTGTCAATAAAAATTAATACGCGTGGCTTCGACAACGACCGGCTCCTTCAACAGGCCAGGTCGTTAATCGAATAAAGGTGCTTGTTTGTTTTAAAACAAACATTTTTAAGCTAAACATCATGTCCCCTATACATTCTTTGTGCCTGTTCAATATGCAATGATATTAGACCTGAATTAGAAAAACGTCAATACTTATTTTTAATAACTAATTTTCCGGATTGCAAATCTCTTAAATCAACAGTCGCAAATAAAAAAGGCAGTTGACTTCATAAATGAAATCAACTGCCTTAATCATATAATTACATTTCCTTTGGCGCCTTAACACCCAACAAACGCAATGACTCAGTCAAGATTTGTGAAACAGCCGTAACCAAAGCCAAACGTGCGTTCAATTGACCGTCGTCTGCCAAAATCTTTGAGTTAGCGTAGTACTTGTTGAATGTACGAGCCAAGTTCAAAGCGTACTTTGCGATAACTGATGGTTCGCGATCACGCCATGCGCGACGAACAACATCATTAAAGTCACCCAACAACTTTTCAGTCTCCCAAACGTTCTCATCAGTAATGACAACATCTGACAAATCAAGTTCAGGGTTACCAGCCTTGCGCAAGATTGATTGTGCACGGGCGTTTGCGTATTGGACGTATGGACCAGTATCACCTTCGAAACGAACCACTTCTTCCAACTTAAAGTCGAAGTTTCCGATACGCTCGTTCATCAAATCGTGGAACACAACGGCTCCCGTTCCAACTTCGTGAGCAACCAATTCCTTGTTTGCCAAAGTTGGGTTCTTCTCTTCGATTTGCTCCAAAGCCAATTCAACAGAATCCTTCAAAACATCCTTCAACAAGATGATGCGTCCTGAACGCGTTGAAAGCTTCTTACCGTCAACCGTAATCAAACCGAATGGGATGTGCTCAACATCATCTGACCACTCGTAACCCATTTCCTTCAACACGGCCTTCAATTGCATGAAGTGCTCACGTTGCTCACCACCAACGACGTACAATGACTTCACGAAGTTGTAGTTCTTCTTACGGAAGATGGCAGCAGCCAAATCACGCGTCATGTACAAAGTAGCACCGTCAGTACGTTGAATCATGGCAACGTTCAAGTTGTACTTATCCAAGTTAACAACTTGTGCACCTTGAGATTCAACCAACAAGCCTTCTTCCTTCAACTTGTCGATAACGCCGTCCATCTTGTCGTTGTAGAAAGCCTCTCCGTTGAATGAGTCAAACTCGATATCCAATGTCTCGTAAAGCTCCATGAATTCCTTCAATGACTCTTCACGGAACCATGACCACAATTGACGAGCTTCCTCATCACCGTCTTCCAACTTCTTAAACCAAGCGCGACCCTCATCATCCAATGCTGGGTTTTCCTTAGCTTCTTCGTGGAAACGCACGTAGTACTTAACCAACGTGTTAATTGGGTCAGCCTTAACTTCAGCTTCTGATCCCCACATCTTGTAGGCAACCATCAACTTACCGAATTGCGTACCCCAGTCACCCAAGTGGTTAATCTTGATTGGTTGGTAACCGTTGGCCTTTGAAATTTCAGCCAATGAGTTTCCGATAACCGTTGAACGCAAGTGACCCATTGACATTGGCTTAGCAATGTTAGGTGATGACATGTCGATCGTTACGTGTCCTGCTTCACCATCCGTGTTGTGACCGTATTCTTGGTTTTCCAAGATAGCGTGCAACACATCGGCACCAAAGTTTTCTTGGTTCAAGAAGAAGTTAACGTAAGGTCCGGCAGCTTCAACTTGCTTAAAGTTTGACGCATCGATTGCCTCAGCTACTTCAGCTGCAATTTGGTTAGGTGCCATGTGGCGTTCCTTTGCCAACAAGAATGTTGGAAAGGCAAAATCACCCATTGATGAATCCTTAGGCACTTCAACCTTTGACAAAATCGTTGCTTCATCTAGTTCAGGCACAACCGCAGCGACGGCTTGAGCCACTTGATTCTTATAGTCCATCGGTTACTCCTCTTCTTCTTCCTCTTCTTCAGCATCATCATCTTCAAGCTTGATGTCTTCAGGGATTTCTTCTTCGTCTTCCTCTTCAGTTTCATCAGCCTTACGTGGTGCTGGGTTGTCCGTCTTCACCAAAATCTTAGTTTCTGACATGCGGACAACAGCGCGGTGGTTGTATTCGTTAACCGTCGCTGTATCTTCTGGGTCGTTTTCAGTAATCAAGACCAACAATGAGTGTTCGTAAATCTTTTCAACGATACCCTTAAAGTCGTGTTCGAAGTTGGCAAACTTCTTACCTTCAACGAAGTCACCCAAGTCGAACTCTGACGTATTTTCTGCAGGTTCCTTAGCCATGGCACTATCCCCTTTTAATCTCTGCACATTTAATGCATTTATTCACTGTTTTAAACATAAAAAATCACCGATACTATCGGCAATTCTGTATATTATACCAAATTTTGTGATTAAAAACTAGGCTTCCAATTCGTTAACAACACGTTGTGCAACTGCCCAGTCATTTTCATATGGTGTATCAACGCCACCAACCTTTTGGTATTCATCCAATCCCTTAGCCGCCAACACAACCACATCATTTGGACCGGCTGCCTTAATTGCTTCAGTAATGGCAATTGTGCGATCCATTTCGCGGTTAATCACAACATCCTTGTTGGTGATGGCTGCTTGGATTTCATCTGCAATTGCATTTGGATCTTCGTATTGTGGATCATCACTGGTTAGGTAAACGACATCGGCACCTTCACTGACCGCTTGGCCAATACCAGGTCGACGTGACACACCCTTGTTACCAGGCGCACCAACGACAATCGTCAACTTTTCGACCGTTTCGTTTTGACGGACAAAGTTCACCAACGCTGCAATTGACGCATAGTTGTGCGCGTAGTCCACGTAAATTGTACCGTGATTAGCTGACGTCAACACTTGCATGCGACCAGGAATCTTAACAACTTCTAGTCCTTCACGCATGGCATCTGGATCAGCACCAGTCAAACGTGCTGCAATCATCGCAGCTACGGCGTTTCCTTGGTTGAAGTCGCCTGGCATATCCAAGTGGTATTCACCAGCGATACCAAGACGTTCCGCTTGTTGACCAGCTTGACGAACCGCAAACGTGCTACCTTGCAAGTCGGCTTCAACGGTTTCGTAGTAAACGTCAGCCTTTGGTGAATCCTCATCTTCGCGACCGTATAGCCAAATACCATCACGTGGTACAGCCATTTCCGCATGTTCAATCAATTCACTAAAGTGGTCTGAATCGGCATTCAAAATGATTTGTTCTGAGTGATCGAACAACATCATCTTGTGTTCCAAGTAATCCTCAAAGGTTGGGTGTTCATTTTCACCAACGTGGTCTGGACTGATGTTCAAGAAAATACCCACGTTGTAACGCAAACCATAAACACGTTCCATCTTGTACGCTTGTGATGACACTTCCATCACCATGTGCGTCATGCCGTTATCAACGGCTTCGCGCATCCAACGGAACAAGTCCAATGACTCCGGTGTCGTCAAGTGGGCGCGATAGTGGAACTTTGGATCAGCTCCCGTAATGACTTGCAACGTTGATGACAACGCAACCTTGTCGTTCGTTGCCACACGTAGCATTTCGTAAGCCATATAAGTTGCCGATGTCTTACCCTTGGTACCCGTGATACCAATCAAAGCAAGGTCGTTTTGTGGGTAACCATAAAACGCCATACTCAAAATACTCATGGCCGCTGCCACGTCGTCCACCACCCAAGTTGGTAGTGTTGTGTCATGGACAAAAGTTTCTGGGGCGACCAATGCTTTAACGCCCTTTTGGATAGCATCAGTCAAATATTCAGCCTTAAAACGTCCCTTAATAAAGAGCAACGTTTCAGGTTCTACATCGTTTGAATTATAGGCTAAATGCTTGACCTCACCATCAAAGTTTGGCGCTGAAATCAACAAATCTTGATCGGCCAACAACTCAGTAATTTGTTGTGCTGTGAGTTCCATTTATCCTATCTCTCCTCTTCATTATCTATCTATATTATTATTGCCATTCACCAGCTGCTTTAAGCTGTTGCAAAATCATAATGGCAGCGCGACCACGGTGAGCATAATGTACACGCTCCGGCATGTCGATTTCAGATAATGTCATACCGTTTTCTGTGACCATCAACTCATCCAAGCCGTTTCGCCCACCACGTGGTTCAGTTGCCAACGTGATACCACCGCGCGCTTGACTGAAATACGTCTTACCCGTTGGTGAAATCACGACAAAGTCAGCTTGCAAATAAGCTGTTCGGTCAGCATCATCTGGCAACTGGGCTAACACATACGCGTTAATTTCCGCATCCCCACGTAATTGGTGTGCCTGAAACTCGCGCATCGTGGTCACACCAAAATGATCCGGAATCGCCGGTACAAACAACGCTGAATCATCCGCCAAAATGTATTCATCTGGCAAAATTTCATGGATTGTTTGCGCCTTTACGCGTGCGTTTTGAGCCATGTCATCAGTTGTCTCATCTGGAAAGGCGATTTGCTCATGTAGGTCACGATAATTAATCGCTTCAACACCCAAAACTGCCAGATAATCAACCATTTCTGCCGTCTTATGTGAATTATTCGAGGCAATTACCAATCGCTTTAACATGTCTTACATCCCTTCAGATTCAATCGCGCGTAGTGTGTAGAATGAACCGGTAACCAGAATCAAGGCTTCTGATGATTCACGAACACGGCGCGCCAACGTAATGGCAGCACTTGGGTCGTCGGCGATTTCAACGTCGACATTACTCATCATCACAATCTTAGCGGCCAACTCATCGGCTGACATCGCACGATCAGAATCTGGCGTAACAGCGATTACCGTATCAACATGGGGCAACAATTCTTCCAACATGTCGTGGTAATTCTTACCCTTTAGCAACCCCAAAACAACAACTGGCTTAAATGGCAAGTGCCATGAACGAATTGACGCGACCAAACTAATGATACCGTCTGGGTTGTGCGCACCATCATACAAAATGTTGCGTTCCGCATCAAATTCCATACGACCTTGAATCTTAACGTGTGCCAATGCCTCGGCGACATCAACATCCTTAATTTCAAAGCCGCGACTTTTTAGTACTGTGACAATTTGCAAAACTGTACTCAAGTTATTGGCTTGGTAAGCACCAGTCAATGACAACTTCAACCCTTCGAATTGGTCAGCATTCAAGACCAATCCACTTGGAGATGATTGCACAATGGTAATCACCGGCTTTGGGTTTGGATTCCAAATTGCGCCCACTTCTTCTGCCTTATCGTGCAACAAGTGGTACACTTCAATATCTTGGCCTGGGTAATTGACGATACTTGCACCTGGCTTAATTGCACCCGCCTTATCTTGCGCAATTTCAAGCAAGTCGTTACCTAATAAGCCGACGTGGTCATATGAAATCTTGGTAAAGGCCACTACTAATGGCTTTTCAATCACGTTAGTTGCATCACGCAAACCACCGACGCCGGCTTCAAGAATGACAAAATCCATTTCTTTGCGGGCGAAGTAGTCCAAAGCTACGAGTGTCCACCACTCAAACTTCGATAGCGTATCTTCGTCCCCGCCATGTGCTGTGACTTCTTCTAGGACACGCTTATAGCTGCTAACGAAATCAGCTTCACTGATCATGTCACCATTCGTTGTAATCACTTCACGGTCGTTCAAAATGGCTGGCGTTGAAAAGTGACCAACCTTATAGCCTGCTGTCACCAAAATCTTGGCCAACATAACACCGGTTGACCCTTTACCGTTAGTTCCAACGATGTGAATCACACGCAACTTGCTTTCAGGATGCCCCATCCAGCGCAAAATTTCTTGTAACATGCCAACACGATTACCAGCTTCTGGTCGAACTCGCCAAGGGCCGTCCATCTTCTTTGTAATCTGTTGATAAGTCTCAGCTGTACCCATTTTTTCCTGTCCTTACTATATATAGAAGATTTTGAAGTGTACAAACACACATTACGTGTTGGCATTCGCTATAATAATGCCAACAAACTCGCTTTTCTAATGGTTAATTCTACCATATAAAGCGACCCACGGAACAATTGGACGAATCTTTTCTGCGATTGTCCTTCTAAACAAGCAATGTTCGGATATATAAAACATGTTATTTATTTCATGTATAATATGATGACATTTTCATTTGTCATTCCGGACAAAAACTGTTACATTGTTACTCGTTATTCTATTTTTACTTTGAATAAGTAAGTATGCATGAAAGGAATGGCATATGTTAAGCGTTGATCACTTCACGGTTGGCTATGAATACGGACCTGTTTTCACAGATTTGTCCCTTTCTTTTAATCCGAATGAGCTTATCGGGATTATCGGACCTAATGGTGCTGGTAAGTCGACGCTCATTAAAGCGATTCTAGGAATTATTCAACCAACCGCCGGCACAATCACTTATGACGAATCGCCCGTTACAGGTCGCATTCGTCGCGATAAGTTCGCCTATGTTCCCCAACGAAGCGACCTGGACTTAGATTTTCCAGTGAACGTTTTCGATTTGGTGATGATGGGCGTGCTATCGCAAATCTCTCGTTGGCATTCGGTCGGTAAAGCTGAAGAAGCAATCGTCCAAAACGCCCTTGAGAAAATGGACATCGCCCATTTAGCCAATCGTTCGCTAAATGAACTTTCTGGCGGGCAGCGTCAACGTGCTTTGGTAGCTCGTGCTCTTGTACAAGATGCAGATGTCTACCTATTAGATGAGCCGTTCGTCGGAATCGACGTGGCGTCTGAAGCACAAATCATGGATGCATTGCGAGATTTACGTGATGCCGGCAAGACAATCATCATTGTGCATCATGACTTGAGTAAGGTTGCAAACTACTTTGACTCAGTCATCCTGCTTAACCACGGTCTGCTCCGTCAAGGAAAGCCCGAGGATGTGATGGATGCCGCCACTTTGTCCGAAGCATATGGTGATCACTTAATTATCATGGATCGTCATAATCACATCGTACAGGGAGGTTAATATGTCTGCGTTACTGAATTTCTTTCACGCACTTGGTGAATATACCTTTCTACAAAATGCACTGATTGCTGGTGCGATGATTGGTTTAATCGCCGGTATTATTGGTGCATTTAGCATCTTGCAAGGTACTGCTTTGATTGGTGACGCCATGTCCCACGCAGTCCTGCCCGGAATCGCCATTGCGGCTTTGATGGGCATCCCCTATTACTGGGGTGCCGGTGTGTTCGGCTTATTAGCCGCTTTAGTGATTAATTTCATTTCTGAACACACACCCTTAAAAACAGATGCCGCCATTGGTTTAACGTTTAGTACGTTCTTTGCCTTAGGAACCATCATCATGACAGCCGGGCATTCAACAACCAAGCTAACCGATATTCTATTTGGAAATATTTTGGCCGTTTCAAGCGGTGATTTGATTTCTAGTTTGGTGATTGGCTTGATTGTCATTGCGGTTGTGACGACTTTCTATCGTGAATTGTACTTAACAACATTCGATCGTTCATACGCACAGGCACAAGGGATTCACGCTAATCTATTCCGCAACATCTTAGTGGTCTTGATTACGTTGGTTATCATTGTTGCCTTGCGTGCAGTCGGGGTTATCTTGGTGACAGCTTTGCTCATCACCCCCGCTGCCAGCGCTCGATTGGTGGTTAAGCGATTCCAACCAATGATTTGGCTATCATCATTCTTCGGTTTGATTAGCGCCTTTGTCGGGTTGTTCCTCAGTTACACCTTTGACTGGCCTTCTGGTCCAGCAATTGTTGTCACTGGTGCGGTTATTTTTATTATTTCGTTTTTGATTCACTTGGTTACGCGTCGTCGCATGCATGACCAAGCTACTAAATAGGAGTTTTATTATGAAGCGAGTTATTGGGATTATTGTTGCTATCGCTGTTATTGCTGGTGTTGTCTTTGGGTTGACGCACCGCAATTCAGCTTCTGACGGTCGTTCAAGCGACGGTCGTTTGAATGTTGTTTCTTCATTTTCAATTATTAACGAAATCAGCCAAGAAGTTGGTGGTAAGTACGTTAATGCACACACCATCACAGCAATTGGTGCTGATCAACACGATTACGATCCTACGCCTACTGACGTTAAGCGTACGCAAGATGCAGCCGTTGTCTTTGCAAACGGTTTGAACCTTGAAAAGGGTGGCTCAGGTTGGTTTGATAAGTTGATGAAGACAACTGACAAGCACTACGGTAAGCAAATTTTCAATGTAACTGACGGTATCGACACAATCAAGTTGACGACGGCTGGTGTTGCTGGTCAAGATAACCCTCACGCTTGGAACGGTATCTTGGAAGGTAAGACTTACGCTGCTAACATCGCTAAGGTTCTTGAGAAGAAGGATCCAAAGCACAAGGCATACTACGCAAAGCGCGCTGCAGCATACGAAGCTAAGTTGCAAAACCTTTACGAGAAGTGGAATGCTAAGTTCTCTACCCTACCTGCTGATGACAAGAAGTTGGTGACGCAAGAAGGTGCCATGGCATACTTCGCCCGTGACTTTGGTTTGAAGCCATACTTCATTTGGGAAATTGATACGGAATCAAACGGTACGCCTTCACAAATCCGTACGCTAGTTGAATCATTGCAAGGCGAAAAGGTTCCTGCAACCTTCGTTGAGCAAGGTGAGTCAGATAAGCCAATGCAAACTGTTATTTCACAAATCGATTCACACATCGCTGGTGAATTGTGGACGGACTCAGTTTCAAAGAAGTCTGGCGTTGTGCCAACGTACTACGATTTGTTGAACCACAATGCTGAGACAATCTACAACGGATTGACTGGTAACGATAAGTAAAAAATTAACGCCTTGGATGTCATTTTCGACGTCCAAGGCGTTTTTTTATGTGTCGTTATAGCTGTCCTAAATCAATGCGTAATTGTAATTCGGCTTGTTGTTTCTTAGTCATCTTCTTAACAACCAAATCATAGGAATCATGAATCAACTTCTTGACCCCATCATCTGGAAATTCGTTTTTGTCGACAATAATACTATTCCAGTGCTGTTTATTCATGTGATAGCCCGGAATGATGAATGGAAACTGTTCGCGCAGTTCGGTATTGATATAAGGATCATTCTTCAGTGTGATGACATTGTCATGCACAATGCCAAACATCTTTCCCATGATATCGAAATAGTAGGTTTCCCAATCTTCACGCCAATACGCCTTGGCCCCTGGCAATGAATTTGCATACGCAATGGCCATTTCTTGTAGTGGTTGTAGTTTGTCTGTTTTGTTCATGGCGCTTTCCTTTCAATTAAAAAACGGCATCCCTGGTGCAGGATGCCGTTTAAGATTACGCTGTATATTTATAATAGTCCAATTCTGTGGAAAAACAACTATTTACGCTCGATGGTTGTATGTTAATTTCATGAATTTAATGCAAATCATGACGCGTGACCACATTATGGTTCAACAACGTCTTTAACATATCCGCTAATTTGCCCGCTTGTTGCATCTCGCGGAGATCGGCTACCAACGCTTGGTCATGATTGGTTAATGAATCACTTAATTCCAATGATTCAAGATATTCATCCGCGACTGACAGCTGGTCATTCAACTTCTTCTCAAGTAGTGGCACCATATCTTCAGCTTCAACATACATGGTAAACGGCGTTACCCCATTCTGTTGCTTGGCATTTGGTTGTTGCACTGAGACATACAAACTTTGTGGTGTTAACGCATCATTTGACTGGGCAGCAATTTGGCTAATGGCTACTTGCATATCCCAAGCACGCTTTATATGGTGGGCCAATTGCTTATAGTACGTTTGCTTTGAATTCGCTGGTTGTTCGACTTTTTTAGTTTTACCAAACATCATTCTTTCTCCAAAAAAGAGCCCACCTTTGTTCGGCAAGCTCTTGTCTACAAAATTAATTAATTTTCGTGTAAATACAAAGGTAAATCAATTAGACTATCATCTGGCATTTCATCCACGTTTGCAACCATTGCAATGTGGGCCTTGTGATCCTTGAATACAACAGGTGCATCCCCACCGTATTCACCGTCCAAATTAATCATAACCTTAGCATTCTCATCCAATGGCTTGATTGTGACGTTTTCTGACTTCACATAAAGCAAGTTTGGATTATCGACGTGCTTTCCAGTCAATACTTCAGAAATCAATTGCAAGATTTCAGCAAACTTCGTCGTCTTAACCACCAACAACGTAAACTTACCGTCATCCAATTGGGCATCTGGGACGATTTGCTCGAAACCACCAACTGAGTTCGTCAATGCCAAGAAGAACATTGATGAACGACCTTCAAAGACACCGTTATCGTATTCAACACGCAAGTTCATTGGTGCGACACGCGTCAACATTTCGGCACCCTTAACGACATAGGCCAAGTAACCGTACATTGACTTCAACTTTGATGGCACTGAATAAGTCAATTCTGACAAAGAACCACCAGCTGCAATGTTGATAAAGTAGGTGTCGTTGGCTTGTCCAACGTCCATTTGCGCTGCCTTGCCCTTCAAAATCACCTTAGCGGCTTCCAAAGGATCTTCACGTGGAATACGCAATGCACGAGCATAGTCATTCGTTGTACCAGCCGGAATAATCGCCAACATTGGACGCTTCTCCAATGGGGCAATACCGTTCACAACTTCGTTAATTGTACCGTCACCACCGGCTGCAACCAACAACTCAAAACCAGCTTCGGCAGCACAACGCGCCTCATTCAATGCAGAATTTGGTTCAGCAGTCGTCGCAAAAGCACTCGTTTCATAACCAGCCTTTTCATAGACATTCAAAATATCAACCAAGTCGCGACGAATGGCTTCGCGACCAGACGTTGGATTGTAAATGATACGCGCACGCTTCATGGTGTTCTCTCCTCAAGTTTTCAATATATGTATTGCAGACACCAAGTATATCGATGTCTGCCTAAATTAATCTTATGTTTTTATTGCGGCTTACGGGCGTTCAAACCAGCCATCAACAACTCGTTAACCACGTTAGGGTTGGCGTTACCCTTGGTTTCCTTCATGATCTTTCCGACCAAGAAACCAACAGCACGGTCCTTACCGTTGTGGAAGTCGATGATTGATTGCTCATTGTCATCCAAAATGCCGTCAATAATTGGCGTCAAAATAGCTGGATCTGACAATTGCTTCAAACCGTTAGCTTCAACGTATTCGACTGGGTCTTCACCTTGCGTAATTGCCACAAAGACCTTCTTAGCCATCTTCGTTGAGATTGTACCGTCATCGATCAACTTGATCATGCCGGCCAAATGAGCTGGTGTCAAAGCAGTCTCTTCCAAATCAACTTGCTTCTCGTTCAAGAAGGCGTTAACGTCACCCATCAAGTAGTTAGCTGAACGCTTTGGATCAGCACCCTCAGCAACCGTTGCGTCAAAGAAGTTAGCCATGGCCAACGTTTGCGTCAACACTTCTGAGTCGTACACTTCCAAACCAAGTTCATCGACATAGCGAGCCTTACGTTCAGTTGCTGATTCTGGCAACTTCGCACGCACTTCTTCAACCCATTCGTTCGTGATGTGAACTGGTGTCAAATCTGGTTCTGGGAAGTAACGGTAATCATCAGCCGTTTCCTTCTCACGCATCAAAACAGTTTCACCCGTTGCTTCATCGAAACGACGTGTTTGTTGCTTGATTGTGCCACCAGCCATGTAAATCTTAGCGTGACGCTCTTCTTCGAACGCCAAAGCCTTACGAACATAGTTGAATGAGTTCAAGTTCTTCAACTCGACCTTAGTTCCGTATTCCTTAGAACCAACTGGGCGAATTGAGATGTTGGCGTCAACACGCATTGAACCTTCTTGCATCTTAACGTCTGAAATACCCGTAAATTGGATAGCTTGGCGCAAAGCTTCAAGGTATGCGTAGGCCTCGTCTGGTGATGAAATGTCAGGTGCACCAACGATTTCAATCAATGGTGTTCCTTGACGGTTCAAGTCAACGTATGAGTAACCATCAGTCCCGTGGGTGTTCTTACCAGCGTCTTCTTCGACGTGAAGCTCAGTAATACCAACGCGCTTCTTCTCACCCTCGAACTCAATTTCCAACCAACCATTACGGCCAATTGGCTCTTGTTGTTGCGTGATTTGGTAAGCCTTTGGGTTGTCTGGGTAGAAGTAGTTCTTACGATCCCAGTGCAAATCGCGTGTCACATCAGCATTCAAAGCCAAAGCGGCCATCATACCGTATTCCAACGCACCCTTGTTCGCCTGTGGCAAAACACCAGGGTAACCCCAGTCAATAACGTTCGTGTTGGCGTTAGGCTCAGCACCGTATTGAACTGGTGAAGGTGACATTGCCTTTGAGTTGGTCTTCAACTCAACGTGGACTTCAAGTCCGATTGTCGTTTCAAAGTTAGGCACAGCCATTACTTGTTACCTCCTGGTACTTGTTCAAACAAACGTGTTGCTTGCTCGTATGCGTATGCAGCACGGTAAATCGTCTCTTCTTGGAAACGTTTTGCGATAAATTGCATACCAACTGGCAAACCATCAACAAAGCCAGCAGGTACTGACATACCTGGCAAACCAGCCATGTTAACTGGAATCGTCAATACGTCGTTCATGTAAGTGACTTCTGGATCATCTTCGTTAGCACCGAAGTTGTAAGCGACGTTTGGTGTTGTTGGGGCGATAATCAAATCGTACTTAGCGAAGACATTTTGGAAGTCCTCGTTCATCAACGTACGAACTTGAGCAGCCTTCTTAAAGAATGCATCGTAAGTTCCAGCTGACAATGAGTACGTTCCCAACATGATACGACGCTTAACTTCGTCACCGAAGCCTTGTGAACGCGTTTGAACGTACAAGTCGTCCAAGTTCTTCACACCTTCAGGACGGAAGCCGTAACGAATACCATCGAAACGTTGCAAGTTTGATGAAGCTTCGGCAGAACCCAAGATGTAGTATGCAGCAACACCGTACTTCGTGTGTGGCAATGATACTTCTTCGACTTCAGCACCCAACTCTTCAAGCTTGGCAATACCAGCCTTGATTGTTGCCTTAACATCTTCGTTGATTCCGGCACCAAAGTATTCAGCTGGCACCGCAATCTTCATGCCCTTGATGTCGCCGTTCAAGTTAGCAGCAAAATCAGGTACTACTTGGTCTGAAGACGTTTGGTCCTTCTCATCTTGCCCAGCCATAGCTGACAAAACGCGGGCGTTGTCCTTAACCGTACGTGTGAAGACACCAACTTGGTCCAATGATGACGCAAAGGCGATAACACCCCAACGTGATACACGACCGTACGTTGGCTTCATACCAACAATACCGTTGAAGGCTGCTGGTTGACGGATTGAACCACCCGTATCAGTTCCCAATGCAAATGGCACTTGACCAGCTGCAACAGCAACGGCAGAACCACCTGATGAACCACCAGGAACCTTCGTTTGGTCCCAAGCGTTCTTCGTCTTTCGGTAGTATGACGTTTCACTTGTTGAACCCATGGCAAATTCGTCCATGTTCAACTTACCAACGCCAACTGCGCCGTTGTCACGCAACTTTTCAACAACCGTTGCGTCGTAAATTGGCTTGAAGTTTTGCAAAATCTTTGAGGCAGCCGTCGTCGTGACACCCTTCGTTACCAAGTTATCCTTGATACCGTATGGGATACCTGACAAGATGTTGTCTGGGTCGATACCAGCTTCATCAATCGCAGCGGCTTCTGCCAATGCTTCGTCCTTCATCACCGTGATGAAAGCTTCATACGTGTCGTCTGTGGCAGCAATGTTATCCAACGTTGCTTGTGCCAATTCAACGGCCGTAATTTCCTTGTTAACGAGTTGCTCGTGCAAGGTTTCCAAATCTGTGTGCAAGAAATCCATTAGCCCTCTGCTCCTTCATCAAGAATAGCTGGCACCTTAATCAAGGTATCCGTGTGTTCTGGTGCATTTGCCAACAATTCTGCTGATTGGTGTGCGTTAACCG
This sequence comes from Weissella confusa, assembly GCA_001436895.1. Lineage (GTDB taxonomy): Bacteria > Bacillota > Bacilli > Lactobacillales > Lactobacillaceae > Weissella > Weissella confusa. Next base: position 40,950 of record JQAY01000009.1, read on the forward strand.
CAACGTCATCGCGCAAAACTGTGTGCATTTCTGTCACTGAATACGTTGGCTTTACGCCCTCCGTATCAACTTCAGCCAAAGTCGTCACCACTTCGAAAATCTTCTCCAAGTGGTCTGTAAACATGTCGGCTTCAGCGTCCGTCAAAGTCAACTTTGCCAAGTTGGCAACGTGTTCAACTTCTTCACGTGTAATTTGCTCGTTTGCCATGTGCATTCCTTTCAAGCTGTAATAGGTTTATTTTACCAAAAAACCGCACTATTAGTACATATCGTCAGATAATTCTTCTGCTTTATCTTCACGAACCAAGAAGCGCAATCCCTTTGGATAGAAATTCTTCATTTGGCCATCAACCAACTTACCGAAACCAGTTCCGTTGCCACCGATTTCAAGCAAGTACCAACCGTTCTGATATTGGTCGCGGTCACGAATCATGAACGTATCGCCGTGAACGTATTGCGCCCACTCTTCGTCGGTCAATTCGTAACGGCGCGTAAATTGGTCTGGGTGAAGTGCCAAGGCCAAGGCCAAACTTGGCTCGAAGCGCTTCTTCTTCAAAGTTCCCAAGTGGACCCCAACACGCATCACTTGAAGTCCCGTCAAATCAGGCGTTCCTTCTGGCGCTGCGTAGATTTGGTCACCAAAGGCAATCAACAATTTTGGGTCGTAATCCGGCATGAAATCTGCACGGAATGCTTGCCATAATTCGCGTTGATCCTTGGTCAAGTTAGACTTAGCCAACTTAGGTTCCTTAGAAACGTAATCTTCATCCGTTTGATTTGAAATCAACTTGGCCATAAAGTGCCCTTCACCATCTGAGTGGTGTGGGAACAAACGCGCCGTCTTCTTCAAATCAGGGTTACCATCGGCCCATTCTGGCTTTCCATCGTCCATACCTTCGTACTTGTCAGCATCAACAATTTCCAAGTCAGGGCGCTCGTTAATCAGCCAAGCGATGATACGTTCATCTTCTTCTGGTGCGAACGTGCAAGTTGAGTAAACCAATTGGCCACCCGGCTTCAACATCTTAACGGCTTCTTCCAAAATTTCACGTTGGCGCGCAGCGTTTTCTTCTGGGTAGTGTTCGTGCCAGTACTTAATTGCAGCTGGGTCCTTACGGAACATACCTTCACCAGAACATGGTGCGTCCAACACAATCTTGTCGAAGTATTGTGGGAACTTTGGTGACAACTCTTGTGGTGAGTGGTTCGTCACAATCGCATTTTGGATACCAAAGCGCTCCACGTTTTCACTCAAGATAGCAGCACGCTTACGGAAAATTTCATTTGAGACCAACAGTCCCTTTTGTTCCATAAACGATGCCAAGTGTGTGGTCTTTCCACCAGGTGCAGCGGCCAAATCTAGCACGCGTTCGCCTGGCTTGGGGTGAGCAAGTTCACCAACCAATTGGGCTGATGGCTCTTGTGAGTAAATGACACCCGTTGTGTGATCAACAGAGTGGCCTTTTACGGCACCGAAGTTTCCCCACTTCCCCCATGGCACCTTGCCATCGACCTTGGTATCGTATAGATCCATGTTGGCCTTCAAGGGGTTTTGACGGAACGCCTTCACGACAGGCTTATCGAACGATTCAATAAAAGCATCTGCCTCATCGCCAAGTAATTGACGGTATTTTTCTTCAAATCCTTCTGGTAACTCCGCCATTCGGTATCTCCTTAAATCTAAGTATTCTTATTTATTTTACACGTTTTTCATGTATTTTAAAAACCTGACCTGTTGCGGTTTGGGGTGGTAATTATTATGTGAACTTCGAGACACGAAAAAAGCGTCCACCGCGTAAGCAGTAGACGCCCCATTATCCAAACCTAGGAACCTGTCGGCCTAGCGAAGCTGCCACTTCGTTAGGCTTTTTCTATGTCTAAATTATAACATAGTCCCTTGCATCGTGGAACTTTACTTCAATAATTACAATGACAACTTCAACAGCTTCTCAAGATAACGAGCCAAGCCGTCTTCTTCGTTAGTGTATTCTGTCATATCGTCGGCAATCGCCTTTAGTTCAGGGTTCCCGTTCTTCATCACAACACCGTGAGTTGCGTAGCCGATCATCTCGAAGTCATTCATCTCATCCCCAAAGGCATAGATATCATCTTTCTTAATGTCGTAAGCCTTACGCAAGATGTCCAAACCAGTATCCTTTGAAACACCAGCTGGTGCCACTTCAAGAACTGGTGATTCACCACCCCACGTCTTAACATTCACGCGGTCAGCACCGTAGCGCTCGGTCACGAAGTGTTGAATCTGTGATTGGTGCAAGGCATTTTCGGCGTGAATTAAGATAGCATTCACATCCGTTTGCAAGTTCAAACGATCCAACATCTTACGGTTCGCTTCGTCTTGTGGGAAGAAAATCGCATCTTCCGTATTACGTTGTGGGCCATTACCATTTGCCCACACGTCATTTTTGCTTTCCGCAACGACAGTATCAATACCCATCATTTGTGCATTTTCAAGCAGGTCAAACGCAATTTCACGATCAATATTAAATGAATACTCGTGTTCCCAGTGTTGACGTGGCTTATGACCCAATGACCCGTTGAAGTTAATCATTGGTGACTTCAAGCCCAACGTGTCGTAAATATCCATCGACAAACGTACGGGACGCCCCGTAACGATTGACACAATGTGCCCATCTGCTTGTGCAGCTTGCAACGTACGACGGGTACGGTCTGAAACCTCACCTGCGTCATTCAATGTTGTCTTATCCAAATCAATTCCGATTAATTTGCGTTCCATGCGTTAGACCCCTCTTTTGACTCAATTGGTACTATGTTAGCACATATCTGAATGGGCGTAACTAAAATACCCGTCTTCCCGCACGTTTTGGATCAAGCATGGTTTGTTGTGATTGCCACGCTTGTGCTTCAGCAATTTCCTGGATAAGCCGATCGCCAATTTCTTGTGAAAAACCGCCATCATACAAACGACGTAAGACATACTGCATTTCGGAGTTAAGTGCCTTCATAATGTGTTCTTTCTTCAATTCCACGCGATTCAAGCCTCGCAACATTGACGCATGCCTAAACCGATAAATATCTAAAATCCGTTCCCACGCATCGTGGGTTTCAACATCCGCTGCCTCATTGCGACGTTCCGTTACCCAAGCCATCATGTACGTTGAATTTTCGTTCGATATACTGCGCCATTGTCGCTGTAACTCAGCAATATTCATTGCTCGTTTCTCTTCACGTGCTTGATTCGTCATGCCAGCGTGAACGCCCCTTCGTTGATAACGTTGAGAGACGCAATTCAACTCACGTCGAGAAAGAGTTGCTCTAAGCAATCGCCAGGGTGCAAATGACAATTCTTCAGCTAGCATCAGGTCAATCAGATGTAAATAGGCATGTCTGATTGCCGGGTCCACAGCCGTTATCGTCTGCACATACGTACGTGACGCCTTTGCGGTATCTTGCAACAAACGATTAAACAAGCGTTGATTTTTTGAAAAACGGTTTGGTCGCACCTGTGAACTCAAATATTCCACAATTCCCAAATACAATTCCTCGGGCAACTGCTTCAGTTTGAGTTCTGTTTTAGTGGCTGCAAACACTTCCAGACGGGCCTCCTGCAAGTCGTCAACTGTTACCGGCGTTTGCTTAGCTGGCAACCAAAACGGTAGAACCAGGGTTGGCACAATCAAACTCAAACCAATCACAATAGCGGCTGCCAGTATCAAACCAGGCCGAAACGGTACGTTGGTTGGAATTGAAAACGCCAATGCTAGCGTCACTGCCCCGTGAACACCCGACAGCGCAAACGTCACCGCATTATGACGTCGCTCGCTAGAACCATTCGGACCAATCAACTCAGACCACGTTTCTTCATGCCGGTAATAAGCCAACAAGCCACGCGCGATAAGCATGGCAAAATATGACAAAACAGCCAATGCAGAAGAATGGAGAAGTTCTGATTTTGTCATGTTCTTTATTAAATCAATGACATTGAATATATTCATCCCCAACAAGACAAAAACCGCATTATTCAACACGCTCGATAGCACTTGCCAAAGACTACGACTCGTTAGGCCATCATGCACCAACGACAGACGCGTTCGCATTGTCCGTTGCACCTGGAAAATTGCTGCTACAACAACTGCCAGCACACCTGAAACACCAATTGACTCGGCAATAAAGTATGCAATAAATGGTGTCATTACCATCATCGGCACAACGGAACTCATTGAATCACTAGTCTGAGAAGCAATAAAATCAATTAGCAAGTAAATCAGGTAGCCTAGAATCATACCGACCAAGACACCACCACCCGCAACTTTGATTAATTCCCATACGCCCGCTGTCAGTGACAATCGATTTGCTTCAACACCGGTCAACGCAATACTCATCAGCACAAGGCCCGTTGCATCGTTAAACAATGACTCGTACTCCAAGGCCGTTTTTGTTCCTTCAGGTACCGCAAAATTTTCGGTAATTGAATTGGCAGCTACGGCGTCTGTTGGCGTCACAATTGACGCAATCAGCAAAGACAACGGAATCGAATGAGCCAATCCCACTGGCACACCAATTAACGTTGTCACCAACGCTGTCAAAATCACGAGCGATCCTGCCAAGTAAATAATTGATCGAAGATGTTTGCCAACGCGATACGGATTAAAACGCTGTGCGTCATAATACAAAATTGGCGCGATGATAAACATCATGAAAAACTCTGACTCTAATGCCACATGTTCTCTAATATAGGGAACGAATGACAGTGCAAACCCAATCGCAATTGTTATAAATGCTTTTGGCACTTTCTTCAGTCGATTCGCAACAATACTCGCTAGGATAACACCCAGCAATACAGCAAATATAATGATGATATCCGACATTCTGTCACCTCAAAAAAGACTTTCCGGCAGGAGTATACCAAAAAGTCTTTTTTCACATAAATTTATTCTTGGAAAGGCACTAATAACTCGCTATTGACAGTATCAACTGTATAGCGAATATCTTGGTTACCACGTACCGTCATTTCAAAATCCGTGCCGTATAAAATAACACCCAATTTGTGACCCGCCTTCAAACGATAAAGCGTTGGCTGCAACGTCAAGTTAAGCGTCACATACTCATCAGCTACCAAATCATCAACTTGCCATGGCGCAGTGCGGTTTTGCAAGTTCATGTGGCCAATACTAATCATCTTTTCAGTCGTTGGCTTTTGCAACTTGAACTCTACCAATGGCGTTGGTTGCCATTCCGTACCGCGGTCAATTTGTTGACCAAGTGGCGTTGGCGTGGCACCTAAACGTGAGGCTTCTCCATAGTCAACCAACATCGCGCTCACCAAGCCAAAGTTTTCAGATGACTTGATACGCAACTTTACTGTCACTTCACCATCAATCACGACATCGTTTTCGAATGGTGCTTCGGTAAATACCAAACGATTGACTTCAAAACGGTCGTTTTCTTGCTTCAACATTTCAGTACGCCAGTTATTAAAGTCGCGCTTGTAACTCTCGAAATCAGATTCAATTTGCCAATCTTCGTAGCTCATCTCATCATCGCCAGTCAGTGGCAAAGCAACCGTTTCAGTTTGCCCCCAGTTTTGGCGTGTTTCCCACGTTTCAGCTTGGTCATTCGCTTGCCAAGTCACATCTGGCAATTGCGTTTCGGCTTGGTTCGCAACACCATAAAGCTTGTGTGACAACCACAAATTCATTTGATCTGAGAAATCAAGTGAACGATTGTTGTTGATGTAGATGTGTTGTCCTTGATGCAAGTACAACTTCTTGGCAACGCCACTTGTTTGCAATGCTTGCCACAAACGGAATACTTGGCGTGGCTTAACGTTCCAATCATTCAAGCCATGCACCATCACTACGTCAGCTTTAATGTCTGAAACATGTGGCAAATAATTGCGCGCATCCCAATATGCATTGTAGTTACCCGACTCACGATCCATCATCTGGTCAGTTTGGGCTTGGAAAGCCATCCATTGCTCCTTCGTGCGGTGCCAGTCAGCTGCATCGTGCATACGTGAATAAACTAATTCCGCCAACACATCCATGTCTTCGCCTGGGAAACCACCAGGTGCAATAACCAAACCGTTATCACGGTAGTATTGGTACCAATCTGAAATGGCTGCTTCAGAAATCACGGTCTCTAAACCTGCCACACCAGTAGTTGCGACCGCCGTTGCCAATGTTCCCAAGTATGACTTCCCCGTCATCGCAACCTTGCCGTTTGACCAGTTAGCCTTAACGGCATAACCCGAAGTACGGTCTGTGAAGGCCACGCGATTACCAGCCAACCATTCAACAACCGCCTTCATTGAAAGCACTTGTTCTGGTGAACCAGTATCTTGCATCCCGTCTGAATGACGCGTGCCGACACCTGAAGAATACGCAACCGCAAAACCACGTGCCAAGAAGTAATTGTTGATGTCGACATGGCTCGTTGCCTTTAAGCCTTCCGTTGCTTCATCAGCTTCAGCAACAATCTCATGTTGTTCAGCATCCGGTAGCGTCACCCCTGGGAATGCAATATCTTCATAACGCACCTTGTTTGGTGTCTTGTGACTTAGTGGCAAATCAACCGTGTGCAATTTGGCATCATTCGCCTCGTTGTTCAATCCTTGATAGTAAGGTGACGCCGTAAATAAGACCGGTACATCAACTGACGTATCAGGTCGCAGAATTTCAACGCGTACCAAGTCGCGCACACCGTCTTCATCGGTATCTACATCCGTTTCGACGTAGACCACTTCTTTGATTAGCGCACTCGTATCAAATGTCGCCATTGCTTTCCCGTTAAAAAACAGTGGCAAATTCGTCTTAGCAAAGTAACCACGGCTGGCCAAATCATCGATAAATTGCAACCCACCGGCTGTGTGCGTCGTCAACAACGCATACCAAGCCGTAAGAACATCATCTACGTCCCACTTGCCACGCTTTTCGTATAGCGGTAGTCCAATTGCATGAACCGCTTGTATTGGTTGATCAATTTGGTAATCAACAGTTTCCGTGAAGCCAAGCAACTGCAATGCAACTGCGTCAAAAATCTCAGTCGTTAACGGCGCACCACTCTGCAAAAATGTCGCGACATCTCGATTGTTATCAACCGCTAACTCACGCAATTTTGGTGTTGCGTCACGATATTCCGGAAAGGCTTGGACCAACAAAGCCTGCCAAACGGCTGCCGCCCCAGCACCCATCGCATCGGTCACTGTCTCATCATAAAAACCGATTTCCGTCAGTTCGTGCACTTGTTGTTCGAACGGGGTCTCAACCACCGCATATTGATTTATCTTCATTAATTTGGACCCCCAGTTTGTTAGGTTCATTATACCAAAAATGAGATTTTTATGAGATAGCAAAAAAGCCGGATGTTAAATCCGACTTCGTTGTGATTAATTTTCAATTGAGATGACACCGTTGGTCGTTTGAATCTTCAAAGCCTTCGTTGCATCCCCAGTTTGGTAACTCTTGTCATCGTCACCGTTTTGCACATCTTCAACGTGCACATAACCATTGTGTGTTGATGCATCCAAACCTGGGAAATGGCTATCCTCAAGCTTGATCATACCGTTCGTTGATGTGATGTCACTCGCATCCGTCAATGTCAAATTCTCAGCCTTGAATGCGCTGTTTTGACTCTTTGAATGCACGGCATGCAAGTTCGTATCTTCAAGCGCAATCGCACCATTCGTCGTCGTGATGTTTAGTTGCTCACCTTGTAAGTTTTCAAAGCGGACACCACCGTTAGAGTTGCTTACCGTCGTGTTCTTAACGTTTTGTCCTTGAACAATCATGCCACCATTCGTTGTCGTAATCTTCAAGCTATCCAAGTTAGCTGAGAACGGCACCGTAACCGTGACCTTTGGATCATAATTACCAAACGAGAAAATCATGTGATGATTGTCATCTGGTGCATCAATACGCAACGTCTTATCTTGCAAATCAGTCAACACCTTGTTTGATGTACCGGTCGCCTTAACACCCCACTCTGTGCCACGCACGATTTCAACGAGGTTATTGCCGGCATCAACCTCAAGATTTTGCACTTGGGCATCCTTAAACGTCTTGTGTGTCGTTGAAACGTTCACGATCTTAGGTCCTTTGTCCCAAGCAATGTTCGTTTCAGCACCAGCACTCAAGCCACCGATAACCATCACGCCACCAAGCACCATACCAGCAGCGCCAATAATCAAAGTTTTCTTCAAATCCATGCGCTTACACCTCCTGTGCAGGTTCAACATGATTCTTGCGAACCAGCTTGCGACCAATCCACTTTGCAAAGACAATTACTTGTTCAAACAACCACTTCGTCACGCGCCAAACTAGTGGTGCGAAGAAAATCGTGGCGGCCGTTGCGACAATCCCAACTCCCATGAAGAAGATACCGGTTGCAACTGATTGGAATAGCAAGATAATACCTGAAACAAATGAAAAGACACCCACTGCCAATGCCGCAATAATCGTTGCATAAATCGCAAAGATGATACTAATGAAAGCAATGAACACACCAAACAAAACTGCAATTAATCCCAACGCAACTGGAATCAAAACTGGTGATGCGAACAACCCAAGAATGATCAACCAAATCAACGTTGCGCGGTTCTTTGTTCGCTTACCAGCTGGCATATCAGTTGCCTCTGGAGCATCGTCCACTTGAATGAAGTACTCCAACTTCAACTTGCGGGCAAATTCCTTTGGCGTGCCATACTTTTCAACGATTTGCTCGGACGTTAACCCAGCGTCCATCATTTGTTCCTCATAAAACTGTAGCAGTTCTTCGCGTTCGTTTTCTGGCACCCCAGCCATATAACTTCTCACGTCTGCTAAATACTCATTAACCATTATTGTTCCTCCAATAGTGAGTCAACTGCGCTACGAAAAGCGCCCCAGCTATCTTTTATTTCTGTCAAATGCGCTTGCCCGTCAGCGGTCATTTTGTAATAACGTCGAATGCGACCTTCGAATGGTTGGTCGTACGTTTCAACATAACCATCTTTCTTCAGGCGGCGTAGCACCGGATACATCGTCGACTCACTGACGTTCAGCAAGTCTTGCATGGTTTTCGTGATGATGTAGCCGTAGGTATCTTCCTTAGCTAGAATCGCGAGAACCGAACCGTCCAATACGGTCGTCGGTACTTGAATATTCATACCTGTCTCCTTCGCGTGATATAACACTATTTACGATATAGTATATATTATACGAGATATAATGGTATGTCAAACATAAACACTTGAGACAAAAAAAGACTTCACAGCAAGCGCTGCAAAGTCTTGATAAATATCTATTAGAACATGTTGCGAACCGTTTCGATGATCAATTGGATGTTCAATCCAGTCAAAACGATAAACACTAGCCAAGCAATCGTTGTCATCCACTTTGGATTAACGAAGTCTTCGCCCATCACCTTCTTTGATGAAGTGAACAAAATCAATGGTGCCATCGCAAATGGCAAGGCAATTGATAGGAAGACTTGTGAGTTAATCAATAGGACGTCCAACTTCGACTCGTCACCACCATAAATCAACGTAAAGGCGATAACTGGGGCCAAAGCCAATCCACGTGTAATCACACGACGCGCCCACATTGGAATCTTCAAACGCAAGAATCCAGCCATGACAACTTCACCAGTCAACGTTCCCGTAATAGTTGAGTTTTGACCTGAAGCCAACAACGCAACGGCGAACAACGTTGACAAGATTGGTGACGCAATTGCACCAGCAACCTTGCTATCTGACAAAGCTGAGTACATTTGGCCAAACGTTCCAACTGAATCAGCATGACCGAAGAACAATGATGCTCCCAGGATCAACAACATTGAGTTAACAACAAAGGCCAACGTCAATTGAATGTTTGAATCCCAAGTCATGAAGCGAACAGCTTCCTTCAATTCAGCCTTGTTCTCACGGTTAATCTTACGTGTTTGTGAAACTGATGAGTGCAAGTACAAGTTGTGCGGCATAACCGTCGCACCAACGATACCCAATTACCTGGATCCATATAACCCACGGCAACCAAGGCCCCAGGACCTGAAAAGGCCCACAACTTACGCCAGAATGAACCGTTCTTTGGTACCTCCACAGAACCGTTCACATCACCCAAACTTGCATCAGCAGTTGCATCGCCGACGAAGCCTGGCTTCTTTGTCATTTCTTCAGACATGACAAACCCTCCTACTATGTTTTTAGAAACTCATAGCGAGGTTTTCCCCAGTGTACTATTAACTTTTGGTATTAGTTCATAGTGCTAAATAAAATTCATAAAGGATTTCGTCCAATCGCTTCCGATTGAAGGCTTATGACTTTCACTTAACCGGGGCTCCTCACCCGCAAGAGTTAGTATACAGGGTGAATGTTTTTTAAGCAACAGTATTTTTTCACACAAGTCAAAAATTATTCATACGTATGATGTTTTTTAGGTTTTCACTTTCTAAAAATAAGAAAAGCACATGTTGCCATGTGCTTTTCATCAGTCGACAAACCAATCCATGAGATAGTCATCAACAAAATGACCATCTAAATAAAATTCGTCTTTCAATTCACCAACTTGTTTAAAGCCAGCTCGTTCATACAAACGCATTGCTTTAGGGTTTGTCCCCAACACGCGTAATGTGATTTTGTGCATTTTCTCTTGGCGAGCCAATTCTTGTAGCCACGCTAACAATCGACCACCAACACCCTGACCTTGGGCAGCCGGCGCAACACCAAGGCCGATGTCCCACTTATACTGATGACTTGGAAAACGTGACGAAAATTCAACGTATCCCAATACAGCATCATTCTCGTCCACTGCAACACCATGACGGCGTCCTTCAGCAACCATTGCGGCTTGAAATTCACCGGCATCCGGCCATTTTTGCATGGCAACGGGTGCATTTGTATCGTTCCAAACAATCTCATCGATTGCCAAAATACCAGCATAATCTGCCAATGTCTGTGCTTCTCTAATTTCCATTCTGACTTGCCCCCAAATTAAAACCCCATACCAACGTGGCACAGGGCTTCATATCTATTACTTCTTAGGCTCTTCCAAATCGCAACGGGCGATCATTGATGATACCTTGGCGTGACGCGCAACGTAAACGGCTTGAGAACCCAATGATTCCCACCAGCCCTTCTTTGAGTGCGCCCCAACGATAATCATGTCAGCGTTAACGCGTGGTGCGATTTCTTCAACCAACACTTCACCGGCACGTTGACCGCTATCAAAAACAACTTCAACATCCTTGACGCCGTGCGCTTCTGCATATTCCTTGTAACGTGCCAAGTTGGCTTCCAATTGGTCTTCTACCGCTTGAACAGTTGGCAAGCTCAATACATCAACTGCTGACAACTCCCCCAACTCCAAAATTGATGCGATGATCAACTTTGCGTCGTCCTCAACAGCTTGGTGAATCGCATTCGCCAAAGCCACGTGACCTTGTTGTGATTCATCCACACCTACCAAAATACGTTGAAAATGCATTGGTTCAATTTCCAAATTCAATTCAGCTACCATGTTAATATCCCCCATATCTATATGATGAGGCAAGTATATCAAACTAGCAGTATTTTTTCAGTGCTTAACCTGCGAAAAATATTAGACTTTTCTAATCAACGACTTCAGTGGTCTCGCCGTCGCGGAACGTGATTGCTAAACCACCAAGAAGCTTACGCATAAATTGATCACCGGCAACCAAGTACTTGGGGTGGCCCTTACGACGCAACATCGCCCCAACTTCACCCTTTGACACCTTAAATCCAGCTGCTTCCCAGAACTCAATCAAGTCTTCATTGCTGTAAGTCATCGCAATCTTCAACTTTTTAATCACAACATTGTTAATGTCATTATCCCGTTGCATGCTGTAGTCAGGTTCAACCGGTTGGCCATCTTCATCCTTCTTTACACCACGTTGTGAAATGATCAACCCGTTCATAAACTTCTCCAAATCGCGACGTGACAACTTTTCATCACGAGGTGTATCTGGTTCTTGCTTGGTCATAATATCCTGGTATTGATCCTTGTTAATCGTCAAACCACCAAGCTCAAAAATCTTAATCATGTCAGCATTCTTAATGTTATAGATAAAACGAATGCGACGCACGACGTCATTATTATTCATTGTTGTTCTCCTGTTAAAAAACGCCGGACAAGCGTCCGACGTTTGCGTTCATTCTTTATCACAGCAGCTGTTGGTCTAAAACCCCTGACTTCAGTCAGGCGTAAGACCAAAGACGCACCTGATAAGGGCGACTTGGTCACGTCGGAGTTTAAAACCTCCGACATTCCCAGTCTGCTTTATTATGCGCGTGAAGCGTTAACTTGGTCCAACGTTGGGATTGATGGTTGTGCCCCAGCCCCTTGCACCGTAATTGCAGCAGCTGCGTTGGCAAAGCGAACTGCTTCCTCAACGTTACGCAGATCAGCGTCCAACTTAGTCGTCAACGCACCAATAAACGTATCACCAGCGGCCGTCGTATCAACTGCCTTCACCTTCAAAGCTGGTACGAAACCATTTTCGCCATCAGCCATGTAGAAGTAAGAACCACGCTCACCAACTGTGATGATAACGTTCTTAGCACCCATTTCTTGCAAACGCTTGGCAGCACTTTCCATCGACAAATCATCCGTCACTGGAATGCCGGTAATGATTTCAGCTTCAGTTTCGTTTGGTACCACCAAATCAGTCACCGCAAACAATTCGGCTGGAATGTCCTTCGTTGCTGGCGCTGGATTAAGAACCGTCATCACGTCAGCTTCCTTAGCGCTCTTAAAGGCGTTCAACGTAGCAACCATTGGCGTTTCAAATTGTGCAATCAACACATCTGATGCCTTGATGGTATCCTCAGCAGCTTCAACGTTTGATTCGTTAACTTGGCGGTTGGCACCACCCAAAATCAAAATTGTGTTGTGTGAGTCAGCTTCCAACATGATGTAAGCCGCACCAGTTGCGACACCTTCAAGTTCAGCAACGTGGGTTGTATCAACACCATCCGCCTTAAGTGCATCCAAAAGCAATTGCCCATTTGCATCTTGGCCAACGGCACCGATAAAGTTGACATCCCCACCCATACGCTTTGCAGCGACGGCTTGGTTAGCACCCTTACCACCAGGGGCAGTTGAGGCGTCGTCCATCGCCATCGTCTCGCCTTGTTGTGGCAAATGTGGAATGTGCAGAATTGTGTCAGCGTTCAATGAACCCAAAACTGTAATCTTCTTCATGTTGTTCGCTCCCTTACTACTTATCAACTTAGTATAACAGAAAAAGTGCCCCACTACCCGCTTGGATAATGAGGCACTTTCAATTAGTTGTTCTTCAAAATTTGATCGATGGTTGCCAACTCTTCAGCTGACAAATCCATGTTATCGCGGACCTTCACGTTGTCCAACAAGTGGTCAACTGATGAAGCACCAATCACGATTGATGGGACACGGCGGTCACGAAGCAACCAAGCCATAGCCAATTGCGCCAACGTTTGACCTCGGTCTGCAGCCACCTTGTTCAACGCGTTCAACTTAGCAACCGTACCTTCAGGATCTTCCTTAATGAAAGCATTCGTACGGTGCAAAGGCATGTCGGCTGGGAAGCCATCTAGGTAACGGTCCGTCAACAAACCTTCAGCCAAAGGACCGTAGGCAATCAAACCAGCGTGGTGCTTGTCCAATTCGGCCAACATATCCGTCGTTTCCGCTTCACGGTTAAACATGTTGTATGACATTTGGTTACCAATAAATGGCGTGTGCAATTCATCGAAGATTGCCCCAATTTCAGCAACTTGTTCCGTCGTGTAGTTTGAAACACCAACGTACAAAGCCTTACCTTGGCGAACCATTAAGTCCAATGCTTCAGCCGTTTCACGCAAGTTTGTGTTTGGATCCCAACGGTGTGCATAGAAAATGTCAACGTAATCCAAGTGCATACGTTGCAATGACATATCCAATGCGGCCGTCAACGTCTTCTTACCAGAAAACTCCCCTAGTGGACCTGGCCACATGTGGTAACCAGCCTTTGTCGTAATAACCAATTCATTACGGTATGGCTTCAAGTCCTTCTCAAATACAGCACCGAATGTCTCTTCGGCAGAGCCATCTGATGGGCCGTAGTTTGATGCGTTGTCGAATGAGAAAATACCATTATCAAACGCCTTCAACATCACTTCGCGTGAGTTTGCAAGTGGCTTTTGGTCGCCCAAGTTACGCCATAGTCCGAATGACAATGCTGGCAAAATCAAACCAGAATCGGCCACGCGACGGTATGGCATCATATCATAACGATTATCTGCAGCTGCATAAACCATGTGATTACCCCTCAAGTTAATTAAAATTCATATACCTTAGTTAACATTATAACTTAGCTTCTGGATTATTGCGTGACTTCAGCAAAACATCCAAAGCGCGATTATCGTGAATGCGTTGAATAGCTTCAGCTAACAACGGTGCCACTGATAACATCGTGAACTTAGCACTTTGCTTTTCAGCTGGTAGCGTCAATGTGTCCGTAAAGACCAGACGAGAGATGTTATCATCAGCCGCCAAACGTTGGGCAGCATCACCAGACAAAACGGCGTGTGTTGCGACAACAAAGACATCGGTGGCCCCATTTGCACGCAAAGCACGCGCTGTCATTTGAACACGGCGACCAGTATCGACGATGTCGTCAACGATAATTGCGCGACGACCAGCCACTTCACCAACAATGGCATCAGGTGACTCAGGTGTTGTCATTGCCACGTGGTCATTTACCACACCCCATGGTGAGTGCAACAAGTCGGCAAACTTACGGGCACGGCCAGCACCAGTGTGATCAGGTGACACAACCACCAAATCATCCGTCATGTTGCGACTGTAGAAGTAATCTGACAACAATGGTGCAGCTTGCAAGTGGTCAACTGGGATATCAAAGAATCCTTGCAATTGGTCAGCGTGCAAATCGATGGCAACCACGCGGTCAACACCATTCATTTCAAGCATTGAGGCAACCATCTTAGCTGTGATTGGTTCACGCGACTTTGCCTTACGGTCTTGGCGGGCATAACCCAAATATGGAATCACCACATTGATTTGCCCAGCCGAAGCACGACGCAATGCATCAATCACAATCATAATTTCCATGAAAGCGTCGTTCACTTCTTCAGCGATTGGTGCCACGATGTAAACATCATCGCCACGAACGCTTTCCAAAACTCGCTCATAAATTTCACCATCAGCAAAACGTTGAATATCAATTTGACTCAACGGTTGGTGCAACTCTTCGGCCACTGCACGCGCCAACTTATTGTTAGCTGACAGACCGAATAACTTAATTTCACACTCCACGAACGAATTCCTCCATTTTTTTGCGGTAGCTTAAAAAGCTACTTTACGGTTACTTCTATTCTACCAAATATCAGTGATAAATTCGCCTGGTAACTGCATTTGAGAATTAATTCATGAGTAAAACGTTATACCCAAAATACAGTGTAGTCATAGGCCTTGAAACCTGGTAGACTTAAAAAAATTTAATTTCACAAGAAGACTTTTGGGGGACAAAAAGCCATGACAACTTTGACTGCGAGCATTGCTGGTTTTGATTTTGACAACGTATTATTGAACGCTGCCGGCGTATATTGCCAAACAGCTTCTGAATTGGACCAAATTATAGAGGCCAGTGGCGCTGGTTCATTGGTTACGAAGAGTGCCACACCTGCTGAACGAGACGGTAACGCTGGGATCCGTTTTGCTGAAATGCCATTGGGTTCAATCAACTCAATGGGCTTGCCAAATCTTGGCTTGGATTACTACTTGGACTACACAATTACACACCAAGACGAAAAGCCATTGTTCCTTTCAATCGCTGGTCTGACAAAGGCTGATAACTTGGCGATGTTGCGTGACGTGCAAGCTTCTGACTTTAACGGCTTGGTCGAATTGAACTTGTCTTGCCCAAACGTGCCAGGTAAGCCACAAACGGCCTACGACTTCGACACAACGCGCGAGATTTTGACTGAGGTCTTCAGCTTCTACACAAAGCCTTTGGGTGTGAAGTTGCCACCTTACTTCGACATCGCCCACTTCGACATGATTGCTGAAATCTTGAACGATTTCCCATTGGCCTTTGTGAACACGATTAACTCAATCGGTAACGGTTTGGTTGTTGATCCTGAAACGGACACAGTTGTCATCGCACCTAAGGGTGGTTTCGGTGGTCTTGGTGGTGAAATCGTTAAGCCAACGGCACTTGCGAACGTACGTGCCTTGCGTCAACGTTTGCGCCCTGAAATCAAGATTATCGGCACTGGTGGTGTGACAAACGGTCGTGATGTTTACGACCACATCCTTTGCGGTGCTGACTTGGTCTCAGTTGGGACGTCACTTTACTTCGAAGGTCCCGCTATCTTTGAACGTTTGAACAACGAATTGATCGCCATTATGGCTGAAAAAGGTTACAACCACCTCGACGAATTCCGCGGACAGTTGCAAACCCTCGCCTAACCCCCTATACTTGTGTTAACGAATCAAACAAGCTGGGGTGCCGTTATGGCTGAGATAATACCCATGGAACCTAAGCAGGGTAATGCCTGCCGGGGAGCTTGGTTTGTTTACGATTGAAGTAAACGGACCCCAGTATCGGACTGCGTTTTGCAGTGATGCTGGGGTCCTTTTTATTTCCATGGCTTTGGGCGATTCGGAATATTATTTGGAGGTTTGCGTCATGCAAACAGTTGTTGAAAACAAGCGCGGTTGGGCGCTTCGAGATGTTATTTTCCTAGCCATTATTGCAATTTTCTTTGGGGTTATCTACCAATTATGGGGTGCCTCATACTACTTCTTGTCAGCGACGCCACTTAAGCCATACGCCAACGATATGACGATTGGTGTTTGGTTGATGGCCGGTCCATTGGCGGGTGTCTTGTTGCAAAAGTTTGGCGCTACGACAATCGGTGAAGTTTTGGCCGCTGTCGTTGAAATGTTGCTCTTCTCAAGCTGGGGTGCCGCAACGTTGATTTACGGTTTCGTACAAGGAATCGGTTCAGAACTTGGTTTTGCCCTCACTGGTTACAAGAACTGGAGCAAGCTTGGTTTGAGCCTATCAGTTTTGACGAGCACGATTGTGACATTTGCTTGGGACTTGGTTAACTCAGGTTACATGGCCTACAAGCCCGGCATGTTGATCACGTTGTTCGTGATTCGTTTGATCTCAGTTGGGTTGTTTGCCGGTGTGTTGGTTTACTTGATTAACGCCTTGGTTGCGAAGTCAGGTTTGATGAAGCGTTAATTATGACATCATTACGTGTTGTAGATTTCAGCTTTGCTTACGAAGCTGATCAGCCAAACATTTTGAATAAGATAAATTTGGATTTGACACCCGGTAGTTTCAACCTGATGGTCGGCCCTTCCGGCTCAGGTAAGTCTACGTTGCTCAAAGCAATGGCTGGCTTACTTCCAAAATTTGGTGGTGTCGTCACGAATGGCGACGTCTTGTTAGAAGGTCAATCAATCGGGCCGATCGCACCATTTGAGAAAGCTAAGCGGGTTGCGATGCTGTTTCAAAACCCAGACCGCCAGTTTGCGATGCGCACTGCCCGTGAGCAAATCACATTTGCATTGGAAAACTTGCAATTACCTGTCGCCGACATCGAGCATCGTGTCACAGATGCGATTGCGCGATTGGACTTGGACGCATTAGCGGACCGAGAACTACTAACGCTGTCTGGTGGTGAAAAGCAACGCGTGGCCTTGGCGACAATTTTCGCGATGCAAAGTGACATCATCTTGCTTGATGAACCATTCGCCAACGTCGATCCAGATGCCCGCCGATTGTTGTTGCAAGATCTCAAAGATTTACAACAAACAAACGGCACGACGATTCTGATTTCCGACCACGACTTATCTGGGTACGCCGACCTGGTTGATACCCTTTACCAACTCGACACGCAAACTGGTACATTGTGCGAAGCAAGCCGTCATATGCTAACTGACATTGCACCTGCCCCAACCTTTGTTGGCACACCAGTTGGTGATGGACCATTGCGCTGGCAAGACTTTGGTGTGGCAGTTGGTGAACGCCAATTGCTACATGACGCAACCTTTACTGCACCCGCTGGTCAGATTGGGCTGATTTCAGGGGCTAATGGTATTGGTAAGTCAACATTTTTCAAGGGACTCACCCATCAACGCGCGTATGATGGCCAAATTCTTTGGGAAAACGTCGATGGTCGTAAAGTTAAACAAAAGCACTGGTCACAACGGCTTGCGCTGGTCTTCCAATCAGCTATTGATCAATTCGTGACAATGACCGTTGCCAGTGAAATTGCGCTGTCGAAAAAGTTTAGTTTGCGAGCAACTTACTGGACGGATGACCGTGTTGCAGCTGCGCTTGAGAAGTTACAATTAAGCGACTTACAATACCATGTTGTCTACCAACTATCCGGTGGGCAACAAAAGAAGTTGCAACTACTGACGATGTTAATCATGGGACAACCGGTTTTGTTGCTTGATGAACCGCTCGCTGGTTTGGATAGTGCGTCGGTCAATGTGTTGATGACTTTGTTGCAAGAAACGATTCAGCAAACTAATCAAACCGTTTTGATGATTTCGCATCAACGCCAAGGTTTGACGGGCTTTGTCGATTATGAATTGCATTTCGCCGACCAACAGCTAACGCTAATCGGAGGTACCCAACATGTTTAAGTTGAATCCGACCGTTTTGCTCGTTATTCTGATTGGGATCGGTTTTCAAACCGCCTTTAGTCAATCAATTACGTTGAACATCATCGTTGCCGTGGTTGGTTTGCTATATCTATTATCGCAACGTGTTTCCGGTAAAGTTATTGTGATTATGTTGTTGGTGGCTGCCCCACTTGCCTTCGGAACGTGGTGGTCATTTATTGCGTTTGGAACTGGTGATACGCATCGCATTGCGTTGGTTTATGCCTCACGTCTCTACGCCTATCTACTGCTTGGCGCAGCGTTGACCTTAACCACGCACGTGAAAGATTTGCTCATCAGTTTGCACTTGCATGCCAAGTTGTCATCAACGTTTACCTATGGTTTGTTGGCAGCTTTCAACTTGTTGCCTCGTGTCCGACGCCAAGTCCAAACGATTCGTTACGCCGCCTCATTGCGTGGCATCACCTATCACTTTTGGAGTCCACAATTGTATTTCAAAGCAATTGTGAGCGCCCTGCACTGGTCTGATGACTTGGCCATGGCGATGACATCACATGGCTTCACGGAAAGCTTTCCACGAACACAAACTGCGACTGATCCTTTGCCAATCTGGCATTGGGCTGTTGCCATCATCTTGATTGTCGGCTATGCCATTGTGGCATGGATTATAAAACCTTATTAACACAAAACGTGCCCAGCAGGTTCATAGTAGCCTGCTGGGCACGTTTTTTATTTTTTACAGATGATTATTTTTGAGAATGTAAGGTTATTAAAATTACTTGTTGAAAGTCGTACCCAAAACTGAGTAGATGTAGTTGTTCAAAGTTGCCTTGATAGCTTCCAAACGACCAGATTGAATCGTTGCGAAGATTTCATCGTTTGTCTTGTTCAAGATGTAGTCTTCAAAGTCCTTGAAGGTTACCTTATCAGCTTCAAAGTCGGCACCGATACCTGAATCAAATGATGAGTAGCGCTCCTTGTAAATGTTCTCCAAGAAGTTATCCTCGACCATCTTCAACGCAACACGCAAACCAGCGGCGTAAACATCCATACCGGCCATGTGGGCATAGAACAAGTCATCAGGCTTGAATGATGCACGGCGAACCTTTGAGTCGAAGTTCAAACCACCAGTTGGCAAACCACCGTTCTTGACGAACTCATACATGACCAACGTTGCTTCATAAATGTCATTAGGGAATTCATCGATATCCCAACCAGTTTGCTTGTCACCCATGTTGGCATCCAATGATCCCAACAAGCCAGCTTCACGGGCGAAGCGAGCTTCGTGTTCGTAAGTGTGACCGGCCAAGTATGCGTGGTTACCTTCCAAGTTCAACTTGAAGTCGTTTTCCAAACCGTACGTCTTCAAGAAGGCAATCGTCGTTTGCACATCAGTATCGTATTGGTGTGCCGTTGGCTCCTTTGGCTTTGGCTCCAACAAGAATTGACCAGTGTAGCCAATTTCGTTAGCGTAATCCTTGGCCAACTTGAAGAACTTGGCGATGTGATCCAACTCACGCTTCGTATCCGTGTTCAACAATGACTCGTAACCTTCGCGGCCACCCCAGAAGACGTATGACTCTGAACCCAAACGCTTAGCAATCTCCAATGAGTGCTTGATTTGGGCAGCAGCATAAGCAAAGACATCAGCAAATGGTGTCGTGGCACCACCGGCCAAGAAACGCTTGTTTGTGAACAATGATGATGTGTTCCATAGCAACTTCTTGCCAGTTTCGTGCATCTTTTGCTCAATCTTGTCGACAACCTTATCCAAGTTGGCGTTCGTCTCAGCCAACGTGTTTCCTTCTGGTGCCAAGTCACGGTCGTGGAAGGCAAAGTATTCAACGCCCAACTTGTCCATGAACTCAAACATGTAATCAACCTTCTTCAAGGCTTGTTCCATGCTTGTGACATCATCAACACCGTCAACATCCCAAGGACGTACGGCAGTTCCTTCACCAAATGGGTCAACCAATCGTTGGTCCATTGTGTGCCAGTAAGCAACTGAGAACTTCAACCAATCCTTCATTGGCTTTGTTTCTCCGTTGATAGTTACAGGCTCCTCAGGGTTATAGAAGTTATATCCCTTGGCGTCCAAAAAGTTAATCCCCTTCTTTCCGCCAAGGTACTCAACCTTAGGGAAGTCAAACAATTCTGACATGATGCTATCCTCCAAAATTAGAACAAAATCTGTGTTGGCAGCTAAAACTTCGTCAGCTTAGTCGGGTTGATTTGTCCGGCCAACCAACTTACAACACCCATTATAGGAGCCTAATTTTCAAATGCAAGCCCTTTCATTGTTCAAAAGACTGGTTATTTTGAAACGCCACAAATAACTGATAGTTAAATAGTTCTAGTCTGAAAACTTGTACACAAAAAAATAGTGCTGAACGTTTTGCCGTTCAGCACTATAAGGTTTATTCAAAATGTGCTTTTAATTGTGTCACGCTTGGTTGACCTGGTGCTGATGACTCACCGAGACTGGCGAATGTTAATTGGGAACCATATTGGTAGCCTTCAAAACGTGACCGCTGACCAAGTTCACCCATCGCCATTGTGATTAATGGTTTGGTTTGATTGGCCACTTTGGTTTCATCCAACAATCGTTGTACATCACCAGAATCATTTGGCATCACAGCTAGTTTCACAACATCAACCGGTGTTGCAACCATGCTTTGTAACTCAGCATCTAAATCAGCTGGCGTCGCGTCAAAATAATGACGAGAGCCAATCACAGTAACACCTTGTGACTGCGCATCTTCAACCACCTCCCCAACTTCTTCGGGCAATGAAACTTCGACATCCACCGCCGCAACGCGACTTGCAATCGCTAACTGATATACCCAGTGATAAGCGATGCTATCAAAGTCTTCTTGCCCGCCTTCAGCTGTTGTTCGCCACGTGATAATTAACGGCTTATCCGCATTAAAAGCGATAGTTTGCATTTGACTTGCCTGCAATTCACCTGGATCAGTTAAATAATCCACGCGCCATTCGATGACATCAGTTTGGCTCTCATTGGCCTGGTCCAGCATCACCAGCACATCATTCACGGTTTCACCCATGACTGGTACTGCTATTAAGGGACGCTCAGGCGTTGCAACTGCTGATCCAATTTTCAAATTCGTCATCTTATTCACCTAGTAAATCGCGAATTTCATTTGCGACTTCAGCTGCTGTTTTATTATCTGTCGCAATCACGTGACTGGCAGCGGCATCATATTTCGGCAAACGGTTACGCCAAAGCGCCGCCACTTCCATCAAGGTCTTTGAACGCAAAATAGGTCGCGTATCATCATCCGCCAAACGTTCCATCGTTTGTCCAAATGAGCCTGATAGATAAAACACCGGCACGTTTGCTTCAGACAACAGCTGGATATTACCAGGTGTTTCGATAATGCCCCCACCAGTTGCAATAATGCCATCATTATTAATAACTTCTTGCAACACATCATGCTCCAGTGCGCGAAAGGCTGGCTCACCCTCTGTTGCAAAGATCTCACCTGGGGTTTGTCCCGTCTTGCGAATAATCATTTTATCGGTATCGGTTAATGGCACGGCCAGCATCTCAGCTAGCAAGCGACCAACCGTCGTCTTACCAGCCCCCATGAAACCAATCAAAATTGCTGTTTTCATTAGTCTTCCACCAATCTTTCTAGGTCCGCAAAGAAGCTTGGATATGACACACTGACTGAATCGGCGTTCGCCAAGGCAACTTCACCGTCCGTCAACAAGGCAGCAATCGCCAGCATCATACCAATGCGGTGATCACCTGATGAATCGACCACCGTTGGCTCCTCAACATGTAACGGCGTGCCACCATGTACCAAGAAACCATCTTCGCGCGCTTCAATATTCGCCCCCAGCTTATTGAGTTGCGTGGTCACGGTCGCGATGCGGTCCGTTTCCTTCACGTGTAGTTCTTGCGCCCCGGTAATCAAAGTGTCGCCAAGTGCTTGCGTCGCAGCTAACACCAACATCGGAATTTCATCGACCGCCGTCGGAATATCTTCAGACGTGATAGCCGTTCCTTGAAGGGCTTGCGTGCGGACAATCAAATCCGCCGTTGGTTCACCTTCTGCAATCACATTATCCAGTTCGATCACGGCACCCATTCGACGCAACAAACGCAAAATGCCATCACGGGTTGGATTAATCCCAACACCAGTCAAGCGCAATTCACTATGTGGCACCAACAACGCTGCCACAATCCAAAACGCAGCTGATGAAATATCACCGGGTACGTTAATCGTTGTGCCAGTCAATGCCGTATTCGGCGTCACAATAATATCTTGGCCGTCACGGGCAACTGCCACGCCAAACTGTTGTAGCATGCGTTCAGTGTGATCACGCGTTGCAAGCGGCTCGGTAATCACCGTTTCGCCTTCAGCTTGCAAGCCAGCTAAAATCAAAGCACTCTTCACTTGCGCAGATGCCACTGGCAAACGGTAGTGAATCCCGTGCAAGCCAAAACCAGGCATCGTCGTCACTGGCAAGCGATGATTAGTGGACACAAATCGGGCCCCCATTTTCGTCAATGGATCAATCACGCGCGCCAGTGGACGGGTGCTCAAACTGGCATCCCCCACAAACGTCATTGGAAATGATTGGTTCGCTAATAAGCCCATCAATAAGCGGGTGCTTGTCCCAGAATTTCCCATATCAAGCGGTCCATCTGGCTCCGTTAACGTTGTGAGTGGCCGGCCGTGCACAACGACACGGTCATCATACCAGTCGACGGTTACCCCCAACTGTTGCATGGCGCCTAATGTGTTTCGGACATCATCTGAATCGAGTAGCCCGTAAATCGCCGTCTCCCCAGTTGCAATACTCCCCAACATAACCGCACGGTGTGAAATACTCTTGTCCCCCGGTACCGTTAACTGGCCATTAATGCCGGTTGCTGCAGTTTTTAATTGTCGGTTTGTCATAACGAACTCCTTTCGGGGCGACTTAGAAGTTTTTAATTTCGGCACGGTACGCCGCCAATTGCTCCTTCAAACGATCCATATTATCTGTATCAAATTTATCCAAAATGGCAGTGGCCAACTCAATCGCAACCATGTGCTCGGCAATCACGGCAGCGGCGGTAACCGCTGTCGTATCAGAGCGTTCAACTGACGCACGGTGGTCTTCGTGGGTATCAATATCAACACTTTGCATTGGACGGTAAAGCGTTGGAATTGGCTTCACAACACCCTTCACCACCACTGGTTCACCGTTGGTCATGCCACCTTCGAACCCACCAAGATTGTTAGAACCACGGTAGAAACCGCGTTCCTCACTCCAGTAGATTTCATCCATCACTTCTGAGCCGAACTTTTCAGCGTTCTCAAAACCGCCACCAAATTCAACACCCTTGAACGCATTAATGCCAATAATAGCGCGTGCAATCTTGGCATCCAACTTTGTGTCAGCTGAAACGTATGAGCCCAATCCAACTGGCACACCAGTCGCAATCACTTGCACCGTCCCACCAACCGTGTTGTAATCACGCTTTGTGTCATCCAACAACGTGCGCATCTTCTCATCCGTTTCAGCATCCAACGTACGCGTTGGGAAACTCTCTGTAACTGCGCGTAGCTCGGCCAATGTCTTATACTGAGCGATTTGCCCCGCATCAGCGCGCACTGGCCCGATGTTCAAGACGAATCCGTGCACATCAATGCCTAATTCAGCCAACAAACGCTTTGCAACGGCGCCAACCGCAACACGCATCACCGTTTCACGGGCTGATGAACGCTCCAATACATTTCGCAAATCGGCCGAGTGACGATACTTCATCCCCCCAACCAAATCAGCGTGACCGGGACGTGGACGCATCACCTTACGCTTGCTGTTTTCTTCGTCAGCTGGCGTATTTGGGTCCATGATTTTCGTCCAGTGATTGTGGTCATCATTGTGTACATTCAACGCAATTGGTGAACCCAACGTTACTTGATGGCGCACCCCACCCATGATGGTAACCGTATCTGTCTCAATCACTTGGCGTTGCCCGCGACCAGCGGCATGCTGGCGACGTGCTAATTCCGTATTAATATCTTCTTGGGTCAAGTGCAAACCAGCTGGAATGCCCTCGATAATTGCCACTTCTTCTGGGCCGTGACTCTCACCCGCCGTCATATAACGCATTATTCTGGGTTTCCTTCCACGAATTCTTTCATTGCTGCTAACTCTTTTTTAACAATCACAGGCTCACCTGGCGCCGCAAGGGCTACCAACTGCAATGTGCCAGATTGATTTTTCTTATCATTCTTCAAATGGTCATAAAAATCGTCTTGACCGATCAATGGTGAAAAGACTGGCAGACCAACTGGCGCCAAACGTTCAACCAACGCATCCGTCAATCCCGATTCTGTATTGCCATCACGCTCAAAACGGTCTGATATAGTCACCATGCCAACTGCGACAGCTTCACCGTGGCGTAGTTCGCCGTGTGCCATCAATTCGATAGCATGACCAAAGGTGTGCCCGAAGTTCAACACCTTGCGAATACCGCCTTCTTTTTCATCAGCCATCACAATGTCAGCCTTATATTGGACTGATTGTTCAATCAGCCATTGCGCATTGGCACGCACATCAGCGACCGTCTTCATCCGACCGGTCCACTGCCAAAACTCGCCACCAGCCAAAGCTGACGTTTTCACCACTTCGGCATAGCCTTCAATTAGATTGCGGTCGTCTAAGGTATCTAAATATTCTGGGTCAATAATCACCAAATCAGGCTGGTAAAAAGTCCCCATAATATTTTTTACATCATCCATATTGATGGCATTCTTACCACCAACGCTTGAATCCACTTGGGCCGTCAACGACGTCGCCACTTGAATAAAGGCAATCCCGCGCATGTAAACTGACGCGACAAAGCCAGCCGTATCACCAATCACCCCGCCACCAAGGGCAATCACACCATCTTGGCGCGTAAAGCCATTTTCAGCAATCACGCCAACCAGATAATTAACTGCTTCGAGCGACTTCGTTTGTTCACCAGCGGGTAACACTGCTGGTACTACTTCAAAGCCATTCAATGCCAAATTTTGGGCCGTCACATCAAAATAATAAGATGCGACATGCTCGTCTGAAATCAACAGCACCTTGCGTTTTGACCAAACCTTGGCCACTTGTTCACCAATCGCATGACGTAAACCCGCTTGAATCTCAATGCGATATTGTTTGTCAGGTAATGTTACTTGAATCATCTTATCCCCTCACAATTTCATGAATCGCCCGCGCTTTGTCGGCTAATTCAGTAAATTGGGCTGGCGTCAAAGCTTGGGCACCATCAACAAACGCTGCTTCTGGATGGTCGTGAATTTCGACCATCAGACCTTGTGCGCCAGCTGCCACCGCTGCCAAGCCAACTGACGTCACGTGATGTGCCACACCAGCTGCGTGTGATGGATCAGCCAAAACTGGATAATGCGTTAATTCTTGCAAAACCGGAATGGCACTCACATCCATCGTATTGCGCGTGTACTTGTTATCAAAGGTACGGATACCACGCTCAATCAAGATAATTTGATCATTACCTTCTGACGCGATGTATTCAGCCGCACTTAATAGTTCATCAATCGAGGCGCTCATGCCACGCTTCAAGGCAACGGGCTTATTTTGTTGTCCAAGTGCCTTCAACAAGCTGAAATTCTGCATATTACGCGTGCCAACCTGGAAAATATCGGTGTATTGTCCGACAATTTCAACATCACGCGTATCCATAATTTCAGTAATCATGTCCATACCCAAGGCATCGGCTGCTTGGCGGTGCATTTGCAAGCCAGCCTCACCTAATCCTTGGAAACTATAAGGACTTGTACGTGGCTTGTATGACCCACCACGAAGCAACGTTGCGCCCGCTTCTTGCACAGCTGCGCCCATCGCCAAAACGTGGTCAGCTGACTCAATCGAATCCGGCCCCGCCATCAAGACAAAATTGTCCCCACCAATTGTTGAATGTGCTGTCGTAATCACCGTATCAGCTGGGTGAAAAAGACGTGAACTCTTCAACGCTGCTGGGTGCTTTTCAATCACTTCAGCAACATCAGCTTCATTCACAAATGGGACTTGCGCCAACGTTTTAATCGTCGCAAAACCCACGCGTTCCTCATGTACGTACACATTTTGCAAGCCGGCTGTTGTCGCTGCCGCGAGAACCTGTTGCGCTACTTGCTCATTCTTCATGACTAAAATCATGTTTACTTCTCTCCTTCTTCAGCTGGCATAATTGCCTGCTTCATGACGTTGATATCAGGTAGTTGACCTGTCCATTGTTCAAAACTCAATGCACCTTGGCCAATCAACATCGCAAGGCCGTCATCTGCGTGACGTCCGGCTGCACGAGCTGCCGTCACGAATGGCGTTGGCTCTTTTTTATAAATGATATCAACCACTTGAACATCTGGTTGGGTGTCGTAGAATTGTTCAGTTGAAAGAATCGACATGTCTGATTGCATCCCCACATTCGTTGCGTTCACAATCAAATCGGCATATGGCAAATACATCCCGATTTCATCCAAATCATGCAATTCAACGCCCGCCAAATCCTTGACCATCGCAGCTTTTTCCGGGAAACGGTCACTTTGTCGGTTAAACACATGTAGCGTCACTGATTTAGGTGCCGTCGCCATAATGGCGCGGGCAGCGCCACCAGTCCCAATCAAAATCACTTGATCAGCTGGCTCACGTAGCGTGCGCCAAAAACCAGCTCCGTCGGTTGAATCACCAATCGTTTTGCCATCGCGAATCACGACAGTGTTGACTGCTGAAAGACGGCGGGCCAATGGTGTCAAATCATCCAAGTACAACATAATTGCTTCCTTAAACGGCATCGTCACATTGAAACCAGCCACGCCTGACGCAACCAAACTTTTGAACGTTGCGGCTAACGCATTTGGCGCAACTTCATAGGCATCGTATTGCGCATCAATGCCCGCTTGCTTAAACGCGGCATTATGCATTGCTGGTGATTTTGAATGACGGGCCGGGTAGCCCAAAAGTCCATATCGTGTCGTTGCCATGTCAGTGCGCTCCTCACTCCTGTTGTTACCTTCCAGCTTACCAAATTAAAGCCAATTAACAAAAAAGACCGAGCATAAACTCAGTCTTACTTAATGTTTATTTTACCTAAAATTAGAAGAACATGCCAATGCCATAATGGATGGCAATCGTCAAAAGTCCGATAACCACGTTACGCTTAATGGCTTTGACTGGGAATCCCTTACCAATCACGGCACTCAGATATCCGGTCAACGCAACGGCAACCACCGTTGCACCAATCGTGGCCAAGAACTCCCAGCGTGGTGTGGCCAAAATCATTGCCAATAACGGGAACGCTCCACCGATGGCCGCACAAATCAAAGATGAAACGGCAGCTGACCACGGACTAACGTAGTGGCCCAACTGGACATCATACTTCGTTGCCAAGATCGTTTCCAAAGGTGCCTTGGCCATCAACTCATCTGCAATCTTGCCGGCAGTTTCAGTTGTCACTCCACGTGACACGTAAAAGGCACGAATATCCTCAGACACTCCCGCTGGGTTCACGCGCAAACGTTGCGTTTCACGATCGACAACCACCTTTTCAGCATCCGCTTGTGATGACACTGATGCATATTCACCAGAAGCCATCGACAATGCACATGCCAACAAGTCAGCCAAACCAGCGATAAAGATTGTAAATTGATTACTTGTGGCTGCTCCAACCGAGAACAGCACGCCAACAACCGTCAAAATACCATCATTCGAACCAAGCACACCGGCACGAATCGCATTCAAACGTTCTTCCATCGTTTGATGGGTCTTAACTTTATTATTCATAACGCAATCCCCCTTAGTGTCCAATTAACGTTCCGATATAGTACGTCACCACCATCGTGAAAATGCCGGCCACGATATTTCGAATCGTCGCCCGCTTTTCGTTGGCACCAGACAAGTGGGCAGCTGAATAACCCGTAATCGCCAACGCAATCAATACGGCAATACCCGTCGCAATGACACGTTCCTTCACCGGGAACAACGTGATGGCCAGCATCGGCAACAATGACCCCAACGGAAAGGCAATCATTGATGCCATCGCAGCGCCAATCGCTGAGACTTCGTGGTGCAAACTGAAACCATAACGCTCACGCACCGTCGTCCCCAAGGCATCGTTGGCCATCATTTCCTTAGTTGCTTGCGTTGCCAATTCATCAGAAATCCCTTGCGCAGCATACTTGTTCTTCACAAATTCAAATTCTGTGTCGTATTGCGTTTGCAAGGCCGCCTCTTGCACCTTTTCTGCCTTCACTTGCGCGTCATTTTGTGAGTGAACCGATGTATATTCTCCCATCGCCATTGAGACCGTTCCCGCCAATGCCCCAGCGAAACCGGCAATGAAAATCGCGAACGAATTCGTTGTCGCACCGGCCACACCAATAACGATTCCTGACACGGACAGGATGCCATCGTTGGCCCCCATCACGGCGGCACGAATCAAATTATTACGTTGCGCCAGCGTTTGCTTATCATGTTCCTTGCTCATTTCCCCAACTCCTGTCTACCTTTACCTTTAATTAGTTTACACCGAAACAAAAGATTTTTATTCGTGACTTTAAGTAAGGGACGTATAAACAGCAAACGACCACCAGATATGCTGTTAAGCTGTCCAGTGGTCGTTTGGATTGATAGGATTTTTTAGCGACTCCACACATCTACATAATCAACTGGATGTTCGACGAGAGCAAAATAATCTTTTGTATTTGGCAAGGCAAATCTGACTTCACCTGTATTAACAGGCTGAATGACACGCATCTTAATCAGGTATTGTTGCACCTCAACGATTTCATTAACTTTCCAGTCCAATGCCTCCTGAATATCCATCACGTTTGCAACCTGTCCATCAGATACCACATCTGTCATAGCTTGCAGAAACCGTACCTGTTCAGTAGTTAATCCCGACGTTACCAATCGATGAATCGCCGATAACTCACCCCCAACAGTTTCAGGTATCTTCCCAAACATCAGCTTAACTGTATTTCCCATAAATCCCTCGCTTTATAGATTCCATCCCTCTGCATCTATCTTGTTATACTTTCAATTTGAAAGCAAGATGACAATCATAAACAGACTAGAATATCTCGGCTTCTGGCATGAGGGTGCGGGACTATCGGAGCGTTCAAACTGGGGCAACATGCCGCATGGCCGGCGCTATTCAGATAAGCCCATTCAGGATTAGAAGGATTAGGGGAAATTATTTGCCCCGCTGAATGGCGTCCGCGCCATTCGGTTGCCTCAGTTTGAACTTTGCCGGAGATAGTCCCGCACCCTCATGTCTCGACGCACCGCGTCGACACTAACCACAAATAAAAAAGCGTAGGAAAAATCTCCCACGCTATCGTATTCTATTGACCTGTATAACGAATAATCTCGATGTTTTGATCATCAAACACATCTATGAAGAACGCCGTCAAGCAGCTGTTCTCATCATCAAACAGATTACCATCATACATAAACGTCATGCTAATCGGCTGTTGGCTGTCACCTTCGTAATTGTAAAGCTTCTTCAACAACTTGCCGTTCGACAATTGCATGCGAATCATAATCGTGCGTTGCTTATCATCGCGAATCCACCGCTTCACCACATCCGCCTTTTCACCGACCAAATCAAACTGCCAGTTAAAGCCACGCGCAATGTACTTCACCGCACGGACCGTTTGCTTTTGCCAATCCACCAACTGCAACGTCGCAACCTCATTGCCCATATCAGTCACGCTGATTTCACCATACTTGTTGTATGACATCGCATACTCTGGTTTAAACGGCAAATCATTCAAATACGTCGCTGGTCGTAAACGAATACCGGCGATGCGATACATCAAATATTCGCCTGGAAACCCATTGCGATATGACTCATTCTCCGTCATATTCACCACTTGCACGTGATGGTAACGTCGTTTGAGGTCTTTTAACTTTGTGACGACATCAGTAGTCTTGTCATCAATCAACATGATTTTCATGAGTCGCCTCCAATTTTGTAATCAAATCTAACCACTTCGCCTGGACATGTTCAGCATCATATTCACGTGCCTGTTCACGACCGGCTGCACTCGCTTTTTCACGCCAACGTTTATCCGCCAATGCCATCACAATCGCATTAGCAAGGGCGTTCACATCCCCATCCGCGACCAACTTACCGGCCTTGCCGATAATTGCACGCGGACCATAATCAATGTCATACGAAATCACCGGCGTACCAGCTGCTTCAGCTTCCAAAATCGTACGACCAAAGCCTTCCGTTCGTGATGTGAAAATCGTGACCTGCCCCGTTTGAAATGTGTCAATCGCATCGGTCGTAGCGCCATTAAACGTGATATAGCCTGTCGCATGAGCGTCTGAGATTTGTTGTTGCAACTGCGTGTAATAGGCTTGGTCAGAAACCGTACCGTAGAGTTGCAAATTGATATCACGATTTTGCTTGTGCGCCTTAACTACGGCTGCAATCATATCTTCTATACGCTTAATGCGATCAAATCGCGTTACTACCACGACCGACATTGCGCGTCGGTCAGCCAAATCCGTCACCGTATCCGGTACCGTTACTGAAGCCGGTGCAATATCAATCGTTTGGGCGCCCCATTCCGTTCGCAAATCAATCGCTTGGGTCTGCGTTCCCGTCACAATCCAATCGAACTTCTTGGCCCGCAATAAATTACGGAAGCCAACCAAAATTTGATGATGGGCCACGTGATGATCAGCGTGAATATACGCCACCTTCATTTCGGCATTTTCGACACTGCCATACGCCTGCGTCATCGTTTCCTCTAGCACATCGGCATACATGATACTTGGCTCTTCAGCGGTCAACTTTTCCAAGAAATATTTCACCATCGCTTCAAATGACAGCACATGCAGCATGCCACCGTCCCACAATAAGACTTGCGTCACCTTGTTTTGAACGTATAGCAACCGCATGCGTTCCGAACCATCCCGGTTATACAAAATAGCGCCACGTCGTGAAACACTCTTGTTATCGAGACCATAATAGATTTCACCCACTAGTTCATCATGTTGATTAAACACCTTATCAACAATTGTCACCTGACGGGCATCATGCAATCGTTCAACACGGACGCCGCCTGCAACGGCCTCCCCTTGAAAATAATCCATCATATTAATGTGGTGTGCCATAACATCCGGCGCAGCTTCACGCCAAATTTCTTCATACTGCGGATTGTAGTCAAATGTGACTAGCTTGACATCTTTGTTTAGATTCTTAAATAGACGCACACGCTCCGTAACCGCATATGATCGGCCACTTTGACCGCGTCCAAAGAACTCCATTAAAAATAAATGTTTCATTAGACTCCCCCTGCTAACTTGTTCCCGCTTGCAGTATATCAACAAATCATGGGAAATATATGAACTAATCATACAAAAACGCCTTCACAGGTCATTTCCCGTGAAGGCGTTTCCGTTACTTATCATCGTGCTTCTTGCTTGTTTCTTCAGCTTCATCCTTGCGCTTACGACGCTTGAACAAACCGAGGAACAAACCGAACAACATAGCCAAACCAGTTGCCTTAGCACCCTCTTGCTCGTCCGAACCAGTGTATGGCAAGACGCCTGAATGCTGGGCCGTTGCCGACTCAGCAGCGTTTTGTTCAGCTGTGTAAGCCAACGAAGCTGCACTTTCAGTTGTCACCGTTGCTGATTGAACTGCCGTGTAGGCCAATGAATGTGGCGTCAATACCTCAGGTACAATCACCGGTTCATTTGGTCCCACTTCCGCCGTCGTTTGCTCAGGCACAACCGTGTACGTCACATACTCAGTGAAGTTAGGTGTACCAACTGGAATATCCACCCCTGGTACAAGGTCGCGATCAGCCACGTAACCTGGCATGCCTGGTACAGCAACATCTGGCACATGTGAGCCATCTTCCGCCGTCCAAGGACCGTACGTGACCTCCCCAGTAACTGTATCAACAGTTGCCGTACGCGTGTACGTCACAATTTGCGTCTTCGTATCGACAATCGTACCGTCACTTGTGCGGAAGATAATCGTACGCGTCGTTGACGTCTTCAAGTGATCTTCGTCAACACCAGCTGGCCACTTTGGACCATCTGGGTTGTTTGGATCAATTGGCGTACCTGGTACCCCTGGGTTATTTGGATCAACCGTCTTTGTACCGTGCGCCAACGTGACAGCAAATGTTTGGTTCAACGTTGAATCCGCATCGAATGTCATACCACCAGCAGGATAACCATCACTAACAAGAACGTAACCTTGGGCCACGTAGTAAGCGATTTGCTCAGCGGTCGTGTATGACGACTTGCTGTAACTATCGCCAGACAACTGCTCAACATGGAGCACTTGCTTCGTGTTTTGATCAATGAAGTTAACCTTGGCGTGTTGACGATCAACCGTGTAAACAATGGTTGTATCCGCCGTTGGATCACTTGGCACAGCTGGTGGCAAGTAACCCTTGCTTGGGTTCTTCGGATCAACTGGTTGTAATGGCGTACCATCTGGACCTTGTGGCGTAAAGCCAGGTACATATGGGATGACCGGATAACCTGGTGAATTTGGATCAGCCGTCTTCGTTGGGTCATCTGGATCATTTGGATACGTCACTTCGCCCGGTGTCTTAACCCCTGGCACTTGTGGCACACTAGGTACCCAAGAACCAAGTTGACGGTAAACAACTTGTTGGATGTCATCTTCACTCGTTTCATCCATGCCTGCCACTTCATCAACCACCAAACGGTCAGCGATGTAGCCCGGAATAACTGGCGATGTCTTAGCATCAAAGGTATCGTCACCGTTCACTGCCTGCCAATCAGAGTAAACAATCGCACTTGAAGTTGCGGCACGTGCCAAACGTGCTCGTGGTTGCGCACTCTCTTGGGCAGCGATGACGTTAATTGTAATCGTACGCGTAAAGACAACCTGATCGGTAACTGTCTTAGCAGCTGTTGATCCATCCTTCTCATAGATATATGTGATGGTCTGGTTGACCTCTTCACGCAAATCTTCCGCCGTTACCCCATCTGGCCAAACCGGTGGTTGTGGCCAAGTTGGTGAATCTGGGGCATCCGGATCAACCGGCGTACCTGGGTCACCAAGTGGGTCTGGGAAGGTTGGTGAATCGGGATCGTTAGGATCAATCAAATCACCTGGTTGGTAAATCGGATCACCCGGCACCTTTGGATCATCTGGCGTAACCGTGATTGTCGCACCCTTGAAGTGAACTTCAAAGGCCTGATCAACCGTTTCGTCACGATCAAACGTAAAGTGACTTGGGTAACCATTGCTTACCAACATCATACCAGCCAACTTGTAAACCATGATGCGGTTATAAGCGGTGTACGTGCTAGTTTCAGCTGAACCACCAGTAATCGTATCAACTGCCAAAACGCTACCTGTCTCATCATTGATGTACGTAATCGTGGCCGTTTGCTTATTGGCCGTGTACGTAATCGTTGTGTCTTCAGTCGGCGTCTCACTTGGCGCTGGTGGCCAGTAACCTGAACTTGGGTTATCTGGGTCAACTGGATCCAACGGCTCGCCATCTGGACCTTGTGGTGTGAAGCCTGGTACATATGGCATCGTTGGATTATCAGGTGTTCCCGGTGTGGCTGGATTATCCTCACCTGGCGTATCCGTTGTGGTTGGATCATCAGGGTTATTTGGATAATCAATTGGCGTGCTTGGCACATCCGTTACGCCACTTGGGAATGATGGTACGTACTGACCAATTGGTGAGTAAACGACCTTCTCTGATACATCCGCTGACGTTGCCGTCAAATCGCTCAAAGCAGCGACCGTTTGACGATCAGCCACATAACCAGCAATGACTGGCGAATCGACTGCATTCATTGACGTTACCGTCGTTGGCACCCAAGTACTGTACGTGTATGCTCCGGTTACCGTATCAAGGGTTGCCGTACGCGTAAAGTGAATAGTTTCCTCAACCGCCGTCGCCATCGTCTTGCCAGCTTGATCCACGTACGTAATCGTACGCGTCACTGACTCATTCAAATCAGTTGACTTCAAACCATCTGGATACTTTGGTCCATCAGGATTATCCGGATTAATTGGCGTTCCTGGCGTCTTTGGATCATTTGGATCAATCGTTTGTGAGCCGTGCGTCAAGGTTACCGTGTAGGCTTGCGTGACCGTCGTATCACGGTCAAACGTGAAGTCAGTTGGATAACCATCTTCTTCCAGCACGTATCCGTTAGCCAAGTAATCAGCTAAGCGATCAGCCGTTGTGTACGTGCTTGATTCATCCGAACCACCGGTAATCGTATCGACAACCAATGTGTCGCCCGTCACCTCATCAATATACGTAATCGTGGCTTTTTGTTCATCCGCCTTGTACTCAATTGTCGTATCAGTGGTTGGGTCACTTGGCAAAGTTGGTGGCCAGTAACCTGAACTTGGGTTACTTGGATCAACTGGGTCCAATGGCTCGCCATCTGGTCCTTGCGGCGTGAAGCCTGGTACATATGGCAACGTTGGATTGTCTGGGTCACCTGGATCAGTTTCATTTTCTGGTCCTGGTGTGAGTGGCTCCGTTGGATCATCTGGGTTATTTGGATACGTCATTGGGTCACTCGGAACATTTGTCGTGTCAGCTGGGAACGATGGTACCCATTGTCCCATCTTGTTGTACACAACATTGACCGTCGTATCGCCATCCTTAGCACCAATTCCCGTTACGGCAGCAACCGTCTGCTTATCCGCCACGTAACCCGTAATCACTGGTGAGTCCACTGCATCAAAGGTTGTGTCCTCATTGGCAGCAACCCAATCACCGTAAGTAACTGCACCCGTTACCGCATCGACAGTTGCCGTACGACTAAACGTAACGGTATCGGTCGCATCATCAGCTGCCGTTGACCCGTCCGCGTACTTGTACGTGATGGTTTGTGTTACCGATTCGTTCAAATCAGTTTCAGTCAAACCACCTGGGTACGTTGGCGTTGGTGTGTCACCAGGGTTAACTGGATAAGTTGGGCTCGTTGGGTCGTCCGGATCAACTGGACCACCTGGCGTGAAGATTGGTGAACTTGGCGTCTTTGGATCATTTGGATCAACTGTAATCACAGCGTGAATCAAAATCACTTCGTACGTTTGGTCATAATCATCTTCACGATCGAAGGTAAAGTTGGCACCTGGATAACCATCTGTAACCAAGACATAACCCGCTGCCTCGTAGGCCGCAATCTTGTCAGCCGTTGTATACGTTGACGTCTCATCAGAGTGTCCCGTAATCGTATCCATTGCCAATTGCTTGCCAGTCGTCTTATCAAAATACGTAATCGTCGCTTGCTGCTCGTTGGCAACATACGTAATCGTCGTATCTTGTGTCGGATCAGTCGGCGTTGCTGGTGGCACGTAACCCTTACTTGGGTCACTTGGATCAACTGGTTGCAATGGGCCATCTGGTCCTTGTGGCGTGAAGCCAGGTACATCCGGAATAACCGGATAATTTGGCGCCGTTGGATCAGCGGGTTGCGTTGGGTCTTCTGGGTCATTTGGATACGTAATCGGATCCGTTGGTACATCAGGCGTACCAGCTGGATATGATGGTACCCATTGTCCCATTGCTGTATAAGTGACAACTGGATTGGTATCCCCGTCAGTTGCCTGAATTCCCGTCACCTCAGCAACAGTTTGCTTGTCCGCAACATAGCCAGTAATCACTGGTGAGGCAACCGCATCAAATGTGGTATCACTATTTGCTGCAATCCACTCACCATACGTCACCGCACCTGTGACCGGATCGAGCGTCGCCGTACGGCTAAACGTTACCGTGTCAGCCTTTGGATCACTTGCTTCTTGGCCGTCGGCATACACGTACGTGATAGTTTGCGTCACTGATTCATTCAAATCAGTTTCAGTCAAACCAGCTGGGTACGTTGGCGTTGCTGGCCAAGTTGGACCACTTGGGTTATCCGGATCAATTGGGTCACCTGGATTACCTGGTTCTTCTGGGTACGTTGGGCTATCTGGGTCACTTGGATCGACCGGATCACCTGGGTTGTAAATTGGCTGACTTGGCGTCTTTGGATCACTTGGCGTAATCGTAATCGGAGCGTGCTTCAAGTGCACTTCATACGCTTGCGTCTTACTGTCATCACGGTCAAACGTGAAGTCAGTTGGATAACCATCAGAAACAGGCGTGTAACCTTGCGCCAAGTATGCTTGAATGCGCTCAGCCGTGGTATACGTTGACGTTGCATCAGAAACACCTGTGATTGTGTCAACTGCCAAGTCCGTCTTCGTCGTATCATCGATAAACGTAATCGTGGCCGTTTGCTCATTGGCAACGTAATTAATCGTCGTGTCTTCACCAGGGTTGTCCGTCGGCGTTGCCGGTGGCACGTATGGCACCACTGGATAATCTGGCGCACCCGGTTCAAGCGGTTGCGTTGGATCATCCGGATCGTTTGGATACGTGATTGGATCTGTTGGCACACTTGGTGTATTAGCTGGGAACGATGGTACCCATTGTCCCATTTGCTTATACGTGACCGTAACGTTTTCA
Organism: Weissella confusa; assembly: GCA_001436895.1. Lineage (GTDB taxonomy): Bacteria > Bacillota > Bacilli > Lactobacillales > Lactobacillaceae > Weissella > Weissella confusa. The sequence continues at coordinate 78,079 of JQAY01000009.1, forward strand.
TCCCCACTATCAGCCGTCAAATTAGCAGTTTCATCAACTTGCGTCAAATCCGCATAGTAGCCGGTAATCACTGGTGAGGCAACCGCATCAAAGGTTGTATCACCATTCGTCGCTACCCACTCACCATATGTGACAGTTCCCGTCACCACGTCATACTCGGCGGTGCGTGTGAACTGGACGTTATCCGTCACCGACTTCGCAGCCTCACTATTATCTTCGTAAATGTACGTAATCGTGCGGTCAACTGACTCATTCAAATCAGTCGTCTTCAAACCGTCCGGATAAGTTGGTGTCGCTGGCCAAGTTGGGCCACTTGGATTGTTTGGATCGATTGGCTCGCCTGGCGTACCAGGTTCAGCTGGATACGTTGGTCCATCTGGGTCATCCGGATCAACCGGGTCACCTGGCGTGTAAACCGGTGAACTTGGCGTCTTCGGATCATCTGAGTCAATCGTAATCGTCGCGTGCTTCAAGTGAACCTCAAAGGCTTGCGTCGTATCATCATCCGTGTCGAACACGAAGTCAGCTGGTCAACCATCCTTCACAAGGCTGTAACCTTGCGCTTGCAAAGCCGCAATTCGATCAGCCGTCGTGTAGGTCGTCGTGCCATCAGATTGTCCGGTAATGTCATCCATGACAATCGTTTGTTGCGTGTTGTCATCAATATACGTAATCGTTGCATGTTGCTCATTTGCAACGTAACGCACTTCAATCGACGTATCTGCATCTGTCGCCGCAACGCCGGTCGCTTCCGCAACTGACGCACGGTTAGCCGTGTAACCAGCGATTGTTGGTGATGTCACCTCATCAAAGGTCGTATCACTATCGGCCGCAATCCATTCACCATATGTGATGTCGCCACTGACCGTATCAAGGGTCGCCGTACGGGTAAACGTCAACGTTTCCGTCGCCGTCGTCGCAGCTTCTGAACCATCACGATCGTAAACATAAGTTACTTCACGCGTGACCGTTTGATTCAAATCATCATGCTCCAAACCGGCTGGATATGTCGGCGTGGCTGGCCAAGTTGGGCCACTTGGATTATCTGGATCAATTGGTTCACCTGGCGTACCAGGTTGTTCAGGATACGTTGGGCTTGATGGATCACTTGGGTCCACCGGATCACCCGGCGTAAAGATTGGTGAACTTGGCGTCTTTGGATCATCTGGCGTAATCGTTTGCGTAATACGCTCAAGTTGTACGATATACGCTTGATCAGTTGCCGTATCACGATCGAACGTGAAGTCCGTACCCGGATAACCATCATCAATCAAACGGTAACCTTGTTGCTCATACATCGCAATGCGTTGTGCTGTGGTGTATGAACTTGTTTCATCAGAATGACCATCAATCGTATCAACCGACAAATCAGTATTCGTCGTCACATCGTGGTACGTAATCGTCGCCTTTTGTTCATCCGCAACATAAGTCACAACCGTATCACCACCTGGGTTATCGGTTGGTGTTGCCGGTGGCCAATAACCACCTTCTGGCGAACCTGGCGTTACTGGTTCAAGTGGCGTGCCATCTGGACCTTGTGGCGTAAAGCCTGGTACATATGGCATGGTTGGATTATCTGGCGTTCCTGGCACATTCGTATTTGAATCACCTGGTTCAAGCGGCGTATCGGCATGAGCTGGGTCATTTGGATACGTCGTTGGATCAGATGGCACGTTTTCCGTACCGGCTGGGAATGATGGTACCCATTGTCCCATTGGCTTGTAGACAACTTGAACGTTTTCATCCGCCGTCGTTGCCGTCAAACCAGTGGTTTCAGCTACCACTTCCTTATCAGCGTAGTAGCCAGTCTTAACTGGTGAGCTCACCGCGTCAAACGTTGTGTCACCACCAGTTGCAACCCACGCACCGTAAGTGACTTCACCTGTCACCGCATCAACTGTCGCCGTGCGCGTGAAGTTAACCTTGTCCGTTGCATCATCGAAGACCGTATTACCTGCCTCATCAACATACGTAATCGTGCGGTTAACTGTCTCATTCAAGTCGGTCGTCGTCACCCCAGCTGGGTACGTTGGTACCGCTGGCCAAGTTGGGCCGCTTGGATTATCCGGATCGATTGGATCACCAGGCGTACCTGGTTCCGCTGGATATGTTGGACTCGATGGGTCACTTGGGTCGACTGGGTCGCCCGGTGTGTAAATTGGCGTTGATGGGTTCTTTGGATCATCTGGCGTCACGGTAATCGCAGCGTGCTTCAAGTGAACCTCGAACGTTTCAACATTGCCGTCGACACGGTCAAACGCAAAGTCGGCTGGATAACCGTCACTGACTAACGTGTAGCCTTGGGCGTAGTAAGCAGCCAAACGGTCCGCCGTCGTATACGTCGACTTCTCATCCGAGACACCATCGATATCATCCGTTGCCAATGTCGTGCCGGTTGTATCATCAATGAAGACGATTCGCGCAGTTTGTTCATTAGCCGTATAGGTAATATCTTGGCTCTGCTTAGGATCATCTGGAATAACAGGCGGCCAGTATCCCTCGCTTGGATTGCTTGGGTTAACCGGCTCCAACGGCTCACCATCCGGCCCTTGTGGCGTGAAGCCAGGCACGTATGGCAAGGTTGGATTATCCGTCGTTCCAGGGTCGGCCGGATTATCCGGACCAGGATCCGCTGGATTCGTTGGATCATCTGGGTTGTTTGGGTAGTTAATTGGGTCACTTGGGACATCTTCAGTTCCCGGTGGGAAATGTGGTACCCACTGACCAACCGCTGTATACGTTACAACCACTGATGTTGACTCAGTTGCACCAGTGACATCTACAAATTCAACTGATGCCTTGTCTGCCATGTAGCCGACAATCATTGGCGAATCGACTTGTTGCCAATCGACATCATCGCCGACGGCCGTCCACTCACTATACGTGACCTCACCCGTCACGGCGTTAACCGTAGCGGTACGTTCGAAGACGACATTGTCCGTCACCGTTGTCGCAGCTTCAGAACTATCTTCGTAAACATACGTAATTGTACGTGTGACCGTCTTGTTCAAATCTTGCGCCGTTACCCCAGTTGGATACGTTGGCGTTGCTGGCCACGTTGGTCCGCTTGGGTTGTTTGGATCAATTGGGTCACCTGGCGTACCAGGTTCCTCAGGATACGTTGGGCTTGATGGATCACTTGGGTCCACCGGATCGCCCGGCGTAAAGATTGGGTCACTTGGATTCTTTGGATCATCCGGCGTCACAACCACCGTGACTTGTTTCAACGTTACCGTGAAATCTTGTGACTTGGTTGTATCACTATCGAACGTAAAGTCAGTTGGATAGCCATCATCTACCAGTACATATCCCATCGCCTCATATTGCTTAATACGGTCAGCGGTTGCATATGTGCCCGATTCATCTGACTTACCAGCCAACGAATCAACTACTAGCGTTTCACCAGTTGTCTGATCAACATACGTGACCGAACCAACTTGATCAGCTGGTACGTAGGTAATTACCGTATCCTCGCCCGGATTAGTTGGGTTTGGTGGCAAGTAGCCTGACGATGGGTTGCTTGGATCAGCCGGTGTTAACGGCTCACCATCTGGTCCTTCCGGCGTGTAACCTGGCACGTAAGGTAACGTTGGGTTCTCTGGCGTACCTGGTTCGCTTGGATTCTCAGCTGGATCCGTTGGTACCGTTGGATCACTTGGATTATTTGGATAATCAATTGGATCCGTTGGTGCACTCGGCGTCGTGGCTGGGAATGATGGCACCCATTGTCCCAACTTCTTGTACGTCACAGTCTCAGTCACATCACCGTCTTCGGCTGCAACCGTCACCGCTGTACTGTATGCCTTATCAGCATAGTAGCCGTCAATGACCGGCGACTTGTAAGCGTCCAATGTCGCATCATCCTTAACCGCTACCCAATCTGAGTACGTCACCTCGCCCGTCACCGTGTCCAACGTTGCTGTACGCGTAAAGTGCACCGCATCCGTGTGTGGATCGTGAGCAACTGTCTTACCATCTTCGTAAACATAGTTAACCGTCAAGTTGACCGTTTGGTTCAAATCTTCGGCCGTCAATCCTGCTGGGTATGTTGGCGTCTCCGGCCAAGTTGGGCCACTTGGGTTTGCCGGATCAATTGGCTCACCTGGTGTACCTGGTTCAGCTGGATACGTTGGGCTTGATGGATCACTTGGGTCCACCGGCTCACCCGGCGTAAAGATTGGATCACTTGGTGTGCGCGGGTCATCTGGTGTAATCACCAAAACCGTGCGCTTCAAATGCACCTCAAATTTTTGTTCCGTCGCATCGTCACGGTCGAACTGGAAGTCCGCTGGGAAGTCATCTGATACCAACGTGTATCCTTGCGCTTCATAAGCCTTGATACGATCAGCAGTTGTATACGTCGATGTGTCACTCGACTCACCTGAAATTGTGTCGACTGCTAGCTCAAGCTTAGTATCATCATCAATAAACGTGATTCGAGCGGCTTGATCATTCGCAACGTAGTGAATAACCGTGTCATCCCCCGGCTTATCCGTCGGCGTCTCCGGTGGCCAGTAACCCGCACTTGGATTATCTGGATCAACCGGTGTCAACGGCGTACCATCTGGGCCTTCTGGTGTATAACCTGGCACATATGGCAACGTTGGGTTAGCCGGCGTACCTGGATCATTTGGATTATTCACACCAGGCTCCAACGGTTCGGTTGGATTACTTGGGTTATTTGGATAATCAATTGGATCATCTGGCACATCCTCATCAGCAGCTGATGGTGGGAATGATGGCACCCATTGACCAAGCTTGGTATACGTGATTGCAACCGTTGTATCATCGGCCATCGCATCAACATCCGCCTCTTCAGCGACTGTTAATTGACTAGCCACATAGCCAGAAATCAACGGCGAATCAACCTTATCAAGCGTTGAATCAGTCGTCTGCCAATCGCCATAAGTCACCGCCCCGGTCACCGCATTAACGGTCGCCGTACGACTGTACGTCAACGTTTCAGTAACCGTTTCAGATGCCTTTTCACCATTACTTGCATACGTATAGGTAATCGTACGCGTGACTGTCTGGTTCAAATCATCCTTAGTGACACCACTTGGGTACGTTGGCGTTGCTGGCCAAGTTGGTCCACTTGGATTATCTGGATCAACTGGTGTACCTGGGTCACCTGGTGTATCAGGTACCGTTGGCCCATCTGGTTGGTCTGGATAAACTGGGTCACCCGGCGTGTATGGGCTTTCCGGATAGGTTGGGCCACTTGGGTCACTCGGATCAACCGGGTCGCCTGGCGTAAAGATATCCGTTCCTGGTTCCTTTGGACTGCTTGGGTCAACCGTGACAGTGGCTTGCTTCAAGTGCACTGTGAATGGTTGGTCCGTATCATCAATACGGTCATAAACCACACCATCTGTTGGGTAATCGTCGCTGACAAGGACATATCCGGCACGTTCGTACGTCGCAATGTCGGTCGCCGTGCGGTAAGCATCAGTTTCATCAGACTTACCCGTCAAATCGACAACCTTCAGTGTGTCGCCTGTCGTATCGTCGATAAATGTTACGGTCGCCTTTTGTTCATTAGCCGTGTAGGTAATCGTCGTGTCACCACCCGGATTATCGGTTGGTGTTGCCGGTGGCCAGTAACCCGCACTTGGGTTATTTGGATCAACCGGCTCCAACGGTGTACCATCTGGTCCTTCCGGCGTAAAGCCCGGTACGTATGGCAAGGTTGGATTATCCGTGTCACCTGGCGTATCCGGTGTTCCCTGACCTGGCTCCAAAGGATCCCCAGGATTATCTGGGTCATTTGGATACGTAATCGGATCACTAGGTACGTTCTCAGTACCTTCTGGGAACACCGGTACGTACTGTCCCATTGGGTAGTACGTCACCATGTAACTACGATCATAGTCATCAGGCGAAACCGTCACTGCCAAAATATCTGAAATATCGGCGTAGTAACCATCAATCACTGGACTAGGTGTCTCGGGCCAGTCATCATCACCGGCCGTTACTTCCCAGTCCGTCGTTGAGATTTGCTCACCAGTTACGGCGTCCAACGTAATTGAACGTTCAAATGTAACGGTACGCGTAACATCCGTCGCTGCTTCTGAACCATCAGCGTACTGGTAATTAATGACACCATTAATCGTTCGCTTAACACCACTTTCATCCGTTCCCTGTGGCCACGTTGGCGTACCAGGTACGTCCGGATACATTGGATTGCCTGGGTCACCAGGATTATCTGGCGTCACGACAACTGTACCGTGGTCCAAGTAGACCTTAGCAAATTGAGTTACGTTGTCTGCGTCGTCGTATGTTCCTTCGGTTGCGGTTGCATCTTGATTAACTAGGACATAACCACGTGCTGCATAATCTGACAACGTGTTCGTGTAAGCTGCGTTCGTTGTTCCCGTCAAAGTTTGTTGTAGCTCCGTAACTTCGACTTCAGTTCCTGATGAAATATCAACGTAAACCACCACCAATGTTTGTGGATGTGCCACGTAGTAAATTGGCGTATCCGCTGCCGGATTATCCGGTACGTCAGGTGGGTAGTAGCCCTTCGTCACATCGTTTGGATCAATTTGTTCCAAAGGTGTGCTGCTACCGTCAGTCGTTGGCGTATATCCTGGGATATATGGCACTGGTACTTCAACGTAGTTTGGATCATCACGTGTCCAAACCTTTGAGGCATCGTTTGGATCATTTGGATAGACACGCGTCTTCAATTGCTCATCTTCTGGCAAATCAGGGACGTGTGGAATCCAAGAACCTAGCTTTGTGTAAGTGACAGTTTCTTCACGACTTGCATCGTTGTAATCAACCGCGCCACCAGCAACAACGCCTTCACTTGCAAAGTAACCGTCGATTACCGGCGTTTGTACATCGTCAAAACTTTGTTCTTCAGTTGGCCAAACAATCGAAACTACTTCGCCAGTTACCGCGTCATAAGTCACTGATGCTGTAAACGTCTTTTCCTGTACACTATCAGGCTTAGCCGTTGCATTATCAGCTTCATAGACATAATGCACCGTCGATGTAACCGTAGACGTGTAACTGTCGTGGTTTGGATCGTCTTCACGACCACCGTCGACAACCACCGTACCGTGGTCCAAGTGAACCAAATAAACTTGGTTCACCGTGTCATCGCGGTCGTAAGTTCCAGCAGTTGCACCCGCTTCAGCACTAACGAACGTATAACCAAGGGTTGCGTAATCAGACAGCGTATTCGTATAAGCTTGATCAGTCTCACCCGAGAACGTTTGACGAAGTTCAGTTACTTCCAAACCGGTCGTGTCGTCGATATAACGAACAATGGCTTGTTGCGTATTACGCGTGTAATTAATTGTCGTATCGCCCGTTGGATCCGTTGGAGCTGGTGGAATATAACCAGCTGATGGATTTTCTGGGTCGACCGGCTTCAATGGTGTGCCATCAGGCCCTTCCGGCGTGTAACCCGGTACATAAGGGATGACTGGGTCGCCTGGCTCAGCAGGGTCATGTGGCGTTTCATTATCCGTTGGATTGTTGGGATCGTTTGGATATTGAATTGGGTCACTCGGTACATTTTCAGTATTTGGTGGGAAACTTGGCGTCCAACTTCCCATCGGCTTGTACGTGACTTTGTACGTTGTATCCGTATCATTGTGGTCAATTTGTTCCGCATCAACTTGCGTCACATCGGCAACATAACCCGTAATAACTGGGCTCTTAACCGCTGCAAACGTGGCCGAATCATTAGGCCATTCAATCGAGACTGGCACATTTGAATCTACTTTATAGGTAACCGTTGCGGTAAAGGTGTGGGTCATCACACTATCCGGTACCGGATTACCATCCGCATCCAACATCGGATCACCGTTTTGGTCGACATAATGAATTGTGCGTGTAATCGTCTTTGTGTAATCACTTTGGTTTGGATCATCATCCTTACCACCTGGTACCGATTCCGTTCCAATCGCCAAAATAACGTTATAAACTTGTGTCTCATCATCGTCAGCATCGAACGTGCCGCTCTCAGCACCCGCATCCTTAGATACCAAAACATAAGATTGGTCTGGATTATTTTCATAATCCCACAGTTCGTGTGTATAAGTTGCATTCGATTTACCATCAAATGATTCAGTGTGCACAACCGTACGGGTGCCATCATCCGCAACGTAAATGTAGTTAACAGTGACTGTTTGATCATTCGCATGATAAACAATTGTCGTGTCAGTCGTTGGATCTGCCGGCACATCTGGTGGCAAGTATCCACCAGTTGGGTCATCTGGATTAACCGGCGTCAACGGCGTACCATCAGGTAATTCTGGCGTATATCCAGGCACATACGGTACAACTGGCACTGATGGATTCGTGCGATCAGGTTGTGTTGGATCCGTTGGGTCGTTTGGATAAGTGACATCAGTTGGCGGATTATCTGGCGTCGTATCTGGGAAGCTTGGCGTCCAAGCACCCAGCGCCTTATATTCGACAATTGCCACGATGCCAGCAGAGGTATTAGTGACAGTCCCTGCTCCAGCCTGTAGCTTGTCAGCAATGTATCCTTGAATGACTGGAGATTCCACATCATCAAATGTATAGCTTTCAGCATCCCACGTATCGTATAGCGCTTCACCTGTGACCGCATCGTACGTTACGGTAGCTGTAAATGTTATCGTTCGAACATTAGCCGCCGCGGCCGTTGTGCCATCTTCATAGCGATAACGAACCGTCGACTTCGTCGTCCACGTTGCATTTCCTTCCTTACCACCTTCCACACTCACAGTGTTGTGCTTCAAGTAAACGTAGTAAGTTTGGTCTGTATTGGTATCGTTATCAAAGGTTCCAGAACGCGTTCCGGCATCTTGCGCCACAACAACGTATCCAGTCGTCGACATTCCCCACGGCACATTGGTATACGTCTTACCAGTATCACCAGTTACCGTTTGCACCCAATTCGTAATTTCGGTTCCATCTGCAGCGGTCCAACCGGTAGTTTTATCTGACGCGTTGACGTCAATATAACGCACCTTAACCGTTTGTGTGTCAGCGACCAAGGTAATCGTCATTGTTTGCAAACTACTATCAGTTGTACTCAAATTGTTATTCGTGGCGTCATACGTACCAGAAACTGTCGTACCAGATAACGTCATGGCTGGTGAACCAGTCGTTGTCGTCTTACTTGTATCGATGTGGTATCCAGCAGGAATACTACTTGCGATGTCTTGTGACAAGGCTTCACCAGTCTTACCAGTCAAATTGATGTTTGCTGGTGCTGTCGTTCCATCGGCCATCACAAACTTAATTTGAGCTTGTTGGCTATCGATGGCATAGTACAAAACAATCGCATCCGCTGATGAGTCCGTAATCGCACCATTCGAAACACTTGTACTTGCGGTCGCGTTGTATTTCGCATTTGAATTTTCATACGGCATGGCATAAGTACCATCTGATTTCTGCACAGATTGTAAAGAGCCACCATTGTACGTATAACCAATGTAGGTATAACCTGGCACCTTGGTATTAATTTTCGCCCAATCATTAGCCGTGCTTCCTGTTCGAGCAACACCAATGACGGCACCCGTCACACCTTGCAAGGCTGAGTCTATTTGACCAGACGTCTTGTTGTTATAGTTTGAAACACCATCCGTATTAGTTCGGGCAGTATCAACCAACTTATACGTGCCATCGGATTGCTTTTCAGCTGTCTTCAACCCAACTGTTGCCATTTGTGGCGCGGCAACATAGTAGAAGTTAACGCCAGAAACACTATATTTATCAATAATCGTGAAACTGTTTTGCTTGTCGCCATACCCGCCATTCTTAAAGCCGGTGAAACTACCACCGTCGATTGATCCGTTACGATCTTCGTCTAACCAATCCGGCGTTGAAACCACTGCGTTAGCGTTACCGAACGCATCAGTCGCTGAAAACGTTAGCGTTCCGGTGGTTGTTTTATAGATATCACCAGTAATCTTGGCAAATGTATAACCTGATGTGGTTGGTTGTGACGTTGCAGCAACAATTGAAGTCGCACCGGTCGACGTATTTGTTTGTAGATAGAACGTTAGCGGAGAAGTCGGAATCGTATAGTGCTTAACTGGATTAGTTGCGGCCCCACCACTGGTACTTGTATCAAAACGAATCGTATTCGAGCCAGTATCCCAAATAATTGATGTTTGGCCAAGTTGATTACCATTGGCATCGACCACCGGCCAAGCAATCGTTACGGTATAACCACCACTACTGTTGACATACTTATCAACCACCGCACCGACCGGCACCTTGCTCAAATCAAATCCATAAGCACGAACTAACGCTAAATTAAATGGATTGTTTGGATCAAGCACTGTACGATACATGTTCGCACCAGATTTAACCATCTGATCATAATTGTTGGTCATAAACTTTCCACGCACCGTTTGCGTCGTCCCTGTGCCGGTGCCACTTGTCGTAGAAGACATTTGACCTGAAACGTACGTCAATGACGGCACAAGCTGGTACCCGGCCAGCACGTCGGACGTGACGATGTATTCGTCTGGGAAAGACCCACCAGATCCACCGGTCAACGTATTAACTTTGGCATCACCGGTTGAACCGGCGCTTGTATTCACCGGAATACGAATGTCCGTCTTAGTGTACGTTCCATCACCGTTATCGATAGCATAGTAGTAGTTGGCACCGGCTGCGGTTGCCTTGGTCGTGATTCCCTGAATCGTCCACGATTGCAAGCTAGTTCCTGTACTTGTGTAATAGCTACCAATGTAGTAATCACCGCTACCTGCCGAGAAACGGTCGGTGATTGTCGTTCCATTCAACGTTACGGTTTGACCATTGGTCAAATATGTTCGCCCAATAATTCCTGATGAATTAATTTCAGCAATCATCAAGGTCTCACCCGGTTTAATCGTCTGACTCCACGGATCAGACGTACGGCCTTCACGTGCGATAAAGATAACATATTGCTTCTTGTCACTAGCACTCAAGAAGTATTGGATTGGATAATACGTTCGCAACAAGTTAGCATCATTACGAATAATTGCCGGCAAGTCTGTGTTGCTTGTATCCAAAACTTGGTCACCAGTCGGCACTGTTTGTCCCGTATCCATACGGCGCCAAGCCTCTGATGCAACAACCCAATCCAAGCCATTTGTCTCAGCCCAAATACGAATGTCATCGTGGTCAACCGAATCAAATGTTGTACTTGCTTCGGTTGAATCAGGCCAGTACACAATAATCGTGCCGTTATCATTCATGACTTCGGTTGCCGGCATCAAGTTAAACGAATCGCGATTAAACAAATCAAACGATGCTTGTTGTGCTTCTGTCAGACCAGTTGTTGTGTCCTTCTCTTGTTCACCTTCTTGCAAGAAGGAAATGACCATGCGGTTACGGGCCGCGTATGCTTTCAACGCATCCATATCAATGCTGTTGAAGTTGTAAGATGCTGGCAAGTTAATCCAGAGATACTTATCAACATACGTCACTGTAACAGTGCTACTTAGGCCATAGTCTGAACCCGTAAAACTGTCCTTATTTGGAATTTCGATTGTTGTGTCAACGGAAACGGTCACGCCATCTGCGACAGTTTCTGGGACTGTTTCTTCCTCAGTCGCACTATCGTCTGCTCCCAAAACAGTTGCTGATTGTGAACTAGCTGGTACAACCGATTGCAATGAGTCTGCGCTACTCATTGCTGATTCAGCTGAAGATGACTCAGCTTCACTTTCAGGTGCCACGCTCACCAAACTGTCAGATGCGCTTGACTCCTCATCGCTTGTCGCACTACTTGCTTCGCTAGACGCATCAGATGAATCCGTTGACGTAGCCGAACTTTCTGAAGCTGCAGATGTGGTCAACAAAACCACCGAACTAGCCAATGAACTTTGGCTTGTGACCGGTGATTGGACAACTGATTCACTATCGCTAACTTCTGCAGTGCTTGAGACAACGCTCTCTTCAGGTAGACTGCTTGTTTCAGAACTCGTACTCTCCACTACAACTGGATCAACTGGCGTTTCGGCCACCGATTCCACGACTGATTCTTCTGACGTCGTAGCTTCTGCGCTAGCTACGACTGAATCTGGATCACTTGGATTAGTAGGCACTGGTTCGCCAGTTTCATCATCCAACCCATCGCCATCCTTATCACGTTCTTCAATATCTTGGTCGTCATCCTTGTCAGATGAGCTCACCAAAGAAGCATCAGCATCGTCAATCGTTGGATCTTCCGCCGCTGAAACCTCACCGCCTGTGTTAGCCCCCATACCAATGGCAATCAGCAATGACGTCGCACCAAAACGAAGCCACTGCTTATTCTTCTTATTACCACCACCGGCATCTTCGAGATTAACTTCTCGCTCCTTTACACTTGTGTCTGTAGATTTCATGATTTTAACTCCCCTAAAATTCAAGACTGTCAAAGTATAGACTTCGACCATTGTCGATAGTTTAGCTCACAAAAGTACTAAAAAGCGGGAACTAATATCGACAAAAACACCCCTATTACATGGTCAAAATCTACTTCTGTATCTAAATTTTAACGAACTGCGGACATTAAAGCTCTTTTGACGTATCAAATTACGAAACTATGGTTTTTTTATGAAAAACGCGCAAAAAAAGACCCGATAGCAGTTGCTACCGAGTCTAAAAATTATCGTGCGTTTTGACGATTGAAGAATGTCAAAACCGGAATGCCAATCAGTGGCACTAAGATCGCCCCAACAATGATTTCAAAAACACCGTTGAAACCGGCAATTGAAACAATCAAGTAATTTGCGAGTCCTGAATCAGGAATACCAAACGCCGTTGTGTGCATGACCGTAAAGCCAATCCACGTGATGCTCAACACAAAAAATGTGTTCACAAAGGCAGACAAAGCGCCAAGTCCTGCTAACCAAATGGTCTGTTGTCCCATCGGGCGATTCTTAACAAAGCGCCAGTACAGGTACCCAATAATCAAACCGACCAACATTCGTGGCACAATCGCTGTGATTGGGTTACGGAAAATCAATGCGCCAATACTTGGTGCTGATGTCCAAGCGTGCCAAAGTGAATAGGCACCCCAAACGAAACCTAGTAACGCACCGGCGCGAGGCCCCAAGACCATCGCCCCAATTGCGACAGTAAACGTAATAATCGTTACCGCTGCCCCAATTGCGAACGCCCCAAGTGGTAATGTGCCCAGCCAAGGAACAACTGACTGTAGCAGAATAATTGCAATAAATAATGCCGTCAAAACGAGATGACGACTTGAATTAGGACGTGCTGCCATTCTAGGCCTCCTCTAATTAAAATCCAAACAAACTTGTGTTTACTTAATTATAGTTGGCAAGCTTGTTAATGTCATCAACTAAAAAGGCGCCAGCATAACGAAACTGGCGCCTTCGCGGCAAAACTTTGGTTTGAGATATTTTTTGAGATTCGTGAGAGGTACAAATTGTTAATCGAGTTTTGCCGCGATGTTTGCTAACGTAACGTCGGCAGTTGCATCAAAGCGAATGTCAGCGTCGTGCAAAATTTCGGCGTTACCGATTCCCAACGACACTTCGCCAGCCCCGTTAATTGCTTGAATACCTGACGCAGCATCTTCCAAACCAATGACTTGCTCTGATGGCAAGTTCAATAACTCGGCGGCACGCACATAAATTTCAGGATCCGGCTTGTTGGCAGTTAACGTACTTGGGTCAACAATGCCCACAAATGAATCCGTCAATTGCAAACGGTCAAGAATAAATGGCGCGTTCTTTGAGGCTGACGCAACACTAGCCTTGTAACCCTTGTCGTTCAATTCCTTGATGAAATCTGCCATCCCCGGCAAAATATCGTCCGGCGTCAAACCAGAAATCAATTCAACGTAGTGGTTATTCTTCCAAGATGCCAACGCCACCTTTTCATCGTGTGTGTAGTCATCTTGCTTGTTGCCAGCCTTCAAAATCATCTCAAGACTGCCCATGCGGTCAATCCCCTTCAATGACTCTTGCAATTCTGGCGTCCAAGTCACGTTTACTTGATCAGCAAGGGCGTGCCAAGCTTGCGTGTGAAACTTAGCGGTGTCAGTGATGACGCCATCCAAGTCAAAGGCAAATCCCTTAATGTCTGAAAATCTTGTCATCTTAGGCCTCCAAAGTTAGCTTTTCACCAGCCAAATCAATCGTCAATGGCTCACCAGACAACAATTCGACGTGTGAACCGTTTTGGTCAACAGCGACTGACAACAAGCGACCGCGGAATAGGAAGCGGAAGCTGTAGCCTTGCCACTTGTCAGGCAAGAATGGCTCGAAGTGCAATTGGTCATCGCGGACACGCATGCCAGCAAATCCTTGCACGATTGATAGCCAAGCACCCGTCATTGACGTGATGTGCAACCCATCTGACGTGTCGTTGTTGTAGTTGTCCAAATCAAGACGCGCCGTACGCTCGTAGAACTCGACACTCTTATCGGCCATCTTCAAGTCAGCGGCGATAATTGAGTGAACAGATGGTGACAATGATGATTCGTGCACCGTGAATGGCTCATAGAATTCATAGTTGTCACGCTTTTGTTGTTCCGTAAAGGCATCTGGGAAGTAGTACATCGCGTGCAATGTATCTGATTGCTTAATGTATGGTGAACGCAAGATACGGTCCCATGACCAGTGTTGGTTAATTGGCAAGTTCTTTGGATCCAAATCACGAACTCGCACCAATTCCTTGTCCAAGAATGTGTCGTGCGCAACAAAGACGTGACGTGGCACACCGTTGACGTCCGTCACGTCCGCTTCAGGCAAGTACATCTTGTCGACAATTTCTCGCCAGTGCTTGCGTTCCTCGGCTGTGACGTTCAACTTCGTTTGGAACTCTGGCGCAACCGTGTCGATGTTTTCCAAAGCGTATGACAATACCCACTTAGCCATCCAGTTAGTGTAGTAGTTGTTGTTGATGTTGTTCTCGTACTCGTTTGGTCCGGTAACACCGTGAATCATGTACGCATCGTTGCGTGCTGAATAGTGCACACGGTCAGCCCAGAAGCGCGCGATACCAATCAACACTTCACTACCCTCGTTTTCAAGCCATGAACGGTCACCCGTCAAGTGCGTGTAGTTGTAGATGGCATAGGCGATCGTTGAGTTACGGTGAATTTCTTCAAACGTAATTTCCCATTCGTTGTGTGATTCGATACCATCGAAGGTCACCATTGGATACAATGCCCCAGCCAAGCCTTGTTGCTTAGCGTTGTGGTAAGCCCCTTCGATTTGTTGGTAACGGTACTTCAACAATGACTTCACGACAGCTGGATCAGTAACCCCTAGGTAAACTGGAATGGCAAACGCTTCCGTATCCCAATACGTGGCACCACCATACTTCTCACCAGTGAAGCCCTTTGGTCCGATGTTCAAACGCGCATCGTTACCGTAGTAAGTGGCAAACAAGTGGAACAAGTTAAAGCGAATACCTTGTTGGGCTTCTTCATCCCCTTCGATTTGCACATCCGCCTTCTCCCAACGCTTAGCCCAACCAGTTGTGTGGTCGATGACCAAATCGTTGTAGGTATTTGATGCAATGTCAGCAAACAAATCATCCGTGGCAGCCTTCACAGCATCGTTTGTGTCATAGTCACGTGATGTTGTGACAATGACACGCTTTTCGATTTGAACAGGCGTTTCCGTCACGATACCAGCAAAGACGTTTCCAACTTGCTTGTCATCATTGACTGAACCAACCGCTGGCAAATCAGAGACGAAGCGTTGACGAGCGGCAACCGTAAATTGTGGCACCCCAAATGGGTTAGCGATTGTACGGGTCATGATAAAGGCTGATTCTTCATCAGCTTCCTTATCCAACACGTCCCAGAACTTCTCATCGTAATTTGAATCTTCGTTCATGACATCGGCATCAATCAAAGACGTCAATTCCAATTGGTGCGTGGCCTTGTCGACTGATACAAACGTCCAGCGCAAGTCAGCCAATTCCTTCTTGGCAACTGAGATAAAGCGATCGACGCTAATCTTCACACCCTTCACAATGAATGAACGGTGCAAAATACCAGCCTTCATGTCCAATGACAACTTAAAATCATCAAATGGCGTCTTAGCCAAATCAATCAAGTCACCGTCAATGCGGATTTCAGCCTTCACAAAATTCAAAGCGTTGATAGCCTTACCGAAGTACTCTGGGTACCCATTCTTCCACCAACCAACACGGGTCTTGTCTGGGAACCAGACACCACCAATGTAGACACCTTGCAATGAGTCACCAGTATACGTTTCTTCAAACATACCGCGCATACCCATGTACTCATTTCCTAATGATGTAATTGATTCTTGCAAACGCTTGTCAGCAGGATTCAATTCGTGCGTTGTAATTGTCCAAGGACTAACTTCAAAAATTCGTTTCATGTTATTATTCCCTCATAATCAGCGCACTGGCTCGGTCCAAATGATAAAGTCGTTTGGTGCCAGTTGCGTCTCAGATTGATTTGTTTTTAGCAAAATAGTGACTGGCTGCTCAACCGTTAAGTCGGTCGTGCCATTGTTGAACACCCCAACGATGCGCTTTTGATTATCTTCACGCGTCAATCGAATTTGACGTTCCCCAATCACGTCAAAGATAATTTTGTCGTCAGATAGCTTAGCAATGTCTTGGCGCCTGACTTGTACTAATTTTTGCATAAAGTCGTACAAATCATGGTCTTGTAACTCTGGCTGCCAAACCATCGGCTTGCGATCATCCGGATCGTTCTCCCCGGTCATACCGTATTCTGTTCCATAGTAAATTGATGGGACCCCCGGCTGCATAAAGGTAAATGCAAGGATGCTTTTCGCTAGTTGCTTATCTTCATGCGCCAAGGTCATCAAACGTGGCGTATCGTGTGAATCCAAGGTGTTAAACATCATGCGATTCGTGGCATCACGATACAACATCAATTGATGGCTCATCTTTTGAACCAATGTGTCGGCTGACTCATTCTCCAAGAAGTATTGCAGAATGGCGCCAGTGTAACTGTAGTTCATCACCGCCGTAAATTCGTCGCCGACCAACCAGCTCTGCGATGTGTGCCAAATCTCACCTAGAATGTAAAAATCAGGTTTCAATGCCATCATCGCATCGTGGAATTTACGCCAGAAATGATGATCGATTTCGTTAGCGACATCAAGGCGCCAGGCATCGATATCAAATTCTTTGACCCAATACGTCGCAATATTCAACAAGTAATCAACCACTTCTGGATTACTCGTATTCAGCTTTGGCATGTGTGGCGTGTAATCAAACGTGTCGTACGTTGCATCAGCTGCAAATTCAAAGTTATCCGTTGGTGTGTACGTTGCTGGGAATTCACGAATGTGGAACCAGTTCGCATATGGTGATGCTTGCCCGTTCTTTAATACATCCTGCCACTGCATCGACTTGTCACCAATGTGATTGAAAACGGCGTCCAACATGACGCGAATACCACGTTCATGCGCTGCTTGAACCAGTTGCTTAAACAACTTGGCATCCCCGAAGTGTGGGTCCACGGTCATATAATCTTGCGTGTCATATTTGTGATTCGATGGCGCTTGGAAGATTGGATTCAAATAGATGCCTGAAACCCCAAGGTCTTGCAAGTGGTCCAAATGGTCCAAAATCCCCTGTAAGTCACCACCATAAAAATCTTCACGACCCGGATGATCCGTTGAACGCCAAGGTTTCGTGCCGGTCGGATCATTTGATGCATCCCCATTGGCAAATCGCTCTGGGAAGATTTGATACCAAACCGTATCGGTCACCCATTCCGGGGCGTTGTACTGATCAATCGTTTGAAAAAACGGCATACGAAAGTAAAAGTTCATATCCATCAAATCGGCATCAGCCACTTTAAAGAAGCCTTTGTCACTATAAATTTTCTGGATACCGAGCATATCAGTCACTAGGAAGGCATATGCTAACCGTCGCTTCGGCTCGGTCACCGTCACCTGCCAAAAATCAGAAATCCCATCTGACATAATCTTGGTCATCTGCTTTGGCACTTGGTAGAACTTTTCATCAGTTGGCAAGCTCCGCAAACTGTACGGATCACCTGCTAATAATTCAACGTTAACAATGTCGTCTTTGGCAGTACGCAGGCGAATATTAACGGTTTGCTCATTCACGACATACGCCATCTCACTGTCGGGACGGTGCATAATACCTGCTAGGTTCATAATGCTCCCCTCTCTTACTGATTAGCGCACGCTGTCACCGTGTTCGACAGACGTTTCCTTCACGGCCCAAACACTAATACCACCCAAAACAAACAAGAATGCTGATACCAAAATCATGTGTGGCATGTGGTTACCCAACATTGGGTAAAGGGCAAATGATGCAACAGAGGCAACAATTTGTGGTAAGCAAATCCATGAGTTAAACAAGCCCATGTAAGTTCCGTCGTGTTGTCCGTCCAATGCGTTCGTCAAAATCGTGAATGGGATAGCGTTCATCGTAACCCAAGCCATACCCAACATCACAAACGCAACTGCTGACATGGTCTTTGATCCAGTCGTAGCCAACAAAGCAAATCCAGCAGCACCAACAATCAAACCAAATGTGTAAGCTGGCTTACGCGTCTTGTTGTTCAAACGTGAAATAATCAATCCCCAAACAATGGCCGTAACCGTTTCGATGGCTGACAAGACACCGAACCAGTTACCAGCGGCTTGGAAGGCACCTGAAGCAGCGTTCGTCGTGTGCCAGATGTTACTTGCAACCGTACCCGTTCCGTACGTCCATAGGTATTGGAAGCCGGCCCAGCTAAAGAACTCAACCAATCCAAGTGTCCAGAAAACCTTTGGTGCGTGCTTTAGGATTTCGAAGACGTTTTGCTTCTCACCCTTTTGCTCATCAAGACCGTGGTAGTTTGCGTACGTCTCAGGATCGTATTCATCAACCTTCCATACTGTGAAAGCGGCTGAAATAGCCAAAATAATTGCTCCAACATAGAATGACCACTTAACTGATGCTGGCAATTGTCCTTGAGCGGCAACGTTGGCAACACCAATGGCAGTAAAGAAGTATGGGAACAAGTTGGCGATAACACCACCAATGTTTCCCCAGATGGTTTGCCATGACCAAGCCATATCCTTTTGGCTATCGTTAACCATGTCTGAAATCATCATCTTAAATGGTTGCATTGACATGTTTGATGACAAGTCCATGAACAAGATGGCAATGGCACCGAACCACAAAGCAGTTGATGTCTTAAAACCAAATGAACCGGCGTTTGGCAACAAGGCCATGACGACGATGGCAACCAAAGCTCCCAAAATCAAATATGGCAAACGACGACCAATCTTAGGCAACCAAGTACGGTCTGAGAAGTAACCGACCAATGGTTGGACAACCATTCCAGCCAATGGTGGCAAAATAAAGAAGAATCCTAGCTTCGTAGGATCAGCACCAAGCGTTTGGAAGATACGTCCCATGTTGGCACTTTGCAGTGAGAACGCCATGGAAGTACCCAAATTTCCAAACGTCATCAACATCAATGTCGCGATTGTTAGCGTTGGTAGATGCTTCTTACCAACCTTGTTTTGCGATTCTGTCATGATTCAACCTCGTAATTTCAAAATAACCTATCTGTGAACTGCAAATGAAAGCGCTTTATTTACAAATTCCACTATAGTTCTCTTGATTACAAAATGAAAGCGTTTTCAGAATGTTACCGGTAACATAAAATTACATTCTGCCTGCATTTGAAAGTATGCTACACTTAATATAAGTTGGGCGTGTTAGCGCTTTCATTTATTAGGAGGTTTATTCATGGTCTCACTTAACGACGTTGCGAAGACAGCTCATGTCTCTAAAATGACTGTTTCTCGTGTCTTAAACCATCCCGAACTAGTCTCACTAGAAATTCAGGAGGATGTGCAACAGGCGATTCTTGAGCTTGGGTATGTACAGAACCGAGCAGGCCGTGCCTTGGCGAACAAGCGGCATTACAACATCGCCTTCGTTCTACTTGATGATATTGCAGAAATTGAGCCGTATTATGCGCATTTATTGATCCATTTAACTGATGCCCTACGACACCATGGCTATACATTGGAAGTCCGCCACGACCGTGAATTTGATTTGACGAATGTGGATGCCTTCTTAGTGAGCGGTGCACGACGAACAGATATCGAGTCACTGCACCTCCCTGTTCCCGTCGTTATTTATGGTATGGCACCTGGTCTGATTTCAGTAGACAGCGACAACACCGTCGGGACTGCGATGGCAACTGAGTATCTCATCAACCACGGTTTTGAACATGTTGTGTATCTTGGCTTATCAATCGACGAGCCGTTCGCGCTGAATCGCGAAACCGGTTATCGACAAACGATGATGAAGTACGGGTTGCCTATTGAAGCTTACGATTTGCCAAATAACGAGTGCGCTGCCACTGAATTGGTCACATTAATCAGTCCGGCGCCAGGAACTGGGATTGTAACGGCAACCGATCGTTTGGCGCTCGGTGCAATCAGGGCCAGTCAGGCACTAGGCTTGTCATTCCCAAACGAAATTGGAATTATTGGGTTCGACGGGATTTACATCCACAAGTTATCCTCGCCTACCCTAACCACGATTCAGCAACCATTAGGCGTGATTGCGAACACCATGGTGAAATTATTGATGGCACAGTTAAACGGCGAAACCGTTGCATCTGAACTCATTACGCCTACTTTAGTGATTGGTAATTCGACGCCGTAGAAAAAAAGCTTCCGAAAGCAGTAAACGCTCTCGTGAACTGAACCCCATGAGTTGGAGTAAATCTAACTCATGGGGTTTTCTTATGTTCT